>CAWGNN010000009.1:0-648979 GCA_963824105.1 uncultured Actinomycetota bacterium
TCGAACCCCCAACCTTCTGATCCGTAGTCAGATGCTCTATCCGTTGAGCTACGGGCGCCAGAACTGCTCGGGCGAGTCTAGCGGGGGCTGGCCGGGCGGGAAAAATCGGTCACCCGTCCAGTTACCGGCGAACGCGCGTTCGTCTTGTCATACTCGGAGCGTGACCCGATCCGTCGATCCCCGTGTACCGCGGTACAGCTCGGAGGATCTTGCCCTGCTCGAGAGCGTGGGCTCGGATCTCTTCCGCCAAGCTGTCTCATTCGGCTGGCTCGACGCGAAGGACCCGCGCTTCCGCAAGGGGTCGAAGGATGCCAAGGCGCTCAGTCTGCTGCTGAGCATGGGCCTACTGCGGCGGGACGATGGAGACGAGCGCCTCCTTGCCGTCGACCCGGCGGCCGCGCACGCACAGGTTGTAACTCCCCTCACCCAGGTGGGCAATGAGCTGCTGGCTGAGTCGTCCCACTGGGCCATGGCCTTCACCGAGCTGGGACAGAACTTCCGCAGTGGGTCGCTGAGCGCGCAGAGCGCGGTCACCGAGATCCATGACTTCGACAAGATCGGCATCTGGATCGAAGCAGCTCTCGCCGAGTGCAAGACCGAGTTGCTCACTGCGCAGCCCTCCGGCAAACGGCCGGCGGCCACGCTGGCCGAGGCGCAGCAGCGCGACATCGATGCCTTGAACCGTGGCGTTCACATGCGGAGCCTCTACCAGCACTCCGCGCGAGCCGAGCCCGGTCACCCGGGACTACGTCCAGGAGGTCACAGCCCACGGCGCCGAGGTCCGAACCCTCGATGAGTTCTTCAACCGCATCATCATCTTCGACCGAAAGCTGGCGCTGATCCCCGGATCAGCGGACAACAACGCGGTCGCCGTCGCGATCCACGCGCCCTCGATCGTGACCTATCTCGCCGATGTGTTCGACCGTGCCTGGGAACGTGCCACGCCGTATGTCGCGTCGGGCGAGGACATCTCCCGTTCGATCGCCGAGGACGTGCGTGGCATGACCCTGCGGATGTTGGGGGAGGGACGCAGCGACGCGGCCAGCGCCAAGCGTATGGGCGTCAGCACGCGGACCTTCGCGACTCACATCTCGATGCTCAAGGATGAGTTCGGAGTCGAGACGCGATACCAGCTGGGGTACGCGATGGGCCGGTTGACCAGTGCCCAGGAGGCCGAGAACCCCTACGGCTCCGCGGACTTCGAAGCGCCACCCCAGGAATCCTGAAAACTGAACTCCTGAAAACTGAAGCGAGGGCAGCGGCCGGATGGCGCTGCCCTCGCTTTTCGTTGAGACGGGCCGGGGGGGTAAGGCACTGGACCCTTGAGCCTAGGGGGGGGTGTGCTCGCGGATCTCGTCTCAATCTGGGATGAAAGTACTAGGTGCTGAGGATCACGGACCCCAGCCGGTGTCCTGCGAGTGGACGTGAATCGGTGCGGCGTTGGCAGCCGGAGCCGCGGTCATGGACAGGGCGACTGCCGCTGCCGCAACCAGGCCGGCAACCACGCGGGTGACCTTGCGGGACGTGTTCATGGCTACCTCTTCGAATCTCGGAGACTAGGGAACCTCTCTGCCCACTAGTGTCCGGCACTGCACAATCATGCGCCACCCAATTCGGCTTCAGCCTTATGCACTGCATGATCCTGCAAAATCCGCGAGCGCGACCGAAGAGCCTTGACAACATTGCTTGTCTAGGCCAAGCAGCGAGGCACGGTGTCGTTGGGGGGCGGGCCCTCGCTCTAGCGTGGTGTGGGCGTCGCGGACAGAGACCGTTCGCTCACACCACGGGATGTAACCCCACCGAGGTCGTGACTGCAAGCCCAGCAGCCTCTGGCGCCCACCTTCTGAGCCAATTCTTACAAAACTCGCCAAAGGTCGGTCGAAGTCTGCAGTGAGAGGACCTCGGAAGGCGGGATGGGACGAATGTGCTCGAACCGCCCAAGTCCAGGACCCTGGCGTGAAAGGCCCCTGCGGTCCTGGGTCTCCCCGGTCCGCAGGGGCCTTTCAACAGTGCCCACCCGCCAGGGTGGGCACGTGGGCGCGGAGGTGGCGGGATTTGAACCCGCGAGAGGCTGTAGACCTCAACCCGCTTAGCAGGCGGGCGCCATAAACCGGACTAGGCGACACCTCCAACCGGCGTGGGAAAGGGTACCGGGAGGGGAGGTTGACGGCGAATCGGCTACGACCGGGGCCGGCGCTCTGCCTCCAAGAGATGGCTGCGGATGGTGCGCACCAGCTCGTCAGGATCGCCTTCGAGCACGTCCACCGGGATGATCGTCCTCTGGTCGTTCGGGAGTCGGAGCACCAGACAGCGGGTCTGCGCGACCATGGCGGTTACTACTTCGGTGACGTCGGTCCACCTGGCTGAGCTCACACCCGCACCGCGCACCAGCCGTACGCGATAGCCGTCCTCATCCAGACGCAGCATCCAGGGACGGACCCAGACCATCACCATGCCGACAACCAGGCTCACCCCCGCAACACCAGAGATGAACAGACTCACCGTTCCGCGTCCTCCCATGCCGACCGACACCAGCAGCGCCACGACGAGGAGGAGAAGTCCGAGGAACTGGGGGACCATCGCAAAGCGCAGGGCCACGCGGCGAGTCGGTCGCACGAGCTGTTGCATTCGCCCATCTAACCAAGGGTCAGGCTCGCCACGAGCAGGGGACCTCCCATAGATCTCGCGGGCTGATCTCGCAGGCTGATCTCGCAGGCTGATCTCGCGGGGGCAGTCCGAAAGACCCTTGCGCAGAGGCTGTGACCTGAGTCACACTCCGGTTCACAGAGTCCTCCGAGGGGGTGGGATCCATGACAAGTCTCGATAACGCGATCGTCGGGCTGGAGCAGGTCCTCGACTACCCGCGGCGCCATCAGGCATGGCGCGCTATCGCCCGCCAGCGCATCATCGGCATCCGGGATGCACTGCTGCGGGAGACCGCTCGCGGTGGCGACGGCTGGCTCGCACCCAGAGCCCGCACGCTGAACGACGAACGGCGGAATCTGGTCACCCAGCTCTCGGCACTCGGCGCCCAGTTGGCCCAGGTCAGTGACGTTGAGCCGATCCGTGCCGAGTTGCAGCGGCTCGTCAACAAGCTGCAGCACCACAGCCGCAAGATGACCGACTACGCCTACGACACGGTGAGTCTTGAGCTCGGCGGGTCCGAGTAGGGCAGACAGGATCGCTTGTCACACCCGGCAGAGGGGGCGGGATTCGAACCCGCGGCTGACATCTCTGCCAGCGACCGCTTTCAAGGCGGTTCCGATCGGCCACTCCGGCACCCCTCCGTGACCGTTGGCCACAGAGGGAGTCTACGAAAGAGTCCGGGTCGGCCGGCCCGCCCCCGCCGGTGAAGGCAGAAGACAGAGCCCGGACACGTGGGTGCCGGTCGGCGCGCTCAGAGGAGCGGCTCGTGCCGAAGCGGCTCGGGCGCCACTCGGGCGAGCTCGGCGGTCTTGCTGGTCCGCCGGCCAGGAGGACCGCTGAGCCAGGTATCGCCCGCCACCAGGAGTCCACCGATGAACATGCCCAGGGTGATGCTGTAGGCGAGGCTGAGCACAGGTCGAAGGGTCGGGTGTCCGACCGAGAGGAACATGGTCGACATCGCGGCCAGCCCGACGGCTCCGAAGGCGGTCAGCCACCAGCCCTCGCGACGCCGCGCTCGCGACGCGATCCCCCAGATGAGGGCTGGCAACCCGACCAGGAAGATCAGAGGGCGCGGGATCGCGCCCATGGTGTGGTCCACCTGCAGCAGCAGTGCCGAGACGCTCTGCCGTAAGGAGTCGGACTCCCATCGGGTGAAGGCCTCGGTGTAGACCACGATCACCACCAGCGCCACGCTCCCCCCGGCGAGAGAGAACCATCCCCGACGGCCCAGGCCGGCCAGCCCCGCGCCAAGCCGATAGACCAGCGCCACCGTCACCGCCAGCGCCAGCGCGATGACGAGATAGCGAGCGCGGAAGGCGTTGATCGGGGCCCGGTAGGCGGTCGCGGCGAGCCCTCCGATCAACGCGATTCCGGTAGCGATGAGGATCTCCCGCACGAGCCTGAACATCGTGGCCGCCGGACGGGTCGCGATCACTCCGAGCACTGCCGCCAGGGTGGCGGTACCGACGGCCGCGGAGGCAAGGAGGAATGGCCAGTTGGTGGCGATCGCCGTACCGGAGACTAGTACGGCGAGCAGAGCGCCGGCCCATGCCCTTCCACCGATACGACGGGCGAAGGCGGCCGCGTAGTTCACCGAGATGACCGCCGCGGCAATCTCCGCGGCGAGCAGGCCGCGATCTCCGTAGGAGAAGGTGCCTATCACCGTGACGACCGCCGCGAGCACGGCAGTCACGGCGAAACGGACAGGCGCCCCGAGCAGGGCCGCGAGCACGCGGCGGCTTCTCGAGGCGGATCCTCCCGAGGAGCGTCGAGTCCGGCGGGGGAGCGGTGCCGGCCCCAGGTCCGGGGTCACCTGCGACGACGACAGGAAGTCATCCATGGCAAGCGCCTGGGCCGGAATGCGTGCGGCTGGGGGAGTGTGAGCTGAGGAGGAGAACACCGGGGCCGACGGAGTCGGATGCGCGCCCACGCGGCTGACGGTCGTCGCGTGCCGCGGCACGTAGGCGTCCGGGGTCGCACTGCTCGATCCTGACGCTGATCCTCGCGCCTCCACTGACATGCCCCACTCCTCGCACCTGCGCCCGCCCCGGGCGGAAGAATAGCAATGTCCTAAATCCGACGGTTTAGCAGTGAAGGGTTCTCGGATCGGGCCGACCGTACCGCGCCCGATGAGACGTCGGCCATCACGATCTCTCCAGCTCCGTCACCCGCCTCGGCGAGGACCTCTCCGCGTGGATCAATGATCGCGGAGTGGCCGGTGTACCGGGGAGCAGGTTGGGCTGCGGCCACGACGTACACGAGGTTCTCGATCGCTCGGGCACCAAGCAGGGTGCGCCAGTGGTCGACCTTGCGTGGCCCGGCAACCCAGGCGGAAGGAACCAGCAGGCCCTCTGCTCCGCGATCGACCAGTTGTCGCGCCAGCTCGGGGAAGCGCAGGTCATAGCAGCTCATCAGCCCCCAGGTGATGCCACCGATCCGGGTGATCACCGGCTCGACCGGACCTGGCGAGAGGACGTCGGACTCCTTGTGGCCGAAGGAGTCGTAGAGGTGCATCTTGCGGTAGCTCGCCTCGAGGCCACCGGGGCCGACGACCACCTGGGTGCTGAAAGGCCGCTCCGGATCTTCACCCCGCTCGAACATGCCGGCGACCAGGACCTGCTGATGCCGACGGGCCTGGTCGGCCAGGAAGGTGACGAACGGGCCATCGAGATCCTCCGCGTGGTCGGCGAGGCTGGAGCCGCGGGACCCGAAGTCGCGCGCCGAGGCTTCGGGCAGCACCACGAGGTCCGGAGCACTCTCGCTCGCAATCTCCAGGGCCCGCTCGATGGAGCTCCGGTTCTCCGCCCGGTCCAGACCGGCACCGAACTGGACCGCGGCAACGCGGGCGGGGGTCACGTCGGCCTCCTCATCACCGGGCCATATCACCGGGCCATCCTCCCACCGACCGGGTCGGATCGGGTCTCCTTGCCCGAGTCCGGTGCGCGCGTCACACTCACGGAGTGCCGGACCAGCCAGCCCCAGGGCTTCTGCCTTCTCGCCCGACCTCTCTTCCGTCGGCCGGGGCCCGTGACGTGATCGGCGTCGTCCTGTGCGGCGGCCGCGGGGTCCGACTCGGCGGCGAGGACAAAGCCTCCCTGATCCGCCTCGGCAGGACCTTCCTCGAGCTGGCCGTCGAGGCGCTGGCCGGGTGCGCGACCGTCGTCGCGGTCGGAGAGGAGCGGCCGGGGCCGGAAGGGTTGATCTGGGCCTCGGAGTCCCCGCCGTACGGCGGTCCGGCGGCAGGTTTGTTGGCCGGCCTGCGTGCCGGGCTCGACGTCGCGGGTGACCCCCCGTCCTGGGTCGTCGCCCTTGCCGTGGACATGCCGGCGGTGACAGGCGACACCATCGGCCGACTCCTGGAGGCGAGAGTTGAGGACGGGGCGATCCTCGTTGACGACACCGGACGCCGCCAGCACCTGTGCGCGGTCTACCGCATCGCACCGCTCCTGGAGAACGCCCCCGCCTCGGCCAGCGGGCTCCCGTTCCACCGGTTGCTCGCTGGGCTCCGAGTCACCGAGGTCCGGGCAGTCGGAGCCGAGTCTCGTGACGTGGACGAGGCCGCGGACCTTGAGGCTCTCGACGGAATCCACCCGACACGGCCGAACTGACCAAAGATCATCCTTCGTGTCGTTTGCGTTCGGGGCAGGCTTGGCGCGAACCTATCTGTGTGAACCTCCACGACTGGATCGATGAACTGTGCGACGCACTCGACGTCGATGTCGAGTTCGATGAGGCCCTGATCTTGGACCTCGCTCGAGAGGCGGCCCACCAGGTAACTCGGAGGGCTGCACCGATCTCGACCTTTCTGCTCGGATACGCGGCGGCTCGCAGCGAGGGCGACCCGGAGCAGATGAGCGAGCTTGCCGGCCGAGCCATGGCACTCGCCGAGAAGTGGACTTCCGACGAGGAGCCTTCGGACACCTGAGCTCGGAGTGCGTTCCCCCGAGCTCGCCGAGGTCGTTCGCCGAGCCTTGTTACCGGCCACACGTCCCACCTCCTAAGGTGGCCGCGTGCTTGCGATCATTCCTTCCGGGGCCGGCGGCCCCGAAGTCCTTCGACTCACCGAGATTCCCGACCCGACCCCTGGCCCCGGCGATGTCCTGATCGCCACGGCAGCCACGGCCGTCAACCGCGCTGACCTCCTGCAGCGCCAGGGCCTCTACGCGCCACCACCTGGCGCATCCGACGTGATCGGACTGGAGTGCTCCGGCACGGTCCTCGCCGTCGGGGAGGACGTGACGACCGTGTCACCGGGTGACGAGGTCTGCGCGTTGCTGGCGGGCGGCGGCTATGCCACCCGGATCGTCGTCCCCGCTGGACAGGTGATGCCGATCCCGGCCGGGATGGATCTCATCGACGCTGCGTCACTCCCCGAGGCAGTCTGCACCGTCTGGTCGAACCTGTTCATGATCGCGAGCGTGCAGCCCGAAGAGACGGTGCTGATCCATGGCGGGAGCGGCGGCGTGGGCACCATCGCGATCCAGTTGGCCAAGCAGGTGGGAGCACGGGTGCTCACCACCGCGAGCGCAGCGAAGGCCGAACTCTGCCGTTCCCTGGGCGCGGACGTCGTCATCGACTACGCCGGGGAGGACTTCGTGGCCCGGAGCCGGGAGGTGACCGAGGGCCACGGGGTCGACGTGATCCTCGACAACATGGGCGCTAAGTACCTCTCCCGGAACATCGAGTCCCTGGCTCCCGGCGGTCGGCTCGTTGTGATCGGGCTGCAAGGTGGCGCGCGCACCGAGATCGACCTCTCCGCACTCATGGGCAAACGCGCCGCGGTCATCGGCTCGCTCTTGCGACCGCGTCCGATCGAGGAGAAGGCCGCGATCTGCGGCGCGGTCGTGGAACACGTGTGGCCGTTGGTGGCCGAGGGCAAGGTACGCCCGGTGATCAGCGAGAAGGTGCCACTGGCGAACGCCGCCGAGGCTCACCGGCTTCTGGAATCGGGCGCCTCGGTGGGGAAGATCCTGCTCACTGCGTAGGGTGGCAGCATGACCGACCAGCAGCCGGAAGAAGAGCGCGTCGTCATCATCGGCCCCGGAGGCATGGCCATCAGCCCGACCGACTCCGACGACGAGGGCGGTGACTCCCACGTCGCGGACCTGGTCGAGCAGCCCGCCAAGGTGATGCGCATCGGCAGCATGATTCGGCAGTTGCTGGACGAGGTGAAGTCGGCGCCCCTGGACGAGGCCGCCCGTACCCGGCTCGCCACGATCTTCTCCTCGTCGATCAAGGAGCTGGAGAAGGGACTCGCCCCCGAGCTCGTCGAGGAACTCGACCGGATGTCGTTGCCGTTCTCCTCCGAATCTCCCTCCGAGGCGGAGCTGCGGATCGCCCAAGCACAGTTGGTGGGTTGGCTCGAGGGCCTCTTCCACGGCATTCAGACCGCGATCTACGCCCAGCAGATGGCGGCACGGGCCCAGCTGGAGCAGATGCGACGCGCGCTCCCGCCGGGCGAGCACGCAGACCCGCAGCCGGGCCAGGCCGGCGACGAGAACCGTGGCCTCTATCTCTAGAGCCCCTTCAGCGGCCGAGTGATCCGAACGCGCTCACAACGCGTAGAGCGACTCGAGCACCTGGGCGACCCCATCCTGGTCGTTCGGCGGGGCGACCCCTCCGGCGACCTTCAACACGCTGGGATGGGCGTTGGCCATCGCATACGATGCGCCGGCCCAAGCAAGCATGTCGGTGTCGTTGGGCATGTCACCGAAGGCGACGACCTCGTCGGCTCCGATCCCCAGCTCGACGCAGAGAGCCTGTAGCTCGGACCCCTTGGTCACACCGTGGTCGCTCATCTCGACCATCGCGCGTCCCGAGGACCACGTCGTCGTCACCAAGTCGCCGACAAGCCCGTCCACCCGGCTCCAGTAGCGCTCGGCGTCGGGCTCCGGGTCGGACTCCGGGTCGAGCGCCAGCAGCTTGACCACGTCGGGGGTGTACACGTCCTCAAGCGAGCCCACCAGGACGTCCGGGTCGTCCCGGTCTGCGACCAGAGGGAGGTAGGCGGGCTCCCGGGCGAAGCCGTCCAGCCGCTCCATCGCGAAACTCGTCCGCGGGCACTCTCTGCGCAGCCGTGCCGCGATCTCGATGGCGGCCGGTCTCGGGATCGGCCGATGTCGGATGACGGTCTCGGTGCGAACGTCGAAGACGGCGCCCCCGTTGGACACGATCGCCAGTCCGTGACCACCGACGTGCTCGTGGAGGTGCTCGATCCAGCGGATTGGGCGGCCGGTCACGAAGACCACAGTCACACCGCGAGCGTCGAGGGCACCGAGGGCTGCCCGGGTTCGTGGACTCACCTCCCCCTGGGGATCGAGCAGCGTGCCGTCGAGGTCGGTCGCTACCAGACGAGGAGGCGACGAGTGTCCCGAGGACGGGTTCAGAACCACCGGTTCAACTCCACGGCGGCACCGTCCTGGTGGACCGTCTCGGTCACGAAGTCCGCTGCCTCCTGGACCTCCAACGGTGCCTGCCCCATGGCGACCCCGCGACCGGCCCAGCGCAGCATGTCGGTGTCGTTGCGGCCGTCACCGATGGCCAGCACGTCCTCCCGACGCACCCCGTAGTGCTGCGCGGTCGTCTGCAGGGCGGTGGCCTTGGAGACGTCCAGGGGTGCCAGGTCCAGCCAGGCGGTCCACCCGATGAAGTAGTTGGTGCCGTGCAGACCGAGCTTCTCGGCCAACTCGACAAAATCCTCCTCGGAGGAGGAGGGGTCCCGGATGATCACACGAGTCACCGGCTCCGCGACCAGCTCGTCGACCGACTGCAGCATCATCTCGCCGGTGATCTCTCCCTCCGGGAAGTGCCGGTTGACCCGGTAGCCGACCCCGACCTCCTCCACCGCGACCATCGCGTCCGGCACATGCTCGAGGAGCAGCCGAACCACGCTGCTCGCATCGAAGGTCGCAGCCTGGACCACCTCGACCGGGGCGTAGCGGAAGACGACGGCGCCGTTCGACGCGATGGCGAGCACCTGGTCACCCGGTCGGGGCAGCCCCAGGTGGTTCAGCACACCCACGGCGGCGGCCACCGCCCGGCCCGTCGCCAAGACGATCGGGACACCCGCGTGGACAACACGGCGAATGGCGTCTTGGAGCGACGGGGAGACTGTCTCGTCCATCGTCCCGGTGCCCGTGATCGGCGCGAAGATCGTCCCGTCGACGTCCAGGGCGACCAGCCGTGGGGTGAAGGTCACGTAGTGGCCGGCTTCAAGAACTCCCGCCCCTGGAGATAGGGGCGCAGGGCCTCAGGGATCCGCACCGACCCGTCAGCCTGCTGGTGAGTCTCCAGAATCGCGACAATGGTTCGGGTCATGGCGCACAGGGTGCCGTTGAGGGTCGCAAGGGGCTTGACCCCGTCGGAGAACCGGCCACGGATGTCGAGCCGCCGTGCCTGGAAGTCTGTGCAGTTCGACGTCGAGGTGAGCTCGCGATACTTGCCCTGTGTCGGGATCCAGGCCTCGCAGTCGTACTTGCGCTGCGCCGAGAGCCCGAGGTCACCGGCGGCGATGTCGACCACCCGGAAGGCGAGCTCCAGCTTGGTGAGGAACTCCTTCTCCCAGGCAAGCAGTCGCTTGTGCTCGGCGAACGACTCCTCGACCGTCGTGTACGAGAACATCTCAACCTTGTCGAACCAGTGCACGCGGATGATTCCGCGGGTGTCCTTGCCGTACGACCCTGCCTCCTTGCGGTAGCAGGGGCTGAACGCCGCGTAACGGACGGGCAGCGACTCGGCGTCGAGAATCTCATCTGAGTGGTACGCCGCCATGGGGACCTCGCTGGTGCCGACGAGGTACAGATCCTCGCCTTCGATGCGATAGACGTCGTCGGCGGCCTGGCCGAGGAAACCGGTGCCGTCCATGGCTCGCGGCTTCACCAGCGCGGGCGGGATCGCGGTGATGAAGCCAGCGGCACGAGCTTGGTCCATCGCCATGTTCAGCAGGGCGAGCTCGAGGTCGGCACCGGGACCGGTCAGGTAGTAGAAGCGCGCCCCGCTCACCTTGGCGCCGCGGTCGATGTCGATCGCGCCCAGCATCCGCCCCAGCTCGATGTGGTCGCGCGGCTCGAATCCCTCCGCCACGAAGTCACGAGGAGTCCCCACGGTCTCGAGGACGACGAAGTCGTCCTCTCCTCCGGCGGGCGCCTCGTCAGCGGCGGGGTTGGGGATCGCCATGACGGCCTGGCCGAACAGCTCCTCTGCGGTCGTCTGCTCGGCCTCGGCCTCCTTGACCCTTGCGGAGAGCTCCTTGGTCTGTTCCAGGAGAGCGGCCTTCTCCTCCCCCTGAGCCTGAGGGATCAGCTTGCCGAGCTGTTTCTGCTCACCACGGAGCCGCTCGAACTCGCCGATCGCCTGACGCCGCCGCTCGTCGGCAGCCACAGCCAGGTCCACCACGCTCTCGGGGAGACCCCGCTTGCGCTGGGCCGCGCGGATGCGGTCGGGTTCGTCACGGAGGGTTCGGGGATCGATCACCAGGTCAGGATATCGACGCCGGGAGGGCCAGACGCCGTTCGTCCTGATCCGGGCATACTTGAGCCTTCGTCCGCTGCGAAGGAGGGCACCGTGACGCCGTCACCGGAGGGTCGGCGCAGCGTGCTCAGCGCCGCCGTCCTCCTGTGGGCAGCGCTGGCCCTGCTCACGCTGCTGGTGACGTTCGCCCCCGGGCCGATGAGGCGTCTGGACTCCTGGTGGGGAATCGACCCGACACTGTGGCACGACCGCTGGCCCTGGGTCGAGATTGTGCTCATCGTCATCGAGCTTGTGATGACGACCGGCCCGATGCTGGTGTACGCGGTGACTGCCTCGGCGGCCCTCGCGCTTCGACGTCACCCACGCGCCGCGATCTGGACGATCGCCCTGATGGCGGTGTCGGTGCTCGCGGACGCGGCGCTGAAGGCGCTGGTCAATCGCCCCCGGCCCACCTGGGCCTTCCCGATCCACACCCTGACATCACCTTCCTTCCCGTCCGGCCATGCCACGTACGCCGCCACCGCGGTGGGCATCGCGATCACGCTGAGCTCGATCTACGTCCGGCGGAGAACCACCAGGCGCTGGATCGCCGGTGCGGCGATCGCCGTGGGGATCCTCGTGGGGCTGGACCGGCTGCTTCTCGGCGTACACACGATGTCCGACGTACTCGCCGGCTACCTGCTCGGCGCGGCTGTCGTGCTGACCTCGCTCCTGGTGTTCCATCCGGAGCCACAACCCTCGGTGCGCTGGCAACCCGGTCGTCCGCCCCATGGCCGCTACCTCGCGGTGATCCTCAACCCCGTGAAGGTCGAGGATGTCGGCTCCTTCCGCCGGGCCCTCGAGCGACAGGCGCTGGGCTCCGGCTGGTCGACCCCGGCGTGGCACTTCACGACCCCCGAGGACTCGGGTCGGACCATGGCCCGCGACGCACTCGCGAACGGGGCCGACCTGGTGGTCGTGTGCGGGGGCGACGGAACGGTCCGGACGGTCTGCGCCGCGTTGGCCGGCAGCGGGATCCCGGTCGGGGTGGTCCCGGCGGGCACCGGGAACCTGCTCGCCCGCAACCTCGACCTCCCGCTCCATCTGGCATCGGCGATCGACGTGGCCCTCAACGGGCAGAACCGAGCCATCGACATGGTCCGGGTCACCGGTGACGGCATGGCAGCCGAGGGGACCTTCCTGGTCATGGCCGGTATGGGTCTGGACGCCGCGGTGATGGCGGGCGTCGACGACGCGGCGAAGGCCCGGGTTGGGTGGTTCGCGTACCTGGCGTCAGGCTTGCGGAACATGATGTTCCCCGCCGTACGGGTGGAGATCTCCGTCGACGGGGGGGAGTGGATCAAGCGACGAGCCAAGACGGTGGTCGTGGGGAACGTGGGCTACCTCCGAGGTGGGATGCACCTGATCCCCGAGGCGACGATCGACGACGGCCTGATCGACGTTGTGGTCCTCCACCCCCGGGGGTTCTGGTCGTGGCTGCTCGTGATCGCCCGAGTCCTCTCCAAGGACCGGCGAGAGGACGACGCCATCAACCGCATGCAAGGCAGGTCGATCAGCGTGCGGGTCGCCCATGACATCCCTCGCCAGATCGACGGCGACCCCATCGGGCCGGGGAAGGAAATGCACTGCGAGTGCGTGCACGGCCAGCTCTTGGTCCGGGTGCCGAGGTAGATCAGGCCCGTCCCGTGGGCACGAGGAGCCGCCTAGCCGTGGCGGATGTCGTGGAGCCAGGAGCGGGCCCCGTCGAACTCGGCGTCGGACGTTCCCGGGCGGATGGTGGGGGTCTTGCCGTCGTGACGCTCGTAGGAGCCGAGGAACCGTACGTCGGCGCAGACGCGGTACAGGCCCATCAGCGCCTCACCGACCCGGGCGTCATCGACGTGACCCTCACAGTCGATCGAGAAGCAGTAGTTGCCCAGGGCTGCCCCGGTGGGGCGAGACTCGATCCGGGTCAGGTTGACTCCGCGGATGGTGAACTGCTCGAGGATCTCCATCAGCGCCCCGGGGTGGTCCTCGTGCATGAAGGCGACCAGCGACGTCTTGTCCGCACCGGTGCGCGGCGTCGGGGCACCAGCAGTGGTCACCAGCACGAACCTGGTGATCGCATCCTCGTTGTCACCCATCCCCTCGGCGAGCACTTCCAAGTCGTAGTGCTCGGCGGCCACCGGGGCCGAGATAGCGGCGTCCCACGATCCGTCACCCGTCGCCAGGCCGGCAGCGGCGGCTGCGGTCGACGTGGTGTGCACGACCTCCACCCCCGGCAGGTGCGCGGCGACCCAGCGACGCGTCTGCGCGGCACCGTGCGGATGCGTGGCGACCACGGAGATGTCGCTGACCCTGGTCCCTCTGCGGACGAGCAGCGAGAAGGCGACCGGGACGGTGATCTCACGCCGGATGATCAGGGGTGCGCCGGTCGCCAGCTCATCGAGGGTGACGGGAACCGAGCCTTCGACGGAGTTCTCGATCGGGACTACGGCCGCGTGGGCGATGCCGGTGCGCACCTCGTCCAGCGCGACGGTCACGGTCGGGCAAGGGGCTAGCTCGGCACCCTCACTCTCCGGCACGCTCCGCAGCGCCTGTTCGGTGAAGGTCCCCTCGGGACCCAGGTAGGCGTAGCGGCGAGGCTCGGACACGCGCACAGCCTAGTGGCGTCCCTCCGGGTGGACGTGAAGAGGCGGATAGATTGCGCTCATGGATGAGCAGGTGCACGACCTGGGATTCGCCCGCCTCGACACCGACCGGGAGAAGCGCACCGGGGACCCGGAGGTCGTCTTCGGCGCCGGCAAGACGCCCGACCAGGTCGTCGACATCCTCGCCGCCCTCCGGACCGCGCATCCACACCGTGCGGTGATGGTGACCCGGCTTGACGAGACGGGGGCCGGCAAGGTGCTGGACGCGTTCCCCGAGGCCGAGGCACATGCCTCCGCACGCGCGGTCACCCTCGGCGAGCTGCCGGCCCCGCGCGGTCTGGTCACGGTGGTCTCCGCCGGTACGGCGGACCTGCCGGTCGCCGCCGAAGCCGTCCTCTCCGCCCGCGTGCACGGCGCCGGTGCCCGGCACATCGGCGATGTGGGGGTCGCCGGGCTCCACCGGATCCTGGGCGAACAGGCCGCTCTGCGCGAGTCCGACTGCCTCATCGTCGTCGCGGGCATGGAGGGCGCCCTACCGAGTGTGGTGGGCGGCCTCACCGGCGTACCGCTCGTGGCCGTCCCGACCTCGATCGGATACGGCGCCTCGTTCGACGGGCTGGCCGCCCTCCTCGCCATGCTCAACTCCTGCGCACCGGGGATCGCGGTGGTCAACATCGACAACGGCTACGGCGCCGGCGTCTTCGCAGCCCGCGTCGCCCGCCAGTCCGGAAGGTTCCAGGAGTGATCGTCTGGGTTGACGCGACCGCGGGGGCGTCGGGAGACATGCTGCTCGGTGCCCTGGTCGACGCCGGGGTGGAGCTCGGTCTGATCGCCTCCGCGGTGGAGAGCGTGGTCCCCGGAGCAGTCTCGTTACACGCTGAGACCGTCTCGCGCACTGGGCTGCGGGCGCGCCGGGTCCGCGTCGAGGTTGCCGACGGTGCGCCGCACCGCTCCTGGCGTGACATCCGCACCCTGGTGGAGTCGGCTGGACTCGACGAGGCCACCAAGGGGGCTGCCCTGGCAACCTTCGAGGCCCTTGCGCGGGCGGAGGGAGCGGTCCACGGCATCGATCCCGACGAGGTCCACTTCCACGAGGTCGGGGCCTTGGACTCCATCGCCGACGTCGTCGGTGTCTGTCGGGGGTTCGCGGCGCTCGGAGCCGAAGACGTGGTCGTGTCGGCGATTGCTGTCGGCTCGGGACGGGTCTCAGCCGACCATGGGAGCCTCCCGGTCCCGGTCCCGGCAGTGATGGAGCTGCTCCGCGGGCGGGCAGTCGAGGGTGGGCCGGGGGAGGGCGAATCCTGCACCCCGACCGGGGCTGCGTTGCTCGGCGTGCTGGCGACCGCGCAGGGATCGCTGCCCACGATGAAGGTCGAGCGGGTTGGCGTTGGCGCCGGAGGCCGCGATCCCGCGAGCCACCCGAACGTCTTGCGGCTCCTCGTCGGTACCGCAGTGACCTTGGCGGAAGCCGACGATCGACCTCTGGTCATCGAGGCCAACGTCGACGACATGGACCCGCGGCTGTGGCCCGACGTGCTCTCCACCCTGTTCGCAGCCGGCGCGTCGGACGCTTGGCTCACACCCATCCTGATGAAGAAGGGGCGGCCGGCACACACCCTGTCGGTGCTCACCTCGGCCGAGTCCGCAGCCCCGGTCCGTGAGGCGGTCTTCCGGCACACCTCGACGATCGGGGTGCGGGAGGTCCGGGTGTCGAAGACGGCCTTGGAGCGCGAGTTCGTGCGGGTCGACGTCTCCGGCATCCCCGTCGCGGTCAAAGTTGCCCGGATGGGGGGCGAGGTGGTCAATGCCCAGCCCGAGTACGACGACGTGGTCCGAGCGGCGACGACGTTGGGTCGCCCGGTCAAGGAAGTGCTGGCCGAGGCCGTCACGGCCTGGCGACGGGGGCTCGGCTAGGTGGACCTCGCCGTCCTCGCCCTGACCTTCGGGGCCATCTTCGTGGTGGAACTCCCCGACAAGACCTTCGTCGCCTCCCTCATCCTCGCGACCAGGTACCGCGGAGTCGCCGTGTGGTTGGGCGTCTCCGCAGCCTTCGCGGTCCAGACCCTCGTCGCGGTGACGGCGGGCGGGCTGGTTGCTCTGCTCCCGTCGGTGGTGACCCACAGCGTGGCGGCGTTCGTCTTCGTGATCGGAGCAGTCGTCCTGATCCGGTCAGCACCCACCAGCGAGCAGGACGCGGACGAGGAGGAACGCCAGATCCTGGCTCGCAGAGGCGCGCGATCGTTCTGGGCTGCAGCAGGTGCTTCCTTCCTGGTCATCTTCGCTGCGGAGTGGGGTGACCTCAGTCAGCTGCTCACTGCGAGCCTGGCTGCGCACTATCGCGACCCGGCGTCGGTCTTCGTGGGGGCCTGGGCCGCGCTGGCGTCGGTGTCGGCCCTGGCTGTCGTGGGTGGCCGCGTCGTTCAGCGCCACCTTCCCCTCGCGGTGCTGCACTATGTGGGCGCAACGGTCTGTGCGGCCCTGGCGGTCGTCACGGTCGTTCGGATGCTGGGCTGACGCGCCCGGTCGGCGCCACTAAGGTCGACCCATGACTGCGTTCGGAGCGTCCACCGAGGTGGGAAGGTTGCGCACGGTGCTGCTGCATCGTCCCGGACCTGAGCTGAAGCGACTCACCCCCAGGAACAACGACCAACTCCTCTTCGATGGGATCCCCTGGGTGGGCCGGGCACAGGAGGAGCACGACGCCTTCGCCGACGCCCTGCGCACGCATGGAACCGAAGTCCTGTATCTGGTTGAGCTGCTTGTCGAGACGCTGGCTGACGAGGCCGCCCGACAGGAGGCCGTCGCACAGGTGCTCACCTCATTGCGGCTCGGCGACACGCTCCGGGACTACCTGCGCGGAGCACTTAGCGACCTGGATGCGCAGGCCCTTGCCGACGTGCTCACCGCAGGGTTGCGTAACGACGAGGTCACCGGGGGTCGCGGAATCGTCACCAGCCTGTTCGCACCCGAGGACTTCCTGATCGACCCGTTGCCCAACCTTCTGTTCACACGGGACTCCAGCGTCTGGATCGGCGAACGAGTCGTGGTCACCTCGCTCGCCATGGAGGCCAGGGTCAGGGAGACCGCTCTGACCGCACTGATCTACTCGCGCCACCCCCGCTTCGCCGGAGCCGAGCGCCTGCACGGTCCGCACTTGGAGCACGTGGAAGGTGGTGACGTGTTGCTCCTCGCTCCAGGGGTGGTGGCCGTTGGAGTGGGGGAGCGCACGACTCCCGCCGGCGTGGAACGCCTCGCGCGGCAGGTGCTCGGGCGGGGAACGGTGCACACCGTGCTCGCGGTTCCGATCGCTCAGGAGCGGGCGACCATGCATCTGGACACGGTCTGCACCATGGTCGACACCGACAAGATCGTGATGTATCCCAATATCGCCGACGAGTTGCGGGCACACACCGTGACCGCGTCCGGCGAGGGCGACGATCTCGCACTCGCGGTTTCCGGGAGCGAGCCGTTCCTGATCGCGGCAGCCAAAGCGATGCAGATCGACACGCTGCACCGGATCGACACCGGGCTCGACCCGGTCACTGCCGAGCGCGAGCAGTGGGACGACGGCAACAACACCCTGGCGATAGCACCCCGGCTGGCGGTGGCCTACGAGCGCAACGTGCAGACCAATGCACGGCTCGAGGACGCCGGGATCGAGGTCATCCGGATCGCCGGATCAGAGCTGGGATCCGGACGCGGCGGCCCCCGGTGCATGTCCTGCCCGGTGTTCCGAGACCCCGTTTGAGCCTCGGCGGGCCGCTGCGATCCGGAAGGGGCTCACACCCAACAGCGGGTGCGGCACGCACCTCGAAGGGCGGCAAGAGAACGAAAAAGCTCGGCCGCTGTCGACGGGGGATGCAACAGCGACCGAGCACCACAAAGACTACCCATGGTTCAGACCTGAATCAATTGGAGATGAGATAAATCTGAGACGGCTGCGCGGCGGGCGGCCTTCGGCGGCGAATCTGAGACTCTCCTGAAACCGAGGTGTGAATCAGCTGAGCCTCAGCTCGGGAAGCGGCGGCCGGGGCCAACGAGGTAGTCCCGAGCCGCGCCCGGCCGGTCGGTGATGATCGCCTCCACCCCGAGGTCGCAGAGCAGGTCCCAGTCATGCGGAGTGTTGGCGGTCCAGACATGGATCCGGCGACCGTGCTTGCGGAGCTTCCGGCCAATCTTGGGCTGCTCCTTGAGCAACTTCAATCCCGGACCAACCATCCAGCCCTTCTCCGGCAGGCTCTTGGTCAGGTGGTACTGGTACTCCTTGTCGAACAGAAAGACGGTCTCGACCTCCGGTAGCAATCGCTTCATCCGCAGCATGGCCGCCAAAGAGAAGGACATCACCCGCACCGGAGACCCCTTGGTGTGCATGCCGAACTCGGTCAGCAAGTCCGCGATCCGGCGCTCGACGAAGGGGCCGTACCGGGTGGGATGCTTGGACTCCACCGCTAGGTCGACCCGGCCGTCGTAGTCTGCGACGACTTCGAGCAGTCTCCGAGCGGTCAGCACTCGCTTGGCCTCCTCGTCGACCGCCGGCGCCTCGTCGTCCAGGTCCGCCCAGGGGTTCTTCCACGACGCGAAGTCCAGCCTGTCGAGCTCACGCAGGGTCATCGCCGAGACGTTCCCGGCAGTGTTCGCGGTGCGCTTCACCGTCCGGTCGTGGACGCACACCAGGTGCGCGTCGGAGGTCAACCGGACGTCGCATTCCAGGGCGTCGGCTCCCGCGTCGAGAGCCGCGACGTACGCGGCCAGCGTGTGCTCGGGGAGTCGCTCACTCGCCCCACGATGGGCAACGATCTGCGGCCGCCCGGAGTCGAGGTGCTGCACGAGCCCATGGTGGCAGGTCGGGCCGAGGACACCTCCGAGGCTCGACCGAACCCCGGGCGAACGAGCCGAGCAGTCGACACGTGGGATCTATGCTGCACAGGTGCCGGAGCTGCCCGAGGTGGAGGGGCTCGCGCTCGATCTCACCGAGCGCCTTCGGGACCGCGCGATCGCGCGCATCGACGTGGTTGCCTTCAGCGCGCTCAAGACCTTCGACCCACCGATCAGCGCCCTGCACGGGGCCTTCGTCGATGGAGTCAGCCGCCATGGCAAGTTCCTCGACATCTCCTGCGGCGGCATCCACCTGCTGCTGCACTTGTCCCGGGCAGGCTGGGTCCGCTGGCGCGATGCGGTCCCGGCGCTTCCGTCGCGCCCAGGGGGGAAGAACCCGCTCGCGGCCCGGATCGTCCTCGACGACGGATCGGCGCTCGACATCACTGAAGCCGGGACGCAGAAGCGGCTCGCCCTCTACGTCGTCCGGCAACCCGCAGACGTCCCCGGTGTGGCCCGCCTGGGTCCGGATCCGCTCTCGTCCGGCTTCGACCGAGCGTTGCTCGCCCGCCTCCTGCGCGGCGCGGGGCGCAGCCAGCTGAAGGGGCTCCTGCGCGATCAGTCCGTGATCGCCGGGATCGGGAACGCCTACTCCGATGAGGTCCTGCACGCCGCCCGGCTCTCGCCGTTCCGTCCGGCGAACGGACTGGATGAGGCGGAGGTAGCTCGTCTGTACGACGCGATTCGAGACACCCTGTCCGAGGCAGTGGACCGAGCCAGGGGCCTCGGCGCCGCCGACCTCAAGTCCGAGAAGAAGTCCGGCCTCCGGGTGCACGGCCGAGCCGGTGAGTCATGCCCCGTCTGCGGAGACACCATCCGCGAAGTCTCCTTCTCGGACTCCGCCCTGCAGTACTGCCCGACCTGTCAGACCGGAGGGAAGCTGCTCGCCGACCGGAGAATGTCGCGACTCCTGAAGTGAGGGGCGGTCGCCGGGAACATGCTCTGAAGATCGGGCTCAGCCGAGGAGGCTCAGATGATCCGGCCCACGGGCACCCGCCGTGGCGAGTAGTCCGCGACTGAGCTCTCCGCGAGGGCGCGCGGCAGCGGCACCGCGAGCGCCCGGGAGAGCAGGACCTGGTACAGAGGGCGGTTCACCTCCACCACGCCCAACGAAGCGAGGTGATCGGTGCGCCACTGGACGTCAATCAGCCGACCGTCGACGTACTCGTCAACCATCAGCTCCACCAGACCGACCAGAGCGACCTTGGACGCGTCCCTGACTCTCCGGAACATCGACTCACCCGCGAAGAGCCCGCCGATGGCCACTCCGTACAGCCCGCCGACCAGCTCACCGTCCTGCCAGGTCTCGACCGAATGGGCCCAGCCGAGGCGGTGCAGCTCGAGGTAGGCCCGCTTGAAGTCGTCGTTGATCCATCCGCCCTCACGGCTCGGGTCGGCGCATCCCTCGACGACTGCCTCGAACGCGGAGTTCACGCGGATCTCCATGCGCTTGGCCGACTGCTTCAAGGAGCGGGTGACCTTGAGGCTGCGCAGCGGGAGCACCCCGCGCCGCTGCGGCGACCACCACTCCAGGGCACCGTCGGGACCGCTGCCCGGCATGGGGAAGCACCCCTTGCGGTAGGCATCGAGCAAGGTCCCCGGCTCAAGATCGGCTCCGACTCCGATCAAGTCGTCGGGGACGCCGCTGATGTCGGGGAACTCCCAGACGTTCGGCGGCGGCTCGACGCTCATCCGGACATTCTGCCTTCTTCAACCGGTGAAGTCAGCCTGGTCCTCACGGGCCGTAGGCTTCGAACCGGCACCACGGGGGGAGCGTCGAGATGAGAGGGACGGAGGGGCAGAGATGGGGCGGCTGAACTCGCTCAAGCGGGTCGTGTCCTTGGCTGCGCCCGTGATCCCCACCATGGCGCCGACCGTCGCATCGGGTTTCGTCCGGGAGACCCTGCACCGGGCGATCGATGGAGTCTCGTTCCTGCCCCCGGTGGCCGAGATCGCCGACCGGCAACGACACGCCCACCACGGGGACCGGGACAAGGCCATCAACCGAGTGATCGACCTCCATGTCGGGTACGCCGGGGCCCAGGGCTTCCTCACCAACCTCGGCGGCTTCGTGGTTGCCTCCGCGGCCATTCCCGCGAACATCGCCGGGCTCGCTCTGGTGCAGACGCGGATGGTGGCCGGCGTCGCCCACCTGCGCGGCTACGACCTCACCGACCCCCGGGTGCGCAACGCCGTGCTGGCGTGCCTGCTCACCGAGAGCGGGGCCAGAACTCTCCTGAGGAGCCACCGACTCCCCAACCCGCCGATGACCATCGCAACGGCTCCGGTCCACGACCCGCTGCTCGACGACGTCATCGCGGCGGAGGTCGTCTCAGCCATGCTCAAACAGGTGGCCGGCAAGCGGATAGTCACCACCGTCGGGCGAAGGACCCCGGTGGTGGGCGGAGTCGTCGGGGCCGGGTCGGATGCCTTCGCGACCTGGCAGATCGGCCGCTACGTGAAGAGCGAGCTTCTGGAGCGCCGCCTCGACGACTGAGCCCGCCCCGCCTCGTCGGAAGATCCGTCTCGTCGGTCAGTGGCCGCGCACCCGCCGCAAGAATCCCATCGCCAGGCGGACCACCGCGTTGGTCTTCTCGGCCCGCACGGCGCGTCGCTTGAGTCGGTGGACGAGGGAGCGCTTCGGCACCAAGGACCCTTCCTCCCGCAGGTTCTCGTGCGCGCGACGCAGCTCGACCACTTCATCGAGGAGGCGGACGACCGCCTCGAGGCCGACGTCCGCGACGGCTGCCTCGTCGGGATGGTCAGGGTCGGGGAAGTCGGAGGTGGGGCACGCATCCTCCGGGACGATCAGATCGGCGAGGTCGCCGATGATCCCGTAGCCTCGGCGACCGAGCTCATCGGCCCACGACGCCGAGACCTGTCGAGCCCACTCGAACACGTCCACGGGGAGTCCGATTCGGGAAACCTGGGACCGTTCGGCCAGCATCTGGTGAACGAGCTTCTCGCGGACGTACTCGCGGTAGAAGCGGCCGGGTATCCGGTTGCCAGGATTGACGACCTCGTTGACCCTTCGCACGAACGCCGTCTCGGCCGCTCCCAGCGACGGGTTGGCTCGGCTGCGGTGGGCACGCAGGCCCGCAGGGTTCAACGACAGCGCCTCCGCGAAACGATCGGGCAGGATCGCGCGGTCCGCACCGGCAGGGGGAACGGTCAGGACGTGCACCTGCTCCGCGGGCAGCGAGGAGCCCCATCTGTCCAAGATCCCGGGGATGTCCTGGACGTCCCAGAACCACGAGGCGACCGGACCGTTGCGCGCCGGATCACCGATCTCGGTAAGGAACTCCTCGTAGGACAGGGTCCGGCGATGCTTCACGTTCTCCTGGTACTCGGCAGGGATCTGCCTCACCAGGTCACGGGCCGACACCAGCACATGGATCTCGGCCCCACCGAAAGAGTTCAGGGCCCGGGCCACCATATCCGGGGTCGCCCGCGCCAGGATCTCGTGGGAGACGACCGCCGTGCCCCTCCATCCCCGGACATCCTCAGCGATCCGGTCCCAGGCTCCCGCTGCCTGGAGCTCCAGACCTCCCCAGGGGAGTTTCATCAGGTCAAGCGCGGCGACGAAGTGCGAGTCGCGCTCGTCGCCCGGGTAGAGGATGCCGCGCGCGGCCAGCACCCCGGGGTTGGCAAACATGTAGTCCTGGACCAGCGATGTGCCCGTCTTCGGCGCACCGACGTGCAGGATCACCCGCTTGGCCATCTCAGCCCGCCTCCTTCAGGACCGACTCCAAGGTGGAGAGTCCGATCCGCAGCACCGAGTCCGGAAGGAGCCGGGTCGGCCCCCACCGCTCCACGGCTGCGACCCACTCGTCGGGATCACCGTGGATCACCGCACCCTCCCGCCGGGCTTCCGCAAGCGCCTCGCTCGCAGCGATGCGCAACGGATCGAAGAGGCGAGGCGGCACCGTGAGGGACTCCACCGCCTCCGGCAGGTGCCGCACCAACAGGTCCCGGACCGCCTTGCGAGCCGGCGCCGGTGCCGTGCTCGCCGAGCGGTTGACCATGCGCGTCAGTTCTACTGCGAGTGGCTGGATCCTGCGAAATACCGGCTCTCCTGGGGCTCGGACCGCTCCGAGCAGTCGGCGCACGTCCACCGAGGACGGGTCGAGTACGACATGGAGACGCCTCGGCTGGTGCCAAAGACGGGCCTCTCGGACAAGGTCACCGAGACGAGCAGCCGGAGGCAGCGACTGTGCGGATGCGGCGACGAAGCGCGGCCAGGGCTCCACCGCTCCCTGCTGGACCCGGGCCGACCAGGTCTCACAGAGGAGCTCCGGCAGTGGCGGAGCCAGGACCACAGCACCCGGTGTCCAGCGTCGCCACAGCCGAGGCCGCAGTCGGGCCCCTGCCTCGGCCGCGCTTACCGGGGCCCCGTAGACGTGGACGCGGGCGCGCCGCACGCCCTTGACGTCAGGCGCCGGGCGCGACAAGAGCAGGTGGGCCAGCACGTCGGCAATGACACGGTTCAGCTCCCCGGAGGGGATCCCCTCCGGGGGAGGCGCAGTGGGGTCCTGGAGCCCGGGTGGCCACGGCAGCCGGTGGGCCACCCGCCCCCTCCCGGTGCGCGGGGCATTGAGGACCGCTTCGCCGTCGACCCTGGTGCCACGCAGGTTCAGCCGCCGGAGCACCTCCAGATTGGCCGCCGCCGGCACCGGTCCCTGCCCGAGGTTGCCCTCCGCGACCGAGTCGGACCACATGTGAGTACCACCGGACAGCAGATGGTCCCGCCAGCCCGCCTCCGCTGCGCTCCGGTCAAGGCTCAACGCGTCTGCCACCTCCGGGCGACGCGGTCCACTGCGGCCGCAGCCCGTTGCGCGGCAGACCTGTCGGACATCTCGATGGTGAGGGCGGCCAGTGCGTCCAGAGCCGCCCCGAGAACCTCCTTGGGACGCGGTCGGTCGGGATCGGTCCAGTCTCCCTCGATGGGATCGGGCCGGAGATCGGAGAGGTCACCGACGACGTCGATGCCGGCAGTACGGACCCAGTCGATCCACTCGTTCTCAAGCACGCTCATCTCAGCGGCCACCTCCGGGGGAAGGGCCGCCAGTTGCTTGTCTTCGCGCCGCACCAAGGCACGCTGGGCCAGCAGGTTCTTGACCAGTCGTTCGTGCTGTGCCCGCGTGAGATCGGAGCGGGCCAGACGCTTGTTGAGCCGCCGGACCACATTGGTCTCGGCGATTCCCATCGAAGTGTTGGCGCTGTCCGAGGGCTCCTTCGGCATCCATTCGATCCGAAGATCCATCGCGGCGCAAAGACGCTCGAGGAGAATGGCTCGCGGCGCGCCCGCAGGCGGCACCGTGACCAGGTGGAGGTTCGTCGTGGGGACCGCCGCCCCCCACCGCGTCAACACGTCACGGACGTCTTGGGAACGCCAGAAGAACGATCGAGGGCGTGACTCGAGACGCCGTAGGTAGGCGGCGAAGCTCCACCGCTTTCCCTGCTTGATGCTCTCCTGCCAGGCCGCCGGGATCTGGCGTCCGAGGTCTCGAGCGCTGTACACGACGTGCAGGTCCAAGCCGTGGAGATCTGCCGCGACGCGTTCTATCGTCGCCTCGCTCGCCGCTGACAGCATCTCGTGGCTGACAATCACTGTGCCGGTGGACCTGCGCACCTTGCTCACCAGGCTCTTCCACTGCCCCCTCGGGGGATCCTCACCCTGCCAATGCAACCCCATCAGGTCGAGGACCGGCCGGAACTGGTCGACGTCGCCCACACGCACGGCCGGGTAGCTCACCTGGTGCTTGCTCAGCGTGGTCCGGTTGGCGGCGAGCCGGTTCTGCAGATAGGTCGTCCCCGTCTTCGGAGCACCGATGTGGAGGTAGACCCGGGTCATGGCGGTGATTGTGCCAAAGCGGGTCCCTCAGCGCGCAGCCAGAGCGGCTACCACCCGCGATGGGCTGGGCCGGCCCAGGTGCCCGGCCATCCACAGACTCGTGGCGACGAGTGACTCCAGATCCACTCCGGTCTCGATGCCAAGACCGTGAAGCATCCAGACCAGGTCCTCGGTGGCGAGGTTGCCGGTGGCGCTCTTGGCGTACGGACAACCTCCCAGCCCACCCGCCGACGAGTCGAAGGTGGTGACTCCGTGACGCAAGCCCGCCTGAGCGTTGCCCAGCGCCTGACCGTAGGTGTCGTGGAAGTGCAGCGCCAGCATGCCGTCAGGCAAGCCGGCGGCGTTGAAGGCGTCGAGCAGGGCCGTAACGTGCCCCGGCGTCCCGACCCCGATCGTGTCGCCCAGGCTCAACTGGGAGGCACCCAGTTCGAAGAGCCGCTTGCCGACGGAGACGACCTGGCTGAGCGGAACCTCTCCCTCCCAGGGGTCGCCGAAGCACATGGAGAGGTAGGCACGGACGTCCAGTCCGTTGTCGCGGGCCCGGCCCACGACGGGCTCGAACATGGTGAACTGATCCTCCAGGGAGCGGTTGAGGTTCCTGCGGGCGAATGTCTCGGTAGCACTGCCGAAGATCGCGACGTGCGAGACGCCCTTCTCCAACGCCCGATCCAACCCTCTGTCGTTGGGCACCAGCACCGGCATGGGTGTGGGCCCCTCGTGATCGACCCGGTCGATCAGGTCGGCAGCATCGGCGAGCTGGGGCACCCATTCCGGGCGCACGAAGCTGGTCGCTTCGACGATCGGCAGGCCCGCGGCGGCCAGCCGGTCGATGAACTCCACCTTCACGTCCAGGGGAACGATGGTCGGCTCGTTCTGGAGACCGTCGCGAGGGCCGACCTCGTAGATGGTGACCCGCTCGGGGTAGCCCGGTTCGCGGTGGGTGGCGGGACTCCTCATGACTCCGAGTCTTCCAGCGCATCGACCACGAACAAGGGTGCGCCCAAGATCACGCGGTCTCCGGGAGCGCAGCCGACCCGCGTGACCACCCCGTCGAGCGGGGCCTTGAGGGCCAGCTCCATCTTCATCGCCTCCATCGATCCGAGGAGCTCGCCTTCGCTGACCCGCTGCCCTTCGGCCACCACCACCTCAAGAACGGTCCCCGGCATCGGAGCGCTCACCGAACCGTCGCTGATCTGACCGGTGGCGGTGGGGCCGAAGGCGTCAGGCCGGTCGATCCGGAAGGTATGGCCCTGGTACGAGACCTCGACCCGGTGGGCCGCCACATCGACAGTGGCCTCGACCACCATCCCGTCGATCTCCAGACGCAGGTTCGCCTCACCGCCGAGGTGGCGCACGCTGTGTCGGGCCGCAGGGGTCTCGGCACTCTCGCCTTGGAGCCGGTACACCACGTTCTGGCCTCCCCGGGCCAGCTCGACAATCACCGGCGCCGGAGGGCCGGCCGACCGCCAGCCGTCCGCGGCACCGAACGGGGACGCGTCACGCAGTGCGGGGTCGTGGGCGATCGACCATGCCGCGACGAGGCAGGCTACGGCGTCGTCCGGCGCGGGAAGGGTGTGGCGGTCCAACCACGCAGTGTCGATCGCAGCAGTCCGGAATGCGTCGGTGTCGGCCAGAGCACGCAGGAAGCCGAGGTTGGTGACCAGCCCCAGGATGGCGGAGTCGTCGAGTGCGCCGAGCAGCGAGCGCCGCGCCGCCTCACGGGTCGGGGCGTGGACGGTCACCTTTCCCAGCATCGGGTCGTACGCCGACGTGACCTGCTGCCCCGACTCCAACGCCGCGTCGACCCGAGCCCGGCTGGTCCAGCGGACCACACCGGCGGTCCCCGCCTGAGGCAGGAAACCGCCGAAGGCGTCCTCGGCGTACACGCGGGCCTCGATCGCGTGACCCCGCAACCGGATCTCCTCCTGCGCGAGCCCGACCGGCTCCCCGGCGGCCACCCGCAGCTGCAGCTGCACCAGGTCCAGGCCGGTCACGAGCTCGGTGACCGGGTGCTCGACCTGGAGCCGGGTGTTCATCTCGAGGAAGTAGAAGGCCTCGCCGTCGACGAGGAACTCCACGGTGCCGGCATTGGTGTAGCCGACCTGTCGAGCAAGGGCTACCGCGGCCGAGGCCAGCCGGTTGCGCAGATCCTCGGAGATGGTCGGCGCGGGGGCTTCTTCGATCACCTTCTGGTGGCGGCGCTGCACCGAGCAGTCGCGCTCGAAGAGGTGCAGGACTGTGCCGTGGGTGTCGGCGATGACCTGGACCTCGACGTGGCGACCGCGCTCGACGTAGCGCTCCAGGAGGATGGTGTCGTCACCGAAGGCCTTGGCCGCTTCACGGCGGGCGGCGGCCACGGCCGGATCGAGCTCCTCGGGCTTCCGGACGATCCGCATGCCCTTGCCACCGCCGCCGGCAGCCGCCTTGACGAGGACGGGAAAGCTCACCTCCCCGCCTTCGCCAGCCATTGCGGACGGCACCACCGGGACTCCCGCGGCGATCGCTAGCTCACGAGCCGCGTCCTTGCGTCCCATCGCGTCGATCACGTCGGCGGTGGGACCGACGAACACCAGTCCGGCTTCGACGACTGCGCGAGCGAAGTCCGATCGCTCGGAGAGGAAGCCGTAGCCCGGGTGGACCGCGTCGGCCCCGGTCCGCCGCGCGGCATCGATGAGCGCGTCGATGTCGAGATAGGAGTCGGCCGCAGACGCGGGGCCGATTCGCACGGCAGCATCAGCTGCGCGCACGTGCGGCGCCGTGCGGTCGGCGTCGGAGTAGACCGCGACGGTGCGGATGCCGAGTCGGCGAGCGGTCCGGATCACTCGCAGGGCGATCTCGCCACGGTTGGCGATGAGAAGGGTCGTGATCACGTCTGCCTCACATCCGGAAGACGCCATAGGACGGGGCCGGCGTGGGAGTCTGGGCGGCGACGGCCAGGCCCATGCCCAGCACCCGCCGGGTCTCCACCGGGTCGATGACTCCGTCGTCCCACAGTCGTGCGGTCGAGTAGTACGGCGAGCCCTGCAGTTCGTACTGCGCGCGGATCGGCTCCTTGAAGGCCTCCTCATCCTCGGCGCTCCACGAGTCGCCGGTCGCCTCGATCCCGTCGCGGCGAACGGTGGCGAGCACCGAGGCCGCCTGCTCGCCGCCCATCACCGAGATCCGGGCGTTGGGCCACATCCACAGGAAGCGCGGGTCGTAGGCCCGCCCGCACATGCCGTAGTTGCCGGCGCCGAAGGACCCACCGATCACGACGGTGAACTTCGGAACCACCGAGCAGGCGACGGCGGTGACGAGCTTGGCTCCGTCTCGAGCGATCCCGGTGCTCTCGTACTCGCGGCCGACCATGAAGCCGGTGATGTTCTGCAGAAAGACCAACGGGATGCCGCGCTGGTTGGCCAACTCGATGAAGTGGGCTCCCTTGAGGCTCGAGGAGCTGAACAGGATGCCGTTGTTGGCGACGATCGCCACCGGGAATCCCCAGATCTCGGCGAACCCGCAGACCAGCGTCTCGCCGTAGAGGGCCTTGAACTCGTGGAACCGACTGCCGTCGACGATGCGCCGGATGACCTCACGGACGTCGTACGGCGTCCGGGTGTCGGTCGGCACGACGTCGTAGAGCCCCTCGGGGTCCTCCACCGGCTCCTCGAACGCGGCGGCTGATCCCGTCGGGACCACGCTGGGTGTGCTCGGCAGCGTGCGCACGATCGATCTGACGATCGCCAGGGCGTGGGCGTCGTCCTCGGCAAGGTGGTCGACGACTCCGCTGGTCCGGGCGTGGACGTCGCCGCCGCCGAGCTCCTCAGCAGTGACCACCTCGCCGGTCGCGGCCTTCACCAACGGAGGGCCGCCGAGGAAGATCGTTCCCTGATTGCGCACGATCACCGTCTCGTCCGACATGGCCGGCACGTACGCGCCCCCTGCGGTGCAGGACCCCATGACCGCGGCGATCTGGGGGATCTGCTGGGCCGACAAGGTGGCCTGGTTGAAGAAGATCCGGCCGAAGTGCTCCCGATCGGGGAAGACCTCGTCCTGCATCGGCAGGAACGCACCACCGGAGTCGACGAGGTAGACGCAGGGAAGGCGATTCTGCCGCGCGATCTCCTGGGCACGCAGGTGCTTCTTGACCGTGATCGGGTAGTAGGTGCCGCCCTTGACGGTGGCGTCGTTGGCCACGATCACGCACTCCCGACCGGACACCCGGCCGATGCCCGTCACGATGCCTGCGGAGGGGATGGCGTCGTCGTACATGCCGGTCGCCGCCAGTGGACTGAGCTCCAGGAAAGGGCTGCCGGGGTCGAGGAGTCGATCGATCCGGTCGCGGACGAGCAGCTTGCCCCGGGCGATGTGCTTCTCCCGCGCGAGCGGCGAACCGCCCTGGCGCACCTCGGCGAGGCGGTCTCGCAGATCCTGCACGAGCTCCCTCACGACGCTCACCTCCACACCTTCCCGCCAGCTGGCTGGTCAACGGCTGGTCAGCGGCTGGTCACCCTTCCCTGCCAGGTTAGCGTTCGTTAACATCACCGTCCACCGGAAGGGGCTTCCCGCCCTCCGCTTCTCGTGGTGGGGTGGGTCGATGGAGCCACTGATCACCTACCAGGCCCTGTGCCTGGACGCCGACCGGGCGGACCGCCTCGGCGCGTTCTGGGCCGGCGCACTCGGGCTTTCCCTGCAACTGCTGCCCGACGAGAACGTGCGGCTCGACGGTGAGGAGCCCTGGCGCACGGTCTGGATCGACCGCGTCCCCGAGCCCAAGACGGTCAAGCACCGGGTGCACCTCGACGTGCATGGAGACACCCGGAGCCTGCTGGAACTCGGTGCTACCCCCCTCGACCTGGATTCCTTCGCGTGGGACGTCCTGGCCGACCCCGAGGGTGGGGAGCTCTGCGTCTTCCCCGGTGACGACCGGGCGCGGCCCCGCGTGACCGACCTGGTCGTGGACTGCGTGGATCCCGCCTCACTCGGCCGCTGGTGGGGGGCCGCGTTCGGCGTGGAGCCCCTCGAGACGCCGCTCGGGTCGACGGTGTTGCGCGATATCCCGGGCAGTCCGTTCGCGGCCATTGGCTTCGTGCCCGTCGCCGAGCCCAAGCGGGCCAAGAACCGGGTCCACATCGATGTCGACACCCGGAGCCTCGACGAGCTGGTCGGCATCGGCGCCACGCTGCTGCGCCCGGAGGGTGGCGACATCGAGTGGAACATCATGGCCGACCCCGAGGGCAACGAGTTCTGCGCCTTCACTGGTTAGCGACCGCTAACCTGATGGGGTGGGCAGACGTGAGCAGATCCTCGCCACCGCGGCGACGCTCTTCGCCGAGCGCGGCTTCCATGGAGTCTCGGTGGCCGAGCTGGGTGCGGCCTGCGGAATCTCCGGCCCGGCGCTCTACCGCCACTTCGCTTCCAAGGACGCGATGCTCGCCGAGATGCTCACCTCGATCAGCGAGGAGCTCCTCGCCGTGGCCCAAGAGCGCGTCGCCGAGGCGGAGACAAGCACCGAGGCTCTAGTCGCCCTCATCGACTGGCATCTGGACTTCGCCCTCTCGAACAGGGCGCTGATCGTGGTTCAGGACCGGGACTGGGCCTCCCTGCCCGACCAGGCCCGGGAGCAGGTGCGTGCCACCCAGAACGCCTACGTAGGGGTCTGGGTGGGCGTCCTGCAGAGTCTCGACCCGCACCTGGGCGCCCCCCATGCCCGAGCCATGGCGCAGGCGACCTTCGGTCTGCTCAACTCCACCCCCCGGACCGGGCGCCTCCCCGAGCAGGAGCTGCGGGAGGTGCTCGGATCGATGGCGCGAAGGGCCCTGCGTGGACCGGGTGCCGACTCGAGGTATCCCTCCGGCGGTCTGGGCTGAAGACTGGGCTGACGACTGGGCTGACGACTGGGTTCGCGTGGGTTCCCTTGGGTAGAGTCGTCTGCCATGTCCGACCAAACCCCCCTCGACCACAACATCGCCCAGCTCGACGGGACCCCCACGACACTGCGGGATCTGGCGGCGGGTCGCGCCGTGCTGCTGGTCAACGTTGCCTCATATTGCGGATTCACCCCCCAGTACGCCGGTCTGCAGCGACTCCATGAGGAGTACGGCGCCGATCGACTACTCGTCGTGGGAGTCCCCTGCAACCAGTTCGGCGCCCAGGAGCCCGGTACCCCCGAGGAGATCGGGGAGTTCTGCTCCAGCACCTACGGCGTGACCTTTCCCCTCACCGAGAAGGTCGAGGTCAACGGCGAGAACCGGCATCCGATCTTCGCCGACCTGGTCGAGACGTCCAACGAGAAGGGCAAGTCGGGGGACATCGCCTGGAACTTCGAGAAGTTCCTCCTGACCGCCGACGGCAGCATCCTCGGCCGGTTCAGCACCGCGGTCGAACCCGAGGACCCCCGCCTGATGGCCGTGCTGCACGCCATCGCCTGAGCGTTCCGGAATCACGGCGGCAGCCAGGCGGTTGGCCCAACAGAGGGGCCGTTCCGAAGAAGCGTCACCCTTCGGTAACCGAAGGCGGATGCGATAGTCGCCGACGCGAGACATAGTGGAGGTCCGGCTCCGAGCCGTTCAGGAGGTGAGCACGTGCCCCGAACCATGCAGTTCGTCTCCAACGACGCCCTGACCAGCGAGGAGGACGTGCTCGCCCACATCCGCGGGGTGTGCTTCAAGACCGGGCCTCCCGTCAAAGTCGGCGTGGAGCTTGAATGGCTCCTCGTCCACTCCGCCGACCCGGCCACCCTGATCCCGCTCCCAGAGGTGGCCGAACGGCTCGAAGCCCTACGGCTGCCCGGTGGCAGCCGGATCACCTTCGAGCCGGGAGGGCAGCTTGAGCTGAGCTCGCGCCCCCATGAGGACCCGTTCACCGTGGTCCATGACCTTGCGGTCGATACCCAGGCAGTTCTCGACCGCCTCCGCCCCCTCGACATCACGATCTCCGATCGCGCGCTGGACTGCCTGCGGCCCGGAGTCCGGCAGCTCGATGCCCCTCGGTACGAGGCCATGGAGGACTACTTCGCGGCCGCCGACCCGGTCGTCGGCTCCCAGATGATGTGCTGCTGCGTGGGGCTGCAGGTCAACCTCGACTGTGGGCAGGACCCGGCCGCCGTCGCGCAGCGGTGGCGATTGCTCCACGACCTCGGTCCGATCCTGATAGCCGCCTTCGCCAACTCTCCCGCTCCGGGGTGGCGCTCCCGGCGCCAGGGGATCTGGCAGGAGCTCGAGCCGTTGCGCACCGCGGCCCCGGAGGGGGACGACCCGGTCACCGGGTGGACTCGATACGCCCTCCGGGCCCCGGTGATGATGATCCGCGGTGAGCAGTGGCTCGCTCGACCGGGCTTCACTTTCGGGGAGTGGCTGGCGGGACGGACCGGCTTCGGCCAGCCAACCATCGACGACCTGGACTACCACCTCACCACGCTCTTCCCTCCGGTGCGGCCACGCGGATGGTTCGAGGTGCGGTACCTCGACGCCCAGCCTCGCCGTTGGTGGCCGGTGCCGGTCCTCGTGCTGTGGGCATTGATGTCGGACGAGGCTGGCGTGGCCGACGCGATCGATCCCGACGCGATCGACGCCTGGGACCGGGCGGCCCGCTCGGGGCTCGCCGATCCCGCGCTCGCCGGCTCCGCCGTTCGCCTGGTCGACCTTGCGCTCCTGCGGCTGGGAGAGGCCTCCGCGCCGCTGGTCGGCGAGTTCGCCGAGCGCTACACCTACCGGGGACTGGCTCCCGCCGACGACGAACTCCTTCACGGGTGATGCAGATGAGGGCTTTCACCGACGCCGACGACCTCAAGCAGACGGTCGCAGATGAGTTGGAGCGCGTGAGGCGCCGCTCGCTCGGACTCACCGTCGACGTGCTCGACGACGCCGAGCTCACCGAGCAGCACTCGCGGCTGATGTCCCCGCTCGTGTGGGACCTCGCTCACGTCGGGAACTACGAGGAGCTCTGGCTCCTGCGTGCCGCCGCCGGAGTCGACCCGATGCGACCCGAGATCGACACCCTCTACGACGCCTTCGAGCACCCCCGTTCAGAGCGTCCGAGCCTGCCCCTGCTGACACCCGAGGAGTCGACCTCCTACATCGATCTGGTCCGCCGCAAGGTGCTGGACTCCTTGGAGACAGTCCGGATGGATCAGGGCGCCCCGTTGACCGACTCCGGGTTCGTCTACGGGATGGTGCTGCAGCACGAGCACCAGCACGACGAGACGATGCTGGCCACCCATCAGCTGCGGCGCGGGGACGCGGTGCTCGTCGAGCGCAACGCCCCCGACGTGCCCTGGTCCCCGGTGGAGGCCGCCGAGGTCTTCGTCGAGGGCGGGCCCTTCGTGATGGGGACGTCCTCCGATCCCTGGGCCTACGACAACGAGCGACCCGCGCACCAGGTCGGGGTCGAGTCGTTCTGGATCGACACGACCCCGGTCTCCACCGGCGCCTACCTCCGCTTCATCGAGGAGGGCGGCTACGACGACCCGGCCTGGTGGTCGGTCGAAGGCTGGGACTGGCGCAACCGGTCGGGCAAGCGAGCCCCGGCGTTCTGGCATCGAGACGCTGGAACCTGGCTCACCCGGAGGTTCGGCGAGGTCGAGCCGCTGAACCTCGAGGATGCCGTGGAGCACGTCTGCTACTTCGAGGCCGAGGCTTACGCGCGCTGGGCCGGGCGTCGGCTGCCGACGGAGGCGGAGTGGGAGAAGGCCGCGTCCTGGGATCCGAGGGATCAGACCAAGCGCCGCTACCCCTGGGGAGACCAGGCGCCGACCGAGTCCCTCGCCAACCTAGGCCAGGTCCGCTATCGGCCCACCAGGGTCGGCTCCTACCCCGGTGGGGCATCCCCCTACGGCGCGCGGCAGATGATCGGCGACGTCTGGGAGTGGACCTCGACGGACTTCCACGGGCACCCCGGCTTCTGCACCTTCCCCTACCGCGAGTACTCCGAGGTCTTCTTCGGGGCCGACTACAAAGTGCTGCGGGGTGGCTCCTGGGCGACCGACTCGTTGGCGTGCCGGGCGACCTTCCGGAACTGGGACTTCCCGATCCGCCGGCAGATCTTCGCGGGGTTCCGGACGGCGAGGTCGGTCTGACATGTGCCGCCACCTGGGCTACTCCGGACCACCCCGCCCACTCTCCGAGCTGGTGCTCGAGGCTCCGCACTCGCTGCTCGAGCAGTCTTACCAACCGCGTCTCCAGAAGCACGGACTGGTCAACGCCGATGGATTCGGAGTCGGCTGGTACGTCGACGGGCAGGGGGAGGCGGTCCGCTACCGCCAGGCCCGTCCGATCTGGTCGGACGCATCGTTCGCCTCGATCGCCCCAACCATTCACTCACCCATCCTGATCGCGAACGTCCGCTCGGCGACGGAGGGCACTGCCCTGGACGAGACCGCCGCGGCGCCGTTCCGCCACGGTCGGTGGCTGTTCAGCCTGAACGGTCGCCTCTTCGACTGGCCGCGGGCTCGCAAGGAGCTCTGGGGCCGCGCCCTCGATGTGCCGGAGGCCCGGGCGGCCGTCGATACCTCGATCGCCTTCGCCCTCGCCGTCGAGGCATGGTCCGGCGGCGCAACTCTCGGCGACGGGCTGGCCCACGTGGTCACCACGCTGGCGGGTCACGGCGATGGCCGGCTCAACCTGCTGGCTTCCGACGGTGCCGGGCTCGCGGCGACCCGGCACGGCGAAGACCTCTTCGTGCGGCGTGGAGCGGACTACACCGTCGTGGCCTCCGAGCCGACCGACGACTCCGAAGACTGGGAGCTCGTGCCCGACCACCACGTCGTCACCGCCACTGCCGGATCGGTGACCTTCACCCCGATCCCACTCTGACCGGAAGGACCCATGACCGAGTTCACCCTCGACGTGCATCTCTCCCCCGACGACCTGGTGACGGGGCTGGTCCGTGACGTCCGTGCCGGACTGTCCTCGAACCCGAAGTGGCTACCCCCGAAGTACTTCTACGACGCTCGGGGCTCCGACCTCTTCGAGTCGATCACCCGCCTGCCGGAGTACTACCCGACGCGGGCGGAACGCTCCATCCTGGAGACTCGGGCCGACGAGATCGCCGCGGCCTCCAACGCGGACACCCTCGTCGAGCTGGGGTCGGGCTCGTCTCAGAAGACGCGCCTGCTGCTCGACGGGCTGGCCCGAGCCGGGACCCTTCGCCGCTACATCCCAGTGGACGTGTCACCCACCGCACTCGAAGACGCGATGAAGGCGCTCTCCGTGGACTACCCCGCACTCAGCCTGCACGGGATGGTGGGCGACTTCGAGCGCCACCTGGGGATGATCCCGTCCGGCGGGACCCGGATGTTCGCCTTCCTCGGCGGCACCATCGGCAACCTTTCCCCCGCCGAGCGCCGTACCTTCCTCGCCGCGATCCGTGCCGGCCTCGGGCCAGGCGACTCGTTCCTCCTCGGCACGGACCTGGTCAAGGATCGCGACCGGCTGGTGCGTGCCTACGACGACGACGCCGGCGTGACCGCGGAGTTCAACCGGAACGTCCTGCATGTCCTCAACAACAGCCTCGATGCCGACTTCGAGGTCGAAGCCTTCGCTCACGTCGCGGTCTGGGACGAGGAACGGGAGTGGATCGAGATGCGACTTCGGTCGACCCGCGATCAGCGGGTCCGGATCGGGAGCCTGGAGCTGGTCGTCGAGTTCGCCGCGGGCGAGGAGCTGCGCACCGAGATCTCGGCGAAGTTCACCCGGGAGCGGATCGAGGCCGAGCTGGGGGCGGCCGGGTTCTCGCTCAGCGATTGGTGGACCGACGAAGCGGGTGACTTCGCCCTGTCACTGGCAGTGCCCGCCTGAAGCGACTCCCGACGTCTACCAGATCCTGACCCGCGCCGGCGGCTCGAGCCACAGGGCGTCACCCTCGACGGTGCCGAACGCCTCGTGGAACTCGTCGAGGTTGCGCACGATGTTGGCCCGGAACTCGTCGGGGGAGTGCGGGTCGGTCGTGAGGTACTGCCGGGCGAGCTCCTGGCGCGTCTTCGACCGCCACACGTGTGCCCAGCTCAGGAACAGGCGCTGAGTGCCGCTGAGACCGTTCACGACAGGCTCTGGGTCACCGTTGAGGCTGATTCGGTAGGCCTTCAGGGCAATGGTGAGCCCGCCCAGATCGCCGATGTTCTCACCCACCGTCAGCGCTCCGTTGACGTACTCGCCGGGCAGATCCCGCGGCGCGAACCTGTTGTACTGCTCGACCAGCGCGTCCTTACGAGCCTCGAAGGCGAGGCGATCCTCGTCGGTCCACCAGTTGTTCATGTTGCCGAGCTCGTCGTACTGAGAGCCTTGGTCGTCGAAGCCGTGGCCGATCTCATGCCCGATGGCCGCGCCGATGGCGCCGTAGTTCTCGGCGGGATCGGCATCCGGGTCGAAGAACGGCTTCTGCAGGATGCCGGCAGGGAAAGTGATCTCGTTGGTGCCCGGGTTGTAGTAGGCGTTCACCGTCTGGGGAAGCATGAACCACTCGCCGCGGTCGACGGGTGAGCCGATCTTGCGCAGTTGCCGGTCGTGCTCGAAGGAGGCGGCTCGACGCGCGTTGCCAAGCAGGTCGCCGGACGCGACCTCGAGGGCCGAGTAGTCCCTGAACTTGTCGGGGTAGCCGATCTTCGGCAGGAAGGTCTCCAACTTGCGGTACGCCCGCTGCTTGGTCGCCTCGCTCATCCAGTCCAGGTCACCGATGCTTCGCCGGTAGGCCTCCAGGAGGTTGGCCACGAGCTCGTCCATCATCGCCTTCGACGAGGGCGGGAAGTGACGGTCCACGTAGATTTCGCCCACCGCCTCGCCCACGGCGTCCTCGACGAAAGCGACTCCGCGCTTCCAGCGCTGCCGCTGCTCGGGGGTCCCGCTGAGGGTCCGGCCGTAGAAGTCGAAGATGCCCTCGGAGAAGTCCTTGCTGAGGTACGGCGCCGCGGCGCGGATCACCCTCGCCGCCACCCAGTCCTTCCAGACCGGCAACGGCACCTCGGCGAGCAACGCCGACAGGTGGGTGAAGAAGCTCGGCTCACGGACGATGACCTCGGCGACGGCCTCATGGGTGGCATCGATCGCGTCGCGCCAGGCCGCCCAGGGGAAGTGCGGTACCAGGGCGACCAAGTCGTCGAAGGGCATCAGGTTGTAGGTCTTGACCCGGTCGCGGGTCAGACTGCGCTCCCAGTGCCCGCCCGCGAGGCGCTCCTCGAGGTCGAGGATCCGCTGAGCGGCACCGTCGGCGTCGGGATAGCCGGCGTACCCGAACATCGCGCTCACGTGGGCGACGTAGGCCTTGCGGATCTCGGCGAACTTGTCGTCGCGGTAGTAAGACTCGTCCGGGAGGCCGAGACCGCCTTGCACAAGGTTCAGCACATACCGCTCGGAGTTGGTGTCGTCGGTGTTCACGTAGGCCGCGAAGAACCCTGACCCACCGGTCCGCTCCCGCCGCCCGACGAAGGTCACCAGGTCACTCATGTTCGAGATGCCGGCCAGTTCCTCGAGGTCGGCACGGATGGGCTCGGCACCGCGAGACTCCACGGCGTCCTCGTCCAGGAACGAGGTGTACAAGCTCCCGATCTGATGTAGCGGGGACCCGGCTCCGACTGAACCATCGGTCACCGCGCGCGCCGCCTCCTCGACGATGTCGCGGACCTGGTGTCGAGACTCCTCGTCGAGGACGACGAACCACCCCCACCGTGCCCGGTCGACGGGAATCTCGGCCGCTTCCAGCCACGCACCATTCACATGCCCGAACAGATCGTCCTGCGGGCGGACCCCATGGTCCATTCCCGCCTTGGCGTCGTCGAGGATTGTCATGGCCTCCACCCTAAAGTCCACTCGGTCCTCGTGGGACAAGAATGGTCACCTCACCCCCTTCGGCCGGGCGCGACCGATGAGTCAGACTGGAAGCATGGCCGAGCAGGTGACCCTGGAGATCCACGACGACGAGATGACCGCCTACGACGCTGAGGGGCGTCGCGTCGGGATGGTCTTCTTCCGTGAGGCCGACGGTGTGTGGGACTTCCTGTACAGCGAGGTGCCGCGGGAGTACCGCCAACACGGGTACGGCGAGGCGATCACCCGGGCGGCATTCGCCCTGGCGAAGGAGGAGGGCGTTCTTGTCGAGGCAACGTGTGGGTTCATGCGCCGCGTCGCTCTCCGGGATCCCGAGCTCGCCGGGCAGCTCGTTCCGCACCGCTGAGCCGCGCTCTCGGCTCAGCCGGGCGCTCACTCAGGAATCCAGAAGTGCGGCCGCGGCCCCTTCAGGGGCCCCCGGTAGGGTCCCCGCATGAGTTTCCGCGAGGCGAAGCCGGCCGAGCCCAAGGGAAAGCGGTCCCTGCCGGTCTGGCTCGAGACGATCGTTCTCCTGGTCATCGCACTGGTGATCGCCTCGGTCATCAAGGCGTTCTTCGTTCAGATGTTCTTCGTCCCGTCGGGGTCGATGGAGCCGCTGCTGCAGACCAACGACCGGATCCTGGTCGAGAAGATCTCCTATTGGACCAGCCCGGTCCAACGCGGAGACGTGGTGGTCTTCCAGGATCCGGGGGGAAAGTGGCTCGGACCACTGGGTCACCAGAGGCTCAACCTGGTTCAGGACGCGCTGAGCAAGATCGGGCTCTATCCGACTGCCGGGCACCTGGTGAAGCGGGTGATCGGCATCGGGGGCGACGAGGTCAAGTGCTGCGACGCCAAGGGCCAGATCACCGTGAATGGTGTGCCCCTCACCGAGAAGAGCTACCTCAAGCCCCACGCGAGCCCCTCGAACATGAAGTTCGACGTGGTCGTGCCGCCGGGAAGCCTCTGGGTTATGGGCGACAACCGTGCGAACAGCGAGGACTCGCGCTACCACCAGAACCTTCCCGGGGGAGGAACCATCCCCGAGTCGCTGGTCGTGGGGAAGGTCTGGGCCATCGTCTGGCCGTGGAACCGAATATCTCTGGTCCACCGGCCGGCGACCTTCGACGACCCGGCCCTGCTGGCTTCTCAACCCGCCGGTCCAACCGCTGGCGCTTCACCGGGTCCGAGCGGCTGATCGGACCAACGCTCGGCCAAGCAGCTCGAAGGAGCAGCTCGCCGGCAGACGGTGCTCTGATGCAGCTGCCGTCACTGCTGATCCGGGATGGGGGACCCGACCACGCGTCCTCTAGGCTTCAAGCCATGCCCAGGACGCCAGCATCCTTCGGCCCAGCATCATCCGAAGATGCCCAAAGGGGTGCCCAGAGGGGCGCCCAGAGGGTCATGGGAGCGGGTGCGCGCAGATGGCCCCACTGACCTGGTCGACGTTCTTCGGCACCTGGGAGCTCCAGCCGGTCTGGCTCGCCGCTGTGATCCTTGTCGGCGGTGGCTACTTTGTCCTGTGGCGCAGGAGCGCCGGATCCACGGTGGGCACCTGGAGAGCGGTGTGCTTCCTTGCCGGCCTCGCACTCACCTGGGTCGTGGTCGCATCGGCGATCGCGATCTACGCGCTGTCGATCTTCTGGATGCACATGGTCATGCATCTGCTGCTCATCATGGTGGTGCCCGCGCTGCTGGTTCTCGGCCACCCGCTGACAGTCCTGGTCGAGGGTGTGGAGCCCGGCCGTTCGGAGCGGCTTCGCTCGCTGATCGCCTCCCGACCCATCGGGATGCTCACCCACCCACTCAGCGGGCTGGTCATCTACGGGACGGTCGTGATGGGCACCCACCTGTCGGACTTCCTCGATCAGGTTGCCACCCAGGGGTGGCTGGTCTGGGGGGAACAGGTCCTGTACCTCGGGTCGGGCTTCCTCTTCCTGCTCCCGCTGCTGGGCGAGGAGCCACTGCGACGCAACCCGCCGTACCTGATCCGCCTGATCATCTTGATGGCCGCGGGAGGGCCGGACACGCTGGTCGGCGTCGTGCTGCTGCAGACCAACACCGTCCTCTACCCGAAGATGATGGGGGCCCATCCCTCTTGGGCACCGTCGGCGATCACCGATCTGCACATCGGTGGCGCGATGATGTGGGCCGGCGGCGATGGCCTGATGATGGCGATCGGTGTCGCCCTGATGATCACGGTGGTGACCTCACCCACACGCCAGCGCCGCATGACCGGAGGATGGCTGGAGGACGTCAGGCGAGCGGCCATGGCCGGCCAGATCGCGCAGTCCGGCGCGAGCGGCGCAGACACCGAAGCACCCGGTGCCACGCCCGCGGACACCCTGGATCCGGACAGCGATGAGGCCTGGGAGGCCTACAACCGAATGCTTGCTCGACTGCGCGAACGCGAGTAGCCGGGTCCGCTCACATGTCCGGCATGGAGCCCGTGCTGCTGGCGGGGGCGCTGGGCGAGGGGCTCAGGGACGTCCCGGTCGTGGTCGGCAGGTCCTGCATGCCCGTCATCGAGCCCATGGCCGGCGCGGCGTACTGCATCGCGAGGAACATGTAGGCCATCCCGACAGTCATCGCGGCAAGGGTGATCCGCATGTCGACTCCGTGCTCGGCGACTCCGAACGCCCTGAACGCGTATCCCGTGGCCCAGGCGAGCGCTTCCAGCACCGACCAGACGACCAGCGCGATCGTCAGCGGGGCGAAGCGGTGCGACATCATCGCGAACATGTAGATCATCCCGGCGAAGTCGATCGTCGAGACCACCCAGATCCGCCAGTTGCCATGAGCGAGCGCCGCGAGTCCACCGGTCACCAGGCTGAGGGCTGAGGCAGCCGAGAAGATCGCCACTCCGCCCTGCTCGCCGATGGGCATCGTGCCCGGCCAGAACATGTCGATCATCCCGAGCGCCATGACGATGTGGCCCAGGTGCCAGAGCCTGCCGAAGCCACCGGCCCGCCAGGCGTGCCATCCGTGGGCGATCAGGATCACGGCATAGCCAGACACCGCGAGCACCTGGACCCAGCTGGGTATCCAACTGCTGGTCATCGACATCGAGTGCGCCCTCCGCCTGGTTCTACAAGTTGTCGAGTGGAGTGTAACTACACAAGTTGTAGAGTGTGCACGCCCCCGGCCATCAAGGAGTATGGGTGACGGTTTCGACAGACGGGAACACCCCACCGGCAGAGCCGACCACGGTGGGCGGCCTCCCCATTGCGCCGCGAGCTCAGACCGTGTCGCTGACGATCACCGGTATGACCTGCGGCGCCTGCGCCAACCGGGTCCAGCACAAGCTGAACAAGCTCGAAGCGGTCGAGGCGACCGTCAACTACGCGACCGGACGCGCCCGGGTCACCATGGGTCCCGGAGTCGACATCGACGCGCTGGTCGCGACCGTCGAGAAGACCGGGTACGGCGCTATCCCGATCACGCCTCGCGAGCCCTCGCCGACCGATCTCGAGGCCAAGCGGGTCAAACAGCTGTGGCCGCGGCTCGCCGTGGCCATGCTGGTCGGCGTACCCCTGGGGGACCTCTCCTTCGAGTTCGTCCTGGCACCGCAACTGCGGTTCCCCGGCTGGCAGTGGTTGCTGTTGGCGATGACGCTGCCCATCGTCACGTGGTGCGCCTGGCCGTTCCATCAGGCGGCGTGGCGAAACCTGCGGCATCGCACGACCACGATGGACACCCTCGTCTCGCTCGGCGTCATCTCGGCCGCCCTCTGGTCGATCTACACGATGTTCTTCACCCAGGCCGATGAGGCCGACCGCAGCGCCTGGGGACTGCTCTTCCGGCCGAGTGGGTCGATCTACCTCGATGTCGTTGCCGGGGTGACCATCTTCATCCTCGCCGGCAAGCTGGCCGAGGCTCACTCCAAGCACTCCGCGGGCCAGGCGCTGCGGGACCTCGTCGCCTCCGGCACCCGGTCGGTCAGCCGACTGGAGCCGGACGGGTCGGAGACCAGCATCCCCGTAGAGGACCTGGACGTGGGGGATCTGTTCGTGGTGCGGCCCGGCGAGCAGATCGCCACTGACGGCGAGGTCGTCGACGGGTTCGCCGGGATCGACGCCAGCGCCATGACCGGAGAATCCGCACTCGCGACGGCAGACGTCGGGACCACCTTGCTCGGCGGCACCGTCGCGGTCGACGGGCGCCTGACCATCCGCGCGAGCTGCCGGGCCGAGGAAGCAGCCCTGGCGCAGCTGGTGGATCTGGTCGAGCGGGCCTCGAGCGAGAAGGCAGCGATCCAGCGGCTCGCCGACCGGATCAGCGGGATCTTCGTGCCGACGGTCATCGTCCTCGCGGTGACCACGTTCGGACTCTGGCTGCTCGCGACCGGCTCGGTGCTTCATTCCTTCGACCCGGCCCTGGCGGTGCTCATCATCGCCTGTCCCTGCGCGCTGGGCCTGGCAACGCCGATGGCGTTGATGGTGGCCGCCGGTCAGGGCGCACGGCTCGGCGTGTTCGTGAAGTCCCAGCAGGCGCTGGAGTCCGCGCGCCGGATAGACACCGTTGTCTTCGACAAGACCGGGACCCTCACCCTGGGCCGGATGAACGTCGCCGCCGTCAGGGCTGTCGAGGGATGGGACCCGGAGGCCCTGGCTCGCTTGGCCGCGGCGGTCGAGCACGGGTCGGAGCATCCGGTCGCGGCGGCCATCCTCGAGCACGCCGTCGCGGTCGGCGCCGAGGTCCCCGCGGCCGAGGAGTTCCGAGCACTGCCCGGCCTGGGAGCGCTCGGGGTCGTGGAGGGGCATGCGGTCCTCGTCGGATCCGCTCAGCTCCTCGCACGCCAGGGGCTCGACCTCGATGGGCAGCTGCTCACCTGGCGCCGAGAGTTCGAGGAGACGGGCGCCACGAATGCGTTCGTCGTCGTGGACGGCACTCCGGTGGGCCTGCTCGCACTGCGGGACACCATCAAACCCAGCGCCGCGCCAGCAGTCGAGGCGCTGCGCGCGATGGGCCTGCGCACAGTCCTCCTCAGCGGAGACCATCGGGGCGCCGCCGAGGCAGTGGCCGCGACACTCGGGATCGACGAGGTGATCGCGGAGGTGCTTCCCGCCGAGAAGGCCGCGGCCATCGCCGAGCTGCGCTCCGCGGGACGGGCCGTCGCCATGGTCGGCGATGGGATCAACGACGGGCCCGCGCTGGCATCGGCCGACCTCGGTCTCGCCGTGATCACCGGGACCGACGTGGCGATCGAGGCCGCGGACGTGATCCTGATCGGCGACGACCTGCGCGCCGTTCCGGACGCGGTGAGGCTGGCCCGAGCCACCCTCACCACGGTCTACGGCAACCTCGCCTGGGCCTTCGGGTACAACGTGGCGGCGATCCCGTTGGCGGCGTCGGGCCTGCTCAACCCACTCATCGCCGGTGCCGCGATGGCACTCTCATCGCTCTTCGTGGTCTCCAACAGCCTGCGGCTTCGGCAGATCCGGCCGGCGTAGGACCAGCCCCTCGTCGCCGAACAGCGGCTCCTCGAGCTTCCACCACCGGACCAACAGGCTGACGATCGCCCCGGTGACCGCGATCTCGCCGATCACCAGTGCGATCAGTCCGCCCAGCCGCTGGTCACCGAGCAGGTCGGCATTCCAGGGCAGCGCGAGGGCGGTGTACATGTTCCCCGCGGCGAGACCGTTCCCCAGGACGCGGTGACTCGACATCACCAGACCGGCGAAGACGGCGTTGAAGGGCAAGGCGGCCAGCAGCATGGCGAGCCGGGCAACATTGGGGGCCGGTCGTGGGGTCCGGTCGACTCCGATCACGGCCCAGGCGAACAGGTAGCCCGCGCCGAGGAAGAACAGATTGAGCAGCATGTGCGCCCAGTGGAAGCGGGCTGCGCTGTCGAAGATGCCGCCGAAGTAGATGACGAACGGCGACCACACCAGCAGGCCCAGAGCAGAGATCGGGTGGGTCAAGCGGCGGATCGCCGGGCTGTCCTCCACCAGGCTCAGCCAGTCCGATGCGTCCGGCATCCCTGGCTCTCCGCGACCGACGGCCTCTCGCGCGAGGGTCAGGGGACCGCCCAGGGCCAGCAGCATCGGAGCGATGATGGCCAGCAGCATGTGGCCGACCATGTGCACGCTGAACATGGCCGGCTCGTAGAGACCCAGGCCGGAGGAGGAAGCCACCAGCACGACGCCGCATCCGCCCAGCCAGGCCGCGGTTCGGCCCCAGGGCCACGTACCCCCTGAACGGCGCACCCTGGCCAGCAACACCAGGTACCAGATGGCCAAGGTGAGGGAGAGTGCGAGGAACAGGATCTCGACTCGCCAGTCGAAGGCCAGCCGCCAGACGTTCGGGGCCCCGGGGAGGTCGTAACCGATCAGCGTCTGCAGGTCCGACACCGGCAAGGTGAAGGCGGGCGGAGTGAGGCTGGTCATCTGCGCGGAACCGAGGAACGCCGAGGCCAACAGCCCTCCCTCCACCACCAGGAGTCGTAGCGCCGCGGCCGGCCCGCCGAGCCCACCAGAACTCTCGATGCGCCTGACGAGGTTCCGGCGCCAGGTGGCTCCGACGACTCCGATGGCGAGGAAGAGGGCGATCTTGGCCGCCAGGACCATCGTGTACGCCCCGCTCGGCCCGCTGGGCGGGGCGAGCACCAGACCCAGCACCACGCCGGTGCTGCCGATGACTCCCCAACAGACCCAGGCGATCACCTGGTAGCGGCGCAGCAGTCCCTCGGGGATCTCCGCGTGACGGGAGACCCCGACTACCACCTGCACGAGCAGGCCCGTCCAGAGAGCGGCCGCGGGGACGTGCAGAGTGAGGGCGGCAGTCGCCCAGTCGTGCCCGGTGTCGGAGGACGCGTGCCCGGCGAACAGCGGCGGCAACAGGCTCAGCGTGGCGAGACCGAGCACCGGCGCCACATTGCGCCAGCCTCGGGCGAAACGCGCGAGGACCGCGACCAGACTGGCGCCGATCGCGGCGGCCAGCCAGTACCCGGACTCCGCGCCGTCCACGGCTGTCCTGATCCAGGAGTCCAGACCACCCATCTGGGAGAGAGGCAGCCCGGCGTCGTTCACCGCCGCCAAGACGAGCGCGAAGAATGCGCCCACCTGCCACACCCGGCTCCAGCGAGAGGCCCACTGCATCGCAGCCGACGCTCGAGCCGAGAGTCTCGCCTCGGCGCCATCAGCTCGCAACGGAGCGGTGAGCAGCACCACGAACGCCAAGGAGCCCACGCTCAGCGATGCCGCGACATCGACCGTGAGCCGCGCCATGGTCAGCATGATCTGGACGGCAGCTCCCGGGTCGGAGGCCCCGACCGCCACGAATCCGTGGTTGGGGGCGGCCCGGGCCGCGAGGGTCATGGCAACGATTCCGGCCGCCCCGACCAGGGCGATCGGCCAGACCCAGCGGCTACCTCGGTCGAGTTCGCGTGTCCCCACCTCAGCCCGCCCCGCCCGCCATTGCGGTTCGGATGCGGGGGGTGGAGGAGAACACGCGGCGATTCTACAAGTTGTACATTGTGCCCAGCTTGTGTGCCCAGCCGGGCGCGGGGCCCGAGCACGCAGGAGGGGCGATGAGACTGGCTGCGGCAGCCAACGGCAAGCGCGGTGCCTATGGCGCCCTCAAGAGCACAGTGATCGAGATTCTCCTGCACGCTGAGTCCCCGATGACCGCCCGGCAGATCGCCGACCGGCTCGGAGCCGACAACGGCAAGGAGTACTCCCTCAGCACGATCCTGACCGTCCTGGACCGCCTGCATCGAGCAGGCGAGGTCAGCAAGGTCCACTCCGCCGCCGGAGAGTGGGAGTTCGCGGTGACCCGACGCGACCCGGGTGACTCCGCGGAGGACATGATCGAGGCCCTGCTGCGTAGCGCCGACCGCACCGGAGCACTGCTCAGTTTCGCGGGGAGTCTCGACGCTGACGATCGGAGCGTTCTGCGCGACATCGTCAACGAGTCGATCCGCGACGACTCCGATGTGAAGCGCCCTTGATCGCACACCTTCTCGTCGTCGGCGCTTCCCTCTTCGCCTACGCCGTCGCGGTGATGGTGCTGGTACCGATGGGTGCGTCACGGCGACGCTGGACCAGCCGCACCCCACGCACCGCCCTCGTGATCTGGGTGTGGGCGTTGGGCAGTGGTGGCCTCGCGCTGGCCGCTGGTCTGGCCTGCGTGGTGTTCGCCGCGACCCAGATGTCACGGGAGCCGGTTGCCCGAATCACCCTGGGCCAAACCCTGGGTGACGTGCTCCTGACCCTGGGCGGCTATGCCGCTACCGCGATCGGTGGCGGCATCGGATCCCTGCTCGTCTACCGCCTGATCGTCGCCGGCCGGCAACGACGCGCACTGGCCCCCTCACTCGCCGGGCTGTCCCGACCGGCACTTGGCCCGAGGGGGACAGCGGTCACGATCGTCCCGAGCCAGCACGCCGCCGCAGTCAGCCTGCCGGGCCCCCACCGGACGATCCTGGTCTCCTCCCGGCTGCACGAGACCTTGACGCCCGAGCAGTTCGAGGCCGTGGTCGAGCACGAGCGCTGCCATCTGCGCCAAGGACACCACCGCCTCGTTCAGCTTGCTCACCTGCAGTACAAGGCGCTGCCTATCCTCCCCTCCGCTCGGATCCTGGAACGGTCGGTGCGGATGTTGGTCGAGCTCGCCGCTGATGACCACGCCGCGCGCCGGTGCGGCCGGGAGGCGACCGCGGCAGCCCTCCGGGCAATGGGATCGACGACCGGTGACGGGGGATACGAGTTGCGCGCGCGACGCCTGGAGACCGTCCGATAGGGCGAGGCCCAGGCAACTGGAACCCCTCCCCGCTCCTACGGGTGTGCCTTGTCACCGATGGCCGCATGCCCCACGCTGGCGCCATGGAAGCCGCCGAGCTCCGCGCCCGCCAGGCGCCACTGAAGGACCTCTACAAGCAGGACCCCGCAGCCGCGACGACGCCGGTCCACGCGACCGGTGACTTCGCCGCCCCCGATCTGGGCACGGTCGTGCAGAGCTGGGCAGGTCCGATCACCGCCGGTCCACACCCGTCGACCGGGGGCAGCGGGGCCGAGTCCTGCTCAGCCGACATGCTCCTCCAAGCCGTGGTCGGCTGCGTGGGCGTGACCCTGCGCAGCGTCGCCACCGTGATGAGGATCCCGATCGCCTCTGCGGAGCTGCGGGCCAGCGGGATGTTCGACGCCCGCGGGACGTTGGGGGTCGATCCCGGGGTGCCCGTCGGCATTCAGAACGTGATCGTCGACGTCGTCCTGGAGACCGAGGAGCCGCCGGAGAAGCTGCACCGGCTGGCGCAGCTCACCCACCGCTACTGCGTGGTCGGCCAGAGCCTCGCCGCCGGATTCGAGATCCACATCTCCACGCCGGACTAACCGGCGCTCTACGCGGGCACGGCGCTCACCGCGCCCAGCACGCTCGCCAACACATGGTGCGCGAGGGGGGAGTTGAACCCCCACGCCCTTTCGGGCACACGGACCTGAACCGTGCGCGTCTGCCTATTCCGCCACTCGCGCCAGAAGCGGGCTAACGATATCCCACGCCCCACGGGCTACCCAAACCCGTGACATATGCCCTATACGATCAAGCGAGGGAGCAGGGCTGCGCGGCCGGGGGGACGCGGTCTCAGAGCGATGCGAAGGAGGCGGCGTGGGAGTACTCCAGCGGTTCGAGCAGAAGCTCGAGTCCGCGGTCGCCGGTGCCTTCGCGAAGGCCTTCCGCAGCACCGTCCAGCCCGTCGAGCTGGCGGCCGCTCTGCAGCGGGAGGTCGACAACTCCACCCAGGTCCTGTCTCGGGATCGACGGCTGGCGCCCAACACCTTCTCCATCGAGCTCTCGCCGCTCGACCACGAGCGCCTGGCGCCGTACGCGGCGAGCCTCACCGACGAGCTGGTCGACCTCCTGCGCGCCCACGCCGACGAGCAGGGCTACGTCTTCGCCGGACCGGTCACCATCGAGCTGTCCGAGTCCGACGACCTCGGGACCGGCCGCTTCCGGGTTCGCAGCACCGCCACCGCCAAGGTCGAAGCAGACGAGCCGGTGGCCCTGCCCGAGATGGCCGGCGCACGGGTCTTCCTCGAGGTGAACGGCACCCGGCAACCCGTCATGCCGCCGGGTCTGGTCGTGGGACGAGGAAGTGAGGCGGACCTGCGGATCAACGACCCCGGGGTCTCGCGCAGACACGTCGAGGTCCGGCTCCAGCCCGGGCACGGCCCGCCGCAGGTCGGCGTGGTCGACCTCGGGTCGACCAACGGGACGTTCCTCGATGGTGAGCGCGTGACCCGCTCGTTGATCCACAGCGGATCTGAGATCCAGGTCGGGCACACGGTCATTACCGTGCACTTCGCGGAGTCGATGGATGTCTGAGCTCACGTTGACCCTGGTCCGCTTCGGCTATCTCGCCATCCTCTGGATCTTCGTCCTCTCCGCGGTCTCGGTGATCCGTTCCGACATGTTCGGCACCAGGATCGCGACCGGGTCCGAGCAGAAGTCGGTGCCCGAGCGCCAGCGACCCGCCAAGACCAAGCGGGGGGCACCGCGGCTGGTCTCCATCGTCGAGGGAACCAACACCGGCACCATCATCGACCTGCACGGCACCTCCATGACCATCGGCCGGGGGATGGATGCGACCATTCACCTCGATGACGACTACGCCTCCAACCGCCACGCTCGACTGGCCTCCTCGGGCAACCATTGGTTCGTGGAGGATCTGGGGTCGACCAACGGCACGTACATCGGAGCCCACCGGATCAGCCAGCCCACGGCCGTGAGCGTCGGGACACGGATCCGCATCGGCAAGAGCGTCCTCGAGATCAAGAAGTGACGCTGGATGACTGATTCCTTCCGCCTGCGCTACTCCGCCCTGTCCGATGTGGGCCGGGTTCGCAAGGACAACCAGGACTCGGGCTACGCGGGCGACCATCTGCTGGTCGTCGCCGACGGAGTGGCCGGAGCGGCGTACGGCGACGTAGCCAGCACCACGGCCGTGCACGTGATGCGGACGCTCGACTCCCCGCAGACGGTCGACGACACCACGACCGAAGAGCTGGAGGACGTGCTGGCCGACACGGTCCTGCGCGTCCACGAGAAGCTCGCCGAGCTCGTCGAGCACGACAGCGAGCTGTCCGGCACCAGCACCACCCTGATCGCAGCGCTCTTCGACGGAAACCACCTGGTCCTCGCCCACGTCGGCGACAGCCGCGCCTACCTGCTGCGCCGCGGGGAGCTGCGCCAACTGACGGTGGACCACACCTTCGTGCAGACGCTGATCGATGAGGGCCGGATCACCGCCGAGGAGGCCCGGCACCACCCCCACCGCAACCTCATCCTCCGCGCCGTCGACGGGGTCAACGACGCTCAGTCGGACCTGATCACGGTCGACCTCGAGGAAGGCGATCGGATCCTGCTGTGCAGCGACGGCTGCTCGGGCCCACTCGACGCGGCGTTGATCGCCGCCCTGCTGGGTGCCGGCTCCGTCGACTTCGCCGCCGTGGAGCTGGTGCGCTCCGCGCTCGACCATGGGAGCACCGACAACGTCACCGTCGTGGTCGCCGAGGTCGCCGACAAGCAGCACGACCAGGATCCGGAGACGACAGCGTCCACGGTGATCGGGCCGCTGCTGGTGGGGGCGGCGGCGCAGCAGCCGCGGCGCGCCGGTCTGGCCACCCGGATCGGCTTCTTCCGGCGCTTCGGCTCCGACGCAGAGACCGATGACGCGCCGAATGCCACCCCACCGGACCTGGAACTGCTGCGCTACGCCCCCCGACCTCCGCGGCGGCTGATCTGGCTTCGGCGACTCGTCTGGAGCGTCGTCGCGGCCGGAATCGTCACTCTGGCCGCGACGACCGGGTACCAGTGGACCCAGGGGCAGTACTACGTCGCGCCTGAGGGCTCCGTGGTGGCCATCCACCGGGGGGTCGACCTCCAGATCCTCGGCATCCCCCTGCACTCGGTCGCCGAGACCACGCCGATCCAGCTCACAGACCTCCCGCCGTACAACCAAGAGCTGGTCGCCGAGGGGATCAACGCCAGTGACCTGGACAAGGCCGAGCAGATCGTCTCGGACCTGAAGGATCTGGCCTGCCAGCAAGCGAGGGAGGCCGCTCCGGCCAAGCCCGACTCCACGGGCGGGAGCACCGCCCTCCTGCCGCCCTACTGCGAAGGCACTCTGCCGTGAACCGCGCGGACCTCGCGCACCGCAGCCGCCGGGGCGCCGAGTTCTTCCTCCTGCTGATCGCCCTCGCCGTCGGGATCGGCGCCTACGCCGGGGTGGGACTGGGCGTGACGGGCAAGGTGCCCTCGGACATCTTCACCTACGGCGGCTGGCTCGCCGCGCTCGCGCTGGGGGCTCACATCGTGGTGCGGGTCACCGCCCCGTACGCCGACCCGGTCCTGCTTCCCATCGTCGTGGCGCTCAACGGTCTGGGGCTGGCGGAGATCCATCGCATCGATCTGGCGCGGCTGCAGATCGCCTCCGATGCCACGCTCTACGCGGGCAAGCAGCTGCTCTGGATGACGATCGGGGTCGCGCTCTTCGTCGTCGTCTTGATCCTGCTCGGTGACCACCGGCGGATGCAGGCCTTCACCTACACCGCGGGGCTGGCCGGCATCGGGCTGCTGGTCCTGCCGATGGTTCCGGTGATCGGGCGTGAGGTGAACGGCGCGCGGATCTGGATCAGCCTGGACGGGCTCAGCTTCCAACCCGGAGAGGTGTCCAAGGTGGTCCTGGCGATCGCCTTCGCCGGGTACCTGGTGCTCCATCGCGATTCCCTCACGCTGGCTGGCCGGCGGTTTCTCGGGATCGACCTCCCCCGGGGACGCCACCTCGGTCCGATCATGCTGATGTGGCTGCTGAGCCTCGGGATCCTGGTCTTCCAGCACGACCTGGGTTCTTCCCTGCTGTTCTTCGGGCTCTTCGTCGTGATGCTCTACGTCGCGACCGAGCGGGTCGGGTGGCTGGTGCTCGGCGGCGTGCTCTTCGCCGGCGGCGCGACCGCGGCCTACTACCTCTTCGGCTACGTGCAAGAGCGCGTCGACGCATGGCTCAACCCCTTCGGCAACCCCGATCTCAACGGCCAGATCATCCAGAGCATGTATGGGTTTGCCTGGGGTGGCCTCGCCGGGCGCGGGTTGGGACAGGGGCACCCGACCCTGATCCCGTACTCGTACTCCGACTTCATCATGGCGGCCATCGGTGAGGAGCTGGGCCTCACCGGAGTCTTCGCCGTCCTGCTCCTCTTCGGCCTGATCGTGGAACGCGCGCTGCGCACGGCGCTGCTCAGCCGCGACGCGTTCGGCAAGCTGCTCGCCACCGGGCTGGCCGCCACCTTCGTCCTCCAGGTCTTCGTCGTCATCGGCGGCGTCACGAAGCTGATCCCGCTCACCGGCCTGACGACACCGTTCCTCTCCTACGGCGGGTCGAGCCTGGTCGCCAACTGGATCGTCATCGCGCTGCTGTTGCGGATATCGGATCAGGCGCGCCGCCCGGTCCCGGCCCTCGCCCCGGACCTCGCCGACGCCGACACCCAAGTGGTGATGTTGCGTTGAACGGGCCCATCCGCAGGCTCAGCGTGTTCGCGCTGGTGCTCTTCGTCGCGCTGCTGGGCAACGCCACCTACCTGCAGTTCTTCCAGGCCGATTCGCTGAACGCCCGCAACGACAACCGGCGCGTCATCGACGCGGAGTTCTCCCGTGAGCGCGGCGCGATCGTGGCAGCGGGGACGCCGGTCGCGCGCACCGTGCCGTCCAATGACCGGTTCAAGTTCCAGCGGGTGTACCCGCAGGGTCCGGAGTATGCCCAGCTGACCGGCTTCTTCTCCTACATCTACGGGCGCAACGCCGTGGAGCTGACCGAGAACGACGTGCTGTCCGGGAACGACCCTCGCCTCTTCGTGAACAACCTGGTCGATCTGCTCGGCAACAGTCAGCCGCGGGGCGGCAGCGTCTCGCTGACCATCGATCCGGCCGCACAGAGCGCCGCTTTCGACGGACTGAAGGCACTGGGGGCGAGCACCCAGGGCGCCGTCGTGGCCATCCAGCCGTCGACCGGCAAGATCCTCGCCCTCGTCTCGTCGCCGAGCTACGACCCCAATCGCCTGGCCTCACATGACTTCGCCGGCGTGGCGCGGGCATGGAAGAAGCTGACCACCAATGCGAACCGGCCGCTGCTCGACCGGGCGATCCAGACCACGCTGCCCCCGGGGTCGGCCTTCAAGCTCGTCACCGCCGCGGCCGCACTCTCCTCGGGGAGCTACACGGTGGACTCCAAGGTGCCCGGCGGCGCGAGCCTGACTTTGCCGGAGACCGATCACAAGCTCACCAACGAGAACGGGCTCTCCTGCGGCGGGGCCAGGATCACGCTGCAGCGAGCACTCGAGGTGTCCTGCAACGTGTCCTACGGATGGCTGGGGATGCAGTTGGGCGCCGACGCGCTGCGTCAGCAGGCGGAGGCGTTCGGCTGGGATCAGGTCTACCTCGAGGATCTCAACGGCCAGCAGCCCAGTCAGTTCCCCGACAACCCCGATGCACCGGAGACGGCGTTCTCCGCGATCGGCCAGTTCGACGTCACCGCGACGCCGCTGCAGATGGCGATGGTCGCGGCCGGGATCGCCAACCACGGAACGGTGATGAGGCCCTATGTCGTCGACGAAGTACGTGGCACCGACCTCAGCATCCTCAACAAGACGACCCCGATCCCGCTGTCACAGGCGGTCTCGCCTCTGGTGGCGCGGGACCTCACCCAGATGATGATCGGGGTCGTGGACAACGGGACCGGCACCGCCGCCCAGATCCCAGGGGTGCAGGTCGCCGGGAAGACGGGGACCGCACAGAGTGCGCCGTCACGACCGCCATATGCGTGGTTCGTCTCCTTCGCCCCCGCTGACAACCCCCAGGTCGCGGTGGCCGTCCTGGTCCAGGACGCGGGAGTCGCACGCAACCAGATCTCGGGCGGTGGCCTCGCCGCCCCGATCGCCAGAGCCGTGATGGAGGCGGTGATCGGCAAGTGAGAGCACCTCTGTGTCGTTCGGAATCCCCTGATCGGGGAGACTTGGCTGTGCCGGTGCCATCGCCGGCGACGAAAGGTTTGGCATGACGGACGGAATGGGCGGCGAGCGGGTCATCGTCGGCGGCAGATACGAGCTCGGTGAGCTGCTCGGCCGCGGCGGCATGGCAGAGGTTCGCAAGGGCACCGATATCAGGCTGGGACGAGTGGTCGCGGTCAAGCGGCTCCGCACCGACCTCGCCGAGGACCCGGTCTTCCAGGCCCGCTTCCGCAGGGAGGCGCAGTCGGCCGCGAGCCTCAACCACCCCGCGATCGCGGCGGTCTACGACACCGGCGAGGAGCCGATGCCCGATGGCATCCACGCCCAGCCGTACATCGTGATGGAGTACATCTCGGGACGGACGCTGCGTGACATCCTCCGCGAGGGCCGCAAGATCCTGCCCGAGCGTGCGTTCGAGATCACCGCTGGAGTCCTCTCGGCCCTGGACTACTCACACCGGTCCGGCATCATCCACCGGGACATCAAGCCCGCCAACGTGATGCTGACCCCGTCCGGCGACATCAAGGTCATGGACTTCGGCATCGCGCGGGCCCTGGCCGACTCCTCGACCGGAATGACCCAGACGGCCGCCGTGGTGGGCACCGCGCAGTACCTCTCCCCGGAGCAGGCACGCGGGGAGACCGTCGATGCGCGATCCGACGTCTACTCGACCGGTTGCCTGCTCTACGAGCTGCTGACCGGACGCCCCCCCTTCACCGGCGAGAGCCCGGTCTCCGTCGCCTACCAGCACGTCCGGGAGGCGGCACCCGCTCCCTCGTCCCTCGTTCCTGACCTGTCCCCCGACGTCGACGCGATCGTCATGAAGGCCCTGGCCAAGCCCATCGGCGAGCGTTACCAGAGCGCGGCGCAGATGCGTGCCGACATCGAGCGACACCTCGCCGGGCTGCCCGTGCAGGCGCCTCCGGCGCCCGCCATCGTGGAGCCGGAGCCGGTGCACGAGCCGGACCGCACGACGATCTTCGCCCCGGACCTCGCCGGAGTCGAGGAGGACGAGTCCCGCGGTGGCCGCGGCCGCTGGGCGCTGTGGGTCCTCCTCGCCCTGGCCTTGGTCCTCGTTGGTGCGGCCATCGCCGCCGCGATGTCGCTGTTCAAGTCCGGGCCCGCGGACATCCTCGTGCCGACGGTCACCAACCTCACGCTCGAACAGGCCCGCTCTGCGCTGGCGCCCAGCCTCACGGTGGGTCAGGTGACCCGGGAGGCGTCGTCGGACATCCCGGTGGGCCTCATCATCGCTCAAGACCCCCTGCCCGGTGCTGCGGCCGCCCCCGGAACGACCGTCGACCTCGTGATCTCGTCGGGTCCCGACACCGTGGTCGTTCCGAACTTGACCGGTGACACCCGAACCGTGGCCAAGAGCAAGCTCGAGGCTCTCGGGCTGGTGGTGGACCTGCGCAAACAGCAGTCCGACCAGCCCAAGGGGAGCGTGATCAACACCGAGCCGCAGGCGGGTGAGTCGGCCCAGGTGGGATCGACCGTCACCGTCTACTGGTCGTCAGGCCCGAAGACCATTCCGGACGTGATCGGGATGACCGAGGACGAGGCTCGCGCCACCCTGGTCGGATACGGCTTCGTCCCCGACGTCCGGTACGACACCTCGACACCCGCGCCGCCCGGCACCGTTATCGACCAGGTACCCGGCAAGGGAGGGACGGCCCCCCAGGGCACGACCGTGGTGATCTTCGTCAGCCAAGCCGCACCGACCACCGCGCCCACCACCGCACCGACCACGGCGCCCACCACCGCACCGACCACGGCCTCGAGTAGTTCCTGACCGGGGAGGGCGGCTCCCTAGGGAGAGGCGGCCGCCCGAGCCGAGTTCAGGGTCAGGCTGCCCGCGTACCCGGGAAGGTCGAGCGCGTCCGACGGCTCGACCTTCCAGCCCAGTTGGTACAGGGCGGCGGTCGAGCGGTACAGCGCCAGGTAGTCGCTGGTGTCGAGGGCTGCCAGTAGCCGGCTCGGGTCCCCGATCGCCTGGATGACGTACGGCGGGGCGTAGGGGACGCCGTCAACGATCACGGAGTTTCCCACGCACTTGACCCCGGTCGTGCTGATCACCCGCTGGTCCTGGACGCTCATCGCCTCCGCACCGGCCGACCACAGGGCGTTCATCACGGCCTCGATGTCCTGCTGGTGCACCAGAAGCTGGCTTACGTCCACCCCCGGCTGCTCCCGGACGCTGCGCGGAGCGTCCCAGAGAGTGACGGTGACTCCGGGGCCGGTGACCGCGGTCAGCCCCACGGATGCTCGCAACGCGTCGACCCGGCTCTGGAGCTTCGAACTGGAGTCGGTCTGGAGGGCCGCCGTGAGTGAGGTGACCTGGTCGTTGAGCTCCGCGGCCTGGGCGCGCAACGTGGCGAGGGTCGCGGCCTGCCGATTGACCAGGTCGGCGATGTTCTCAAAGCCTGCGTCCCGGAGGTCGCTGCCACCGGAGTTCACGGCGCTGGTGGCGAAGAGCGCGCCGGCCAGCACCGAGGCTCCGAAGCCGAGCGCGCGCCAGCGCCGTGACTGCTTGCGAACAGAGCTTGGCACAGTGTCACTCGGTCCTGTTTCGTCTTCGGAGCATCGCCCCGACTACGCTAGCCGACGGAACGAAGGCGCGGCCTCACCGAAGGCACGTCCTAGCCGCGGCGATGTCGTCGCGGCGCCCTCAGCAACGCAGCAAGGAGACCTCGTGGCCCAGCAGCCCAAAATGGCCAGACCCCAGAACTCTCTGCCCCGGATCGTGGTGGTGTCGGTGCTGGCGGTCGTCGGCATCGCCTGGGTCGCGGTCTATCTCGCGGCCGGTCGCAACGGCACCTCGATCCCGTGGATGTTCGACCTCGGGAACTGGAACTGGCTGATCGGCTTCGGGCTCTTCTTCGTCGGCCTCACCGCGTCGGCCAACCCCGGCACTCCGATGGGACGCGGGCGCGGGGTGCTCGTTGGCATGCTGGGCAGCTTCCTCATCGGCCTGGTGTGGATCGTGCTCTACTACGTCACCGGAAGCTCCGGCCAGGTCCCGCTGATCAACGAGCTGGGGAACTACAACCTGTTCGTGGGGGTCGCCTTCCTCGCGGTTGGATTCGCTTTCGCCACCAAGTGGGAGTGAGCGCGAGCCCTCGACCGCCGAGGCTCACACGCTGACTTATCCACAAGCTGATCCACAGCCGTGGACAAATCACACAGGTGTAAGTCGGGTCAGCCCAACATCACGGTACGGGCCACGAATGCCACGGCCAGGACGACGGCGAAAGCCGCCATCCCGGTCGTCTGCACCGCTGTCCTACCCCTCCGGGGGGCGTACGCGATGAGCACGGCCAGTAGCACCCCACCGATGAACCCACCGAGATGGCCCTGCCAGGAGATGAACCCGCGGCCCACCACGGTGAACACGAAGTTGAGGCCGATCCAGAAGAGGATGGTGCGCACGTCCCCGCCGACCTTCAGCGCAACGATGAGCAGGGCGCCCATCAGACCGAAGATCGCCCCGGACGCACCCACGGTCGGCACGTTGGCCGGACCGAACCAGTAGATCAGAGCGCTGCCGGCCAGGCCGCTCAGCAGGTAGAGGGAGAAGAAGCGCCAGCGACCCAGGATCGCCTCGAGCTGAGGGCCCAGGATCCACAGGGCGACCATGTTGAAGCCGATGTGCCAGATCTGCACATGAGTGAACATCGAGGTCAGCGGCTGCCACCACGCTCCGCCGGCGACCCCCTGGTAGATCTCCAGGCACCTGCCACCGAACGCCCTCCCGCAGGAGTCCTGCTGGAGAAGCCACAGCTTGTTCAGCACCGAGCTGTTGTTGCCGCCCGTGACCATGATCAGTAGCCAAACCGCGGCGTTGACGCCGATGAGGACGCGCGAGACTAGGGCGAGATCCCCGGTACGACGCCCGCCGAAGGGGGTTCTCGCTTGCCGGGTGCTCCGCCGACCCTCCGCGAGACACTCCGGACACTGGAAGCCCACCGGGGCGGAGTTCATGCAGTCAGGGCAGATCGGCCGATCGCAGCGCTGGCAGCGGATATGGGACTCACGATCGGGATGCCGGTAGCAGACCGGGACTCCGGCCTGCTGGCTCTCGGACACCGGTTCAGCGTTCCTCGACGACGACGCTCTCGATGACCACCGGGTCGACCGGTCGGTCCATGTGACCGGTCGATGTGGCCGCGATAGCATCGACGACCGCCTTCGACTCGTCGTCGGAGACCTCACCGAAGATGGTGTGCCGCATGTTCAGGTGCGGGGTGGGCGCGACGGTGATGAAGAACTGGGAGCCGTTGGAGTTCGGGCCGGAATTGGCCATCGCCAGCAGGTAGGGACGGTCGAACAGCAGCTCAGGGTGGAACTCGTCCTTGAAGGAGTAGCCCGGGCCACCGGTGCCGGTCCCGAGTGGGCACCCCCCCTGGATCATGAACCCCTCGATCACCCGATGGAACCCCAGACCGTCGTAGAAGTTGCCGGTCTTCTTCGCGCCGGTCCGCGGGTCGACGTACTCCTTGGCACCTGTCGCCAGGCCGACGAAGTTCTCCACGGTGGCCGGCGCGTGGTTCGCAAAGAGCTTGACGTTGATGTCGCCGAGGTTGGTCTTCAACGTCGCGTAGGTCTCGGTCACCGGGACCGCCTTTCCCATCGGTTGATGTCCCCGCGATTGTGCCATGGGACCGGACACGGCGACCGGGGGGCTTGGTGCACCCACGCAGAGGCGTCACAATGGGTCTGTGCGCAAGCTCTTGTCGTTGTTGCTGATCGCAGTCGGCGTGGCCGCGGTGGTGGTCATCCTCCGCCGGACCGGGGGCGAGGACGCCACCTGGCATCACCTCTGAGGCATCACCGCCGGGGCATCACCGCCGGGGCACCCCCGCTGCCGCCCGGCCTCTCGGCCAGGGTCAGGCCTGGAAGTGCTCTCGGACCACGCGGGTTGCGTTGTGCTCGGCCCAGAAGCTGGCGATCGGCACCGTGCCGAGGAAGATCGTCATGAGGGTGAAACCGATGCGCCAGTTGGCGCGCCGGGACAGGGCGAAGGCCGTGATGAGGAACGTCATGTACAGCCACCCGTGGGTGATACCCAGGTAGAGCGAGATATGTGCTCCGACGTCCTGGGCCGTGGTCCCCACCGGGATCCAGGCATCGTTGAGACGGTGTAGCTCGTTGAGCGGGAGCCCGATGAAGACGAGGACGATGAGCAGTACACCGACGGTGTTGGCGAGGATGCGGTAGGCCAGCAGGAGTCGATTCACGGGGCAGAGGCTACTCCAGTGACTCCAGCCGTTCCTCGGCAGCACTCTCGTCCATCTCCCCCTGCCGCTGCCGGTCCGCAAGGACCGCGTCCATCGACCATCGCCACCACATGAAGAGGGCGAAGGCACCGAAGGTCCACCACTGGAAGGCGTAGAAGAGGTTGCGTATCGAGGTGGTGGCACCCAGACGGGGAAGCGAATCCGGCGGGACCACCGTCGACGCAACGGCCGGTGCGGCTGACTTCATCACCACATAGCCAGGCGACAGCGTCACCGTCAGTCGTTGAGCCGCCGACGCCGTACTCAGGGTCGGGAGGATGTCGTCGCTCGGGTCCGCGTCGATGATCGACCCGCCGTCCGAGGGCTGGAGCCATCCGGTCACGGCGGCCGATCCTGTGGGTGCCGGGCCCGAAGGTTGTGCCACGAATCCGACCACGACGAGGGTGGCGTGGTCCGCAGGATCAGCCCACCCGAGCGGAGTCACCTGCCAGTACCCGTCGCTACCGTCGAGCTGCCGACCGGAGACGTAGAAGGTGGAGTCGGTCAACCACGTCCCGGTGACGGTCACCGGAGCGCCGACCTGATCGGTGGTCAGGACCGTGGTGCCCCCGAGGAGCTGCTGCAACGAGACCGGGGCGGCGTTCTGCAGGTCCCGCTCGACGACTGCCCGGTGGTGTCCCCACACGCCGTACTGCCACATGCCGAGCAACGTGGTGGCCACGATGGCCACGACGCCCGCGATGTGGAGGGCCCACATGCGGGGAGCGAGGACAACGCGGAGGGTGCGCACGATGCCTGAGCCTACGTCCGCCCGGGAGGGCGTCAGCGCTCAGGACAACAGGCTGAACTTCTCGACGCCTGCACGGGAACCGGAGACGATGATCAGGTCACCTTCGTGGACCACTGTCTCGGGGGTGGCGTGGGTGAAGTCCTCGCCTTGGCGCTTGACCCCGACGATCGTCACGCCGAACTCGCTGCGCACCCGCGACTCGCTCAGCGGTCGGTCCCAGATCCGCTGGGGTGGTCGCGTCTTGACGATCGCGTAGCCGTCGTCGAACTCGATGTAGTCCAGCATCTTGCCCGCCACCAGGTGAGCGACCCGGCGGCCCATGTCGTGCTCCGGACGGACCACGTGGTGAACGCCGAGCTGGGTCAGGATCTTGGCGTGGGCGGTGGTCATCGCCTTGGCCCAGACCTCCTTCACGCCCAGCTCAAGAAGGATGGATGCGGTGAGGATGCTCGACTCCAAGTCGGTCCCGATCCCCACCACGGCCCGTTCGAAGTGGGTGATCCCGAGTTGTCGCAACGCCTCCTCGTTCGTCGAGTCTGCGACGACGACGTGGGTCAGCCGGTCCGCCAGGCCCTGGACGTTTTCGGGGTCGGTGTCGACGCCGAGCACCTCGATGCCGTTCTCCTCCAGCTCCAGGGCGAGCGAACTACCGAACCGGCCGAGGCCGAGGACCACGACCTCGCCCGGGAGTGAACTGTCGCGTTTAGCCAATGATCGGCCGTCCCTCCGGGTTCTGATACAGAAGTCGACGGTGCCGTAGAGCAAGCGCCGAGACAAGGGTCACCGGTCCCAGCCGGCCCAGGAACATCAACACAACAAGGATGACCTGGGCCACCTGCGGGAGACCCGGAGTGATCCCGGTCGACAGACCCACGGTCGCCGCGGCGGACACGACCTCGAACATCGCCGGCTCGAAGTCGATGTGACCCAGTTCCATCAAGAGCAGAGTCGAGCTCATCACCGCCACCAGCGCGATCATCACGACCGAGAGCGCCTGGCGCTGGGTACGTGTGTTGATCCGACGCCGCCGGATGTCCACGGACTCCTCACCTCGCACCTCGGCGATCACCACGAAGATCAGGAGCACGAAGGTAGTCACCTTGATGCCGCCGGCCGTGCTGGCGGATCCACCCCCGATGAACATCAGCATGATGGTGACCAGCAGCGTCTCCGGGTGCATCGCCGCAACGTCGACGGTGCTGAATCCCCCCGAACGCGGCATGGCCGAGGCGAAGAATCCCGACATGATCCGGTCGGGCCAAGGCATGCCGCCGAGCGTCCCGGGGTTGTTCCACTCAACGATCGTGATGAAGAGCATCCCCCCGACGAGCAGGATTGCCGACGTCCACACCGTCATCTGGAAGTGCAGGGTCCACCGACGACGGCGCCGCCACCTCTGTCGGGCCAGCTCGAAGAGCACCGGGAAACCCAGGGAGCCGAGGATCACCCCGAACGCCACCGGGAGCACGATCCAAGGGTCGGCCGCGAAACCGACGAGGCTGTCGCTCTGCAACGAGAAGCCGGCGTTGTTGAAGGCAGACACCGCGTGGAAGACCCCGAAGTAGGCCGCCCGGCCGAGGGGCTCGTCGTACGTCAGGTACATCCGCAGCGTGAGGACGATCGCCAACGCGGCCTCGATCAGCAACGAGATCCTGAAGATGCCGAAGAGCACCTCTCGGATGTCCCCGAGACCAACGCTGCCCGTCTCCGCTGCGGCATTGAGGCGGCTACGCAGGCCGATCCTGCGCGAGACCACCAAGCCCAGCAGCGACGCCATGGCCATGATCCCGAGCCCCCCGACCTGGAAGAGCACCAGCAAGACGGTCTCGCCGAAGCCGCTCCAGTACGTCGCGGTGTCCACGGTCGTCAGCCCGGTGACGCACACCGCACTGGTCGCCTGGAACAGCGCGGTGACAGGCGAAGCACCGTGACCGTCCTCGGTCGAGACCGGCAACATCAGCAGGACCGTCCCGAGCAGGATCGTCCCGAGGAACGCCGCCGCGGCGGCTCTCGCCGGGTGCGTGAGAACCGTGGCCCTTCGGCCCGGCCGCTCGGGGTGCCCGGGGAGCATGCTCACCGCTCCATTCAACCAGTCGCAGTTCCCCACCTTCGGCCCTGACGTTCCCAGCTGCCAGCGGTCAGGATGGAGGCACAAGAGCGTGGAGCGCTCGCCAAGGAGGTGGGGCGGATGTGTCGCTGGTTGGCGTACTCGGGGTCACCGGTGCTTCTCGAGGAGCTCCTCTACAAGCCCCGGCACTCACTGGTCATGCAGAGCCGGCACTCCGATCTCGGCGCGACCACGGTGAACGGTGACGGGTTCGGCCTCGGCTGGTACGGCACTGGTGGGACGCCGGGACTCTTCCATAGCACCGAGCCCGCCTGGAACGACCACAACCTGCGGGAGCTGTCGGCACAGGTCTCCTCTGCGCGCTTCTTCGCCCACGTCCGGGCAGCCACGGGGGCACCGGTGCAACAGACCAACTGCCACCCGTTCCGCCACGGCAGCTGGCTGTGGATGCACAACGGAGAGGTGGCTGTCTTCCCCGCCATCAAGCGGGACCTGATGCTGGCGATCGACCCGGATCTGTATCCGTTGATCCTCGGCTCGACCGACTCGGAGGTGTTGTTCTTCCTCGCCCTGACGTTCGGCTTGGCCGAGGACCCTCTGGCAGCCGTGGCTCGAACTGTCGGATTCGTGGAGACGACGGCTCGATCGCGGGGGATCCCCGATCCGGTGCAGATGACGGTCGCGGCCACGGACGGGACCACCACCTGGGCGTTCCGCTACTCCTCGAGCGGGCGCTCCCGCACTCTCTTCCACAGCGACGATGTCACGACGCTGCGCCACCAGTACCCGGACAACCCCGTCCTGCACGAACTCTCCGCCGATGCCCGGCTGATCGTCTCCGAGCCGCTGGGCGATCTGCGCGGCGCGTGGCGGGAGGTGCCGGAGTCCACCTGCGTCGTCGTCCGCGACGGGGAGGAGCGACTGGTCCCGTTCCGGCCCTGACCGTCGCGGCGACCTCAGCTCGGCGCTACCGCACGAACGCCGGGTGGAAGGGATCGCTCACGTCCAAGGCGTAGAGGAGATGACTGCCGGTGGTGGCCGTGCGCTTGGCATGGAAGCCGACCCAGAAGATCCGATGGCCGATCAGCTCAGGGGCGGACAGGGCCGCGAAGTCGGACGACTTCCACAGGCGATGCGCCAGCTGTCGCCCGCGGGCATCGACCAGCACGTACTTCATCACGCGGGACTTCGGCCTGACGATCGAGAAGAGAATCGCGAACTGGCGCGGTCGTAGCTGCACGATGGCCGGCTGCCCGACCCATCGCCTCGGCGAGGCGATGGGGTTGAAGTCGGTGATCCAGTGGAAGCGGGTGTCTCCACTCGAGATGTCGGTGGACGTGACGTACACATTGGGTGAGTACCCGCTCGAGACTCCTGTCACGCCGTCGATCGCGTGGGTGTCGGGCACGGAGATCCCCGCGATCAGAGCCCGTCCCGCCCCGGTCTGCAGGGAGTTCGTCGTGACGCCGGTGAAGTTGTCTCCAAGGCTTCCCTTGATGGTGAGAGCCTCGGAGTCGCGCGAGGTGCCCACCGTGGCGCTGGGGAAGTAGTCCGGCTCGACGCTCAGCGACACCGCGCGCGGGTAGGCGTCACCATGATCCACCAGGAGAAGTGAGCCCTGGGCCACGTCGACGAGCTCGTTGAACGAGTGGGAGACCCACGGGTAGCCCGCTGAGCTGGGCAGGACGCTCATCGAGGTGGTGTCGATGCCGATCGTGAAGTTCGCCTCGTGGTGGATCCCGTTGGAGTCCGCATAGATCGTCCGCGAAGTGTGCAGCACCAGCGTTCCGTCGCGCACCAGCATCGACGGGGCGCCCAGGGGGGCGAACCGGAACACCCCGTGGCTGTCTGCGGCCTCGCTGGTGATCCTCGCGATCCCGGCGAGCGTCAGGTCGGGGCCAAACTTCTCCACCCGCCCGACCACGAAGCTCGCACTCTGTGACTTGTTCGCACCGTTGCGCGCCAGCAGGGCATACAGGTCACCGCTGGGCGCGAGGTACGCCGTGACCAGGGTGAAGCGCGCCAAGGTGAAGGCAATCCGCCCCGAGGAAACGGTGGTGCCGGTCGTCGGGTCGATCCGGGTCACCCGCACCACATCGGGCTTCACCAGGCTCGCCACCACGAGGAGACCCTGGGAGTCCTCGCCCAACTGGTAGGGACTCGGCGAGGCCCAGTTCGAGGCGGTATAGGACGGCTTGGTCAGACAGGTCCGGCAAGGGGCTCGGACCGATTCGTACCCTGCGTAGTCGACCGAGGTATGGGTGAGCAGCCGCGCGATGGCGTGACGGGGGAGGGTCGGCCCGGCCACGGAGGGGTCCAGCACCAAGCCGCTGGCCATCGCCACCGCGAGAGCGGCGAGAAGGGCGGTGAGCCGGACCCTCATCGTCAGACTCCTTCGCGTCGGCGTCGCTGGTCGTTCACGGGCACAGCCCGAACCTCAAGCGAATCGGTCTGTGACCGCAGTCGGCTTGGGTAGCGCGCCGTACGCCGAGTGGAGCCAAGGGGACTCGAACCCCTAACCCCCTGCTTGCAAAGCAGGTGCGCTACCAATTGCGCCATGGCCCCCCGAAGGGCGGTCAGATGTTCCTGACGCTGTCGGTGACCTCGGCCCAGACGGCCTGCTCGTGGCGAGCGTCCATGACCTTCTTCGCCGCGGCCGCGGCCGCGGCGAGCGCAATACCGAGGAGAATGAGCTTCTTCATCTGGTGCCTCCCGCAAGTGTTCGGGGTCCCGGTGGGCCTAACAGGACTTGAACCTGTGACCTCTTCCTTATCAGGGAAGCGCTCTAACCGTCTGAGCTATAGGCCCCCGCGGTCCGGCGCGATTGTCGGACCGACGAGGAAGGTTACCCCATCGCCGCGAGGCTCCCCAAACCGGTCGATAGCAGCAAAGGACCCGCTGGTCGGGCACATCTGGCGGGTCTCAGTGCTCCTCGGCCAGGGTCACTTCGACGCCACCGAGAAGGTCCGCGGCGAGGTTGTAGAGGAAGGCCCCCAGGGTGGCCAACGCGGTCAGCAGAACGACGTCGACGGCCGAGATCAGCATCGTCAAGCCGACCACGCGGTTGGTGCCGATGTAGTTGCGGATGTCGAAGGTCGGACCGGTGCCGCTGTTGACGACCTGACCCACCGTCGAGTTGATCGAGTCCCACAAGCCGGTCTGGCCGAGCATGTTCCAGACGACGAAGACCGCGATGACGGTCACGATTCCCAAGGCCACGGAGAGGAGGAAGGCGAGCTTCATCACGCCCCACGGCGAAACGTGCACGAGGCGGAGTCGGGCGCGGCGGACCTTCACGCCGTCCTTCTTCTCCCGCTTCAGCGACTTCTTGGATCCCGTGGCCTCTGAGGCCTCGGGATCCTCCACGGCCGGAGCCTCGTGACTCACGGTCTCCTCGATCGCGTCACTCGGTCCGTCGAAGTATCGGCTGGGCTGGTGCAGGTCCGGGTTGATCCGGAAACCGACGTGAGGCTGGGTGTCCTCCATCGGCGAAGATGTCAGGGGTCGTCGAGGCACGAAGTCTTCGTCCCGCGGTGGCTGCGTCATCAGCTCTCCTCGGTAGGCTCGGTCTCGACTGCAGTAGTCTGCACATCTTCGCCGGGTTCGTCGCTCGGCTCAAATCCGATCGGGGTGTCAGGCGCGTCGTTCTCGACACTACGCGCCACCACAACCACGCTGTCTCCCCCCTCAACGCCGACGAACTTGACGCCCTTGGTGTCCCGTCCGGTGGGTCGCACCTCGTCACCGACATCGCTCCGGGTGACCTGCCCGGACTGCTTGATCGCCAGCACCTCGTCGCCGTCGACCACGATGAACGCCCCGACCAGGTGCCCCCGGTCGTCGTCGTACTTCATCGCCTTGACGCCGAGGCCACCACGGGACTGGATGCGGTACTCCGAGATCTGCGTGCGCTTGGCGAACCCCCCATCGGTGATGGTGAAGACGTACTGCGGGTGGCCGCCGTTCTCGACGCTGTCCTCTGCGCCGGCGCGAATGACAGACATCGACAGCATGGAGTCACCCCCACGGAACTTCATCCCGGTCACTCCGGACGTCGCTCGGCCCATCGGGCGCAACTGGGCGTCGTCCGCTCGGAAGCGAATGGCCTGGCCCTTCCGAGAGACCAGCAGGATGTCGTCCTCGGGGTTGACCAGCTCGGCTCCGATGAGCTCATCGCCGGCCTCCCTGAAGTTGATGGCGATCACGCCGGCTTGCCTCGGGCTGTTGTACTCCCCCAGCGCGGTCTTCTTCACCAGACCGTTGCGCGTGGCAAGCACGAGATATGGCGCCTGGTCGTAGTCCCTGACGGCCAGCACCTGGGCGATCCGCTCATCGGGCAGGAAGGAGAGCAGACCGGCGACATGGCCGCCCTTGGCGTCCCGCGATGCCTCGGGGAGGTTGTAGGCCTTGGTCCGGTAGACGCGACCCGCTGTGGTGAAGAAGAGCAGCCAGTGGTGGTTGCTTGTGGCCAGGAAGTGCTCGACGACGTCGTCTCCCTTCAGGGCGGCGCCACGCACACCCTTACCACCACGCTTCTGCGTCCGGTAGAGGTCGGCACGAGTCCGCTTCGCGTACCCACCGCGAGTGATCGTCACGACCAGGTCCTCATCGGGGATGAGGTCCTCCATCGACATCTCGCCATCGGCCGGGATGATCTGCGAGCGCCGGTCGCTGCCGAACTTGTCGACGATCGCCTGAAGCTCCTCCGAGATGATCGACCGCTGTCGCTCGGGGCTCTCCAGGATCGCCCTGAGATCGGCGATCTCCACCTCCAGGTCGGCCAGGGTGTCGATGATCCGCTGCCGCTCCATCGCCGCCAGTCGGCGCAACTGCATGTCGAGGATGAAGGTCGCTTGCAGCTCGTCGATGTCGAGCAGGGCCATCAGGCCGTCCCGGGCCTCGTCCGCGGTGGGGCTGCGCCGAATCAACGCGATGACCTCGTCCAGCGCGTCGAGCGCCTTCACCAGGCCTCGGTAGAGGTGGGCTTGCTCCTCCTTCTTCCGCAGCCGGTAGCGGGTCCGGCGTTGGATGACCTCCACCTGGTGGGCGACCCAGTTCGAGACGAACTGATCGAGAGTGAGAGTGCGAGGCACGCCGTCAACGAGGGCGAGCATGTTGGCGGCGAAGTTGGTCTGCAGCTCGGTGTGCTTGAAGAGGTTGTTCAAGACCACCCGTGCCACCGCATCGCGCTTCAGCACGACCACCAGACGCTGCCCGGTCCGCGACGAGGAGTCGTCACGGACATCGGCGATGCCTTGCACCTTGCCGGTGTCGGCCAGCTCGGCGATCTTCACCGCAAGGTTGTCCGGGTTGACCTGGTAGGGCAGCTCGGTGATCACCAGGACGGTGCGTCCCTTGCTGTCCTCGTCGATGTCGACGACCGCTCGCATGGTGACCGAGCCACGGCCGGTCCGGTAGGCCTGGTCAATGCCCTGGCGGCCAACAATGAGCGCGCCGTTCGGGAAGTCTGGACCCTTGATCCGCTCGAGGAGCGCGGCAAGCAACTCCTCGCGGCTGGCTTCGGGGTTATCCAGCGCCCACTGCACGCCGGCCGACACCTCGACGAGGTTGTGCGGGGGAATGTTGGTCGCCATGCCCACCGCGATCCCGGCCGACCCGTTGACCAGCAGGTTCGGAAAGCGCGCCGGCAGGATCGTCGGCTCTTGGGACCGTCCGTCGTAGTTCGGGGTGAAGTCGACGGTGTCCTCGTCGATGTCTCGGACCATCTCCAGGGCCAGTGGCGCCATCTTGCACTCGGTGTAGCGCATGGCTGCCGCGGGGTCGTTGCCCGGGGAGCCGAAGTTGCCCTGGCCGTCGACAAGAGGGGCGCGCATGACCCACGGCTGGGCCAGACGCACCAACGTGTCGTAGATCGCGCTGTCTCCGTGCGGGTGGTACTGCCCCATCACATCGCCGACCACACGAGAGCACTTGGAGTACCCCCGATCGGGGCGGTATCCGCCGTCGTACATGGCGTAGAGCACCCGGCGGTGGACGGGCTTGAGCCCGTCGCGCACATCCGGAAGGGCCCGCCCCACGATGACGGTCATCGCGTAGTCGATGTAGGACCGCTGCATCTCCACCTGCAGCTCGACGGGCTCGATCCGCCCGCGCGATGTGCCGCCCTCGGTAGGAGTCTCAGTCATTGGCACTCTTCCTGTCGTACGTCACGGGGCGCGCGTCTCGCTCCGGTCCCGGTAGCGGGGCACTAGATGTCAAGGAAACGGACGTCCTTTGCGTTGCGTTGGATGAAGGATCGGCGCTGCACGACGTCCTCGCCCATCAGGATGGAGAACATCTCGTCGGCCTGTGCCGCGTCCTCCAGCGTGACCTGGAGAAGCAGCCGCTTGTCGGGATCCATGGTGGTGTCCCAGAGCTCGTCGGCGTTCATCTCGCCGAGGCCCTTGTAGCGCTGGACCGGGTTCTCCTTGGGGAGCTTCTTGCCGGCTGCGACGCCGGACGCCATCAACGCGTCGCGCTCGCCGTCGGAGTAGACGAACTCGTGCGGGTGCGGCTTGTTCCACCTGACCCGGTAGAGCGGCGGCTGGGCGAGATACACGTAACCGTGCTCAATGAGCGGCTTCATGAAACGGAACAGCAAAGTCAGCAGCAGGGTCCGGATGTGGTGGCCGTCGACGTCGGCGTCGGCCATCATCACGATCTTGTGGTAGCGCACCTTCTCGATATCGAACTCTTCGTGGATGCCGGTGCCGAGCGCGGAGATGATCGCCTGGACCTCGTTGTTGGCGAGCACCTTGTCGATGCGAGCCTTCTCGACGTTGAGGATCTTGCCCCGAATCGGGAGGATCGCCTGAATCCTCGGATCCCGGCCTCCTTTGGCCGAGCCACCCGCCGAGTCCCCCTCCACGACGAAGATCTCGCACTCTTCGGGGTTGGTGGACTGGCAGTCCGACAGCTTGCCGGGCAGCCCCCCTCCCCCGAGTAGTCCCTTGCGGCTCCTCGCGAGATCACGTGCCTTGCGGGCGGCGAGGCGAGCCTGCGCCGCGGCCATCGCCTTGCGGACGATGTCCTTGCCTTCGCCGGGGTTGCGCTCGAACCAGGCCCCGAGCTCCTCATTGACCACGCGCTGGACGAAGCCCTTGGCCTCGGTGTTGCCGAGCTTGGTCTTGGTCTGGCCCTCGAACTGCGGCTCCTCGAGCTTGATCGAGATGATCGCGGTCAGGCCCTCGCGGATGTCGTCGCCGGAGACACGATCCTCCTTCTTCTTCATGAGGTTCCATTCCTCACCGAAGGAGTTGACCAACCCGGTCAGGGCTGAGCGGAACCCCTCTTCGTGGGTGCCGCCCTCATGGGTGTTGATCGTGTTCGCGAACGTGTGCACCGACTCGGTGAAGCCGGTGTTCCACTGCATCGCAACCTCGAGGCTCATGCCGTTGCCGGTACGGGACTCCGCCTCGAAGCTGATGACGCTGGCGTGGGCCGGGTCGCGCCGGCGGTTGAGGTACTCCACATAGTCGACGAGCCCGCGGTCGTACTTGAAGGTGCGCTCCAAGGCGCCGCCGTCACCCGCATGAGCGTCGTCGGGCTCGGCAAGGTCGACATCGTTCGGGATCGTCTCGTCCTCGACCGCCGCGATCACCTCCTCGGCGGCGCTGCGGCGATCACGGACCACGATCTCCAGGCCCTTGTTGAGGAAGGCCATCTCGCGGAAGCGCGTGGTGATTGTCTCGAAGTTGTAGTCGGTCGTCTCGAAGATCGTCGGGGAAGCCCAGAACCGCGTGGCGGTCCCCGTTTCGTCGGTCGGCTCGCCCCGCTCCAGGGGGCCGTCGGGCACTCCATAGGTGAAGGACTGCCTCCACCGGTATCCGTCCCGCTTGATCTCGACCTCGAGCCGCTCACTCAGCGCATTCACGACCGAGACGCCCACCCCATGGAGGCCTCCGGAGACCTTGTAGCCTCCCCCGCCGAACTTCCCACCGGCGTGGAGCACGGTCATCACGACGGTGACGGCGGGGATCTTCTCCACCGGGTGGAGGTCGACGGGGATCCCGCGACCGTTGTCGATGACCTCGACGCTGCCGTCCTCGAGGATCGATACGACGATCCGGTCGCAGTAACCGGCCAGGGCCTCGTCGACCGAGTTGTCGATGACCTCCCAGACGAGGTGGTGGAGGCCCCGCTCGCCGGTTGACCCGATGTACATTCCGGGGCGCTTGCGAACGGCCTCGAGTCCCTCGAGGACCTGGATGGTGGAGGCGTCGTAGGCGGGAACACTGCCGTCGACTCGGTTGGCCGTCACTCTCGGTCCTCACTGTTGCAACATCACGACATAACGAAGGCCGCCCTCCGAGCACCATGGAGGCTGCTACGGAGCCCGACCCCGGATATCTGACCCAGGGGCCAGTCTAGCGAACTCTGGGCCCTATTCACGGCTCCGTCCTCCCGATATTGGGGCTGAACCGGCTCAGGAATGGCCCTCAGGGCGACAGAATCCCCCAAGAGAGCCGTTTTTGGGGGTGGTTGCGCACTCCCCTACAGGGGCAAGGGCCCTCAGAACCTCCAGATCGGACTCCTGCGTCGCCGGTGCGTCAGCGCCTCGAACGTCCCGCCGGCTCGTCCTCCCGCCAGCAGGATCACCCGTAGGTGTCGCGAGGCCCGCGACCGTCACGGACACTTCGGCGTCCCTTCTTCCAGCTCGGACCGACCGGTCCGACGACCTCCACGAAGGTGACCGTGCCGTCCCCGAGCTCTTCATTCAGCCGGGCCAGGACCGTGGGCGCCAGGAGACGAAACTGTGTGGCCCAGGCCGTCGAGTCGGTCCGGACGCGGAGCCTGCCATCGGAGAAAGCCTCCGGTGCGACATGTTGTGCGACCTCTCGACCCACAATGCTGTCCCATCTGGTGAAGACGCCGTGCACGCGTACCTCGGCGCTCCAGCCTTGCTCGGCCACCAGTCGAGAGATGGACTGGTCCAGGGTTTGCGGGTCCCGATCGTCGGGGTGTGAGCCGGACAGCTGGGCTTCGCCTCGGTTCCGCTGCCTGCGTTTCCTGCCCCTCCGGCGGCTTCCCGCCATCGAGCGGGCGAGGGTCCGGGCGAGGTCGAGACCGGTGTCGTCGTGCCGGTCTTCAGAGTCGTCCCCAGTCACGTGGCCAGTCGGGTGGCCAGCCTGGTCGTCGTGCTGATCGTCAGCCACGCGCCCTCACCATCCCTCCCTGGACGTCGAACGCCAGCCCGTTGAGCACGTCAGGAACGTCGGAGGCGACCGCGGCAGTGATCAGGACCTGTTCCGCGACGGAGACTCGGCTCGCGAGTCTCTCCCGGCGTCCCTCGTCCAACTCGGCGAAGACGTCGTCCAGGATCAGGATGGGGTCGTCCCCAGTGGCGCGCAACAGGTCGAAGGCAGCCAGTCGCAAGGCGAGGGCGAAGGACCAGGTCTCCCCGTGCGAGGCGTACCCCCTCACCGGCAGGTCGCCGATGCTCAGGTCGAGGTCGTCGCGGTGCGGACCAACCAGGGTGACTCCACGGTCGAGTTCTTCGGCCTTGCGGTCCGACATCGCCTGGAGGAGAGCGGCCGCCAGTTCGTCTCGGCTTCCCCCGTCGGGGAGCGGGGTCGAAGGATCGTAGGACAGCCCGATCTGCTGGCGTTGTGACGCGTGGGCCACATCGGCGTAGGCATCGTCCACCAGCGGTGCGAGCTCCTTCACGAGTCCCTGCCGGGCAAGGACGATCTCCGCGCCCCGTTGCCCGAGCTGTTCGCTCCAGATCTGCCACGTGGAGTCGAAATGCTCGTCGACGCCTCCGGACCGGCGCCGATGGTCTCGACCGGACTTCAACAGAGTGTTGCGCTGCCGCAGGAGCTTGTCGTAGTCGCTGCGGACTCCTGCCATCCGCGGGGCACGCATCTCGACCAGATCGTCGAGGAATCCTCTCCGGGCAGCCGGGTCTCCCTTGACGATCGACAAGTCCTCCGGTGAGAAGACCACGGTCTGGACCCAGCCGAGGGCGTCGCGAGCACGTGAGAGGGGGGATCGGTTCACTCGGGCGCGGTTCGACTTGCCAGGCACGATCTCGATCTCGACGACAGCCTGCCGCGAGTCACGTTGCACGACTACGCGCACCAAGGCCTGGGTGGACCCGGACCGCACCAGAGCCTGGTCATTGGAGACCCGGTGGGATCCAAGTCGTGCGACATAGTCGACGGCTTCCACGATGTTTGTCTTCCCCTGGCCGTTGGCTCCAAGGAAGGTCACCACGCCTGGCTCGAGCTCCAACTCGAGCGACGGGTACGAGCGAAAGTCGTGCAGCTCGATGCGGCGAACGAACACTAGGAGAGCAGGCGGCGTGGCATGAGGAGGTAGCGAAACTCGGTGTCGGGGGTCCCGTCCATCGCGTCCAAGCCACAGATCACAGCCGGCTTCGATGGTTGGGTGAACGCCATCTCCACGAACGGCGAGTCGAGGGCCGTCAACCCGTCGAGCAGGTACTCGGGGCTGAAGCCGGTCGTCAGGTCGTCTCCGTCGACGTGTGCATCGATCTGCTCCGTAGCCAAAGCCTCTTCACCGCGCCCGGCGTCCAAGGTGACCGAGCCGGCAGCGAAGGCGAGCTGGACTGCCGCGTTGCGCTCGGCTACCAGACGGACGCGCTTGATCGCATCGACCAGGACGGAGCGATCCACCCGTGCAGTCGTGGTGTGCTCGCTTGGGAACAGGCTGCGGACCTTGGGGAACTCTCCGTCGAGCAGGCGCGTGGTGGTCCGGCGGAGTCCGCCGCCGGCCTCCCCTTCGAAGCCGATGATCCCGTCATTCGCTCCGGGAGAGCCCAGACTGATGGTGACTTCGCCACCACCAGTCAGCGACTTCGCGGTCTCAGCCAAAGCACGCGCGGGCACCAGCGCTGTCGCCGACACGTCCGGTTGTGTGGGATCCCACTCGCACTCGCGCAGGGCCAGGCGGAATCGGTCGGTAGCCAGGAGCGCGACATGCGAGCCCTCGAGCTCGATGCGGACTCCAGTGAGGACCGGAAGCATGTCGTCACGACCGGCCGCACTCACTGCCTGGCTCACCGCATTGGCGAAGACCGAGCTCGGGATCGTGCCACTCGACGGAGGCATCTCAGGAAGATTCGGAAACTCGTCCAACGGCATGGTCTGGAGGCTGAAACGAGCCGAGCCACACACCAGTGAGACCTTGGCACCGTCACCGGACAGCTCCACCGGATGGTTGGGCAGACTCCGGCAGATGTCGGCCAGCAGACGACCGGAGACCAGAGCCTTTCCCTCCTCGGCCACCTCGGCCTTGACGGTGGCACGAGCCGAGGTCTCGTAGTCGAAGGTGGACAGTTGCAGGCCGTCGTCGGTCGTCTCCACGAGGAGGCCGGCCAGAACCGGGACGCTGGGCTTCACCGGCAAAGTACGAGCCGCCCAGGCAACAGCGTCAGCCAGTGTGTCTCGATCGACGCGAAACTTCACGATCATCTCCTGCGTCACGGACGGAAAGTTGTGCGGGGTGAGAATCCTGCCACGTCGGGCCGACAGGCGACAGGGCTGGGTGGGCAGTTCTGGTCCGGGCCGGGGCGCCAATCCCCAGGAATGCCGGGTTGTGGTGTTTGTGAGGATTGCTCAGATAGTTGTTCTCATCTTCGTCGTAGCAGGGGTGGAAACTGTGGATGAAGGTTGTTCCCGCTGCTCAGGCGGGTTCTGTGTCCCCAGCAACTGTGGGTGAAGGGGCGCTATCGGGGGACAAATTGGGGACGGCGAACGTGGTGCCTGAGCGTGGTTCGGTGTTTTCCACAGTCGAACCCTGGTGATTGCCAGGTTGTCCCCAGCTGACTCCCCAGGAGGTCAGGCAGGAATCAGGAGGATCGCGCCTGTTGCTTGATCCGGTTCGTGAGCTCGGTGACCTGGTTGTAGGTGGAACGACGCTCGGCCATCTGCTCGCCGATCTTCTTCACCGCGTGCATCACCGTGGTGTGGTCCTTGCCGCCGAACTGCTGACCGATCTTGGGCAAGGACAGGTCGGTGAGCTCGCGGCACAGATACATCGCGATCTGTCGGGCTGTGGTGAGCACCCGGGTCCTGCTGCTACCGCAGAGGTCGTCGATGGAGAGCCCGAAGTAGGAAGCGGTCTGGGCGATGATGAGCGCCGCGGTGACCTCCGGCTCGCTGCCCTCGGGGATGAGGTCCTTGAGCACAATCTCGGCGAGGGTGAGATCGACGGGCTGCCGGTTGATGCTCGCGAAGGCCGTCACCCGCAGGAGCGCCCCCTCAAGCTCACGGATGTTGGTCTGGATCTTGCTGGCGATCAGCTCCAGCACCTCCGGCGGCGCGATCATCCGCTCAGTAGCAGCCTTCTTCCGCAAGATGGCGATCCGGGTCTCCAGGTCCGGCGGCTGCACATCGGTGATCAGCCCCCACTCGAAGCGATTACGGAGGCGATCCTCGAGCGCCTCAAGACGCTTGGGGGCCCGGTCGGAAGTGATGACGATCTGCTTGTTCGCGTTGTGGAGGGTGTTGAAAGTGTGGAAGAACTCCTCCTGGGTCTGGATCTTGCCTTCGAGGAACTGGATGTCATCGATCAGCAGGACGTCGACCTCGCGATACCGCCGGTGGAAGGTGGCGGTCCGGTCGTCACGGATCGCGTTGATGAACTCGTTGGTGAACTCCTCGCTCGACACGTATCGCACGCGCGTGCCGCTGACGATGCTGCGCACGTAGTGGCCGATGGCGTGGAGCAGGTGGGTCTTGCCCAGGCCGGAGCCGCCGTAGATCAACAGCGGGTTGTAGGCCTTGCCCGGCGCCTCTGCTGCGGCAACGGCCGCGGCGTGAGCGAAACGGTTCGAAGAGCCGATCACGAAGGTGTCGAAGGTGTACTTGGGGTTGAGCCGAGTCTCGAGTACTCCGGACGCTCCCGAGGCGGAAGCATGGCGCCCAGAGGGAGCGTTCGTCGGAGGCACCGAGCCACTGTCGATATAGCCATTTATCGACGTATCGTCTTGTGTTTCGAACTCGTCCAGGGGGCGCAGGGTGGAGTCGACCGTGCAGACGATGCGGATCGGGGAGTGGTAGGCGTGGGAGAGGATGTCCTCAAGGCGGGTTCGCAGCCGCCCCTCGATCCGGCTGCGGGCGAAATCGTCGGAGACGGCGATGATCGCGTGGTTGTCCTGGAGGGAGACCGGGCGACTTGAGGAGAGCCACGCTCGTTCGTTGGGCGGCAGGTCGCTGATCAACTGGTCCCATACTTCGTGGATGTCCTGCCTGACCGACTCCGTCACGTTCGTTGCTCCCAGGTTCTCGCGGTCTTGCCTCGCTCATAACTGCCGGACGGCGGTGCCGCCACCCACGCGCGAGCCGTGGCATTGCCCACACGTTTCTCCACAGGTTGTGCAAGAAGGTGCAGGTCTCGGCGGGGAAGGGCGAGGTCTGAGCCCTCGAGTTCAGGCCCCGTTTCGCGCGTGAGGACCGCTCGAACGTAGTCCCCGAAGCCCCCGGGGAGCAAGAAGTTGTCCACAGGTTCTCGCCGAGGTCGGACAGATTGAGTGATTCTTATCCACAGGCCGGGTCGGCTGCCGTAGGCAGCTGCGTGGATTCGGATCGTGCTGGGTTTGACCGAGGGCGAGCCGACCCCGTACCGTTGGGCGGTCGCGCCGCCGTCGACCGGTGCCGCATGTCCACGAAGCCCTTTTCCGTAGGGAGTGCGCGGATGGGCGGTATCGATCGGCCGGCGGACCCATCCTGACTGACACACGGAGACTGTCGTGAGCAAGCGCACTTTTCAGCCGAACAACCGCCGCCGTGCCAAGACGCACGGATTCCGGTTGCGGATGCGTACTCGTGCCGGCCGGGCCATCTTGTCGGCTCGCCGGTCCAAGAGCCGTAAGCGTCTGGCCGTCTGACCTCGGTCTGTGCTTGCGTCCGAGCAGCGGCTCCGTTCGCCAAAGGCGTTCTCCCGTGTGGTTCGGATGGGGCGGCGAGCTGGCACGCGGACGCTGGTGGTGCACCTGCTGACCGAGCCGGAGGGCGGCGAGAGTCGGATGGGACTCATCGTGAGTAAGTCGGTGGGCGGTTCGGTGGTGCGGAACCGGGTCAAGCGCCGGGTTCGTGAGTTGTCCCGGCTGCGTCTGGGGCTGCTGCCGCAGGGTAGTCTGCTGGTCGTTCGAGCGTTGCCTGCGGCAGGGACGGCGAGCTGTCAGCAGTTGGGAGCGGACCTCGACGAGGCACTCAGAAGGGCGCGAGCAACGTGAAATACCCGATCATTTGGTTCCTCAAGCTCTACCGGCTCCTAATCAGCCCGTTGTACGGCCAGGTGTGCCGCTACCACCCCTCCTGCTCGGCCTACGCCCTCGAGGCGGTAACCACGCACGGCGCGCTGCGCGGTACCTGGTTGGGCGCGAGGCGCCTCGCGCGGTGCCATCCATGGGCTGCCGGAGGCTACGACCCCGTTCCGCCCGCGGGCGGGGAGCACCATCATCACGGGGAGCACGAGGGAGCAACCACCGAGAAGATGAACCAAGGAGCCTGACGGATGTCCACCCTGTCCGCCATCGGCGGCTACATCATGGCGCCGCTGCACTGGGCGGTCTCCCTGATCCTGTCCGCGTTCCATTACGTCTTCACGTGGCTGGGGTTCGGCAACACCGGCCTCGGATGGGCGCTGGCAATCGTGGGCTTGACCTTGGTGATTCGTGCCGCGTTGATCCCAATCTTCGTCAAGCAGATCAAGGCGCAGCGGAACATGCAGCTGCTGCAGCCACACATGAAGGAGCTGCAGAAGAAGTACGGCCACGATCGCGAGCGCTTGTCGCAGGAGACGATGAAGCTCTTCAAGGAGAGCGGGACCAACCCGATGGCCTCGTGCCTGCCTCTCCTGCTGCAGCTGCCGATCTTCCTGGCTCTGTTCCAGGTGATCAATGCAGCCTCACACGGAGAGGCCATCGGTGCGCTGACCACCGCACAGGCCCAGTCGTTGCAGCACGCCCAGATCTTCGGCGCGCACCTGGCAGATACGTTCAAGAACTCCGGCGACATCCACGTGAAGATCCTGGCCGCGGTGCTGGTGGTGCTGATGATCTCGACCCAGTTCCTCAGCATGCGGCAACTGACGTACAAGAACATGACGCCCGAGGCACTGAAGGGCTCCGTCGCGCAGCAGCAGAAGATCATGATGTACGGACTGCCGTTGATGCTGCTGTTCACCGGTTACACCTTCCCGATCGCCCTGTTGATCTACTGGACGACGACCAACGTGTGGTCGATGGGCCAGCAGTTCTATGTGATCCGGAACAATCCGTCGCCAGGTACCCCGGCGTTCGCAGCCAAGCAGGCGCGCGATGCCGCTCACGCGGCTCGGAAGGGGCAGACCACGCCCGTGGTGGAGGATGCGGCGGAGCCGGCGAGCCCGGAGCCGCCCCCAGCCCGGCGACAGCAGCCGAAGCGCCAGTCGCGCAGTCAACGCAAGGGCCAGAGCGGCCCGAAAGACAACAGCTGACCCGTGGAGGAGACCCCGGTGAGTGAGAACAAGGAAGCCCCCAATCCCCTGGAGCACCTGGAGCGCGAGGGCGACGCTGCGGCCGACTACCTCGAGGAACTGCTGGACATCGCTGATCTCGACGGCGACATTGATATCGACGTCGACGGTGACCGAGCGAGTGTTTCCATCGTGGGGGCAGATCTGTCGCAGTTGGTGGGCGGGGACGGAGAGGTTCTCGAGGCGCTGCAGGAGTTGACCCGGCTCGCGGTGTTTCAAGAGACCGGGGAGCGGTCGCGGCTGATGCTCGACGTCAGTGGATACCGAGCCGGCAAGCGGGCCGCCTTGCAGGAGTTGGCAGGCGAAGTTGCGGAACGGGTCACGCAGACCGGGGAGCCGGAGTCGCTGAAGCCGATGAGCGCCTTCGAGCGCAAGGTCGTCCACGACGCGGTCGCAGCTGCAGGGTTGGTCTCGGATTCGGAGGGGGAAGAGCCCCATCGCTTCGTCGTGGTCCGGCCGACGACCGAATGAACGATGTTTCACGTGAAACACCCCCGGTGCCGGCGGCGGCCACGGGGGTGTTTTCGCGTCGGCTCGAGCTCGCCGAGCGATTTGCCGGCTTCTTGGTCGGGGCGGGGGTGGAGCGTGGGCTGCTGGGTCCACGGGAGGCCCCGCGGATCTGGGAACGACACCTGCTGAACTGCGCCGTCATCGAGGAGCTGTGTCCCATCGGGTCGTCGGTCGCCGACATCGGATCGGGCGCGGGCCTGCCAGGACTGGCGCTGGCGATCGCTCGTCCCGACCTGAGAGTGACTCTGATCGAGCCTCTCCAGCGGCGCTCTGAGTTCCTCAGGGAGGCCGTGGACATACTCGGTGTGCACGAGCAGGTCGAGGTGGTGCGCTCGCGCGCCGAGGACTTGGTGGGGGAGGCCTACGATCGGGTGACCTCGCGAGCGGTGGCGCCGCTTGGCCGGTTGGCGCAGTGGAGCCTCCCGCTGCTGGGGCCGGACGGTGAGATCGTGGCGATCAAGGGCTCGTCGGCGGACGACGAACTCGCGTCGGCGAGGAAGACGCTTTCCCGGCTGGGAGTCCGGTATGCCGAAGTCGTGGTCGTGGGCGCGGGGAGGCTGGCTCAGCCCACGACCGTCGTACGGATGGGATAGAGACTCCCGAGCGGGGAGTTTGCGCAGTTGATCCGGCGAAGATCGCGACTCTGTCGTCAGACTCGCTGGATCGGAGTTTCACGTGAAACAGTGACATCCAAGAGCAGTGATTGAGGAGCCATGACGTGAGTGAGAACGGCGCCCACGAGGCCAGCGCCCCCCACGTGATCCGGACGGCGGGGGAGATGGCCGAGGACGAGGTCGCTCGGGAGGCGGAGTCAACTCCCATGGCGCACGCCATCGAGCAGAGACTCCTGGCCCAACAGGGGCGTCTCCACCGGGAGCCGGAGCCACGACCCCGGCGGACACGGGTCATGGTCGTGGCAAACCAGAAGGGCGGAGTCGGGAAGACCACCACAACGGTGAACCTCGCGGTGGCCTTGGCCCAACTCGGACAACGCGTTCTGGTGATCGACCTGGACCCCCAAGGCAACGCGTCGACCGCGTTGGGCGTTGCCCATCATCGCGGGACTCCGTCGGTGTACGAGGCGATCGTGGAGGGTAGGAGGCTGGCCGACATCGCTCAGCGGAGCGGCGAGCACGAGTCACTCTGGGTGGTTCCCTCGACGATCGACCTGGCCGGAGCGGAGATCGAGCTGGTCAGCACGGTGGCTCGGGAGACGAGGCTGCGCAGGGCCATCGCCGTGCACCCCGCCGTGGGCGAGGGAGGCGACCGGCTGGACTACGTCCTGATCGACTGCCCGCCGTCCCTGGGCTTGCTCACCCTGAACGCGCTGGTGGCAGCCGACGAGATGTTCGTCCCGATCCAGGCCGAGTACTACGCCCTGGAAGGGGTGAGCCAGCTCCTGGAGACCGTGGAGATGGTCCGGGCGCACCTGAACCCGGTACTTCACATCTCGGCGGTCATGCTGACCATGACCTCCCAGACCGTCTTGTCCCGAGGAGTCTCGGAGGAAGTACGCGAGCACTTCGGGGACAAGGTTCTGCGCACCTCGATTCCGAGGTCGGTGAGACTGTCGGAGGCACCCAGCTACGGTCAGTCGGTGATGACCTACGATCCGGCGTCGTCCGGAGCGCTCAGCTACCTTGAGGCTGCGCGAGAGTTGGCCAGGAAAGGACTGGAGTAGGCATGGCAGCGAAGAATCCACCTCGACGTGGGCTCGGTCGCGGGCTGTCGACCCTGATCCCCACGGCCGCTCGCCCCGAAGCCGCCGAGGGTCCCAACTCCGGGCCCAACTCCGGGCCCAACTCCGCACCCAACTCCGGGCCGAGCTCCGAGTCCGGTCAGCCCGGGGCAGCGGGAGTCGAGGCTGTCGACCTGGTCCCGGTGCCGGGTGCGGCCTTTGCTGAGCTCCCGATCGACGTGATCAGCCCCAACCCCCGTCAGCCACGGCAAGACTTCGACGAGGGAGCGCTCGACGAGCTGATCCACTCGATCCGGGAGATCGGGCTCCTCCAGCCCATCGTGGTGCGTCCGACCGGTCCGCAGAACTACGAGCTCATCATGGGCGAGCGGCGACTCCGCGCCTCGCGGGCCGCCGGCCTCACCACTATCCCGGCGATCGTTCGGGAGACCGACGACGATGCGATGTTGCGCGACGCGCTCCTGGAGAACCTCCACCGATCACAGCTCAACCCTCTGGAGGAGGCAGCCGCCTATCAGCAGCTGTTGGACGACTTCGGCGGGACCCATGAGGAACTGGCGGCACGCATCGGGCGCAGCCGCTCACAGATCACCAACACCCTGCGCCTGCTCAAGCTGAGTCCTGAGGTCCAGCGCCGCGTCGCCGCCGGAGTGCTCAGCGCCGGCCACGCCCGGACCCTGTTGGCAGTGGATGAACCAGAGATCCAGGATCGGCTGGCGTCCCGAGTGGTCGCCGAGGGGATCTCGGTTCGCGGCTTGGAGGAGATCGTCGCGCTCGGGGCGCGGGGCTCTGCACCCCGAGCGCGAGCGGCCCGACCCAGCGCCCCGGGGGCCGCGGAGTTGGCTGATCGGCTCTCAGAGCGACTGGACACCCGAGTGAAGGTCTCCCTGGGGCGGAGCAAGGGCAAGGTGACGATCGAGTTCGCCACGCTCGGCGATCTGGAGCGCATCGTGAGCCTGATCGACCCCACCTCGAAGAGTGTATAAACCGCGTTATCGATAAGTCGATAAAGAGATAACTCTGTGAGTCAGGCTCGCTGCACTGCCTGCTCAACCAATCGATGGAGCAGCCCGCCGAGGTCGTGGCCGGCCGCCGCCACCGACAGCGGGACCAGCGAAGTCTCGGTCATCCCCGGCGCCACGTTGACCTCCAGGAACCACGGGGCCCCGTCGGAGTCGACAATCAGATCGGTACGGGAGAGATCCCGGAGTCCGAGCAACTGATGGGCGGCGACCGCGAGGCGTCCGACCTCAGCGGTCACATCGTCGCTCAAGGGGGCCGGGACCTCGAAGGTGGTGGAGCCAGCGGTGTACCGGGCCGAGTAGTCGTAGACCCCACCGTCCGGATGGATGGCAACCGCCGGCAGGGCCGTGGGTGAACCGTCCACGTCGACTACGGTCACCGCGACCTCGGTGCCGTCGATGAACTCCTCCACCAGCGCGGTGTCTCCGTACGCGTAGGCGCTCACCATCGCCCCCGGGAGCTCATCGCCGGAGAAGACCGCCGTGCAGCCCAGCGACGACCCGGACTTGGCGGGCTTGACGAACAACGGGAGCTTCATCGCGGCGAGGATCGCCGACATCAACTCCCCGGCACCGAGCTCACGGAAGGTCTCCTGTGGCAGCGTTACCGAAGCAGGGGTCCGGAAGCCGCCCTGCGCCATGACGGTCTTCGCCACAGGTTTGTCGAAAGCGACCCGGGATGAGGCCGGCGGTGCTCCGACGTAGGGGATGTCCAGGAGCTCCAGCACCTCGCGGATTGCTCCGTCCTCCCCGGTTTCGCCGTGCAGGACCGGAATGACGCAGGACGGTGGATCGGCTCGCAGATCCGGGACCAGCCGAGCGTCGACATCGCGGAGCTCGGTCTCCACACCTGCCGCTCGGAGCGCCTCCGCGACCCGACGTCCGGACCTGAGCGAGACGTCGCGCTCATGAGACAGCCCGCCGGCCAGTACCACCACCCGCAGTGAGCTCACGGCGCTCCACCTTCCTTGATACAGGTCCACCCGTTTCGGGTCCACACGGCACATCACCTCAAGTCGGAGTTCGGGCCCTCGTAGCCACGCGAAGCCGGGGAGAACGAAGCCCCGAAGGTCGTTCGCAGGTCCATCTCCTCCTCGATGACGCCGGCCAGCCGCCGCACTCCCTCGTGGATGGACTCGGGGGTCGGGTAGCAGTAGGAAAGACGCAGCGAATCGGTGCCGGACCCGTCGGAGAAGAACGCCGTCCCCGGCACGTAGGCAACACGCGAGGTCACCGCTCGAGGGAGCATCGCCTTGGAATCCAGGCCCGCCGGCAGCGACAACCACACGTAGAAGCCACCGGCGGGGACGTTCCACGTCGCTCCGGGGGGCAGCAAGTCCTCGAGGGCAGCAACCATCGCATCGCGACGTTCCCGGTACATCTCGGCAAACGCCTTGATCTGGCCCTGCCAGTCGTGTTCAGCCAGGTACGTGGAGACGGCGAACTGGGAGAAGGAGGGCGGGCAGAGCGTGGCCGCCTCCTGGGCGAGGACCAGCTTCTCGCGGACCGCGTGGGGGGCCAGGGCCCACCCGACCCGCAGGCCGGGAGCGAACGTCTTGGAGAACGAGCCAAGGTAGATGACGCCCTCTGACTCGGCGGCCCGCAAGGACGGGAGTGGCTCACCATCGAAGCCCAGCAGGCCATAGGGGTTGTCCTCCAGGACGAGGACCCCGGCCGTGCGGCAGATCTCCAGGACGCGGGGCCTCCGGTCCGCGGACAGGCTGACGCCGGCCGGATTGTGGAAGTTCGGGATGGTGTAGAGGAACTTGATGGGCTTGCCCGCGGCTTTCGCCGCGCTGATCGCCTCCTCCAGGCGCTCGGGCACCAGTCCGTGCTCGTCCATCGCCACATGGACCACCTCGCACTGAAACGAACGGAAGACCCCCAGGGCCCCGACGTACGAGGGCGCCTCGCACAGCACCACGTCGCCGGGATCGCAGAACACGCGGGCCACCAGGTCCAATGCCTGCTGGGACCCCACGGTCACGACCACGTCATCGGGGTGCGCCTCGATGCCTTCGAGCGACATCACCTCGCAGATCTGCTCCCGCAGGGTGGGGTCTCCCTGGCCGGAGCCGTACTGCAAAGCGCCCGCGGCATTCCGCTCCACCACGTGGGACACTGCCGCGCCCACCACATCCAGCGGCAGCCCGCTGATATTGGGCATGCCACCGGCGAGTGAGACCACCTCGGGCCGACTGGCCACCGCGAAGAGAGCTCGGATCTCAGACGCAACCATTCCTGCCGTTCTTGCGGCATAGCGGTCGACATAACTGTCGAGGCGAGTGCTTCCTCGAAGCTCGGCCACGGTCCCTCCTCATCGGTTGCTGACTAGCATGAACTATTGGCCCGTGCGGCGAGCACAGAAGCCACGGGCCGGACAGCGCTAGTGGTTGCAGCGCTAGTGGTTTCCGAAGAGCGGCCCGGGAGGTGACGTGATGGCACGGAGGGTGGTGCGCCTCAGCCTCGACGTCCTGCAGGATCTGATCCCTCCCTGCCGCACGTGTGCGACCTGGGAGTCACCCGTCGGCCGCGGCGAGCTGACCGAGGACGAGGCTGCGTCGGAGAAGGAGACGTGGGTGTCCACGGTCCTACGAGAGTGGGGTGCCTGCGGCCGCGTGGCGTACGTCGACGGCGAGCCTGCCGGTCACGTGCTCTACGCCCCCGGCAGGCTCGTCCCCGGCGCCGAACGATTCCTGGCCGGACCCCCTGGGGAGGACGCGGCCCTGGTGACGTCCCTGAGGGTCTCCCCGGAACATCGCGGCGGCGGTATTGGTCGGCTGCTCATCCAGGCAGCGGTGAAGGACATGCTGAAACGGCCCGGGATCAGGGCGATCGAGTCATTCGGAGGACCGGGTGGCCTGGGCTGCCAGATCCCGACCGAATTCCTGCTACACGTGGGGTTCAAGACCAAGCGACCACATCCCGTTGCGCCGCTGATGCGGATGGAGATGCGCTCCGTGGTGAGCTGGCGCGGCGAGTTCGAGCAGGCGCTCGAGAAGCTTCGCGGTGTCGTGGTTCCCTCGCCGGCGCCTCGACCGGTCACCGAGACCAGGCAGCATCGAAGCGAATGACCCCTCGCTACAGCGAGGGGTCATTGGTTGGAGAGCATCGACCTCAGATGAAGTCGGCGAGCTCCTTGAGCAGGAAGGACTTGGGCCGGGCTCCGACGATCTGCTTGACGAGTTCGCCCTTGTGGTAGACGTTCAGCGTCGGGATGCCCGTGACGCGGTACTGGGCCGGCGTGACAGGGTTCTCGTCGACGTTCATCTTGACGAAGCTCACCTTGTCGCCGTGTGCCTCGTTGAGCTCCTCGAGGATCGGGTGCACCTGACGGCACGGACCGCACCACTCGGCCCAGAAGTCGACGAGCACGGGCTTGTCGGCGCCCAGGACGTCGGCCGCGAAACTGTCGTCGGTCACTACCTTCATATCGGCCACGCGGCCTCCTCTTTCGTCTCTGCCCCGGTGATGTTGGTTCCGTCGGTTAGACGGAAATCTCTGCTTCGATCTCGGTCTCGTCTGCACTGCCGGCGGTGGACCCTTCATGGTGCAGCGCGGCGACGAGACGCTCCGCGTCGAGGGCTGCCGCGCAACCGGTGCCGGCAGCCGTGATCGCCTGACGGTAGTGGTGATCCACCAGGTCGCCACAAGCGAACACGCCGTGCAGGTTGGTACGAGTCGACGGATGCTCGACCATGACGTAGCCGGAGTCGTCGAGATCAACCTGCCCGACGAGCAACTCCGAGCGCGGGTCGTGCCCGATGGCGATGAAGAGCCCGGTTACCGCCAGTTCCCGCGAAGAGCCGTCGACGGTGTCGGTCAAGGTCACCCCGGTGAGCTTCTCCCCACCGTGGATGGCGCTGACCTCGGAGTTCCACACCATTTCGATCTTCGGGTCGGCCAACGCGCGGTCCTGCATGATCTTCGACGCACGCAGGCTGTCACGACGGTGGATCAAGTAGACCTTCGATGCGAAGCGGGTAAGGAACGTCGCCTCCTCCACTGCGGAGTCTCCGCCGCCCACGACCGCGATCTCCTGGTCCCGGAAGAAGAAGCCGTCACACGTGGCACACCAGGAGACGCCATGTCCCGAGAGACGTTCCTCGTCGGGCAGGTTGAGCTTCCGGTAGCCCGACCCCGTCGCGAGGATGACCGCGTACGCGGTGTGCTCGTTGCCGGACCCGTCCTTGACTCGCTTGACGTCTCCGGTGAGATCGACCTCGACGATGTCGTCGGTGACCAGCTCGGCACCGAACCGCTCGGCCTGGGACCGCATCTCGTCCATCAGCGACGGACCCATGATCCCCTCACGGAACCCGGGGAAGTTCTCCACCTCCGTGGTGGTCATCAGCGCGCCGCCAGCGGTGACCGAGCCCTCGAAGACCAGCGGGTTCAGGTCTGCGCGCGCGGCGTAGATGGCTGCTGTGTAGCCAGCAGGGCCGGAGCCGATGATGATCACGTTACGGGGCTGCGATGCCATGATTCTGAGGTGCCTTCGCTCGAGCGCGCGCACTGCGCCTGGTGGGTGCTGTCGTAGTTCACAACCGATCCTAGGTCGTCGACATTCCCGGCTGTGACCGATGTCCCACCGGGAGACCTGCCTCCTCGAACCCGGCCGGGACCAGCGGTCAGTGGGTGGGGACGGTGACTTGGGCTGCCGGTGCCGCCGGTGCGTTGCACGCGAAGATCTCGAGGAGCTGGGAATCGCCCTGTGCAGGGAAGACCACAAGCGCCGCTGGGCTCCCGTCGAGGTGCACCGCCAGAGACCGCGCAGAATCGGTCTGCCAGGGTCCGGTACACGTGGCCGGAGCGGAGTACGTCGGGTTCTGTGTCCACCAGGCTCGCACCTGTCGAGCCAACCCCGAGGTCGTGAACGAGGGCGCCGACGCCTCAGCTTTGGCGCCGAATCCGGAAGGGCCCAGGGCGGCGGTCGGATTCGGCGCTGCTGGGACACTGGCTCCGGCGGCGTCGTTGGCCACACCTGCGGACGCAGAGCTTCCCGAGGTGACCCACGAGCCCTGCAACGCACCGACCCCCACGGCGGTGATGCCCACCAGGGCGGCCGCGACCACTCCCACCGTCATCCACCGCCGGCGGCTGGGTGCGGCGGTGTCCGGGCGAGCGGCCACCAGCCGGGCCAACGTCGCGTCGAGTCGGTCCGCGACCTCGTCGGGTAGCGGCTCGACGTCTGCCAGGCCTCGCAGGTGGTGGCGCAGATCTTCCTCAGGTTGGGTCATCGTTGCCACCCCCCTCCTCAGCCGTCGGTGTGACGTGGGCGTCCCGGTCACTGGATGGGACGTCGAAGAGACCGTCCCGGTTCCCCCGCCAGGACTCCAGGAGCGGAAGGAGTCGAGCCCGCCCTCGAGCGCACCGGCTCTTCACCGTGCCCTCGGCACAGCCGAGGATCTGGGCGACCTCGGCGACGGGCAGCCTCTCGATGTCCACCAGGACGACAGCGGCTCGCTGCTCGACCGGGAGAACGCGAAGGGCGCTCAGTAGTGCACGGCGCAGCTCACTGCGCTCGCCCATGACGGCTGGGTCGTCGCTCTCGCCGGAGACCGGTTCGGGGAGGTTGTCGAGGCTGGCCAGGGGTCTGACCTTGCTTCGACGGATGCGATCCAGACACGCATTGACCACGATCCGGTGGAGCCACGTCGTGACAGACGACTCCCCTCGGAAGCCAGGAGCCCTGCGGAACGCGGAGATGAGCGCGTCCTGGAGGGCATCTTCGGCATCGTGAGGGTTGCCGGCGGTGCGGAGCGCTATCGCCCACAGACGCTGCCGGTGCCGCTGGAACAGCTCGGAGAACGCCTCGCTGTCCCCCGCGACATGTGCCGAGAGAAGGTCCGCGTCGGACCGGTCGTCGGTCATGGCAGCACCGATACCTCGGCGACCGCTCCTTGATACCCGCCGGGGGCCGGGGGAAGGCTGGTCAGCCAGACCACGAGGTACCGCGTGGTCACCGGCTGAGTCGGGGTGAGCTCCACTTGGGTGTTGGTTCCCTGGTACGAGGCGGCTGTGTCGAAGTCGGATGGCAGCGCGGGCACCTGGTCTACTCCGGGCGCGACAAGGAGTGACAGGGCAGTGGGCTGGCCGATCAGGGTCACGTCGACCGCTCGGACCTGCTGCTGGCTCCCGAGGTCGATCAAGAGGCCCACTCCGGCCTTCAATCCGCCGAGCTTGGGATTCCCGTAGTAGGTCAGGGTGCGCCAGGCGGTGGAGGGATCACCATCCACTGCGAGGGGGACCTCAGCGGGATTCTCCTCACGGGGCTGGCCCTTCTGGAGCGGGTCGTAGTCCCGGATCGAGCTGATCTGCAGGCTCTGGGAGCCGGAGGTCGACCCCGTGGTCGATCCGGTGGATCCGGCTGAGCCCGGACCGGCGTCAGTGGCCTTGGGGAGTCGCAGCGACGCCACGACGGCGAAGAGCACCAATGCCAGCACCGCGATGGCGACCAGACCGGCCCAGAGCAGCCAGCGACCCGGTCGGCCCCCCTCGACCTCATGCGACGGCGGGGCAGTGATCTTGGCCACGCGCGGGCGGGCTGGCGGCAGCGCGGAGTCGGCGAGGAACTCATCGATCCCGTCACGCAGTTGGCGAGCCGACAGGTTGCGGCGCAGCAGGACCGAGGAGCAGAGCGCATCGAGGGGGCGGGGGACTCCTGCGCGGACCCGGCCCGGCGAGACATCCTCGGCGGACCCGTCGGGCAACCGGCCGGCCAGGGCGGTGAACAGCAGCTTTCCCAGTTGGTGGACGTCATCGGCCTGAGGGTCGGCGGGGTGCTCCGGGCGAGGGTGCAGCACCTGGTCCACGCCGAAGCCGATGATTCGGACCGCTCCGTCACCACGACGCAGGAGCTTCCCCGGGGAGAGGCTGCCGTGGCTGATCCCGACGCGGTGTGCAGCCGCGATCGCGTCGGCGGCCTCACGAATGAGCCGGGCGGCCTCTAGGGGATCGAGTGGACCGCGCTCGACCTGATCCTCCAAGGAGATCCCGCGGACCCACTCGCTGATCGTGAACGTGACATTCCGATCAGCTGCGGTGTCCAGCACGCGCAACACGCGAGGGTCGACCAGAGGCGCAGCATCCCGGGCGGCCGCACGCAGATTCTGGGCGCGCGGGTCGTCGTCCGCGACTGTGCGGATGGACACCGATCTCTGCAGGGTTCGATCGAAGGCCCTCCACACCGCGACGCCATCGTCGAACTCGACGAGGTCCTCGAGGACGAAGCGGTCCAGGAGCACCGTTCCCGGTGTGAGGGTGCCCTCAGCCATGCCGTCCCCTCCGGACGCGAGTGCGAACAAGGTGCTCCATGTCCACGATCTCACTCGGGCCGACCAGTCTGGCGCCAATCAGGAGTAACGCGATGTCCGTGCCGCCGACCAGCATCAGCCGAGCGAGGGTCGCCAGCTTGTCGGTCCAGGGCACGAGCGCGAGGAAGAGCTCGCTGACGCCCCAGGCGGCGACCGCAGCGACGGCTCCGAGGGCAATGATGCGAACGGCGAAGGACGCGAGCCGGCGAGTTTCCAGGCCGGAGAGAGTACGGCGCAGCAGGAGATAGGAGGTGACCGAGCCGATCAGATAGGCCCCGCCGTAGGCCAGCGAGAGGGCATCGGCGACGCCGCCGTCGCTCGCCCGCGTTGTGAGCGCCACCGCGAGGACCACGTTCACCACAGCGATCACGCACTGCACCCAGAAGACGGTGCGGTTGCGCTCCAGCGCGTAGAAGCCCCGCAGCATCAGGTAGTGCACCGTGAAGAACAGGAGAGCCGGGGCGAAGCTGACCATGGTGCTCGCGTAGGCCGAGGAGTAACCCGAGGCGGCTGCGTAGCCCCACACGATGTCGGCCACGGCCGGCGAGATGACGGGGAGAAGCAGCACCACCGGAACGACGAGAGACAGAGCGATCCTCAGGACGCGGGCGATCTCCTGTCGCGCCCCGGCCAGGTCGCCCTGGCTGGCCAGCGACGAGATCCGCGGCAGCATTGCGGTGCCCAAAGAGACCGTCGCGATCGCGTGTGGGACCAGGACCAGGGCGCTGGCGTTGGCATAGACCGTGTAGGCGGCGATGACCTCGCCCTGCGCGGCGGCGGCTGTGGCACCGCGTGAGGCGATGCGCACGATGGCGAAGTAGGCGACCTGGTTCACCATGACGAACCCGACGGTCCACATTCCCAGTCGCAGGGTGTGGCCGAGGCCGGAGCCTCGGAAGTCCCAGGCGGGCCGGAACCGGTAGCCGGTCGCCCGGACGAACGGAACGAGGATCAGGAACTGCGTGATGATTCCCAGCGTCGAGCCCGCCCCGAGCAGGAGCTCCTGTCGTGGTGTGTACCCGCCTAGCAGGTCCTTGGCAGGACCGAACGACACCAGGTAGATCACGAGCACCGAGACCGCGACGACGTTGTTCGCGATCGGAGCCCACATCATCGGCCCGAAACTGCCTCGCGCGTTGAGCACCTGGCCGACGAGGACGAACATCCCGTAGAAGAAGACCTGGGGAAGGCAGTAGCGCGCGAAGGCTATGGCCGAGTCTCGCTGCGCCCCGAAGCCCACGTCGAAGAACGACGGCACAAGGAGGCGCATCACCAGGGGCGCGGCGATGACCAGGACCACGGTCGCGGCGAAGAGGAAGACCGCCGCCAGGGTCACGATCCGGTTGGTGTAGCCGACACCCCGGTCCTCGTCGTTGCGCATGGCCCTCACAAGCTGGGGCACGAGGACTGCGTTGAACACCCCACCGGCCAGCAAGATGTAGAGGCTCGTGGGAATCGTGTTGGCGATGTTGAACACATCGGCATGCAGGCCGATGCCGAGGGCCGCGGCCAGAAGTGCTGATCTGACGTATCCGGTGATCCGCGAGACCGCGGTTCCAGCTGCCATCACCGCGCTGGAGGCGAGGAGGGAGGACTGACCCGTGGGAAGGTCCTCGTCAGCCACGCCGTCCCCTGATCCGTCGCACCATCCGCATCCCGATGGTGAAGAACAGCAAGCCGGCCGCAGCGGCGAGGATCACCCAGATGATCTGCCCGATCTGGCTTCCCCGGACGCTCAGGATCAGACTGGACGGGAGTGGGATCCCACTGGCGGTCACAGGATGGAGTGTCACCCGATAAACGCCCAGATGGTGGGACGTGACGGTGACACGGATAGAGCGTTGCTGACCGGCGGAGACGGTCACGGGATCGATCGGCTTCACGGTGAGGTCCGCGCTGCTGACCACAGAGCTCAGCCCCACAACGACGTCTTGGTCGAGTCCGTTGGTGATCGTGACCTGGAAACTGCCTGTCCCACTCGACATGGTGACGAAGTTCGGACCGGACAGCGACACTTTCTGCAGCTGGTTGGTCACCTCGGCCAGGGCGCCGTTGGTGCGGGTCACGGCGGGCCCCGGCTTGCCAGCTAGATTCGCGGAGACTGCGAGCAGGGCTTGGCGCTGGCCTGAGTCGACCACGCCGGGGGCCGAGGTCAGCTCGGCGAGCGCGGCGCTGCTCTGCAACAGCTCGCCTGCCACGACGAAGTTGGTGAGCGGAACCGTACGAGGCGTGTCGGCCGGGACCGTGAGCCGACCATCGGGGATCACCGGATCGCTGGGCGCCGCCCTGGGGAAGCTCGCTCCGGAAACCCACGGTTGTTCGAGGCCTGAGAAGAACGCCCGGGACGCAGAAACCCCTGGAGCCCGCCAGCGGGCGGGGAACGAGATGACGAGGGGGGCGTCGCCGAGACCGGAGAGCGACCGTATTGCCAGCTCGGCGAGGAGTGCCTGCCGCAGGGGCGTGAGGGAGTCCCCTTGTGTGGCCAGAGCGTCCAGGGAGGAGTTGGTGAGGGTGAGTCCCGGTCCGGTCCGGGCGTTGACCGTGGTGGCCCCCACGTCGGGCAGGGCGCGTGAACCCAGGAGGACGTTCTCCACCGCTGCCAGTCCCCTCAGCTGGGCCGGAGTGAGCGAGCCCGAGATCGGCGCGATGACGGGGACGGCCGGGTAGTCGCTGAGAACGCTGCGGGAGAGCTGCTCGGCGACGGAGAGGACGTCCTGCATGCCGTTGTCGACCGCGGCTCCTGCGTCCACGTCGCCGTACGGCAGGGCCAGGACGGTCGATCGGTGCCCGATGGCGGCGAACGACTCGAGCCAGCCTGCCGCCGTGGGGTCGGCCCCGGGACTGCCGGCGTTGCCGTTGGCCGGGTTCCCCGCGGAAACCGAGCCGATTGCATCGAGAACGGCGGGGTCGACCATGAGGTTGACGGGCAGGTCGGCCTGGAGGGAGAACGCGAGGACGTTGTAGAGCCGTCCCCCCGGGCTGGCCGAACGTACCCAACGGGGCGCGTTCACCACGGAGCCGTCGACGGCCCGCGCAACGGTGGCCCGGAAGGGAACCACGATGCTGACCTCCGCGGTCGCGGCGCGCCTGCCCATGACCGGAAGGAAAGTGCTTGCCCGTCCGTCAGCCTGGGTGTCGTAGCCCTCCGGACCGCTCCCAAGCACCTCGACGCCGAGCTGGTAGACCCCGTTGCCCTCGGTGAGACCCAGATCGCGGATCGGGATAGACAGTCGGTAGCTTGCCGACTCACCCGCGGCGAGGTCGGGCAGGCGCACGAAATCACCAGGGGCGACGATCCGGAACCCGCCCACCGTGGCCGACCCGTTCGCTGTCACGGCGGAGAGCTCGGCTTGAGTGCGCAACGCAGTGTCCACCGGGACCAGGTAGACGGTCAGGCCGGACCAGTCGGCCTTCGAGGAGTTGGCCACCACGCCCTGCACGACTACCCGACCACGTTGACTTCCCGAGGTCACGGCTGCGGGAGACACTGCCGTGATGGTGACGCTGAGGGGGTCGGTGTTGCCCGCGGCCGCTGCCGCGTTGGGTTCGCTCAAGGGTGCGGCCAGCGACCCAAGGCACAGACAGGCGGCGACGAGTCGGCGGAGCGGGGCTGGCACGGGCCAAGGTTATCGACCTGGCAGCGCTGAGTCAGACGCCACCGCGGGGCGGGGTGGTGCTGTGCCGGGACGGATCCTAGAGTGGCCTGTCGTGCTCGACCAGCCTGAGAGTCGCCTCCTGATGAGCGACGTCCAACAGACCGCCCTCCGCGAGTGGGGGCGGGCTGCTGCCGTCCTCGACGAGCTCGGCGCGCGCTTCGAGGACGCCGGCGAGGAGCTGGCGCTCGTCGGCGGCCCGGTGCGTGACGCCCTCCTGGGGCGGCTACAGAACGACCTCGACTTCACCACCTCGGCGCGACCGGAGCAGACCGAGCGGATCCTCGTGGGGTGGGCCGACGCCCGATGGGACATGGGGCGACGCTTCGGCACCATCGGGGCACGCAAGGGCGAGTGGACCGTGGAGATCACGACGTACCGCTCCGAGCACTACGACCCCGAGTCCCGCAAGCCCGAGGTGGCCTACGGAACCTCGCTGACCGAGGACCTGCTCCGGCGCGACTTCACCGTGAACTCGATGGCGATGCTGCTGCCCTCCCGTGAGTTCGTGGATCCGTACGGTGGGCTCGTCGATCTCGCCGAAGGACGGCTCCGCACCCCCGGGCGACCGGAGGACTCCTTCTCCGACGACCCGTTGCGGATGATGCGCGCGGCACGGTTCGCGTCCCAGTTGGGATTCGCGGTGGCGCCCGAAGTGGTCGCGGCGATGACGGCAATGGCCGACCGGATCTCGATCGTGTCGGCCGAGCGGGTCCGCGACGAGCTGGTGAAGCTGGTCCTCGGGGCCTATCCACGACGGGGTCTGAAGCTCCTCGTCCACACGGGACTGGCCGAGCGGGTGCTCCCTGAGCTGCCGGCCCTCGCGCTCGAGCGGGACGAGCACCACCGTCACAAGGACGTCTACGAGCACAGCTTGACGGTGTTGGACCAAGCGATCGCTCAGGAGGCGAGGCTGGGTGGCCCGGACTTCGTTTGCCGGTTCGCGGCGTTGATGCATGACGTGGGCAAGCCCAGGACTCGACGGTTCCTGCCCGACGGGACGGTGACGTTCCACCATCACGACGTCGTCGGCGCGAAGATGACCCGCAAGCGGATGCAGGCTCTGCGGTTCTCCAACGACGAGATCGAGGCGGTCACCTCACTGGTGGAGCTGCACCTGCGCTTCCACGGTTACGGCGAGGGGCAGTGGACCGACTCGGCCGTGCGTCGCTACGTGCGAGATGCCGGGCTCCAGTTGGAGCGGTTGCACATCTTGACCCGCGCCGACTGCACCACGCGGAACGCTCGGAAGGCCAAGCGGCTCTCGCAGGCTTATGACGATCTGGAGGGACGGATCGACCAGCTGGCCGAGCAGGAGCAGCTGGGCGCGATCCGCCCGGAGCTGGACGGCAACCAGATCATGGAGATCCTGGGTCTGCCGCCTGGCCCGGAGGTGGGCGCCGCCTACCGATTCCTCCTTGACCTCCGGCTGGACCGCGGCCCGCTCGGCCCGGACGCGGCCCGGACCGCCCTGGAGGAGTGGTGGGCGTCGCGCTCGGACGGGTAACACGCCGCGCCAACGTCCCGGAGAACGGCTGCACCCGGCCTAGTCTTCCTCTGGACGAGAGCAGGAGGCGACATGTCCGACAACTCCCCGGAGGAGCGCCCACCGGAGGGCACCCCGCCGCCACCGCCACCGGCACCAGCTGGGCCCGGGTGGGGTCAGGTACCTCCGCCGCCACCGCCTCCGGGCTACGGGGCACCGGGCTACGGGGCACCGGCGAGTAGCTCAACCAACGGGTTCGCGGTCGCCTCCCTGGTGATGGGCGTCGGTGGCCTGCTGAGTTGCGGTCTGACCGGAGTCCTCGCGCTCGTCTTCGGATACATCGCCCGTGGCCAGATCCGTCAGCGAGGGGAGCAGGGTGACGGCCTGGCGATCGCCGGCATCGTCCTGGGTTGGATCTGGGTCGGTCTCCTTGCGCTCGGGGTCGTACTGGGTGTCCTCGGGGCGGGCAGATATTCCCCGGCGGGACCCTGATCGGTCGCTCGAAACAGCGACGAGCCCCGGGGAGTCCCCGGGGCTCGTCGCATCGGATCGAAGGAATTCGCGATGAAGCGGTCGAACAGCCCGCGGTTAGCGGTCGACGTCGCCGGCGATGAACGCCTCAAGCTGGGCGCGGCCCTTGTCGTCGGGCATCTGCACCGGCGGGGACTTCATCAGGTAGGTCGACGCCGAGATGATCGGGCCGCCGATCCCACGGTCGAGGGCGATCTTGGCTGCCCGGACCGCGTCGATAATGATGCCGGCGCTGTTGGGGGAGTCCCAGACCTCGAGCTTGTACTCGAGGTTCAGCGGCGCGTCACCGAACGCACGCCCCTCCAGGCGGACGTAGGCCCATTTCCGGTCGTCGAGCCAGGCGACGTAGTCCGACGGCCCGATGTGGACGTTACGTGCGCCCAGGTCGTGGTTGAGGTTCGAGGTGACGGCCTGGGTCTTGGAGACCTTCTTGGACTCCAAGCGCTCCCGCTCGAGCATGTTCTTGAAGTCCATGTTGCCGCCGACGTTCAGCTGGTAGGTCCGGTCCAGCACCACGCCGCGGTCCTCGAACAGCTTGGCGAGCACTCGGTGGGTGATCGTCGCGCCGACCTGCGACTTGATGTCGTCTCCGACGATCGGCACGCCGGCATCGGTGAACTTCTGGGCCCACTCGGGATCGGATGCGATGAAGACCGGAAGCGCATTGACGAAGGCGACCTTGGCGTCGATCGCGCACTGCGCGTAGAACTTGTCGGCCTCCTCCGAGCCCACGGGCAGATAGGAGATGAGGACGTCGACCCGGTTGTCCTTGAGGGCCTGAACCACGTCGACGGGGCTCTCGTCGGACTCTTCGATGGTCTCGCGGTAGTACTTGCCGAGCCCGTCGAACGTGGGGCCACGCTGGACCGTCACGCCGGTCGGAGGAACGTCGCAGATCCGGATCGTGTTGTTCTCCGACGCCGTCGTGGCGTCGGCCAGGTCGAAGCCGACCTTCTTCGCGTCGACGTCGAAAGCCAGCACGAACTCGAGGTCGGAGACGTGGTAGTCGCCGAACTTGACGTGCATCAGGCCGGGAACGGTCTCCGAGGCGTCGGCGAACTTGTAGTACTCGACGCCTTGGATGAGCGATGTGGCGCAGTTCCCTACTCCGACGATCGCTACGCGAATCGAACCCATGGGGCTCTCCTTACTCATCGATGTCCTTCGATTCCGTTGTTTTGTGCTGGGCTCGCGGGTGAGGGGTGCGCCCCTCGGTTTCGATGCGATGCCGCTCCGCGGCGATCAGGTCCGACAGCCATCCGACCTCACGCTCGACGGCGTCGATCTCGTGACGGCGCAGTTCCAGAGCGTAGGCATCGGCGCGCTGACCGGTGCGGGAGGGCTGCGACTGGACTCGCGCGAGGCGCTCCTCCAGCCGGCTCTTGCGACCTTCGAGGATCCGGAGCCGGATCTCCCTCTCGGTGCGGCTGAAGAAGGCGAACCGGACCCCGAAGTTGTCGTCTTCCCAGTTGGCCGGGCCCGCGTCGGCCATCAGCTTGTCGAACCGGTCGCTGCCATCGGGGGTGAGCTCGTAGACAATGCGCGGACGGCGCGACGCGCCCGGCCGGACCTCGGGGAGCCGCTCGGTGATCCAGCCGGCACGTGACATGCGCTTCAGTGCCGGGTACAGCGAGCCGTAGGAGAGCACGCGTCCCCATCCCAGCACGCCGGTGAGCTGCTTGCGGAGCTCGTAGCCATGCATGGGGGAGTCGTGGAGCAGGCCGAGAACGGCCAACTCAAGTGTCTCGCCCCTGCGCGTCACGCTCTGCCTCTCACTGGTCTGGTCTGGCTCGGTCTGGTCTGGCTGCCGAGCACAGCATCAAGCGAACGTATCGTAGCGATATATCGTGCGATAATCATCACCGGGTTCCTGGTGCTGCCCCGGCAGGCCCGGATCCGCGCTGCGGCTCGGAGCACCCCCAGGCGTCTCGTACGGCTGGATCGACCGCATACTCTGACTAAGCCGTACCCCGACCTTCCCCCGACCCTCCCCGGAGACTCAGTGAGCGGACGACGCAAAGCCACGCCTTCGCGCGCCTCGAAGCGGCCGGCATCTGCCAAGCCCCCCACCAAGTCCTCAAGGCCGTCGAAGAAGCCCTCGCGCAAGCCGCCGAGGAAACGGAGCCGAGCCCAGCTGATCGGCCGGATCCTCGGCTGGCTGACCCTGGGGTTCCTCGTTGCGACCCTCGCCGGTATCGGTGCGTTCGTGTACGCCTACCAGCACATCGTCATCCCCACCCCGAACTCCGCCTTCCAGGCGCAGACCACCTTCGTCTACTACGCCGACGGCAAGAGCAAGATCGGCAGTTTCGCCACCCAGAACCGCTCCGACATCTCGTTGGCGGACCTGCCTCCGAGCGTCAAGTGGGCGGTGATCGCTGCTGAGGACCGCTCTTTCGAGACCAATGTCGGATTCGACCCGAAGGGCATCCTTCGCGCGCTGGTGAACGATCTGCGAGGCGGAAGCCTGCAGGGAGCATCGACGATCACTCAGCAGTACGTGAAGATCCTTTACCTCAACCAGCAGCAGACGATCACCCGCAAGGTCAAAGAAGCGATCATTGCGATCAAGATCAACCAGCAGGAGTCCAAGGATCAGATCCTGCAGGGATACCTCAACACCATCTACTTCGGCCGCGGCGCCTACGGGATCCAGGCAGCCGCGCACGCCTACTTCGGCGTCGATGCCAGGAAGCTGAACGTCCGGCAGTCGGCTGCGCTCGCGGCGATCATCAACTCACCGATCTATCTCGATCCGGCCAACGGGGCCGCCTCCCAGCAGGCCCTTCTGGACCGCTATCGCTACGTGCTCAGCGGCATGGAGCAGATGGGGAACCTCGACGCGGCCGCCGCTGCCAAGGACAGTCTCGCGCTCCCCACCTTCCCCACGCTGCACACCGGGGAGACCTACCGCGGCCAGCGGGGCCACATCCTGACCATGGTGAAGCAGGAGCTGTTGGACCAGGGCTTCACCAGCGAGCAACTCACCAATGGTGGTCTGCGGATCGTCACCACCTTCGACAAGAAGATGATGGGGCAGGCCGCAGCGGCGGTTCGGCGGCAGCGCCCCACGGGCAAGCAGTTCTCCGACAAGAATCTGCACGTCGCGCTGGCCAGCATCGAGCCGGGCTCCGGCGCCCTGCGCGCGATGTACGCGGGCCAAGACTTCCTGGAGAAGAAGAACAACAAGGCCCAGATCAACTGGGCGACGACGCCCCCGGCGGCGGGGCCGGGGTCGACGTTCAAGCCATTCACTCTCGCCGCGGGGCTGGAAGCGGGCTACTCGCTGAAGAGCGAGTTCCAGGGCAACTCCCCGATCGATATCAACGGATACAAGTTCAAGAACGAGGGTGGAGGCGGAGGTAACGACTACGGCAAGCGCGTCACGCTGCTCCGCGGCCTCGAGCAGTCGATCAACACGGTGTATATCGATCTCACCAACTCGATCCCCAATGGGCCCCAGAAGGTGATCGACGTGGCGACCGCACTGGGAATCCCCAGCGACGCTCCCGGCCTGAAGCCGCCCGTCGTCGGAGTCACGCTGGGATCGGCCTCAGTGGCACCCGTCTCGATGGCCGCTGCGTACGCCACCTTCGCCAACGGCGGCGTCTCCGCCCAGTGGTACGACATCCAGTCAGTGACCACCGCCGACGGGCAGGTTCTCTTCGAGCACCAGCCCAAGAAGCGCAACGCTCTCCCGGTCGACGTGAACGCCGACGTCACCTACGCCCTTCAGCAGGTGGTGCAGCACGGGACGGGAACCGCAGCGCTCGCGCTCGGCCGCCCCGCTGGCGGCAAGACGGGAACGGCCACTGACTCGGCCGGGAACGTCGACTCGGCCTGGTTCGTCGGTTTCACACCTCAGCTGTCGACGGCCGTCATGTATGTCCGTGGTCCGAACGGAAACGGCCGCCTCGACGGCTGGCTCCCGTCCTACTACGGGGCTGCCTATCCGGCGCAGACCTGGACCGCCTTCATGAAACTGGCCCTCAAGGGCTCGCCCGCACTCTCGTTCCCACCGCCGGCGAACAAGCTCGCAACCAACTTGGACCACCCGACGTACTCGCCTGCGCCGAAGCCGACCGCCAGCCCCACTCCGACCGACTCCGCGAGCCCGACGCAGAGTCCCACGGCCACGGACTCCCCGACCGCGACGAGCACCGCGTCGGCGACTCTGCCAGTGCCCAGCGGCGCCGCTGCTGTGCCAAAACTTCCGGCAACATCGTCGCCCGGCCCCTGACGCTCCCAGATCTCGTGGGGTGAGTACGGCAGGATCTACCCGTGAGCCCTTCGACGCACACCGAACCGACCCACGACGATCCGACGCTGGCGTCCGCCAGCGAGGTCATCGGCGGACCCTCGGGGCGCCGGATGATCCCGTCCTCGTGGTGGACCCCTGTCCGGGTCGCGATGGCGATCGCGGGTGTGGTCTGGGTCCTGGGCATGTTGCACGAGGTTCCCTGCGCCAGCACCAACTGGGCGAACTCAGACGTTCGGTACCAGCACATGTGCTACTCGGATCTGCCCTATCTCTACGTGGGCAGGGGCCTGGCCGAGCTCAAGGTCCCCTACACCGACAACGGCGGGCGCTACAACGACATGGAGTACCCCGTCGTGATCGGCTACTTCGCCTACGGGACGGCGTGGATCACCCACGCGATAGCCGGGTTCCCCGACCTGAGCCTCAGACACCAGGCCCCGTCAGAGCAGGTCGGAACTCTCCCCGGTGTCAGTCGAGAGTCGGTGGTCTTCACCGCGGTGTCCGCTGTGTTGCTCGGGCTCCTCTCCGTGGTGGCCGCCGGGTTCCTGGCGGGCGCACATCGAGGACGACCCTGGGACGCGGTCTACTACGCGGCCGCACCGAGCGTCGCCCTTTCCGGGCTGGTCAACTGGGACATCCTGGCTGTGCTCTGCGTCGCGATCGCCTTCTGGGCCTGGGCCCGTGGCCGACCTGTCCTGGCCGGGGTGATGATCGGCCTAGGGACCGCTACCAAGCTCTATCCGCTCTTCCTGCTCGGCGCGCTCCTCATCGTCGCCGTGCGCCGGCGAGGGCTGGGCCGCTGGATGCAAGCGACGGTCGCGGCTGTCGTCGCGTGGCTCGTGGTCAACCTCCCCGCGATGCTCACCGCCTTCTCCCACTGGAAGACCTTCTGGGTCTTCAACGACCATCGCGGCGCCGATCTGGGGTCGGTCTGGATGCTCGCGAGCCAGCTGGGATTCAACAAGGACGCGACCTTCATCAACGACGTGTCCTTGATCTTCTTCATCGGCGTGTGCCTGCTCGTCCTGGTCCTGGGACTAGTCGTGCCCCACCCGCCGAGGATCGCCCAGTTGGCGTTCCTGATCGTGGCGGGCTTCCTGCTCATCAACAAGGTCTACTCACCGCAGTACGTGCTGTGGCTGCTGCCGCTGGCAGCCTTGGCTCGACCCCGGTGGAAGGACCTGATGATCTGGCAGGCCGGGGAGATCTTCTACTTCGCCGCCGTCTGGTGGATGCTCGGCTCGATCACGGCGCCGCCGTCGGGGGACGACCGTGTGTATCAGGTGGCCATCGTGGTCCGGATCCTGGCTGAGCTCTACCTCATGGTCGTCGTCGTTCGCGACATCATCTCGCCGAAGCACGACCACGCACGTTCCGGGCAACTCGGCGCAGACCCGATGTGGCCGGAGATCGCAGCCGCTCGGGCGGAGTAGCCGGGGAGAGACTCAGACCAGGAGGACGCTGTCGACGTCGGTGGTCGCGGGTCGCACGCGGACGTCGAGGCGGTCGCCGACGGACGGCTCAGGCAGCCCCGGGGGCAGCCAGAGCATCGAGACCTGCATGTGGGGCGGCTCGGCGAACCGACATCGCTGGCCGTCGAGGAAGTACGGCGACCGAAGGTACCCGAACGACTCCAGCACCCCTCGCGCCGCGGCGCGACCCCGTGTCCTCCAGTCGGTGGCGGCGACGGCCGTCTCGACGCCGATGCCGTGGGAGGTGCCACCGGACACCACGAGCAGCGTGCCTGCCTTGCCCGCTCTGTGCTTGCGGTATCCGAAGAGCTGGCCGCGCTCCACGGCGTGCACGTCGAGGATCGTCGCCGTGACGCGACGAGCTGTCGTCGCGCCCAGCCACAGCTCGGTGCCGGTCCTGGGGCGAATGGTGAGGCCCGGGTGCTCCCGCTCGAGCGCGCGCGTCTCGCCCGCAGTCAGGTGCGAGACGAACGCCGTCTGGGCCAAAGCCGGTAGGTCGGCACCGTCCAGGAGCAGCCTGGCCTCGCTCTCCACCTGAGCGACCAGCTCCAGGGGGAAGTGGAGGGTGAGACCCGCGACGGTCACGCTGTCACTCTCCCCGGCCAGCCTCGTCGCCTCGGTCAGCTCCTCTTGCGTCATGCCGTGGCGCAGCATCGAGGTGACGCGCTCGAGGACGACGCGGACCGGTCTCCCGGCCTCCACGAGCGACCGCAGGTCGGCCACCCGGCTGATGGTGTGGATGAGCCGCGGGTTGTCGAGATCGGCGTCGGTGACCTCTCGCGCGGGGGTCAGCACGAGGACCGAGCCGGCGAACGCCTCGCTGACGCTAGCCACCTCGTCGTACTGGCCCACGGCCACGGTGTCGACGCCGAGCCGGGCGGACTCCTCGGCCAGGAGGGTCTTGCCGAAGCCGTAGCCGTTCCCCTTGATGACCGGTACGAGGCCCGGGTTGGCGGCGAGCGTCTCGGCCAGGTGCGCGCGCCAGACCTCGGTGTCAACGGTCAGCGTCAGTGCCACGTCATCCCCCTTGCCGGAGCCGCAGGTAGAGGTCGAAGGCGCGGTAGAGCACCTTTCGCAGCGGTAGGTCCCACTCTCCGACGTATTCCACCGCTTCGCCACCGGTGCCGACCTTGAACTGGATGAGGCCAGCGTGGGGGTCGTCCGCGCTGAGCGTCTCGGTGATCCCCCGCAAGTCGTAGACGTCGGCCCCGGACTCCAGGGCGTCGCGGATCATCGCCCACTGCGCGGCGTTGGATCCGCGCACCTCACGCTTGGATGTCGTCGACGCGCCGTAGGAGTACCAGACGTGACCGCCCACCCGAACGGCGGTGGTCGCCGCCACAAGGTCCCCTTCGTGCCGAGCCAGGTAGAGCCGGATCCGATCAGGCTCCTCGGCAGTCAGCGCATCGAACATTGTCTGGAAGTACGACAAGGGCCGGGGTAGGAAGTGGTCGCGCTCGGCGGTCTGTACGTAGAGGTCGTGGAATGCCGCCAGATCCCGCTCGAGTGTCTCGGCGGTGGCCACGGTGACCACCACCCCTTCACGCTCGGAACGCCGGATGTTGCGCCTCCAGAGCTGGTTCATCCCAGTGAGCACGTCATCGGGGCTCCGGCCGGTGAGCGGCAGCCAGAAGTTGAACGTCGGCTGCCCTGCCGCAAACCCGTCGTCAGTCCCCAGGTGACGCCACCCGCGGGAGACCAGGTGCGCCCGCACGGCCGCACCGGTCGCGTTGACCGAGCTTGCCTCAATGTCGTCCAGCCGGGTCGCTTCCGGCGCGGCGATGCCTTGCTTGACCGCAGCGGAGTCCCACGTGCGTACCACCACGGGGGGGCCCATCCGGACGGCGAACGCCCCGTGGGAGCGAAGGTGGGTGACCATCGGCTCGAGCCAGGCGGCGAGATCGTCGGCATCCCAGTCGATCAGCGGCCCCTCGGGGAGGTAGGCGAGTGTCCGGTTCAGCCTTGGCACCTTGCGGTGGAGCACCAGACCGGCCCCGACCAGCTGGTCGCCGTCGAACCACCCCAGCGACTCGCTGCGCCACTCCCGCTTGACCCGGCCCCAGGCGGGGGTCTGCAGGAAGCTCGCCGACTTCAGGCTGCGCACGAAGCCCAGGTGCTGGTCGGCGTCGATGGTCGTAACGCGGAGGGGAACCACGTCGGCTGAGCCTAGTCGTGATCGTGGTGGCTCCGCTCAGAGCCGCGCGCGAACCCAGGCGATGTCTGCCTTCCGGTCGTCCGGCCCCCCCGGAGTCTCCAGGACCGTTGCCGTGTCGGCATCGCGCACCACCGCCGCCAAGCCGTCGGGTGCAGCCAGCCCCGCGCCCAGCGACGCGTGGCGGTCGGCACCGGAGCCGGGCTCGTCGCGGCTGTCATTGAGATGGACCAGGTCGATCCGGCCGGTGATCTGGCGCAGGCTCTCCACCGCGGTGAGCAGATCGATACCGGCGGCGTGGGCGTGGCAGGTGTCCAGGCAGAAGCCGATCCGATCGGCCCCGTCCGCGACGCCGATCGCCTCCCAGAGCGAGGCGATCCTCTCCAGGGTCCGGGCCACGGACTTCTCGCCGCCGGCGGTGTTCTCGATCAGGACGGGAACCTTCAGGTCGGTGGCCTGGACCGCCTTCCGCCAGTTGTCGAACCCGACCTCGAGGTCGTCCTTGGCGGTCACGTGGCCGCCGTGGACCACGATCCCGCGGGCTCCGATCTGCGCGGCAAGGTCCACGTGCTGCTGCAGCAGCTTGCGCGAGGGAATCCGGATCCGGTTGTTGGTCGACGCGACGTTGATGATGTACGGCGCATGCACATAGACGGGAATCCCTGCGTCCTCGAGCGCGGCGCGAAGCGCTGCAGCCCCACCGGGAAAGGTGATCTCGGGTCCGTGGTAGCTCTGCGGGTCGCCGAGGAAGACCTGCACGACCTCGGCACCGGTAGCGCGCGCCGCCTCGACCACCTGGGACTGCTCGACATGGGCTCCGACCAGGACCGACATGTGAGCAACCTAAGTCATCTGAGCGGCTCGACCGCTCGGGAGACCGCGGCCCGCGGTGCGCCCTGGCGGATTTCCGCCCTGCCGCCGCTCGCTGATAGCGTGTGGTGTTCGCGCGGCCTCCCGATGGGGCCGAGCGACACCGGTCGCGACTGATGTTGCGGCGCCTACGCACTGCCCTCCTGCCACGGATCGACCGTGGCCGCCTGAGTCCGAAGGAGGTGGAGACCGCTTTGCGTGCCTATGAAGTGATGGTCATCCTCGACCCGAATCTCGACGAGCGCACCGTCGCCCCGTCTCTCGACACCTACTTGAACGTCGTCCGTCAGGACGGCGGTTCCGTCGAGAACGTCGAAGTATGGGGCCGCCGCCGGCTCGCCTACGAGATCCAGAAGAACGCCGAAGGCATCTACGCCGTGGTCGACCTCCATGCCGAGCCCGCCTCGGTGAAGGAGCTCGACCGACAGCTCAACCTCAACGAGTCGGTGCTCCGCACTAAGGTCATGCTCCGTGCCAACGGCAGCAAGACCGACGCTGCGGCCACTGCGGCCGGCTGAGACCGGCCCCTACGGCTGACCGACCTCGACCGAAAGGCGATGCCATGGCAGGAGAGACCACGATCACGGTGATCGGGAACCTCACCGCGGATCCGGAGTTGCGCTTCACGCCGTCCGGGGCCCCGGTGGCCAACTTCACGGTTGCCTCGACCCCACGGACGTTCGACCGGCAGACCAACGAGTGGAAGGACGGCGAGGCGCTGTTCCTCAACTGCTCGATCTGGCGCCAGGCTGCGGAGAACGTCGCCGAGACCCTGACCCGCGGCATGCGAGTCATCGTCTCGGGCCGCCTGAAGGCGCGCAGCTACGAGACCCGTGAGGGCGAGAAGCGCACGGTGTTCGAGATCGACGTCGACGAGGTCGGCCCGAGCCTGCGCTATGCCACCGCAAAGGTCTCCAAGACCACCCGCTCCGGCAGCGGGGGCGGAGACTCCTGGGGAGGTCAACAGGCCGGCCAAGGCGGCTCAGGCGGCCAACAAGGCGGCTCGTACGGCGGCCAGCAGGCCAGTTCGGCGAGCGACCCGTGGGCGACCCCGGCAGCCGGGGGCAGCACCGAAGACCCACCGTTCTAAGACCCATCCACCAGCCACATGAGCTGACCATTCCGGCATGAGCCGGGCTCACAGACTAAGGAGCACCACAATGGCCAAGCCAGTCCTGCGCAAGCCGAAGAAGAAGGTTTGTCAGTTCTGCAAGGAGAAGAGCACCGCCGTCGACTACAAGGACGCCGCTCTGCTCCGCAAGTTCGTCTCCGACCGCGGCAAGATCCGCGCCCGTCGCGTCACCGGCAACTGCGTCCAGCATCAGCGTGACGTGGCCATCGCGGTGAAGAACGCGCGCGAGATGGCCCTGCTGCCGTACACGTCGACCGCTCGCTGACAAGGAGACCCCTGATGAAGCTGATTCTCACCCAGGAGGTCGAGCGACTGGGCTCGGCCGGCGATGTTGTCGAGGTCAAGGACGGTTTCGGTCGCAACTACCTGATCCCGCGCGGTTTCGCGATGCGCTGGACACGGGGCGCCGAGAAGCAGATCGACTCGATCAAGTCCGCTCGTGGCGCGCGGGCCGTCCGCGACCAGGACAAGGCCAACGAGCTGAAGGCCCAGCTGGAGGCAGGCCCCGTCGACGTCCCGGTCCGTGCGGGCGAGGGCGGACGGCTCTTCGGGGCCGTCACGGTCACCGACATCGCCGGTGCACTGGCCACGGCCGGCGCCGAGGTCGACAAGCGCAAGATCGTGCTTGGCAACCCCATCAAGTCGCTGGGGAACCACCAGGTCACGGTGAAGGTCTTCGACGGAGTCGACGCGACCGTGACGCTGAACGTGGTGTCTGCCTGACCAGCACAGCGAAGCACCGCAGTAGTACGACAGGGCCGCCCCGAGACCTTCGGGCCGGCCCTGTCGCATGGCTGATGGGGCATTCCTGAGGGTAGTGGCCCGCCTGTGGACAACGTGTGGATAACTATTGTCCGGACACATCCTGTGGAAGGCATGCCGAAGACGCGACGGAGAGCCGCCTTGCCAAGAGGTTTCGTCCAGGTGAACGAACACCTGATCAGATTCCTGCAGACTATTTCCGATCCACACCCTGGGAGTAACAAAACCCCAGGTCAGATGCGGTCTTACGGAATGTGTTCGCCCTAGATCCACAGCGCCTTTCACACCCTGTGCACATGTTCGCCGGAGTGTTCCACACCAACAGGCACGTTATCCACAGCCCCTGTGGACCGTGGGGTTCCCTGAGCGCCTGCGGACCGCGTAGCGTCGCCCGGGCGGCTTCTCCTGAGAAGCATGAGATCGCGCTCATTCTCGGCGCCGTTCCCGCTCATCGGAGGCGGGGCGGAGGGGCAACGACCAGTGGTTTCCCACGGCGGGTGAGCACGATTTCCGGGGGTGGTGCGCTCTAGCGTGGGAGCACGGAAGCAGGGAGGGCAGCGCAGCGGTGAGTGGGAGATGAGTATCGCGTTCCCGGCCCAGGCCGAGGAGTCCTACGACGGCGAGTGGTCCCGCGCCGGTGCGGACCGCACCCCACCCCAGGACCAGGCGGCCGAGCAGAGCGTCCTCGGAGCGATGTTGCTCTCCAAAGACGCCATCGCCGACGTCGTCGAGACGATCCGCGGTGGTGACTTCTACCGGCCGGCCCACGAGACGATCTTCGACGCGATCCTGGACCTGTACGGGCGTGGGGAGCCGGTCGACCCGGTCACCACGGTCGCCGAGCTGACACGCCGTGGTGAGCTGGCGCGTATCGGCGGAGCGACGTACCTGCACACCCTCTCGGCCGGAGTGCCCATCGCGGCCAACGCGGGCTACTACGCCGGTATCGTCCGGGAGAAGGCGGTGCTGCGACGGCTGGTCGACGCGGGCACACGGATCGTCCAGATGGGTTATCGGGGCGAGGGCGACGTCGACGACGTCGTCGACCGGGCTCAGGCAGAGCTCTACGGAGCCACCGAGACCCGCACCTCGGAGGACTACGCGCCGCTGCGCGACATCATGCCCACCACGCTCGACGAGATCGAGGCCAACCACAGCCGGGACGGCTCGATGTCGGGAGTGCCGACGGGGTTCGCCGACCTCGACGAGCTCACCAACGGACTCCACGGCGGTCAGATGGTCGTGGTCGCCGCGCGACCTGCGGTCGGCAAGTCGACCCTGGCGCTGGACCTCTGCCGGGCCGCCTCGGTCCACCACCAGATGGCGTCGGTCATCTTCAGCCTGGAGATGACCCGTTCGGAGATCTCCATGCGGCTGCTGTCGGCCGAGGCGCGGATCCCGCTGAACCACATGCGCAACGGTCACATGACCGAGGAGGAGTGGGAGCGACTGGCCCGGAAGATGAACCAGGTCTCGACGGCTCCCCTGTTCATCGACGACTCCCCGAACATGACGATGATGGAGATCCGTGCGAAGGCTCGCCGCCTCAAGCAGCGCCATGACCTCCGGCTGATCGTGATCGACTACCTGCAGCTGATGACCTCCGGGAAGAAGATCGAGTCCCGCCAGGTCGAGGTCTCGGAGTTCTCGCGGCAGATCAAGCTGCTGGCCAAGGAGCTCGACGTGCCGGTCGTGGCGCTCTCCCAGCTCAACCGAGGCCCCGAGCAGCGCTCGGACAAGCGCCCGATGCTCTCCGATCTCCGGGAGTCAGGATCGATCGAGCAGGACAGCGACGTGGTGATCCTGTTGCACCGCGACGACATCTACGAGAAGGAGTCACTTCGCCCCGGCGAAGCGGACCTGATCGTGGCCAAGCACCGCAACGGGCCCACCCGCGATGTCGTGGTCGCCTTCCAGGGCCACTACAGTCGATTTGTCGACATGGCCCACGGCTGATTGAGACTCTTGCTGACGCGCGAGGATTCTGGGAAGTTCGGCACGGCTCTTGCGATCCATCGCGGAATTCCGTGAACCACCCCGGAGTGTCCGAAGACTTTGGCCTGCTCCTGGTGTCGAGCAGGTGGCAAGGCACTCCGCGACCGGTGCCACGTGGGTCAGTTCACGTGAGGTTCTGCAGCACCACCCCGGCCGTGACGAGGACGACTGCGCCCCCGATCGCCCAGGTTCGGACCCGCGACCAGTGCGGGGTGTCCGCCGCGCCCAGCACCACGCCGGCTGCGGTGAACTGCAGGAGGAGGGTCAGCCACCACAACGCCAGCGCGGTGACCGGCACGGTCGAGAACGACCACAGGCCGAGCGCAACGGCGGAGGCGAACGCGAGCCCGGCCAACGCGCCGGTGACAAGCCCACCGATGGTCCCCGGTCGACGGCTCGTCTTGAGCAGCCAATGAAGCAGCACGACCTCCAGCAGGAACGACGCATAGCCGGCCGGGATCCTCGCGAACAACTGCTCCGGTGCGAGCACCGCAGGGTGATCGGCACCCTCCAGCATGCCGGCGAAGAGGCCGCCGAAGATCACGAAGTCGATGGCGATCGTGACCAGCCAAGCGACTGCGATCGCGGCCACCTTGTGGCGTGCCATGCACCAAGACGCTACCAGCGTCCGGGAGGGTTCTGGCGGCCCGCAGCGTCCAGGCGTCCACGCTGATCGAAGGGCACGGATACCCAAGCACGCGCGAGCCGTCGAACATGAGCGCGCGGCTCGCACCCGCGTCTAGTAGCCGCTATTGACGTCATCAGGCCCGAGGCTGGTGCTCATCCGAGATCTCACTGCTCATCGTCCAGTGAGACAGCGCGGTCGACGCCCTGAGAAGACGTCCGATCCAGCCATTCAGGAAACGGAGTCGCCATGCGTATCCCGCCCTTTGGACCGCTCGCCGTCATCATGCGCTGCACCCACGCAAGCCAACGTCAGGTCGTTGCGATCGCCATCACCGCGCTGCTGCGCAGCCAGAGAGGGGCCCGCTTACGTGGAGTGGGCCGCTTCACCTCACTGATCGGTGTGGCCACGGATCGAGGTGCGGGCGTGCTGGTCCTGCTGCCGACCTTCATGGCTGGCCAGCAGGTTGTTCAGCCGGCGGAGGGCCCCGGTGAGGGCCGTGTCCACGCTGTCCGCGTCGTCGGTCACGGTGACCGGGGTCTGACCCTCCAAACGAGCCTCGATCATGCATCGGATGTCGGCATTGGTGGCCCGCCCGGCGCTCTCATCGCTGAGATGAACCTCGACCCGCGTGATGTGGTCACTGAACCGTGACAGGGCGGTGGCGACCTCGTCCTCGACGTGGGCCGACATCCTGCCGGTTCCGTTGATGTTGTTGTCGGTGTGAACGTAGATCTGCACGCGGAGCCTCCGTTGAGCCTGATGATGCCTGGTGGTCCGATGCAGCTGCTGCGAACCAGTTCGTTGCGCCACCTGCGCCGATGACGTGGTTGTGAAGGGGATCCAAGCGGTCTGGGTGCCGGTCTGAGACCGAGTCGGTCACTCTGCCGCAAACCCACCACTCAGCCTACCCGCGTGCGTCGGCCTGCAACGCCTCGGTCAGCAGGGACATGAGCGCCTCGATCTGCACGTCGGCCGAAGAGCCGACGTCCTCGTCCGAGCCGTCCAAAGCCCTGGCCGCGAGCCCCGCCTTGTCGTCGATGAGCTGAGCCAGCCTCGGGTCGATGGTCTGGGCGGCGATGATCCGCCAGGCGGTGACCGGCTCGGTCTGGCCGATCCGGTGCACCCGGTCGATGGCCTGCGCCTGCTCCGCCGAGGTCCACGACAGCTCGGCCAGCACGACGTTCGAGGCGACCTGGAGATTGAGCCCCACCCCGGCCGCGGTGAGGGAGCACACCACGACGGCGATCTCGGGGTCGGTGAGGAAGGCCTCGATGTTCGCTTTGCGCACCTTCGGTGTCTGGTCCCCGCGGATCGAGGCGTAGCCGACGCCCCGCTTGGCGAAGGTCTGCTCGGCCGCGTCCATGACGTCAATGTGCTTGGCGAAGAACACCACCTTGCCCACGTTGCGGGCCAGTTGGGCGGCGTAGTCGGCGGCTAGGCCGGCCTTGGCCTGCCCAATCTTGCGCATCACCGTGAACACGTTCTCGCCGGTCTTGCCCGTGCCGGCCTTCTCGCGCTCCCACGTGGCGACACGGCGGACCAGGTCGTGGTCGATCCCCTCGACCACCGTGGCCGCCTTACGCGTGGCCAGCGCCGACTTGTAGCGCGCGACCAGACGGCGGGCGAGTTCCTGCTCCGCGGCCCGGATCGAGCGCCCGGCCTCGTCGTCGAGCTCAACCGGGAGGTCCGCGACGCGGCGGGCCGGGATGTCGGAGGCGACGTCGACCTTGCGCCGTCGGACGATGCCGAGATCGATGACGCTGGTGCGCGCGGCGGCATAGAACCCGGGGTCGACGGGCGTCAGGCCGGTCTCCTCGAGGGACGCCATGAGGGCCGGCCGGGGCTTGGCGTCATCGATCCAGCCGAGGAACTGCCAGATGGCCCTGAAGTCCTCGATGTCGTTGATCAGTGGGGTGCCCGTGAGGGCCATGAACAGCGCGTTGGCGCTGCGGGCCCGGATGCGCTCGGACAGTGCCAGGACGTGCTGGGAGCGCTGCGACGACTTGTTCTTGATGAAGTGCGCCTCGTCGACGACCATGCCGCGGAAGCCGTGGTTCCCCAGCCAGCCCACGTGCCGCTCGAGGATCTCGTAGTTGACGATGACGATGTCGGCGAAGCCGTCGACGGTCTCGCCGTCGCCGTGGATGACCGTCGCTGCCCGGCGCGGAGTCCACAGCTCGGCCTCGTGCGCCCAGTTCGTCTTGACGACGTTCGGGACGACCACCAGGAGGGGGAAGGCGCCCGCGGCATCGGCGGCGAGCAGCGCCTGCGCGGTCTTGCCGAGCCCAGGCTCGTCCGCGAGCAGGAACGTGCGATGGCCGGCGGCGGCTGCCGCCACGACCTGGGCCTGGTGATGCATCAGTTCGAGTTCCCGGATGCCATGGAACACCCCGGACGGCTCGGGCAACGGCATGCAGGTGGCGTCGCCGCCGTATTCGAAGGCGCGAAATAGGGGGGTCAGCAGCTCCCAGCTGCCGAGCCGGTTGGTGGTCGGGCGACGTGACGGCACGGCCGAGAAGTCGGGCGCCAGGAAGGGGTTTGCCAGCTGTCGGGCGATGACCGTCTGCGGGACCACACGACGCGTCGGCGGGGTTTGGGGGGCGGCGGCCTCGGGCTCCACCTCTTCCTCGGGCTCGCGCCCGCCCGCCCGAAGCATGTCGTTCTTGAGGCTCGCGGCAGCGGACGAAACCTCAGCATCCTCGCCCAGCAGCTCCAGCAGCGAGGTGTCACGGACCACCGTCTTGGCCAGGATCGTGGCGATGCCGTCGAGTCGCGTCAGTATGGCGGCCCGCTCGGCTTCGGGGAGATCTGTGTCCCCCTTGACCCGGGCGCGCTCCTCGCGCACCAGGAGGGCGACAACCTGGTAGGTCGTGCGGCCACTCGGCTGGACCTTGCCGCGCTGCGCGGCGGCCTCAACCTGCCGGACGGCCTTGGCCAGGACCGGGATGAGGCCCACGTCGTCCCCGGGGCGGGGACGACGCCGGTTGCGTGGCGTGGTGCGCGGCGCGGCGGCGCGGCGCGAAGCTCGCTGTGCCAAGCGGTTCCTTCTACTGAGTCGGACACGGCGTGGAGCCGAAGTCGGCGCCGGGTGCACCGTGTTTGAGGCGGCGCGGTCATAGACCCGGCAGCACGGCTAACCGGACCCACGCGAACCCGCGCCAGGGACCAAGGCCTGGTCCCATTTTCGCTCAAGCGTCCTCGCCAAGGGACGGGACACGGGACAAGCGTACGTGGTCCACGACGCCGACGCATGCAACGCCGGCCGATTCCTGCCCCGCGCCCGGGCTGCTGCGGGATTGGGGACACCTTGACCTGCCCGGGCGTGTGATCCATCTTCTGCCTGTTTCGGAACCCTTCAGAGAGGATCTTGTCTCAGATTCCGCGTGCGTCAGCGGCTCAACGCGCACCCGGCCATGGCTCGTACTCCGCTGTCCTGGCAGGGTAGGGAACATGGACTGGCGAGTGATGCTGGAGCCCCAGCAGGGGGCCACCTACGACGATGAGCTGGCGGTGGCGCTCACGGCCGAGGAGCTGGGCTTCTCGGGCTTCTTCCGATCCGACCACTACCTGGGCATGGGCACCGAAGGGCTGCCCGGCCCCACGGACGCATGGATCACCCTGGCCGGACTGGCCCGGGAGACCGAGCGGATCCGCCTGGGCACCCTGGTGACATCGGCGACCTTCCGGCGTCCGGGGCCACTTGCGATCGCCGTTGCGCAGGTCGATCGGATGAGCGGCGGGCGGGTCGAGTTGGGGCTCGGAGCCGGCTGGTACGAAGCCGAGCACGCCGCGTACGGCATCCCCTTTCCGAGCACCCCGGAGAGGTTCGACCGCCTGGCCGAGCAGTTGGCGGTCATCACCGGTCTGTGGGCGACCCCGCTCGGTGACCGCTTCTCCCACGAGGGACCTCACTACCCGATCGTCGAGTCGCCCGCTCTGCCCAAGCCGGTACAGACCCCGGGTCCCCCCATCGTCATCGGGGGTCACGGCAAGAAGCGCACTCCGGCGCTGGCGGCGGCGTATGCCGCGGAGTTCAACATCCCCTTCGCCTCCGTCGAGGACACCGCCGAGCAGTTCTCCCGTGTCCGGGCCGCCTGCGAGGCGACCGACCGCGACCCTTCGACGATGAAGTGGTCCAATGCGCTGGTCGTCTGCGTGGGCTCCGACGAAGCCGAGTTCCGCCGCCGCGCCGCGGCGATCGGCCGCGAGCCCGACGAGTTGCGTGAGCACGGAATCGCGGGGACGCCTGACGAGGCGGCCGCCAAGGCCACGGCGTACGCCGAGGCGGGGTGTCAACGGATCTACCTGCAGCTCCTCGACCTCGCCGACACAGACCACCTCCGCCTCGTGGCGCAGGAGGTGTGCCCGCAGCTCGCGCCCCCGGAGTGAGCTCCCCGGGCCGTCAGCCGGCCGCGAGCGCCAGAGCGTCGGCCAGGGCCCCATAGCCCCGGTTCCTGGGGTGGACGTCGTGGTACCGAGAGCACTGCCAGGTGTAGGAGCACAGTGACTTCCGCTCCGAGGAAGCCCCGTTCGCGTGGTTGATGGCGGAGAAGGCGTCGGCGACCTTCGCATGGAACTCGGTCGCGAGCCCGTCGACGACGGCCGATGCCCGGGCGGCGAGCCGGTCGCTGCCGGGGAGCCTCAGGGCGAGCGGGTTGTAGTAGTTGAAGAGCACGATGCGGGCGTTCGGTGCGAGCGCGGTGAGCTGGGTCAGCAGCTCGCGGTAGTTGGCTTGGAGCGCGGTGAGGGTGGCCGGCATCCCTGACCGCACGCACCTGATCTGGTGGGACCCGCGGTTCCGGCAGCGGTGGAAGAGCGCCAGCATGTCGTTGGAGCCGATGTCGACGCTGATCAGGTCCACCTGGCCTGGATGGGCTTGGAGGAAGGCGTATGCGGCCGCTGCCTGAGAGGCCGCTCCGTCCCAGGACTGGTGCACCGTGAAGATCCACGGACACCTGCCCAGGGGAGGCTTCCCCAGCAGGGAGGCCGACGTCTCGCCGGGACAGCCGAAGTTGGCAAGGGTGAGGTCCGGGTGCGCCGCGGCGTAGTCCTCGGCGTACCCGCGGTAGTCGGCGGGGGCCAAGTGCATTGAGCGCGCCAGGTCCGGCTGGAACCCGAAGGCCAGGGAGTCGCCGAGGGAGACGTAGTAGTCCAACCTCGGGCCGGACCCGCCCGCCGTCGGTGCCGCGGCACCAACGCTGAACACGAGCAGCAAAGAGGCCGCGATCGCGAAGATCCTTCCCGCCAGCCTCATGGCCCCTGCGCCTCCCTCACGCCGATCTGCTGCACCCTGGTCCCACAGAACCACGCTCGTCAACAAGGATCGACGCCCGGAGGGGGGCTCCGGGCGTCGATCCTTGTTGACTCAGGGCGAGGACTCAGTGCACTGCGTCTGCCAGGGCCCTGGCCAAAGCGGCGTAGCCGCGGCTGTCCGGGTGGACATCCTGGTACCGGGAGCACTCCCAGGTCAGAGAGCAGACCCGCGCCGTCTCCATCGCAGACCCAGCCGTCCCGTTGATCGCCGAGAAGGCATCGGCCACGCTCGCGCCCGCGCCGGCCGCCACCTGGTCGACGATGGCGGAGGCGGCCTGGGCGAGGGCGTCGCTACCCGGAATCGCGACCGCGAGCGGGTTGTAGTAGTTGAACAACACGATCTGGGGATTGTTGCCCGACTGCGCAGCGGCCGCGTGGAGTTCGCCAAGGAGGGTCGCGTAGTTGACGTCGAGGGCGTACAGCGTTCCGGGTAGCCCAGCGGTGAGGCACTTTGTGACGTCGCTGGCCTTCTGGCACTGGCGGACCAGGGCGAGCATGTCGTTGGAGCCGATGTCGATCGTGATCAGCTTCACCTGGCCCGGGTGGCTCAGCAGGAAGTCGACAGCAGCCTGCGCCTGGTCGTTGGCCGAGCCGTAGCCCTGGTGCAGGCCGCGCTCCGGCCACGGGCAGGTCACTGGCCCCGGAGCCACCCCGATGCCGAGCATGCTGGCCGACGTCTCCGCGGGACAGCCGAAGTTCACCAGCGTCAGGTCGCGGTGCCGGGTGGCGTAGTCCTCGGCGTAGCCCCGATAGGCGGTCGCAGGGGCGTGCCCCGATGTGCCGATCTCGGGCTGGTACCCGAACGCGAGCGAGTCACCCAGCGACAGGTAGTACTGGTGTGGAGCGGCTGCGGCGGGTGCCGTGCCTCCCAGCGTGACGATGAGGAAGAACGCGGCGATGAATGCGAACGAACGTCGAACGGTCATGACACCCCTCGTAGAACGGACAGAAGTGCCAGATAGGACAGCACCGGCCGTTGCGGCGATCAACACCCGGACGCCGGATCGACAGCAGAATCACAGGCCGCACGCTCAGGAGTCGCGACGAATTTCTCTCCTTCTCAGGTAGGTCACACGTCGATCGTCACTTCGGTGATGGAACCCACCGCCGCCGCTACGTCACGGTCTGTCACCGCCGCGCGCGGTGCCAAGGTGCGCAGGGTCCACCGCCCGTCGCCGGCGAAGAACCGGAAGACGCCTGAGTCATCGGTCGGCACCTCGGCGGTGAACTCCCCGCCGCTGTCGAGCAGTCGCACGTAGGCGCTCTCGACGGGTCGGCCGTCCCGGCGGACGACGCCCTCGATGATCGCCTCCTTGGTCGCATCGCGCCCGACCAGGCTCACCCCGCCCGCAGGGGCGGCACATCCGTTCGTGGCCACTGCGCCTCCGTCGCTCATTGTGCCGAGCCGGGCTCGTCGCCCAGCGTGATCGGGACGCCGACCAGGGAGCCGTACTCGGTCCAGGAGCCGTCGTAGTTCCTCACCGACGTTGCGTCGAGCAACTCGTGCAGGACGAACCAGGTGTGGCTCGACCGCTCGCCGATGCGGCAGTAGGCGATGGTCTCCTTGCCCCAGTCGATGCCCGCTTGCGCGTAGAGCTCGCGGAGCTCCTGATCGGAGCGGAAGGTGCCGTCGTCATTCGCGGCCTTGCTCCACGGCACGTTGATCGCGGTGGGAACGTGGCCGGGCCGCTGGGACTGCTCCTGCGGGAGATGGGCCGGGGCGAGTAGGCGGCCGGCATATTCGTCGGGGCTGCGCACGTCGACCAGGTTGGCGGAGCCGATCGCAGCCGTGACCTCGTCCCGGAAGGCCCGGATCGACAAGTTCTGCTCCCGGGCGACATACCTGGTCGCTGGGCGTGCCGGGACCGCGTCGGTGAGAGCACGGCTGTCGAGCTCCCACTTCTTGCGCCCCCCGTCGAGGAGACGGACCTGCTGGTGACCGTAGAGCTTGAAGTACCAGTAGGCGTAGGCGGCGAACCAGTTGTTGTTGCCGCCATAGAGGACGACCAGGTCGTCGTTGGCGACGCCGCGCTCGGACAGCAAAGCGCCGAACCGCTCCCGGTCGACGAAGTCACGTCGGACCGGGTCCTGCAGGTCGGTGGTCCAGTCGAGCTTGATCGCCCCGGCGAGGTGGCCCTTGTCGTAGGCGGTGGTGTCCTCGTCGACTTCGATGAGGACGATATGCGGATCGTCGAGATGGGCCTGCGCCCAGTCGGCGGTGACGAGAACTTGCTCTCGGCTCATGGTCGTATGCCTTTCGTGACGTGGGTGCGCGACGTCGCCGCGCGGTCGATGGTGGGTGCTGGCCTGACGTGGGCGCCGATCAGCTGTTCCGGGCCTCCAGGACTCCGGATCCGGCGAGGAGCCGGGCCGGCAGGAAGCGTCGCAGCAGCACGTGCAGCTCGCAGCCGAGGCAGAAGCCGAAGGCGGCGTTGAGGTAGGCGGCCGCGAGGGCGAGCCCGGCGGCAGTCGCGCCGGCGAGGTCGGCGCCCACGGCGTAGCCGAAGAGGGCAACGAGGGCGAAGGCCAGGCCGACTCCCTGCGCGAAGCGCGGCGCAGTCGCATCCTCGAGAGTCCCGGGCGGCGCCAGGCGTGGCCGGACGAACCTGCGGAAGAGCCAGGCGTACGGGGTGCGCTGGACGCCGACGGCTACCGCGTAGCCGAAGAGCAGGGCCTGGACGGCGAGCAGCACGAGGGTCGCGGGCGACGGTGCCAGGACGAGGGCGACGGTGAGCAGCACCGAGGTCAGCGTGGCCGCGAAGCGTGGCCCACGGGGGTCGATCAGAGTGGGAGCAGACATGTGTTCTCCTGCACGAGATGGAGTGGTCGGTGGCCGGGCGAAGGCACGGGACGTGCTCGTCGCGCGGAGTCGAACCACTCCGTTCGCGAGGGTCGGCGAGAAGCCGGGACGTCCCGTCAGGGCATGCGACACATGGCTGACCGCACCCGGCAGTGGTCCACTGCGAGGCGCTTGGTCAGAAGTGTCGTGAACACGGGGACAACCATCCGCTCGGTGGTGTCTACAAGCAAATTCACATCCCAATATTCGGGACAGCGGTCCATATAGTGGGATATCGCGGGATCGGCGGCTCTCCGTCCAGTCATCTGGCGTGGGAGGGGAGCCCCCGCCGGGCTCAGAGGAGAGGGCGCATGGCGGCAATGGCGCCACGCAGGTAGCCGGCGATCAGCGCCCGCTGCTCGTCGTCCATGGAGGCGTCGAGCTGAGCCAGGGTGGCGAACATCGGCATCAGGTAGCCGAGCACCTCCTCGCGGCCGGAGTCGGTGATCACCACCTGGGTGCGCCGACCGTCGGTGGAGTGGGGCTGACGGGTGACGTGACCGCGTGCGGCGAGGCGGTCGACGATGCCCGATGCGGCAGCCGAGGTCACCCCGAGCTCGTGGGCGATCTCTCCGGGGCCTCGAGCTGCGTCCATGACGATCTCGAGCGTCTGCAGTTCGTGGTGGGTCAGCTCGGCACGCCGCGCCACGGCAGGGGCCACCTGGCAGCCGACCTCGATCAGCTCGCGCAGAGCGAGCAGTGAGTCGGTCTGCTCCCAGCTCTGGGTGAACGTCGTGTTCGGGAGGTCCGGTGAGCCGGGTCTCGGGGGGCTGGCCGCGGTCCGGCCACCCGGAGATGCGCCTAAGTTGGAGTCCTGGGGGTGCACTGCCCTATGATCCCTCACTAACTAAGTAATGTGCTTAGTTACCTATTGAGCTATATCGCAGTCTAGCGGGAGACATCGATGAGAGACCTACCCTCCATCTATCTTCGCCACCGGCGGGCCTGGATCGTGGCCGTGGTGATGCTCTTCGTCGGTGGCGCCATCATCGGGCTCGGCCAGGCCGGGCGCCAGCCTTCCGCGACGGACACGCTGGCGCGGGGGTCGGACAGTGCCACCGTCGCGACCCTGCAGCAGCTGCTTCCCCAGGGATCCAGCTCCTCGGCGATCGTGCTCTACACCGCCGACTCCGGGACGCTGAGCCCCGCGCAGATCCAGACGCTCAACGCGACCTACGCCGCCGAGGTCGCCGCCTCCGGCTCAACTCCGATGGGACCGCCGACGCTGACGGTGAGCGCCGACGGCACCGCCGCGCTCGGCATCGTCCCGATCTCGGCCGAAGGGAACGCGGAGAACTCCGCGGCCATCGCGGACCTTCGGCAAGCGGTCACCGCACAGGCCCCGGCCGGGGTCGCTGCCGTGGTGACCGGACCCGCCGCGGTCCAGGCCGACCTGGGTGCTGTCTTCCAGGGTGCCGACACCCGCCTCCTCCTGGTCACGGCCGGCGTCGTCGCGTTCCTGCTGCTGATCACCTACCGCAGCCCGATCCTGTGGCTGGTTCCACTCATCACTGTCGGAATCGCCGACCAGATGGCCTCGGTGATCGCAACCCACGCCTTGAACTGGTTCAACGTCCGCTGGGACGAGTCGACCGTGGGCATCCTGTCGGTGCTCGTCTTCGGAGCTGGGACCGACTACGCCCTGCTCCTCATCTCCAGGTACCGCGACGAGCTGAAGCGTGTCGACGATCGCTACGAGGCGATGACCCACGCCGTCCGCCGTACCGGGGAGGCGGTCATCGCCAGCGCGACGACCGTCATCCTGGGAGTGCTCACCTTGCTGTTGTCGCTCTTCCCGACGACGCGCGGCCTGGGGGCCTCCAGCGCGATCGGCATCGTAGTCGCAGTCGGATTCGCCCTGGTCGTCCTTCCCTCGGTCCTCGTGCTCTTCGGTCGGTGGATCTTCTGGCCGCTGGTCCCGCGCGTCGGACAGGGTCAGCTGGTCGACGGCCGTTCGCTGTGGCGCAGGGTCGGTGACACGGTGGCTCGACGCCCGAGCGTGTTCATCGCCGGAACTCTGATCCTGCTTGCCGGGCTCTCCCTGGGGATCCCACAGATCAAGTCGGGCCTCTCGCCCTCCGACCAGTTCCTGAAGCAGCCGGAGTCGATCGCTGCAGCGCAGCGCCTCGCGCAGTCCTTCCCGGCCGGAAACTCCGACCCTGTCGTGGTGATCACGCGCGGCGACGCCCAGGCGGTCGTCGGCGCCGCTGAGTCCGTCGCCGGTGTCGACCGGGCGACGGTCGCGAACGTAGGCGATGGGCTCACCCAGGTGGACGTCGTTCTGGACGGGGCCGGCGGCACCACCGATGCCGCCGCCGCCGTGCGAGATCTGAGGTCGGTGCTGTCTGCCATCCCGCAGACCTACGTCGGCGGGACCGAGGCCCAGTCCCTTGATGCCGCCTCCGCAGCGTCGCGAGATCGGTGGGTGATCATGCCGCTCATCCTCGCGCTGGTGTTCGTCGCGCTGGTGCTCCTGCTGCGCTCTCTGGTCGCTCCGATCATCTTGGTGGCCACCGTCGTCGGCACCTACCTGGCGGCGCTCGGTGCTGCCTGGTGGGTCTTCACCGGGATCTTCGGCTTCGAGGCATTGGACGTGACCGCGCCCCTGACGTCCTTCCTCTTCCTGGTCGCCTTGGGCGTCGACTACAACATCTTCCTGGTCACCCGAGCGCGGGAGGAGTCCCCGGATCACGGTTCTCGGGAGGGAATGCTGCGCGGTCTCGCCGCGACCGGTGGTGTGATCACCAGTGCCGGCATCCTGCTCGCTGCTGTCTTCGCGGTCCTGGGAATCCTGCCCCTCGTGGTGCTCGCGCAGATCGGCGCGATCATCTGCATCGGCGTCCTGCTGGACACGCTCGTGGTGCGGACCGTCCTCGTGCCCGCAATCGGTGTCGTCCTGGCTGACCGGTTCTGGTGGCCGCGACGCGTCGCGGCCACCAGCTCCCCCGCAACGGGCGACGGCAGCAGGTGAGGGCAAGCAGGTTCCTGGCGCCGTTGTATTGAAAGATTCCTTTCGAAAGGGTACTTTCGATACATGACATCCGACGGAGCCACTCCGCGCCGGCTGCGCGGCGCAGGGGAGTTGACCGCACTGGCCCACCCGGTCCGGCTCGGCATCATCGAGATGCTGACCCTCCACGGACCGTTGACGGCCACCGATCTGGCCGACCTCCTCGGCGAGTCGCCGGCCAACTGCTCCTGGCACCTGCGCAAGCTCGCCGAGCACGGCTTCGTCGAAGAGGCCGAGAGCGGCACCGGAAGGCGCCGGCCCTGGCAGATGAGCGGCACCGGTCTGATCTGGGACGGGTCACAGTCCTCGAGTGAAGAGCTGCAGGCGGGGCTGGCGTTCGCCGAGATGGCGTTGAAACCCAGCCTGGACCGGCTCCGCGCCGCCCGGCTGAAGGCAGGTCACGAGGACCCGGGCTGGCGAGGTGTCGGGACGCTGACCCAGACCGTCGCCTGGCTGACGGCCGAGGAGCTCGAAACCCGCAATGCCGCTATCGCCGAGATCGTCGAGCAGGACCAGGAGCGACTGCAGAACCCGGACCGGCGTCCCAAGGGGGCACGGCTGTGCGAGTTCGTCGCCTGGGGTGTCCCGGTCAGCATGCCCGGCGTGCTCGGTGAGGGGGAGAGGTCATGAAGCAGGCATTCAAGACCGCGGGGTTCCCGCGACTCTATGCGGGGCTGACCACATCGATGTTCGGCGACTCGGTCATGCTCCTGGTGCTCAGCATCTGGGTGAAGACCCTGACCGGCTCCAGCGCGATGGCGGGGTTCACCTTCTTCTTCATGGTCATCCCATCGATCTTCGCGCCGTTCGCCGGCGTCTGGATCGACCGCGTGCGGCGCAAGCCGCTGTTGGTGTGGGGTCACGTCGTATCGGCGCTCGCGGTGGCACCGCTGCTCCTGGTTCGCGACGAGAGTCAGGTGTGGATCATCTACACCGTCGCCTTCCTCTACGGAGTCAGCTTCGTCGTGTTGCCCGCGGGGCTGAACGGTCTGCTCAAGGACCTGCTCCCCGACGACCTTCTGGTGGACGCCAACGGAGCGCTGCAGACGACGAAGGAGTCCTTCCGGCTGCTGGGCCCGATCCTCGGTGCCGGGCTGTTCGCCTTGCTGGGCGCCTGGCCGGTCGTTCTCCTGGACGCGGCGAGCTTCGTGGTCGCCGGAGTCGTCATCGCCACGATCCGGCTGACGGAGTCAGCGCCCGAGCCCGATGCGAGTCACTTCCTCGCCCAGATGGCTGACGGTCTGCGCCACCTCACCCATGACCGGGTGCTGGCCCACGTGTTGGTGGGCTTCGGGTTGACGATGCTGGTCCTGGGCTACACCGAGGCGTCGATCTACGCCCTCCTCGACTCCTTCGGCAAACCTGCCACCGCGGCCGGCATCTTCGTCTCGGTGATGGGGATCGGAGCTGTTGCCGGCGGGCTCTCGTCGGCGCCGATCATCCGTCGGATCGGGGAGGTCGCTGCCTCGGTCGTCTCGCTCGTCGGCATCGCGGTGGCAGTCGGCGGCATGGTGATCGCCTCGTCGATGACCGTCGTGATCCTGCTGACCGTCCCCCTGGGCGCGGCGATCCCGCTGTTCGTCGTGGCGTACATGACGCTGCTTCAACGGCGTACTCCGCAGCGCCTGATGGGCCGGGTGTCGGCGACCGCCGAGGTGATCATGGCGACGCCGCAGGCGATCTCTCTCGCCGTGGGTGCGGTTCTTGTCTCGTTCCTCGACTGGCGCATCATCTTCGCGATCATGGCTTCGGTGATCCTCGCCAGCGCCGGCTACATCGCCACGATGCTGCACCGCGAGCTCCTGGCCGGCCTCCGTGGCCGAGCCAGTGCTCAGGTCGAGGAGGGTGTCGGGGACGAAGAGGAGATGCTCGGCTGAAACCCCTGCTCCCGGCCCCTCAGTCGGCTGTGGCCATCGCGATGTGCCCGAGCTGGCGCCACACCAGCAGGAGCGTGACGCCTGCCCCGACGAAGGCGAACCAGAACGGCGCGGTCAGGCCGAAGCCCGAAGCGATCCAGCCACCCAGTGCCTGGCCGATGACCAGGCCCCCGACGAGCCCGACGAAGTAGACGCTGCCCACGCGGCCCTGGAACTCGGGCGGGACCGCGCGGTGCCGGATCGTCTGGGAGACGGTCGCCCAGACGAATGCGTAGGCGCCGAAGACGAACATGATGACCATGGCCACCCAGCCGACCGTGGTCAGCGCCAGGGACAGGTGCATGGCGACCTCGAGCAGGAGGCAGGCGCGCATCAAGGTGGCCAGGGAGAAGCGTCCTTCCAGCCAGCCGAAGGACAGCGTCCCCACGACGCCGCCCACCGCCGTGCTGGAGGTGAGCAGCCCGAAACCCAACTCGCCCATGTGGAGGTGGACAAGCGAGTAGAGCACCAGCACCGACCAGGCTGCTCCCCATGTCACGTTGAAGACCAGGATGACCAGAGCCAGCGTCCGAACTGCGGCGTTGCCGAGCAGCCAGCGGACCCCCTCCGCGATATCGGTGATCAGGTGGGAGCGCACTGAGGGAGCCAGAGTCTTCGGGATCGTGACCTTGCCGATCAGCACGATGCCCATCGAGACCACGACGATCTGGACGAAGAACGGCCAGGCCATCCCCACGGCGAAGAGGAACGCGCCCAGTGGGGGGCCGAAGAACTGGTTCCCCACCACCTGGCCGGCCTGCAGTCGCGCGTTGCCGATGCCGAGGTCGTTCCTGCCCACCACCATGGGGAGCAGCGTCGAGGAAGCGGAGTCGGCGAAACACTCGGCCGTGCCGAGCAGGAACATCGCGCCCAGCACTACGCCGATGCTGACCTTGTCGGTCTCGATCGTGACGACGAGCGCCGCGACCACCAGCATGCGGGCGGTGTCGGCGATGATCACGAGGAGCCGACGGTCCACGCGGTCCGCGATCGCCCCCGCGAACAGACCGAAGATCAGCCACGGCAACTGCTGCAGCATGGCTGCCGATGCCACGAGGAAGGGCTGGTGGGTCTGGGTCGCGACCAGAAGCGGACCGGCAGCCAAGGCGATGCCGTCCCCGAGGTTGCTGGTCCAGACCGAGGCGATCAGCCAACGGAAGGACCGGCCCATCCGGGAAGGGGCGACCGCCTCGATGAGCCTGCTCACGGCGGCACGCTAGGGGTGACCGGTGGGCGAGTCAATCCGGCTTCGCGTCGGTCGCTGCGTGATCCCTGAGGAGGGTGCGAGCCGCCCGTCGCGAGCGGCGACCAGCTCAATGGTCGGCGGGACCGTACTCACGCTCGACGACGGCCACCCGGACCCGGTAGTCGGTGTACCACACCTCGCGCCCCCGGCGCTGGGCCACCAGATGGGTTGCGTGCTCCTTCCAGGCAGCCGCCGCCGCCGCGTCCCTCCAGTAGGAGACCGTGATGCCGAGGTCCTGTCGCGCCGACTCGATGCCCAGGTAGCCCGGTTGTTCGGCCGCCAGCTTCTCCATCGCGGCGGTCATGGCGGCGTAGCCGCGGTCGCCGTCGGTGCGCAGCGAGGTGAAGATCACCGCGACGTACGGCGGCTCGGGGGTTTCCGCCGGACCGCTCACTCGAACCGCCCCGGGTCGCCGGCGCCTACGCGCAGGATCTCGGGGTAGCCCTGGGACCAGTCCACCACCGTCGTGGGCTCGGGCAGGCAGTCGCCGGCATCGACGACCGCATCCACCTGGTGCTCGAGCTCCTCCATGATTCGCCAGCCGTCGCTCTGCGGCTCGGTCTCACCCGGCAGGATCAGGGTGCTCGACACGATGGGGGCGCCGAGCTCAGACACCAGGGCGCGCACGACCGGGCTGTCGGGGATGCGGACTCCGACGGTCCGGCGCTTGGGATCCTCCAAGCGCCGTGGCACCCCGGGGGCCGCCGGGAGGATGAAGGTGTAGCGGCCGGGGGTGGCGGCCTTGATCGCACGGAAAGGTGCGTTGTCCAGGTGTGCCAGCTGTCCGAGCTGCGCGAAGTCGGCACACATGAAGGTGAAGTGGTGACGTTCGTCGAGTCCACGGATCCGGCGTATCCGGACCGGGCCGTCGCGACTCTCCAGTGAGCAGCCCAGCGCGTAGCCGGAATCCGTGGGGTAGGCGATCACCGCCCCCTCGCGGAGCATGGCGACCAACTGAGCCACAGCTCGCGGCTGTGGGTTCTCCGGGTGAACGTCGACGTACTTGGCCACACGTCGAGGGTAGGGCGTCGGACGGCAAGAGGAGGAGCTCTATCGGCTGCGGCGACTGCGGCTGCCGCGGCTGCGGAGAAGCCGATGCCCCCAGCGAGACCACAAGCCCGCCGGGGGCATCCGCACAGCACGTTCCGGAAGTTCAGGCGTGGATCTTTGCCTCGACCTCTTCCTCGCTGATCGCCTTGGTGCAGAAGAACCAGTCGACGCACTCGACGTCCTTGTCGTCTGCCTCCATGCGATCCTTGGCGCTGCCGCACGAGCCCGGCGGAGGCACGATGACTCGGTCACCGGGCCGCCAGTCGGCTGGGGTGGCCACATCGAAGGCGTCCGCGGTCTGGAGCGCCTTGATCACGCGCAGCAGCTCGTCGAAGTTTCGCCCGAGGCTGAGCGGGTAGTAGATGATCGCGCGGACGATGCCCTTGGGGTCGACCACGAAGACGGCGCGGACCGCCTTGGTGCTGTCCTCGCCGGGCATGATCATCCCGTACTTCTGGGCGATCTCCATGCTCACGTCGTCGATCAACGGGAAGTTGACCTCGACGCTCGACATGTCGCGGAACTTGATCGTGTCCTTGATCGTGCGCAGCCAGGCGATGTGGCTGTAGAGCCCGTCGACGGAGAGGCCGACGAGCTCGGTGTTGTAGGCGCGGAACTCCTCCTCCATGCTGGCGAAGGTCATGAACTCCGTGGTGCACACGGGGGTGAAGTCCGCCGGGTGGGAGAAGAGGATGACCCACTTGCCCCGGTAGTCGCTCGGGAAGTTGATCGTCCCTTGCGTGGTCTGGGCGGTGAACTCGGTAGCCGCGTCACCGATGCGGGGCATGTGGACAGTGGTTTCTGTCATCTCGTTCATGGAATCTCCTTCGGAGCCTGTGTCTCCTCACATATCTATGCCCCGAGGGGTATCGCTCGCCAGAGGCGGAGGTCCGGATCGGGGGTCGCCCAGGGGTCGCCCAGGGGTTCGCCCAGGGGTACGCCGACCGGCAGTACGCTCTCGCCATGCCACGTCTGCGTTCGATCCAGGCACCGTCGTCGGTCGTGATGATCCGGCCGCATCGGTTCTTCCCCAATGCTGAGACGGCCGACGACAACGTCTTCCAGGTGACACCCGACGACCTCGCTCCGGAGATGGTCGCCAAGACCGCGTACGCCGAGGTCACCGACGCGGTCGAGCGGCTCGAGGCGGTCGGGGTGAGAGTGCATCTCTTCGAGGACGACGGCTCGCTCGATACTCCGGACTCGGTCTTCCCGAACAACTGGTTCTCCACCCACCCGGGTGGCCACGTCGCGATCTACCCGATGTACTCACCGAGTCGACGGCGGGAGCGGCGCGGAGACATCATCGAGATGCTGAAGCGGGAATACCGGGTTCAGGACGTGATCGACTACTCGGGCCTGGAGCTGGACCACCTCTTCCTCGAGGGCACCGGTGCGATGGTCTTCGACCACATCTCCCGTGTCGCCTACACCGCGCGCTCCAACCGGGCCAACGAGGTGGCGCTGGAGAGGTTCAGCACCCACTTCAACTTCGAGCCGCTGTACTTCGATGCCGCCGACCCCTCGGGGCAGCCGATCTACCACACCAACGTGCTGATGTGCATCGCCACGGAGTTCGCCCTGGTCGGCTTCGACGCGATGACCAACCCGGTCCGGGCCCAGCAGGTTCGCGAGCGACTCGAGGAGTCCGGACGCCACGTGATCGGCCTCAGCAACCAGCAGCTGCTCGACTTCGCCGGCAACGCGATCGAGCTCTCCGGCCGCGACGGGCAGGTCCTCGTGCTCTCGCAGCGGGCACACGACTCCCTCCTTCCGGAGCAGCGCGAGATCATCGAGGAGTCCGCGGGGTTGGTGCCGGTCCCGCTGCCGACGATCGAGCTTGCCGGAGGGTCGGCACGCTGCATGATCGCCGGCATCCACTTGTCGAGCCGAGGTGCGATCTGATGCTGCGGATGCAGGTGCCGACTCGGGACGACATCGAGGCGGCCGCCGCGCTCATCGAGCGGCGGGTGCGCCGTACCCCCGTGATAGAGCTCGACGTCCAGGTCGACGGATCCGCGGTCCCCGTCATCGCGAAGCTGGAGCTGATGCAGCACACCGCATCCTTCAAAGTGCGCGGAGCATTTCACTCGGTCCTCTCGGCTCCGGATCGGCCGCGGCGTCTCGTGGCCGCATCCGGTGGCAACCACGGGTTGGCGGTGGCGTATGCCGGTCGTGCACTGGGCATCCCGGCCAGCATCTTCCTGCCCGAGACCGCACCCGAGGTCAAGGTCGACCGGCTGCGCTCTCTGGGCGCCGAGGTCACCCAGGTCGGGGACACCTATGCCGTGGCGCTCGCCGAGAGCGCGGAGGCGGCCGACCAGCCCGGCGCGCTGAGCCTGCACGCCTACGAGGGCTGGCACACCGTCACGGGTCAGGGCACTGTTGGGCGCGAGCTGTGGGAGCAGGCGGAGCTGGACACCGTCCTGGTGGCGGTCGGAGGCGGGGGACTGTTGGGAGGCATCGCCTCCTGGTACGGGCAGGACGCCCGTCTCCTGGCGGTTGAGCCGGAGCACAGCTCCTGCTACCACGCAGCCGTGGTCGCGGGCGGCCCCGTCGACACGACGCCGAGCGGCCTCGCCGCCGACGCCCTGGGCGCTAGCCGGATCGGCGAGGTCGGCTGGGCTGCCATGAGCGGGGCGGGAGTGGGCTCGATCCTGGTGACGGCCGACGACATCCGGGAAGCACGCGCCTGGTTGTGGCGAGAGGTTCGGATCGCGGCCGAGCCGGGTGGCGCCACGGCCCTCGCGGCCGTCCTGTCGGGTGCCTATCGACCCTCCCCGGCAGAGCGGGTCGGCGTCGTCATCTGCGGCGGCAACACCAACCCCTCCGACCTGGCCTGACCGGTCCCTCGGCAGAGCCCATTCCGGCAGCAGGTGTGGGAAAGGGCGGGACAAGATCACCCCCGTCGTCTTGGTGGCGGTAGACGACCCTGCACGCGCAGGAGATCGCTGGCCCGCTAGCTTCGCACGGCACAGTGGGAGGGTGGAGAAGCCGCGAGGGGCCGCCTGAACCCGCGCCGATGTCCGTGCCTTCACCTCGAGTGGTTCACGGCTGGCCGCGTTCGGCCCCGGTTCTTCTGGACTGAACGGACCTGGTCTTTCAGTGCTCGCGTGAGGCGCTGGATCGCGGGCCTCCGTGACGTGAGCTTGCGATGGACGGTGAAGAAGCGGCGCGTTGGAACCGTGCCCCGCAACGGGACCACCCGGACGGTGTCGGGCAGAGACGGGCGCCCGAGCCTTGGCAGTACGCCGATGCAGAGGCCGGCGGAAACCAGCTCGACCTGGGAGGCGTACTCCTCGGCTCGGAAGTACACCCGAGGTGTGTCGGTGGCGGCGTTCAGCATGTCGATGATCCAGCGGGTGCAGATGCTGTCCGAGACGTCGGTGACCCACACGTCACCGACGGTCTCGGACAGCTCAACGGATCTCCGACGAGCCATCGGGTGCGTTGCGGGTACGACGAGGTCCACCGGGTCGTCGGCCAGGTGGACCGCCTCCAAACTTGCTGCGAACAAGGTTCGGTCGTGCACCCAGTCGTGGACGAGGGCCACGTCGGCGTAGCCGCCGGCCACGGCATCGAGCCCCTGTTCGGGGGCGAGCTCTCTGAGCTGGATTCGCAGATCGGGTGCGGCTTCGGCGAGCGCTCCGAGTGCCGGCGCGGCCACACCCCGGACGGCCGAGGGAAAGCATGCGAGACGCAGCGTCCCGGTGAGCCCTCCGGCCAGCTCCTCGAGCCGGCCTTGTGCAACCTCCCGCGCGGCCTCGATGGAAGCCGCGGCTTCGACCAGGACCAGGGCGGCGTCGGTGAGCACGACCCCGCGTCCGGCGGGTTCCAGTAGCCTCACGCCGACTTCGCGTTCGAGCTTGCCGACTTGCTGGCTGACCGCAGAGGAGGTGTACCCAAGTTCGCGCGCCGCCATACCCACCGAACCGTGGCGGTGCACCGCACTCAGGAAGACCAGGCGTGAGAGATCAAACATGTAGCAACACTAATCAGTGATGCGCACGAACAGTCGCTTGTCCTTACCAGAAGTAGGCGCAGATCATGGACACATGACGGCACTCGCACCGCGGCCCTGGCTTCCCGACCACAGCGGGACATACGTCCAGTCCATCGCGTCGGCGGCCGCAGCCGCCTCGGGCTCGGACGTGCTGGCCGAGCTGGACCGCCTAGTCGAGCAGAACAGGCAGATCCACGATCGAGACTGCGTGAACCTCAACCCCGCGACGAACATCATGAACCCCCGCGCCGAGGCGATGCTGTCGGCCGGGCTTGGATCGAGGCCTTCGCTGGGTTACCCCGGGGACAAGTACGAGATGGGCCTGGAAGCCATCGAGCAGATCGAGGTCCTGGCTGCTGAGCTCGCAGCCGAGGTGTTCGACGCCCGGTACGCCGAGATCCGCGTGCCCTCGGGAGCCATCGCCAACCTGTACTCCTTCATGGCGACCTGTGAGCCTGGGGACACGATCATCGCGCCGCCGCCGAGCATCGGCGGCCACGTCACACACCATGCCGGCGGCTCCGCCGGGATGTACCGGCTGAACACGATCCCCTCACCGGTGGATGCCGACCGGTTCACCGTGGACGTGGACGCCCTCCGCGCGCTGGCACACGAGCATCGTCCGAAGATGATCACCATCGGCGCCAGCATCAACCTCTACCCGCACCCGGTCGCCACGCTTCGCGAGATCGCCGACGAGGTCGGAGCGGTCCTGCTCTTCGACGCCGCCCACCTGTGCGGCCTGATCGCCGGAGGTGCCTGGCCGAACCCGCTCGAGCAGGGCGCGCACCTGATGACCATGAGCACCTACAAGAGCCTGGGCGGTCCACCCAGCGGTCTGATCGTCACCAACGAGCCGGAGATCGCCCAACGTCTCGACGCCATCGCCTACCCCGGGTTGACCGCGAACTTCGACGCCGGCAAAGCCGCCGCCCTAGCCGTGACCATGCTCGACTGGAAGGCAGTCGGGAAGGAGTACGCCGCGACCATGGTCGAGACAGCCGCCGAGCTCGCAAGAGGCCTGATGCAGCGAGGGTTACCCGTGTTCCAAGGCCGAGAAGGCGCGACTCGCTCCCACCAGTTCGCGCTCCAGGCACATCCCTGGGGTGGCGGCCAGGGCGCCGCGAAACAGCTGCGTCAGGCCAACCTGCTGGCCTCCGGCATCGGGCTCCCGATGGAGGCCGTGGACCGTGACGTCAACGGACTCCGCATCGGCACCCCCGAACTGGTTCGACTCGGGATGAAGCACGGTGACATGGACGAACTCGCGTCCATGATCGCCGACGGTCTGGCCCCCGACGCCGACCCCTCGGGTGTCGCTATCCGCGTCGCGCAGTGGCGATCCCACTTCTCCGGCGTCCACTTCACCGCCTGACTGTCGGGCGCCAAGGCCCTGCAACGCCATACGCCCATGAGCAGAGCTTCCCTAGCGGGGCCGACAGAAGTCCTGTCATGTCAGCCGCTGTCAGGACGGCATACCGTGTCTGGTCATACCGCTGAGCATGCACATCGGAGCTGAGCTGGTCCCGCCCTCCGCCACATCTGTTGCCGTACTGGAGCGGGGGTGAGAGATCGCGTCGTGGCGGCTTCGCCTGCTCAGCTCTCCGTCCTGACCGGCTCGATCTTGCGGACCGCCAGCCCGAGCAGGAAGAGCACCACGCCCATGGCCATGGCGAAGGCCGCGACTCCGAAGGCGACGACCGAGGTGAACAGCGAGCCCCTCAGGAAGGACGCCGTCATCGCGGTCTGGCGGAGCGGGTCCTCAGGGTCCAGCTGCGCGTAGGTCTTGCCACCGGTCGCGTCGAGAGCGTGGTGCTGAATGACCTGGGCCTCGGCGTAGGCCGAGAACGGTCCGTTGACGGCGTTCCCGGCAAGCCAGGACGCGTCTGAAGCGACCGTGATGTGTTCGGCAGCGAGCTGGTCCTGCACGATCAACCAGGTCGAGGCTCCGGCAGCGACGAACAGCACTCCGACGACTGTGACGATGGCCCCCACCAGTTTGGCCGACATCACATCTCCCTTTCCTCGCGACCTCGGCCTCCGTGTGAGACCAGCATTGATCGCTTCCGAAAGAACCTATGCCGAGAGCCGGGACCGCGCCTAGGACCAACGCTCGGACTTGCGGTGCCCAACTGCCGCCTCGTGCGGGGACCCTGGATCAGGACCAATCGACGGAGAAGTACTGGGTCTCCTGGAACTCCCGCACGCCCTCGCGAGCCCCCTCTCGCCCGATGCCGCTCTGCTTCATCCCACCGAACGGCGCGGCGGGGTCGGACACCAGACCGCGGTTGATCCCGACCATGCCGGCCTCGATCCGCTCGGCGAACTTGATGGCTCGCTTGAGATCGCGGGAGTAGAGGTACGACGAGAGGCCGTACTCGGTGTCGTTGACCATGCCGAGCAGCTGCTCCTCGTCGTTCCAGACCACGATCGGCGCGATCGGGCCGAAGATCTCCTCCTGGACGATCTCGTCGCTCGGTGAGACACCGGTCAGCACCGTGGGAGGGAAGAAGTAGCCGGCTGTCCCCTGGGGGGCCTTGGCCTGGTAGGCGACCTGCGCTCCACCGGAGACGGCCCGCTCGACCAGCGAGCTGATCTCGTCGAGTGCCTTCTTGCTCACGACCGGACCGATCTGGACTCCCTCGTCGAAGGGCGACCCGACCGTCAGCGCGGCCACTCGCTCTCCGAGCTTGCGGGTGAACTCCTCGGCCACGTCGGCGTGCACGTAGAGACGGTTGGCTGCTGTGCAGGCCTGGCCCCCGTTGCGCAGCTTGGCGACCATCGCCCCGTCAACGGCGGCGTCGACGTCGGCGTCGTCCATCACGATGAACGGCGCGTTGCCCCCTAGTTCCATCGAGCTGTTCACCACTCGTTCGGCCGCCTGGCGGAGCAGGAGTCGGCCGACCTGGGTGGATCCGGTGAACGAGATCATCCGGACCCGCTCGTCCTCCAGCCATGCCGAGACGACGCTCGAGGAGTCGCTGGTCGGGACCAGGTTGACCACACCGTCAGGCACCCCTGCCTCGCGCATCAGGTGCATGAGGTAGATCGCGGTGATCGGAGTCTCGTGTGCCGGCTTGAGCACGACCGTGCAGCCGGCGGCGAGGGCCGGTGCGATCTTGCGGGTAGCCATCGCTGCCGGGAAGTTCCACGGTGTGACCAGGGCGGCCACGCCGATCGGACGGTGCGTGACGATCGTGCGGGTGCCGCCGGCGGGCGACGAGGTGAAGTCGCCCTCACTGCGCACCGCCTCCTCGGAGAACCACCGGAAGAACTCCGCCGCGTAGGCGACCTCGGCGCGCGCATCGCTGAGGGACTTGCCGTTCTCCCACGACATGATCGCCGCCATGCGCTCGGCGTTGGCGATCATCAGCTCGAAGGTCCGGCGGAGGATCTCTGCACGGGCTCGGGGGGCGGTGGCCGCCCAGTCGGCGAAGGCCGCTTCGGCCGAGTCAACGGCTGCGCGCGCGTCGACGGCCGAGCCGTTGGCAACCTGGGCGATCGGCTCGCCGGTCGACGGGTCCACGACGTCGAAGGGGCTGTTGCTTCCCTGAGTCGGCTTGCCGTCGATCCAGAGGGCCTGGCCGAGCTCCAGCCCGTCCAGAGTGCTGGGCAGGGTGTCCTTGGTGTAGCTCATCGGGTCTCCTCGAAGATTCGCTCGAGGACGTCGAAGGCCTCGTGCAGCAGGTGGTCGGGCATGGACAAGGGCGGAAGGAAGCGCAACACGTTCCCGTAGGTGCCGCAGGTGAGGACCAGCACGCCCTCGCTGTGCGCGGCGGCGGCCACCCGCTTGGTGATGGCAGCGTCGGGGGTGATCCCGTCCGCGTCGACGAGCTCGATCGCCATCATCGCGCCACGCCCCCGGACGTCACCGATGCGCGGGTCGGCCGACTGCATCTTGGTGAGCCGCTCGCGCATCGTCTGGCCGATGGTGCGCGCCCGTTCGATGAGGTTCTCCTCCTCGATCGTCTCGATCACAGCGAGCGAAGCAGCGCAGGCGATCGGGTTGCCGCCGTAGGTGCCGCCGAGGCCGCTGGCGTGCACGGAGTTCATGATCTCCGCTCGGCCGGTGACCGCCGACAGGGGCAGGCCGCCACCGAGGCCCTTGGCCGAGCAGATCAGGTCGGGAACGACGCCCTCGTGCTCACTGGCGAACCACGCTCCGGTTCGGGCGATCCCGGCCTGAACCTCGTCGGCGATGTAGACGACGTCGTTGGCTCGGCACCACTCGGCGAGCGTGGGGAGGAAGCCGTCCGCCGGGACGATGAATCCTCCTTCGCCGAGCACCGGCTCGATCAGGACGGCGGCTAGGTTCGCGGCTCCCACCTGCGACTCGATCATGCTGATGGTCTTGCGGGCGGCGGTGACTCCGTCGAGCCCTCCGTCCCGGAACGGGTAGGAGATCGGGGCGCGGTAGACCTCTCCCGCGAACGGCCCGAATCCGCTCTTGTACGGCATGCTCTTCGCGGTCAGCGCCATGGTGAGGCTGGTGCGTCCGTGGTAGGCGTGGTCGAAGGCGACGATCGCCTGCTTCTTGGTGTGCATCCGGGCGATCTTGACGGCGTTCTCCACCGCCTCGGCCCCGGAGTTGAAGAGCGCCGTGCGCTTCTCGTGGTCGCCGGGGGTGATCCGGTTGAGCGTCTCTGCCACGCGGATGTAGCTCTCGTACGGCGTGACCATGAAGCAGGTGTGAGTGAACGCCGCAGCCTGCTCGGCCACGGCCTTCGCGACCCGGGGGGCGCTGTTGCCGACCGTGGTGACGGCGATGCCCGACCCCAGGTCGATCAGCGAGTTCCCGTCGGCGTCGACGAGCACTCCTCCCCCGGCTGCGACCGTCGCCACGGGCAGGGTGACTCCGACGCCGTCGGAGACTGAGGCCGCCTTGCGGGCGGCGAGCTCGCGTGAGCGGGGTCCGGGGATCTCGGTGACGAGGCGCCGCTCCTGGGGCAGCTCGGGGCCTCCGTGGACGTGATCGGGCATGGCTTCTCCTGGTCTGGGCGGGACCTCTCCACGCTAGAGCCAGGGGTGACGTGCGGGTATGGCAACTATGCACAAGGAGAGAGTCAAGATTGTGCAAAGATGGCTTATGGTCCCGCTCTCGTCGCTGCTCGCGATCGACGCGCTGAACCTCCGGCTCGTGGTGCCGGGAGAGGGAGAGGTGCGCTGGGTGGCCACCAGCGAGCTCGCCGACCCCACGCCCTTCCTCGAGGGAGGCGAGGTCCTGCTGACGACCGGCCTGAACGCGCAGGGGTGGCGCGCAGAGTGGCGCCGGTACGTCGAGCGGCTCCGCCGGACCGGTGTGACGGCGATCGGCATCGGGACGGGGCTCACCCACCGTCACCCCCCAGCGGGCCTGGTGAAGGCCTGTCGTGCCGAAGGGATGCCTCTGTTCGAGGTGCCCACGCAGACGAGCTTTGTCAGCATCAGCCGCGCCGCGGTCGAGCTCCTCGAGGGCGCCGAGCAGGCGCTGGCCCGCCGTGTCGTCGTCGCTCAGCACGACCTGACCGCCGCTGCACTGGGCGCGGCTCCTGAGCGCGACGTGATCCGCGTGCTGAGCCGGCTCACCGGAGGCACGGCCGCGGTGCTCGATGTGGACGGCGCTATCCGAACCGGCCCGTTCGGGCCGCGCGGGGATGAGAGCTCGGTAGATCTCGACGAGCCAAGGGTCCGAGAGGAGGTGGATCGGATCCGTCCCCTCGGAGCTCGAGGCGCGAGCGGCTTCAGCGACCCGCTGACCAGCACCACGGTGCAGCCCATCGGGGTGGGTGGCACGCCCCAGGGCTACCTCGTCGTGGCGTTTCCGGGCCGGCCCGACGAGCCAGGCCGGGTGGCGTCGACCACCGCGGTGAGCCTGCTGTCCTTGATCTCGGAGCGCCTCCGCGAGCAGCGGCTGCAGGACCGTGACTTCCGCAGCAGGGCATGGACCCTCGCCGAGGCGGGGAATCTGGAGGCGGCGACCGCCGTCCTCGTGGCCGCGGGTCTCACCGTCCCGGAGTCGGTGCAGGTCCTCGCGGTGGCCGGGGATCCGTCCGACGTGCTGGACCGGGCCGAGCCTCGACGTGGGTTCGCGCTCGCTGTCGAACGCGAGGGACTGGTCGCTCTTGCCTTCACGGCCCCAGTGCCCGCCAACCTCGTGGCAGCGCTGGAGGGGCTCGGCGCACGCGTCGGGATCGGGCCACCGGGCGTCGGCCTAGCCGATCTGGCCGGCGGCTGGGCCCGGGCCCGGAGCGCCCTCGAGGCAACGTCGGCCGCCCGCACCGCCGTCGCCTGGGAGGAGCTGTCCGACCGGGGGATTCTGGGGCTGGTCGATACCGATGCCGCAGCGGCCTTCGCCGAGCAGTTGGTCGGCGATCTCGATGATGTGCTCCGGATGACCTTGCGGTCGTTCCTGGACCACCACGGGTCGAGGGTCGCCACCGCACAGGCGCTCGGAGTGCACCGGAACACCGTCCGGAACCGGATAGAGGACATCGAGGCCAGATGGGGCCGGTCCCTGGAGGAGCCCGCCACGCGAATGGACGCCTGGGCCGCCATGGAGATCCTGGTGAGACAGGGGAGCCCAGGGGCTCGGTGAGCGCCCCCTGGGGGTCAAGACACCACGGCGACCGGGCAGGCGGCCCGTGCAGGAGCAGGAGTCGATGGGTGTGACCGGGCCGGACCTGAGGGCCGATGCCGTACCTGGGACCAATGACCCGGTTTCTGACGCTTTCAGGCCCTATGTGTCGTGCCCGTGGGGCGGAGATAGTTGACGATCAAACCGACCGAGGAGGGCGGACCCATCGACACGCCGATTCCGTCGTACGACGCCGTGCGCGAACTCGTGGAGTTGGCCTCACGGGCTCCCTCGGTGCACAACACCCAGCCGTGGCGTTGGTGCTGGGACGTCAATCGTCTGAACCTGTATGCCGACCGGAGTCGACACCTGTCGGCAGCGGACCCCGACGCACGCGACCTCCTGCTGAGCTGTGGGGCGGCCCTGCATCACCTCACCGTCGCCGCGGCGGCCCATGGCTGGAAGAGCCGGATCCGACGCATGCCGACGGTGCTCGAGGAGGACCATCTCGCCACGGTGACCTTCGAGCAGTATGACGCGACCGACGACGACCGAACGGTGCTCGACGTGCTGAGGGCCCGTCGCACCGACCGACGACGCCCGAGCAGCTGGCCGGTGCCGCTCGAGCGGCTGGAGCCGATGGTCGACCTGGCCGCACGTGCAGGGGCGCTGGCACTTCCGGTGACCACCGAGCGTGGTCGGGCGAGGCTCTTGGAACTCACCCTCGAGGCGACCGAGATCCAGAGGAACGACCCCGCCTACCAGGCCGAGCTGGGCGAGTGGGTCGGACACTCGACCGAGGACGGCGTTCCCTGGACGAGTCTTCCGGTCCACTCCTCCTCCCCGGACACCGAGCACGTTGACCGCCGGCCCCTGGTGAAGTTCCCTCCGGGGAGCATGCTGGAGTCCGAGGAGGAGGAAGCCGAGTCCGGAGCGGCCTTCATCGTGCTCGCGACGTCGTCGGACGACCGCACCTCCCAGCTCCGTGTCGGCGAGGCGCTCAGCGCCATCTTGCTCCGCGGCGCCGAGGCTGGGGTCAGTATGGTGCCGCTCAGCGCGGCGCTCGAGGTGGCAGAGATCCGCAAGATCCTGCAGGACGAGCTCCTCGACGACGTTGCCTTCCCCCAGGCGGTCATCCAGATCGGCTGGCAGCCGATCGCGAACCCGGACATCCCGCCGACGCCTCGGCGACCGGTGGACGAGGTGCTCAGCCCGAGTTGTTGAGTCCTGGGGTAAAGGCCCCGAACACGAGCCCGCCGGCTACAAGCCCGCCGACCACAAGTCCTCGGGGCCCCCTGCGACGAGCCTGATCTTGGCATCCACGATGTGCATCGCGTCCGCGGAGGCGATCACCGGGTTGAGGTCGAGCTCGGCCACCTCGGGGAGCTCACTGACCAGGACGCCCAGCCGGGTGACCAGCTCGACCAGCCGGTCGATGTCGACCGGCGCGGAACCGCGGAAACCTTTGAAGAGCGGATGGATGCGCAGACCCGCGAGGGCTCGGCGGGCATCCTGTTCGGTGACCGGCGGCATGAGGAACTGGCGGTCCGCCCACACCTCGGTGGCGATCCCGCCGGCGGCGACCATGACCACTGGTCCGAACCGGGGATCGCGGACCGTTCCCAGGGCCACTTCCACACCCCCGGTGACTTGTGGCTGGACGAGGATCTCGCACTCGGAGTTCATCTCGGCGCGGATCGAGTCGACCGCCAGCTGCAGTGCCCCGGGGTCACCCACCCCGAGATGGACCAGGCCGCGGTCGGTCTTGTGCAGGACGCTGGGATCGGCGGCCTTCACCGCCACCGGATAGCCGTAGGAGTCGGCAGCGGCCCGAAGCTCGTCGACATCGGTGGAGACGGCCCCCAGTGGGCCGTGGATGTCGTAGTGGCCGAGCAGCGTCTGGCACTGGGGGACCGCGAGCCATCCCGACGCGGACGCCGGGCCGGCAAGGATCTGCTGGGCCTCGGTGCGGACCAACCGTGCACGCCGTACGTCGATCGCGGGGAGCTCCCCTGCCGGCGTGCTCCGCCAGGCCGAGTAGGACACGGCCCGGGCCAGAGCGTCGGTGGCCGTCTCGGCGTCATCAAAGACGGTCACGCCGGTCCGGTCGAAGTCGCTGAAGCCGAGCCCGACCACGAGGACCGGCAGATCGGGTTGCCGGGCTTTGACCGCGCTGATGCCACGCAGCAGGTCCTCAGAGCCGGCCACTCCGGTCCGCGCCGCGATGACCAGGAGAGCGTCGATCTCCCCTGATTCGAGCAGGACCTCCATGCATGCGTCGACCGACTCGGAGGTCGCCCCTGCTCCCAGATCGATGGGGTTACCGACCCCGAGGGTCTCCGAGACAAGGCCGCTGATCTGTGCCTGCGTCTGCGCCGACAGCACGGGAACCTCGAGTGAGTGGCGGGCCGCCGAGTCCGCCGCCAGCACGCCGAGGCCACCGGCGTTGCCGAGGATCCCGATCCTGTTGCCTCGTGGGAGCGGTTGTTCGTCAAGGAGTCGAGCCGCGTGGATCATCTCGGTGACGCCGCTGCATCCGATCACGCCTGACTGGGCGAAGAGAGCGTCCACCGCGACCGCCGGCGCTGCCGCCGCCGCGGTGTGCGAGGCGCCCGCCCGCTTCCCGCCCTCGCTCCGCCCACCGGCGACCGCGAGCAACGGCTTGCGTTCGGAGAAGCGGCGGGCAAGGCGCGCGAACTTGATGGTGTTGCCGAAGGACTCCAGGTAGAGCGCCGCGCCGGACACGTTGGGGTCGTCCATCCAAGCGGCCAGCATGTCGTTGCCGGAGACATCGGCCTTGTTTCCCAGAGAGACGAAGCAGAAGATGCCCAGCTCGGTCCGACGAGCCAGATCGACCATCGCGATCCCGACCCCGCCGGATTGCGAGGCGATGGCGAGTCCCCCGGACGGGGGGACGATGTCGGTGAAGGTCGCGTTGAGGCGGATGTCCGGATGGTTGGCGATCACTCCCAGGCAGTTCGGCCCGATCACCCGGATCGCCTTCAGCCGAGCGGTCTCAGCGAGCGCGCGCTGAGCCTCTGCTCCGGCCGGCCCCATCTCACCGAAGCCGGCCGAGACCACCACGGCCGTAGGAGTGCCGGCAGCCGCAGCGTCGGTGACGACGTCGAGGACATGTGCCGCCGGGACAGCCACCACGGCCAGATCCACCGGATGCGGAAGAGCCGCAAAGCTCGGGTAGGCCCGGTGGTGATCGATGGAGCCGGCGGCTGGGTGCACGAGGAAGACCTCCCCGGCGAAGTCGGCGGCCTCGACGGCACGGAGCACCGCGCGGCCGATCCCGCCGGACTCCCGCCGGACTCCGACTACCGCGATGCTGCGGGGATAGAGCAGCGGATGGAGCGAGGTCGCCTCGGCGGCGCACTCGCGCGCGTCCGCGGCCTCGATCGCGGCTGCGGTCGCCGCGGTGCTCATAGTGACTTCGACGACACCGCTGTCGGTGTGCTGCTCGATCTCGAAGCCGGCGTCGCGAAACACCTTGCTCATCTTGATGTTCTCGGGGAGCACGTCGGCGGTGAAGCGAACGATGCCCAGGTTGCGTGCCGCAGCGGCCAGGTGCTCCACAAGAAGGGTCCCGATCCCCTTGCCGTGCTGGGCGTCGGCGACCATGAACGAGATCTCGGCGGTGGTGGCGTCGAGCACCTCGGCCGTCGCGAAGCCGATGATGGTGGTCCCTCGCTCCAGCACCAGTGCCACCACCTGCGAGGGGGCGGACTCCATGACGTGGTTGACGTACGCCTGCGCGGCGTGATCGCTGGAGCTGAAGAACCGGAGCCGCCGGCTCTCCGGCGATGCTTGGGCGAAGAGCTCCTCCAAGGCTGCGCGGTCCTCTGGATGCGCTCTGCGGATCGTCGCGGCCCTGCCGTCGACGGTGAAAACCTCCACCCCACCACTGGTCAGCACGGGCACCATCCCTCGCCTTCTCCACTCCATCCAAGCAACCCGCCGGGCGCGGGGGAAGGCCGGGTCACGTCACACTCCACCAGCGGCCCGGATCAGCGCCCGGCCCTCCGCAGCCAAGCGTCCCAACAAGTTGGGAGAGAAGGCCGTATCGCAAGCGACTGAGCCATGGTTGACTCAGCATGAGGATGTTGGGGGTGCGACATCGCTTGCCCATCGGCCCGAGGCTCCTCGCCCAAGGCGCGGGGTCGTATGGAGGTGACTTCGATGGATGAGAAGACCAGCAGGATCGTCGACGCGCTTGTGTCCGCCGGTCTGGTCGAGGCCTCACAGCGTGACCAGGTGGCGGACGTCGTCGCCTCCGCGGGTACTGCGCCCGCGGAGGGCGCAAGGGTGAGATCGAAGCTGGGCGAGATCGCCGGCTACGCGGGAGCGGCCCTGGTTGTCGCTGCCGGAGTGGTGTTCATCCTCCAGGAGTGGTCGAACCTTTCCGACAACGAGCGGGTGGCCTGGATCGGCGCCATGGCGCTCATCCTGGCCGTCGCGGGACTGATCACCTCGTTCGTCGGGACTGGTTTCGCGGCTTTGCGTGAGGAGTCCGGAGCGGCACGTCGCCGACTGGCAGGAACCCTCTACACCGGGACCGCTATCACCGCCGCCATCGCGGTCGCCCTCGAGGTGGGCCACATCCGGACGGTCAGCGACCGCAGCTTCGACTCGGTCTGGATGGCGGTCGCGGCGTTCGGGACGGTGGCCCTGGTCGGCCTTGTCGGCTACGTGGCCTCCCCCACGATCGTGGGGCTGCTCCCGGTCGGGGTCGGTAGTTTCGCGCTGATCCCCACGGTGCTGGAACTCTTCAACTTCCAGGGCGGGAGCACGTTCACGGTGACGATGGCGCTGCTGGAGATCGCTCTGGCCCTGATCTGGTGGGGTGTGAGCGAGATCGACCTGGTGAGCCCGCGTCAGTTCGGTCTGGCCATTGCGCTGGTTATCGGCCTGATCGGCGCCCAGATGCCGGTGCTGAACCAGGACTCGCCGAACCTCGGCTACGCGTTGACCGCACTGGTGGCGGTCGGAGCCTTCATCGGCTACGTGGCGCGGCCCGCCTGGGCTTACCTGGGAGCGGGGGTCGTCTCGGTGACGCTGGTCGTTCCGGAGGCGCTCCACGACTGGACTTCCGGTTCCATCGGGACCGCGGGATCGGTGCTTCTCGCCGGACTCGCGCTGCTCGGTGCCTCCCTGCTGAGCTTCAAGCTCCGTTCGGGTAGTGCGGAGTCCCCGCACCGCGGCTGACACTTCTCCTCGCGGGCCTGAAGGCCCAAGGTTGCCCCGGAATCGGACTCGGTGGCTTCTCCTCACCCCCGGACTAGGGTGAGGAGAAGCCACCGAGCAGCTCGAGGAGGACCCGTGAAGTTGAGGCTCGACCTGGTCACCGGCCTGTCCTTGGCCCGGACGGCGCTCGGTGTCGGCGCCTTCCTAGCGCCCGTCCCGACGCTGAAGGCGCTGGCACTCGATGTGGAGAACAACCCGCAGTCGACGTTCCTGGCGAGGATCGCGGGATCACGTGACATCGCCCTCGGAGTCGCGACCCTGGTCGCGACGGGCAAGGCGCGTCGTTTCATGGTGGCCACGGGGGTCGCGGTGGACACCGCAGATGCGCTCTCTGCGCTCCTTGAGTCGAGCTCCGGAGTGCTCACCAAGGGCCGCGCGATCTATCAGGCGGTCCCCGCACTCCTCGCGGCCGGGGTCGGCGTTGCCGCGCTCGTCGAGGATCTGCGCGCCACTCCTGTGGAGGGCTGATCCGGTGCTGCGGACTGTGGTCGTCTACGGCCTCGCCGTCCTGATGGTCCTGGTCGGCGGGGTCTGGGCCCTGCAAGGCATGGGCTACATCCATGGCTCGCCGATGACTGGGTCGGCGACCTGGTCCTACGTCGGCTCGATCCTTGCCGGTCTCGGCGTCGCCCTGGCCATCTCGTTCTCCCAGCACCTTCGCCGCCGCTGAGCGCCACGCTGCCGCCGGAGCACTCGGGGGCGGTGGCATGATCCGGACCATGGCCTCCCACTCCTCCGCTCGAGGCCCGCTCGACGGAGTCAAGGTGATCGAGATCGCGGGCATCGGTCCAGGCCCTCACGCCGGGACGATCCTGGCCGATCTCGGCGCCGACGTGATCCGGATCGAGCGTCCGGGGGGAGTCTTGAGCGCCGGGGACCGCACCACCGATCTGCTCAGTCGCGGGCGGCCGAGTGTGGGGCTCGACCTGCGCCATCCGCTCGGCGTCCAGACGCTGCTGCGCCTCGTCGACTCCGCGGACGTCTTGTTCGAGGGGATGCGTCCTGGTGTCGCCGAGCGCCGGGGTTTCGGGCCCGAGGTCTGTCTGCGCCGCAACCCGAGGCTGGTCTACGGCCGGATCACCGGCTGGGGTCAGGACGGGCCTCTCGCGCAAACAGCCGGACACGACATCGACTACATCTCCGTTGCCGGGGTGCTGCATCCGCTCGGGCAGACACCGGACCGCCCGCAGTTCCCCTCGAATCTGCTCGGCGACTTCGGCGGAGGCTCCCCCTATCTGGTCATCGGGGTGTTGGCGGCGCTGCTGGAGGCTCGCGACAGTGGTCAAGGTCAGGTCGTCGACGCCGCCATCGTCGACGGAGCCGCCCACCTGAACGCGATGTGGGCCTCGATGCTTGCCTCTGGTGTCGCGCAGGAGCGGCGTGCGGTCAACCTGTTCGATGGGGGCGCGCCCTTCTACGACGTCTATGAGACCGCCGACGGCCGGCACATGGCCGTCGGGGCGCTGGAGCCGGCGTTCTACGACGCCTTCGTCACCAGGCTTGGGGTGGCCGGTCTTCCGGACCGCGACGATCCGACGAACTGGGCGGATCTCCGGGCCCGGTTCGCCGAGCGGTTCGCCGAGCTGACCCAGCGCGAATGGGTAGAGGTGTTCGAGGGGTCGGACGCCTGCTGCTCCCCGGTACTGCCGATGACCGAGGCGGCGGAGCATCCCCACTTGCGGGCCCGAGGAACCTACGTGGCCCGCGACGGGCTGCTCCAGCCCGCTCCCGCTCCCCGCTTCTCCCGGACCCCGGGCGTGCTGAGCACCGGTCCATCGGTGCCGGGGGCCGGTACCCGCGACACCCTCCAGGCGTGGGGGATCGACGATGTCGACGCTCTCATCGAGACCGGTGCTGCCTGGGAGGCCTGACCCTCCCGCCCGGTGGACGTGCGGGCCGCGCATATCTCCGACTTCCCACCCGGAGCGCAGCCCCGCCTGTCAGACTTGGGCGCATGGCTCCCGTGGTTTCTGTCGACTCCCTGTGGGTCCGCTTCGGTCCGGTCGACGCGGTCCGCGGCATCAGCTTCGGGGTAGAGCCCGGCTCCGCCACCGCCCTGCTCGGTCGCAACGGCGCCGGGAAGTCGACCACAATGCGCGTGCTGGCAGGAGTGATCCCTGCGACCGAGGGGGTCGTCACCGTCGCCGGGTACGACCTGCGACGCCAGACCCTCGAGGTCAAGCGTTCGGTGGGTTACTGCCCCGACGTGGGCGGACTGGTTCCGCGGGCCACGCCCTGGGAGCACCTACAGCTGTCGGCCCGGCTCCGCGGTCTCTCTCCCGGGTGGGAGGACCATGCACGTGACCTCCTGGAGCGGTTCGACCTCGGCGACGCCGCACACCGTGTCACGGCCGGCTTCAGCCATGGCATGGGCCGCCGGATGTCGGTCCTGCTCGCTGCGTTCCACCAGCCCGAGGTGCTGCTGCTCGACGAGCCGTTCGATGGCGTCGACCCGCTGGGCGTCGAGTCGACGATGGACGTGATTGGTGACGCTCGAGCGCGCGGAGCAGCGGTGTTGGTGTCAACCCACCTACGCGAGCTCGCCGTCGAGTCCTGCCAGCACGCGATCGTGCTGCGCGGTGGCGCCGCGGTCGCGGCGGTGCCCGCCGTGGAGATGGCGGGCGAGTCGGGGGCAGGTGTCTATCGTGCGCTCCTCGACTGATCTTCGGACCGGCGAGCACGGCGTGCTGCACCGATCGGTTCGTGCCGTACGACAGCTGGTACCCCTGCTCCAGTTCCGGGGGGCCGGCATCCGCGGCAGGGGTCGGCGCTACGTCATGATCGGGTTCGCGGTGATTGGCCTGCTCACCGTGGCGGCCGCGAGTCTCCCGGCTCTGCTTCCCGACCCCAACGGCTACCGCTTCGACGTGTCCTTGTTGATGCCCTCCTTCCTCGTGGGGGTGCTGGGCATCTCCACGGTCTCCGCTGTGGCTACAGGTGGTGGTCGGGAGTTGCTTCCTCGTGACCAGGCAGTTGCCTTCCCGGTAAGTCCCGCGACCGATCACCTGGGAGCGCTCCTCATGGCTCCCCTGAACATTGCCTGGCTGTTGCAGTCCTGGGCGTTACTTGGTGCGTTCGCCTACAGCTCGCCCATCTTCCGCGGAGTCGAGGGCGTCGACTGGAAGTTGCTGCCGGCCCAGGGACTGATCCTGTTATGGATCCTCTTCGCGACCGCTCTGGCCCAAGTCCTGGCGTGGGCGGTGGAGTGGCTGCGCCGTGGGCCGCACGGAACCCTCCTGGTACGAGGGATCGGCGTCCTGGTGTTCCTGGCCGGCGTGGTCCTGGTGCGCACCAACACCCTCACCAGGGTGCTGGACTACAGCCCGACGAAGACGCTGACGCTGGCTGCCTACCAGGCACTGACCGGAGACTTGGCGACCTGGGCACTCACCTTCGTGGTGCTGGCGGTGGTGTCGGTCGCGGTCATCGTCCTCGGTGCAGTGATGGCGGCCGCCGTGGCCCGCCGTCCGGCCCGCGACGAGGTCCGGCTCGAGACCTCCTCGCATCCGGCGCGTTCCAATCCGGTGAGCAATCTGGTCGCAGTCTTGCGAGTGGACCGAGCCTCGGTCTGGCGTTCCCTGCCTTTGCGCCGGGGCCTGGGCGTTCTGGCGGTCATGCCTGGGCTGGTGGCCCTGGCGGGATCACTGCAATGGCAGGAGCTGCCCCTGTTGCCCGGGCTGGTCGCCTCCGGTGGTGCGCTCCTCTTCGGGGTGAACGCCTGGTCCCTCGACGCGCACGGTGCCCTGTGGCGCGACAGCGTGCCGGCGGCTCCACGGCTGATGTTCCTCGTGCGGGCGATCGTGGTGGCCGAGATCCTCATGCTCGCCATCACGGTCACGCTGGTTCTCGCCGCGGTCCGCGCGGGCGCTCCGACTGCCGCGGCATTGACCGCCCTGGTCTGCGCCACCGTTGTGGTGCTGTTCCAGGTGGTGTCGGCGTCGATGCGGTGGTCGGTACGCCGGCCCTACACCGTGGATCTGCGCAGCGCTCGTGCGACCCCCGCCCCGCCGTTGGTGATGGTGGGCTACTCGGCGCGTCTGGCCCTCTCGACGACCCTGACCGGCATGGTCTTCGTCGTGGCGGCACTGATGGACTGGTCGATCGCGGTCGCGCTGACGCTGCCGTTCCTGCTCACGTCGGGCTACCGGCTGCTGAGGGTCGCACGTGAGTGGGACGTGCCGGAGATCCGCTCCAAGGTCATCGCGACCATTGCGAGCTGACCTCGGCGCGCGGGGTGCTGGATCAGGTGCAGGCCCGAAGCGCCTTGGTCACCGACTTGTCGAGTGTCACCTGCTGGTCGAGATAGCTGACAAACATCAGCTTCAACGCGTCCGGCGTCAGCTTGGTGGCCAGGCAACGAGCCTGCTTCTTCTTCATGCCCGAGTCAGTCGCCAGCTTCTGGACAGCCGTGAGTGGTGGAACGCATCCGAGCACGACGCCGGCGGTGACGTTCGCATCCGCCTCAGTCATCGCGACGGCGCCGAGGCCCTTGCGGGTGGCGTCCATCGTGCTCTTGATGACCTTGTAGGACTGCAGCTTGTCGATCCCCAGCTGGCTGACCAGACCGGTGGCGACACAGCCCGCCGACGTGGCGTCAGTCTTGAGCGTCAGCTTGCCGGAGGTGAACGCAGTGGTGAGCGAGGTGATCGCTGCCTGCTCCTGGGCGCTGAAGGTGGGGGAGGGCGAGCTACTGGATGTGGCTGATGTGCCCCCTCCTCCGCTGCAAGCGGTGGCCGTGGCGAGCACCAGAACGGTGGACGCGACGATCTTTCTCATGGTTCTCCCTCATGCGTCGGCTTGCTACAGCCTACGGGTGGCACCATGGCCGCTTGGCCGTGGCTGAGCCACGACGCCGGCGAAGGCACCTCCTCTGGCACGATGAGGGGGCCGGACGAAGAGAGGAGCCGCTGGTGACCAGTGTCGTTCTGGTCCGGCATGGGCAGGCGAGCTGGGATGCCGAGGACTACGACCGCCTCTCTGCGCTGGGGGCCGATCAGTCGGCAACCCTGGGGCGGGCGATGGTCGGCCTCGCCGCTCCGGACCTGGTGATGAGCGGGGCGCACCTGCGGCACCGTGACACCGCTGGGCTGGCGATGGAAGCCGCCGGGTGGCAGCTCCCTGTGCAGGTCGATACCGGCTGGAACGAGTTCGACCACCGGCTGGTCCTGGCCGCCTATGGCACGGCACCTCCGGAGGAGGGGACCGCTGCCTTCGGCCGCTGGTTCCACGAGGCCCTCGCCCGGTGGACCGAAGGTGGGAGTGATGCCGACTACGACGAACCCTTCGCCAGCTTCACCTCCCGTGTCGACGTCGCCCTCCGACACTTGCGCGGCGAGCTGGGGCCTTCCGACACGGCGGTGGTGTTCACGAGCGCTGGACCCATCTGCTGGACGGTTGCCGCGCTGTTGGGGGGCCAGACCCAGGTGTGGCTCCATCTGCTCCCGTCCCTGGTGAACGCCAGCATCACTCGGATCCGGCTGGACGCGCGGGGAATGCACCTGACGACGTTCAACGAGCACAGTCATCTCGGCCCCGAGAGTGTGACGTTCTGGTGAGGCACGATCACCTTGCCGGTCCCCGAGTCCGACCCCTGCGCCATGATGCTGGTGTCGACAGGCCTGTCTGAGGAGGACCATGACCCAGCTCGTGCACACCCAGGTCGTAGACGGCCTGGCCACCTTCACCCTCGACTCGCCGCACAACCGGAACGCGCTGTCCGCGCAGCTGGTCGCCGAGCTCGGGGCGGCGCTGGATCAGGCTGCTGCCGACCCTGACGTCCGCGCCGTGCTGCTGCGCTCCTCCGGGCGGGTGTTCTGCTCGGGGGCTGACCTTTCCGAGGCCGCGGAGGGTGACATGCGGCGCGGGGCCGAGGAGCTCGTCGGTCTCCTCAGACGGATCCTTGCTCTACCCGTGCCAGTCGTCGCGGAGATCGCCGGCCCAGTGCGTGCCGGTGGGATCGGGATCGTGGCCGCCTGTGACATCGCGGTCGCCGTCGAGTCGGCAACGTTCGCGTTCACTGAGGTCAAGCTCGCCCTTGCACCTGCGGTGATCAGCCTCACGGTGCTGCCTCGACTCACCTCCCGAGCGGCAGCTCGAACCTTTCTGACCGCCGAGCAGTTCGACGGCCGGGCCGCCGCGGTGATGGGATTGATCACCGAGGCTGTGTCCCCTGACGCCCTCCACGGTGTGGTCGCCCAGACGTGCGACGCTCTGGTGTCCTCCCCTGTGCAGGGCCTCCGGGAGACCAAGCGGCTGCTCAACCGCGACCTGCTCGCCCGACTCGACGACCGTGGTGCTGAGCTGGCCGCGCTCTCGGCGGAGCTCTTCGGCTCCGAGCCTGCTCGCCAGGCGATGCGGGCGTTCTTGTCTCGTTCCTGACCTGCTCGGGTCCCCGTTCCAGATGGGCCAGTCGGTCGTTGTCGGCGCCGGCACGGCAGTTAGACTTATCGGCCCCCCGTTTCGTAGGAAGGTGCCTGTTGTCCGCAGAGATGGCCGAGCAGGAGATCGCTGCCGAGCAGATCTTCGTCGACCGTGTGTACCGGCAACTCGAGCAGTCCACCCGCAACGCCGAGGCGTTGGCACGCGAAGGGCACGATCGAGGTCGGCTGGGACACGAGGGTGGGCTCGTCGAGCGGGACGCGATGGTCTTCCAGGCGGCCAAGCGGATCGCGAACCTCAACGCAGCCCACGAGGGGCTGGTCTTCGGCCGGCTCGATCTCGCCGACCGCGCCGAGGACCCGCGGTACATCGGTCGCATCGGCCTCCGTGACGAGAACCGCGACACCCTCCTGATCGACTGGCGTGCACCGGCGGCGGCCGTCTTCTACCAGGCCACCGCCAGCGAGTCTCAGGGCGTCGTGCGGCGCCGCGTGCTGCGCTGTTCCGGACAGACGGTGATCGGTGTCGAGGACGAGCTGTTGGCCACCGACGACGACTCAGGGCTCGTCATCGTGGGCGACGGGGCGCTGATGGCCCAGTTGACCCGCGCCCGGGATCGCTCGATGCATGCGATCGTAGCCACCATCCAGGCCGAGCAGGACAAGGCGATCCGGGCTCCCAGCCGTGGCGTGGTGATGATCAGTGGCGGTCCGGGGACGGGCAAGACCGTCGTCGCCCTGCACCGTGCTGCGTTCCTGCTCTACACGGACCGGAATCGCTATGAGCGAGGCGGCGTCCTCGTCGTGGGCCCCTCGGGTGTGTTCATGCGCTACATCGAGCGGGTCCTTCCGTCGCTCGGCGAGACGGCCGTCTCGCTGCGGGCGCTCGGTGAGGTCGTGGACGGCGTGCGCGCCGGACGGCACGATCCCGGACGGGTGGCCGAGATCAAGGGCGACCTGCGAATGGCCGAGCTGCTACGGAGGCTGTCTCGCCAACGAGTTCCGGGTGCCCCGTCGGAGTTCCGGGTCTTCTACCGGGACGAGAACCTCGTCCTGGACCGCCGTTCTCTGAACGACATCCGCCGCCATCTCCTCTCGCAGGGCAAGCGCAATCGCCAGCTGCGTCGGGTGGTTCCGGCGCTGGTGGACGCCCTGTGGCGGAAGGTCGGCGGCGAGCGTGCGAGTGAGCACGGCAAGTCCGGGTTCACCGACTTTCTCCTCGGGCACGACGGGTTCGTCGACTTCGCCCGTGCGTGGTGGCCGGCGCTGGATGCCACCGAGATCCTGGGCTGGCTCCAGGATCGGGAGATGCTCGACCGGGTTGCCGAAGGCGTCCTGGAGACCGACGAACGCCGCGCGCTCGTTTTCGGTGAGGACTGGAGTGTCGAGGACGTCGCGCTGCTCGACGAGTTGCGCTACCTGGTCGGCGACGTTCCGGAGAACAACGGTGAGGAGGAGCCCGACCCGCTCGCCCACCTGGTCGACGAGAACTTCCCCGAGCTGTCCACCTGGTCGGAGCGGGACATCTCCTCCGGACCGCGGACCACCACCCGCACCGAGGACGACGGCTACGCCCACGTGCTGGTCGACGAAGCCCAAGACCTCGCCCCCATGCAGTGGCGGATGATCGGACGTCGCGGACGCACCGCGACCTGGACGATCGTCGGCGACCCGGCTCAGTCATCCTGGCCGGATCGCGAGGCTGCCGAACGGGCCCGGGACGAGGCCATCGGCGACAAGACTGTCCATCTCTTCCACCTCGGGACGAACTACCGGAACAGCAAGGAGATCTACGAGTACGCCGCCGGCTACGCGACCAGCGTCGGCCTGGCCGCTGACCTGCCCCACGCCGTTCGGAGCACCGGCATCGCACCGGAGGAGCGCAAGGTCGAGGAGTTCGCACCGGCGATCCGGGAGGCACTGCAGGACCTGCGCGGGTCGCTGGGAGGCACCATCGCAGTCGTCGCCGCTCGTGACCGGCTCAGGGAGATCCGGTCATGGCTCGAGGGCTGGCCGGAGCTGGCCGAGGACCGGACGGGGGGCGACCAGGCGCGCGTCACGGTGCTGGGTGGTATGGAGACCAAGGGATTGGAGTTCGACGGCATCATCGTGGTCGACCCGGTCGAGATCGAGCAGGAGTCCAACACCGGGCGTGCCGTCCTGTACGTCGTGCTGACCCGTGCCACTCAGCGGCTCGTCACGTTGGCGCGGTGACCGGGTGACGATCGAGGAGGGGCCCGGTCCTGGAGACGGCCTTCCCCTGGGGCCGTCCCTGGTGTGGTCCCGGCGCCCGCTTCCGACCGCGTTCTCCCGCACCGGGGACTGGTGCTGGATGACACCGCTCACTCCGGAGCACGACGAGGCGCTGTACCGCGCCTGGTTGCCCGACCCCAGGCGGTTCACCTACCTGCCCTTCGAGCCCTTCTCGCAGCCGGCGGATCTGGTCGCGCAACTGGACAGGATGCGATCCGGCGGGTCCTTGGTGCCCTTCGCGGTCGGCCGCCGCGGCCACGAGGCCGAAGGGATGGTCAGCCTCATGCGGATCGACCCGGACAACGGGACGGTGGAGGTCGGCAGCATCCTCTACGGCGGCGACCTGGCCGGGACGCCGGCGACCACCGAGGCGATGTACTTCCTGGGATGCCATGTCTTCGACGTGCTCGGCTATCGCCGCTACGAGTGGAAGTGCGACTCCTTGAACGCCCCTTCTCTGCGCGCCGCAGAGCGGCTCGGCTTCCGCTACGAGGGCACGTGGCGCAACGCGGTGGTCTACAAAGGTCGGAGCAGGGACACATCGTGGTTCGCGATGACCGACCAGGACTGGCCCGTGGTCAAGCGGGCGATGGAGGAGTGGCTTCACCCGGACAACTTGAGCACCGGGTCACAGCGGCGCAGGCTCGAGGAGATCCGGGCTGCGATCGCCGATCCCCGTCGGTGAAACGGGAGCGGGCGGTGCCGCGCCCGTTGGTAGCGTTCGGGCATGTCCAGCGGGGAAGACTCGACGTCAACGGCCCTAGACCGGATGACGGGCCGTCCGGCGTGGGCGGTGATCCGACTCCGAGACTCTCCCCATGTGCTGGTTCTCGAGGGCAGGCCGCACGCCGTGAGGCGTCTCAGCGACGTCCCCCTGGCGTCGGACGCCTCCGGCCTCCAGTTCGACCGTCTGGTAGCCATCCCCTTCAGGCAGGTCACCGAGCGAGGCTTCGAGGCGCATGACGACGGTGCCCCGCTCACGGTGATCGACCTCGACCACGTCGAGGAGCTCACGCTGGCCGAGACGCTTGCCATGCTGCCCGATGAGGAGATCACCTTCGATGACGCCGGGGGGTTCGACGTCGACGACGCGGCCTATGCCGAGGTGGTGCGCCGCATCATCGACGACGAGATCGGCAACGGTGAGGGGGCGAACCTCGTCATCGGTCGCCAGTATCGTGCCAAGGTGGCCGACTGGGGGCCCGCCAAGGCGCTCACCGCCTTCCGTCGCCTGCTCGAGCGCGAGCGCGGGGCGTACTGGACCTTCTGCGTCTTCACCGGAGAGCGCTACCTGGTCGGAGCGAGTCCGGAGCGGCACGTGAGTGTCAGCGGAGGCGACGTCCGGATGAACCCGATCAGTGGCACCTTCCGGCTCCGTGGCCACGATGATCCGGTGGAGCGGAAGCAGGCGCTGCTCGAATTCCTCGCCGACGAGAAGGAGATCTTCGAGCTCTTCATGGTCGTGGACGAGGAGCTCAAGATGATGTGCGACGTGTGCACCGAGGGTGGGCAAGTGCTGGGCCCCTTCCTCAAGCCGATGTCCCACCTGGTGCATACCGAGTATCTCCTCGCGGGCCGGACCAGCCGCGACGTCCGTGATGTGCTCCGGGACACCATGTTCGCGGCAACGGTGACCGGCTCACCGGTGGAGAATGCCTGCCGGCTGATCAAGAAGTACGAACGCCAGGGCCGGGGCTACTACGGCGCGGCCCTCGCACTCCTCGGTCACGATGCCTCCGGCCGCCAGACCGCCGACAGCCCCATCGTGATCAGGACCGCCGACATCGGGCTGGACGGGTCCCTGACGGTGACCGCCGGTGCGACTCTGGTCCGTGACTCCGATCCGGACTACGAGGTGGCCGAGACGCACGCCAAGGCAGGCGGCATTCTCACCGCGTTCGGCCTGGTGCCGCCGTCCTCGGCGAAGGCGGAGGGCGTCGAGGAGCTCACGCGGGACGAGGACGTGCGGATCGCCCTCGCCTCACGCAACCAGCGCCTCTCGAAGTTCTGGCTGACTGACCAGGGCGGCGCGCGACCGGCCGCCGAGCTCGAGGGGAAGACCGCCGTCATCCTCGACGGCGAGGACGACTTCGTGAACATGCTCCGCCACGTCCTCCGTGTGCTCGGCGTGACCAGCTCGGTGGTCAAGCATCCCGACTACGTCCCCGGATGCCTCGAGGGATGTGACCTGGTCATCGTGGGTCCGGGACCCGGCGACCCGCGCGACGGCGACAACGCCAAGATCGCCACCTTCCGGGCTGCCGTGGAGTCGCTACTGGAGAGCGGTCAGCCGTTCTTGTCGGTCTGTCTGGGGCACCAGGTGCTCTGCGACCGGCTCGGGATCCCGTTGGCGTACAAGGACATCGTCTTCCAGGGGACGCAGTCGGCGGTGAGCATCGACGGCACCCGATACAACGTCGGCTTCTACAACACCTTCGTCGGCCGGGTCGGGGCGGGAGTCGAGCTCCCGTCCGGGGTCAGCGCCGACGCGGACCCCGACTCCGGCGACATTCATCTGCTCCGTGGGCCGCACTTCCGCGGGATCCAGTTCCACGCCGAGTCGATCCTCACCGAAGAGGGCTACGAGTTGTTGCGTGGGCTCATCCTCGAGTTGCTCGCCGCACGCTGACGGACAGAACGAGACCGCTCGGTACGGGGGGATCCGAGCGGTCTCGTTCGGGGAGCTGCCGCCGCGCGACTAGGCGCCCTTGGCGTCGTTACCCAAGGTGGCGTGCAAGGTGAGCGTCTTCCCGCCCCGGTCGACGGTCAAGCTGACCGAGACACCGGGCCGGTATCCGTGGATGGCTGCCACGAGCGAGGTCGCGTCGGTGACCTGTTGCCCATCGACCTCGGTGATGACGTCTCCGACCTGCAGTCCGGCGGCTTCTGCGGCGGTCCCGCTCATCACCTGAGCGATGCCCGCGCCGGTGACCAGACCGCCCTGCTCGCTGGCATTGCGGACCTCGACACCGAGCCGAGCGTGAGTCGGGGCCTGTCCTGCCCGGATCTGGTTGACGATCGGCAGGATGTTGTCGATCGGGATCGCGAAGCCCAGACCGATCGAGCCGCCCTGGCTTCCGAGCGACTGGGTGTCGGTGAAGATCGACGAGTCGATCCCCACGACCTGCCCGGAGAGGTTGACCAAGGGGCCCCCGGAGTTGCCCGGGTTGATGGCGGCGTCGGTCTGGATGGCTGGGTAGCTGACGTTGGTCCCGTTGCCGTTGACCGATACCGGTCGGTTGAGGGAGCTGACGATCCCGCTGGTCACAGTCGCCTCGAGTCCGAACGGCGACCCGATCGCCACGACCGGCTGACCCACCTGCAGGGAGGACGACGAGCCCAACGTCGCGGGGGTGAGTCCGGACACGCCGTCGGCCTGGATCACCGCCACGTCGGTAACGGGGTCCGTGCCGACCACGTGTGCTCTCACCGTGGTGCCGTCGTTGAAGTTGACGATGATGCTGCCGCCGTTGCCGGCCAGCTCCACGACATGGTTGTTGGTGAGGATCTCGCCACTCGCGGTGATGATGATGCCCGATCCCGAGCCGGCGCCCTGGGGGCCGGCAACGTTGATCTTCACGACCGACGGCAGGACCGCCTTGGCCACCGCCTCGATGTCGTTGGAGGCGGCGGTGCCGTTCGACCCGGTGGCGAGCGCGGGCTGGACCAGCGGCGCGCTGGCCGAGGTGATCGTGCCCTGGTCGGTGGCGTTGGCGGCCCAATAGCCGATCCCGCCCCCGACGGCGCCCGCAACCAATGACGACACCAACATCATCGCCAGGCTGATCCGGCCTCGCCCTGGCGAAGGTGAGGTGTCGAGCGCCGCCGGCGGCGGGTCAACCGGGGGGGCGGAGGGGATGCTCCCCGCGGCTGGCTCGAATGGCAAGGAGGCGGTCGAGTCCGGATCGGAAAGGGTGGGCTGGCCGTCGGTTCGGTCAGCCGGATCTACTCCAGAGTTCTCTTCCATCGGCTGGTCATTCATGTCTCCACATTGTCTCGCGTCGCTGAGCGGCCGCTGTGAGCCCGCGATCCCTCTCCTGTGAGGCTGGAAGCGGCGGAGGCGGGCAGCTGGATCGAGAACGCCGCCCCACCGAAACGGGAGGAGGCTACAGAGACCTCCCCTCCGTGCCTCTCGACCACATGCTTGACGACTGACAGGCCGAGACCAGATCCGGGAAGAGCTCGGGACTCCCTCGCCCGGTAGAAGCGGTCGAAGACGTAGGGAACGTCCTCGGCGGCGACACCCGGGCCCTCGTCCTCCACCGTGAGGACTCCTCTGGTCAAGGAGACCCGCACCGTCCCCCTGGTGGGGCTCCAGGTCACCGCGTTCTCCAGAAGATTCCCGACTGCCCGCTCCAGCGCCGACGCCTCGCCCACCACGCTCCACTCCTCCCCTGAGACTTCGAAGGCCAGGTCGGGGGCGTTTCGTTGGGCACGCTCCACGGCGCGGTCGAGCACCTCCTGCATCTCGACCCGCTGCTCGGAACCGTAAAGGGAGTCACCGCGGGCCAACTCGGCAAGGCTGGCGATCAGCTCGGTCAACTCGGTGATCTGCAAGGAAACGTCGTCCAGCAGTTCCTGCCGAGCTCTACGGCCCAACCCCTCGCCCACCTCGGCCTGATGCAGCAGGTCCAGGTTCGTTCGCAGGGACGTCAGTGGAGTGCGCAGCTCGTGGCTGGCGTCAGTCACCAGCTGAGCCTGCAGATCCCTGGAGGCCGAGAGCGAGGAGATCATGGCGTTGAATGCAGCGGCGAGTCGCCCGAGCTCGTCGCTTCCAGACATCTCGATCGGGGTGAGCTCCTCGGTCCGGGCCACCTTCTCGATCGCGTCGGTGAGGGTGCGCACGGGTCTGAGACCGTTCCTCGCCACCAGGGAGCCAGCCCCCGCGGCGAACACGACTCCGAGCGCTCCGAGCAGCAGCATGACCAGTCCCAGATCGTGCAGGGTCTGCTCGGTCGGGGTGAGGGACTGGGCGATGACGAGTGCCTGTCCCGTCGTTCCGGTGGGAACGGCGACGACTCGGAACTGACCGCTCGGGGTTTCCGCAGTGCGGATGGAGTCGGCCGACTGCCCACGCGCGACCGCGAGCTCGGCCGCTCCCAACCAGGCCGCGATCCCCGACGACTTGTGATCGGCGGACACGATCTGCCCTGTCGAGGTGACCAGCGCAATCTGAACGTTTGCCGCGGCGACCATCCAGCTGGGAACCTGGTTGTTGGTCAGGTCGGTGGCGATGTCGTTGCGTGCTGACACGACGGCTCGCGACATCAGCGACTTGTCCATGGTGGCGTACGTCTGGTGCCGCACCGTGAAGTAGGCGGCGACCGACAAGACCGTCACGGACAATCCGACGGCGGCTGCGGCGATAGCCGCCACCCGGCCAGCGAGGGACTGCCGCCGACGGCCCAGCCGGAGCTGAGGCATCAGCTCTCCTTCAGGACGTATCCCACTCCGCGAACCGTGTGGATGAGGCGGGACTCGCCTTCGGCCTCGGTCTTGCGACGTAGGTATCCGACGTAGACCTCGAGGCTGTTCGCGGTGGTGGGGAAGTCGTACCCCCAAACCTCTTCGAGGATGAACGCCCGATCCAGGACTCGACGCGGGCGTCGGAGGAACAGCTCGAGGAGGGTGAACTCGGTGCGGGTCAGGTCGATCCGTCGGCTACCGCGCTTCACCTCACGGGTGGCTGCGTTGAGGGAGAGGTCGCCGAACTCCAGGACCTCGTCGTCCAGCTCAGCACCTGGGACCGGAGCGCGTCGGCGGAGCAGAGCGCGCAGCCGGGCCAGGAGCTCCTGCAGGGCGAAGGGCTTGGTGAGGTAGTCGTCCGCCCCGGCGTCGAGTCCTTCGACCCGATCGCCCACCGAGTCTCGTGCGGTGAGCACCAGGATGGGCATGTCGTTGCCGGCGGCGCGGAGCGCCCGGGTGGTCTCCAGCCCGTCCAGCCGCGGCATCATCACGTCGATGACCAGAGCATCGGGAGGGTTCCCGGTGATCGTGGCCAGAGCCTCTGCGCCATCGGCGGCCAGGCCGACCTCGAAGCCGTTGAACTCCAGTGACCGCCGGAGCGATTCACGGACCGCGCGATCGTCGTCGACGACGAGGATGCGTGGAAGACGATCGGTAGGGGTACTCACGAACCCAAACTATGCCGAAACGACCTGAACCAGCGCTGAGGAATCGCTCTCGACGCGCCGTCAGATGCGCTCGCCACGGAGAATGGCCTCGGCGATGGCACGGCTGGTGCGAACGGCGATCCGCACCGTCTCATCGAACGCCTCACCGGACCCGGAGGTGAAGTACGGGTCCGCGACGTCCAGATCACCGGCTGCCTCCGGGTCGTACTCACGGAACAAGCGGATCGGGGGCTGCTCCTCGCGACCCGATGCCAGCGCCCTGAGGTCGCGAAGGTTGGATCGGTCCATCGCCAGCACGAGATCGAAGGAGCCGAACCAGTCGGAGGTGAACTTCCGGGCGCGGTGCTGGCTGGGGTCCAGGCCGACCCGCCGCAGCGCCGCGGAGGCGCGGGGGTCCATGGGGTCACCCTCGTGGTACGACCCGGTGCCCGCACTCTCGACGCTGCCGGTGATCCCGGCTCGGGTGAACTCGTCGGCGAGGATCACCTGAGCGATCGGGGACCGACAGATGTTGCCCAGGCAGACGGTGACGATCCGCACCTACGAGGTCAGTCCTTGTCCTTCAGCACGGCGTTCAGGATCATCGACGTGAGCGAGAAGACCAGGGCCCCCAGAACCGCAGTCCAGAACCCACGGACGTGGAATCCGATCCCGATCTGCCCGGAGACCCAGCTGGTGAGAAGCAGCATCGCTGCGTTGATGACCAGGACCATCAGCCCCAGGGACAAGATGATGAACGGCATCGCGAGGAACTTGAGAAGGGTGCCGACCACTGCGTTGAGCAACCCGAAGATGAGGCCGACGATCACCAGGGTGATCACCTTGTCGGTGAGACTGCCGCGGGCGAGGGTCACCCCGTGGAGCAGCCAGACGACCACTCCGAGGGCTGCGGCGTTGACCAAGAGCCGGGAGATGAACCATTTCATGGTCTGATCCTTCCAGGAGGCGGCCCCGTCGTGCGAAACCCGTGTGCACGGATGGGGGGCGCCTTGCACACGGGCTCGCGGTCTTGTCACTGCAGTCTGACACCTGCCCCGCACGGATGGCGGGAACGACCAGCCGAGAGTGAGACCCGTCAGCGATCCGTTGGGCGGCTGCCTTCGACGATACCCCTCGTCCAGGGATCCATCACGTCATCGGGATCTCGGCGACACGGGTGCGCCGGGCCGACTGGGCCAGCAGGATCCCGATCACGACGCAAGCGCCCCCGACGATCCGCAGCGGGCTGAGGGACTCCTCGAACCACAGCCATCCGAGTAGGACCGCACCCACCGGCTCGGTCATCGCCACCGTCGTGACCGCAGTGGCGCTGAGATGCCGCAGTGCGTAGAGCATCGCCGCGAACGGCGCCAGGGTCCCGAGCACGATCACCCACGTCAGTGAGGACCAGACCGGCACTGTGGACGCGCCGAGCCGGCCGAGCATCGATGTCGACGAGAGCAGATCCACCGTCCCGAGGTTGGTCAGTGGTGCCACCACGTTGAGCACGACCGCAGCGACCCCGAAGGACCAGATGATGACCTGCAGCGGGTCCATCTGGTTGACGCCGTGCTCGCCCAGTAGGAAGTAGGTGGCGAAGGAGACCGCCGCGGCGAGCCCGGCGACCACCCCGAGGGCGTCGAGCGAGAGGTTCTGGCCGACGCCGGCCGCCAGTCCGAGGCCGGTGACTGCGAGAGCAAGGCCCCACCACATGCGACTCGACACGTGCTCGTGCTGGAAGAAGCGGGCAAAGAGCGCCACCAGGATCGGGGCCTGGTACTCCAGCAGCAGAGCGATGCCCACCGGGAGCCGGTTGATCGCCACGAAGTAGGTCCACTGCAGAGCGGCGACCCCGATCAGGCCCTGACCGATGAGCAGCCAGACGGTGCCTCCTCGAGGAAGCCGAAGCGCCTCGCGTCGCCAAAGCGCAGCGACAAGGACCATCACCAGCAGGGTGCCCGTCACGCGGACCGTGGTCAGAGTCAGCGGGTCCACACCGGCCGCCATGGCGACCCGGGACACACCGGCGTTGACTACGAACATCAAGGCGCCGGCGACGACGAGGACGAAGCCCAGAGGGGAACGTGTGTCCCGTCGCAGTGTGCTCACCGGGAGAGCGTAGGGCCTGATCTGCCCGACCGTGCCGCCGAGGTCCCTCGCTGGCTATGGTGCTGATATGAGTGCCCCTGACCCGCGCGATGCGGTTGCTTCGGTCCCGGCCTATGTGGCGGGGAAACCGCCTCGGGCTCGCGATATCCCGACCTACAAGCTGTCGTCGAACGAGAACCCCTACCCCCCGCTACCTGGCGTTCTCGAGGCGGCGGCGGAAGCGGTGGCGACGATGAACCGCTACCCGGACATGGCTGCGACCCGCCTGTATGCCGCGCTCGGCGAGCGCCTCGGGGTCGCGAGGGAGCGGCTCGCGCTGGGTACCGGCTCGGTCGCCGTCCTGTACCACCTGCTGCAGGCCTACTGCGAGTCCGGCGACGAGGTGGTTTATGCCTGGCGCTCGTTCGAGGCGTACCCGATCGCGGTGCAGGTGACCGGAGCGACGAGCGTGCGGGTGCCGGTAACCGGCGACGGTCGGCACGACCTGTCGGCGATGGCGGCGGCGGTGACCGAGCGTACGAAGGTCGTCATCGTCTGCACGCCGAACAACCCCACCGGACCGGCGCTGACCCACACCGAGCTGGCCGGCTTCATCGACGCCGTCCCCGCGGATGTCCTGGTCGTCGTGGACGAGGCCTATCGCGAGTTCGTCCGGATGGACGACGCCGTCGACGCGCTGGCGCTGGCCGCGGCCCACGACAATGTCGTGGTGATGCGCACCTTCGCCAAGGCCTACGGGTTGGCCGGCTTGCGAGTCGGCTACGCCGTGGCGCACCCGACGGTGACCGCCGCGATCGGTGCCTGTGCGCTTCCGTTCGGAGTCTCCACCGTTGCCCAGGAGGCCGCGATCGCGTCGCTGGAGCGCGAGAGCGTCCTGCTGGAGAGGGTGGGCGCTCTGGTGATGGAGCGCGAACGGGTCCTTGCCGGCCTCCGCGCGCAGGGCTGGGAGATCCCCGAGCCCCAGGGGAACTTCGTCTGGCTCGCCCTCGGCGAGCGCACCGCGGAGTTCGCGACCGCGGCCGACTCGGCCGGCGTCGTCGTGCGGCCCTTCGCCGGCGAGGGAGTCCGGGTGACCATCGGCGAACCGGCGGCCAACGACATCTTCTTGTCCGTGGCCGCGGGCTTCGTCGGCTAGCACCGCGGATTCGGCCGAGGCCCGGGCCGTCCGTTGGCTGCTCGGAGAATTGGACGAATTGAGCGATCCAATGTGCACCTCGGGTAGGTGGTTCGGTACGTTGGGGGGTGACCTCGAATGTGTCGCAGGTCACTCGATGTCCGTGACCCTTCGCACCACCCCCGCGACCGGACCACGGTCGTCTGCTCCACCCACAGCGGTGGCGGCCACCCCGCCGATCCGCCAGACGAAGGAGAGCATGTGAGCGCACAAGCCAACCCTTGGGACGCAGGCCCGTTCGGGCCGGAGCCCGTCCAACTCCTGACCCCGGAGGGCGAGCGGGTCGACCACCCGCGGTTCTCGTTCGATCTCGACGACGAAGCCATCAAGGGCTTCTACAAGGACATGTTCATCGTCCGTCGTCTGGACAACGAGGCGACTGCACTCCAGCGGCATGGTGAGCTCGGCATCTGGGCTCAGCTCCTCGGGCAGGAGGCGGCACAGATCGGGTCCGGCCGCGCGATGCGCCCGCAGGACTACGTCTTCCCGACCTACCGCGAGCACGGTGTCGCCTACACCCGAGGGGTGGACCCGCTGCGGTTGCTCGGCCTCTTCCGTGGAATCGACCAGGGGTCGTGGGACCCCGCCGAGCACAACTTCCACCTCTACACGATCGTCATCGGCGCCCAGACGCTGCACGCGGTCGGCTACGCGATGGGCGTGCAGCGCGACGGACTCGTCGGCTCCGGCGACAACGACCGCGACATGGCCGTCGTCGCCTACTTCGGCGACGGCGCGACGAGTCAAGGTGACGTCAACGAGTCATTCATCTTCGCCGCGTCGTACAACGCTCCGGTGGTCTTCTTCCTGCAGAACAACCAGTGGGCGATCTCCGAGCCGATCGAGCGCCAGAGCAAGGTGCCGCTCTACCAGCGAGCCGCCGGCTTCGGCTTCCCCGGCGTGCGTGTGGACGGCAACGACGTCCTCGCGACCTATGCCGTCACCAAGGCGGCCCTGCAGCACGCACGAGAGGGTCAGGGCCCGGTCTTCATCGAGGCCTACACCTATCGGATGGGCTCGCACACGACCACCGACGACCCGACCCGCTACCGACTCTCCGCCGACGTGGAGCACTGGCGGCTCAAGGACCCCATCGAGAGAGTCCGCGCCTACCTCGTCCGCAACGGGATCGCCGACCAGTCCTTCTTCGCCGGCGTCGATGAGGAAGCCGAAGCGATGGGCGAGCACCTGCGGGCCGGTTGCAAGGCGCTGCCGGATCCCAACATCGTCGACCTGTTCGACAACGTCTACGTCGAGCAGACCGGGGAGCTTCAGGAGGAGAAGGCCCAGATGGAGGCCTACCTGGCGAGTTTTGAGGGAGCGCACTGATGACCACGATGACGATGGCGAAGGCCCTCAACGCAGGACTGCGCAAGGCGCTCGAGGACGACCCGAAGGTCGTCCTCATGGGTGAGGACATCGGCAAGCTCGGTGGTGTCTTCCGGATCACCGACGGGTTGCAGAAGGACTTCGGTGAGGACCGGGTGGTCGACAGCCCGCTCGCGGAGTCGGGGATCCTCGGGACCGCGGTCGGCCTTGCGCTACGCGGCTACCGCCCGGTGGTCGAGATCCAGTTCGACGGCTTCGTCTACCCGGCCTACGACCAGATCGTGAGTCAGGTCGCCAAGTACCACTACCGCAGCGCCGGCCGGATCAAGATGCCGGTCGTGGTGCGGATCCCCTTCGGCGGCGGCATCGGCGCGGTCGAGCACCACAGTGAGAGCCCGGAGGCGCAGTTCGCGCACACCCCGGGCCTGAAGGTCGTCTCCTGCTCCAACTCCAACGACGCCTACTGGATGATCCAGCAGGCGATCGCCACCGACGACCCGGTGATCTTCCTGGAGCCCAAGCGGCTGTACCACTCCGAGAAGGGCGAGGTCGTCGACACCGGCTCTCCGGCACCGTTGTTCTCCTCGCGGGTGCTCCGTCCCGGCACCGATGTGACGCTGCTGGCCTACGGCCCCACCGTGGGCACCGCGATGAAGACAGCGGAGGCGCTGGTCCACGACGGACGTAGCGCCGAGGTGATCGACCTGCGGACGCTGTCGCCGCTGGACATGGGCCCGGTCTACGAGTCGGTCCGGCGCACCGGACGTGCCGTGGTGGTCCACGAAGGGCATCACAACCTCGGCATGGGCTCAGAGGTTGCCGCTCGGATCGCAGAAGAGTGCTTCTACTCCCTCGAGGCGCCGGTTGTCCGGGTGAGCGGCTTCGACACCCCCTACCCGCCGGCGCGGGTCGAGGAGGAGTGGCTGCCCGACCTGGATCGCGTGCTCGACGCGGTCGACCGTTCGTTCGCCTTCTGAGAGGACCAGCCGTGAGCATTCAGGAGTATCTGCTCCCCGATGTCGGTGAGGGCCTCACCGAAGCCGAGATCGTCTCCTGGCGGGTCAAACCGGGTGACGTCATCAAGGTCAATGACATCGTCGTCGAGATCGAGACCGCCAAGTCCCTGGTCGAGCTTCCGTCGCCGTACGCCGGCACGGTGCAGAGTCTGCTCGTCGACGAGGGTGTCACCGTGGCCGTGGGCACGCCGATCATCGCGGTCTCCGATGGATCCGACGTCGGCGCCCAGTCGCCGGCCCAGACCCCGACCGAGCCCCTCCAGGAGGAGCCGATGAAGACACTGGTCGGGTCCGGCCCGAAGGATCTGTCGACCTCGCGTCGGCAGCGCAAGCACGTCGCCGAGCCCGTTGCCGAAGCGCCGGTTGCGGCAGCGGCGGTTGCGGCAGCGCCCGCTCCTGCGGCCGGGGGCGCCCGCCCGCTGGCCAAGCCTCCGGTGCGCAAGCTTGCCAAGGACCTCGGCATCGATCTCGCCTCGGTGGTCGGCACCGGTCCCGGCGGCGTGATCACCCGCGGCGATCTCGACGGGGCCCAAGGAGTCGGCTCGGGACTCGGCTCGGGCGCCAGCTCACCGGACCCTGCTCCAGCGGCCGCGTCGCGCCCTGCCAGCACCGACCGTGGTGAGCGGCGTGAGCCGATCAAGGGCGTGCGCAAGATGATGGGTCAGGCGATGGTGCAGTCGGCCTTCACCATCCCCCACGTCACCGAGTGGGTCACCGTCGACGTGACCGAGACGATGCGCTTCGTCGAGCGACTCAAGACGATGCGCGAGTTCCGCGACGCGCGGGTCTCGCCGATGTTGGTCCTCGCTCGCTCGGTCATGCTGGCCATGCGACGCACGCCGGAGATCAATGCCTGGTGGGACGAGCCGGCCCAGGAGATCGTCTACAAGGACGCGGTCAACCTCGGGATCGCGGCTGCCACCGGCAGGGGACTCGTCGTTCCGAACATCAAGGACGCCGACCTGCTCGACCTGCGCGGGCTGGCCGACGCGATCAGCGGTGCGGTCGATCTGGCCCGGGACGGTCACACGCCTCCGGCCGACATGAGCGGCGGCACGTTCACGATCACCAACGTGGGCGTCTTCGGAGTGGACTCGGGGACCCCGATCATCAATCCGGGGGAGTCGGCGATCATTGCCTTCGGAGCGGTCAAGCCGCAGCCGTGGGTCCACGAGGACCAGATCGCGATCCGTCAGGTGACGACGCTCGCGCTGTCGTTCGACCACCGGTTCATCGACGGGGCGAAGGGATCCCAGTTCCTCGCCGACGTGGCGGCCCTGATGGAGGACCCCGCCACCGCCCTCCTCTACTGAGGGGGAAGATTTTCACGTTAACCTGAAAATCTGGGCGTGGGCTCGAGGAATTCCTCGAGCCCACGCCCAGATTCTCGTGCTCACCGTTTGGGTTGACCGGCCCCTCGGCCCAGGGCCTCTGGGTCTCAGCCCGGGGAGGTCGTGGCATTCAGCCAGGTGTCGAGGAACGACGACAGGGAGAGACCGGTCTTCGCCTCCCACCAGGTCCTGAACGTCTCGCGCGACACATTCGAGTCGTGGTGAGTGGCGATCCACCGGCGCACCAGCCCCGGGAACTTGTCCCGTCCGACCTTTCCTGCCAGGCGGTTCAACATCCGCGCCGCAGACCAGTAGACGGTGAGCTCGCCGAAGTCGCCGCGGTTGTACGCGCCGGGTGGGCCGTACTTCGTGCGCAGGTACTGATCCCAGGTGTTCCATGTATGCGTCTGGCGCTTCCACGACGTCCACCCGTGAGACGCCTCGAACTTCGCCTGGTAGTACATCGCGAACCCCTCGTTGAGCCACAGATCGCTCCAGTCGACCGGGGTAGCGGTGTCCCCGAACCACGCGTGCGACAGCTCATGGGTCACGGTCACCCGGATGTGCCGCTTTCCCCACTTGAAGTTCTTCCCGCCCAGGGTGATCAGCTCCGGCGTCTCCATCGCCGCCCGCGCGGGGACGACCACGACGCCCACCCGCTCGAAGGGATAGGCGCCCAGGCGGTGGCGCAACCACCGGTAGTCCGCGGCGGTCTTGTTGAGGGCAGCGGCGTACTCGGGGTGACACTTGGGGATCCACAGCACCACGGGGGTGCCGTCGTACGCCGTGGTTGCCACCCGCCGGTACGGGCCGATGGCGAGTGTGGTCAGGTACGACGCGATCGGCTGCTGGGGGGCGAAGACCGTGACCCGGCGACCGTGTGAGTCACTCGAGCGGATCCGGGGCCCGTTGAACAGCCCCACCCACTTGTCGGGCACGTCGACGGTCACCCGGTAAGTCGCCTTGTCCGACGGGGTGTCGTTCACCGGGTACCAGGTGAACGCGCCGATGGGCTCCTGCATCGTCCAGACCCGGCCGGACTTCGTCGTGTGCCAGCCGGCCCTGCTCAGGTCCGAACGCTGGGTCGGCGCCTTCACCGACCGCGGGGTGCCGCGGTAGGCGATGGTCAGCCGGTAGACGGTGTCCTGGGTGAACGATCCCGGGATCACCAGGTTGTTGCCGTCGTGTGCGGCTCCGACGGTCGAGCCGTCGACGGTGACCGAGGTGACGGTGAGCCGATGGGACAGGGCCAGCTTGAGTGAGCCCTCGTCGGTTGTCGCGCGCGCCCGGATCACTGCTGTGCCGCGGAGGGTCCTCGTCACTGGGGCCCACCGAAGCGACAGGTTGTAGCGGAGCACGTCGACACCGGCGTCCTCGTGGGCCGGGTAGTAGCTGTCGGTAACCGGCGTCGACAGCCCGGGGTCGGTGGCAGCCGCGGCGTTCCACGGGAGGAGCCCCAAGGCCACGGCCCCGGCGATCGCGACTCGCACCCTCATCCCAGTTCCTTGGTCATCAGTGAGACCCGATGCTCAGCGTCGCCGAGCTGACCCACCTCGCCGTAGCCCCGGCCGGCGTGGAACGCCAGTGACACGTCGTTGCGGGGCACCAGGTTCACCTCCAAGGCCATCCGTCGGTGTCCCCTGGCCCGCGCCTCGACATGGTCGTAGACGTGCGATCCGAGGCCGACCCGTCGGACCTCCGGACGCAGCACGATGCGGTCGAGGTAGTAGAAGGTGGGATACCTGTCGGCGAACCACCGGTAGTTCTCCGAGTCGTACGCGCTGCCCTCGGCGAAGGTGATGACAAAGCCGGCGAACGCGCCGTCGTACTCGATCACCGTGAACTGGTCCGACCAGTCGATGAGCCGGCTGAACCGGTCCGCGTCCATCGGCGCGAGCATCTCCACGTTCGCAGCGTTGAGTGCGAGCACGTCGGAAAGATCGCGCTGGGCAACCGGGCGAAGTAGCCGGGACGGAGACGGGTTGAGGTTCACAGAGCTCAGAGGAACTCGACCCCCGTGACCATCTCGGAGAGCTCCCAGAGCTGACGCGCCATCTCCTCGTCGTGCGCTGGGGCCGGAGGCTGGACGATCGTCGCCTGCCCGCGGCTCTCGTTGGCCCCGTTGGGTCCGCAGTAGGTGCCGCCGCGTAGGCCCGGCGCGGTCGCAGCCATCAGCTGCGGCAGAGCGCCCTGCTCGACCGACTGCCCGGCGAACCGCCCGACCAGCGGGCCGAGCGTGCCCTGAATGGTGCGCCTGCCCATGTTGAGGCCTCCGGACACCAAGCCTGTGTGGGTGTAGCCGGGGTGGGCGGCCGTCGCGACGATCGGGATGCCGTCGCGTTGCGCCCGACGGTCCAGCTCGAAGGTGAAGAGCAAGTTGGCCAGCTTGGACTGCCCGTAGCTCTTCCAACGCGAGTAGCGCTCGGGACGGAGCCGGGGATCGACGAGGCTGACTCGTCGCACCGTCCGGGCCATCGACGACGACACGGTTGTCACCCGCGCACCTCCCTCGGCGGCGAGGGCGGGCAGCAGCAGCCCGGTCAGCGCGAAGTGACCGTAGTGGTTGGTCCCGATATGCAGCTCGAGGCCGTCCACGGTTTGGCGCAGTGGCGCGGCCATCACCCCGGCGTTGTTGACCAGGATGTCGATCGGGCCCAGCCCGACCATCCGCTCGGCGGCCGCTCGCACCGAGGAGAGGTCGGCCAGGTCGAGGGCGACGGGCACGAACGACGCATCGGGCAGCTCGGCCCCGAGCGCGGCGATGGTCTCGTCCAGCTTCGACTCGTTGCGCGCGGCCATGACGACCTCAGCGCCGTGCGCGGCGAGCTGGCGAGCCGTCTCCGCGCCGAGCCCGCTGGTCACGCCAGTGACGACCGCCCGCTTCCCGGAGAGGTCGGGGATGTCCTGGTCGTTCCAGCCAGGTCTGCTCATGGTGTGATCGCCATCCCCTCCAGGATCGCACGGGCCAGGACGGGGTCTCCGGTCACCGCCACGGCGACCTCGTCGGGCGCACGACGCCCACCGGTGAGGATCACCGCCGTCTCGAAGTCCATGAGGAGCGATACCGAGGGGTCGTCGAGCAGCTCGGTGGTGGGCCGGGCGCGGCCGTCCGATCCGACCTCGACCCCGAGCTCGGCCTCCTGGTCCCCGGTGATGCGGAGAACCACCGTTGACCCCGGAGGTGCCCCGGCGACCTTGCCCACGACATAGGGGAACGACGTCCGCGATGACGCCCAGGGCATGGTCCGCGCCGGGAGTGTCCAGGCCCCCCGGCCGGCCGACGGCGCGCCGGATGTCCTGCTCGTGCATCCAGATGTCGATCGCTCGATTGCTCAGCAGGCGCCCCCAGCCCCAGCGGACCCCCCCGGGAGTGCGGGTGGGCGTGGCCTCGGCGTCAACCGGTTGGTCGGCCTCGAGCTCCTCGGAGCGGACCCGCGCCGAGCTCTCCAGCTCCGAGATGATGCGTTCCGGGTCCCAGGCGCGCCGGGCGACCACTCCGGACTCGGTGTAGGCGCCGAAGAGGTCGCGGACATGATCCGCCTCGGCCACGGTGGCGCCTTCGCTGTCCGGCTGCGCCTGGCCCGCGAGCTCGGACTCCAGGTGGGCCAGGTGTGCGGCAATCGCCTTGACGTCCCAGCCGGGGAGGTCGGTGGGGTGATCCCAGTCGTCCGCTGACAGTTCGCGCAGGAGAGCCACGACGTCCGTAATCGAGGCCCGCCACGTCTCGACGTACCCCCACAGGAGCGCGGCGTCATTCATGGGTTCGAGCCTAGAGGAGGAGCACCAACGGCGTGCGCCGATTCCTCGGACCTTCCCATCCCCAACATCTGGCCAGCTGCGGCGGTCCTGGGGTCCCGATGTGACCGGTTGCGTCTCCCTGCGGCCTCGCGGGGCAGACTTTCCCCGTGAGCACCCGTGTCCGCGCCCCCGAGCTGCACGGCCGGGGCTGGCTGAACACCGGGGGCACCTCCTACTCGATCGCGGACTTCCGAGGACGGTTCGTGCTGTTGGACTTCTGGACGTTCTGCTGCGTCAACTGCCTGCACGTCCTCGACGAGCTGCGCGATCTGGAGCGGGAGTACGCCGAGGAGCTGGTGGTCGTCGGGGTGCATTCGCCGAAGTTCGTCCACGAGGCCGATCCCGTCGCGCTGGCGGCCGCGGTCGAGCGGTACGACGTCCACCACCCGGTCCTCGACGATCCGGACCTGGTGACCTGGCAGGCGTACACGGCACGGGCCTGGCCCACTCTCGTCCTGGTCGACCCCGAGGGCTACATCGTCGGTCAGTACGCCGGGGAGGGCCATGCTCACGCGATCGGTGCCCTCCTCGCCGCGTTGGTTCCCGTTGCCCGGGACCGGGGCACGCTTCAGCCTGGGGACTCGCCCTATGTCGCCCTTCCGGTGGAGCCAGGTGACCTGCGGTTCCCGGCGAAGGCGGTCCGCTGGGGCGACCACCTGCTCGTGGCTGACGCCGGACACCACCAGATCGTCGAGCTCGACGGCGACACGGTCGTGCGTCGCATCGGGACCGGTGAGCGAGGTCTTGCCGACGGGCAGTCGCCGGCCTTCAGTGAGCCGAACGGACTGTGCGTGTTGCCGCCGGAGGTCGCTGCCGAGGTGGGCTACGACGTGGTCGTCGCCGACACGGTCAACCATGCGCTGCGCGGGATCGCGATGGACACCGGTGCGGTGTCCACTCTCGCCGGCGATGGGGAGCAGTGGATGCAGGGAGAGCCGACCGATCGGCTGAGCAGCCCGTGGGACGTCGCCTGGTGGCAAGGCAAGGTGTGGATCGCGATGGCCGGGATTCATCAGCTCTGGACGTTCGACCCGGCGACGAGGACGGTCGAGGTTGCGGCCGGCACGACCAACGAAGGCTTGGTCGATGGACCACTGGATGACGCGTGGTTCGCGCAGACCAGCGGGCTCTCGTCAGCGGGTGAGCGGCTCTGGCTCGCCGACAGTGAGGTGTCGGCGGTGAGGTACGTCGAGGACGGCCGCGTCGGCACGCTGGCCGGACGGGGGCTGTTCGAGTTCGGGTTCCGCGACGGGCCGGTGGACGAGGCGCTCTTCCAGCACCCGCTGGGAGTCCTCGCCTTGGACGACGGCTCGGTCGCGGTTGCCGACACCTACAACGGCGCGGTCCGGCTGATCCGGGACGGGCAGGTCGAGACGCTGGCGAGCGGGCTCGCCGAGCCGAGTGGCTTGGTCGAGGACGGGGACCACCTGATCGTCGTCGAGTCGGCAGCGCACCGGCTGACCCGGGTTCCGCTGGGAGCACGGGCTTCGGCCGACGGGACCGGTCAGGTCACACAACGCCCACCCACCGACGTCGCACCGGGTGAGCTCGAGATCGTGGTGGAGTTCACGCCGCCGCCGGGGCAGAAGGTCGACGACCGTTTCGGCCCGGCCTCTCAGCTCCTGATCACCAGCACCCCGCCGGCGCTGATCGCCGCAGGGGAGGGCCGGGGCACCGAGCTGACCCGGACCGTCAGCATCGACCCGGTGGTCGGGGGCGGCGTGCTGCACATCGCCGCCCGCGCCGCGTCGTGTGACGCCGACGGCGGCGAGGGCGCCGCGTGTCACATGCACCAACAGGACTGGGGCGTGCCCATCCGGGTCTCCCCGGACGGCACGCCCCAACTAGTTCTCCCGCTGTCAGGCTGGACAGACCCCCTGGTCCGCTAGGGAAGGACCACAATCATCGGCCCGGAGACGGTGACGTCCGATGACGTCACCGCGGAAGTAGTGGTCCTCTCGTCGGTGTTGACGATCACGATCCGAACTTTGCCGCTCGAGATGTCGGCCGTGCAGGAGTAGTTGAAGATGGTGCTGACCCCGCCGTTGCCCTTCTCGAGGCAGATCGGCGAGGTGTGGGACCGGGCAGGAGAGCGGGGCGCGGGCCGTCAGGCCCGCGCCCCGCTCAGCACTGATCTCCAGGCTGGGTCAGAAGACGACGACGTAGAGGTTCAAGGCGTCCAAAGGGACGCGAGCAGCCGTGCCCGTGTCGTTGTGCGCCGACAACACGACCTCGACGGTGCGGTTACTGCTGTTGACCTGAGCGGTGCAGCTGTAGTCGTAGGTCGAGTTGAACCCGCCGCTGTACTCCAAGCCACAGGCCGCGACGGTGAGTGTCGGGTCGACGAATTGCGTGAGCGTGAGGGTGTAGTGGCCGGTGCTGTTGTGTGTGCAGGTGTTGTAGAAACCGCGCGTCTGGCTGGTCGTGACCGTGCAGGTCCCTATGCCTCCGAGGCCCGCGACCGCCCGAGCACCGGTCTGGGAGATGGCCACGTTGGAGGCAAGATTCAGATCCCTCATGGACAGGCTTCCATTGCGGATATCCCGGCCCGTGAGTGAGTTGTTCTTGATGTCCCTGGTGGTCACCGTGCCGTTCTTGATGTCGGCTCCTGTGATGGTTGCGACCGCGTAGGCGGTCCCGCTCATCGAAACGACGAGCGCGGCGATCGCGATGAGGCCCGCCGGTGACAGCAGCGACCGGAAGAGTGACTTGCGCATGCTTCCCCCTCAAGCCCGCTCTCCCCCGCAGCCCCGTGCCACGCGGCGTCGGACCCCGCGAGCGTAAGGCCCAGGGGGAGGCCGTGGGAAGGATCAACGTCCAGGGCCGCGAGTGAGCGAGCTTCCCAACGATCGGTTGCACAACACCGAGGGGCGCGGACCAGACGGTCCGCGCCCCTCGGCTTCCCCCGCCCGGTCAGAAGGCGTCTTCGGGCAGATCCATGATCGACAGGTCCGTGGCCTCCGCGATCGTGCGCTCGGCCGACAGCACGGGCAGGACGTTGCGGGCGAAGAACTGGGCCGCGGCGACCTTGCCCTGGTAGAACGCGCGGTCCTTCTCGGAGACCTCTCCGCCGAGCGCGTGCAGGGCGACCTCTGCCTGCCGCAGCAGCAGCCACGAGCAGATGATGTCGCCGAGCGCCATCAGCAGGCGGGTGCTGTTCAGCCCGACCTTGTAGATGTTGCGCACGTCGCCGTTCTCGGCATTCGGGTCTGCCGACATCAGGTGGTTGATCATCGTCCCGACCATCGCCTGGCCGTCCTCGAGCGCCGTGGCCAGCAGGCCCCGCTCGACCTTGAGCTCGCCGCCTCCGGCCTCGCTCTTGACGAACGCCTCGATCTCGCCCGCGAGGTGGCCGAGTGCCTGGGCCTGGTCCTTGACGATCTTGCGGAAGAACAGGTCCTGGCCCTGGATCGCCGTGGTGCCCTCGTAGAGGGTGTCGATCTTGGCGTCGCGGACGTACTGCTCGAGCGGGTAGTCCTGAAGGAACCCGGATCCGCCGAAGGTCTGCAGGGACTCGGTGCCGAGCAGCACCCAGGAGCGCTCCGAGCCGTACCCCTTCACGATCGGGAGCAGAAGGTCGTTGACCTTCGCCGCCAACTCGTCGGTCTGCCCGGCATGCTCGGCCATCAGGACCTTGTCCTGCCACGTGGCGGTGTAGAGGACCAGGGCACGCAGCGCCTCGGAGTACGCCTTCTGGAGCATCAGGGACCTACGCACATCGGGGTGGTGAGCGATCGTCACCCGCGGCGCCGTCTTGTCGGCCGCCTGGGTGAGGTCGGCGCCCTGAACCCGGGTCTTGGCGTACTCGAGGGCGTTGAGATAGCCGGACGACAGCGTTGCGATCGCCTTGGTGCCGACCATCATCCGGGCGTTCTCGATCACCTCGAACATCTGCCGGATCCCGTCGTGGGCCTCGCCGAGCAGCCACCCCTTGGCGGGCTCGTGCTCACCGAGGGTCAGCTCGCAGGTGGTGGACACCTTGATGCCCATCTTCTTCTCGAGGTTGGTGACGTAGACGCCGTTGCGCTCGCCGGTGAGCTCCCCGGTCTCGATGTCGAAGTGGTACTTGGGGACGATGAACATCGACAGGCCCTTGGTGCCCGGCCCGCCGACGCCCTCGACCCCGACCGGGCGGGCGAGGACGAGATGCACGATGTTCTCCGACATGTCGTGCTCGCCGGAGGTGATGAAACGCTTCACGCCCTCCAGGTGCCAGGTGCCGTCCTCCTGCAGCGTCGCCTTGGCGCGCCCCGATCCGACATCGGATCCGGCGTCCGGCTCGGTGAGCACCATGGTCGAGGCCCACCGCCGGTCGATCATGAGCTGGGCGATCTTCTTGTCGCGCTCGTTGCCGTTGTGGTGCACGACGCGGGCAAAGCTCGGGCCGGCGCCGTACAGCCACACCGACGGGTTCGCGCCGAGGACCAACTCGGCGAACGACCACACGACGCTCGCCGGAGTGGGCTGGCCGCCCATCTCACTGGGAAGGAGGAGACGGTAGAACTCGGAGTCCATCCAGGTCGCGTAGCTCTTCTTGAATCCCTCCGGCAACGTGACCGACGAGGTGGCCGGGTCGAAGACCGGCGGGTGCCGGTCGCCCTCCTCGAACGACGCGGCGAGGTCGTCGGTCGCCATCCGCTCGATCTCGGTGAGGATGGACCGGACGGTGTCGACGTCGACCTCCTCGAAGAGGCCCTTGCCCAGGATCTCGTCGATGTGGAAGACCTCGAAGAGGTTGAACTCGATGTCGCGGAGATTGCTCTTGTAGTGGCTCACTCAGATCGCCTCGCACATGGGGGGCTGGTGCCCAGGGTGGCCGGGCGGGAGAACCCGCCCTACTCGTCAGTAACATCATTATGCAACTCGCGAGTAACTTGATCAAGGGAATCGCTGGAAGCCTCGCCAGCCCGCCGGAGGGGCGGGCAGTTCCTCGTGCTCACCGGACCAGAGTTGCGCCGATCCGCCTAGCCTGGGTCCATGCGTCTGGGACTGCACGTCACCCGCTTCGACTTCCCCGGCGGTACGCCGAGCATCGGGCCCACCCTGCGCGACCTCGGCCGGGTCGCCGAGGACGTGGGGGTCGCGAATCTCTCGACGATGGACCACTGGTTCCAGCTGCCCTTCATCGGTGAGGCCACCCAGCCGATGCTGGAGGGCTACACGACGCTCGGTTTCCTGGCCGCCCACACCCAGACCCCCACCCTCCAGATGCTGGTTACCGGCGTCACCTATCGGCCCCCCGGTCTGCTGGCCAAGCAGGTCGCCACCTTGGACGTGCTGTCGGAAGGGCGCGCCGCCCTCGGCATCGGTGCCGCGTGGTTCGAGCGTGAGCACCGCGGACTGGGTGTCCCCTTCCCTCCGTTGGCCGAGCGCTTCGAGCGCCTCGAGGAGACGCTGCAGGTCGTGCGCCAGATGTTCTCCGATGACGACGGTCCGTTCGAGGGGAAGCACTACCGGCTGGAGGAGACCATCTGCTCGCCGCCACCTCTCGGACCGGTCCCGGTGATGATCGGGGGGAGCGGCGAGCGCAAGACGCTCCGACTGGTCGCGTCGTATGCCGACGCGTGCAATCTGTTCGCCGGCCCCGATGCCGGACCGTCCGCGGTGGCCCACAAGCTCGACGTGCTGAGAGAGCACTGTGCCGAGGTGGGGCGCGACTACGGCGAGATCCGCAAGACGGTGCTGTGGAACCCGCGATTCGACCCGGCCAAGGAGGGAGGCGACTTCCTCCAGCACATGGCCGACCTCGCCGCACTCGACATCAGCGACGTGCACGTGATGCACGGTGCGGGAGACCCGGTCGCGTTCGTCGACTCTCTCGGCCAGCACGTGATGGGACCCCTACGGCAGCTCTGAGTCGGCAACGGGGCGGATGCACCCGCCACCTCGCGGGGCCGGCTCGCAGCCAACCGACACGACGAAGGCCCGCCCCCCGGGGAGGGAGCGGGCCGACATCGAATCGGATGGATCAGGCGCTGCTGGCCACGCGCCGTGCGTGCATGAAGCCCAACACGGCGAGGAGGAGCATGACCGCCCCGGCGAGGAGGGCGCCGATGGCTGCGAAGCCGGCGACCGTACCGATCGTCGCGAACGCGTAGCCGTAGAGGAGCAGGCCCCTCAGGGTGTCACCCTGGAAGATGGTGTCCCTCAACGAAGTCAGCTGGACGCACTTGTCGCTGGTCGCGTCCTCGGCGCACGCTGCCCGGCTCGGGATGTCGGCGTAGGCGTAGGCGGTCGAGTCGATGCCCAGCGCCTCGTACGTCGACTTGGCCGCCTCGTTCATGTGCACCAAGATGTAGTGGTTGGCGTAAGCCTTGGCCTGGGGACCGGTGGTCATCGGCTGGCCCGCGAACGGCGCGAGCGCGTCCTGGTCGGCCTGGGGCAGGCTGCCGTACGCGTCGGCGGTGGGCATGGTGATGTTCTGCATGGACAGCTGGTCGTTGACCTGGCCGCCAACGAACGAGTTGGCCCAGAGCAAGAGCCCGCCTGCCACCAACAGGACGATGGCCAGCAAGAAGCCGGTCCACGAAATAAGCTTGTCGAGTGTTGATCGCACTGTGATCGTTCTCCTTGTTGGAGTTGGTATTTCCAATATCTCCACATCAAGTTAGAAGTACCCGGCCGGTTGCGGCAGGTCGTGAAGTCCCGGGTTGGCCATGACCTACATCACCTTTCCTGCCGTGGGCCCGATGTGGGCCGAGGGCTCCCGTCAGGGGCCGGTAGAGGGGCCTGGTTCCACCCGGTCACTCCGGAGGATCGGGGAGCCAGTCCAGGAAGGGTTTGGCCTGTCGCCAGTCGTCACGGATCCGGCCGACGAGCGCTGGGGTGTGGACGACCGGGTCGACACCGTAGGACCGGCTCAGGATGAAGGTCTTGTGGCGCAGCAGCTCGATCCGGGGATGGCCGGTGTCATAGCCACGGGGCGCGGTCTTGAGCGTGTCCCCACCGATCGTCCACCCCTGACCGGTCAGCCGCTGAACGATCTTCACCAGTCGCGGGCCGGAGACGTCGTCGTCGATCGCTTCGCGGACCGCGGACAGGTGCTCCCCTGACGCGTCGTAGAAGCCGGCCCCGACCATCACGCCGTCGGCGCCGACCTGGACGTACCAACCCGTCGCCGGCGCCGTCGCAACGTAGGCACCTTGATGTGTCTTGTAGGGCGTCTTGTCCCTTGCGAATCGAACGTCTCGGTACGGGCGGAAGATCTTCGCGGCCCCGAACTCCTCGGCCAGGGCGTCGGTCAGCGCCGCCATCGGCGCCTTCACCGCCTCGGCGTAGATGTGCTTGTTGGCCTCCCAGAACGACTTGGTGTTGTCGAACTCGAGGTCGTCATAGAACTCGAACGCCGATAGCGGGAACCCGGAGAACGTCGCGGTCACGGGATCCATCATGAGGCACCCAGCTCAGTGGGCGCCCACGGCCTGCTTCGCCGATGCCAGCCCCCGCATCGTCTCGGCCAGGGCGGTCCGCCACGGGGTGGGGGCAAGGGCGAACGTCGCTTCGGCCTGGCTCGAGTCCAGCACGAAGGGCCGCTCGAACTGATACGCCGTCTCGTCCAGCTCGCGGATGACCGGCATCGCCCGCAGGGCGAGTCGGACCGCCCGGGGCAGCAGCCGGACCGGAGACGGTCCGGCCCCGGCGAGATCGTTGACGTCGGCGGCGACCTCGCGCATCGTTCGCGGCTCCGCCGTCGGGACGTGCCAGGCCCGGCCCCAGGACCGTTCGTCGGTCGCGAGGCGTGCCCCGAGCTCCACGATGTCGGGGAGGTAGGTCCAGGAGTGCCTCGTGTCAGGACTGCCGCCGACCAGCCACACCGACCTGCCTCGGGCGGCGCGGCTGATGACCAATGAGTTCAGCACCGAGGTGCCGGGCCGTGCGGTCGCGCCGAAGTAGTCCGAGGCCCGCAACTCGGTCGCCCGGATCCGGCCCTGGTGGTGCAGGGCCAGCGCCTCGCTCCACATCTGTGCCCGGATCCGGCCCTTCACCCCGGTCGCTGCCAGGGGCAGCGACTCGGTGAGCGGTCCCTCCTGCGGGCCGTAGCCGTAGAGGTTGGACATCGTGATCAGCCCTGCCCCGCTCTGCTCCGCGGCCCGGAGGAGCGCTTGCGCCATGGGCGGCCAGTCTCGGCTCCAGCGGTGGTACTGAGGGGGGTTCAGCGCGTTGACCACCGTGTCCGCCCCGCGGGCCAGCGCGGTGAGTCCTTCGCCATCGCGCGCGTCGACCCGGGCAGGGATCACGCCGGCCGGTGGGTCGGTGACTCCACTGCGGCTGGCCAGCGTCACGGTGTGGCCCTCCTCGGCGAGACGGGCGGCGATCCCGGTGCCGATCGGCCCGGCTCCGACGATGACGTGGGTGGACATGAGACCTCCAAATGTGAGCGGTGCTCTCGTTTCGTCATCAGTGTGCAGACATCGGCGGAGAAAAGCAAGAGCACTGCTCTCAAAGTGGCAGAATGGGGACATGAGTGGAGGGACCCGGGCACGCAGGCGTGCCGCGATCGAGGAAGAGATCCTGCGGGTGGGGCGCGCCCATCTCGCGGAGTACGGCGCGGCCGCGGTTTCCCTGCGCGCGGTCGCCCGGGACCTGGGGATGGTCTCCTCGGCGATCTACCGGTACGTCGAGAGCCGCGACGAGCTGCTGACCCGGCTGATCGTGGACGCCTACGACAGCCTCGGCGACCACGTCGACTCCGCCATGGCCGAGGTGACGGGTGGCTCGGTCCGGGAGCGCTTCGTGGTCCTGTGTCGTGCGATCCGTTCCTGGGCTCTGGAGCACCCCCACCAGTACGCCCTGCTCTACGGCTCCCCGGTGCCGCAGTACCACGCCCCGCCCGAGCGGACCTCGGAGGCGGGGACCCGGATCCCGGCCTACTTCACCCAGGTGCTCTCCGGAGCCGCCGCCCAGCCGCCCAGTGGGAATCCCAGGGCGCTGGCTGCCGACGCGGAGGCACTGGAGCGAGCCATTGCCGCGGAGCCGATGTTCACCGAGGTGGGCGTCACGGGGGCGGCGCTGTCGCGGGGTCTTGCCGCCTGGTCGCTGGTCTTCGGTGCCTTGAGCACCGAGCTGTTCGAGCAGCTCGGGCCAGACTTCGTCCTGGATCCCGAAGCGCATTTCGAGGCGGTCGTCACCCTGGCCAGCGACCTGGTGCTCGGCTCTGAGGGCTGAGCCGCCCCGGTGGGCGCTGCAGGTCGACGTGGAAGTCTGCTCGGAGCGGATGACGGGAATCGAACCCGCATGTTCAGCTTGGGAAGCTGATGTTCTGCCATTGAACTACATCCGCATGGCCGTCCCGGGAGGTCCCAGGATGACGGCCGAGAGGGATATTACCCCCACTCAGACCGGGCCGGGCTCCGGTCGCCGGGCGCTCACGCTGTCACCGGACGACCGGCCGGTCAGTCGCCGAGCCACCCACGGCCGGACGTGGCGTCCGGCCCACTCCAGGTGCTCGCGCAACCCAGGTACCGCGCGTGGTTCCGGGTCGGGCCGCTTGAGATCGTGCTCGACTCCCAAGGCGTTCAGCACCTCGACGGCCATGAGCTGATGTCCGTAGGAGTTCATGTGCATCCGGTCGTCGTCCCAGTAGGTCCAGTCCCGGAAGGTGCGGAACCGCCAGTAGTCGACCAGCACCGCGCCATGGCTCTCGGCGATCTCCCGGGCGAGCTCGCTGTAGGTCGCGAACCGGCCGCGCAGGGACCGGAAGCCCGGCGACTCCACCGGATCGAAGGCGGTGAACATCACCACGGTCGCGCCCGCTTCTGTCAACCGGCCGATCGCCTCGTCGTATCTCGTCATCAGCGCGTCGACGTCGACACGGGGGCGCAGGATGTCGTTGGCGCCCGCGTAGATCGACACCAGGTCGGGCTCCATCCGCATCGCGGGCTCGATCTGTTCCGCCAGGATCGCGGGGAGCTTCCGCCCCCGGATCGCGAGGTTGGCATACCGGAACTCCGGGTTGTCCACGGCGAGAGCCTCGGCGACCCGGTCGGCCCACCCGCGCACCCCGTTGGGGCGGGAGGGGTCGAGGTCGCCGACCCCCTCGGTGAAGGAGTCCCCGAGGGCGACGTAGGTGGTGAACGCTCGCGACATGGGGCAGATTCTGCCTGCCGGATCCAGCCGCTGTCCCGGCGGGGCAGCGGCTAGGGTGCCACTGTGCTGCTCTCCGACCGCGACATCCTTCACGAGATCGACGAGGGGCGGGTCTCCCTCGAGCCCTTCGACTCGTCGATGATCCAGCCGTCGAGCGTCGACGTGCGACTCGACCGGTTCTTCCGGGTCTTCGAGAACCACCGGTACCCGCACATCGACCCGGCCGAGGCCCAGGACGAGCTCACCCGCCAGGTGGAGCCGGAGGGCGACGAGCCGTTCATCTTGCACCCGGGAGAGTTCGTGCTCGGCTCGACCTACGAGGTGGTCGGCTTGCCCGACGACATCGCAGCGCGGCTGGAGGGCAAGTCCTCCCTGGGCCGGCTCGGGCTGCTCACCCACTCGACGGCCGGTTTCATCGACCCCGGGTTCAACGGTCACGTGACCTTGGAGCTGGCCAACGTCGCCAACCTCCCGATCAAGCTGTGGCCCGGCATGAAGATCGGTCAGCTCTGCTTCTTCCGGCTGTCCTCTCCCGCCGAGCACCCGTACGGATCGGAGAAGTACGGGTCGCGCTACCAGGGCCAGCGGGGCCCGACCCCGTCGCGCTCCTGGCAGAACTTCCACCGCACCAGCATCTGAGCGGCGGGATCAGCCGGGCAGCCCTGGGAGGATGTCGACGAGGGCTGCGAACTCTGCTCGCGCACCCGGCGTTGCCGTCACCGTCGGCCCTTGCCGGACGTCTGCGCCGTTGGCGCTCCCGCGCTGCCGGGAGAGGGACGGCCGGCCCGCTCGCCGGGGCCGGGCGACGGAGTGGTCCGGGTGGGACCTCCACCGCACCACCAGCGGAACATCACGCTCATCCCTCGATCCGGTCGGCGGCCCACCGGAGCTTCTGGGCGAAGGCGTGGCGCCCAGACGGGCGACGCTTCGAGGGGTAATGGTGCCGCGGGTGCCGCTCTTGCTCGATGAGGCGGATTGTGGTGATGCGATCGACGAGTGCTGGGTTGTCATTCATGGTTGCTCCTTAGATGTTCTGAAGTCTGATGTCGCCACTGACTGTGGTGACGCGAATCTCGACGTGAGGCTGGCCCTCCGCGGGTGCCCCGGTGCCGGCGAGCGTGGACCGGATCCGACCGGTCACGGTGGAGATGTCGGTCCAGACCGGTGTTCCGCCGGGCACGCGGACCGACACGTCACCCGAGGCGTTGCGGGTGCGGACCCGGCCCTCGTCGATGCGGTTGATGACGACGTCACCACTGGCCGTGGTGAGGTCGAGCTCGCCACGTCCCTCGTTGATCCGGACGTCGCCGGACCCGGACTTGATCCGGGCCGGACCGGCGGCGTAGCTGAGGTGTACGTCGCCGGAGCCGGTCATGACTTCGGCCGTTCCGTCGACCCGGTCGACAGCGACGTCGCCGGAGCCGGAGCGGACGAGCAGGTGTCCGCCGACGGTGGTCGCCCGCACGTCGCCGGACCCGACCTCGGCGGTCACATCCCCGGTGACGCTGGCGAGACCGATGTCACCGGAGCCGCTCTTGACCCGGACCCGCGCCAAGCTGCCGTCGGTGGAGAGGTCGGCAGACCTGACCGTGGCGACCAGCTCGCTGCCGGTGGGAACGACGATCTGCGCGGCGAGCTTGGCGCTCCGGATGGCTCCGAAGCCAACCCGGTGCGGCCAGACGACCGACAGGTTGGAGCCCCGCAGGTCGACCTCGACCTCGTCGGCGCGATCGCCGGTGATCGTGACGGTGGACCGGTCGGTCTCACGTGCCTCCACGTGGATGTTGCCACCGGCGATCTCCACGGTCAGGTCGACCGGCGCGCCGGTCTCGAAGGTGTAGTCCATCACCGGCTCCTCACTGCCATCCGGTCATTCGACGGCCTCCCTGGCCCTTTCCGGGCCGGGAGTCGTCGAAGAAGGGGAGGCTGGCCAGGTCGATGTCGATGTTGACCGCCTTCTCGCGCGTCGCCAGGCGAAGCGCCGCGACGATCCAGGAGTTGAGCGACTGCCCGCCCTTGCTCGCCAGCTCCTCCGCGCGAGTCTTCAGCGACTCGGGGATCCGCAGGGTGATGCGGGCAACCGCGGAGTCGTCCTCCTCCTCGTCGGCTTCGTCGGACGGATCGGGGGGCGCGGTGGCCATCGACGGGGCCGGCACGTCGACCACGAACTCGGGGTCACGGCCCCGGAGTCGGACCTCGACCGATCCAGCCGGAAGCTCCGCGCAGATCTCGGCCGCGGCCTGAGTGAGGGCGTCGAGCAGTCCGAGCCGCATCGCCGGCTCGAGCGCGAGCCCCATCCGGTCTGCAGCAGCCTGGGCCTCGGGCCCGGCCGCCTGCGCGGCATTGGTGAGGTCGGCTCGCAGGTTCTCCACGAACGGGGTGATATCCATGTGCACCAGTATGACATCACCGTGGTGTCATGTCAATGCCAATGTGACACCATTCGAGAGTCTCTACTGGCTCCGGTGACGTCACCAGGGTGCTGGCCTCACTCTCGGCTGACGGCCTCCAGCAGCAGCTGGGCCACGTCGACCACCTCGACCTCCTCGCGGGCCTGTCCCTGCGACTGGGCAGAGGTCAGGCCGTCGGAGAGCATCACCCGGCAGAACGGGCAGGCCACGGCGATCCGGTCCGCGCCGGTCGCCACGGCTTCGGCCGTGCGGTTGTCGTTGATCCGCTGGCCGATGTTCTCCTCCATCCACATCCGGGCGCCCCCGGCGCCGCAGCAGAAGGAACGCTCCTCGCTGCGCTCCATCTCCGTGAGCTCGGCACCGGGCAGGCCCAGGAGCAGCTCGCGCGGCGGCGTGTAGACCTGGTTGTGTCGACCCAGGTAGCAGGGGTCGTGGTAGGTGATGGTCCGCTTCGGGCCGGCGCCCTCGGGGACCGGTGTCAACGCCCCCTCCCGGACGAGCCGGTTCAGCAGCTGGGTGTGGTGGACCACCTCGAGCTCGACGCCGAACGCGGCGTACTCGTTCTTGAGGGTGTTGAAGCAGTGGGCGCAGGTGGCCACGATCTTCTTGGCCTTGGCCTCCTGGAGCACCTCGGCGTTCTGCATCGCCAACTGCTGGAAGACGAACTCGTTGCCCGCGCGCCTGGCCGGGTCGCCGGTGCAGGTCTCCCCGTTGCCCAGCACGGCGAAGCTCACCCCGGCCCGGTGGAGCAGCTCCGCCACCGCGCGGGTGGTCTTCTTGGCCCGGTCCTCGTAGGCCCCGGCGCAGCCGACCCAGAAGAGCCACTCGACCTCATCGAGGCTCTCGATGTCGACTCCCACCTGCTTGACCTCGAAGTCGAGCCCCTCGGCCCACTGCATCCGGTCGTTGGGTGACATGTTCCAGGGGTTGCCCTTGTTCTCCAGGCCCTTGAAGAGACCGTTGAGCTCAGAGGGGAAGCTCGACTCGATCAGGACCTGGTAGCGACGCATGTCGAGGATGTGGTCGACGTGCTCGATGTCGACCGGGCACTGGTTCACGCATGCGCCGCAGGTGACGCACGACCAGAGCACGTCGGGGTCGATCACTCCTCCGCCGCTGGGCAGTGAGGGGTCACCCTCGGTCGCCCCGACGAGCGGCCGCGCGGCCTCGGCCAACAGCGACTCCGGCAACGACTCGCGCCCGTCCTCGCCGGCGAAGATGTACGGCGCCTTGGCGTAGGCGTGGTCGCGCAGGCTCATGATCATCAGCTTGGGCGACAGCGGCTTCTCGGTGTTCCACGCCGGGCACTGCGACTGGCAACGACCGCACTCGGTGCAGGAGGCGAAGTCGAGCAGGCCCTTCCAGGTGAAGTCCTCGATCTTTCCGATGCCGAGGGAGGCGTCCTCGTCGAGCTCCTCGATGTTCTCGAAGTCGACTGGCTTCCCGGCCACGGTGAGCGGCCGGGCGCCGCCGAGCGCGATCGGGGGGCGCTTGAAGAAGACGTTGATCGGGGCCACGAAGATGTGCAGGTGCTTGGAGTGCAGTACCTCGACCAAGAAGACCAGCATCACCCCGATGTGCAGCAGCAGGCCGATCCCTTCGAGGACGGAGTTGGTCGAGTTGCTGAAGCCACTCAGCCAATTGGCGACCAGGTGCGACATGTAGGCGCCGTTGTTGTGGAAGTTGCCGGTGTCGATCGCCGCGCCGCGGAAGAGGAACATCGTCCACACGACGTTCACGATCAGGAAGAGCACCAGCCAGGCTCCGAAGAGGTGGGAGCCGCTGAAGCGGGACCGGCGGCCGAGCCGGGCCGGCTGGTTCTGCCACCGGATGACCCCGAAGACGACGACCGCGACCACCACGAGGAGCGCGATCGTGTCCTGCAGGAACCCGAGGACCGGCCAGGTGCCGATGAGCGGGATCTCGAAGTCGGGCTTGAAGAGCGCTCCGTAGGCCTCCAGGTAGACCGTCGCGAGGATCACGAAGGCCCAGAAGGTGAAGAAGTGGGCCAAGCCCGGCACCGTCCACTTCAGCAGCCGGCGCTGGCCGAACACCTCGGTGAGCACATTCGCCAGCCCGGTGCCCGGCGAGGTGGTCTCGCCGTTGAACCGGTCGGGCGAGGGTTGGCCGCTGGTGATCAGCCGATAGAGGAAGATCACCCGGCGGCCGGCGATGGGCAGTGCGATCGCATTCATCACCAGACCGAGGATCAGGACGTACGACATGGACTCTCCCACCCACTGGAGACGCGGACTTTGCTCGCCTGATAGTAGAACCGGGCCCTCCCCCCGCACGGGCCCGGTCGAGACGAGGCTACCGAGAAGTCACTTCTCACGTCAGCGATCAGCGGTCGAGATGACGTCCTCGACGCTCGCGCCTAGCCGATGACGCGACGTGACAGCGCCGCTGCGACCGACCGGATCGGCTCGACCAGATCCGGGTTCACCGGGCCGGCGGGGAAGGTGACCGCCACCCCGGCGACCGGTTGCCCATTGTGGTCGAGCACCGCGGCAGCGATCGAGCCGAGCCCGGGGGTGACCTCCCCGTCCTCGGTGGCGTAGCCGCGGCTCCGGGTCTGGGTGAGCAGCCGGTTGAGCTGGGTCAGCGAGGTCGGTCCCCGGTCGTTGCGGGTGACGAAGGCGGTGGCACTCGGGAAGAGCGCGCGCACTTGGGAAGCCGGCATGGCGGCGAGGATGGCCCGGCCGCTCGCGGTGAGTGAGGCCGGGAGCCGCACGCCGACATCGGTGACCAGCGACGGAGTGCCGGCCGCCCGTTCCTCGACGACATAGAGCACGTCACGACCATGGGGCACAGCGAGGTGGACGGTGTGGCCGAGTCGGCCTGCCAGCTGGTTCAGCATCCGTCGGGCGATCCGCGCTAGGGGGGCCTGCCGGGCGTAGCCCGAGCCGACCTCGAACGCGGCAGGTCCGAGTCCGTAGGTCCGCTCTCCCTCCAGATGGGTGACGAAGCCCTCGGCGACCATCGCGTTGACCAGGTGGTAGGCCGAGCTCCGCGGCATGTCCAGCGCGCGGCACAGATGCTCCAAGGGGACGGGCCCTGGCTGCTCGGCCAAGTGGCGGAGCAGGCGCAGGGCCCGGGTCGCTGCTGGTACCTGGTTCATGCCCCCTGAAGGTACCGGCGATGACCGCCTCGCCGGGTGCTGCCGGCGGACCGGGCAGCGTAGGGGCGGGGCCCCCAGCGCCGATCCCCCTGGTGGCCGGTGGGCCACGGGCGCCGGGTCATGGGGCGGGTCATGGGGCGAGCGGTGTGGTGGCGACGGGTATCAGGCCGTCCGCCCCAGTGAGGCGAGGACCGCGGCATAGCCGCGGTGTGCGGTGGCGTGTGCGGTGACCGTGTGGATGGTGACCGTGCCGTCCGCGGTGTGGATCGTGGATCGGATGGCGCTGGGGGTGCGAAGTGCCGGGGTGATCCTCATCGCTGACTCCTGTCGTTAGGGGGTCCGGGTAGCGACGTGCGGGTAGACGAATCAACGAGCGCGAAATGCCCGAGTTACACCTTTTGTCGCGACCAGCCTCAGCAGAAGTCTGAAATACGAGACTCGAACTCTGCGCAGCCCCTCCCCGCTGGAGCGCCGGAGGAGTGCAATGGAGCCATGCAAACCCCTGTCCTCATCGGCACCGGCCCCTTGTCCTTCGGCGAGGTGGTGCGGATTGCCCGCGACGCGGCGACGGTGAGCCTGGCTCCGGAGGCGGTCGTCGCCATGGAGCAGTCCCGCGCGGCCGTCGAGAAGCTGGCTTCTTCGGAGACACCGACGTACGGCGTCTCGACCGGGTTCGGAGCTCTGGCGACCCGGCACATCGCCCCCGAGCTGCGGACCCGTCTGCAGCGGTCCCTGGTCAGGTCCCATGCCGCCGGCAGCGGCCCGCTGGTCGAGCGCGAGGTGGTGCGGGCGCTGATGACGCTGAGGCTCTCCACCCTGGCCACCGGGCGTACCGGGGTCCGCCCCTCGACCGCGCAGGCGATGGCCGACCTGCTCAACCATCAGATCACGCCGCAGGTGCACGAGTACGGCTCGCTCGGCTGCTCCGGCGACCTGGCCCCGCTCGCCCACTGTGCCCTCGCCCTGACCGGCGAGGGAGACGTCGAGCTCTCGGACGGGAGCACCGTGCCCGCGGCAGCCGCGCTTCGGGCGGCCGGACTGAGCCCCGTGGAGCTGGTCGAGAAGGAAGGCCTCGCCCTGATCAACGGGACCGACGGCATGCTCGGCATGCTGGTCCTGGCGCTCAGCGATCTGGAGAACCTCCTGCTTGTCGCCGACATTGCCGCCGCGATGTCGGTCGAAGGACAGCTCGGCACCGACCGGGCCTTCGCCGAGGACCTGGTGGCACTCCGCCCCCACCCGGGACAGCAGCGGTCGGCCGCCAACCTCCGCAGGGTCCTCGCCGAGTCGGGGATCGTTGCCAGCCATCGCGGTCCGGACTGCAACCGGGTGCAGGACGCCTACTCACTGCGCTGCTCTCCGCAGGTACACGGCGCGGCCCGCGACACTCTCGCCCATGCCGCGCGGGTCGCGGGGTGGGAGCTGGCCTCCGCGATCGACAACCCGGTGGTGCTCGAGGACGGCCGGGTGGAGTCCAACGGCAACTTCCACGGTGCCCCCGTCGGCTACGTGCTCGACTTCCTCGCCATCGCGACTGCCGATCTCGCGTCGATCAGCGAGCGGCGGACCGACCGGTTCCTGGACAAGACCCGCAACGCCGGGCTCCCGCCGTTCCTCGCCGACGACCCAGGTGTCGACTCCGGTCACATGATCGCCCAGTACACCCAGGCCTCCATCGTGTCGGAGCTGAAGCGGCTGGCCGTCCCCGCGTCGGTCGATTCCATCCCGTCGTCGGCGATGCAGGAGGACCACGTGTCCATGGGCTGGTCGGCGGCCAGGAAGCTGCGCCGGTCCGTCGACGGTCTGACCCGGGTGCTCGCCGTGGAGATCCTCACCGCCGCCCGCGCGCTCGATCTGCGCGCACCTCTCGAGCCGTCCCGGGCCACCGGCGCCGTGGTCCGGCTCCTTCGCGAACGAGTCCCCGGACCGGGGCCGGACCGCCACCTCGCCCCGGAGATCGAGCACGCCGTCGATCTCGTCTCCTCCGGCGCCGTCGTCGACGCCGTCGAATCCACGATCGGAGAGCTGCAATGAACGACCCGGCAACCGCCACTTCCCACCGCGAGATCCACGCTCCTCGCGGCAGCACCATCACCGCCAAGTCCTGGCAGACCGAGGCGCCGATGCGGATGCTGATGAACAACCTCGACCCCGAGGTGGCCGAGCACCCCGACGAGCTCGTCGTCTACGGCGGCACCGGCAAGGCCGCCCGCAACTGGGAGTCCTACGACGCCATCGTGCGGACCCTGGAGACCCTCGAGTCGGACGAGACCCTGCTCGTCCAGAGCGGCAAGCCCGTCGGCGTCCTGCGCACCCACGAGTGGGCCCCGCGGGTGCTCATCGCCAACTCCAACCTGGTCGGCGACTGGGCCAACTGGGAGGAGTTCCGGCGTCTGGAGCACCTCGGCCTGACCATGTACGGCCAGATGACCGCAGGCTCCTGGATCTACATCGGCACCCAGGGGATCCTGCAGGGCACCTTCGAGACGTTCGCGGCGGTGGCCGACAAGCGCTTCGACGGAACCCTGGCCGGCACCATCACCGTCACCGCGGGTCTCGGCGGGATGGGCGGCGCCCAGCCCCTGGCGGTCACGATGAACGACGGCGTCGTCATCTGCATCGAGTGTGACCAGAGCCGGATCACCCGGCGCATCGAGCACCGCTACCTCGACGTCCAGGCCCCGAGCCTCGACGAGGCCGTGAAGATGGCCGTCGCCGCCCGTGACGAGCGACGCCCCCTGAGCATCGGTGTCCTGGGCAACGCCGCCGAGCTGCTCCCGCAGCTCCTGGCGATGGATGCCCCGATCGACATCGTCACCGACCAGACGTCGGCGCACGACCCGCTGATGTACCTCCCGGTGGGCATCGAGTTCGACGAGTGGCCGCACCTGCGCGACTCCGACCCGGACAAGCTCACCCTGCTGGCCCGCGAGGCGATGGCTCTGCACGTTGCCGCGATGGTCGGCTTCATGGACCGGGGGGCCGAGGTCTTCGACTACGGCAACTCGATCCGCGACGAGGCCCGCAAGGCCGGCTTCGAGCGGGCCTTCGAGTTTCCGGGCTTCGTCCCGGCGTACATCCGGCCGCTCTTCTGCGAGGGCAAGGGTCCGTTCCGTTGGGCTGCGCTGTCGGGTGACCCGAAGGACATCGAGGCGACCGACCGCGCGATCCTCGAGCTCTTCCCGGAGAACGAGCGGCTCCGGCGCTGGATCACGATGGCCCAGGAGCGGGTCGAGTATCAGGGCCTGCCGGCGCGGATCTGCTGGCTCGGGTACGGCGAGCGCCACCGTGCCGGCCTGAAGTTCAACGAGATGGTCGCCTCCGGCGAGCTCTCCGCTCCGGTTGTCATCGGTCGGGACCACCTCGACGCCGGCTCGGTGGCCTCCCCCTACCGGGAGACCGAGGGGATGCTCGACGGCTCCGACGCGATCGCCGACTGGCCCTTGCTGAACGCGCTGGTGAACACCGCCTCCGGGGCGACCTGGGTGTCGATCCACCACGGCGGCGGCGTCGGCATGGGTCGATCCATCCATGCCGGCCAGGTCACCGTCGCCGACGGGACCGAGCTCGCCGCACAGAAGATCGAGCGGGTGCTCACCAACGACCCGGGCATGGGCGTGATCCGCCACGTGGACGCCGGCTACGAGATCGCCGAGCGGGTCGCCGAGGAGAAGCACGTGCGCATCCCGATGGCGGAGTCGGCTGACGCTGCCTCCAACTCGGAGTGAGGGCTGGTGTCACCAGCCGCCGCGGTGGACCACATCCTCGAGCGGCCGCCGACCCCGCTTCGCCGATCCCGCCGGACCGGTGGAGTCGGCCCGGTGGCCGACGGCGACCGCGCCGATCGGGGTGAACTCCGACGGGACGGAGAACTCCGCCCGGAAGGACTCGGTGTTGCTCGGCGGGATGCCGAAGAAGCAGGCGCCCAGCCCCTCGTCGACCGCGGTGAGCAGCATCAGCAGCGACGCCATGCCGGTGTCGATGTCCCAGTAGGGCACCGGCCACCGCGCCTCGTCGAGGTCGGTCCAGCCCTTGTCGGGCTCGGAGTAGCGACCGAGGTAGGCCGACTTGTTGGACAGCGGCACGATCACCAGCGGTGCTCGGCTCATCCCGGTCAGCCACGAGTCCGGCGGGGCGTCGGTCTCCGGCGTGGTGCTGCGCCAGAATCGCTCCAGGCTCTCGGCGTCGTCGAGGACCAGGAAGGCCCACCCTTGGCTGAAGCCGGCACTGGGTGCCCGCACAGCGTTGTCCAGAAGCCGCTCGACCGTGGCCGGGTCGAGCGGACGCTCGGCGAAGTCACGGATCATCCGGCGGCGGCGTACGACATCTTGGAACTCCATGGAGTCGATCATGTCCTTTGAACAGATGTGGCGCGACCTCGAGCCGGTCGGCCGTGCCGTGTCGGGCGGCTACTTCCGGCAGCCCTTCACCAGCGCCGAGCGCGAGCTGCACTCGTGGTTCCTCCAACAGGCGGAGGGCCGGAGCCTGCGGGTGGAGGCGGACCCGTTCGGCAACACCGTCGCCTGGTGGGATCCGGAGCCCGGCTCAACCCCCGAGCTGCCTGCGGTACTCACCGGATCGCACCTGGACTCCGTCCTCGAGGGCGGCGCCTACGACGGACCGTTGGGTGTCGTCTCGGCGCTGGCGGCCGTGGACCTGCTCCGCGACCGGGGGTTCGCCCCCGACCGGCCCGTCGGCGTCTCGGTCTTCGTCGAGGAGGAGGGCTCCCGGTTCGGACTGGCGACCCTCGGGTCGCGGCTGGCCACCGGTCGCATCTCCTGGGACGAGGCCCGCGCCCTGCGCGACCGGGACGGGATCGCCCTCGGTGACGTGATCGAGGGTGGACCGAGGACGGACTGGCTGGACCGGGTCGGCGTCTTCCTCGAGCTGCACGTCGAGCAGGGCAGGGCCCTCGTCGACCGGGACGCCGCGGTCGGCGCCGCCAGCGGGATCTGGCCGCACGGGCGGTATCGGTTCGAGTTCACCGGCCGCTCCGACCACGCGGGCACCACCCGGATGGAGGACCGGCACGACCCGATGCTCACCTACGCGATGACCGCGCTGGCCGCGAACAAGCAGGCCCGGCTGGCCGGACAGCGGGCCACCTTCGCTCGGGTCGAGGTCGAGCCGAACGGCACCAACGTGATTCCCCACACCGTCCGTGCCTGGCTCGACGCCCGGGCCGACACGGCGGAGGCGTTGGAGACGCTGGTCGACGTGGTCACACAGCAGGCCAACCGGCGCGCCGAGCGGGACGGCACCGGCTGCGAGATCACCGCAGAGAGCCGGTCAGCGGCGGTCGTCTTCCCGGAGGACCTGACCAGCACCGTCGCGGGGGACCGACCGGTGATCCCGACTGCGGCCGGCCACGACGCGGGGATCCTCGCCGGGTACGGCATCCCGACCGCGATGCTCTTCGTGCGGAACCCGACCGGGATCTCCCATGCGCCCGACGAGCATGCCGAGACGGCCGACTGCGTCGCCGGGGTCGAGGCCCTGGCCGACGCGGTCCAGCGGTTGGCGTCATGACGACCTTCTGGCTGGCCAGAGCATGGGTCGACGAGGGCTGGGCCGAGGGGGTGCTGCTGGACACCTCGGACGGACGGATCACGTCGTTGACGTCGGGTGTCCGCGCGGTGCCGGTGGGCGCGACCCGGCTCGAGGGGCTGACCATCCCGGGTCTGGCCAACTGCCACAGCCACGCCTTCCACCGCGCGCTGCGCGGGCGGACCCAGCGGGGACACGGTGACTTCTGGACCTGGCGCGAGCAGATGTATGCCCTCGCCAACAGGCTGGAGCCGGACAGCTACTTCGACCTGGCTCGCGCGGTCTACCGGGAGATGGTCCTCGCCGGCATCACCACGGTCGGTGAGTTCCACTACCTGCACCACCCGCCCGGCGGCGGCCGCTACGACGACCCCAACGCCATGAGCCTGGCCCTGGTGGCTGCCGCCCAGGAGGCCGGGATCCGCCTCGTCCTCCTCGACGCCTGCTATCTCGCCGCAGGCGTCGGCGAGACCCTGACCGCCGTGCAGGAGCGGTTCAGCGACGGCACCTCGGCGGGCTGGGCGGAGCGGGTGACGGCCCTGGCCGCGAGCGGCGCGCGGGTCGGGGCGGCGATCCACTCGGTCCGCGCGGTGCCCCGTGACCAGATGAGGGGGATCGTGGACTGGGCTGAGACGCACCGGGCCCCGCTGCACGTGCACCTGTCGGAGCAGGTCGCCGAGAACGACGCCACGCTCGCGGCGTACGGGCTCACGCCGACCCAGCTACTCGCGCGAGAAGGCGTCCTCGGCGAGCGCACCACCGCCGTCCATGCGACCCACCTCACCGATGACGACATCGGGCTGCTCGGCACGACCGGCACCTACGCCTGCTTCTGCCCGACCACCGAGCGCGATCTCGCCGACGGCATCGGGCCCTCGTCCCACCTGCGCGACGCCGGCTCCCCGCTCACTCTGGGCAGCGACAGCCACGCCGTCATCGACCTCTTCGAGGAGATGCGCGCGGTCGAGATGGACGAGCGACTGCGCACCCAGACCCGGGGGCACTGGCCGGCCGCCCGGCTGCTCGACGCTGCCACCTGGGTCGGTCACCGATCCCTCGGAGTCCCTGACGCCGGCCGGATCGCGGTCGGCATGCGGGCCGATCTCGTCGAGATCGACCCGGTGTCGATGCGGACCGCCGGCACCGGCGGTGACGAGAATGCCGTGGTGTTCGCCGCGTCGGCCGCAGACGTGCTCACCGTTGTGCGCGACGGCGCGGTCGTTGCGACGAGGGGCCAGGCGGCGGAGGCCGGAGAAGAGCTCGCCCGGGTGCTCGCGTCGCTCCAGGAGGCGAGATGACCAGTCTGCTTGTCACCGGGATCGGTGAGCTGGTCACCAACGACCCGACCCACGGTCCCGGTCCCGGGCTCCTGCATGACGCCGCGTTCGTGGTCGACTCCGGACGGATCGCCTGGGTCGGCCCTCGACCGAAGGCACCCCATGCCGACTCGGCGGTGGACGTTGCTGGGGCCGCGGTGCTCCCCGGTTTCGTCGACTCGCACAGCCACCTGGTCTTCGCCGGTGACCGGTCCGCGGAGTTCGAGGCGCGGATGAGCGGGACGCGGTACGACGGGGGCGGGATCCGCACCACCGTCGCGGCGACCCGGGCCGCCTCCGACGAGGAGCTCTCCGCCAATCTGCTGCGGCTGCGTGCCGAGATGCTGCGCCAGGGCACCACCACCCTGGAGATCAAGAGCGGCTACGGGCTGACCGTGCGCGACGAGGCTCGGTCGCTGATGCTGGCCCGACAGATCACCGACGAGGTCACCTTCCTCGGCGCCCACGTGGTGCCGCCGGAGTACGCCGACGAGCCCGGTGGCTACGTCGACCTGGTGACCGGCCCGATGCTGGACGCGTGCGCTCCCCACGCGAAGTGGATCGACGTCTTCTGCGAGCGGGGTGCCTTCGACGCCGACCAGGCACGGTCGATCCTGACCGCGGGCGCCGCACGCGGGCTGCGGGGGCGGCTGCACGCCAACCAGCTCGGTCCTGGCCCGGGGGTGCAGCTGGCATGCGAGCTCGGTCTCGCCGCCGTCGACCACTGCACGTACCTCTCCGACGAGGACGTCACGGCGCTCCGCGACTCCGGGACGGTGGCCACTCTGCTCCCGGGAGTGGAGTTCTCCACCCGGTCGCCGTACCCGGACGGGCGCCGGCTCATCGACGCGGGCGTCGAGGTGGCGCTCGCGACGGACTGCAACCCCGGCTCCTCGTTCACGTCGTCGATGCCGTTCTGCATCAGCGTCGCCGTCCGCGACATGGGCCTCGCCCCCGCTGATGCCGTTGTGGCCGCCACTCTCGGCGGAGCGCACGCCCTCGGGCGCGATGACGTGGGACACCTCCGGGTGGGGGCTCGGGCCGACTTCGTCGTGCTCGATGCTCCGTCCTACGTCCACCTGGCCTACCGGCCGGGCGTCCCGCTGGTAGCCGACGTGAGGCGTGCGTCGGCCTAAGGGATCGCCCTCGGGGTACCTAAGGCGGTCGCCCGCCTCAAGTTAGGGATTGTTCCCGATGTGCGGCCCTACCTCAGGAATCGAGGCTGGAGTCATCAGCCACCGAGGAGGACCCCATGTACACCACGCCGAACGTCAACCGCTACGAGATCGACGCAGAGCTGGCGCACCGTCAGTCCCAGATCCGCAACGACCACGGCCCACATCGCCAGCCCTTGCGTCGCCTGTCCCTGCCGAAGCTGCCGGGGCTCCCTTCGCTTCCCAGGGTGCTGTTCCGCCACTCGTCGCTATCCGCGTGAGCTCCACCTGAAGAGGGATCTGGGGCATGCTGTTGCAGGTGAGTAGCGTTTCGTCACTCTCACCGTTGGTGGGACGCGACGCCGACATCCGCCGGGTCCTCGACACCCTCGGCGTGGGCGGAGAGCCGAAGTCGATCCACCACGTGATCGGTGGGGACGCCGGTGTGGGCAAGACGCGCTATGTCTCCGCGCTGGCGGAGGGGGCCGAACGGGCCGGCTGGCGCATCCTGACCGGGCACAGCCTTGACTTCGGGGAGGGCGCTCTCCCGTACCTTCCGTTCAGCGAGGCTCTCGGCCAGTGCGCTACGGAGCATGGCGATCTGCTCGAGCCGATCCTGCGCCGCTTCCCCGTGGTGTCCGGTCTGCTGCCGGGCCGCCGGATGCTCGGCGGGTCGACCGCCTCGGCCGAGACTCCCGTGGAGTCGCTGGACCGCGCGCTGCTCTTCGACGGGGTGCATGGTGGTCTGGACGAGCTCGCGTCGACGAGTCCGGTGCTGTTCGTCGTCGAGGACGTGCACTGGGCAGACCGCTCGAGCCGGGACCTGCTCAGCTTCCTCCTCACGCGTTCCTTCCGTAACTCGGTCGCGGTCGTGGTCACCTATCGCAGCGACGACCTGCACCGACGCCACCCGCTTCGCCCCACTCTCGCCGAGTGGGGCCGGCTCGCGACGGTCCGACGGATCCAGCTTGAGCCGCTCGACCCTCCGGCGATGCAAACGCTCGTCCGTCACCTCGCCGCCCGCTCCGAGCCACCGGAGTGGGTGTCGCAGGTCGTCGACCGCGCCGAGGGGAACCCGTTCTTCGCCGAGGAGCTCACGTGCTGCGACCTCGAGTCGCGACTTCCCATCACCCTCGCCGAGCTCCTCCTCGTCCGTCTCGACCGGCTGTCCCCGGCAGAAGTTCGCGTGGTGCGGACGGCCGCCTGCGCAGGCCGCCGAGTCTCGCATCGCCTGCTTGCCGAGGTGTTGGGGGGAGATCCAGAGGAGATCGAGCGGGCGCTGCGGGCCGCCGTCGAGGCGAACGTCCTGGTCTCCACGGGCGGCGAGGACTACGCCTTCCGCCACGCGCTCCTGGCCGAGGCGGTTTACGACGACCTGCTCCCCGGAGAGCGGGTGCGCATCCACGACGGGTACGCCCGGGCTCTGGACTCCGGACGGGCGACCGGAACGGCGGCCGAGCTGACCCGTCATGCCCGGTTGGCCAACGACCTGCCGACCGCGCTGCGTGCGAGCATCGTCGCCGGCGACGAGGCCGCCTCGGTGGGCGCGCCGGACGAGGCGGCCCGCTACTACGAGACCGCGCTCGAGCTGTTGCCGACTCTCCCTGACGCCGACGGCCGGCCAGACGTCGTCACCCTGCTGACCTGCGCGAACGAGGCCCTGATCCTCAGCGGCCAGGCGCAGCGAGCGGTGGCCCTGGTGGGGGAGTCTCTGGAGCAGTCCGGAGCCGAGCTCACCGACACCGACCGGGCCCGACTGCACATCGCGCTGGCTCACGCCGTCCAAGTCGCCGATGAGCCTTCGGACCCCGTGGAGCACACCACGGCCGCCCTCGACCTGCTCGGGGATGAGGAGACGCCGGTGCTGGCGTCGGCCCTGGCCGCGCATGCCGGGGGGCTTGCCTCCCGGGGCAGATTCGAGGAGGCGGTGGGGACGGCGAACGCGGCCCTTGCTCTGGCGAAGAAGCTGGACCTGCCTCGGGTCCAGGCCGACGCCGGCACCACGCTGGCGATGTTGGCGGAGTACCTGGGCGACCCGGACGTGGCGACGACGACGCTGAGCGAGTTGGAGCGGCAGGCGGCCGAAGCCGGTGACCTGACCGGCCAGATGCGCGCGCTGGTGATGATCGGCCAGACCGCCGCCGACAAGGGGGACCTGGACGCCGCCGATGAGGCGTTCGGCCGGGCGCAGGGGGTTGCCGAGCGGACCGAGCGCCCCTGGGCCCCCTTCGGATTCGATGCCCGCTATTTCCGGAGCAGCTACGCCTACAGCCGGGGCAGCTTCGACCGGGCTCTGGGGCTGAGCGATCTATCGGGGGAGTCCCCTCCCCCGGTCGTGGAGGCGTTGCTGCGGACCGTTCGGGCACAGGTGTTCTGCGCGCGCGGTGACCTGGAAGCTGTCGAGGTGCTCCTCGACGAGGTCCGTCCATGGTGGGCCTCCGACGCGCTGATCCCCATCGGAGTCGCCGTCCCGGGCATGGTTGTCCGCGCGGCACGCGGTGATCTGGAGGGCGTCTGGGCCTTCCACGAGCGAGCCGTGTCGTCGGTGATCGAGCTCTGGCACGAGAACTTCGGCGCTCGGATCCGGCTCGGCGCGGAGATGCTCGCACTTCTGAACGATGCTCTTTCCGGGCCTGCTCGGGAGAAGTGGGTCCCTCGGGTCAAGGAGTTGCTCTCGGGCACCGACCAGGTGCGTGCCTTCTATGCGCGGGCCGGACGACCGCCCGGCCCCGAGTGGAACGCCTGGGTCGCCCGCCTTGACGCCGAGGTCGGCACCTTCACCGGACACGATCAACAGAGCGTCCGGGCGGACTGGGCCACCGCCATCGAGCAGTTCGAGCAAGCCGGCTTCGGCTACGAGGCGGCCCGATCGCGCGTCCGTTCTGGGATCCCGGAGGAGCTGCCCCCGGGCAGGCGCACGTTGGAGAAGATCGGAGCGATACCGCACGCCGAGCCAGTCATCTCGGAGGTGGCCTTGACCCCGCGGGAGAACGAGATCCTGGCTCTGGTGGCCGAGGGGTTGAGCAACGGGGAGATCGGCAAGCGGCTGTTCATCAGCACCAAGACCGTGAGCGTGCACGTGTCGAACATCCTGGCCAAGCTGCAGGTGTCGAGCCGAACCGAGGCGGCAGCGCACTACCACCGCTCGAACGCCGACCGAGGCTAAGTGGCCTGCACCGCGCACTCCTCCACATCGAGCCCCTCGGGCTCTGCTCGCCGTGGTGCGCGACGCTGGGCCGCTGGACAGGGTCGCTTGATGGTGTCTTGAGGAAGGGCGGTTTGGGCGACCGCTACAGTCTTCGTCGCGCTCTCTCCCCCCATTTCCTGGCCCCATGGCCTGGCCCCATTGCCTGGAAGGAAACCCGTGCCCGAAAGCGTCCTCGGACTCCCCCTTCACCCCCTTGTCGTCCACGCTGTCGTCGTCTTCGTCCCCCTTGCCGCGCTCTTCGTGGGCCTGGCGGCCGTTCTGCCCCGGTTCCGTCGCTGGGCCCGGTGGATGCCGCTGGCGTTCGCGGCCGGGGCCTTCGTCGCGACCCCGGTCGCGGCCAGCTCCGGGGAGTCGCTCCAGGCCAAGGTGATGTCGGAGAACCTGACCCCCTCGCAGATCGACGTGATCAACCAGCACGTGACACTGGGCAACCTGCTGGTGCCGTGGTCGATCGCGCTGTTCGTGATCGCGGCGGCGATGTACTGGATCGACTGGAAGCAGCCGTCGTGGCCGGCTCTGGCGGTCAAGTCTCTGCCCTCGCTCGCCGTGGTCGCGGCCCTTGGCAGCATCGTGATGCTGGGGATCATCGGCCACAGCGGAGCGAGTGCGGTCTGGACCCAGGTGCAGGCTCTCCCGTCGGCTCCCGGCTACGGGGATGGCTGAACCCTCCGCATGAACTTCCCCGGCTTGGCAAGATAGGTACATGAGCCCCCGGCGCAATGGAGACGACCACCCTCTTCTGGTGTCCATCCTGGGGGTGATCTCGCTGCCGATCATGGCTGGGATCGCTGTTGGTGTGGTCGGCGCCTTGGGCGCGGGCGCGGCGGTCACCTTCGCGGGTCTCGATGGTGGCAACGGTGGTCCCGTCGCGAAGCAGACGCTCTACATGCCGTCGTACTCACCCACCACACCGACGACCAGTCCGATGGCGGTTGCGCCCTCGCAGACACTGACCGCCAAGAAGAACAAGGCGGCAGCGTCTCCCTCGGCCGGTGCGACCAAGCAGGCTCCGTCCGCAACGAAGATCAATCTGGTCGCCAACCCGACGTCGGTCTCCCGCAAGGAGCGGATCGGTCTGAGCGGGACCTACCGCGGCGGCAACGGTCACGTCCTCCAGGTCCAGATCATCCAGGGCAACAAGTGGAGGGACTTCCCGGTCACGGTGAACGTGCAGTCGGGGAAGTTCTCGACCTGGGTGATCACCAACCAGACCGGCAGCGCCCGGTTCCGGGTGGTGGACTCCAGCAACCAAGTGGCCTCCAACTCGGTCACCATCACCATCAACTGACCCGTCAGCTGAGCCGGCCGCGCCCTAGGGGCCGTCTTCTGGGCTGTCCCTGGGCCGTCTTCTGGGGCTCCTCCCTGCCCTGGGAATGGGTGTCCGCTCCCGGGCGTTATGCCGTTCGGAGACTTGAGTTGATTAGACTCAACTTTCTTGACACAATCGTCTGTGGCGGGCCCCCGCCCCCAGATTTCACACAAGACCACCTCGGCACGGTGCCGAGGTCGCACGGAGGTAGATAAACATGGCTCGAGCGGTCGGAATCGACCTCGGGACGACGAACTCGGTCGTCGCGGTCCTCGAAGGTGGAGAACCCACCGTCATCGCGAACGCCGAGGGCGCTCGCACCACACCCTCGGTCGTGGCCTTCGCCAAGAACGGCGAGGTCCTCGTCGGCGAGGTCGCCAAGCGGCAGGCCGTGACCAACATCGACCGGACCATCCGTTCGGTCAAGCGTCAGATGGGCACCGACTGGAAGGTCACCATCGACGACAAGACCTTCACACCGCAGCAGATCTCGGCCTTCGTGCTGCAGAAGCTCAAGCGCGACGCCGAGGCCTACCTCGGGGAGACCGTGACCGACGCGGTCATCACCGTCCCCGCCTACTTCTCCGATGCTCAGCGCCAGGCCACCAAGGAGGCCGGCGAGATCGCCGGGCTCAACGTGAGCCGGATCGTCAACGAGCCCACCGCGGCCGCACTGGCCTACGGCTTGGACAAGGAGCACGAGCAGACGATCCTCGTCTTCGACCTGGGTGGCGGCACGTTCGACGTCTCGCTGCTGGAGATCGGTGAAGGCGTCGTCGAGGTGAAGGCCACCTCCGGTGACAACCACCTCGGTGGTGACGACTGGGACGCCCGCATCGTCGAGTGGATGGTCAAGAAGTTCAAGGACAACAACGGCGTCGACCTCGGCGCCGACAAGATCGCGCTGCAGCGCCTGCAGGAGGCCGCCGAGAAGGCGAAGATCGAGCTGTCCTCCTCCAGCGAGACAACGGCTCACCTGCCCTACATCACGCACGGGGAGAACGGTCCGCTCCACTTCGAGGAGAAGCTGAGCCGCGCCGAGTTCCAGCGGATGACCAGTGACCTGCTCGACCGCACGCGTGCGCCGTTCCAGTCGGTCATCTCCGACGCCGGCATCAGCGTCAAGGACATCCATCACGTGATCCTGGTCGGTGGCTCTACGCGCATGCCCGCAGTGACCGACCTGGTCAAGGAGATGACCGGCGGCCAGGAGCCGAACAAGGGCGTCAACCCCGACGAGGTCGTCGCCGTGGGCGCGGCGCTGCAGGCCGGTGTCCTGAAGGGCGAGGTCAAGGACGTTCTGCTGCTCGACGTCACCCCGTTGTCGCTCGGTATCGAGACCAAGGGCGGCGTGATGACGCGACTCATCGAGCGCAACACGACGATTCCGACCAAGAAGTCCGAGGTCTTCACCACCGCGGACGACAACCAGCCTTCGGTGCAGATCCAGGTCTACCAGGGCGAACGTCAGATGGCGGCGCAGAACCAGCCGCTCGGCAACTTCGAGCTGACCGGTCTGCCCCCGGCCCCTCGCGGCGTGCCGCAGATCGAGGTCACCTTCGACATCGACGCCAACGGCATCGTCCACGTCTCGGCCAAGGACCGCGGCACCGGTCGCGAGCAGTCGATGACCATCACCGGTGGCTCGGCCCTCTCCAAGGAGGACATCGACCGGATGGTGCGCGACGCCGAGCAGTACGCCGACGAGGACCGCAAGCGCAAGGAGGCCGTCGAGACGCGCAACCAGGCCGACGGGTTGGTCTACCAGACCGAGAAGTTCCTCTCCGAGAACGACGAGAAGGTCCCGACCGAGGTCAAGGACGAGGTCACCGCGGACCTCGAAGCGCTGAAGAAGCTGCTGGAGTCCGAGGAGACTCCGACGGCCGAGTTCGAGGCCGCCGTCGCCAAGTTGGCTGAGTCCAGCCAGAAGATGGGCGCCGCGATGTACGCCGCTGGTGAGGCCGATGCCCAGGCGGCCGGCGCCGCAACCGGTACCGGTGACGGCGACGAGGATGTCGTCGAGGCCGAGATCGTCGATGAGGACGGTGCGGAGGAGAAGTGAGCGAGCAGAATCTCGCCGGCCAGACCCCGCCCGAGCCCGAGGACGAGTTGTCTGCTGATGTCGAGACCTCCCCCGCGGCCGATGAGGCCGCGGGGGAGGCGGACCCTCCGGCGCCTCCCAGTGCCGACGGCCTGCAGGCAAAGATCGACGAGCTCACCTCGGACCTGCAGCGGTTGCAGGCCGAGTACGTCAACTACAAGCGCCGCGTGGACCGGGATCGCGATCTGGTGACCGACAACGCCAAGGCGTCGGTGCTCACCGCGCTCTTCCCCGTCCTCGACGACTTCGATCGCGCCAGGGAGCACGGCGAGCTCGAGGGCGGAGTCAAGGCGATCGCCGACAACCTCGAGAAGATCGTGGCGACGCTCGGACTCGAGAAGTTCGGTGCTCCCGGCGACGAGTTCGACCCGACGGTCCACGAGGCGCTGATGCACGGTCACTCGTCCGACGTCTCCATCACGACGTGCGACAAGGTCGTGCAGCCCGGCTACCGGATCGCCGACCGACTGGTGCGTCCGGCGCTCGTGACCGTGCTCGACCCCGAGCCAGGAGCCGGCGTTCCGCAGGAGTGAGAGCAGGAAAGTCGACAAAGCGATTGTTGGGTCGAGGCCGGTGCCTCGGCCGCGGGACCGATAGCCGAAGGGAGGAGGTGCGCCGATGACCAACGCGGACTGGGTGAACAAGGACTACTACAAGGCCCTGGGCGTCTCCAAGGACGCGTCGGCAGCGGAGATCAAGAAGGCCTACCGCAAGCTTGCGCGCCAGAACCACCCCGACAGCAACCCCGGCGACAACGCAGCCGAAGAGCGTTTCAAGGGCATCTCCGAGGCCTACGACGTGGTCGGCGACGAGGCCAAGCGTGCCGAGTACGACCAGATCCGGGCCATGGGGGTCGGTGGCTTCGGTCCCTTCGCCGGAGGGTCGCAGCCTGGTTCCTACTCGGACGACTTCGACCTGGGTGACCTTCTGGGCGGCGCCGGCGCCAGTGGACTCTTCGGCAATATCTTCGGCGGTGGGGGCCGACGCCGTACGGCGCGGCGCGGCGCGGACGTCGAGACCCAGACCACGCTCGCCTTCAGCGATGCCATCGAGGGGGCGACGGTCTCCCTCCGCCTCACCGGCGACGCACCGTGCTCGGTGTGCAACGGGACCGGCGCCAAGCCGGGAACCAGCCCGAGGGCCTGTCCGGACTGCGGCGGCCGGGGAATGCGCACAGCCTCCTCCGGTGGCGCGTTCGCGATGACCGAGACCTGCACGACCTGCCGCGGCCGGGGCAGGCTCATCGACGACCCCTGCACGACCTGCCACGGCACCGGGCGCGGGCTGTCGCACCGGACCATCTCGGCCAAGATCCCCGCGGGCGTCAAGGATGGTCAGAAGATCCGGCTGCGGGGCAAGGGCGAGCCGGGCGATCGGGGAGCGCCGGCGGGCGACCTCTACATCACCGTCAAGGTCGCCTCCCACCCGCTCTTCGGCCGCAAGGGCGACGACCTGACTCTCAAGGTGCCGGTCTCCTTCCCCGAGGCCTCGCTGGGAGCCGAGCTGAAGGTGCCGACGCTGCAGGGCTCCTCGGTGACGGTGCGGATGCCGGCGGGCACTCCCAACGGCCGGACCTTCCGGGTGCGAGGCAAGGGCGTGGGCCGCAAGGACGGCACGTCGGGCGATCTGATGGTCACCGTCGACGTCCAGGTGCCCGCGCATCTGGACGCCGAGGCCCGCAAGGCGGTCGAGGCGTTGCGCGACGCGATCGACCACTCGGACCTGCGAGCAGGACTCTTCGCGGAGGCGAGCGATGGCTAGCTATCCCGGACCGCACCCGGAGCCCGATGTCCCCGTCTACGTGATCAGCGTGGCCGCGGAGCTGACCGGACTGCACCCGCAGACCTTGCGCACCTATGACCGGCTCGGCCTGGTGAGCCCGGGGCGAGCGGGCGGAGGAGGCCGGCTCTACTCGTTGCGCGACATCGAGACGCTGCGCGAGGTCGCTTCGCTCACAGCGGAGGGCATCGGTCTGGAAGGGGTGCGCCGGGTCCTCGGGCTCGAGGATCAGGTGGCCATGCTTCGCAACCGCGTTCGTGAGCTGGAGGCCCAGCTTGCCGCGACCGAGCACGCGTTGCGCCGGACCGTCGCCGAGCGCACCACTCGCAATCTTCCGGCACTCCCCGAGCCTCCGGGGCAGGCCGTCGTCGTCTGGCGCCGCCACCGGCGCTGAGCAGCACTGACCTCTCGTCCCTGGGCGAGGGGTCGAGAGGGAGTCTGATCATGGACCTGTCGAGATTCACCACCAAGGCCCAAGCGGCCATCAACGACGCCGCCTCGGCTGCCGCCGTCGCGGGTCACACCCACCTCGAGGCGCTGCACCTCCTCGATGCGCTGCTGCGGCAGCAGGATGGACTCACCGTTCCCCTTGTGAAGGCGGCCGGTGCGGATCCCGTCGCCCTGCAGTCATCGGTCGAGACGGAGCTGGCCAAGCTCCCGGCGGCGACCGGCGCGACCGTCGGTGCTCCGACGATGTCCCGCGCGGCGTTGCAGGTGCTCACCGAGGCACAGAACCTCACGGCCGCTCTGGAGGACGAATACACCTCCACCGAGCACCTCGTGATTGCCCTCGCCAAGACCGAGTCACCGGCTGCCCGGGCCCTGACTGGCGCCGGACTCAACACGGAGGCGCTCGAGGCGGCGCTCACCTCTGTGCGCGGCGGCCAGCGGGTGACGACCCCCGACCCGGAGTCCACCTTCCAAGCGCTGGAGAAGTACGCCATCGACCTCACCGCCCGGGCCAGGGACGGCAAGATCGACCCGGTCATCGGCCGCGACTCCGAGATCCGCCGAGTCATCCAGGTGCTCTCCCGCCGGACCAAGAACAACCCGGTGCTCATCGGTGATCCGGGAGTCGGCAAGACGGCCGTGGTGGAGGGGCTCGCCCAGCGGATCGTCGACGGTGACGTCCCCGACTCGTTGAAGGGTCGCAGGCTGCTCAGCCTCGACCTGGGCTCGATGGTGGCCGGAGCGAAGTACCGTGGCGAGTTCGAGGAACGACTCAAGGCCGTTCTCGGCGAGATCAAGTCCGCCGAGGGTCAGGTGATCACCTTCATCGACGAGCTGCATACCGTCGTCGGCGCCGGTGCCTCCGGCGACAGCTCGATGGACGCCGGCAACATGCTCAAGCCGATGCTGGCGCGCGGCGAGCTCCACATGATCGGCGCCACCACCCTCGACGAGTATCGAGAGCGAATCGAGAAGGACCCTGCCCTGGAACGTCGTTTCCAGCAGGTCTTCGTGGGCGAGCCGTCCGTCGAGGACACCATCGCCATCCTGCGCGGCCTACAGCAGAAGTACGAAGCCCACCACGGCGTCCGGATCACCGACGCGGCCCTGGTCGCCGCGGCAACGCTGTCGGACCGGTACATCACCGGACGGCAGCTCCCCGACAAGGCGATCGACCTCGTCGACGAGTCCGCCTCCCGGCTGCGGATGGAGCACGAGTCCTCCCCGGAGGAGGTTGACAGCCTCCGGCGCACGGTCGACCGGATGAAGATGGAGGAGTTCGCTCTCGACAAGGAGACCGACGAGTCATCCAAGGCCCGGTTGGCCGACTTGCGAAAGGACCTCGCCGACCGCGAGGAGCAGTTGCGTGCGTTGGAGTCCCGGTGGGAGCGGGAGAAGTCGACCCTGGAGGGCGAGGGCGAGCTGCGGCGTCAGCTCGACCAGCTGCGGATCGACGCGGACCGTCTGCAGCGCGAGGGTGCGCTCGCCGAGGCCAGCGAGATCCTCTACGGCAAGATCCCCGACCTGGAGAAGCGGTTGGCCGAGGTGCTCGCCACGGAGAAGAGTGATGTCGAGCCTCTGGTCGGCGAGGAGGTCGGTCCGCACGAGATCGCCGAGGTGGTCGAGGCGTGGACGGGAATTCCGACCGGCCGGCTGCTGGAGGGTGAGACCGAGAAGCTGCTGCGCATGGAGGAGATCATCGGTGAGCGGCTCATCGGCCAGCGGCGGGCGGTCGCGGCCGTGTCTGACGCCGTGCGGCGCTCCCGGGCCGGGCTGTCCGACCCCGACCGTCCGACCGGGTCGTTCCTCTTCCTGGGTCCGACCGGCGTGGGAAAGACCGAGCTTGCCAAGTCGCTGGCCGACTTCCTGTTCGACGACGAGCGGGCGATCGTGCGCGTCGACATGAGCGAGTACGGCGAGAAGCACAGCGTCGCCCGCCTGGTCGGCGCGCCTCCCGGTTATGTGGGGTACGAGGAGGGTGGCCAGCTCACCGAAGCGGTGCGGCGTCGCCCCTACAGCGTCGTGCTGCTCGACGAGGTGGAGAAGGCCCACCCGGAGGTGTTCGACGTTCTCCTGCAGGTGCTCGACGACGGTCGGCTGACCGACGGTCAAGGCCGAACGGTCGACTTCCGCAACGTCGTGCTGATCCTCACCTCCAACCTCGGGTCGCACCTGTTGGTCGACCCGTCCCTGGACGAGGAGAGGAAGCACGAGGCGGTGATGGCGGTCGTGCGGAACTCCTTCAAGCCGGAGTTCCTCAACCGACTCGACGAGATCGTGATGTTCGACGCGCTGGGCCGCGCCGAGCTGGCCCGGATCGTGGATCTCCAGGTGAGTGCGCTCGCCCACCGCCTCGCCGTGCGCCGGATCGCCCTCGACGTGACCGATGCAGCCAAGGCCTGGCTCGCCGAGACCGGCTACGACCCGGCCTATGGCGCGCGACCGTTGCGACGGCTGGTTCAGTCGGCGATCGGGGACCCACTCGCCCGCATGCTCCTGTCCGGTCAGGTGCACGACGGCGAGACCGCCAGGGTCGACCACGCCCCCGGCACGGAGGCCCTGACTCTGACACCCGTCACGGCCTGATGAAGGGGTTAGTGCAAGATCCCAACGTCTCGTTGGGACAATGACCGGCATGCCTGAGCCTCAGAGCGCCCCTCGACCGAATCAGGTCACCATCCTCGGCGTCTTCTCGATCATCGCCAGCCTGCTGCTGATCGTGATCGTGTACGACGCTCTGGGCCAGGTGGGGTCGGTCGACACCCGTCGCCAGATCGAGAACTACCTCGGCACCGGCGGAGGGACCGGGCTGAGCATCACCGTCGACCAGTTCACGGAGGTGCTACGGGTCCTTGCCCTGGCGACCGGCGCGCTGGCTGCGGCGGCCTGCGTTCTGGCGGTCTTCGTGCTGCTGCGGCACAACGGGGCGCGCATCGGACTGACCGTGGTGGCCGTGCTCCTGCTGCCCAGCGCCCTCCTCATCGGCGTTCTCCCCGTCGGGCTCGCGGTGGCCGCGGGGATGCTGTGGTCCCCCCGGGTCAAGGGGTGGTTCGGCTCCTCCACCGGCTCGCCGGCTTCGAGTACTAGCGTGTTCCACGTGAGTGACTCGAACGCCCAGCCGCCCGACGAGGCAGCGACTCCCCCCGAGAACCCGACACCGGCGCCGGTGCCCCCCCCGAGTGCGCCCCCGACTGGGCCCCCGACTGGGCCCCCACCGCCGCCCCCACCGCCGGCCGCCTCGCCATACGGCCAGGCGCCACCGGCCTTCCCCGGCCCACCGGCATACCCGCCGCCGGGACTGCCCGCAGCGGTCCCACCCCCGGGGTACGGACCGGCGGGGCAGCCCATGCCGTCCTCGGGAGCTCGACGGGCGCGCCCCGGGACGGTGCTCGCTGCGGCGCTGATCACCTGGATCTCTGCCGGGCTGACCCTCGCGGGGTCGGTGAGCGCTCTGCTCGCGGTTGCGGTTGCCCGCTCGACGGTCATCGACCAGATCGAGTCGACCCCGCAGTTCAAGGATCAGGTCAGCATCAGTGCCGCGGACCTGGTGACCGGGCTGATCGGCTTCTTCGCGATCGTCGCCTTCTGGTCCTTGGCTGCCGTCATCCTGGCGATCTTCGTCTTCCGTGGAGCCAATTGGGCGAGAGTCCTGCTCGCGATCAGTGCCGGTGTGGCGGGTCTGCTGAGCCTGGCGCTGATCACCTCGGTCGTCTCCCTGATCTTCCTGGTCGCCTCGGTGACGGCTCTGGTGCTGCTCTTCGCGTCCTCGTCCAACGACTACTTCCGCCGGCGGGGAAATGAGCAAAATCTCCCGGTTTGGTGAGTTGACGACTAGTCTTCCGTGCACTGCCTGAGCCCGTGGTTCAGGGGACGCATGCATTGCCTGGGCCGGCTGGTCGCGGTTCTCGAGGGGAGTCCGACGTCATGACCGCAGGTTGGGCCGGCCGGGTCTGGACCAGTGAAGGGGCGGCGCTCCGACTGCCCGCCTGGTTGGTGGTCGCCCCCGTGGCGGGGATCGGCATCGTCCTGCTGGGCACCTCGGGCCTCTACTTCTCTCCACCGGGATCCAGCGTGGCGAGCTGGTGGCCGGCAGCCGGGCTGTCCTTCGCGCTGGCCGTGGTGACGCCCAAGCGGCTGATCTGGGCGACGGCGCTGATCATCTTCGTTTCGGTCTGGATCGGAAACGCCGAGGGCGGCCATGGTCTGGCCCTCTCGCTCTGGTACGCAGTGGGCAACGTGCTCGAAGCAGGAGTCGGCGTCGCTGTTCTGACTTCGTGGTTCAGGCGCCCCGCACTACTGGTGACCCTGGAGGACACCGCTCGGCTCCTCATGGCGGCGCTTGCCGCGTCGGCCACGCTGGGCGTATTCGGGGCTGCCGGGATCGCCCTGTTGAACGACGGGAACTTCCTGCGCTCGGCCCAGTCGCTCACGACCTCGCACATGGCGGCCCTGCTGATCGTCGTGCCGTTCGCCATCGCCGCCCGTGGGGGCCAGGAGGTGGGATCTCGATGGCTGGAGACCACGCTCCAGTTCGTGCTCCTCACCATGACCGCCCTGGCGACCTACTTGGATCCCACGGGCGTTCCGACGGTGTTCCTGCCCATCCCGTTCCTGATCTGGGGAGCGCTGCGGCTGACCACTCGCATGGTCTCCCTCGAGCTGCTGCTCCTCGGGTCGATCATGGTCCTGGGCACCCATGCGGGTCTCGGGCCGTTCGGGATTCCGCCCGAGCAGGTGGCATTCGCCGATCTCACGCTGCTGCTGCAGGCATCCATCCTGGTGCACGCCCTCGTGGTGATCCCCACGGTCGTGGCAGCCGACCAGAGGCGCGTTGCCTTGCAGGAGGCTCGCACCACTCATGCCGAGCTGAGTAGCGTGCTGGACTCCTCTCAGGGGCTGGCGATCGTCGCCACCAACCCCGGTGGTCGCATCGCTGTGTGGGGCGCCGGTGCGGAGGCGATGTTCGGCTACACGCGAGAGGAGGCGCTGGCCGGCCTGATGGCCGCCGGCCTGTATGCGCCCGCGCGTCTTGGCGGCATGGACTTCGACACGATCGCTGCTCCGCTGTACTCCGGGGCCAAGGTCGTCGAAGGCGACTGGGACTTCATGCGCAAGGACGGCTCTCGGTTCGTCGGCCATCTGCGTCTGTCCCTGCGCAGTGCTCCCTCCGGCGAAGCACTCGGATTCTTGGGGGTGATCGAGGATGTCAGCCAGGCGCGCAAGACCGAGGAAGCCCTTCGCGCCGCGCTACGTCACGAGCACGAGGCGGTTGAGCGGCTGGCCGCGCTGGACCGCAGCAAGAACGACTTCATCTCCTCGGTCAGCCACGAGCTGCGTACGCCGATCACGAGCGTCATCGGCTACACCGACCTGATGCGCGCCTACGATCTGCCCGAAGAGCAGCTCCGCCTTCTCGAGCCGGTGGTCCGGAACGCCAGGCGGCTCGAGCAGCTGATCGAGGATCTACTGACCCTGTCGCGGATGGATGGCGGGACCTTCGCCTATCGCCCGGCGTTGATGGACCTGCGTGACCCGGTCCGGTCCGCGGTCGAGTCGGTGTTGGTCGCCTTCGGGCAGCGAAGGGTCGAGGTGATTGCCGACCTGGGAGACTCCCCGATCACCATGATGGGCGATGGTTCCCAGATCGAGCGCGCCGTGACCAACCTGGTCAGCAACGCGATCAAGTTCACTCCGGATGGCGGCCGGGTTGGAATCGAGGTGGGCGTCGATGGTCAGACCGCGGTGATCACGGTGGAGGACACGGGGATTGGCATTCCGAAGGCCGAGCAGGGCAAGGTGTTCGACCGGTTCTTCCGGTCCTCCTCTTCGGCCTTCCTGGCGATCGACGGCACCGGCCTGGGCCTGCACATCGTCAACCAGGTGGTGACCGCACACGGGGGACGGGTCAGCTTCGAGTCCGAGGAAGGCTCCGGCAGCACCTTCACGGTGCGGCTTCCGTTCGCGCAGTCCTGACCCGGTCCGGCTCCGGCAACGAACGCCAGGGTGCCTAACGGTCGGAGGGCGGGGTGACCAGCGCGGCGCCCTGGAGTCGATCGAGCGCGGCGCCGAGGAGCTCCTCGCGCTTGCAGAAGGCCCACCTCACCAGCGAGCGACCCGCTTCCTCGTCGTCGTAGAAGACGGCCGCAGGGATGGCGACGACGCCCGCGGCCCGCGGCAGCGCCTCACAGAAGTCGCGCCCATCGGGGTAGGCCGATCCACTCACGTCGCTCAGTGCGAAGTAGGTCCCCTCGGGCGAGAAGGTCGGCAGACCGATGCGGTTCAGGCCGTCGACCAGCAGGTCCCTCCTGTCGGCGAGTGCCCGCGCGAGGGCGCCGGGGTAGTCGTCATGGTGGTCCAAGGCGTAGGCAACCGCGGGCTGCAGCGGCGCGGCGTTCGTATAGGTCAGCCACTGTTTGGCGCGAAGGACGGTTCTCACCAGCTCCGCGGGCCCTGACACCCAGCCGACCTTCCACCCGGTGAAGGAGAACGACTTGCCGGCGCTCGAGATGGTCACCGTCCGGTCGAACATCCCCGGGAGCGTGGCCAAGGGGATGTGCCGGCGGCCGTCGAAGGTGAGGTGTTCATAGACCTCATCGGTCACGACGATGAGGTCGTGGTCGAGCGCGACGTCGGCGATCGCCCCCAGCTCCTCCCGGGTCAAGACTGCGCCGGTCGGGTTGTGCGGGGTGTTGATGAGCAGGTACCGCGTTCGCGACGTGACCGCGGCTCGCAGCGCTTCGACATCGAGTCGGAAGTCGGGCGGGCGAAGCGTCACCGGCCTGCGGATGCCGCCCGCCATCTCGATGCAGGCCACGTAGGAGTCGTAGTAGGGCTCCAGCACCACGACCTCGTCTCCGGGATCGGTGAACGCCAGGATCGCGGCAGCCACGGCCTCCGTGGCACCCGCGGTCACGATGACTTCATCGTCGGGATCGACCGCCAGGTCGTAGTGGCGCTTCTGATGGGCCGAGATGGCCCGGCGCAGCTCGGGGATCCCGATCCCCGGGGGGTACTGGTTGCGGCCCGAGCGGAGCGCGGACACCGCCGCCTCGACGATCTCCGACGGTCCGTCCTCGTCGGGGAACCCCTGGCCCAGGTTGATGGAGTCCGTGGCGACAGCGAGAGCGGACATGCGGGCAAAGATCGTCTCCGGGATGCCGCTGAGCCGTTGTGCCGATCGGTGGGAGCTCGCCATGCTCCGACGCTACCGTCGCCACCACACCGGGCCGGCAGGGTCTCAGGCACTCCGGCCGGAGCACGGGGTCGACGGACTCCAGGAAGGGTCGCCTGCTGAGCCAGTAGGGTCGCTGCCATGACCGACCGCGACGTCCTCCTCGAGCAGATCCAGGCCAAGGCCATCGTCCACGGGAGGGTGACCTTGGCCTCGGGCAAGGAGGCCGACTACTACGTGGACATGCGCCGCATCACCCTCGACGGCGTGGCGGCTCCCCTCGTCGGTTCGGTGATGCTCGACCTGGTCGCCGATCTCGACTTCGAAGCGGTCGGCGGGTTGACCTTGGGGGCGGACCCGGTGGCGGGGGCGATGCTCCACGCGGCGGCCGGTCGTGGCCGGGTGCTCGACGCCTTCGTGGTCCGCAAGGCCGAGAAGTCGCACGGGCTCCAACGCCGGATCGAGGGCTCGCCGGTCGAGGGACGTCGGGTGCTGGCCGTGGAGGACACCTCCACCACGGGCGGCTCGGTGCTGACCGCAGTCGAGGCGCTGACCGAGGCCGGTGCCCACGTCGTGGGTGTCGCTGTCGTCGTCGACCGGGACACCGGGGCCAAGGAGCGGGTCGAGGCCGAGACTGGAGTGCCGTACCTCTTCGCCTACGGAAAGACCGAACTGGGGTTGTGACGCTGGGCTGGACCTGCTGGGGGGAGTCAGGCCGCGCGCTTGGCCCGGCGCTCGGAGTACCAGTGCCAGGCCATCGGCACCAGTGAGAGGGCCACGAGCCCGAGAACGATCAGGTCGACGTTGCTCTTGATCCAGCCGATCTGACCGAGCCAGTAGCCGGCCATGGTGACGATCGTGACCCAGGCAGCCGCGCCCACCGCCGAGTAGACCAAGTACTGGCGACGGTCCATCCGGGCCACTCCGGCAAAGAGTGTGATGAAGGTGCGGACGATGGGGACGAACCGAGCCAGGATGATCGCCCGCGCCCCGAACCGCTCGAAGAAGACGTGTGCGCGCTCGGCGTACTCGGACTTGAAGACCCGGGCATCGGGCTTGAAGAGCGGCGGGCCGACGACGTACCCGATGAAGTAGCCGTTCACGTTGCCGAGCCACGCGACGATGGCGAGCACGACCAGCGTCACGAGGAGGTTCGGCGCCGCGTTCCACCCCGAGGCGAGGAAGATCCCGGCCACGAAGAGGAGGGAGTCACCGGGGAGCAGGGCGAACAGCCCACACTCGGCGAAGATGATCGCCAGCATTCCCCAGAACGCCCACGGGCCCATCGCGTCGAGCAGCTTCTCGGGGTTGAGCCATTCGCTGCCGGCGAGCAGTACGGGAAGCGCGGTCACGACGCGACCCTATCGGGCGGTCAAGCCTCCGATCACCCGATCACGGCAAGGGCGCCTAGCATGGACCGCCGTGAGCGACTCCGCGGAGCGGCGAGCCCCCTACGACCCGATGCCGCACGGGCCCGACGAGGTCGGGGTGGGCCCGTGGGAGGGTCCCTGGCCCACGGGTGCGCAGTACGACCCGACCCTGTTGGCCGAAGGCGACCGCCGCAACGTCGTGGACCGTTACCGCTACTGGACCATGGAGGCGATCGTCGCCGACCTCGACACCAGGCGACACGGGTTCCACGTGGCGATCGAGAACTGGCAGCACGACTTCAACATCGGGACCATCGTGCGCACGGCCAACGCCTTCTTGGCCCAGGAGGTGCACATCGTCGGCAACAGGCGCTGGAACCGCCGGGGGGCGATGGTGACCGACAGGTACCAGCACATTCGCCATCACGGCACCGTCGCCGAGCTGGCCGAGTACCTGCACGGGAACGACGTGACGCTCCTGGGCATCGACAACCTCCCGGGATCCCGACCGATCGAGACCTTGGAGCTTCCGGAGCGCTGCTGCCTGCTCTTCGGTCAGGAGGGGCCCGGGCTGTCGGAGTCGGCACGTGCAGCGTGCGACGGCACGTTCTCCATCGCGCAGTTCGGCTCGACTCGGTCGATCAACGCGTCGGCGGCCGCGGCGATCGCGATGCACACGTGGATCGGCCAGCACGCCGACCTGTCGGGCAGCTGGCGGGGTTGAGTCAGACGTCGAAGCGGGAAGCGAGCTCGTCGTACTTCGCGCGTGCGGTGTGCACGATCTCGGGGTAGAGATCGGGGTCGATGCCGAGTTGTCGCATGATCGGCCGTCGTTGGATCACCATGCTCTGCTGGCGCTCCACCACCTCGATCACGGGGTCTTCGGGAAGCCCGAGCTCCAGCGCCACGGCGTGGGCGAGGCTGACCGCTGCGCAGATGGCGGGCAGATCGTCGCGCACGGAATGGTGTTGCGTGACTGCGTCGACGATCGACTGAGGAAGGTGCCACTGCTGGGCCACCAGGCCGCCGACGTCAGCGTGGGTGACACCGAAGACGCGGAGCTCGGTCTCGCAGAGGTCGATGTTGTCGTTGCCCGAAGCCTCCTCGAGCATCTTCAGGATCTGGGGACCGAAGTGGTTGGCCAGCACGACCTTTCCGAAGTCGTGGAGGAGGGCGGCGGTCGACACTTCGGCGGGGACGCCGATCCGAGCGTGGGAGCGGATCACCTCGGCCGCGATGGAGGCGGCCACCGACTGCTGCCAGAGCTCGCCCTCGGCCAGTCCGTAGGCCGGAAGCGCCCGCCGCAGGTTGTCGCCGACGCTGGAGGTCAGTGCCAGCGAGAGGAGGGACCCGGTGCCCAGTCGCATCGCGGCATCGCGGACCGTCTTGACCGGGTGGATCGACCCGAGGCCCACGGAGTTCGCCTGCCGGAGCAGCTGTGCGGTCAGCGACTCGTCGTAGCTGACGACCTCGACGATCTCCTTGAAGTCCGGCTCCTCCTCGCAGACCAGCGCCGCCAGCCGAGCCACGCTGGTGGGCAGCGGCTTGACCCGCTCGGCTGTGGCGAGCACGTGCTTGAAGTCGATCGTGGGAGCATCCTGGATCACGTTCGGGTCCTTCCTGGGGGTGCCGCAGCCTGGTCCAGCCGTCCTGTTGATCGGCCCCACGACTGCGATCTTGAGAGGTCCCCGGGCCTGGGCAACAACACGACCGCACAGGCCGTCGCATTAGAGTGGCGTTGACGCACCGCTGCGATTGAGGAGCCGATCATGCCCCTTGCCTCTCCCGAGGCCTACGCCGAGATGCTCGACACCGCCAAGCGCGAGTCGTTCGCCATTCCGGCCATCAACGTCACGTCCTCTCAGACCCTCAACGCGGCCCTGCGCGGCTTCGCGGACGCCGAGAGCGACGGCATCGTCCAGGTGTCCACCGGCGGTGCGGACTACCTCTCCGGCCCGACGATCAAGCACATGGTCACCGGGTCGGCGGCATTTGCCGCCTACGCCGCGGAGGTGGCCAAGAACTACCCGGTCAACATCGCGCTGCACACCGACCACTGTCCCAAGGACAAGCTCGACAGCTTCGTCCGCCCGTTGCTCGCGATCTCGGCCGAGCGGGTCAAGAACGGCCAGGAGCCGCTCTTCCAGTCCCACATGTGGGATGGCTCGGCGGTTCCACTCGCCGAGAACCTCGCCATCGCCAGTGAGCTTCTGGAGCGGGCTGTCGCGGCCCGGGTGATCCTCGAGATCGAAGTCGGCGTTGTTGGCGGCGAGGAGGACGGGGTCGTCGGCGAGATCAACGAGAAGCTCTACACGACTCCGGAGGACGCGCTGGCAACCGCTGCGGCGCTCGGGATCGGGGAGCGAGGCCGCTACATGACTGCGCTCACCTTCGGCAACGTGCACGGCTCGTACAAGCCCGGGAAGGTCAAGCTCCGCCCGGAGATCCTCAAGGCCGCCCAGGAGGCGGTTGCCCAGAAGTACGGCATGGACGCCGCGGCCAAGCCCTTCGACCTGGTCTTCCACGGAGGCTCCGGGTCGCTGCCGGAGGAGATCGCCGCAGCGGTGGACTACGGCGTGGTGAAGATGAACGTCGACACCGACACCCAGTACGCCTTCAGCCGGCCGGTCGCCGACCACATGTTCACCAACTACGCCGGCGTGCTCAAGGTTGACGGCGAGGTGGGCGACAAGAAGCTCTACGACCCACGCTCCTGGGGCAAGGCCGGCGAGGCGGGGATGGCTGCCCGCGTCGTCGAGGCCTGTGCCAACCTCCGCAGCACCGGACACACCCTCGCGCGATGACGGACCTCCTTGCGGGACCACCGCCCACCCGGCTTCCGGAAGACCCGGCCGCTGCGCTCCTCGAGGCCGGCGCTGCGCCGTTCGACGTGGTCCGCGCCCACCCGGCGTCGCCGACAGCGTGGGCGGCGCTCGCCACCGAGGCCGAGGCCGGAGACGTCGACTCGGTCACGGTCTACGCCTACGCGCGGGTCGGCTACCACCGCGGGCTCGATCTGCTGCGCCGGAACGGGTGGAAGGGCCACGGCCCGATCCCGTGGGAGCACGAGCCCAACCGCGGCTTCCTCTGCTGCCTCGGTGCGCTGGCGCGTGCAGCCGGCCGGATCGACGACGTCGAGGAAGCGGCTCGGTGCGCAGAGTTCCTGAAGGACAGCAGTCAGCTCGGGTATGACGTGCTGCTGGGCGAAGCTGGCTGAACCCGGCCACTGGGCACGCGGTTTTGGTAGATTCGGGCCGCAAGAGCCCCGGTGCTGTTGCGCCGGGGTTGCTTGTTGTCCTGATGTCGGCGCCGCGCACCGCGTGGCGATGACCGACAGCAACTGACGAGAGAGGGGGCCCCATGCCAGCCATCGTGGTCCTTGGCGCCCAGTGGGGGGACGAGGGCAAGGGCAAGGCGACGGACCTGCTCAGCTCCTCGATCGACTCCTCGATCGACTACTGCGTGCGATTCTCCGGCGGCAACAACGCGGGCCACACCATCGTGGTCAACGGCGAGAAGTTCGCTACCCACCTGCTTCCTTCGGCGATCCTGACGCCGGGCACCACTCCGGTGATCGCCAACGGTGTGGTCGTCGACCTCGGCGTCCTCTTCGACGAGATCGACGAGATGTCCGCTCGTGGGGTCGACGTGTCGCACCTGGTGGTCTCCTCCAGCGCCCACGTGATCACCAGCTACCACCAGACCATCGACAAGGTCACCGAGCGCTTCCTCGGCAAGAACCAGATCGGCACGACCGGGCGCGGCATCGGGCCGGCGTACGCCGACAAGATCAGCCGGATCGGCATCCGGGTCGCCGACCTCTTCGACGAGAAGATCCTCGCGGCGAAGGTCGAGATGGCCCTCGACGTGAAGAACCCGCTGCTGGTCAAGATCTACAACCGCCGGGCGATCGCGGTTGGCGAGATCCTCGACGAGCTGCTCGGCTATGCCGACCGGCTGCGCCCGATGGTCGCCGACACCTCGCTGCTGCTCAACCGCGCCCTCGACGACGGCAAGATGGTCCTCTTCGAGGGGGCGCAGGCGACCATGCTCGATGTCGACCACGGGACCTACCCGTTCGTCACCTCGAGCAACCCGACCGCCGGGGGGGTGTGCACCGGTGCGGGCATCGGCCCGAACCGGATCGACAGGATGATCGGGGTGATCAAGGCCTACACCACGCGAGTGGGGGCCGGCCCGTTCCCGACCGAGCTGCTCGACGACGACGGCCAGCGGCTGCGCGAGAGAGGCGCCGAGTTCGGCACCACCACCGGCCGTCCCCGGCGTTGCGGCTGGTATGACGCGGTGATCGCGCGCTACGCGGCTCGCGTCAACGGCCTGACCGAGTTCTTCTTGACCAAGCTCGACGTCCTCGGAGGCTGGGACCGCATCCCGGTCTGCGTGGGCTACGAGATCGGCGGGGTCGGCACCGACGAGATGCCGATGACCCAGAGCGAGTTCCACCACGCCGTCCCGGTGTACGAGTTCTTCGAGGGGTGGACCGAGGACATCTCGACGTGCCGGACCTTCGAGGAACTGCCCAAGGCAGCCCAGACCTACGTCCGCGCGCTCGAGGAGATCTCCGGTGCTCCCTTCTGGGGCATCGGAGTGGGCCCTGGCCGCGACGAGACCATCCAGCTCCGGTAGGGGCAGATTCTCACGTGCTCCTTCGTGCTCACCCCGACGTGACTCGTGGTCGGTCGAGGTCCGACGCGGTCTCGCGGGCGACTAGCCTGTGATCTCGTGAAGGCACTTGTCATCGGTACGGGCGGTCGTGAGCACGCCCTTGCCCTGGCGCTCAGCCGTGACCCCGCCGTCACCGAGATCCACTCCGCTCCCGGCAACCCGGGGATGGCATCCCTCGGCCCGGTGCACCAAGTCGACCCGATGAGCGGTGAGGCGGTCGCAGCGCTCGCCGCGGAGCTGGGCATGGACCTGGTCGTCGTAGGGCCCGAGGCTCCGCTGGTCGCCGGGGTGGGCGACGCGGTCACCGCACGCGGGATCGCCTGCTTCGGTCCGTCGGCCGAGGCCGCCCGCATCGAAGGGTCCAAGTCGTTCGCCAAAGAGGTGATGGAGGCTGCCGGAGTCCCGACCGCCCGCGCCCGTGTCTGCCACTCGCGGGCCGAGACCGCGGCCGCGCTGGACGAGTTCGGCCCGCCGTACGTCGTCAAGGACGATGCCCTGGCGGCTGGCAAGGGCGTGGTCGTCACCACCGACCGAGGGGAGGCCCTCACGCACGCGGCCACCTGCGCACGGGTGGTGATCGAGGAGTTCCTCGACGGACCCGAGGTCTCGCTCTTCGCCGTGTGCGACGGGACCACGGCCTACCCGTTGCAGCCGGCCCAGGACTTCAAGCGGATCTCCGACGGCGGCCGCGGTCCCAACACCGGTGGGATGGGCTCCTACACCCCGCTCACCTGGGCACCGGCCGATCTCGCCGACACGGTCATGCGGACCATCGTGCAGCCGACGCTGGACGAGATGGCTCGTCGTGGCTCGCCGTTCCGTGGCTGTCTGTACGTCGGCCTGGCGCTGACGCACGAGGGCCCTCGGGTCATCGAGTTCAACTGCCGGTTCGGAGACCCCGACATCCAGCCAGTCCTGGCGGTCCTGGAGTCGCCCCTCGGCGAGCTCCTGCTCGCCGCTGCCGAAGGGCGGCTGAACGACGTGAAGCCGCCCGCCTTCACCGGGCAGGCGGCCGTGTCGGTGGTGCTCGCCTCGGCGGGTTACCCGGACTCGTCGTCGAAGGGCGACCTGATCACCGGCGTCGACCGGCTCCGGTCGGTGCGGGACATCGACGTGATCCACGCCGGGACGGCCCTCACCGAGGCCGGGCTGGTCACCGCAGGTGGCCGGGTGCTCGCCGTTCGGGCCATCGGCCCCGACGTCGCGGCCGCACGTGCCCGCGCCTACGAAGGGCTCGCCGCCATCACCTTCCCCGGCGCGCAGTGGCGCACCGACATCGCCGCTGAACCCCTGGGCGTCGTCGAGGGCGCCTCCGTGAAGGAGCCGTGATGACGATCCCCAATGTCCTGGCGAACCGTTACGCCGCCACCGATCTCGTGGGCATCTGGTCCCCCGAGCACAAGATCGTGCTCGAGCGCCGACTGTGGATCGCCGTGCTGAAGGCTCAGCGCGACCTCGGTGTCGACGTTCCCGACGGGGCGATCGAGGCATATGAGAGGGTCGTCGACGTGGTCGACCTGGCGTCGATCGCGGCTCGGGAGCGGGTCACCCGGCACGACGTGAAGGCTCGGATCGAGGAGTTCTGCGCGCTCGCCGGCTACGAGCAGATCCACAAGGGCATGACCTCACGGGACCTCACCGAGAACGTCGAGCAACTACAGATCCGGTCCTCGCTGGAGCTGGTCCGCGACCGGGTGGTCGCCACACTGGCACGGCTCGGCCGGCTGGCCGCCGAGCACGAGACGCTGGTCATGGCGGGACGCTCCCACAACGTCGCCGCGCAGGCGACCACGCTCGGCAAGAGGTTCGCGACCGTCGCCGACGAGCTGCTGGTGGCGTACGAACGGCTGGGTGAGCTGCTCGCCCGCTACCCCCTGCGCGGCATCAAGGGGCCGATGGGCACCTCCCAGGACATGCTCGACCTGCTCGACGGCGACGCATCCAAGCTGGCCGATCTCGAGCAGCGAGTTGCCGCGCACCTCGGCTTCGATCGCGTGCTCACGTCGGTGGGCCAGGTCTATCCGCGGTCGCTGGACTTCGAGGTCGTCTCGGCCCTGGTCCAGACCGTCGCCGCCCCCTCCAACCTCGCCACCACGATCCGGCTGATGGCCGGCAACGAGCTGGTGACCGAGGGGTTCAAGGAGGGGCAGGTCGGCTCGTCGGCGATGCCGCACAAGATGAACACCCGCTCGTGTGAGCGGGTCAACGGGCTCGCGGTGATCTTGCGTGGCTACCTGTCCATGGTCGGTGAGCTCGCCGGGGACCAGTGGAACGAGGGCGACGTCTCCTGCTCGGTGGTACGCCGGGTGGCCCTCCCGGACGCCTTCTTCGCCACCGACGGGCTGTTCCAGACCTTCCTCACCGTGCTCGACGAGTTCGGCGCCTTCCCGGCCGTGATTCAGCGTGAGCTCGATCGCTACCTGCCGTTCCTGGCCACGACCAAGGTGCTGATGAGCGCGGTGCGCAACGGCGTCGGACGCGAGACCGCCCATGAGGCCATCAAGGAGGCCGCCGTCGGCGTCGCCCTCGAGATGCGCCAGGGACGCGCGGTCAACAACCTCTTCGAGCGGCTCGCCGCAGACGAGCGGCTGGGGCTGACCGAGACCCAGCTGGCCGAGCTGGTCGCCGAGCCGATCACCTTCACCGGAGCGGCGGTCGCGCAGACCCAGGCGGTGGTCCGCGGGATCGAGGAGGTGTGCGCGCAGCGTCCCGGCGCCGCGGCGTACTCCCCCGGCGAGATTCTTTGAACTGACCGAGAGGGGTTGCGGAATCTCGCAGGATCCGTAGCGTCAGGTCATGACGCTCTCGCTTCGCCGCATGTTCGCCCTCGGTCTGATCGCCTCTTCGCTGTCGCTGGTGACCGGATTCTCGGCCCCCTCGGCCGCTGGGTCCTCCCCGCCGTCGCTGCAGGACTGCACGACGACTGCGGGGGCGGCTCCTTGCATCGAGTCCGTCACCGTCAACAGCGGCGCGATCACCACGCCCTTCAGCTATATCGCGTGGTACGACGACACCAACCCCAGCAAGAACATCTACTTCTTTGCGCAGAAGGACGGAACCGGCGGCAACCTGGGCTTCTCGGCGCTGACCGACACGTGGAGAGTCGTCATCTTCGTGGGCAACTGGGAGATCCCCCGGGTGACGCACGGCAAGGCCCAGAACGTCAAGGTGACCCGGACCCACGCGACCGACGGCTACACCGTCACCATCAGCGGCAACCCGGTCACCGTCTCGGGTCAGTGCGACTCCTCCGGCACCTACTGCCCCGAGGACTGGGTGACCGGCCTCCCCGGCGGGTTCAACAACAGGCAGTGGGACGGCTACTTCGACTTCTACATCACCGACTACGGCGCCTGGAACAACGCGAGTCAGCGGGCCGACTTCTACGGCATGAACTACTTCAACAACATCGCCCACACGGAGCTGCCGCCGCAGATCGTCACCCCGGCGGACCCGAGCATCCCGCCGTACCTGCTGGTGAACGCCGCGAACCGGAGGTTCCTCCAGGACGGGACGACGCTGGTGAACGGGCATGCGGAGCTGCGGATCCCGAACCAGTTCCTCCGCGACGTGTACGGCGTGCCTGATCCGGCCAGCATGACGAGCAGCGGCGTGACCGTGACCGGTGACGGCGGCGCGACCGTCGACGTCTTCCAGGAGGCCGGCGCCGACGCGATGATCGTGCACATCGACGGCATGCACTTCCCGAACGTCTCCGGGTCGGCTCCTACCCCGTTCGCCGGCCCACAGTCCGAGTCGTCGACGACCATGCTCGCGACCACCAAGAAGTCGCTTCGTCATCTGAAGTACAAGGTGGGCACCATCACTCCGACTCGGCCGACGAACGTGCATGCGAAGCGGGTGGCCGCTCACCGCGCCAAGATCACGTTCGACCGCAGCCGGTCGCGTGGCGCGAAGGTCACCGGCTACCTGGTCCGGTGCGTGATGCGGCATGGCTCCGCGGTCGTGAAGGTCGCGGGGCAGAACTCGCCGATCGTGGTGAAGGGTCTGGCTGCCGGGCGCGTCTACGACTGCCGGGTGCGGGCCAAGTCCAAGGCCGGCCCCAGCCACTGGAGCGTCCGGGTCAAGCTCCGAGCTCGCCCCTGATCTTCGGGGGATGCGGAGCGCCTAGGCTCGGCGGGTGAGCACCCCCGTAACCGTCGCGATCACCCGGCACGTCGACCCGGCCCACGAGGCCGAGATGAGTGCCTGGGTCGAGTCCGGGTTCCGCCTCGCCTCCTCCTTCGACGGGTTCCTCGGAGCCGGCTGGCTCAGGCCCGGACAGGACTCCGCGGCTTGGCACATGCTCTACCGGTTCGACTCCCCGGAGTCACTGGCCGGCTGGGAGGCGTCGAGCCAGCGTTCCTGGTGGTTGGGCTCGGCGCAGGGTTTGGTCGAGGAGTCCAGGGTGGAGAAGCGCACCGGGATCGAGGGTTGGTTCGACGAGCCGGCCACCCGCGACGTCGAGGATCTGAGACCTGCCCCTCCGGCGCCTCCGCGGTGGAAGCAGATGATCGTGATCTTCCTGGTCTTCTACCCGCTCAGCCTCACCGCCAACTGGGTGGGTGGGCACACGATGCACGACTGGTTCCTTCCGCTCAAGGTGCTGGTCAGCGTGATGGCGATGACCCCGGTGATGACCTACTTGGCGCTGCCCTGGATCACCAAGCGGATGGAGTGGTTCCTGCAGCCCCGTCGCACCAGAGCCTGAGGCTCTCGGGCACACTCGGGTCATGGACGCGGCGGCGGCTCTCCGGCATCAAGCTCGCGCCTGCGAAGAGCTGGGATCGCCGATGTACGCCGCGCTGCTCGACGTGCTCGCCGACGATCTGGACGTCGGCGGCCCCACCCGCGAGGTGCTGGCCGGCCACGAGGACGACCCGGGTCCCTCGGCGCTGGGCCTCCGACTGTTGGGCTCTGTCCACCGACTGGTCCTCACCGGCCGCGCACCGGCGCTCGCCCGCTACTACCCGACGGCGGGGGGTCGCTTCGATCTCGGGCCCGCCGCCGCGGCTGTGCTGCAGCTGATCGCCGATGACCCGGATGCCGTCAGGGAATGGCTCGACCGGGCTCCGCAGACCAACGAGGTGGGCAGGTCGGCACCCCTGTACGGCGGGCTGCTGCAGCTGCCCTGGGAGCTCCCGGTCCGGCTCTTCGAGATCGGTGCCAGCGGCGGGCTCAACCTGCGGGCGGACCGCTATGCCTACGTCGCTCGGGGCGGCGTCCTGGGTGAGGCGGCGTCCGGGGTTCGGCTCGATCCGGCGTGGGGAGAGGGCCCGGTGTCGCGACCGGTGCGGATCGTGGAGCGGGTCGGCTGCGATCTCTCGCCGATCGGTGTGGTCGAGGGGCGCGTGGCGCTGACGGCGTACGTGTGGCCGGATCAGACCACCCGGCACCAGCGGCTCGCTGCCGCGCTCGATGTCGCGGCGGAGAATCCGGCGGAGGTTCGGGGCGAGGACGCGGTGACCTTCGTCAACGGCATCGAGCTGCGCCCAGGAACGGTCACAGTCTTGTGGCACTCCGTGATGTTCCAGTACCTCACCCCCGACGACCAGCGGACGGTGCGCGGCCGGATCGCCGGGCTCGGAGCGGAGGCCACGTCCGAGGCCCCCTTCGCGCATGTCGCCTTCGAGCCGTCGCGCCGCACTCCGGATGCGGATCACGAGTTCCTGATCCGTCTGGAGACCTGGCCCTCGGGGGAGAGCAGGATCATCGGATCCGCCCCACCCCACGGTCTCCCGGTCACCTGGGATCGAGACGGTTGAGACCCGGGGATCTCAGACCAGCGCACGCCCGTCGTGCAGCGCGAGCTTGCGGGCCACGGTCGCGGCGTCCTCCAGCCACACGTCCTCCGGGCTGGGCGGGAGGATCTGGTTCCACTCGATGGCCATCGACCCGATGACCTGCGGAAGCCTGGCCGTGCGGGCGATGAACCACGTGTGCATGTGCTCCGACCCGTCGCCCCACCGGCAGGCGTGGACCCGGCCGATGTTCTCCAGGTGCGACATGATCCGGGTGAGCCAGACCGAGATCCGCCCCATCTCGGCGGCCTTCTCGTCATCGAGGTCGGTGAAGTCGAGGTGCTCGTTGGTGTTCAGCCACAGCACCAGCGGGAGGCCCTTCGGCAGCGCGGGGCGCAGGAGATGGAAGTTCCAGTTCTCCCAGATCCGGACGTTCCCACCTCCGCCCGTGCAGGTCTGGCAGTCGGCCCCGTCCAATCCCGACCGGGCCGGCTCGGCGGCCACCGGCGGCTTGAGAACCTTCGGCTGGAGGTTGCCGTCCACGACCTCCCACGGGAACCAGTCGCCCCACTCCTCGACGGGAGGCATCGGCAGGCGTCCGCTCTCGCCGACCGCCGCGACGACCCTGGCGTAGACCTCTTCGGCTGACTCAGGCATGGACCAACGATCTCAGAGAGTGGCTCGGCCAGGTCGGCCGGGGCACGACTCAGGCGTCGGTAGGCTCCGGTCATGACCGGCTCGATCGACTTGCCTGACGCTCCCGAGATCCCGGGCGCTCAGCACATCCATTCCGGCAAGGTCCGCGATCTCTACCGCATCGGTGATGGGCGGCTGCTCATGGTGGCGAGCGATCGCATCTCGGCGTTCGACTTCGTCCTGGACTCCGTCATCCCCGACAAGGGCGTCGTTCTCACCAAGATGTCCCTGTGGTGGTTCGAGCAACTGGCCGACCTGGTGCCCAACCACATCCTCTCCACCGACGTGCCGGCTCAGGTCGCCGGACGTGCGGTGATCTGCGAGGAGCTGTCGATGTACCCCGTCGAATGCGTCTCGCGTGGCTATCTCACCGGCAGCGGACTGCTGGACTACCGGGCGACCGGCGAGGTGTGCGGCATCCCCCTGCCTCCGGGGCTGGAGGACGGCAGCAAGCTCCAGGCGCCGATCTTCACCCCGGCGACGAAGGCGGCGATGGGCGACCACGACGAGAACGTTGCGTACGCCGCGGTGGAAGCCACCGTCGGGCCCGAGCGGGCCGCGGAGCTGCGCGAGCTCACCCTCGCCATCTACGCCCGCGCCGAGCAGATCGCCCGGGAGCGCGGCATCATCCTGGCCGACACCAAGTTCGAGTTCGGGGCTCGGCCCGACGGGACTACCGTGCTCGCCGACGAGGTGCTCACCCCGGACTCCAGCCGGTACTGGCCGGTGGACGAGTGGCAGCCCGGCCGCGCCCAGCCGTCGTACGACAAGCAGATCGTCCGCAACTGGCTGATCTCGTCGGCGAGTGGCTGGGAGCGCGCATCCGGGGAGCCGCCGCCCGCCCTCCCGGCATCCATCATCGAGCGGACCCGGGCCCGCTACATCGAGGCGTTCGAGCTGCTCACCGGCACGACCTTCTGATCCGGCTCACCCAGGACCCGTGACGATCGCCACACCTCCGAGTAGTTTGGCGGGCAACCAGCCAATCCAGGAGGCATGATGTTCAACCTCGCCGCCGTCCTCGAGGACTCCGCCCGCCGCTTCCCCGAGCGTGACGCAGTGGTGCTCGGGGACTACCGGGCCACGTACGCCCAGGTCAACGTGATGTCCAACATGGTGGCCAACCTCCTGGTCGACCGAGGGATCAAGCCCGGCGACAAGGTCGCGCTGAGCTGCCCGAACACCCCGCACTTCCCGATCGTCTACTACGGCATCCTCAAGGCCGGGGCGGTCGTCGTGCCGCTCAACGTGCTGCTCAAGCCGCGTGAGATCGCCTACCACCTGGCCGACTCCGACGCGAAGGCCTACTTCTGCTTCGAAGGCACCCCGGAGCTCCCGATGGGGCAGGCCGGCTACGCGGGATTCCTGGAGTCCGACGAGTGCACCGACTTCGTCCTGGTGACCGCGGACCCGATGGCGACGACGTCGCCGATCGAGGGCGCCGAGACGATGGCTTCGGCGCTCAGCGGCAAGCACCCGCACTTCGACACCGTGCTCACCGACCCCGACGACACTGCCGTGATCCTCTACACCAGCGGCACGACCGGACAGCCCAAGGGTGCCGAGCTGACCCATTCGAACATCATCATGAACGTCGCCGGTGCGCTGCGCCTCTTCCCGCTCGAGCCCGGCAAGCACGACGTGCACCTGGTCGCGCTGCCGCTGTTCCACTCGTTCGGCCAGACCGTTCAGATGAATACCGGCTTCTCCAACGGAGCGACACTGGTGCTCGTGCCCCGCTTCGAGCCCCAGCAGGCGTTGGCCCTGCTGGAGAAGGAGAACGTCAGCTTCTTCGCCGGCGTCCCGACCATGTACTGGGCGATGCTGCGCGCGCTGACCCCGGAGACCGATGTGAAGAAGATCGCCGGCAATCTCAGGGCCGCAGCCTCCGGCGGAGCGGCGATCGCGGTCGACATCATCCGCGAGTTCAAGGAGAAGTTCGGCATCGACATCCAGGAGGGCTACGGCCTCTCGGAGACCAGTCCGGTGGCAACCTTCAACCACCCGGACATGCCCACCAAGCCCGGCTCGATCGGCACGCCGATCTGGGGCATCGAGGTCAAGCTGGTCAACGAGGAGTGGGAGACGGTCGAGGGGGCAGACGAAGTCGGGGAGATCGCGATCCGCGGGCACAACATCATGAAGGGCTACCACGGTCGGCCCGATGCGACCGCCGAGGTGATGAACGACGGCTGGTTCCGCACCGGCGACCTGGCCAAGCGTGACGAGGACGGCTACTACTACATCGTCGACCGGTCCAAGGACATGATCATCCGCGGTGGCTTCAACGTGTATCCGCGGGAGATCGAGGAGGTCATGCAGACCCACCCGGCCATCTCCCTCGCGGCGGTCGTGGGTGTCCCGCACGAGTCGCTGGGCGAGGAGGTCAAGGCGTACGTCATCAAGCACGAGGGCGATGCCACGACCGAGGACGAGCTGATCGCCTGGTGCAAGGAGAACATGGCCGGGTACAAGTACCCGCGGATCATCGAGTTCCGCGACGCCCTCCCCATGACGGCGACGGGCAAGATCCTCAAGCGCGAGCTCCGGTAGCGAGTCCGCCGCTTGCTCGTTCATCGGGGCCTGGTTCCCCGCCACCTGACGAGAGCTCGGTGCCGGCTCACGGTTAGACTTCAGTCGCATTCCCAGCGACCCAAGGAGCCGCAGTGGCCCGCGTGATCGTCGACGTCATGCCGAAGCCGGAGATCCTCGACCCCCAGGGCAAGGCAGTGCACGGCGCGCTGCCGCGGCTCGGGTTCGGTGGTATCACCGACGTCCGGCAGGGCAAGCGCTTCGTGCTCACCGTCGAGGGCGAGGTGACCGAGGCGGTGCTGGCCGAGGTGGATGAGATCGCCGAGAAACTGCTCTCCAACCCGGTCATCGAGGACTACACCGTCCACGTCGTCGACGAGGCTTCGGAGGCTCAGGCGTGAGGGTCGGGGTCGTCACCTTCCCGGGTTCCCTGGACGACACCGATGCCAAGCGGGCGGTGACTCTTGCGGGGGGCGAGGCGGTCGGGCTGTGGCACGCGGACCACGACCTCAAGGGCGTGGACGGCGTGGTGCTGCCGGGAGGCTTCTCCTACGGCGACTACCTGCGTTGCGGAGCGATCTCCAGGTTCGCCCCCGTCATGGAGGAGATCATCGCCGCGGCCGAGGGCGGTATGCCACTGCTCGGGATCTGCAACGGCTTCCAGATCCTCACCGAGTCGCACCTGCTCCCCGGTGCCCTGATCCGCAACGACCATCGGATGTTCGTCTGTCGCGACCAGCGGCTCCGGATGGAGAACGTCAGCACTCCCTGGACCAACGACTACGCCGAGGGCGAGGAGATCGTGATCCCGCTCAAGAACGGCGAGGGCGGCTACGTCGCCGACGAGAAGACCCTCGACATGCTCGAGGCGGAGGGTCGGGTGCTCGCCCGCTACCTCGAGGTCAACCCGAACGGCTCGATGCGCGACATCGCCGGAGTCACGAACGAGCGCGGCAACGTGGTCGGCCTGATGCCGCACCCGGAGCACGCCGTCGACTCGTTGACCGGTCCCGGCACCGACGGGCTGCGGTTCTTCACGTCCGTGCTCAAGGCGACGCTGGCGGTGTGACGTGCAGGCCGCTGGTACCCGTGTCCAGCGGGGCTGGCCCGGCTGGCTCCTCGTCGCCCTCGCGCTGAATGTCACTGCCGCCGCGGTCTACGGTGGCGTCGGCCTCATGACCGGCACGATGGCGATGGACGACTCGTGGCTGCGGACCGGGTCCTTCCACTCCTGGACTCTCCCCGGGCTCGCACTCCTCCTGACCGTGGCGCTGCCCCAGGCGTGCCTCCTGGTGCTGGCTGCCCTGGGGGACCGTCGTGCGGTACCGGTCGGGTACCTGGTGGGTGCGGGCCTGATTCTCTGGATCGTCGTGCAGCTCGCAGTGTTCCGGCGCTACTTCGTCCTCCAGCCGATCGTGGTGGGATTCGGTGTCGTCGAGCTGGCCCTCGCCGCCTGGTGGGCGCGCCGGTCCCCGGCGCCGCCTAGCCGAGGGTGATTCGGATGACCCGGTCGTCATCGGCGGACGGGGAGCCTCGTCCGTCCCGGTTGCTGGTGGTGATCCACAGCGATCCGTCCGGGGCCCGCTGCACGGTCCGGATCCGGCCGAACCGGTCGTGGAACCAGCGCACCTTCTTCTTCTTGTGAGGGCCGCGCAGCACGACCGAGTAGAGGCAGGCGCCGTGCAGCGCACCGACCCAGGCCCTGCCGTTGCGGATCGCCACGCCGCTGGGTGAGCAGATGGACGTGGGGCTCCACTGCACGAAGGGGTTGTGGAACCCGCCCGGCCCGTCGCCGCCCTCGACGACCGGCCATCCGTAGTTGGCACCCTTGACGATCTTGTTGAGCTCATCGGTGGTGCTCTCGCCGAACTCCGTCGCCCAGGCGACTCCCTGATGGTCGAACGTGATGCCCTCGACGTTGCGGTGCCCCAGGGTCCACACAGGATTCCCGTACGGGTTGTCGGCCGGGACCCCGCCTCGGGGCGTGACCCGGAGGATCTTCCCGGCGAGTGAGGTCTTGTCCTGGGCCAGGGCTCCGTTCCCGGTGTCCCCCGTGGTGATGTAGAGCATGCCGTCCGGGCCGAAGGCCAGCCGGCCTCCGTTGTGCCGACCGTCCCCGCGCGGGATGCCCGTGAGCACCGCGTGCCGCCGGCCCAGCGAGCCGCTGCGGAACCTCATCCGGACGACGCGGTTGTCTGCCGCCGAGGTGTAGTAGGCGTACACCCAGCGGTTCTCCGCGAACCTCGGGTGGACGGCCAGACCGAGGAGCCCGCCCTCACCCGCGGAGGCGTCGATCTTCGCGATCCGGCCCACCGTCCTGCGGCCGCCGTGCCGTGAGACGCGCGAGATGCGGCCGCTCTCGCGCTCGGAGACCAGCGCATCGCCGTTCGGCAGGAAGGCGATCCCCCAGGGCACGACCATGTTCGTGGCCAACACCCTCGCGACCCGTGGCCGGGCCTCGGCCTGAACGGGGAGTCCTGCCGCGCCCAGGGCGGCCGCTGCCGCGGAAACCTTGAACAGGGTGCGCCGATCGAGTTGGACCATGCTCCATCGTGACATTCCCCGTGCCGGTCGAGAAGGTCTTCACGGTGACGTCAAGAACCGGCTGGATCAGGTCGACGCCCCTCCAGCCGACGAGACCTGGGTGACCGGGCCGCACGCGCCCGTCGCTACGGCGCCAGGGAACCCCGCCTGCTCCACCGTGTCCGAGCCAGTTGCTGGGTCGCCGCGAGCTGCCGATCGGGCCTCGCCTCCGATCCACCCCGGGCCCGCGGGTAGATTTGCCCTGTCGCGCCCCCGCCCCGAGCCGAAAGTCCGCCGGTGACCGTTCAGCACCCGTACCTCGACACCGTCGATGTCGCCGCCACGACTCCCGACCACGAGCAGCCGTGGGAGGACCTCGGCCTCAAGGAGGACGAGTACCAGCGGATCCGCGACATTCTCGGCCGCCGTCCGTCCAGCTCCGAGCTCGCGATGTACTCGGTCATGTGGAGCGAGCACTGCTCCTACAAGTCCTCCAAGGTCCACCTGCGCCAGTTCGGCGAGAAGGTGACCGACGAGATGCGATCCCATCTCATGGTCGGGATCGGGGAGAACGCCGGCGTCGTCGACATCGGCGACGGGTACGCCGTGACGTTCAAGATCGAGTCGCACAACCATCCGTCGTACGTCGAGCCGTACCAGGGTGCGGCGACCGGCGTCGGCGGCATCGTCCGCGACATCCTGGCGATGGGCGCCCGCCCCGTGGCGGTCATGGACCCGCTCCGCTTCGGGCCACTGGACGCACCCGACACCAAGCGGGTGCTGCCCGGCGTCGTCGCCGGCATCGGTGGCTACGGCAACTGTCTCGGACTGCCGAACATCGGCGGCGAGGCGGTCTTCGATGACAGCTACCTCGGCAACCCGCTGGTCAACGCGCTGTGCGTGGGCGTGATGCGGCACGAGGAGATCCACCTCGCCAAGGCCGACGGAGTGGGCAACCAGGTGATCTTGTACGGCGCGCGCACAGGCGGCGACGGCATCGGGGGCGTCTCCGTTCTGGCCAGCGAGACCTTCGACGCCGGAGGGCCGGCAAAGCGGCCGAGCGTCCAGGTGGGCGACCCGTTCATGGAGAAGCTGCTCATCGAGTGCACCCTCGAGATCTTCGCCGAGGACCTCGTCGTCGGCATCCAGGATCTCGGTGGTGCCGGGCTGTCGTGCGCGACCAGCGAGCTCGCCTCAGCCGGCACCGAAGGGATGCACGTCTGGCTCGACCGGGTTCCGCTGCGCGACTCGTCGTTGGCTCCCGAAGAGATCCTCATGTCGGAGTCGCAAGAGCGGATGATGGCGATCGTCGAGCCGGAGAAGGTCGCCCGTTTCCTCGAGATCTGCGACAAGTGGGACGTCGACGCGACCGTCGTCGGCGAGGTGACCGACACCCGGCGGCTCATCGTCGAGTGGCACGGCGAGGTCGTCGTAGACGTTCCGCCGCGGACCGTGGCCCATGACGGGCCGGTCTACCAGCGCCCGTACGCCCGGCCCGGGTGGCAGGACGACCTTCAGGCCGACGGCGCCGCGAAGCTCTCGCGACCCTCCACTGGTGAGGAGCTGCGGGAGACGCTGCTGCGTCTGGTCGGCTCGGCCAACCTGAGCGACCGCTCCTGGATCACCGACCAGTACGACCGGTACGTGCAGGGCAATACGGTCCTCGCCCAGCCGGAGGATGCCGGCATGGTCCGCGTCGACGTCGACACCAACCTCGGCGTTGCGGTCTCGACCGACTGCAACGGCCGGTTCGCCAAGCTCGACCCCTATGCCGGCACTCAGCTCGCCCTCGCCGAGGCCTACCGGAACGTTGCGACGACGGGGGCCCGGCCGTTGGCGGTGAGCGACTGCCTCAACTTCGGTTCACCCGAGGACCCAGATGTGATGTGGCAGTTCGCCGAGGCGACCCGGGGGCTGGCCGACGGCTGTCAGGCTCTCGGAGTTCCGGTCACCGGCGGCAACGTGAGTCTGTACAACCAGACCGGGGCGAATGCGATCCTCCCGACTCCGGTCGTCGCCGTCCTGGGAGTCATCGACGACGTCACGCGCCGTACCCCGTCCGGGTTCGTCGAGGAGGGCCAGCAGATCTACCTGCTCGGTACGACTCGCGACGAGCTGTCCGGCTCGGAGTGGGCCCATGTGGTCCATGGTCACCTGGGCGGGATGCCACCGCAGATCGACCTGGCTGCCGAGCGGCAGCTTGCCGACATCCTGATCAACGCCTCGCGAGACGGGCTGATCGACTCGGCCCATGACTTGTCCGACGGTGGTCTGGCCCATGCTCTGGTCGAGGCCTGCCTGCGCAACGGCATCGGGGCACGGGTGTGGCTCGACGGCGACCCGTTCGTGCAGCTGTTCAGTGAGTCCTCGAGCCGGGCGATCGTGGCCGTGCCGCGGTCCGAGGAGGTGCGCTTCACCGACATGTGCCAGGCGCGCGGATTCTCGCACCTGCGAATCGGCGTGACCGACGGCTCCGGTGCTGACGCTGTGCTCGCCGTACAGGACCAGTTCACGGTCCGGCTGAGCGAGCTGAGCCGGGTGTGGGTCTCGGCACTCCCCGACGCGCTGGCCTGAGGAACTCTCCGGAGGGTCAGCTCGTGGGGGTCGCGGTGGGGCTGGACGTCGTGGTGCTCGACGTCGGCGAGGGGGACGGCGAGGCCGTCGGGCTCGGCGTCGCTGTCGGCAGCGCTCCCGCGGCGAGTGCGTCCCAGACGCTCTGGGTGACGATGCCGTTGCTGGTTTCGCCGATGCCCTCTTGGTACTGCCGCACCGCCGCGCGGGTGAGCCCTGCGAATGACCCGGTGATCGGCAGCTCGTTCGGCAGTACGGCGTTCAGGGCCCGCTGCAGGCGGCGCACCATCTCGCCGTAGGAACCGTACTTCGCGAGGTCGGTTCTGCCCGCTGACAGCAGGACGCTCCAGTGCTGGGGCCTCAGTTTCGAACCGGGGATGAAACCGTTCGCCTGGCGGAACTGGCGCACCGCCTTCTTCGTGGCATCCGTGTAGTGGCGGTTGATCCCGTGGTGGTAGTAGCCCTGCTCCTTGAGCAGACACTTGGCGGCCGCGACCAGATTGCTCCTCGAACCGGGGCCGATGACCGGGTAGTCGGCGAAGTTGAGGTTGACCCCGCCGCAGTGCTTCGGAGTATGGGCTGGCACCGAGCCAGTTCCGAGATCCAGGAAGTTGCTGTCGATCGTCAGCGGCACGCCGCCGTGCCACTCGGTGTGGCCACCGAGGAACTGATGCATCCTGCCGTGCGGCATCCAGCCGTCAGGCGCGATGTAGGCGGTGTTGATGGTCGCCTTGTCGTTCCAGTGGGCGAACCAGATGTAGTCGGGCAGGCTGTACTTCTTCGGGGTGTAGAGCCGCGCTTCCTCCAGCGCAGTGATCCCCGAGGCAGCCGAGGAGTAGACCCCGGAGCTCCAGTGGGCCCGGTGCAGCTCCCTGGTCCACGCCGAGAGGAACGCAAGTGAGCTCTCCCGGCAGTTCTGCTTGCTGATGTCGAAGGCTTCCAGGTCGTACCAGAGGGTGCTGCCCTTGGCGATTCCGAGTGTGGCGGCCGCCGAGATGGCGTTGCTTGCCACGCGTCGTCCTTGCGCGCGCGCCTTCGCGAAGTTGTCCGTCGGGTCGGATCGAATGGACACCTTCCATTGGTTGCAGCGTGCCTGTGGCCCGACGGTGATGGGCAGAATCTTCCAGCCGTTCTGGGTCTGGGTCGCTACCCAGTCCGCGGTGAGGTTCGGTTGGTCCGCGCAGGCCCGCATGTTGCCGGAGATGTAGACGCCGACCGCCCAGTACCGAGAGGTGGTCAGCCAGGTATCCATCTGCGCCTGGGTCGGTGTCTGGCACTTGTCGAATCCGAAGCCGGTGAAGTTGCCCGGGGTCAGCAGAACGTCGCCCATGGCGGGATTTACCGTCAGGGCCGACGCCACCGCCACGGCGATGGCCACGAGGCACTTCCTCAACGACACGCTACCGAGACTACGTTCCGGCACCGGTTGTTGCAGCATGTCTCGGAAATTCACTCTCGTCACTTGCGTCACTCAGATCAGGAATCGGCCATACCTCCACTCTCGGCCGGAGGTGGCCTGAGGATGAGCACTACGCTGGCACCATGGCGAGCAGGCCCGCTGATCCCGTGGCGGTGGCCGCAGCACGGTCGCGCTTCGGTGAGGGTCAGCACGACCACTCCGACCTCCGCCTGCTGACCCGCCACTTCCTGGCGGTGCTCGCCGAACGGGCTCCGGGGAAGTCGGTCGAGGTGCGCGTCCCCCCGTACGGCGCCGTGCAGTGCGTCCCCGGAGTACGCCATACGCGAGGCACGCCGGCTGCTGTCGTCGAGTGTGACCCGCTCACCTGGGTCCGCCTCGCCGTGGGCGACCTGACCTGGGCGGAGGCCTCCGAGCTCGGTCTGCATGCTTCGGGCGAGCGTTCGGACCTCTCACCCTGGCTGCCCCTCTACCCCACCTCGTGACTCACTAGGCTGGCGCCATGCCCAAGTCAGTTGCCGAGATCCGTGCCGCCCTCGACCGCGTGATGCCCTCCGTGCGCGCGGACCTCGAGGCGCTCACCCGGATCCCCAGTATCAGCGCGATCCCAGCCCACTCCGACGACGTGCGCCGCTCCGCCGAGCTGACAGCGGACCTGTTTCGTGCCGAGGGTTTCGACGTCACGATCCTGGAGGAGGGCGGAGCCCCCGCCGTCGTGGGTCGTCGCGACGTCGGCCCCGAAGCACCCACCGTGCTGCTCTACGCCCACCACGACGTGCAGCCCGTCGGCGATCCCGCCCTGTGGGACAGCGAGCCGTTCGTGCCGACCGAGCGTGGTGACCGCCTCTACGGCCGCGGTGTCTCCGACGACAAGGCGGGGATCGCCATCCACCTTGCGGCCATCCGGGCGCTCGGTGACGCCCTCCCGGTGAACGTGGTCGCCTTCGTCGAAGGGGAGGAGGAGGTGGGATCCCCTTCGCTGTCCGACTTCCTCACGGTGCACCGCGATGCCTTGAAGGCCGACGTCATCGTCATCGCCGACTCTGGCAACTGGACGGTGGACGTGCCGGCCTTCACGACCAGCCTGCGCGGCCTTGTCGACTTCTTCGTGGAGGTCCGCACGCTCGACCACGGGGTCCACTCGGGCATGTTCGGCGGCGCCATTCCCGACGCCGTGATGGCCATGATCAGGTTGCTCGCCTCCCTGCACGACGACGAGGGGAACGTCGCCGTGGCCGGCCTGCAGAGCGCTGCCGCGGACAAGGTCGACTACGACGAGGCCCGGCTCCGCGAGGAGTCAGGGGTGCTCGACGCCGTGCAGATGATCGGCTCCGGCCCGATCGTGGAACGGATGTGGACCAAGCCCTCGATCACCGTGATCGGCTTCGACTCGACTTCCACTGCGGACGCGAGCAACACCTTGATAGCGAGCGCCAAGGCGAAGGTCTCCTGCCGACTCGCTCCGGGAGACGACCCGCAGCAGGCGATACAGCGGCTCCGAGAGCACATGGAGGCCCACGTCCCCTGGGGGGCCGAGCTGGTTTTCACCGTCGGCGAGATGGGCCACCCCACGAGGATTCAGACGAGTGGGCCGATCTATGACGTGGCTCGCGAGGCGTACACCGAGGCGTGGGACGGCACTCCTCCGGTGGAGATGGGAGTGGGTGGATCGATCCCGTTCATCGCTGAGTTCCAGCAGACTTTTCCCGACGCCGTGGTCGTGGTCACCGGACCGGAGGACCCGGATACCCGTGCCCACGGGGCCAACGAGGGGCTGCACCTGCCCATGTTCGAGCGGGCCTGCCTGGCCGAGGCGCTCTTCCTGGGCGGCCTCGGCTGATCCTCGCTGGTGGACCGGTGACCCCCGACCCGTAGACTCTGGACGTGCCCCGACCATCGCGCCGCGGAGACGGACGGCTCACCCTCGATCTGGACCCGCAGCAGCGGGGGCCCCAGGATGCCTGTGGGGTCTTCGGCGTCTGGGCGCCCGGCGAGGATGTGGCCAAGCTGACCTACTTCGGTCTCTATGCCTTGCAGCACCGGGGTCAGGAGTCCGCCGGGATCGCGGTGTCCAACGGACGCCAGATCGTGGTCTACAAGGATATGGGCCTGGTGTCCCAGGCTTTCGACGAGTCGACGTTGGAGTCGCTGTCGGGCCACCTGGCGATCGGTCACACCCGCTACTCCACGACCGGGGCCAGCACCTGGCACAACGCCCAGCCGACCTTCCAGCCGACTGCCTCGGGTTCGATCGCGCTGGCGCACAACGGCAACCTGATCAACACCCGTGAGCTCCTCGCGAGGGTAGAGGCGCTGCCGACGATCGGAGGGCAGCTCGACCTCTCGTCGCGGCAGTCCGGTGCTCGCACCGCCACGAACGACACCAGCCTGGTCACGACGCTCCTGGCTGCCGATCCCGACCGCACCATCGAACAGTCGGCGCTGGAAGTGCTTCCCACCCTGGTGGGCGCGTTCTCCTTCGTGTTCATGGACGAGTCCACGCTCTACGCCGCCCGCGATGCGCAAGGTATTCACCCGCTGGTGTTGGGTCGGCTCGAGAACGGCTGGGTCGTCGCCTCGGAGTCGGCGGCGCTGGCGACCGTCGGAGCGAGCGAGGTCCGTGAGGTCGAGCCCGGGGAGCTGGTGGTGATCGACGACTCCGGCCTTCGATCGCACACCTTCGCGCCGGCGGATCCGAAGGGCTGTGTCTTCGAGTACGTCTACCTGGCGCGCCCCGATGCCGTCATCTCCGGCCGCAGCGTCCACGAGACTCGCGTCGACATGGGCCGCCGGCTCGCCCACGCCTACCCGGTCGAGGCTGATCTGGTGATCCCGGTCCCTGAGTCGGGCACTCCGGCCGCGATCGGGTACGCCGAGGCCAGCGGGATTCCCTACGGCCAGGGCTTCGTCAAGAACGCCTACGTCGGGAGGACGTTCATTCAACCGAGCCAGACACTGCGCCAGCTCGGCATCCGACTCAAGCTGAACGCGCTCGAGCCGGTGATCCGGGGCAAGCGGCTGGTCGTTGTCGACGATTCGATCGTTCGGGGCAACACCCAGCGGGCACAGGTCCGCATGTTGCGTGAGGCGGGCGCCGTCGAGGTGCACGTGCGCATCTCCTCGCCGCCGGTCAAGTGGCCCTGCTTCTACGGCATCGACTTCGCCACTCGGGCAGAGCTGATCGCGACGGGTCTGGGCATCGAGGAGATCAGGGCCAGCATCGGGGCCGACAGTCTCGGGTACATCTGCGAGGAGGACATGGTCGCGGCCACCGGCCGGGAGGCCGGAGAGCTCTGCCTGGCGTGCTTCAACGGCAGCTACCCGATTCCTCTCCCGGACGAGGAGCTGCTCGGCAAGAACGTCCTGGAACGAAGCCTTCCGATCAGCCCCACGCCGCCGCGGATGGATGCCGAGGGGGTGCCCACCGGTGTATCCGGGGGCGCGTTCGACGCACTGAACCGACCCTGACCCGAGGAGCACGATGCACGAGGAGTCCGGGCGGCAGGCCGCTGGCGCCACGTACGAGGCGGCCGGCGTCTCCATCGAAGCCGGCGACCGCGCCGTGGAGCTGATGAAGGAGTGGATCGCCAAGGCCCAGCGGCCCGAGGTGGTCGGTGGGATCGGCGGCTTCGCGGGGCTCTTCGACGCCTCAGCACTCAGGTCGTACCGGCGACCGCTGCTGGCGACCTCGGCTGATGGCGTGGGCACCAAGGTCGCGATCGCCCAGGCGATGGATATCCACCACACGATCGGCTTCGACCTGGTCGGCATGTTGGTCGACGATCTGGTCGTCTGCGGCGCCGAACCCCTCTTCGTCACCGACTACATCGCCACCGGCCGGGTGGTGCCGGAGCGGATCGCCGACATCGTGCGCGGGATCGCTGAGGCTTGCTCGATCGTCGGCGCCGCGCTGATCGGTGGAGAGACCGCGGAGCACCCGGGGCTGCTCGAGCCGGACGAGTACGACGTGGCCGGCTCGACAACCGGCGTGGTGGAGGCCGATGACCTGCTCGGCCCGCACCTGGTCCGCCCCGGTGACGTGCTCGTCGCCATGGCCTCGAGCGGGTTGCACTCCAACGGGTACTCCCTCGTTCGGCATGTGTTCCTTGCGTCGGCCGGTTGGGACCTGAGCCGGCATGTCGACGAGCTCGGGCGCACCCTGGGGGAGGAGCTGCTCGAGCCCACGCGGTTGTACGCCCAGCCGTGCCTGTCCCTGGCGAGGTCTACGCGCACCCATGCCATGTCTCACGTCACCGGGGGCGGGCTGGCCGCCAACCTCGCACGGGTGCTTCCCAGGGGCGTGGTCGCGGACATCGATCGGAGCACGTGGACCCCGGCGCCGATCTTCGATCTGGTGCGCCGGGTCGGCAGTGTCGCGCTCCCCGATCTGGAGAAGACTCTCAACTGCGGAGTCGGGATGATTGCCGCCGTTCACCCCGATGACGCCACCGCCGCGGTCGACCTGTTGACCGCGGCGGGGGTTCCGGCTTGGGTCGCCGGAGTCGTGGCCGGCGGCGTCGATCCCGAGGCGGAGCCGGTCGCGCTGCTCCACGGTGCCTATCAGGGATGGTGAGTGGGCGTTCGATGTGCGGGAACAGCCGTCGGCCAGGTACGGTTGGCCTCACGAAAGAACCCAGAGATGACCGGACGGGCGTTCAAAGCGTGCCTCCGGCCCGTTGTGCGAGGGGGTCGACCCGATGGGGCGCGGCCGTGCGAAGGCGAAGCAGACCAAGGTTGCCCGTGATCTGAAGTACCGTGCGCAAGAGACGGACTTCGAGGCGCTGGCACGTGAGCTGCATGGTGAGCCTGAAGATGAGTCCGAGGATGAGCAGCCGGATCCCGGTGAGCTCGACGGTTGGCAGGACCAGGCGGGCTCTGCCCGCTGAGCGTAGAACCGCGTCTCGGCGCGGCGATAGAACCGGACATTTCGCCTAGCCATGGCGCCACGAATCTGGCACAATGGGTCAAAGCGGTCCGTGCTCTGCAGCCAACGGTGCGACGAGCCGCGGAATGGCGCGTACAGAAGGATCCTTCGCGGGTCCGTCCTTATCTCGAGCCACCGGAATTGACGCCTGGGGGGGTGTATCGGGTGGTTGGGGACCGAGTCAAGGAGAAGCGCATGTCGATGCGCACACCAGAGTCAGAGGTTCTTCTGACTCCTGCCGAAGTGGCCGCCCTCTTCCGGGTCGACCCGAAGACCGTGACCCGCTGGGCCAAGGCCGGGAAGCTCAGCTCCATTCGCACGCTCGGTGGCCATCGTCGCTACCGCGAGTCCGAGGTCAAAGAGTTGCTTACTGGCATGCTGCCGGGGCAGCGCCGAAGCGAGGAGTGACACGCGAGGCCTTCAGCGGAGGTGAGCGAGGTATCTCCACGCCCCTCGTGCCTCCGCCAGGCGCCGTTCCCACGTGACGCCGACGAGCACCAAGAGCGCGCCAGCAGCACCGATGAGGGCCCACCGGGGTAGGGCCTGCGCCGCATAGGGAGCGGCCAGCCGGATCACCTCGATAAGTCCTGCCGCGGCCCCGTAGAGCAATGGTGCCGACCAGCGCGCCCGCACGCCGACGAGCACAAGGGTCAAGCAAGCGACTCCGAGCAGCAGCGCCCGGAGTGTTACCGGCGAGTGCAAGACCCATAGCAGGCTGGGCGCGAGGCCGAGGATCAGTCCGGGCGCGAGGTCGCGCAGCGACGACCGGCCGTGCCGGATCACCCTGGCCGTCCCCACCGCAACGAGGAGAGCCGCCCACGGCAGGGTGTAGGCCTCGGGTGTTCCGACGCCGAGATCCCACAACCTGATCCAGGACGCGATGGCGAGCAGCGCCGTGCCCGGGAATACCAGCAACCGCCGCTCCGGCCACAGCAGGGCCACACCGGTGATCGCGGCGCCCATCACGGTGAGGTAGGCCGCGGCCCAGGCCGGACGAGCGTCGACCGGAGCCGCGTGTGCCCCGGCGACCGCCAGTACCGGCCAGGACAGCAGCGCGCCGACGCCCGCCCCGTACCACGCCGATGCCCATCCGGAGGGGGTTCGGGAGTGGCCCGCCGGCCCGGCCAGCCCGACGACCGCCAGACCGAGCAGAGTGATCGCGAACAGGGCGGTCCCTTGATGTGCCGATGCGGTCACCCGCCACCAGGCGCCGGCCCAGATCGCGTCGGTCACGAGGATCGAGCATGCGGCCGTGAAGGCGATCCGCACCGCGGGGCGGTCCTCGCGCAGGGCGACGAGCCCCAGCAGCAGCACTCCGGTCGCGGCGGCGAGGAGATTGAGCGACGGCGCGTACAGCGAGACCACGACGGCGGCCAGGACGAAACCGGCCAGGGCCGAGATCGACATGGGGCTTCGGGACTGGAGCGCATCCAGCGTGAACCCGGCGGCGATGACCAGGGCGGCCACCAGCCAGGACCAGACGGGGGCATTGAGCGTGATCGCTCCCCACCAGGACATCGCCGCGACCGCCGCAGTGACTCCCCGGGCAGGCAGCTCACGAGGAGCGCGTCGCCATATCCGCCCGGCGACGGCCCATGCGGCTACGCAGAGGGCGAGGGTGAGCAGGCCGTTGAACGCCGGATCCGGGACCCGCTCCGGAAGGAGGATGGGGGGTAGAGTGCCGCCGGCCGTGGCACCGAACGGGTGCCAGGCCGCAGCGCCCATCCGCTCCACGCCGAGGCCGGCGTAGTCGACGGCCAGGACCGTTCCGCCGAGGAGCGCGACCGCGGTGGGGATCGTCCACCCGGACCCGACGGGGGGCGGGATCACTCGGACCACGAGCGCCGACGCGGCCAGGACCGCCAAGCCCACGAGGAGCATCCGGTTCGGCGGGGCCTTGAGCGTCGGCAGCGCTAGCAGCAGCAGCAGTGGAATGCCACCGATGCCCACGAGCAGCTCACGCACCCGGCGCGGCAGCGCCTGGGCGAAAGCGGGGAGCCAAGGAAGCACGGCTGCGACCATCAGCGGCCAGCCGTGTCCCTGGAGCCAGAGCTTGTGCCAGCCAGGGGTCTCAAGTCCCAGATCGGTGCCGTGCCAGACCAGGGCGATCCAGGTCGCCAGACTCACTGCCGCGCTCCCGGCGATGGCCAGCCGGAGCCGGAAAGCGGTGGCGGCCTGAGCGGTGACGATCGTGCCGAGTAGAGCGAGCACCAGGGCCTGCTCCAGCGGCAGGGACGGCAGGGTGACCAGTCCGGTTGTGTAGGCAGCGCCGCCGAGGATGGCGAAGGCCTCACCGCCGTGGAAAGCAAGACCGGCGTACCGACGGACGCCGAGTGCGCTGAGGATCCCGAGGACGATCAGGATCGCGCCGACCGCGATCAGCGTCTCTGCCTGGTCCAGATTCCCGGCCCACCCCGCTGACTCCGCGCCGAAGAGGTCGAGCGTCACAAGCCCGAGGGTTACGACACCGAATGCCTCGAGGGCGGCGGTGAGGCGGCGCCGTGACGCCCAGACAGTGGTCGCGGCGGACACAGCGGTCATTCCAAGGAGCACCCCGGTCCGTCCGCCTACTCCGAGTCGCGACCAGCTGACCGCCAAGAAGATGATCGCGGCCGCGAGGAGGCACACGGACCCGACGGTCAGAAGGATCTTCGGCACCTGCCTCGCGCTGACCGCAGGCCGGTGTCGGTCCTCATCGCCGGCAGCGTTCTTGCTCAGGGGCAGCCCGTCGACCTGCTCGGCTGCGTCAGAAGCGGGGGTCGAGGAGGCGGGGGTCGAGGAGGCGGGGGTGCTGGGGCTCTTCCCGGCATGATGGAGCTCCTCGAGCAGCCGGTCGGCCTCGACGAGTGCCGAGTAGAGCCGTGCCGCCACTGGCCCGGACAGTGAGAGGCCACACGACGGGCACTCCGCCGCGCCGAGAGGGAGCTCGGTACCGCACTCAGGGCAGTGGCGCGGGTCCGCGTAGGGAACCATAGGGAACATCTAGCCAGATGACTGCCTCGATCGGCAGGGAAATCGGTCCCGACACCCGCTGTTGCCCCGGCAAGCCGCGGACAACAACGGGTTTGACGCCGGGTCTGTGACGCAGAAGGCTTGGGCCGCAGGGGCTCGCCATCGGACGGAGGGGCGTTCCGTGACTCACCACCGGATGGACACGGCGGGGCGGCTGGCGCGGTTGCCCTCCGGGCGCTGGTCCAAGTGGCTGGTGGTCGTCTTCTGGCTCGGCGTCCTGGTGGTTGCGCTCGCTCCGGCGCAGCACCTGTCCGACGTACAGCAGAACAACATCGATGCGTGGTTGCCCAGCAATGCGGAGTCCACCAAGGCGCTGGCACTGCAGGGATCCTTCACCAACCTCAACGCCCTGCCCGCGATCGTGGTGTACGAGAACGACCAGGGGCTCAGCCAGGACGACGTGGCGACGATCGCCGCGCAGACCCAGCAGTTCACCACGTTCGACCACGTGACAGGGGACGCGGTGGGCCCGATTCCGTCCCAGGACGGGAAGGCAGCCACCGTCATCGTCACCGTCGACCCTGGAGACGGCGGCTGGTCCACGATCGGGACGGTGGTCGACCAGATGCGCGCGGTAACCGCTGATCCCGGGGGTGGCATGACCGCCTACGTCACCGGCCCGGCAGGGAATGCCGCGGACCAGGGCAAGGCCTTCGAGGGCATCGACGGCAAACTGCTCTACACCGCCGGCATCGTGGTGATCGTGATCCTGCTCTTCACCTACCGCAGTCCGATCTTGTGGATGCTGCCGATCCTGTCCGTCGTCGTCGCGCTGATGGCCGCGATGGCCTTGATCTACCTGCTGGCGAAGTACGCAGGCCTGACGGTCAACGCCCAGTCGCAGGCCATCCTCGGGGTGCTGGTCTTCGGGGCTGGGACCGACTATGCGCTGCTGCTTGTCGCGCGCTACCGGGAGGAGTTGCGTCGCCACGAGGACCGTCACGAAGCCATGGCGTTCGCCCTGCACCGAGCCGGCCCGGCGATCCTGGCCAGCGGCTCGACCGTCGTGATGGGCATGCTCGTCTTGATGTTCGCGTCGATGAACTCGACGGCCGGCATGGGACCGGTCGTCGCGATCGGCGTGGCGGTGGGGGTCGCCGTCATGCTGACCCTGCTCCCTGCGCTCCTCGTCATCGCTCCCCGGTGGGTGCATTGGCCGGTCCACCCCGACTTCGGCGCCGAGGACCCAGGGCGCAGCGGGCTGTGGTCGCGCGTCGGCACGCTGATCGCCGACCGGCCGCGCACGGTCTGGGTCGGCACGAGCGCCGTCCTGGTCATCGTGTCGATCGGGATCGTGCAACTCAACGCCACCGGCCTCACGAACGCCGAGAGCTTCATCAAGCAGCCGGACTCCGTCACCGGCCAGAACGTCCTGGCAGCCCACTTCCCCGGTGGGTCCGGGTCGCCGGTGATGGTGGTCGGGAAGGCATCGCAGGCCGACGCGATCCAGACAGCCGTCGGGGCCACTCCGGGGATCGTGAGCGCCAGCGACCCGCAGGTGAAGGGTGACCTGGCGCTGGTCCAAGGGGTCTTGGCGGACAAGCCGGACTCCCCGGCGGCGGAGCAGACGGTCCGGGACGTCCGCGCGGCAGTGCGATCCATCCCCGGCACGTACGTCGGCGGTGCCACGGCGATCCAGATGGATGTCCTGGACACATCAGCGAGAGACACCCAGCGGCTCATCCCGCTGATCCTGCTCGTTGTCCTGGTGATCTTGGCGGGGCTCTTGCGCGCCTTGGTCGCGCCCGTGGTGCTGATCGCCACGGTGGTGCTCTCCTTTTTCGCGGCGCTTGGCCTCAGTGCCCTGCTCTTCCGGCACGTGCTCGGCTTTGCCGGCGCCGGCCCGGAGCTCCCGCTCTTCGCCTTCGTCTTCCTGGTCGCCCTGGGGATCGACTACAACATCTTCCTGATGACCCGTGTCCATGAGGAGGCCCGGTCCCTGGGAACCCGGCGAGCGGCCCTCGTGGGGTTGAGCGCCACCGGTGGCGTGATCACCTCGGCCGGCCTGGTCCTCGCCGGCACGTTCTCGGTGCTGGCCACCCTGCCGGTGGTCAACATCGCCGAGGTCGGCCTTACCGTGGCGATCGGAGTCCTCCTCGACACGATCATCGTGCGTGCCGTCCTCGTGACGGCCCTGAACCTGGAGATCGGGCGCTGGATGTGGTGGCCGAGTCGGCTGGCCCGACGCGGCCCCGATGCGCCTGCGTCCTGAACCGCCCGCCGACACGCCCCTTGTAACAAACGTAATGTTTGTCCGATTTGGGACTTATGGAGTAGTCTCAATACGTGGGCACTGGGGGGTGCGCACACACCGGCCTCAGGGGTGGGGCCGTAGGGGGAATCACAGGGGGTTCATACCGTGGGGGTATTCAAGATCGTGCTGCGTCCGGTTGTCTTCGTCGCCTTGCTGGCAGCGCTGACGACGGGCCCGGTATCGACCGCCGGGGCCGCGGAGGACACCACGCCGCCGGAGTTCACCTACAGGCTACTGGGGCTCTCCAGCAGCGACTGGATCGAGCACGCCACGTGGGGAAGCAAGGATGACCTGTCCGGAGTCGACCACTCGGTGGCCCGCTGGCGGACCAAGGAACTCGGTGGCACGTGGTCTCGGTGGCACCGTCCGCTGAAGTGGCGGGATCTTCCGGCGAGCGCCTCCATTGACAAGCACTTCAAGGCGGGCCACCGCTACCAGATCCAGGCCCGAGTTGTGGACATCGTGGGGAACCGCAGCGCCTGGGAGGCCATGGGCGGGGGCGTCCGGCCTCGCAGTTGACCGACCGGGGGGTCGGAAGAACGCTACCGGGGGGGTAGCTAGAACTGGGGGCCGCGCTTCGCGCGGCCCCCAGTCCTTTTCGCTGGTCTTCTCGCCGATGAGGCTGGTGGCCAGGGGCGGGGTCGAACCGCCGACCTTCCGATTTTCAGTCGGACGCTCTACCAACTGAGCTACCTGGCCGGGCGGGGGAACTCTACCGGAATGGCGCGCCCCCCCAACAACCGGTGCGCTCGTGCCAGTCCGCGTTGAAAAGCAGAAGAGGACACCCCCACACAGGAGCATCCTCTTCGTCAGCGACCCCGACGGGACTCGAACCCGCGACCTCCGCCGTGACAGGGCGGCGCGCTAACCAACTGCGCTACGGGGCCTGGCTGGCTCTCCACACGAACGTGCGGCGAGCGGAGCGATGCTAGCAGCCGGAGGGCCCCGGCTCGAAATCGAAACCTGCCCCTCGGCCCACTGCGCCGCTCCAGCTCGCGGCGCCCTGGTCCGCCGGTTCCGGCTTCGCCCGGGAGTACGCACGGCCGCTCCCCGGATGAGGGCGGCCGTGCGTAGTACCCCCAACGGGATTCGAACCCGTGCTACCGCCGTGAAAGGGCGGGGTCCTGGGCCGCTAGACGATGGGGGCGACCGCAAAAGGATAGGGGCCCGACAGACCGGTCACCAATCGACCGTCAGTCAGCCGCAAGGTCACAAATCGGTTGAGGGCTCAAATTGTGCGCGCATTTCTATGTCGCTCCGCGTCCCGTTGGGGCTATCTTGCTCCCCATGACTAAGCGTGCTTTCTCCTTGCTTGCCCTGACCGCCATGTTGGTGGTCCCGCTGTCGGCCTGCGGTAGCTCGAGCGGCACCAGCGCCGCGAGCAGCTCCAGCAGCGCACCGACGACCTCCAACTCCAGCTCGAGCGCAGCGCCGGTGGACTACCACCTGATCACCTCGGGGACCCTGACGGTCTGCTCCGACGTGCCGTACCCGCCGTTCGAGGACTTCGACAAGAGCACTGCGACAGGCTTCGCGGGCTTCGACGTCGACCTGGTCACTCAGATCTCCGACGCCCTGGGGCTCAAGCTGGTCATCCAGAAGGCCGCCTTCGACGGCTTGCAGTCCGGACTGTCGCTGAACTCCGGCCAGTGCGACCTGGTCGCCAGCGCCATGACGATCACTGCGGCGCGGGCGAAGAACCTCGACTTCTCCGACCCGTACTACGACTCCGAGCAGTCGCTGCTTGTCCCAGCCGGCTCGAGCATCACGAGCATCAACGATCTGGCGGGTCACAAGGTCGGCGTGCAGCGCGGTACCACTGGCAAGACCTTCACCGAGCAGAACGCCCCCAAGGGGACCGACATCATCTCCTTCCCCTCGGACGGCGAGATGTACCAGGCGATCCAGGCCGGCCAGGTCGACGCCCTGCTGCAGGACCTTCCGGTCAACATCGGCCACCAGAACGACCCGAAGCAGGCGGGCAAGTTCAAGGTTGTGGAGACCTTCAAGACCAACGAGCAGTACGGCTTCGCCATGAAGAAGGGCAACACGGCGCTTGTCGACGCGGTCAACGCCGAGCTGGCGAAGATGAAGTCCGACGGGACGTACCAGACGATCTATGACAAGTACTTCGCCACGTCCTGACCTGGCTCTATTGAGGTCTGAACGTAGGAGGAGGGTCAGTTCGTGAAGCGCACCACTCGCCGGAAGGTGAACCAGGCCGCGCTCTACCTGGCCCTCCTCCTCTTCTTCGTCCTCCTGGCCTCTGTGGCCGACTGGGGGGCGATCAAGAACAACTTCCTCGATGTCGAGACGATGAAGGGAATGTTCCCCGACGTCATCGTGGTCGGCGCGCGCAATACCTTGGTCTACACCGGCATAGCCTTCCTGGGCGGCCTCGTGCTGGCGCTGTTCCTGGCGTTGTCGAAGCTGTCCCCGGTGGCGCCGTACCGTTGGCTGGCCACGGGCTACATCGAGTTCTTCCGCTCGCTGCCCGCGCTCGTCGTGATCCTGTTCATGGGCTACGGCGTCCCGATCGCGTTCCAGTGGCGTCCCCCGGGCGGCACGACCGGCGCGGGTGTGTTGGCGCTGATCATCGTCTCCGCGGCGTACATGGCCGAGACGCTGCGAGCCGGGATTCAGGCAGTGCCGAAGGGACAGGCCGAGGCGGCGCGCTCGTTGGGAATGTCCGCGGGTCGCACCACGATCTCGGTCGTGCTGCCTCAGGCCTTCCGGATCGTGATCCCGCCGCTCACCAACGAGTTCGTGCTGCTGCTGAAGGACAGCTCGCTGCTCTACGTGCTCGGCATGGCCGTCAACCAGCGCGAGCTCACCAGCATCGCCTCGGACGGCATGACGTACTACTCCAACGCCACGTCGCTGGTCGTGGCGGCGGTCATGTACCTCGTGATCACCCTCCCGCTCACGCGCCTGGTCGCGCAGCTGGAGCGCCGACAGCAGAGGGCCCGATGAACGACATACCGCGCGCGATCGAGATTCGCGACCTCCACAAGTACTTCGGCGAGAACCAGGTGCTCAAGGGAATCGACTTCCATGTCGACCCGGGCCAGGTGGTCTGCGTCATCGGCCCGTCCGGATCCGGCAAGTCCACCCTGCTGCGCTGCGTGAACCGGCTCGAGGAGCCGACCTCCGGCACGATCCTCGTCGAAGGCATCGACGTCTGCGACCCAGAGGTCGACCTCGACGAGGTGCGCTCGCGCATCGGCATGGTCTTCCAGTCGTTCAACCTCTTCCCCCACCTGAGCGTGCTCGCCAACCTCACCCTCGCCCAGCGTCGGGTGCGCAAGCGCAGCAAGACCGAGGCGGTCGAGATCGCGCGACGCAACCTCGAGAAGGTCGGCCTGTCGGAGAAGGTGGACGCCTACCCGGCCCACCTTTCCGGTGGCCAGCAGCAGCGGGTCGCGATCGCCCGCGCCCTGTCGATGGAGCCCGACATGATGCTCTTCGACGAGCCCACCAGCGCACTCGATCCGGAGCTGGTCGGCGACGTCCTCGCGGTGATGAAGCAGCTCGCCAGCGAGGGAATGACGATGATGGTCGTGACCCACGAGATGGGCTTCGCCCGCGAGGTGGGCGACAAGGTGGTCTTCATGGACGGGGGAGTCATCGTCGAGGAGGGTGATCCGGTCGAGGTGCTCGCGAACCCGCAGCACGGGCGTACGCGGGACTTCCTCTCCAAGGTTCTCTGAGCTCCCCGCACCAGGGCCGGCCGGGGCGGCTGCCCCCTGGACGCACAATGGTCCGGTGATCACCATGTCGGCGGAGCGCTTCGAGGAGCTGGTGTCGCTGGCTCTGGACACGATCCCGGCCGAGCTCTCCGCCCAGGTGGACAACCTCGTCGTCCTGGTCGAGGACGACCCACCGGAGGGCGAGTCCGGGCTACTCGGTCTCTACGAGGGTGTCCCGTTGACCGAGCGCGACCGCGGGTACGCCGGGCTGGGTCCGGACCGGATCACCATCTTCCGCAACTCGCTGCTGGAGATGTGCGACGACGAGGAGGAGATCGTCGAGGAGGTGCGGATCACCGTGGTCCACGAGATCGCCCACCACTTCGGGATCGACGACGATCGGCTGCACGACCTCGGCTACGGGTGACCGAGCAGGGCACCTGCGACCGCGGCGCCGAGGCAGAGCAGCAAGGTGGAGACCGCGTAGATGGTGCCCACGATCCAACCCCGGTCGTGGGTGTGCACAGCGAACGCGGAGTAGGTGGTCAGCGCGCCGCAGAAGCCGGTGGCCAGCAGCGCGGCGTCGTCGCTGTTCAGAGTGAGGGTTCCCAACCAGGCGAGGAGCCCTGAGCCCAGCACGTTGACGACGAGGGTGCCGGCAGGGAAGCCCTCGTCGAACAGGTGACCGGCCAAGTAGCGGATCGGCGCGCCGACCATGGCTCCCGCGGCGACCAGAACCCAGGTCACAGGTCGCCCTCTTCCTCTTCGAACTCCAGCCGCTCCTCCACCGTGCTCAGCTGGTCGGCGATCGCCACGGCCACGATCGCGGCGGCGAAGGTGCCCGCCAGGTACAGGGCCGCGATGAGCATGTGGCCGCCGTCGTACAGGTGGCGGGTCTGCACGATGGCCCCGGACATCGTGGTGAAGCCGCCCAGCACTCCGGTGCCCAGAGCAGGGGGGAGGTAGGGGTGGTCCCGGATGGATGCGGTCAGGGGGAGAAGGGCGAGGACGAAGCTTCCAGAGACGTTGATGGCGAACGTGGTCCAGGGGAAGGCGCCGCTCGGGTCCGGGAAGAGATCCGAGAGCCCGTGCCGCAGCAGCGCGCCCAGCGCCGCTCCCACCGCGACAGCGATGATCGCGATGCGAGGTGGGAGGCGCTCGCTCATGGGAGGAGGTTAGCGACCGCACGGCCGGGCCCGGACAGCGCTGTTAGGGTGGGCTCGTTCTACAACTGAACATGTCCGTGCGTGGGGGAAGTCGGTGCGATTCCGACACTGTCCCGCAACCGTGAGCCAGCAATGGCGAGTCGGAGCACCCATCACGGACGAGCGGCTCCATCACTGTCGAGGTCTGCAGGTGGGGGCTGGACCTCCCTCGTGGCGTCCTACCTTCCCCGGGACCGCTCACGAAAGGTCACCACATTGAGACTGTCGTCTCTCGTCCGAGGGCTCTCCTCCCTCGTCTGCTTCCTCCTTGTCCTGACGTCCACACCCGCGCAGGCGCAACGGCTCCCCGGCCATCAGCGCGCCGGCGCATCCTGGCTCGTCGGTCAGCTGTCGTCGGACCACCTGATGCACGGCATCTACAACGGCGCCGACTCCGGCGCCGACATCGGGCTGTCGATCGACACGGTGTTCGCGCTAGCGCCGTTCCCCGTGCACGCGGCCACCGTTGACGATCTGGGCTCGGCCATCGAGAGCGGCTACTGGACTAGCTACATCCAGTACAGCGGCGTGTTCTACGCCAACTCGACGGCCAAGGCCTTGGTGGCTGCTCGTGTCCTCCGACGCCCGGGAAACGACTTCGGCGGACACAGTCTGCGCAGGAAGCTGATGTCCATGGTGGCGCCATCCGGCCGCGTGCGGGATACCGACTGGAAGACCGCAACCGACTACAGCAACACACTGGGCCAGGCCTTGGCGGTCATCGGGTTGGCTCGCTCCGGGGGAGCTCCGCAACGGGCTGTTGACTTCCTGGCCGGCCAGCAGTGCCGTTCCGGTGGCTTCGCCCTGACCGAGAGCGCTCACCACCCCTGCGCCCGGGCTGGCGTCCGGGCCAGCGTCGACGCCACCGGCCTTGCGGTGCAGGCGCTCGTCGCGGCGAGAAGGCATGGGGCCGCCGTGCCGCAGAACTCGATCCTTCATGCGATCCGCTGGCTGAGGTCGGTGCAGAAGAGGAACGGGGGCTTCGCCCAGGGAGGCGGCGCGGCGCGCCCCAACACCAACAGCACGGGGCTGGCCGCGGCTGCCTTCGCTGCCACCGGCCGAGACCGTGCGCTTCGGCGGGCGGCACGATTCGTGGCCTCGATGCAGCTGACCGCGTCCACGGCCGGCAACGCTGCCGCCGACGCCGGGGCAATCGCCTACAACGCGTCCGCCTTCAACGCTGCGGTCGCGGGCGGGGTCACCGTCCAAACCCGTGACCAGTTCCGTCGGGCGACGGCCCAAGCCATGCTCGCGCTGACCGGTCGGCACCTCGACGTTCTCCACCGGAGATGAGACGGGGGCGCGCTTTCGCGGTCGCCGTGGCGCTGCTCGTCGGAGCACTCGCCCCGGTGCTCGGGAGCGCGCCCGCCACGGCCGACGCAGGGGCCTGCGAGGGTCCGGACGGCGTCACCGTCGTGGTCGACCTGACCGACCTCGGGGGCGGAGTCAGCGTGGGATGCGCGGGCACCGGCTCCATGTCGGGACTCCAGGCCCTGCAGCGTGCCGGGTTCTCCGTGGCCGGCACCCTGCGTGAGGGGCTGGCTTTCATCTGCCGTATCGACGACCGCCCGTCCGCCGGCGAGCGGCTGGCGATGGCCGGGTCGTCGGGCTATCGCGAGCAGTGCGTCGACACCCCCCCTACGGAGGCGTACTGGGGCTATTGGTACGCCGCGGCCGGCGGGAAGTGGGTCTACGGCACGGCCGGGCCTGGTAATCACACGGCGATCGCGGGGGGCTACGAGGGATGGCGCTTCGAGCTCAACCGAGCCCAGGGACAGCCGCCATCACCGGCGTACTCCCCGGTCTCGCGTGCCAGCGCGGCTCCCGCTGCGGCTGACACGAGCACGCCGAGTGCCGTGGCTCCGGCCGTCGATCAGGGCTCGCCCCTCGCGACCGTGCTTGCGCTCGGAGGAGCTGTCGTCCTAGCGGTGGGAGGGGGTGCGCTCGCATGGCGACGCTCACGAGCAAGGTGACGCCGGATCGCGGATGGGTTCACGACCGAGTGCTCCATCCTCTGGCCTGGTGGGCTTGGGCGCTCAGCCTGGCGGCCGTCGCGGCGCTTGTCTCGAACCCTCTGATGCACGTGTTCGAGATCGGAGTGATCGTGGGGGTCGTCCTGGCGCGCAGGCAGCACGCTCCCTGGACGCGGACGTTCACCTTCGCTGTCATCACGGCCGCGGCCATCGTGGTGATGCGGGTGCTCTTCCGGGTCGTCTTCGGCGGTGACCTGGGGACGGTGACGCTCCTGCACCTGCCTCGGATCGGCCTCCCCTGGGTGGACTCGTCGGTGCACATCCTCGGGAACGTCACGGCAGAGTCGTTGCTGGCAGGCCTCTACGACGGTCTTCGGCTGGCCACCATCGTGATCGCAGTCGGGGCGGCCGGATCGCTTGCCAACCCCCGCAAAGCCCTGCGCTCGCTTCCGTCCTCGCTCCATGAGTTCACCACTGCATTGGTCGTCGCCGTCGCGGCCTTCCCGCTGATGGTTGAGAGCGCTCTGCGGGTCCGCGACGCACGCCGGATCCGCCCTGCCGCACGGGAACGGCGCTCCGTGCGCCTGCTCTCCCTGGTGGTGCCCGTTCTCGAGGACGCACTCGAGAGCGCGTTGTCGCTTGCCGCGTCGATGGACGCACGCGGGTACGGGCGGGCGGGTGGACCGGACCGGAGGAGGGCACGGCTCAGCAGTGGCACGCTCGTCCTTGGGTTGGTCATGCTGATGACCGGCACCTACGCCGCCCTCGACGCCCGTGCGCCGGGTTGGATGGGGTGGCCACTGCTTGCTCTCGGGCTTGCTCTTTGCGTTGTGGGCTCGGTGCTGAACGGACGCGATGTCCGCCGGACGGTCTACCGGCCGGATCCGTGGCTTCCTGCCGAGACGGTGACTGTGCTCGCGGGCCTGATCGCCCTGGTGGGTGTGGTCGTCGTCCGACTGGTCGACCCGAGCAGCCTGGTCACCTCGGCGTCCCCGCCCGAATGGCCCTCCCTTCCGGGAGTCATGGTCGCCCTGCTCCTCGTCGCCGCACTTCCCGCGGTGTTCACGCCCCGTCCCCCCAAGGAGGACAGCTGATGATCCGGTTCGAGGGGTTCGGTCTCACCTACCCCGACGCGAGCAGTCCGGTCCTTCGAGACGTGTCGTTCGTGGTACGCGAGGGGGACTTCGCGGTCGTCACCGGGGCTACGGGCTCGGGGAAGTCGACCCTCCTGCGAGCGACCAATGGGCTGGTGCCGCGATTCTCCGGGGGCCACCAGACCGGGAGGGTGCTCGCCGCAGGTCGCGACACTCGGCTCTTCCGGACGCGTGAGCTTGCCGATGTCGTCGGGTACGTCGGACAGAACCCTGTGGCCGGATTCGTCACCGACACCGTCGAGGACGAGCTCGCCTACGCCATGGAGCAGCTGGCGATCGAGCCACCCGTGATGCGCCGCCGCGTGGAGGAGGCGTTGGACCTGCTCGGACTCACGAGCCTGCGCCGCCGCGCCCTCTCCACGCTCTCGGGGGGCGAGCAGCAGCGGGTGGCGATCGGCTCAGTACTCACTGCCAGTCCGCGGATCGTGGTCCTCGACGAGCCGACCTCCGCGCTCGACCCGGTTGCGGCGGAGGAGACGCTCGCGGCCCTGCTCCGGCTCGTGCACGATGTCGGCGTCACCGTGGTGGCCGCCGAGCACCGGTTGGAGCGGGTGCTCGACTACGCCGACGTCCTTGTCGCGGTGGGCGAAGGGACGGTCTTCGCTGGTGCGCCGGCGGAGGTCGTGAGCGGGCTCGACCTGGTCCCGCCGGTCGTGGAGCTCGGTCGGTCCCTGGGCTGGGATCCACTTCCCCTCTCGGTTCGAGACGGGCGCCGCCGGTCCGACGAGGTCCGGCGCCGACTTGCCTGGGTGGAGTTTCCCGCGCCGGCCCCGTCGCCGGGGGCCGAGCTGCTGCATGCCCGGGGGATCTCGGTGCGATACGGCACGACGGTCGCGGTCCTGCCGACCGACGTCGTGCTGCGCGAAGGTGAGATGACCGGTCTGATGGGCCGCAACGGGTCGGGCAAGTCCTCCTTGTTGCGAGCGCTCCACGGGGTGGGTCGTCGTTCGTCGGGTGAGGTCGTGCCGGCCGGCCGGATCACACTGGTCCCCCAGAATGCAACCGACCTCCTCTTCCGTACGACCGTCGGGGCCGAGTGCGCGGCCGCCGACGCCGCGGTCGGGGCACCATCGGGATCCGCGCTCGGGGTCTTGGCGCAACTGCTCGAACGCGAGCCAGAGCTGCACCGCCACCCACGGGATCTCTCTGAAGGAGAGCGGTTGGCCCTGGTACTGGCGGTCCAGCTCGTCGCCGACCCGCGCGTGGTGCTGTTGGATGAGCCGACCAGGGGGCTGGACTATGCGGCGAAGGGCCGGCTGGCGGGAATCCTGCGACGCCTCGCTGGGGAGGGCCGCGCCATCGTGGTCGCGTCCCATGACGTGGAGTTCGTCGCGGGGCTCGTCGATCGGGTCGTGGTGATGGCTGACGGCGAGGTCGTGACCGACGCCCCGGCCCGCCAGGTGCTGACCGACTCCCCGCTCTTCTCGCCCCAGGTATCGAAGGTCTTGGCTCCCTCGCCGTTCCTCTCCGTCGACGAGGTCAGCCGGGCTCTCGGCAGCGAGGTGCGGCATGAGTGACAGACCCGCGGTCCCGGTCGGCCGGAGGACCGCGCTGGTGCTCGCCCTCGCCTCCGCGGCCGGGCTGATGGTCTTCTGCTGGCCGTTGCTGGTGACCGGTTCCTCGCACGAGGTCGATGCACCGTTCATCCTTCTCGCCGTCCTCCCGGTCCTGGTCCTGGTTGTGATCGCCTCCCTCAGCGAGGGCGGGATGGACCCCAAGGCGCTGGCCATGCTGGGTGTCCTTGCCGCGGTCACCGCGGGTCTGCGGCCGTTGAGCGCCGGCCTGGGTGGAGTGGAGCTGGTGTTCTTCCTGCTGGTGTTGTCCGGAAGGGTCTTCGGCGCGGGCTTCGGCTTCGTGCTCGGCGCGCTGTCGCTCTTCGCCTCCGCGCTGATCACCGGCGGAGTGGGCCCGTGGCTGCCCTTCCAGATGATCGCCTCGGCCTGGGTAGGGCTCGGTGCGGGCCTGCTCCCGCGCCGGATCCGTGGACGCGCCGAGATCGTGCTGCTGGCCGGCTACGGTGTGGCGGCGTCCTACCTCTACGGGCTGGTGATGAACCTCTGGTTCTGGCCCTTCTCCGTCGGGAGCGACACCTCCGTCTCATTCGTGGCAGGCGACCCGCTGGCGCTGAACCTCCAGCGCTTCGTCGTCTACACGTTGACCACGTCGACGGCAGGCTGGGACACCGGACGGGCGATCACCACCGCGGTGCTCGTTGCCGTCCTCGGCCCTGCGGTGCTTGCGACGCTCCGACGGGCCAACCGGCTGGCCAGCTTCGGTGCCGACCCCGTCTTCGAGGGGGAGACCCCGCCGGCCACCCGCTTCACCGTCGGTTAACTCCCCCGACATCGCAGCGTCAGTCGGGTTCCGTACGCTCGGCCGGGCCCATCCGGGATGCCTGCCCGAACACGTGTCCCGAACACCCGGCTGATGCAAAGGCGACCCACGTATGGCAACGTTCACTACCGGAAGAAGGGGCGGGGCTGTGACCGATGCCGAGCTGGGGCCGGAGTCGCCGGCGGTGTCCACCCTGGGCGGACCGCAGTTCCAGGACCGGCTCCTCCCGGCCAAGCCCGAGAACGTCGTGCTCGCCTGTGAGGCGGTGGACGTCTACTACGGGGACTTCCGAGCCGTCTCGGACATCAACCTCGAGTTCGCAGCCAACGAGATCACCGCGCTGATCGGGCCTTCCGGGTGTGGCAAGTCGACCCTCCTGCGGTCGCTCAACCGGATGAACGACCTGGTTGTGGGTGCTCGGGTGCTGGGTCACGTCCGCTACCACGGCAAGAACATCTACGACCCCGATGTGGACGCGATCGAGCTGCGGCGCCGGGTCGGGATGGTCTTCCAGCGACCGAATCCCTTCCCCAAGTCCATCTACGACAACATCGCCTACGGCCCGAAGTCGACCGGGATGAAGGTCTCGAACATGGACGACCTGGTCGAGGAGACGCTCACCCACGCTGCGCTGTGGGACGAGGTGAAGAACAAGCTCAAGAAGTCAGCCCTCGGGCTCTCCGGCGGTCAGCAGCAGCGGCTGTGCATCGCCCGGACGATCGCCATGCAACCCGACGTGATCTTGATGGACGAGCCGTGCTCGGCGCTTGACCCGATCGCCACGTCGCGGATCGAGGACCTGATGCTCCGGTTGTGCGACGAGTACACCATCGTGATCGTCACTCACAACATGCAGCAGGCCGCACGCGTTTCGGACCGGACGGCTTTCCTCACCGCCTCCGCCGAGGAGAAGACCGGCAATCGGACGGGACTCCTGGTGGAGTACGACCTCACTTCCAACATCTTCAGCCGGCCCCGCGACCAGCGGACCGAGGACTACATCTCCGGTCGGTTCGGCTGACTCGAATGCCGCTGGACACATCAGCTGGTGCCCAGCGGCAGACCGAGGATCGTGCGTAAGGGCGCGAGGGCGCGAACGATGTCGTTCCTCCCCCCGCTCAACCGGGTGGCCGATCGGAGTCCGGTCCGGACTCCTTGAGCACCAGGTCGACCCAGTTGCGTCGTTCGACCCGCTGCTCGGTCAGCTGTGACGCGCGCGGATGGCCTTGCCGGTGAGCGGTAGGCCGAAGAGAGGGGCGAGTACGCAGATGTCGAAGAGAGCGACCCCGATGAAGAAGGCGCCCAGGACGTAGAGGATCGTCGCGGTGGCCCCTGAGGCCAGAACAGCGAGGACGAAGAGGAGAACGCCGACGCCGCCCCGGAAGAGGCGCCCGTAGGTGCTTGCCATGAAGTTCACTAGTGCTGTCATACCCTCCAGGGTATGTGCGGCCAGCCGGAATCGACTGGGACCGACGACCCCCTGTGGGGGGACTCCCGCCTCCTCCTGGGGGTTTGCCCCGGATATTCCGGTTGAGACGCGGTCTTTGTCACAGATGTAGCCCATACAATGGCGGCGTGGATGACCGGACATTGATCTCCGAGATCGAGGAGCGGATGTCTGCTCCCTCCGCGCGAGGGCTGGCGCACGCGGTGAGCCGGGGCATCAGGGACGGGGCGCTGCCGGCCGGAACCCGGCTGCCACCGGTGCGTACCGTCGCCCGCGAGCTGGCTCTCTCCCCGACCACGGTGAGCTCCGCCTGGCGCTTGCTGCTCACCTCCGGTGCGATCACGACCGCAGGACGCCATGGCACCCGGGTGTCGGACTCCGCTGGCAGAGGGGCGGCCCGCTACCGCCGAGCGCTCGAGTCGGCTACACCGTTCCATCTCGATCTCTCGACTGGAGTCCCCGACCCGACCCTGCTCCCGAGCCTCGCCTCGGCGATCGCCGAGATGACCACAGCCGGTACGCCGTCCAGCTACCTCGACGCTCCCGTCCTGCCTGAGCTCGTCAGCGTCCTGCGCAGTGCCTGGCCCTACCCGCCTCCGGAAGTGACCGTGGTCGACGGCGCGATGGACGGCCTGGATCTGGTCACCCGGGCACTGCTCGGTTTCGGGGATCGCGTGGTGGTGGAGCACCCATGCTTCCCACCGATCGTCGACATCCTCGAGGCCGCCGGGATGGACGTCGTCGGCGTCCCGCTCGACGACGAGGGGCTCGAGGCCGATGCCTTGGCTGAGATCTTGGACTCGGGCCCGATCCGGGCGGTCTTCCTTCAGCCGCGGGGACAGAATCCCACGGGCGCCTCGATGACCACTGGGCGCGCCGCAGAACTCGCCGACCTGCTGGGGAGGACGGGGGTCTGGATCGTCGAGGACGACTCCACTGCGGACCTGGGAGTTGGCCCGGGCATCAGCATGGGAGCTCATCTGCCCGACCAGGTCGTGCACATCCGCAGTTTCTCCAAGTCCCACGGGCCGGATCTTCGGCTCGCCGCGCTCAGTGCCCCCCGCGACGTGATCGAGAACCTCTCCGGTCGGCGTCAGCTGGGGCAGGGATGGACCAGCCGACTCCTTCAGCGGATCCTGCTCCACCTGCTCACCGACGCCGAGCCGATCGCCCAGGTCGCGCACGCACGACAGACCTATGCCGACCGGCGTCGCGCACTTGTTGAGGCGTTGGCGCACCATGGCGTGACTGTCGGAGGAGTCGAGGGACTGAATCTGTGGGTCCCGGTGCGCGACGAGACCGCGGCCGTGCTTCGACTCGGCAGTCAAGGCGTCGGCGTGGCGCCGGGACAGCCCTTCGCGGTACGGGAGGAACCCCGATCGTTCATGCGGGTATCGATCGGTGCGCTGACGGCAGGAAGCGTCGACCTCGAGGAGGTGGCCCTTCTGCTCGCCGAAGCTGCGACGGTCGGTGGCTGGGGAACGCCCGGCCGTTGACCACCGGCCCGCACGGGGGCGGTGCCCGCAGATTTGTGACGTCACACCAGGGCTATGTAGTGCCCCTGGGTGGTACGTACCATCCTCGACATGACCACGCGCATCTCACACTGGATCAACGGCCGGCCCACCCCCGGCACGAGCGGCCGCACCTACCCGGTCTTCAACCCGGCAACCGGCCAGCAGACCGCCGAGGTGGACCTCGCCTCCAGCGCCGAGGTGGACGCCGCTGTCGCTGCTGCTGTCGAGGCGGCCTCGGCCTGGCGCTCTACCTCCCTTTCCAAGCGCTCGGCGGTCCTCTTCAACTTCCGGGAGCTGCTGCACGCCAAGCTGGACGAGGTCGCTGCGGTCGTCACCTCCGAGCATGGCAAGACGCTGCCGGATGCCGCCGGTGAGGTCATGCGTGGCCTGGAGAACGTGGAGTACGCCACCGGTGTCCCTCAGCTGATGAAGGGGGGCTTCAGCGAGCAGGTGGCGACCGGCGTCGACGTGTACTCCATCCGGCAGCCACTCGGCGTCGTTGCCGGGATCACGCCGTTCAACTTCCCGGCGATGGTGCCGCTGTGGATGTGCGCCAACGCGATCGCCACCGGCAACGCCTTCATCCTCAAGCCGAGCGAGAAGGACCCGTCGGCGTCGATGTTCATCGCTGACCTCTGGAAGCAGGCCGGGCTCCCCGACGGCGTGTTCACGGTTGTCAACGGGGACCGTGAGGCGGTCGACCGCATCCTTGCTCACCCCGACATCGCCGCGGTCAGCTTCGTCGGGTCGACTCCGATCGCGCGACACATCTACGAGACCGGCACCACGAACGGCAAGCGGGTGCAGGCGCTCGGCGGTGCCAAGAACCACGCAGTGGTGCTGCCTGACGCCGACATGGACACCGCCGCCGACGCGGTCGTCTCCGCTGCCTACGGCTCGGCCGGCGAGCGGTGCATGGCCATCTCGGTGGCCGTCACCGTGGGCGATGCCGGCGACCGGCTCGTCGATGCAGTGGCCGCCCGGTTGCCGAAGCTGCGGGTGGGCATCGGCACTGATCCCGATACCGACATGGGGCCGCTCATCACCCAGGAGCACCGCGACAAGGTCGCCGGCTACATCGCGGACGGATCAGCCGCGGGCGCCCGCGTGGTGGTGGACGGGCGTGAGGCCGATCTGCCGGCAGACGGCTTCTTCCTCGGCGTCACGCTGCTCGATGACGTGAAGCCGGACATGACCGTCTACACCGACGAGATCTTCGGCCCCGTGCTCTGCGTGGTCCGGGTCGACACCTACGAAGAGGCAGTCGAGCTGATCAACGCCAACCCGTACGGCAACGGGACAGCGATCTTCACCCGTGATGGTGGAGCCGCTCGTCAGTTCCAGTTCGACGTCCAGGTCGGCATGGTTGGGATCAACGTGCCGATCCCGGTGCCGGTTGCCTACTACTCCTTCGGGGGTTGGAAGGCGTCGCTGTTCGGCGACAACCACATGTACGGTCCCGAAGGGATCAACTTCTACACGCGCGGCAAGGTCGTCACCTCGCGCTGGCCCGACCCGGCGACCTCCTCGGTCGACCTGGGCTTCCCACGCACTCGCTGAGAGGGACTCACATGACAGCCACCGTCGACCATTCGGCCACCGAGGAGCAGGTCCGGAGTGACGACCGGGCCCACGTCTTCCACTCCTGGTCGGCCCAGGCCCTGATCGACCCGATGCCCATCGAGCGGGCCGAGGGCTCCTACTTCTGGGACTACCAGGGCAAGCGCTACCTGGACTTCTCCTCGCAGCTGGTCAACATCAACATCGGCTACCAGCACCCGAAGCTGGTCGCTGCGATCCAGGAGCAGGCCGGCAAGCTGGCAACGATCGGACCCGTCTTCGCCAACGACGCCCGGAGCGAGGCGGCGCGGCTGATCGCCGAGCTGGCGCCGGGGGATCTCAACATGGTCTTCTTCACCAACGGCGGTGCCGAGGCGAACGAGAACGCGATCCGGATGGCCCGGCTCCACACCGGCCGGAACAAGGTGCTGGCGACCTACCGCAGCTACCACGGCGCCACCGCCGGGGCGATCATGCTCACCGGTGACCCACGGCGGTGGCCCTCGGAGCCCGGGGCGTCGGGAATCGCGCACTTCTGGGGCCCTTACACCTACCGGTCGGCGTTCCACTCGCAGAACGACGAGGAGGAGACCGCGCGCGCCCTGCAGCACCTGCGCGAGACCCTCATGGTGGAGGGCCCGCACACGGTCGCCGCGATCGTGCTGGAGACCGTGGTCGGCACCAACGGCATCCTGGTCCCGCCGCCCGGCTACCTCGCCGGAGTCCGGGAGATCTGTGACGAGTTCGGGATCGTGTTCATCGCCGACGAGGTGATGGCGGGCTTCGGACGCTGTGGCGAGTGGTTCGCGGTCGACCACTGGAGCGTCACGCCGGACCTGATCACCTTCGCCAAGGGGGTCAACTCCGGCTACGTCCCGCTCGGCGGCGTGATCATCTCCGAGCGCATCGCCGCAACCTTCGCCGAGCGCGCCTTCCCCGGCGGCCTCACCTACTCCGGTCACCCGCTGGCCTGCGCCTCGGCGGTGGCCTCGATCAACATCTTCAAGGAGGAGGGCGTTGTCGAGCACGCCCGTCGTCTCGGCGAGGACGTGATCGGCCCGCAGCTGCGGGCACTCGCCGAGAAGCACCCGTCGGTCGGCGAGGTCCGCGGGCTGGGGGTCTTCTGGGCGGTCGAGCTGGTCAAGGACCGCGCCACCCGCGAGCCCCTGGTCCCCTACAACGCCGCCGGAGCCGCTGCGGCTCCGATGGGTGAGTTCGCCGCGGCCTGCAAGGCCGAGGGGCTGTGGCCGTTCACCCACTTCAACCGGACCCACGTCGTCCCCCCGTGCACGACGTCGGCCGAAGAGGTCATGCAGGGCATGGAGATCCTCGATCGCGCCCTGGAGGTGGCCGACCGCCACTACACAGGGGCCTGATCGTCAGGCCGTCGTGCAGTGGCCGCTCCGCGGCGGTCGATCGAGGAGAGCCCAGCTCGATGAGAGGTGAGCCTGGGGTAGGGTGAGGGACGAACGACAGGGGAGCGCCATCCGGCGCTGAGAGTGCGGAACGGCCGCAGACCCTCGAACCTGAATCCGGGTTATTCCGGCGTAGGAAGTCGAGTCTCTTGCCGCGAAGCATCGCGGACCCTCCCGAACGTTGGGAGTTTCGCCTATGCGCCCGATCGGGCTCCATCGACTGCTTGCCGTGGCGACGGTGTTCCTCGCCCTGAGCTTGGCCGCGTGCTCGCCTCCTGGCGGTGCCGGCACCAGCAACGCCACGACCCCCCCGGCCTCCTCGGGCGCGCCCGCGATCAGCCAGGTCATCCTGGTCACCCATGACTCGTGGTCGGTGCCGAAGGGCCTGCTCGCGTCGTTCACCAGCCAGACCGGCTACTCGGTCACCGTGCTCAAGACCGGTGACGCGGGCGAGCTCACCAACAAGCTGGTGCTCACCAAGGGGAACCCGATCGGTGACGTCGCCTACGGCGTGGACAACACCTTCGCATCGCGGGCCATCGACGCCGGGGTCTTTGCCGACTACTCCTCGCCGAGCTCCACGGCTGAGGTCGACAGGTACCGGATCGCCTCCGACCCCAACGCGCTCACCCCGATCGACTGGGGTGACGTCTGCGTCAACATCGACGACGTGTGGTTCGCCCAGCACCACATCGCCCCGCCGAAGACTCTCTCGGACCTGACTCTCCCGGCCTACAAGGGTCTCTTCGTTACCGAAGCCGCGACGACCTCGTCACCGGGTCTGGCCTTCCTGCTGGCCACGATCGCCGAGTTCGGCGACACCGGTGCCTTCGACTACTGGCGGGCGCTGGTGGCCAACGGCACCAGGATCGACGCGGGCTGGGAGAAGGCCTACTTCACCGACTTCACCGGAGGCGGTGGCGGTGGGTCGTACCCGATCGTGCTTTCCTACAACTCGGACCCGGCCTACACGATCCCCAAGGGGAAGAAGAAGCCCACCACGAGTGCGATGCTCGACACCTGTTTCCGTCAGGTCGAGTACGCCGGTGTGCTCGCCGGCGCCAAGAACCCGTCAGGGGCGCAGGCACTCGTGGACTTCATGCTGACCGACCAGTTCCAGTCGGTCTTGCCCGAGAACATGTACGTGTTCCCGGTCCGGAGTGACGTGAAGCTCCCGGCGGCCTGGACGAAGTGGGCGCCGATCACTGAGCATCCGTTGACCATCGATCCGGCGACCGTCGCCGCGAACAGGGATGAGTGGCTGAAGAAGTGGGTCGACGCGACCTCCGGCTGAGGACCGGCCGCGGGGCCGGGTGGGCAGCACTTCTCGCGCTGCCCCCCTTGGTGGTGCTCGGGATCTTCTTCGCGCTGCCCGTCTCGGCGATGATCGCGCGCGGGCTGTTCCCTCAGGGCTCGCTGGATCTGTCCGCGGTCGGCGACGTGCTGAGCTCTCCCCGAACGGGGAAGGTCGTCTGGTTCACCCTCTGGTCGTCCGGTCTTGCCACCTTGCTGACCGTCGTCATCGGCCTTCCCCTCGCCTTTGTGGCCTACCGCCTCTCCTTCCCCGGCCGGTGGTCGCTCCGCGTGCTGCTCTCGGTGCCCTTCGTGCTGCCCACCATCGTGGTCGCCGTCGCTTTCAGCGCGATGTTCGGCGGCACCGGGCCCTTGGCCTTCCTGGGATGGGACGGCACGCCACCGGAGATCGTGGCGGCGATGGCGTTCTTCAACATCTCGGTCGTGGTCCGGATCGTGGGGACCCGATGGGCAGCCCTCGATCGGAGACCCGCGGAGGCGGCGGCCGTCCTTGGCGCGAGCCCGTGGCGGGTGTTTCGCGGCATCGTGCTGCCGGCGTTGCGGCCGTCGATCGCGTCTGCTGTGATCTTGGTCTTCTTGTTCTGTGCGACGTCGTTCGGTGTCGTGCTCACACTCGGCGGGCTGCGCTACTCCACGGTGGAGACCGAGATCTACCTTCAGACCGTCGAGCTGCTCGACCTGCGTACCGCGGCGGTGCTCTCCCTGCTCCAGCTCGTGATCGTGACGGCCCTCCTGGTCCTGACCCACCGGCTCGGCAGACCGGCAACCTCGGACGCGGGGGCCGCGACCGGATCGCGTCGACCGGTGAGGGGCGATCTCCCCGTGCTGGCGCTGGGAGCGATCCTGGTCGGCGTCGTGACCCTTCCGATCGTGACCTTGGTGGTCAGATCGCTCCGGTTCGAGGGCTCGTGGTCGCTGGCTTCCTACCGAGCCCTTGCCGCCGGCGAGCCCTCCATCCTGCAGGCGCTGAGGAACTCGCTGACCATCGCCACCGACGCCACCCTCTTCTCGGTCGGGCTCGGCCTGCTGGTAGCCGTTGTGGTCACCCGGCGGCCCGCGGGTCGACTGGGACGCCGGCTGCTCGGCGGGCTGGAGGGCGCCTTCATGCTCCCGTTGGGAGTGTCGGCGGTGACGGTGGGCTTCGGCTTCCTGATCGCCCTGGACCGGCCGCCGCTCGACCTTCGGGCATCGGCGTGGTTGGTGCCGATCGCCCAAGCGCTCGTCGCGCTGCCGGTGGTGGTCCGGATGCTGGTGCCCACGCTCGCCGCGGTGGACAACCGGCAGCGACAGGCGGCGGCAACGCTGGGTGCCGGACCGGCTCGAGTCGTCTGGACGGTGGACATCCCCCTCGTCTGGCGGCCACTCCTCGCCGCGGTCGGCTTCGCGTTCGCCATCTCCATGGGCGAGTTCGGAGCAACGAGCTTCCTGGTACGACCCGACGCCCCCACGTTGCCGATCCTCATCTTCCGGGAGCTGAGCCACCCCGGCGCGCTGGCGCTGGGATCGGCAGTCGCCGGGTCGGTTGTTCTCGGGCTGATCACTGCTGGGGTGATGGCCGTGATCGAGACGGTGCGGACCGAGAAGATGGAGCCTGGACTGTGACGGGGGTACTCGAGCTCCGCGGAGTCTCGGTCGACATCGACGGACGGCGTCTGATCGACGATGTCGACCTGACCGTCGAATCGGGCGAGATCGTGGCCCTGCTCGGTCCCTCGGGTTGTGGCAAGTCGACCCTGCTACGCGCGGTCACTGGACTGGTGCCCCTCGCCGCGGGGGCGGTGCGGTTCTCGGACCGCGACCTGACTCGCGTGCCGCCGCATCGTCGAGGGATGGCGCTGATGTTTCAGGACGGTCAGCTCTTCGGACACCGCTCGGTGGCTCAGAACATCGCCTACCCGATGAGGATCAGACGGCTCGAGCGTGCCCGGGTGAGATCCGAGGTCGCCCGGCTCCTGGAGCTCGTCGGCCTGTCGGGTTTCGGCGGCCGGAGGATCGACGACCTCTCCGGAGGTGAGCGGCAGCGTGTGGCTCTGGCCAGGGTGCTCGCGGTCGAGCCTGAGGTGGTCATGCTCGACGAGCCCCTGGCCTCGCTGGACCGGCAGCTCCGGGACCGACTGCTGGACGACCTCCGAGCGATCCTGGCCGCTGCCGATGTCGGGGGGATCTTCGTCACTCACGACCACGAGGAGGCCTTTGCGGTAGCCGACTCGATGGCGCTGATGCGCGAGGGCAGGCTGATCCAACGAGGCAGCCTGTCGGAGGTCTGGGGCCACCCGGTGGACGCCGAGGCAGCGCTGTTTCTCGGGTACGCAACCATCCTTCCGCCGGACGAAGCTGCCCGGTTGGCCCGGGCGGCCGGCCGATCCGTGCCGTCGGCGGCACGGGCCCTGCGGCGTTCGGCGTTGGTGGTCCGGTCGGAGGGGGCCCTGCGGGCCACCGTGTTGGAGGCTCGGCCCACGCCCGATGTCCTCCGGCTCGTGGTGGAGATTCCAGGGTTCGGCCGGGCCCATGCCGTGGACGAACCAGGCAGCCGGAGATCGGTCGGGGAGATCGTGACCCTCGACCTCGACCTGGACCGCACCGCCCCGGTGGGCAGCCGCGGGGATGGACCATACGGACCATGAGGGGATAGCCGTTCGGGTCAGACGCGAGGAGTCCTTCTGGTGAACGGCCCTCGTCTGCAAGGAGGACCCCAACCAAAGTGGCATCTGTGAACAGAGGGACCAAAGGTATGAAAGAGGTGCTGATTCGGGGTGGCTCTCCCAGGGGGCATCGCCTATTGTTGAAGAAGGAGATCCGGGGGGGTCTCTGTGCACGAGGTGGGAGTCAGCATGGTGGGGGAGATCATCCGTATCCCTGATCTCAAACTGCAGGTCCTCCATGCGGCAGCGGTACTTTCGGGTACCCGCCTACCTACGGCACGTTGGGTCAGGTCCTAGCCTCCCAATAGGATGCGACCCCGTGAGGTCCCGCCGTAGCCTCCCAATACGGCGGGACCTCCGCATTTCTGCAGGTTCCTTCCGGGCTTCCCGCCCACAGCCCCGTCCACCGTTGAGCCTGGCCGCGGTGCCCGTGGCCCGCCGGCCATTCCGCCCGTGATCCACCGGTGAGCTGCTGCTGTCCTCGTCGAGCTCCGCGCCCTTCGCGCTGGGGGCTGACTCCGCCTCGACCCGCGAGATCTCGCCGTCGGGCCGATACCAACGCACGGTCGGCAGACGAAGAAACTCCGCCAGAAATGAATTACAACGGTGTTATTTACGTGGGATCTTCCGTTACTGCTGAAAAACTTTGAGAAAAATGTGGTCTGAGTGATGCCTGGTGACTATGGTGCTGCTGGTGGCCGAGGTTGCCCGTCACATGGGAGGACGGACAGCGTTGGACCAGGCAGCGGGGAGGCGCCTGGTCCCGGCCACCCACGTGGGCTTGAGGCGCAGCGTCGAAGGAGCCTCGAGCCGGGACTCCGCAGGGGACCGGACGATGGGAGCGTCGGTGTCGCGAGCGATCAGGCGACGAGTGAGGACAGCCGTGGTTCTCGGCCTGCTCACCACGCTCCTGGCGCCCTCCCCGGCGCGGGCCGACGGCACGGCACCCAGCAAGCACCAGGTGCAGCAGGCGCGTCAACGGGCCGAGGACAAGGCCGCCCAGGTTGCCCACGTTCGGGGTCGACTTGCCGCCGCGGACTCTCGACTGCAGCAGTCGCGGATCTCGGCGGAGCAGGCGGCCGAGAAGTACAACCAGGCCAGGTGGGAGCTCGACCGGGCTCGCCAAGTGTCCGCCGATGCCCAGGCCAGGGCGCTCGGGGCGCAGCAGCAGGTGCAGCAGCAGCACGCCTCCCTGGTCTCGGTGATCACCCAGTCCTACGAGGGCGGGGGTCAGCTCGCCACCTTGGACGCGGTGTTCTCCGCCTCCGGCCCACAGCAGCTGATGAGCCAGTACCTGTCCTACGAGGGCGCCTCGTCTGCCCTCCAGGCGGGGTATGAGCGGCTCGACGCCTTGTCGATCACGGCCGAGCAGTTCCAGCAGCAGGCAAAGCAGGCCCAGGCTGAGCAGAGCCAGCTGGTCGACCAGGCCCAGCAGGCGCTGCAGGAGGCTCAGCTGGCGGAGACGTCGGCAGCCGCTCTCAGTGCCCAGGTCGCAGCCGAACGGGACCGGCTGACCAAGCAGTTGGCCAAGCTGCAAGGGATCTCCACCGCACTGGCCGCCGAACGCCAGCGAGCACTGGCGCGCGAGGCGGCGCGTGCTGCAGCACGCGCGGAACGACGCAAGGCCCAGCAGGCCAGCGAGCGGTCCTCGGGCTCGGCGTCGTCGCCCGATTCCGCTTCACCCGGTCCCACCCCGTCGGCGGACCCGCCTCCATCGAATGGCCGCGCAGCTCAAGCGGTCAGCTTCGCCAAGGCGCAACTCGGTGACCCGTACGTCTACGGCGCCGCCGGCCCCAACGCCTGGGACTGCTCAGGTCTGATCATGGGTGCCTGGAGGGCGGCGGGAGTCTCGCTGCCGCACTCTGCTTCGCTGCAGTACTCCCTGAGCACCCCGATCACCGCGGCTGAGCTCCAGCCGGGAGATCTGGTGTTCTGGAGCTCCAACCCCCGAGACCCGAACACGATCTACCACGTCGCGATGTACATCGGGGACGGCAAGATGATCCAGGCCCCGCAGCCCGGTGAGGACGTCCAGATCGACCCGCTCTACTACTGGATCCCGCCCACGTTGTACGCCCGGATCTGACGCACCCGGGTCCGCAGCGACGATCAGTGCTCGTCTTGCCCCTCGTCCTCGGCCAGCCGGGCTCGCTCGAACGACGCCCGCACCTCGGCCTCGGCCTCCAGCCGGCCGACCCACTCGGCGCCCTCGACGGACTTGCCCGGCTCAAGGTCCTTGTAGACCTCGAAGAAGTGCTGGATCTCCAGCCGATCGAACTTGGGAACGTGCGAGATGTCGCGCAGGTGCTCCAACCGGGGATCGCTGGCCGGCACGCAGAGGACCTTGTCGTCACGCCCCTTCTCGTCGGTCATCCGGAACATGCCGATGGCGCGGCAGGTGATGAGGCATCCGGGGAAGGTCGGCTCCTCCAGCAGGACCAGGGCATCGAGTGGATCTCCGTCGAGGCCCAGGGTTTCCTCGATGTATCCGTAGTCCGCGGGATACTGGGTGGAGGTGAACAGCGTCCGGTCCAGCCGTATCCGGCCGGTCTTGTGATCCACTTCGTACTTGTTCCGTTGGCCCTTGGGGATCTCTACCAGGACGTCGAATTCCACAGTTGCCTCCAGTCGCGTCGCGCCTGTGGGTAGTCTCCCGCACGATGAGCCAAAGCGCCGAACCGGGGGCGACCGTGCCGCAAGGTGAGCCACGACGATCCGCATGGCGGCTCGTCCTCGTCAGCCTGATCTTGGCCGAGGCGCTCGCCATCGCGGCGGCGCTTGCTGTGGTCACCAGCTACCGGCCGGTCACCCCTTCGGCAGGCACCCTGCCCGTGCTCGAACGTGTGAAGGCGGGTGAAGGCCGTCCCCCGGGGCCGTCGCCGTCTCCTGCGCCGTCCTCTGTGCCCTCCCCCGGGCCTTCCTCTGGGGCCGTCGCTCAGTGTCTGGCGCCCTACATCTCCGACCCCGCACTCGGACGCCGATTCGCGGCAGTCGTGGCCACCACGACCGGACGGTCGCTCTTCTCCATCGGGCCGGCCCGAGGAACTCCGGCATCCACGCTGAAGCCACTGACCATGACCGCAGCGCTGTCGGCGATCGGGCCGGACCACCGGTTCGCGACCACGGTGGTGCTCCAAGGCAACCGGCTGACGCTCGTCGGGGGTGGTGATCCGCTGCTGGCCACCACCGCTTCTGACCGCATCGTCCAGGGAGCGGCCACGCTGGCGCAGCTGGCGGGTCAAGTGAAGACCGCGGTGGCCGGCCGGAGCGGAGCCACGCTGAAGCTGGCGTTCGACGACAGTCTGTTCCCCGGCCCCCGAGTCTCCGCGGCCTGGGAGCCGACCTACATCCCGGAGAACGTGGTCAGCCCGATCTCGGCGCTCTGGGTCCAAGAGGGGCACGCCACCCTGACCTCCTACCAACGGGTCGCCGACCCGGCGCAGTCGGCGGCACGCGCCTTCCAGCGACTGTTGCGCCGCAGCGGTGTCGATGTGACCTGGAAGGGTCGAGCCCGCGCCGGCACCGGAGCGCAAGTCGTCGCCACGGTGCGCAGCCCTCCTCTCCGAGACATCGTCCGTCACGTGCTGGAGGTCAGTGACAACGAGGCCGCTGAGGTGCTCGCCCGTCAGGTCGCGGTGGCCTCCGGCCTACCCGGCTCCGCGGCGGCGGCCCCGAGGGCGGTGCTGTCGCAGCTGCGCTCGCTCGCAGTGCCGGTGGCCGGACTGCAGATCCAGGACGGAAGCGGCTTGAGCCGCCACGATCTGGTCCCGTTGGCCACCCTGAAGTCGGTGCTCGCCCTGGATGCGACGAGTCCGACGTTCCGGCCGGTCATCGCGGACCTCCCCGTCTCCCGGTTCAGCGGCACCCTTGCGTACCGGTTCTCGAGCACGCCCGCCCCGGTAGCCGGCCTCGTGCACGCCAAGACAGGAACCCTGACCGGTGTGGACGCCTTGGCCGGATACGTCGTCGATGCTGACGGGGTGCCGCTGATCTTCGTGGCGATGGCCGACCGGGTCACCGGCTACAGCGACCCTGCCCGGTCGGCCCTCGACCGGTTCGCTGCCGCCCTCGCCGGGTGCGGCGCATAGTCTCTCCCCATGACCGATCCCTCAACGCCGGTGTCGATGATCGACTGGGAGCTCGCCGCCCGGATCGGAGCCCAGGTGGCCGGACCGGGACCGGTGTTGACCCGCCGCGAGGCCGAGTCGGTCGTCGCGGAGCTCCGTGAGTCAGCCGAGAGGTCGACCCCCTTGGTCCGGGAGTTCACTGGTCTGACCGCCGAGGAGCGGACCGCGCCCGTCCTCGTCGTGGACCGCCCGGGCTGGATCCAGGCGAACATCGATGCCTTCGGCAGGATCTTCGAGCCGATCACCGCGAAGCTGCAGGAGCGCTCGGGGCCTCCGTCCGCTCTCTCCCGGGCTGTCGGGTCCCGCGTCACCGGGGCCGAGATCGGAGGGGTCCTGGGCTTCCTCGGCTCCAAGGTGCTGGGGCAGTTCGACCCGTTCTCCGGGTCCGGGCGATTGCTGCTGGTCGCCCCGAACATCGTGGCCGTGGAGCAACAGATCGAAGCCTTCAGCTCGGACTTCCGGCTCTGGGTCTGCCTGCACGAGGAGACCCATCGTGTGCAGTTCACCGCGGTCCCGTGGATGCGTGACCACATGCTTGGCGTGATGAACGAGCTCGTCGACACCGTGCAGGTGGACCCGAGCAAGCTCGCCGAGCTTGTCGGGGACGCCGTGCGAAATGCGGGTCAGATCTCGAAGGGAGGGGGCCAGTTCGGTCTCCTCGAGTTCTTCACCACGCCCGAGCAGCGACTTCTGATGGCCCGTGCCACCGCGCTGATGAGCCTGCTCGAGGGGCACGCGGACGTGGTGATGGACGGGATCGGACCCGAGGTCATCCCGACGGTCGGATACATCCGGCGCCGGGTGAACCAACGCCGCAAGGGCCTCGGCTTCTTCGACCGACTGTTGCGACGACTGCTGGGGCTCGAGGCGAAGATGGCCCAGTACCGCGACGGAGCGGCCTTCGTGAACGGCGTGGTCGCGCTGGAGGGCATGACGGGCTTCAACCAGGTCTGGGCGGCGCCGGACAACCTGCCCACCCCGGAGGAGATCGAGACGCCGCGGCGTTGGGTCGAGCGGGTCCTGGGCTGATGGGGCCGGCGCCGGAGGTTGCCGCCGTGCGGCAGGCCGTCCGGGCGGCTCTGGCCGAGGTCCCCCTCGGCTGGGTGGCGGTGGGATGTTCCGGCGGTGCCGACTCGACCGCGCTGGTGGCTGCGACCATCTTCGAAGCCCGGCACACCGGTCATCAGGTTGTGGCAATCGTCGTCGACCACGGTCTGCAGGAGAGCTCGGCCGAGGTGGCCGAGCGCGTGGCCGACCGGGTCTCGACTCTGGGCGCCGATGACTGCCGGGTGGTCCGGGTCGAGGTGGGGGGTGAGGGTGGTCCGGAGGCCTCGGCCCGTCGAGCCCGCTATGCGGCGCTGTCCCAGCAGGCCGACGAGTACGGCGCCCAGGTGATTCTTCTCGGGCATACCCGCGACGACCAGGCCGAGTCGGTCCTGCTCGGGCTGGCACGGGGGTCGGGGACCCGCTCCCTCTCGGGGATGGCGCCGGTGGCCGGGCGATTCCTGCGGCCATTGCTGGATCTGGGGCGCGCCGCGACTCACGCTGCCTGCGAGGCCGAGGGACTCGCAGTCTGGGAGGACCCGCACAACGCCGACGACGCCTACACACGGTCCCGCATCCGGAACCACGTCATGCCGCTGCTGGAGGAGCATCTCGGTCCCGGCTTCGCCGAGGCGCTGGCTCGCACCGCGCGGCTGGCCCGCCAGGACGCGGACCTGCTCGACGCTCAGGCGGAATCGGCCCTCGTCGAGGTTTCAGTAGGGCCCGGGCGTCTGTCGGTGCCAGCGACCGTGGCACTGCCGTCAGCGCTCCGCAGCCGGGTTCTCCGCAAGGCCGTCCTCAATGCCGGAGCCAGGCCCACTGAGCTGGCCCTGGGCCATGTGGACGCCGTCGACGCCTTGCTGTCGGACTGGCACGGCCAGACCCGGGTGGATCTCCCCGGGAGGTTGACCGCACGCCGAGCAGGAGACGCCCTCATCGTGGAGCAGACGTCTGTGGCAGGCTGACGCCATGGACGCGGCGGCAGTTGGCGACGACCTCGTTGAGGTCATCTACACCGATGAACAGATCCAAGCGCGCCTGGGCGAGATGGCTCGACAGATCGAGCTGGACTACGCCGGCAAGGACGTGCTTCTCGTCGGGGTGCTCAAGGGGGCCGTCATGGTGATGGCCGACCTGGCCCGGGCCTTCAATCGTCATGTGCAGATGGACTGGATGGCGATCTCGTCGTACGGCTCGGGGACCAAGTCCTCCGGCGTGGTGCGCATCCTCAAGGACCTGGACACCGACATCAACGGGCGTCATGTGCTGGTGGTCGAGGACATCATCGACACCGGCCTGACCCTCTCCTGGCTGGTGTCGAACTTGGGTTCGCGGGGACCGGCTTCGGTGCAGATCTGCACCCTGCTGCGCAAGCCGGATGCGCTCCAGATGAGCGTCGATGTCAAGTACGTCGGCTTCGACATTGCCGACGAGTTCGTGGTCGGCTACGGGTTGGACTACGACGAGCAGTATCGCAACCTGCGGTGCGTCGGAACCCTGGCGCCCAGCGTCTACTCCTGACCGGACAGCAGGTTGGCGCGTCAGGTAGCCTCGGAGGTTCGACAGAGGCTTCGTCAGAGGCTTGAACGCGAGGAGGACGGGCCGCGGCCCGGATCATGAACATCAAGCGCATCATCCGCAGCCCGTGGCTGTGGATCGTCGTTGCGGTCATTGGCGTGCTGCTCGCGCTCCAGTACCTCGCGCCCAACGGCGGATACAAGCAGGTCGACACCTCGCAGGTCGCCAAGTACCTCGGCGACGGGAGCGTCAAGACGGTCACCTTCGTCGACGGGGACCAGCAAGTCAAAGCAACGCTCAAGAACGGCGACAAGGTCGTCGCCCAGTGGATCGTCGGCGGTCAGGCGGCTCTGCTCGACGCCGCGGACAAGGGCTTCACCAGCGGCTCCATCGAAAGCGTCAACGAAGTCAAGCCCTCGCCCAGCCTGCTCGGCTCCATCCTGGGGACCTTCATACCCTTCCTGCTGATCATGCTGCTCTTCCTGTTCCTGATGAATCAGGTGCAAGGCGGTGGCGGTCGGGTGATGCAGTTCGGCAAGTCGAAGGCGAAGCTGATCAGCAAGGACATGCCCAAGACGACGTTCACCGACGTCGCCGGCTGCGAGGAGGCGATCGAGGAGCTCGGGGAGATCAAGGAGTTCCTGCAGGAGCCGGCCAAGTTCCAGGCCGTCGGAGCCAAGATCCCCAAGGGGGTGCTGCTCTACGGTCAGCCCGGTACCGGCAAGACCCTGCTCGCTCGCGCGGTCGCGGGTGAGGCGGGAGTCCCCTTCTACTCGATCAGCGGCTCGGACTTCGTCGAGATGTTCGTCGGTGTCGGTGCCTCCCGTGTGCGCGACCTCTTCGAACAGGCCAAGGAGAACGCTCCGGCGATCGTCTTCATCGACGAGATCGACGCGGTCGGCCGGCACCGCGGAGCCGGCATGGGCGGCGGGCACGACGAGCGTGAGCAGACCCTCAACCAGCTGCTCGTCGAGATGGACGGCTTCGACGTACGGGGCGGCGTCATCCTGATCGCGGCCACCAACCGCCCCGACATCCTCGACCCGGCGCTCCTGCGCCCCGGTCGCTTCGACCGGCAGATCCAGGTCGACGCCCCCGACCTCAACGGTCGGAAGAAGATCCTGGAAGTCCATGCCCGAGGCAAGCCGATGGGCACCGGAGTCGACCTCCTGTCGGTCGCCCGGCGGACGCCGGGCTTTACCGGCGCGGACCTGGCAAACGTGCTCAACGAGGCCGCGCTGCTGACCGCGCGTCAGAACCGCAAGCTGGTCGAGAACGACCAGCTCGACGAGGCCATCGACCGGGTCATCGCCGGCCCGCAGAAGCGGACGCGACTGATGAGCGAGAAGGAGAAGCTCATCACGGCCTATCACGAGGGTGGCCATGCGCTCGTCGCGGCCGCGCTTCCCGGGACCGACCCGGTGCACAAGGTGACGATCTTGCCCCGCGGCCGTGCCCTGGGCTACACGATGGTGCTGCCGGACGAGGACAAGTACTCCCAGACACGGTCGGAGATGCTCGACAAGCTCGCCTACATGATGGGCGGGCGGGCCGCAGAGGAGATGGTCTTCCACGACCCGACCACTGGCGCGGGCAACGACATCGAGAAGGCCACGTCGCTGGCTCGGGCGATGGTGACCCAGTACGGCATGACTGAGCGCCTGGGTGCGATCAAGCTGGGCGACGACAACGCCGAGCCGTTCCTCGGCCGGGATCTGGGCCACACGCGCAACTACTCCGAGGACGTCGCGGCGATCGTCGACGAGGAGACCAAGACGTTGCTGGCCTCCGCCCACCAGGAGGCATTCGACATCCTCGTGGAGAACCGCGACGTGCTCGACGACCTGGTCACGGCTCTGCTCGAGAAGGAGACCCTCGACAAGGAAGAGGTGGCCCACGTCTTCGAGCCCCTGCGCCGACGCCCTGCGCGCCCGGCGTGGACCGGGTCTCCGGACAGGGTGCCTTCGGAGATCCCGCCCGTCCAGGTCCCTCAACGTGTCGAGGAGGCCAGTGCGGAGGTCGCCGCGGGAGAGGCTGCCGGGGCCACGTCGTGAGCCTCGACCCCATCGGTGACGTCGCCTACGGCGAGCTGCCTGAGATCGACCTCGGTCGTGCTGAGGCGGCGGTCCGTGAGTTGCTGATCGCTATCGGCGAGGATCCCGAGCGCGACGGTCTGAAGGAGACCCCCGCGCGGGTGGCACGCTCGTACGCAGAGCTCTTCTCCGGGATGCGCAAGCAGCCCGAGGAGGTCCTGTCGACGACGTTCGACATCGGTCACCAGGAGTTGATCCTCATCCGGGACATCGAGCTGTGGTCGATGTGCGAGCACCACCTCGTCCCGTTCACCGGCGTCGCCCATGTGGGCTACATCCCGGGCAAGAGCGGTCAGATCACCGGCCTGTCCAAGCTGGCCCGGCTGGTGGATGTCTTCGCGCGACGGCCACAGGTCCAGGAGCGCCTCACCACGCAGATCGCTGACGCGCTGATGACGATCGTGCAGGCCAGTGGAGCCATCGTCGTCGTCGAGGCCGAGCACCTTTGCATGACGATGCGAGGAGTCCGTAAACCTGGTTCGAAGACGATCACCTCGGCGATCCGCGGCTCGATGCACTCAGCAGCCACGCGATCGGAGGCCATGAGCCTGATCATGCACGGGACCCACTGAGGCTCCTCCCGTGCACGCCACCCCCGTCCGCACGCTCGCAGGTCTGCCCGACCCGGGCCGCACCCTCGTCATGGGGGTGCTCAACGTGACGCCGGACTCGTTCTCCGACGGAGGGCGGTACCTCGACTCGAACGATGCCGTGCGGCATGGCCGGGAGATGACCGAGTCCGGTGCGGACCTCGTCGATGTCGGCGGCGAGTCCACCCGCCCCGGTGCCGACCGGCCGAGCATCGATCGGGAGCTTGAGCGCGTGATCCCCGTCATCGAGCAGCTGGCGGCGGCCGGCGTGGTCGTCTCGATCGACACGATGCGCGCGGAGGTCGCCCGACAGGCCGTCGGCGCGGGAGCGAGATTGGTCAACGACGTGAGCGGAGGTCTCGCGGACGCGACGATGCTGGCCACGATCGCCGATCTCGGAGTCCCCTGCGTGCTCATGCACTGGCGTGCGCACTCCGCGTCCATGGCCGACTTCGCCCGGTACGACGACGTGGTCACGGAGGTCATCGCAGAGCTCGGTGACCGGGTGGTGGCGGCGGAGCGGGCCGGGATCCAGCCGGGTCGGGTGGCCGTAGACCCCGGTATCGGGTTCGCCAAGAAGCCCGACCACAACTGGACCCTGATGGCGAGCCTGGAGCGGTTGCACGAGCTGGGACGCCCCGTGGTGCTGGGAACCAGCCGCAAGCGCTTCCTCGGCGAGCTGCTTGGTGACGCCGAGGGCGGGCAGCGGCCCCCCGACCAGCGGGATGACGCGACGGCCGCGACGACCGTGCTCGCCGTAGCCGCCGGCATCTGGTGCGTGCGGGTCCACGACCCCCGGTCCAGCGCTGACGCGGTGCGCGTCGCCGCACGAGTCGCTGAAGAAGCCGCCGATGAGCGCTGAGCAGCTGGTCCGGGAGGCCAACGACGCGTTCTACGCCGCAGTGGAGGCGGGGGACCTGGATGCCATGCGCTCGCTGTGGGTTCCCGGCGCCGGGACGCTGTGCGTCCATCCGGCTGCCTCTCCCATCCATGGCACCGACTCCATCGTGCGCTCGTGGGCGCTCATCATGGCGAACACCGCCTACATACAGTTCTTCCTCACCGACGTGCAGGTCAGCCTTCGTGGCGGGTGTGCGCTGGTCACCTGCACCGAGAACATCCTGACCGGCGACGAGAGTCTCGGGATCGACCGCTTCGGAGGAGCCACCGGGGCGGCGGTCAATCTGTTCGTCCTCGCCCGAGACCGATGGCTCTTGTGGTCGCATGTCGCGGTCCCGGTAGTGTCGAGGAATCATGACGGTCAGTGACATGGGGGACCGAATTCGGCTCCGCGGGATCGAGGGCATCGGACGACACGGTGTCTTCGACTTCGAGCGTGAGAATGGCCAGCCCTTCCTTGTCGATCTCGACCTGATCGTCGACCTCGCTCCGGCGGGTTCCACCGACGTCCTGGCGGACACCGTTGACTACGGAACGCTGGTTGACCGGGTCCTGGCAGAGATCGAAGGCGAGCCGCGCAACCTGATCGAGTCGCTGGCCGAGCGCATCGCAGGACTCTGTTTGGAGGACACCCGCGTTGAGCGGGCAGTCGTGACCGTCCACAAGCCGAAAGCACCCGTCGCCGGCAACGTCGCCGATGTCGCGGTGTCGATCGATCGGAGCCGTCCATGACTCAGACCCCGAACGCGAATCTCTTCATCGACACCGACACTCTGACCGGAGAGTTGCGACCCATCCGGCGTGCGGTCTTGTCGTTGGGATCCAACCTCGGGGAGCGCACCCAGAGCCTGCAGAGCGCTTTGGACTCCCTGGCCGACACCCCTGAAGTCTTCGTTGCTGCGGTCTCTCCGCTCTACGAGACGGTCGCGGTTGACTCCCCCGCGGGCGCGGAGGACTACCTGAATGCCATCGTCGTGCTGGACACCACCCTTGACGCGCGGATGCTGCTGGAGCGCACGCTTGCGATCGAGGAGGCTTTCGGGCGGGAGAGAGGTCCTGTTCGCAACGCCCCCCGCACCCTCGATGTGGATCTCATCGTGATGGGGTCGGAGGTCTGCACCGACGATGATCTGACCATCCCTCACCCGCGCGCGCACGAGCGAGCCTTCGTCTTGGCACCCTGGGCCGATGTCGACCCGAATGCTGAGATCCCGGGCAAGGGCAGGGTGGCCGACCTGCTGGCGAAGGTTGGCCAGGAAGGCGTCCACCGTCTCGACGTCACCTTGAACCTCTGACGATGCCGGACTCCGATCAGAAGCCCGGCCTCAGACTTACCGGTCCGGGGGCGCTGGGCAGCGCCACCGTTGCCGGGCTGGTGACAGGTTGGTCGCTTCGTTCGGTGCTCGGCTTCTGGGACATCACTCCGCCGTTCGTGACCGTTCTGCAGATGCTCACGCTGGCCGCTGTGGGCGTGCTCCTCTTCCTCGAAGCGAGATCCATGCGCAAGCACCGCCACCGTCCGGACCGAGGACTGACCGCCAGCCAGGCCGTCAACCGGTTGGCGATGGCCAAGGCGTCGGCGATCGTGGGAGCGTTCGTGGCCGCCGCCTACGTTGGGCACGCCGTGAGTTGGATGGGTGCAGACTCCGAGGCTGCGCCCGAGCGCATCGTGCGCGCGTTGATCGCCGCGCTGGCCGGAGTCTCGGTGGCAGCCGGGGGTCTTGTGCTGGAGCGTGCGTGTCGTGCCGGCCGTGAGGACGACTAGCCCTTACCCTCTGCGCATGGCCACTTCCCCGAGCCGGCGCCGAGAGCGCAGCGTTCGTGTCACGGCCGCGTCCCTCCTCCTGGCTCTCGCGGCGGTCTTCGTCACCGCGGCGATCCTGAGCGGGGCGCTCGTCTGGTTGTCCGCAGCCTCCGCCTTCTCCGTAGTCACGGGCCTGGTCGTCGCCTGGCTCGATCGCGCCGAGCTCCTTGCCAGTAGGCGGGAGACCGGCGCCGTCCGTGCCGACCTTGCCGCCGAGTACCGCGACATCCTCGAAGTGCGTGGCGAGGAGCACGCGGTCTTCCTGCACGCGCTGACCGACCAGCTGGTCTTCCGGGAGCGGGAGCTCTCCGAGATGGAGGGCGTTGTGGCTCTCGCCGAGCGCCGAGCGGAGGTTGCCGAGGAGCAGCGCAGTGAGACCGAGAGGGTGCTTCGCGAGGTCCAGGCCCAGCTCCCGCAGCAGTACGTCGGGTCGGCCGACGATGACTCCCTGGAAACCGTTGTCGACCTGCTCGGCTGGGGACGGACCTCCACGGCGGACCAGCTGGAGATCCGCCGCCACGCCTGAGCCGGAGGCACGACGCCGCAGCTGCCCTCGCGAGCCACGGTGCTATCGGTCGATGTCGCCGACGATGTAGAAGAACGACGCCAGGACCAGTCCCAGATCGGACGTCCGCGTCCCCGGGAGCACCTGGGACAAGGCGGCCACGGTGTTGAACGAGGGTGACCGGATCTTGAACCGCCAGGGGACCTTGTCGCCGGTCGAGATCGCGTAGTAGCCGGTGATGCCGCTCGGCGCCTCCGACCAGGTGTAGCAGGCGCCTTCGGGGACCTTGAGCACTTTGGGCAGGCGTACGTCGATCGGCCCCGGGCCCTCGGCCTCGAGAAGGTCCAGGCACGCCTCGGCCAGGGAGAGGCTCACCGAGACCTCCTCCAGAAGCACCTCGAAGCGCGAGACGACGTCGCCGGCGGAGCGTAGCGGCACGCGCAGCACGTCGCCGAGCTCGGTGTAGGCGAGGGAGGGATCGTCCCGGCGAAGGTCCAGGTCGAGACCGGCGGCGCGTGCTGAGGGACCCGAGACTCCCATCGCCCGCGCAAGCCCCTCGGAGAGAATTCCGACGCCGTTTCCGCGTTCGCGGAACTCCTCGCTGAGCAGTTCAGCTTCGATCTCCGGCAGCAGTCCGGCGACCACGGCGAGCCCAAGACGGCACCGAGCCGTCCATCCGTCCGGCAGCTCCTCGCGCACCCCGCCAACGCGGTTGAACATGAAGTGCATTCGCCCGCCTGTCGCCTCCTCCATGAGGGCCTGCAGCTCCTGGCGAGCCTCGATCGCCCGAGCGCCCGGGCGTACGACATCACCCTCGAGTGTCACCGCGAAGGCGAGGTGGCTGATCATCCGGCTCAGCTCGGCCATGAGGGTGCGTATCCTGCGGGCCCGGGGCGGCACCTCCATCCCGAGCATCGACTCGATCGCGAGTGCCGCGCCCAGCTCGTTGCCGAAGGCGGCGAGCCAGTCGTGTCGGTTTGCCAGCGCCAACAGCTGGCGGTAGTCGCGTACCTCGAAGAGCTTCTCCACCCCACGATGCAGGAAGCCGACGACGGGCTCCGCCGCGACGATCGCACCCTGCCTCACCGTCACGTCCAGTTCGAGCGAGCCGTGGGACGAGGGATGCGACGGGGCCAGGCCCAGCCGAGCACCTGTGAGGCGCTCCGTGGTGCTCGCGTCGGACATGGCCGTCACCCTAGACGGGGCTGTCCCTGGTCGCATCGCGGTGGCGGACTTGGTGACCTGCGGTGGCAGGGCTCGGTGACCCGGTGCGGGTCGTCGCGTCACCCGGTGAGAGGCGACTCGATCTCTTCCGACGCCGCGACGATCCAGCGGAAGCCGCCGAGTCCTGACGGATCCATCAGCTCGCGGACCTGAGCCGCACCGACCAGATCGTCCAGCGAGCCACCCTGCGGCGGAGTCACTCCGAGGTGTGCCAGCGCAGCGGACTGGCTCAGCCAGTGCCCGTTGACCGCTCGGGCGACCGAGTCGACGGCCACCGAGGCGGTGACGTCGGCAGTGGCGTCAAGAGTCGTCGGCACCTGACGGCCGTCCCGATAGCAGCGGATGCCGCCCAGGAACGGACGTTCTCCGGCGAGGTGGCCGTAGTCGACCAGCACCAGCATGCCCCTCCCGAGCCGCCGGACCAGGTCCCGCGCGGCATCGTCCCTCGGTAGTCCGACCACCGCCCGCTGCCCAGGACTGTCCAGCGGCCACCAATCCTCGAGCCAGGCAGCGGCGGCGGGGTCGGCCTCGGACACCGCTGGCCCGAGGGACTCGCCGGTGTCCCCGAGCAGCACGATGCGAGGGATACCGACGGGGTCCACCTCGACCAGGGGCGCCGGCACCGTGTCCAGCCACTCGTTGGCGACGACCAGTCCGCTGAGCCGCTCGGGCAGATCCGGCACCCAGTCGATCTCGCCCGGCAGCTCGGCTGGCCTCGACCGGATCTCTATCGCGGTCGACTTCAGATCGGGGGCGGTCCGGTGCAGGGCCTCCGCCAACTCACCGGACCCAGCGCCGACGTCGTACACGGTGTCGGTTCCCAGTGTCCGAGCAAGCCGCGCCAGAGCCTCGGCGAAATGGTCGGAGACCATCGGGGAGGTCCGGAAGTGGGCCGACGGCCGGTGGTGGCGATAGAAGCCGGCGCTGCCGTAGAGCGCCTCGACCCAGGCGTCCTCCCATGAGCGCACGGGGCCAGCGTACGGGCCAGATCGCTGGCCAGATCCTTGGCCAGATCGTTGGGCAATGGGCCGCCGCTGGATCAGTCGCTTCCCGGTTCCACCCTTGCCCCCGTAGGCTCGGAGGAGCACGCACACCGTCTGGTACCCACGAGACTGGCCAAGGGACTGGAACGAAAGGCGAGAACATGACCCGAATTGGGGTCGTCGGCGCCGGCCGCGTCGGCGCCGTCCTGGCTGCCGCTTGGCGCGCGGCGGGACACGAGATCACCAAGGTCGCAGGAGAGTCGGACGCGTCGCTGCGCCGGGCCCGCAGGCTGTTGCCCGGGGTCCCGCTGGACAAGCCGACCGCCGTCGCCCGCTCCTGTGATCTGCTGGTCCTCACCGTTCCCGACGACATGCTGGCGAACGTGGTGATGATGCTCTCCGACGCCGGCGCGATCCGCCCGGGCCAGTTCGTGGCCCACACGTCGGGACGCCACGGGCTCACGGTGCTCGATCCGGCCACGTCCATGGGCGCTCTGCCGATCGCGCTGCATCCCGCTATGACCTTCACCGGCACCGACCGTGACCTGGGGCGATTGCCGGGCTGTGTCTACGGCGTGACGACCGCCTTGCCGGAGACCTTGGCGCTTGCCGAGTCGCTGGTCACCGATCTCAAGGGTCGGATCGCCCACGTCCCGGAGGAGAACCGTGCGCTCTATCACGCGGGTTTGGCGCACGGGGCCAACCACCTGGTCACCCTGATCAGCCAGGCGATGGAGATCTTGCGGGCTGCGGGTGCGGACGACCCGTCGGCGATGCTGAGGCCCTTGCTCTCGGCGGCGATGGAGAACGCTCTGGAGAGCGGCGACGCATCTCTCACCGGCCCGATCGTCCGAGGTGACGTTGAGACGGTGCGCACCCACCTGGCCGAGATCCGCCGGGCCGCACCGGAGGCTCTCGAGTCGTATGTCGCCCTGGCTCGGTCGACCGCCAACCGGGCTGCGCTCGACGGCCGGCTGACCGCCGTCCGCGCGGCCAAGTTGGTCGGTGTGCTGAACGACGCACTCGCGGCGGAGCGCAAGCTTCGCGGCTCCGAGGCGTGAGCACCGCGGGGACCGACCCCCCGCTGGTCGCGCGCAGTCGTGAGGAGTTGGCCGGAAGGCTGGCCGAGCTCCGGAAGCAGGGTGGCCGGACCCTCCTGGTCCCCACCATGGGAGCGCTCCACGCGGGGCATGCGGCCGTGATGCGGGCAGCCATGGCCTCGGCGCGGGGCGCCGACATCGTGGTGGTGTCGGTCTTCGTCAATCCCACGCAGTTCGCGCCCGGGGAGGATTTCGACACCTACCCGCGCAGCCTCGACTCGGACCTCGAGCTTTGCGCACGAGAGGGAGTGGGGGTCGTGTTCGCCCCGAGCGCCGATGAGATGTACCCCGATGGGGAGACCCTGGTGACCGTCGACCCGGGGTCGCTGGGCGCCGAGTTGGAGGGGCGCAGCCGCCCCACACACTTCCGCGGCGTCCTCACGGTTGTCGCCAAGCTCTTCGGACTGGTGCGCCCCGATCGCGCCTACTTCGGCGAGAAGGACTACCAGCAGTTGACCCTGATCCGGCGCATGGCGGCCGACCTGTCCCTGGGGATCGAGATCATCGGCGTGCCGACCGTGAGGGAGCCCGACGGGCTCGCGATGTCATCGCGCAACCGGAACCTCGACTCACCGCAGCGGGCTGCGGCGGCGGCTTTGTCGGCGGCTCTCCGCGCGGGCGCGGAGGCGGGGAGCCGGGGACCCTCCGCCGCCGAGGCGGTGGCGCTCGCGGCTCTGGCAGGCCGGCCCCTGGTCGAGCTCGACTACCTTGCCGTCACCGACCCGACCCTCGGTCCCGCGCCGCAGGCGGGTGAGGGACGCATCCTGGTCGCGGCGCGCGTGGGCCACACGCGGCTCATCGACAACATGCCCGTCTTCTTCGGGCCCGGGAAGGGGTGAGACCGGTGCTGCTCTGCGCCGACATCGGCAACAGCCGAACGACGATCGGGCTCCTGGCCGAGGGGTCGGTGGTCCAGCACTGGCGGGTGGCCACCGACGATCGCAAGACCGCTGACGAGTGGGGCGTGCTGCTGCGCACGCTGCTCCGCGAGTCGGAGCATGCCGCTGAGATCGACGGGGTCGCGGTCTGCTCGGCGGTGCCCGCCGTGCTTCACGAATGGCGCGAGATGCTGACCACCTTCTTCGGCTCCGTCCCGCATGTCGTGGTCGAGCCAGGAGTGCGCACGGGGATCGCGCTCCTCGTAGACAACCCTCGGGAGGTCGGCGCCGACCGCATCGTCAACGCTCTGGCCGCGGCGGAGCTCTTCGGCGCCCCGGCACTCGTGGTGGACTTCGGGACCGCTACCACCTTCGATGTGGTGAACGCCAAAGGAGAGTACGTCGGCGGGGCCATCGCGCCCGGTATCGAGATCTCCCTGGAGGCGCTGGGTCGTCGGGGCGCCCAACTGCGCAAGGTGGAGTTGCTCCGGCCGAGGTCGGTCATCGCCAAGAACACCGTGGAGGCGCTCCAGTCCGGCGCTCTCCACGGTTTCGCGTCACTGGTCGAGGGGATGACAGCCAGGATGATTGCGGCCCTCAGCGCCGACCCGGCCGACGTGCGGGTGATATCCACAGGCGATCTCGCCGATCTGGTGGTGCAGGAGTGTGGGGTCTTCACCGATCACAGGCCGTTCCTGACCCTCGAGGGTCTGGCGCTGGTCTTCGCCCGGAACTCCTGACCTGTCGCCGGGCCCCGCGCGAGGGTGGGGCGCTGGGGCCTACCCTGTGGTCCCATGACCGACCAGGCGCAGGCACCCGAGCCCGTGGAGGACGACCTCCCCGATCAGATGCGGGTGCGTCGGGAGAAGCGCGAGCGGTTGATCACCTCCGGCCGGGAGGCCTACCCCCTCACGGTGTTGCGCACGCACACGCTGGCGGAGATCCGTGCGATGTACGACCCGGCCCTCGAGTCGGGCGAGTTGGGTCCGGATAGCGGAACCGGCAGCGTCGTCTCCGTGGTCGGTCGGGTGATCTTCTCCCGCAACACCGGCAAGCTCTGCTTCGCGCGCTTGCGTGAGGGCGCCGGTTCCGAGATCCAGGTGATGCTTTCTCAGGCCGACCTCGGCGAGGAGGCGCTCGCCGACTACAAGGCGCTGGTCGACATCGGGGACTTCCTCGCAGTGACCGGGGAGGTCGTGACCTCACGGCGTGGAGAGCTCTCGGTGCAGGCCACCTCCTGGTCGATCGCCGCCAAGGCTCTGCGCCCGCTGCCGAACGAGCACCGCCCGCTCAGCGACGAGGCGAGAGTCCGGCTCCGTTACGTGGACATGGTGGTCAATCCCTCCTCGCGCGACATGGTCCGGACCAAGGCCACCGTGCTGAGGTCCCTGCGTTCCACCCTGGACTCTCGTGGATTCGTCGAGGTGGAGACCCCGATTCTGCAGCTGACCAACGGGGGGGCGGCCGCACGCCCGTTCCGGACCCACCTCAACGCCTTCGACCAGCCGATGCTGTTGCGCATCGCGCTGGAGCTGGACCTGAAGAAGGCGATGATCGGCGGGGTCGACCGGGTCTACGAGATCGGACGAACCTTCCGGAACGAGGGGCTGGACTCCACCCACGCCGCGGAGTTCTCCATGCTCGAGGCCTACGAGGCATACGGCGACTACTCGACGATGAAGGAGCTGGTCCGGTCGCTGGTCTTGGGCGCTGCCCGAGCGGTGGGGCGTGAGGTGGTGCCCGCGCGGGATGGCGGCGAGATCGACCTGACCGGACCGTGGCGCGAAGCCTCGCTGTTCGACCTGGTCTCCGAGAAGCTGGGGGAGGAGATCACCGTCGGTACCTCGGCGGAGGAGCTGGTCCGCCATGCGGCCGCGCACGTGGTCGAGCTGCAGCCGCACTGGAACGCCGGAGAGATCGCGCTGGAGCTCTACGAGAAGCTCGTCGAACACACCTTGGTCCAGCCCACGTTCGTGCAGGACTACCCGGAGTCGGTCCGCCCGCTTGCCAAGCCGCACCGGTCGATCCCGGGCCTGGTGGAGGCGTTCGACCTGATCATCAACGGTGTGGAGCTGGCTCCGGCGTACTCGGAGCTGAACGACCCGGTCATCCAGCGTGACCGTCTGGTCGCCCAGTCCCTGCTGGCTGCCCAGGGCGACCCTGAGGCGATGGAACTGGACGAGGTCTTCCTTCGTGCCATGGAGTTCGGGATGCCGCCCGCGGGCGGGATGGGCATGGGAGTCGATCGGCTGGTCATGCTGCTGACCGGGGCAGGGATCAGGGAGACGATCCTCTTTCCGCTCCTGCGGCCGGAATGACCGCGAGGAGCCAGTTCAGGCGTTGTTGGGAAGCTAAGAGCACTCGGTGAAAGGCCCAACGAAGATCGAACGCCGATCCCATTTCGTCCCGTTATGGCCGGCAACGAGATGCCGGATGAAGTTTCGACCCTCTCGGTTCGCGACATCGAGGAGCTCGGCCACCAGCCGCCGACCTCCGCAGCAGCTGACCTGACCATTGTGAAATCAGATTCCGGGCCGTTGCTCCCGGCAGTCGGTTCAATTGTGAGCAGGCACGATCCTGTTGCCGGCCCTACGGCTGAGGCGCAGAGCTGTCATAGCGGTGGAGGCTGGCAAAGGGAATCCGCCGGGTCATCGAATGGGGTGGCTGGGCCGGCCCAGCGACAGTCTCGCTGAGCGGTTGCCTGATGGGACAAGTGTGACTTTCCCATTGGGCCCCGCTATGATTTTGAATGTCGTAGTCTTGGGGGCGGTGATTGGTTTTCCAAACCTTTTGCCGGCGAGGCTTTATCATGAACTCGAATGCGGAACGGGGGATTCCTGCCGCTGGAGTGCGGAGTGGAATTCAACGAAGGGATGGCGTCATGGCGCAGAAGATTAACGTGGTTCTGATCGACGACCTCGATGGGTCTGCCGCAGCGGAGACCGTGAGTTTCGGGGTCGACGGCGGTCAGTACGAGATCGACCTCTCCAAGAAGAACGCCGAGGCCCTGCGCAAGGCACTCGCGCCGTACGTCGCCGGGGGGCGGCGCAGCCGCGCCAAGTCGCGTGGCAAGGGGGGGTCCGCACGCTCGGGTGGTCCCTCTCCGAGCGAGGTGCGCGCGTGGGCACGGTCCAACGGCTGGAATGTTCCCGACCGTGGGCGGGTGGCCGCCGACGTGCGCGCGGCCTACGACGCCGCTCACTGAGCCGCCCCCGGGCCGGAACGTCCGGCCCCTGGCTGGTCCACGTGAGGTTTGGCCGGTCTTCGCCCCGGCTGTTCGCTGTGGGCGGACACCGGCTACGGAACATCTCCGTCCGGCCGATGGTTGACCCAGGGCAACGTAAGATCGGCGACCCCGCTCCGACTAGAGTGGACCGATGCAGTCGTGTCGGCTGAGCGACTCGCTTCGGCTGGGCAAGGAGTGATGAGATGTTCGAACGGTTCACCGACCGAGCCCGTCGTGTGGTCGTGCTGGCTCAAGAGGAAGCCAGGATGCTCAGCCACAACTACATCGGGACCGAGCACATTCTGCTGGGCCTGATCCACGAGGGTGAGGGCGTCGCCGCGAAGGCTCTGGAGAGCCTCGGCATCTCCCTCGAGGCGGTCCGCGCGCAGGTCGAGGAGATCATCGGGCAGGGCCAGCAGGCACCGTCCGGCCACATCCCGTTCACTCCGCGCGCCAAGAAGGTCCTCGAGTTGTCTCTGCGCGAGGCGCTCCAGCTCGGCCACAACTACATCGGGACCGAGCACATTCTGCTGGGCCTGATCCGTGAGGGTGAGGGCGTCGCCGCCCAGGTGCTGGTCAAGCTCGGTGCCGACCTGAACCGGGTTCGCCAGCAGGTCATCCAGCTCCTCTCCGGCTTCCAGGGCAAGGAGACCCAGTCTGCGGGGACCGCGCCCGAGGGGTCGCCGTCGTCCTCGCTCGTGCTCGACCAGTTCGGCCGCAACTACACGCAGGCCGCACGCGAGGGCAAGCTCGATCCGGTCATCGGCCGCGAGAAGGAGATCGAGCGCGTGATGCAAGTGCTGTCACGCCGTACCAAGAACAATCCGGTCCTCATCGGCGAGCCTGGGGTCGGGAAGACGGCCTGTGTCGAGGGCCTGGCCCAGCAGATCGTGCGAGGCGACGTCCCTGAGACGCTCAAGGACAAGCAGATCTACAGCCTCGACCTCGGCTCGCTGGTCGCGGGCTCCCGGTATCGCGGTGACTTCGAGGAGCGCTTGAAGAAGGTCCTCAAGGAGATCCGCACGCGCGGCGACATCATCTTGTTCATCGACGAGCTGCACACCCTCGTGGGCGCCGGCGCCGCCGAGGGTGCGATCGACGCGGCGTCGATCCTGAAGCCGATGCTGGCTCGTGGAGAGCTGCAGACGATCGGCGCCACGACGCTCGACGAGTACCGCAAGCACCTGGAGAAGGACGCCGCCCTTGAGCGGCGCTTCCAGCCGATCCAGGTCCAGGAGCCGTCGATCGCTCAGACCATCGAGATCCTCAAGGGCCTGCGAGACCGGTACGAAGCGCACCACCGGGTGACCATCACCGATCAAGCCCTCGTTGCGGCAGCGACGCTGGCTGACCGGTACGTCTCCGACCGCTTCCTGCCTGACAAGGCGATCGACCTGATCGACGAGGCGGGGTCTCGGCTGCGGATCCGCCGGATGACCGCCCCGCCCGACCTGCGCGAGTTCGACGAGAAGATCGCCGACGTGCGACGTCGCAAGGAGATGGCCATCGACGGCCAGGACTTCGAGGTCGCCGCATCGCTGCGGGACGAGGAGAAGAAGCTGATCCTCGCCAAGGGCGAGCGGGAGAAGCAGTGGAAGGCCGGCGACATGGACGTCGTGGCCGAGGTCGACGAGGAGCTCATCGCCGAGGTCCTCGCCGTGGCCACCGGCATCCCGATCGTGAAGCTCTCCGAAGAGGAGTCGACCCGGCTGCTCAAGATGGAGGACGAGCTGCACAAGCGGGTCATCGGCCAGGAGGAGGCCGTCAGGGCGCTCAGCCGGGCGATCCGTCGTACCCGTGCGGGTCTGAAGGACCCGAAGCGCCCCGGTGGCTCGTTCATCTTCGCCGGGCCGTCCGGTGTCGGCAAGACGTGGCTGTCGAAGTCGCTGGCTGAGTTCCTCTTCGGCGACGAGGACGCCCTGATCCAGCTCGACATGAGCGAGTACTCCGAGAAGCACACCGTGTCGCGGCTGTTCGGCTCCCCGCCTGGATACGTCGGCTACGAGGAGGGGGGCCAGCTCACCGAGAAGGTCCGCCGCAAGCCCTTCTCCGTGGTGCTCTTCGACGAGGTAGAGAAGGCTCACCCGGACATCTTCAACTCGCTGCTGCAGATCCTGGAGGAAGGTCGCCTCACCGACTCCCAGGGCCGGGTGATCGACTTCAAGAACACCGTGATCATCATGACCACCAACCTCGGCACTCGGGACATCGCCAAGGGCGTCAGCCTGGGCTTCCAGCAGTCCGGCGACATGCAGGGCAACTACGAGCGGATGAAGGCCAAGGTCTCCGAGGAGCTCAAGCAGCACTTCCGTCCGGAGTTCTTGAACCGTGTCGACGAGATCATCGTCTTCCCGCCGCTGTCGCAGGATCAGATCATCTCGATGGTGGACAACATGATCGCTGCTGTCGAGCTTCGGCTGAAGGACCGCGACATGTCGATCGAGCTGACGCCGGCGGCCAAGGAACTCCTGGCCAGGCGCGGCTTCGACCCGGTGCTGGGCGCCCGCCCGCTGCGTCGCACCGTGCAGCGGGAGATCGAGGACTCCCTGGCCGAGAAGATGCTGTACGGCGAGGTCGGGCCGGGCCAGATCGTCCTGGTAGACATCGAACCCGGCGAGGGACCCGACGCGGCCCCGGTCTTCACCTTCGCCGGCCAGGCCCGCTCGGAGCTGCCCGATCTGCCGCCGATGGAGCCGGCCGAAGCGGAGTAGCCACGCTCAGAGCGGCAGGGAGAAGCTCACCTTGCCGATGGGCACGACGAGCCCGTCGCTGAGCAGGCTCTTCAGGCACCGGGTGCGTTGCTCGTCGTCCTCCCAGGCCTGGTCGAGCGTGCCTGCGGGGACAGGCCCCTGGGCCTCTCGCAGCATCGCCAGGAGCCGACCGCGGCACTGCCGGTCGGTTCCGGCGTAGGTCTGGGCCGGGCGGACTGGCCCCTCGCCCGGTGGGTATCCCGCCGCCCGCCAGGCGCAGCCGTCGGCCACTGGGCAGAGGTCACAGCGGGGCGTGCCGGCGGTGCAGACGAGGGCACCCAGCTCCATGCTGGCGGCCGCCCAACGGGCCGCAGTCTCCGCAGCCTCGGGCAGCAGGGACTCGGCCCTCGCCCGTTCGGCGGCGGTCAGTGAGGCAGCGGGCTGATCGACACCGGCCACCAGCCGGGCGAGGACGCGGCGCACGTTCGTGTCCAGGACGACGTGGCGCTGTCGGTACCCGAACGAAGCGATGGCGGCGGCGGTGTACTCACCGACACCGGGGAGCCCCAGCAGTGTGGTGTGGTCGGACGGAACTGCCCCTGCGTGGTCGCGGTCGATGATCACGGCGCACTGGTGCAGCCGGAGGGCACGTCGCGGGTAGCCCAGGCGGCCCCACATCCGCACCGCCTCCCCGGCGGAGTCGAGTGCGAGTGCCGAGGCGGTCGGCCACCGTTCCACCCATGCCTGGTAGACCGGCAGCACCCGGGAGACCGGAGTCTGCTGAAGCATGAACTCCGAGACCATCACGCCCCACGGGTCGGCCCCGGGGCGCCGCCAGGGCAGGTCACGGGCGTTATCGGTGAACCAGGCGACAACCCGGTCGGTCAGCTCTGCAGTCATCGGTCAAGGATGGTATCCACCGGCGCGGCTCCATCGGTGCTTGTCCGCGCGTCGTTACCGTGAGACGTGCCCTCCGGTCGTCGCCCCCTCCCGTCGCGGGTCTACTGGTCGCGGCGTCTTCTGCTGCTCGGCGCGGCGGTCGCCTTGGTCCTGGTGGGCTTCGTCGCCGTTCGCCCTCAGCTGGTGTCGGGATCGCCGCTGGCGGGGTCGCCGACCGGGTCGGCCACACCGTCGGCAACTCAGCCGGCAACTCCGTCGCCGACTCCCAAGAAGAAGCACCGGAAGACGGCAAATGCGGTCAAGGCGACACCTTCGCCTCAAGGCCCCTGTGCCGTCGCCTCACTCGTCGTCCTCCCATTGCCTCCTGACTCCACACCTGCGCGGGAGCAGGTGACGGTCGGGCTCTCCTTCACGACCACCGACTCGGCGGCGTGCACGTTCGAGGTCTCGTCGCAGTCGGTGGTTGTGCGGATCATGCACGGCACCACCAGGATCTGGTCGACCCAAGACTGTCCGGTGGCCATCACGGACCAGGTGGTCACGGTGGGCCCGCACACCCCGGCAATCGTGCGCCTGATCTGGGGCGGGCGCACTTCTTCGCCGAACTGCCCGGCGAGGGCGAGCTACGCCAAGCCGGGCACGTACCTGGTTCAGGCTGCGGCCTACGGCTCGCCCGCGGGACAGTCGAAGTTCCAGCTCAGCGCGGCGATCCCGACCGCGAGCACCACGCCGAGCCCCACCGCGAGCACCACCGCCAGCGGCAAGGGAAGCGGCGGCTAAACCAGTCGGTCGATCGACGCCTCAGCCAGCCGGGAGAGGCCCTCGCGCACCGAACGAGCGCGCAGCTCCCCGATGCCGTCCACGACCTGGAGCTCCTCGATGCTCGCGGCCAAGAGCTTCTGCAGGCTGCCGAAATGCTCGATGAGCCGATCGACGACCGCGCTGGGCAGGCGCGGCACCCTGGCGAGCAGGCGGAAGCCCCGGGGGCTGACCGAGCTGTCGAGCGAGGCGGCACCGTGGAAGCCCAAGGCGGTCGAGACCGTGGGCAGATCAAGCAGGTCGGACCGCTCCAGCTTCTCGATGTCGGAGAGCACCTGGGCCGGACGGCGTGCTCGGCTCCGGCCCGCATAGTCGCGGACGACGAGCAGCCGGTCGGGCTCGACCCCGGTCACGAGCTCCTCGAGCTGCAGTTGCACCAGGCGTCCATCCGAACCCAGCTCGATGACGTACCCCTCGATCTCCTGGGCGATGCGTGTCACCATCTCGAGCCGCTGAACGACGATGGCGACTTCTCGGACCGTGACGAGGTCCTCGATCTCCAGCGAGGACAGGGCACTCGAGACCTCGTCGAGGCGTGCCTTGTAGCGCTCGAGTGTGGCCAGCGCCTGGTTCGCGCGTCCGAGGGTGTCCTCGGGCGCCTCGACGACGTAGCGGAGGTCGCCGACGTAGACGGCGATCGTCTGCATCGACTTCGACACCGAGATGACCGGGACTCCGGTCATCCGGGCCACGCGCTCCGCGGTCCGGTGGCGGGTCCCGGTCTCCTCGGTGGGGATGCGCAGATCGGGCATGAGGTGGACGCCGGCGGTGAGGATTCTGGTGCCCTCGCGATCGAGGGTGATGGCGCCGTCCATCTTGGCCAGCTCGCGGAGTCCGGTTGCCGTGAACGGCGCATCGATGCGGAAGCCCCCGGTGGAGATCGCCTCGACCGCTCGACCGCCGCCGACAACTATCAGCGCGCCGGTACGCCCGCGCAGGATCCGTTCCAGCCCCTCGCGCAGCGGAGTGCCCGGGGCGAGCGCGACGAGCGTCGACCTGAGCTGGATGACAGTGTCGGCTCGCGACGAGGACGTCACGTCTCTTCCCTCCCGTAGGGCGCGGACTGGTGGCGCCCCTGCGAGGATTCTACGGCCGTCCTTTGGTCGCGGCCCCCGACACGATCAGTCTCTTGGGCCGGGTGAGACACCCACGGCCTCCAGGGCGGCGACGAGATTGGGGGCCTCCACGATGATGAGGCCGTCCACCTCGCGGGGCTCGGCCGGCTCACCCGCGCTGGGCACCACCGCCATCGTGAACCCGAGTCGGCGTGCCTCCGCGAGTCGGCGATCGAGCTCGCGGACCCGGCGCAGCTCGCCGGCCAGACCGATCTCCCCGATCGCGACCACCTCGCTCGGGATCGCGACGTCGAGACGGGACGAGGCGATCGCCAGTGCGACGGCGAGATCTCCGGCCGGGTCGGTGAGGCGAGCCCCTCCCACGGTCGAGACGTAGACCTCACGCGTCGCCAGGTCCAGCCGGGCTCGCTGGTGGAGCACGGCGATCAGCATCGCGGTGCGGCCGCTGTCGAGCCCCACTGTGGTGCGGCGGGGTCGCTCCCCGCCGACCGGCCCGGCCAGCGCCTGGACCTCGGTGAGAAGTGGGCGGTTGCCCTCCAGCGCAACCGCGACACAGGTGCCCGAGACCGGCTGATGGTGGCGCGAGACGAACAACCCGGAGGGGTCGGTGACCGCCTTGATGCCGTCATCGGTGAGGTCGAAGCACCCCACCTCGTCGATCGGCCCGAAGCGGTTCTTCACCGCCCGGACCAAACGCAGCCGAGCGGAGCGCTCGCCTTCGAAGGACAGCACCACATCCACCAGATGCTCGAGCACACGGGGACCGGCGATAGCGCCGTCCTTCGTGACGTGGCCGACGATCATGGTTGCCAGATCCCGGTCCTTCGCCGCGCGCACGATGGCGGCTGCCACCTCGCGGACCTGGGTCACCCCGCCGGGGACTCCCTCGACTCCCTCGGCTGCGATGGTCTGCACCGAGTCGACGACCAGGAGATCGGGCTCCACCTGCTCGATCTGCGCCAGGACGGCGCCGAGATCGGTCTCGGTGGCGAGGAAGAGCCGGGGGTCGACAGCACCGGTGCGCTCGGCTCGACGCCGGACCTGTGACGCCGACTCCTCGCCGCTGACGTAGAGGGCCCGCCGCCCCGATCGAGCCGTCTGCGCGGCCAGCTCCAGGAGCAGGGTGGACTTCCCGACACCGGGCTCTCCGGCCAGGAGGACCACCCCGCCGGGAACCAGGCCGCCTCCCAGCACGCGATCGAGCTCGGGAACGCCGCACGAGGTGGCCGAGACCGTGTCGAACGGCACCTCGGCGATCGGCAGCGCCGGCCGGTCGATGGTGAGGGCCCGGCCGGTCGATGGTCCGGATGGACGGGCCTCGGCAACCGAGCCCCACGCCTGACACTCGCCGCACCGTCCCACCCACTTCACGGTCTCCCAGCCGCACTCCGAGCAGCGGTAGACCGAGCGGCTCCGGCCACGCCCCGCGGACTGGCCGACAGTCCGAAGTGTGCTGGCCGAGGAGGGCGGCTCGTGCCTGGTCGAGGTCATGCTGGGAACCTAGTGGGCAGCGCCGACACGTTGAGCGGCGAAGCCGGTGGGGGTCGAGTATCCTCGCGGTTGTATCGATCAAGGGAGTACCGGTGGCGGGGAGCATGAGGTCCGTGCCGACCCTGGCCACTGTCGCCGCGGAGGCCGGGGTGTCACGGCAGACCGTCTCCAACGCGCTCAACAGCCCCGACCTGCTCCGCCCCGAGACCCTGGAACGGGTCCGTGCGGCCATCGACCGACTGGGCTACTCGCCGAACCGCGCGGCTCGCAATCTGCGGACCCGGTCCTCGCACCTGATCGGACTCCGGTTCGACCCCGCCGTCGAGGGCACCGCCAGCGCCGTGATGGATCGCTTCCTGCACACCCTGGTCGAGGCGAGCAAGGGAGCCGGGTACCACGTCCTCCTCTTCACGGCCGACGACGTGAACGACCCTCTCGACGGCTACGAGGAGCTGTTGCGCAGCGCGGCCGTGGACGCGTTCATCATCACCGACACCTACCGGGGCAACCCGCAGGCGGTCTGGCTCGACGAACGCGAGGTGCCGTTCGTCGCGTTCGGCCGTCCGTGGGAGGACCCTGATGCCCCGCACGTCTGGGTCGACGTCGACGGACGTGGCGGCGTCGCCCAGGCGGTCGACCACCTCATCGAGCAGGGGCACACGCGGATCGCCTGGGTCGGCTGGCACCGCAACTCCTACCTCGGTGAGGACCGGCGCAACGGGTGGCTGGACCGGATGCACGAGCACGGCCTGAGCACGTCCCGATTGTCGGCTCGAGGGGAGGACACGCTGTCGTTCGGCCGCCGTGCCGCGCTGGCACTGCTCGAGTCCGACAGCCCCACGGCGTTCGTCTGTGCCAGTGACACGCTGGCCATGGGCGCGCTGGCAGCGCTCGAGGAGCTCGGCCGACCATCCGGGCCCGCGCACTCCGGCGGGGTCGGGGTCGTAGGGTTCGACGACTCCCTGGCCGCGCAGGTCGTGCCCGGCGGCCTCACCTCGATCCGGCAACCCCTGGAACAGGCCGCCCTCGAGATCATCCGCCTGCTGGACCTGGTCCTGGGACACCAGATCCCCGATCAGCGTGGAGTGATCCTCAGCCCGGCCCTGGTCAGGCGCCGGACCAGCTGACCGTCGGCCGCACAGCCTCACAACGGAAGTTGCGGATGGCCAAGCACGTACATGCCGTCACCCAACTCTGGCCCTCTTCGGCCGAAACCTGACGTTTCTGGGGAGAGTTGGGTGACAAGGTGCTCGCTGCAGGGCGTCTCAGACCCGCATCCGAAGTTCGGTGCGGGTTCAGGCTGGTCACCAGGTGCGCCACCATAGATTCACGGCGTAGTCGACGCGTGTCCCGGTGTGCTCCTGAAGGATCGCTCCCGCAGTCACGGCGTCGAACTCGATGCCCACCACAGCCTCGAAGTCTGCGCGAGAGGAGAACTCCCAGGCGATCTCGAGGGGTCGCCGCTGCCAGCCGTGCAGCGACCAGAAGCGTTCCACCGCTCGTGGGTCCACCTCGGGGTAGCCGCGACGGAACCAGGAGCCGAACGTTGAGCGGGTCGGGTCGTTGTCGATCACGAAGGCCGCGCCGCCCGGGCGCATGACCCGGTCGAGCTCGGCCAGCCCCGGTTCGCACCCTGGGCCGAAGAAATAGGCCCAGCGGGCGTGGGCGACATCCACCGAGCTGTCCGCCACCGGGAGGCTCTGGGCAGTGCCCAGCCGGACCTCCACCTTCGGCAGCCGCGCCGCCCTCCGGGCGGCCAGCGCGGCCAGATCGGGGTGCGGCTCGACTCCGATGACGTGGGCCGCGGACTCGGCCCAGCGCGGCAGGTGGAACCCGGTGCCGCAGCCGATGTCCAGGACGGTGGCGCCGTTCCAGGGGCGGATCTCGGCCAGGTTCGCCTCGATGACCCCGGCGCGGTCGACCGCGGAGTTCTCGATCTCGTAGATCTCCGGGTGGTTCCAGATGTTGGGGCTCGGACGAGCTCCCCGGACCGGCTTCGCGGCAGGTCTCAGGGCCGATCTCAGGCTCGGCCTCAGATCCGGACCGGTCCGCGCGGGGTGTCGAACTCCGCGGTGAGCAGCCCCGGGGTGCCGTGCGGCGCCACCCAGCGGAACTCGACGGAGTCGAGCAGCTCGTTCACCGACAGGCCCAGCCACTCGTCGATGCGCTGGGAGTCGCCGGCGATCTCCACGGCAGCCAGCGAGATCGGGCCACCGCCGGCGCTGGGGTGCTTGTCGGCGTCGCTCAGCCACTGGACGAAGAACGGAAGCTGCGGGTCCGCCTGCAGGCCCTTGACCCCGATCTGCTTCCAGAGCAGCTCCACGCCGTCGGGGCGGTGCCGGTTGCCGTCGACGGCACTCCTGCCCAGCCGCTCCTCGATCGGGGTGATGTCCTCGACGGACACAACCCAGCCGAGCCAGCCGCCGCCGGCCTCCGAGCGTGCCCGGACAGCCTGGCCGAAGGGCGCCTTGTCCGACGCCGGGTGGTCGAGCACCTCGACGATCTCGACGTAACGCCCACGTGCGAGGGGAAGCACCATGTTGCGCGTTCCGAAGCGAGGGTGGATGCCACCGTCGACGAAGGGCTCGCCGAGCGCCCCGCCGAGGCGGTCGGCGGTGCTGTGCAGTCCGTCCGGTCCGGCTGCGTAGGAGAGATGGTCCAAACGCATGGCATGCATTCTGGCCTGCGGGCCAGACCGCCACGACACCGGGGTCGGATTGCCGGGGTGCATCGGACTTCCTACCCCTTGTCTGCGGGGGTCGAGCACGGTTCAGTGGACCCATAGTCGCAACCAGGAGGTTGAGAATGGCGAGCTCGAAGTCGGCACCTGCCACGGCCGGGGCGGCAGTGGAGATCACTGCCCCCGCCTCCATCCGGAACGTCGTACTCGTCGGACCGTCCGGGTCGGGGAAGACCACGCTGGTCGAGGGACTCCTCGCCGCGGCCGGTGTGCTGACCCGCGCAGGTGCGGTCGTCGAGGGCACGACGGTGAGCGACTTCGACGAGGCCGAGATCAAGCAGCAGCGCTCAGTCGGCCTGTCGCTTGCCCCGCTCATCCACGACGGAGTGAAGATCAACCTGCTGGACGCGCCTGGCTATGCCGACTACGTGGGCGAGGTCCGAGCGGGTCTGCGCGCCGCCGACGCGGCGCTCTTCGTGATCGCGGCGCATGAGCCGATCGACGCCAGCACCGCGGAGCTGTGGCGTGAGTGCGCGGCGGTGAACATGCCCCGCGCCGTCGTCCTGGGTCGGCTCGACCATGCCCGGGCCGACGTGCCCGGCGCGATCGCGGCAGCGCGCGCGGCGTTCGGCGAGAAGGTCGTGCCCGCCTACCTGAAGGAGGGCGATCGGGTCGTGGGTCTCCTGGCCGACGACCACGAGCACTCCGAGGCGCGCGGCGAGCTGATCGAGGCCGTGATCGAGGAGTCCGAGGACGAGACCCTGATGGACCGGTACGTCGGAGGGGAGCAGGTCGACGTCGAGCTCCTCACCGCCGACCTGGAGCGCGCCATGGCTCGCGGCTCCTTCTACCCGCTCATCCCGGTCGACGGGGTCTCAGGGCTCGGTGCGCCCGAGCTGCTCAATCTGGTCGTCAAGGGCTTCCCGCCCCCGGCCGAGCATCCGCTTCCGGAGGTCTTCACCCCCGCGGGCGCACCCGGTCCGCAGCTCGCCTGCGACCCCGGTGGCCCCCTGGTGGCCGAGGTGATCAAGACCACCAGCGACCCGTTCGTCGGGCGGGTGAGCCTGGTCCGTGTCTTCTCGGGCACGATCACCCCCGATCTGACCGTCCACGTGAGCGGCCACGCCTCGTCGTTCTTCGGCGCCAACGAGGCCCACCCGGACCACGATGAGGACGAGCGGATCGGTGCGCTCTCCTCACCGCTGGGCAAGACCCAGCGCTCGGTGGAACAGGTGGTGGCAGGCGACATCTGCGCGATCGGGCGGCTGACCCGTGCGGAGACCGGGGACACCCTGTCCAGCAAGGAGACCCCGCTCGTCCTCAAGCCGTGGGTGATGCCCGACCCGCAGCTCCCGATCGCGATCGAGGCCCGCGCCAAGCAGGACGAGGACAAGCTCGGCCAGGGACTGAACCGACTGGCCGCCGAGGACCCCACGATGCGGGTCGAGCACCACCCGGAGACCAACCAGATCGTGCTTTGGTGCATGGGCGAGGCGCACGTCGACCTCCTGATCGACCGGCTCGCCGAGCGTCACGGCGCGGCCGTCGACCAGGTGCCGCTGCGGGTCCCGCTCCGCGAGACGTTCGCCATGCCCGGCAAGGGACATGGGCGTCACGTGAAGCAGAGCGGGGGCCACGGCCAGTACGCCGTGTGCGACATCGAGGTCGAGCCTCTGCCACCGGGCACAGGCTTCGAGTTCGTCGACAAGGTCGTCGGTGGCGCCGTGCCGCGCCAGTTCATCCCGTCAGTGGAGAAGGGCGTCAGGGCGCAGATGGAACGAGGCGTGGCCGCCGGATACCCGGTGGTCGACATCCGGGTGACGCTGACCGACGGCAAGTCGCACAGCGTCGACTCCTCCGACATGGCCTTCCAGACCGCCGGGATGCTGGCGCTGAAGGAGGCCGCCGCTTCGGCGGAGGTCAGTCTGCTCGAGCCGGTCGACGAGATCGCCGTCCTGGTGCCCGACGACCTGGTCGGCAACGTGATGAGCGACCTGTCCGGTCGACGCGGCCGGGTGCTCGGCACGGAGGCGGTCGTGGGATCGCGCACCCTGGTCCGGGCCGAGGTCCCGCAGATGGAGCTGACCCGCTACGCGATCGACCTGCGGGCCTTCTCCCACGGGTCGGCCACGTTCACCCGCTCGTTCGCCCGTTACGACGCGATGCCGAGCCACATCGCGGCGAAGGTCAAGGAGGAGGAGAAGGAGCAGTAGGGCCCTGCGGCCGTCAGCGGCGCTCAGTGGGGGTCGGCGGGGTGGATCGCCAGCGCCGACCTGGAGCGTTCGTGCTCCTCGCAGTGGCGCACCAGCACGTCGTAGGCACGCGCCCCCATCATCGTGACCAGCTCGGTGCGGCTGCTCCGGTAGACGGGCTCGGAGGCGGTGTGTGCCTCGGTGTTGCCGCTGCAGTACCAGTCGAGGTCGTGTCCGCCCGGTCCCCAGCCTCGCCGGTCGTACTCCCCGATGGAGGCCTCGAGGTAGGACGTGCCGTCGGGCCGCTCCACCTGCCGGTAGGAGCGCCGGATCGGCAGCTGCCAACAGACGTCGGGCTTGGTCTCGGCGAAGTGCACGTCTTCGTCGAGGGCGAGCTTGTGCAGGGCACAGCCTGCACCTCCCGCGAACCCGGGCCTGTTGAGCAGGATGCAGCCCCCGTCGACAATGGCGGTCTTGCGCTCCCCGTCGTCGTCCTTGGTGACCCACTGCTTGCCCTGGCCTTGGTCGTGGAACTGCCACTGCTCGGGAGTCAGCCGCTTCACCCAGGAGCGGACGCGCTTCTCGTCGGCCTTGTCGGAGAAGTGCGCCCCGAGGGTGCAACAGCCGTCGTCGGGCCGGTCGGCGTAGATGCCCTGGCAGCCTCGGCCGAAGATGCAGGTCCAGTGCGAGGTGAGCCAGGTCAGGTCGCAACGGAAGATCTGCTCCTCGTCGGCGGGGTCGGGGAACTCAACCCAGACCCGCGGAAAGACGAGATCGACCTCTGGCACGTGGGCAACCCTACGGGTCCCGCACACCTGGCCGGTACATTGGTGGTGTGCGGCTCGGAGTGCTCGACATCGGCAGCAACACCGGGCATCTCCTCGTCGTCGACGCCATCGGCGGAGCCGCCCCTCTCCCGACCTACTCCTTCAAGGAGCCGCTGCGCCTCGCCGAGCATCTGGATGCCGAGGGGATGCTCCGGGACTCGGGCATCTCCGCCCTGATCGACTTCGTCAAGGACTCTCTGGCGGTCGCCGAGGACCAGGGCTGCGAGGAGATCCTGGGCTTCGCCACGTCGGCAGTGCGCGACTCCGGCAATACCGACGAGGTGCTCGACCGGCTCGGCAGGGAGACGGGCGTCACCATCGACGTCTTGAGTGGTGAGGACGAGGCGAAGCTGACCTTCCTCGCCGTACGCCGCTGGTTCGGCTGGTCCTCGGGCCGACTGCTCGTCTTCGACATCGGAGGGGGGTCCCTGGAGATCGCCGCGGGCGACGACGAGGCCCCCGAAGTCGCCCATTCGCTTCCTCTCGGCGCGGCTCGGCTGACCCGGGACTGGATCAGCACCGATCCACCCTCACCCGATGAGACCGCGAAGATGCGCAAGCACATCAGGGCCGAGATGGCGCGTGACGCCGGCCCGATCCTGCGCGGCGCCGCGCCCGACCATGCGGCCGCGACCTCCAAGACCTTCCGTTCGCTGGCGCGCATCTGCGGCGCCGCGCCGCGCGCCGAGGGTCCCCGGGTCAAGCGCTACCTGCGTCGCGACGACCTGGGCAAGGCCCTTGCCCGGCTGGTCGAGATGACGGCCGAGGAGCGTCTCCAGCTGCCCGGCGTCTCGCCGAGCCGGGAGCACCAACTGGTGGCCGGTGCCCTGGTCGCTGAGGCGGCGATGGACCTCTTCGGTCTCGACGAGATGGAGATCTGCCCCTGGGCGCTGCGGGAGGGCGTCCTGCTGGAGCGGATCGACGAGATCAGCATCATCTCCGGCGGCAGGTGACCAATGGGCCCGCTGGTTGCTCTCTCCACCGCATCGGTCTATCCGCAGTCGGCTGCCCACGGCTTCGAGCTGGCGGCATCGCTCGGGTACGACGCCCTGGAGGTCATGGTGACCGTCGACCCGATCACCCAGGAGATCGAGGCCGTGCGCCATCTGGCGGCCTACCACGAGGTCCGGGTCTGTGCCATCCACGCCCCCACGCTCCTGTTCACTCAGCATGTCTGGGGCACCGAGCCCTGGGGCAAGCTCCAGCGCAGTGCCGAGATGGCTCACGCGGTCGGCGCCGACGTGGTGGTGGTCCACCCGCCGTTTCGATGGCAGCGTGAGTATGCGGCCGGCTTCGCCGAGGGGATAGCCGAGCTCGAGGACGCCACCGGGCTGGCCTTCGCGGTCGAGAACATGTACCCCTGGCGGGCCTCCCGCCGGAAGGTCCAGGCCTACCTGCCGCACTGGGACCTCCTCGGTCAGGGGTACACCCATACGACCCTCGACGTGTCGCATGCGGCAACGTCCCATCAGAGCTCGCTCGATCTGGCCCGCGCGCTGGGTCCGTCGCTGCGCCACGTGCACCTCAGCGATGGGACCGGCAGCGCCAAGGACGAGCACCTGATCCCGAGCCGCGGGACCCAACCGGTCGCCGAGCTGCTCGGGTACCTGCGCGACATCTCGTTCGAGGGGCACGTGGTCCTAGAGGTCAACACCCGCAAGTGCTCGACCAGAAGGGAGCGGGAGAGCGAGCTCGCCGAGGCGCTGGCCTTCGCCCGCGAGCACCTGGAGGGAGCCGAGCACCGAACCGCGGCCCGGAAGGCATCCGAGGGCGCGTAGCCTTCGAGGCGAGGCACTCGGATGCCTTCCGGGCCGGTGGAGACGAGGAGGTCGCCGTGCTGCGTCAGGCGCTATTGGTGTTGTCGCGGAGCGGGCAGGTGAAGCAGATGCTGACCCGGGCCCCGGTCGCCAGCGGGGTGGTGGCGCGGTTCGTCCCGGGCGAGACCGTCGAGTCGGCCGTCCTCACTGTCGAGCGACTGGTCAAGGACGGACTGGTCGTCACCTTGGACCATCTCGGCGAGGACACCACCGACGAGAAGCAGGCGGAGGCTACCGCCCAGGCGTACGTCGATCTCCTCGAGCGGCTGCAGGACGCAGGTCTGGCCGACTCTGCCGAGGTTTCGGTGAAACTGTCCGCGGTGGGGCAGGCGCTGCCCGGAGACGGCAACGCGATCGCACTGAAGAACGCCCGTCTCATCTGTGCGGCCGCGCGACGGGCGGGCACTTCGGTGACCCTCGACATGGAGGACCACACCACGACCGACGCGACGTTGGCGACGCTCCGAGAGCTCCGCAAGGACTACCCGGAGACCGGCGCGGTGCTGCAGGCCTACTTGCACCGCACCGAGAAGGACTGTGAGGACCTGGCGGACGAGGGCTCACGGGTCCGGCTCTGCAAGGGCGCCTACAAGGAGCCGGAGTCGGTGGCCTATCAGTCCACCGTCGACGTCGATCGCTCCTACGTCCGCTGCCTGTCGATCCTGATGCAGGGATCCGGGTATCCGATGGTCGCCACTCATGACCCGCGGATGATCCGGGCCGCCGAGGAGCTCGCCGGCGCGACGGGCCGCGAGGCGGGTTCGTTCGAGTTCCAGATGCTCTACGGCATCCGGCCGGAGGAGCAGCTGCGGATCGCTGGTCTCGGTCACCGGATGCGGGTCTATGTCCCGTACGGCACCGAGTGGTACGGCTACTTCATGAGACGTCTCGCGGAACGGCCGGCCAACCTGACATTCTTCCTGAGGTCGCTGATCTCTCGACACTAGGACATTCCATGAGCGGAAACGTGGCCATCATCGGCGCGGGAGTGATGGGCGAGACCCTGCTCTCCGGTCTGTTGCGGTCGGGGTGGAAGGCCGACGAGCTCCTGGTCGGAGAGAAGCGGTCCGAGCGAGCCGAGGAGCTGCGATCCACCTACGGCGTGCGGGTGCTCAGCAACTCCGAGGTGGTGGAGCAGGCCGAGACCGTCGTCCTGGTGGTCAAGCCACAGGACATGCTCGACGTGCTTTACGAGATCTCCCCGTACGTCACCACGAGCAAGCTGATCGTCTCCCTGGCGGCCGGCATCACCACGAGCTTCTTGGAGGACAAGCTCTCCGAGGGCGTGCCGGTCGTGCGAGTCATGCCGAACACCCCGGCGCTGGTGGACGAGGGCATGGCCGCGATCTCACCTGGATCGCACTGCGATGAAGCACACCTGGATCGAGTCGAGAAGCTGCTGGCCGCGACGGGCCGGGTCGTCCGGATCCCCGAGAAGCAGCAGGACGCGGTCACCGCGATCAGCGGCTCGGGCCCGGCGTACCTCTTCTTCGTCGTGGAAGCGATGATCGAAGCCGGCGTGCTGCTCGGGGTGCCCCGCGACACCGCTACGGAGTTGGTTGTCCAGACGATGGTGGGCTCGGCCCTGATGTTGCGCGAGACGGGCGAGCACCCGACTGTGCTCCGGGAGCGGGTCACCTCACCCGGAGGCACCACCGCGGCGGCGATCCGGGAGCTGGAGGACCACAAGGTGCGCGCCGCCTTCCTCACCGCCATCGAGGCTGCTTGCAACCGTTCTGAGGAGCTCTCGGGTGGGGGACGCTGAGCGCTGATGTCTGGTGCCGCTTGCGTCGTCTACGACCCGACTCTCACGCGCTACGACTTCGGGCCGACCCATCCGATGAGCCCGATCCGGGTGGACCTGACCATGCGGTTGGCGGGGGACCTCGGGATCACGGGGAGCGGTGGGCTCGCGGTCGTACCGGCGCCGATAGCCGACGACGAGCTCCTCATGACCGTGCACACCGAGCACTTCGTCGAAACCGTCCGCAAGATCAGCGAGGACCCGGATCGCTTCGGCCCCGCCTGCGGGCTGGGTACCGAGGACACGCCGGCTTTCCCGGGTGTCCATACCGCGTCGGCCCACATCGTCGGCGCGACCACCGAGGCGGCCCGGCGGGTGTGGTCCGGTGAGGTCTCCCACGCGGTGAGCGTCGCGGGCGGGCTGCACCATGCGATGAGCGACCATGCGAGCGGGTTCTGCGTCTACAACGACGTGGCGGTGGCCATCCGCTGGCTGCTCGAGCAGGGCGCGGAGCGGGTCGCCTACGTCGATGTCGATGTGCATCACGGAGACGGCGTGGAGGCGATCTTCTATGACGACCCGCGAGTGCTCACGATCAGCCTCCACGAGACCGGTCAGTTCCTCTTCCCGGGCACCGGCTTCCCGGCCAAGAACGGCGGCCCGGGTGCGGAGGGGTCGGCGGTCAACGTGGCGCTGCCGCCCGGCACGGCCGACGCAGGGTGGCTGCGCGCCTTCCACGCGGTGGTGCCGGCCCTGCTGCGAGAGTTCTCCCCGGACGTGCTGGTGACCCAGCACGGATGCGACAGCCACACCGAGGATCCGTTGGCGCACCTGATGTTGAGCGTGGACGGACAGCGGGAGTCCTATCTGGCCCTTCACGACCTGGCTCACGAGGTCGCCGACGGCAAGTGGATCGCAACCGGCGGCGGCGGGTATGCCATCGTTGACGTCGTCCCCCGGATCTGGAGCCACCTGCTCGCGATCGCCGCGGGATCACCGGTCGACCTGGCCGAGCCGATCCCGGAGTCGTGGCGCCAGCACGTCCAACAGCTGCTCGGGCAGCTCCCTCCCCAGCGCATGGGCGAGGGTAGGAATCTCGAGTTCCGCCCGTGGGAGGCCGGCTACGACCCGGCCAACTGGCTGGACCGGGCCGTCATGGAGACCCGCCGGGCGGTCTTCCCAAGCCACGGGATCGATCCGGAGTACTGACCGGTTCGACCGGTGAGCCCACCCCGTGAGGGGGCGAAGTGCCCGTTTCGGGCGCTTTGTAGGTAAAGAAATCCCGAAACCGTCCCCATTCCCACCTGTCCCACTAGGCTCTTGTGTACAAGGGCACTCCGGGCGTGCCTCCGGTGGGGAAGCCGGGGGGCGGGTGCCGTGAAAGTGCGGTGGACCATGGCCGAATCCAACAGCGGGGACGTCTCCGGACCCCGTTTCCTCACCGTGGCCGAAGTTGCGGCGATGATGCGGGTCTCGAAGATGACCGTGTACCGACTGGTACACGCCGGCGATCTCGCCGCTGTGCGCGTGGGGCGGTCGTTCCGTGTGCGTGAGGACGAGGTCGACGAGTACCTCCGCCGGAGCTTCTTCCAGACCGGCTGAGAACCACGACGTTCCGGTCGCAGGCCGACGCCTTCAGCCCCCCGATCTGTCAGGGGCCGATGAGGCCGCCCGCGTCGACGGCTCGCACCTCTTCCTGAGGGGTTCGGAGGTCGCTGGGCGCAGCGTTGTTCCGGGCAGCCCGCCATCGGCTCGATCCGAGCGGCCGAATTGGGGGTGACCATCCTCGACGGCTAGGCTGGTTCCTTCCGGTTGTGATTCAGGAAGGGTCCTTTGTGGGTTCAGTCATCAAGAAGCGCCGTAAGCGCATGGCGAAGAAGAAGCACCGCAAGCTCCTCAAGAAGACGCGGGTCGCTCGTCGCCGTCTCGGCAAGTGAGCCGGACCGCTCTCCGCTGAGCCTCACTGGGACAACGTCGTGGGCCGGGTAGTTCTCGTCACCGGAGTCTCCCGAGCACTCGGAGGACAGGTCGCCCGCGCCCTCACGGGACTGCCGGCGATCGACCACGTGATCGGAGTCGATGTCGTCCCCCCACGCGCGGATCTGCGGGGTGCCCACTTCATCCGGGCTGACATCAGGAACCCGGTGATCGCCAAGGTCATCGCTGCCCATGACGTCGACACGGTCGTGCACGCCGGCCTCCTCGACCCCGTCCGCGACGGGGTCGGTGTGAGTGCCGCCAAGGAACACAACGTCATGGGGAGCATGCAGTTGCTGGCCGCGTGCCAGCGCGCGCCCGGCCTCGAGCGCCTCGTCGTGCGCAGCTCATCCCGGGTCTACGGGTCGTCCAGCGCCGACCCGGCGGTCTTCCACGAGGAGAGCCCCGCCATGCGGCCACCGAGGTCGGGTCTTGGCCGCGATCTGGTCGAGGTCGAGGGGTACGTCCGTGGGTTCTCCCGCCGGCGACCCGACGTCACCGTGACGATGTTGCGCGTGGCCGAGGTGCTCGGTCCCGGAGCCCGCAGCCTCCTCGCCGACCACCTGCGGCCGGCCTTCGTCCGCAAGCCGCTCGGCTACGACGCCCGGCTCCAGCTCCTCCACTCCGAGGACGAGCTGCGAGCCCTGGTCCACGCGACGACCGCGGACGTGCACGGGACCTTCAACGTGGCAGGCCATGGCATCGTGATGCTCTCCCAGGCAGCGCGCCGGCTCGGCCGGCCGATCGTTGGGGTCCCGCGCTTCGCCCTCGCCCGTGGGTCGCGGGTCTCCGTGCTCGGTCCGCGTCTCCTGGCCGACGACGTCGACTATCTGACCTTCGGCCGAGGGCTGGACACCCACCGGATGCGCCGTGACCTCGGGTTCGAGCCGCACTACACCACAGGCGAGACGCTGGACTCCTTTGCGGGTGCTGTCCCCGCCGGGCTGGTTGTCGATCATCCGCTGGCTGTCCTGGAGCGTGCGCTCACGGGAGCGCCGTCGTCCGGGACACCCGGCGTCGCGGACGTGGACCATGGGTGACGCAGAGATCATCCCCCTGGGCACCCGCGGCAGGCCCGGGCGCGGAACCGGGACCAACCGGCCGTCGGCTCGTTCCCGCAACCTGACTGGCGCTGGCCCCCGGCCCGCGCCGTCCCCGGACCGGGAAGCCCAGACGATGGGGCGACCCGCGGCTGAGCCGGAGCCCGCCTCCTCCTCGAGCGGCGCCCCCGGGCAGGGGATTCCCCTGGAGGAGATTCTGGCTGCAGTGATAGCCGGGGCTCGAGAGACGTTCGGGGACGACTGGGAACGTCGCCTGGCGCACATCCTCGCCTTCCTGCGTCGGCGGGTCACCGGTGACTACGAGGTCGACGAGTTCGGTCTCGACGCCCATCTCACGACCGGGCTCTACTTCAATGTGCTGCGGCCGTTGGCCGAGAAGTGGTTCCGCGTCGAGGTGCGCGGTGAGGAGAACCTCCCTCGCGAAGGCGGGGCTCTTCTGGTGGCCAATCACTCCGGCACCGTTCCGATGGACGGGCTGATCACGGCGTTCGTGGTGCACGAGGCGACCGGGCGCTTCCTGCGGCTCCTCGGTGCGGACCTGGTCTTCCGGCTCCCGTTCGCGGGGGAGATGGCCCGTCGTGGCGGGGTCACGTTGGCCTGCGCCGATGACGCGTGCCGGCTTCTCCGGGATGGTGAGCTGGTCGGGGTGTGGCCCGAGGGCTTCAAGGGCATCGGCAAGCCGTTCTCGCAGCGCTACCAGCTCCAGCGTTTCGGTCGCGGAGGCTTCGTCTCGTCGGCGATCAACACCGGAGTTCCGATCATCCCGTGCTCGATCGTCGGGGCCGAGGAGATCTACCCCCTGATCGGAGACATCCCCGTGTTGGCCCGGCTTCTGGGTCTGCCCTACCTCCCGGTGACCCCGCTGTTCCCGCTGCTCGGCCCGTTGGGGCTGGTGCCGTTGCCGTCGAAGTGGATCATCGAGTTCGGAGAGCCGATCCACACCGATGAGTACGACGCGGTCGCGGCGGAGGATCCGATGACCACGTTCAACCTCACCGACCAGGTGCGCGAGACCATCCAGCAGACGCTCTTCCGGCTGCTGATGCAGCGGAAGTCGGCCTTCTCCTGATCCGCGGGCATCTCGCTCTCGCGGCGAGGGTCAGGGAAGTCCCGGCAGGATGGTGGGGCTCGCCAGCACGGACTCCACCGCACCGGCTGCGTCGCTCACCACGCTCGACACCACGTCTCCGACGGCTGAGGTCACCGGAGCCAGCGGGCTGACGTCCACCGACGCGGTGGACTGGGCCTTCGGCGACGAGCCCTCCCCGCTCTTTGCCTTCGTGCCGGTCCCCGGGCCAGACCCCGTGCCCGGCACCGAGCCGGCCTTCGGGCCGGACTTCGGGGCGGCCTTGGACCGTGTCGTGGTCGTCGCTGAGGGAGACCCAGTGCCAGCAGCGCCGCCGGTGCCTGCAGCGCCAGGCAGCTCGAGCAGCGGGGCCGGGATCTGCAATACCGGCAGGTCCGAGCACGAAGGGCAGAGCGCCCGTGCCTGCGCGTCGATGCGCTGCAGGGTCAGCGCGGTGGAGCCGATCTGGCCGTCCAGTGCCCCTCCTGTGGTCGCCGGGAGCGTGGCCTGGAGTGCGCTCAGTGCTGCCATGCTGGAAGCGGCGAAGTCGCGCACGGTGATCACGGCGCTCTGGTCCCCGCTGGACTGGAAGTCCTCCAGGAGCAGGTCGCTGCCGTGCTGGGCCTCGTCGGAGAAGTCCACGAGGGCGCCGGTCAGACCTCCGTCGTCTCCCGCGCCGGCCACGGCGACCGCCTCGCTGAGCCGGCCCTGGGCTTGGCCGAGCATGACCGAGCCCTTCTGGCTCTCGCCAGGGGTGAGGGCCGCCTCGATCCGCTCCATTGCGCGTTTGAGCGGGTAGAGCGTGTCGCCCGGACGGGAGTAACCCGCCGCCGTGGCCACCCCGGCCGTCCCTCCCACGAGGGCGGCGGTGGACACCAGGGCGACCAGCCTGCGGCGAAGCTGACGCGGTTCGCGTCGAGGAGTCACCGCGGCGGCGCCGGGGCCCAGGGTGGCCTCGGCCTCCACCAGCAGCCGGGCGCGCAGGCCCTCCCCGAAGGAGCCCCGAGGTGCGGGCAGGGACTCCGCCCGAAGCGCCTCGACGACCACGAGGAGCGGTTCGAGCGAGCTGTCGCTCGGCGCGCCGCCGTCCACCACCGTCGCGAACCTCTCCGCCTGGCGTGCGAACAGGGCGATCATGACCTGCGGCTCCTTCGTGACTGTGTCGTCAAGACACTCAACGCGGTCGAGGGGGCCGGGGTTAGGGCCGGTCGGCTTCTCATGCGCTCTCCTGGGGCAGCAGCTTGGCGAGGTTCCGCACGGCTCGCAGTTGTAGCTGCTTGACCGCGCCTTCGCTGCGGCCCAGCACCTCGGCAGTCTCCGCGACCGACAGTCCTTGGAGGAACCGGAGGACCAGGCATTCCTGCTGCACCTCCGGCAGCTTCCGAATCGCGGCGAACAGCGACTCGTTGGTGAGGGTCTCCAGCACCGCCGACTCCGGGCCGTCCACCTCGCCCCCGTACGGGGTGAGGTCATCGCTTGCCGACTCGAGCCTGGTGCGGGCCGACTTGAAGTGGTCCATCGTCAGGTTGCGCGCGATCGTCATGAGCCAGGCCCCGAAGTCCTTGCCCTGCCACCGGAACGACGCCATCGAGCGGAGCGCCCGCAAGAACGTCTCCGAGGTGAGGTCCTCGGCCAGCGCCACCGACCCGAGCCGGTAGTACAGGAAGCGGTAGACCGCGCCGTTGTAGTGGTCGTACAACTGGCCGAACGCCTCGGCGTCACCGCCCCGGGCCAGCTCGACCAGTGCGATCACGCGGGTGCGCTCCGCCGCGCTGGCGGCCGACGACCAGGCCTGCGCGGAGTCCCCACCACTTCGGGGTGGCGCCGTGTCTGTCCCGCGATGCTCAGAGCCGGACCGGTCCTGCAGCGTCTCGCGGAGCAACGGCGCCAGGAGTCCGAGTGCGGGTCGCGGTGCGGTGCCGCGCAGGATCTCGCGCGCGACCGCCCGACGGAGGTCGTCCAGCCCCCGCGGGGTGTCCGCGGCGCAGACGTATCTGGGGACGTACTTGTCCATGTGCATCGAGCTCCCTGCCGTCGGCCGCGTCGCCAACCGATTCGTTGACCGATGGGTCATGGATCGGCAGGGGTCGATGCGACCTGATCGCTTCGAGAGAGCCCGCCGCGTGGCAGGGGGCGTCAGCGGCCTCTGGGCCGGAGCCTCCTGATCGCTCCCATCACGATGCTGGCCACAGCCAGGCCGGCCACTCCGGCCTTGGCCGCCTTGCGGCCGGTGCGGTAGTCGCGGATGTCCCAGCCTTGGGCCCGGGCGTGGTCCCGGAGTTTGGCGTCGGGGTTCACCGCGCAGGGAAACCCGACCAGGGAGAGCATCGGGATGTCGTTGTGCGAGTCGGAGTAGGCGAAACACCGCGAGAGGTCCAGGCCCTCCCGAGCCGCCAGATCCCGCATGGCCACCGCCTTGGCCGGTCCGTGGAGCATCTCGCCGACGAGCTCGCCGGTATAGCGCCCGTCCTGCTGGGCAGCGACTGTCCCCAGCGCCCCGGTCAGCCCCAGCCGCTGGGAGACAATGCTCGCGATCTCGACCGGTGCCGCGGTCACCAGCCAGACCCGCTCCCCGCGTTCGATGTGCTCCTGGGCCATCGCCTGGGTGCCGGGCCAGATCCGGTCCGCCATGCCCTCGTCGAAGATCTCCTCGCCCAGGCCGGCCAGCTCCGCTGAGGAGTGTCCCTTGATGAAGTTCAGCGCGTGGGCTCGCGCTTCGGCGACGTGCTGGGGATCCTCGACACCCGCGATCCGGAAGTAGGCCTGTTTGTAGGCCCAGCCGATCAGGTCCCGGGTGGAGAAGAACTTGCGCCGATACAGTCCGCGCGCCAGATGGAAGACGGTGGCGCCCCTCATGATCGTGTTGTCCAGATCGAAGAACGCGGCGACGTTCGGGTTCCACCGGAGGGGCTCGCCGTCCACCGGCTCGACGGCCGGTTGAGCGTCCGGTCGCGACGAATCGGGCTGGGCGGAGGGCGTCACGCCCACAGGGTAGTGCGCGCGCTCCTGCTTGGGGGGATGGCGAGCGAGACGCTGTCGGAGTCGCTTCCCTCCGTATGGAAAACTCAGAAGTGTGGTGGCGAACCTGTCCGAGCTGGTCCAGCGCAACGCGCTGGGGCACCCAGACGACCCGGCGCTCGTGGACTCGGCTACCGGCGAGCGATTGAGCTGGGCAGAGGCCGAGGACCGGGTGTCTCGGCTTGCCTCGGGCCTGCGAGCGCTTGGGGTCACCCCTGGGCAGCGCGTCCTGCTCGCTCTGGGCAACCGGACGGAGTGGGCTCTGGTCTACTTCGCCTCCTTGAGGGCCCGGCTCATCGTCGCTCCGACGGATCCACGGAGCCCGGTCGCGCAGCTGGTCGACCACATCGTGGCTACCGGCGCGGCGCTGGTGGTCGCCGATGAGGGGGCCGTGGCGTCGGTGCGCGATGCGGTGGGCAGCATCTCCCAGGCGCTCAGCGCGTCGGGTGACCCGGCCGTGTCCGCTTCGGTTGTGCCGCGCATCCTGACCGTCGGCACGACCGCCGGGCCGGGCGAGGTCGGCTACTCCGACCTGATGTCCACCGAGCCGGTCAGTTTCCCCCGGGCCACCGACGCGGAGCTGGTGGCGGTGCTGCTCGCCACCCGCGGCAGGGAGGGGGAGCCGAGGCTGGCGACGCTCACCCATCGAGCGCTGCTCGCCAACATCGAGCAGGTCCAGGCTCTCGACCCACCCCCGGTGACCGGGTCCGACCTGGTGCTGGGCGTGCTTCCGATGTTCCACGTCTACGGGCTCAACGCCGTTCTCGGGGTGTGTCTGGGTCAGGCGGCGACACTGCTCCTCACTGATCGATTCGAGGTGGAGGGGACATTGGACCTCATCACCGAACACGGCGTCACCGTGGTGCCGGTGGCCCCGCCCGTCTTCGCCTATTGGCGCGCAGTCGACGACCTTCGTGGCCGGCTGGCCTCGGTGCGGGTCCTCTTGTCGGGGTCGGCTCCGGTCCATCCGGGTCTGGTGGAGGAGTTCGAGGCCAGGACTGGCATCCGCGTGCTCCAGGGCTACGGCCTGACTGAGGCGGCGCCTGTGGTGACGCTCAGTGGACCCGGCTCCCGGCCGGACAGCGTCGGGCGTCCGGTGCCAGGGGTCGAGCTCCGCTTGCGGGACGTCGCGGAGCCCGGTGAGAGCGACCCCGCGGAGATCCTGATCAGAGGGGACAACCTGTTCAGTGGCTACTGGCCCGACGGCGCCGACGGGCCCGATGAGGACGGGTGGTTCGCCACCGGCGACATTGGCTACCTCGATGACGGCGAGCTCTTCCTCGTCGACCGAGCGAAGGGGGTCATCGTCGTATCGGGTTTCAACGTCTATCCCCGCGAGGTGGAAGAGACCATCCGGCAGTTGGAGTACGTGGATGACGTGACCGTGGTCGGACGCACCGACTCGGTGACCGGCGAGGCGGTGGTGGCCTATGTGCGTCGTTCGCCGGCCACCACCCGCACTGACAGCGAGCTTGCCGAGGATGTCCTCGCTCACTGTCGCGAACAGCTGGCTGCCTTCAAGCGACCCAGCGTGGTTGTGGTCTCCGAGGAGCTGCCCTCCGAGCCGGCCGGCCGCTCCGCGATGCAGGGGCGTGAAGCACGGCGTCGAACCGGATCGGGGTTGATCGAGTGACCGGGCGGGGGAGCACCGCACGGGTGCTGGTCTACGGCCGCGACGGCTGCCATCTGTGCGACGTTGCGATCGGCGTCGTGGAGGGCGTCTGCCGGGAGCTTGGCGAGCAGTTCGTCGAGGTGGACATCGACTCCTCCGACGACCTGGTGGCTCGCTACGGGGAGGCGATTCCCGTTGTCCTCGTCGACGGGGCGCAGGTCGCCCAGTGGCGTGTGGACGCCGATGCGCTGAGGCGCGCGCTGGCCGCGAGCTGATTCCGCTCGGTTTGTTCTCACGTTCACAAACTCTTACAGTGATCCGTGCTGGCGGCCGATTCGAGGCTTGTTCGGCGCACCCGGCTGGCGGCTGGAGATGAGAGACCGTGACCCCAACGAGTGACGAGCGTCGCCCTTCATCGGCGCGCGCCACCGATCGTGGCATCCCCGAGGCCACGGTGGCGCGGCTCCCGCTCTACCTGCGTGCCCTCACGAGTCTGGCCGAGCGGGGTATCGCCACTTGTTCCAGCGAGGACCTGGCCTCGGCCGCGGGGGTCAACAGCGCCAAACTCCGCAAGGACCTGTCGTATCTCGGCTCCTACGGGACCCGGGGAGTCGGTTACGACGTCGAGTACCTGCGCTACCAGATCGCTCGGGAGATGGGATCCACCCAGGAGTGGCCGATCGTGATCGTCGGCATCGGCAACCTGGGGCAGGCGCTGGCCAACTATGCGGGCTTCTCCGCTCGCGGGTTCCGCATCGCGGCGCTGCTCGACTCCGACCCTGCCCGCGTGGGTGAGACCGTGGCCGGAATGGTGGTACGTACCGACCAGGATCTGGAGCAGATCGTCGCCGAGCACCGCGTCGCCATCGGCGTGATTGCCACGCCCGCGACCAGCGCCCAATCGGTCTGCGACCGGTTCGTCGAGGCGGGTGTGACCAGCGTGCTGAACTTCGCCCCCGCGGTCTTGTCCGTGCCCGAGATCGTCGACGTTCGCAAGGTCGACTTCTCCATCGAGCTGCAGATCCTGGCCTACCACGAGCAGCGCAAGGCCGCGGGCGAAGGCCCCGCCGCGGACTCGGGAGTGATGGCGTCATGAGCGTCCTGGTGGTCGGTGTGTCGCACCGCACCGCTCCTGTCTCGATCCTGGAGCGCCTCGCGATCGAGCCCGAGGGGGCCGAAGCGCTGGTGGCCTCGGTCAGCGCCCAGGACCACGTGATCGAGGCGACCGTCCTGGCCACCTGCAACCGCATCGAGCTGTACGCGGACGTCGACCGCTTCCATGGCAGCGTGGAGGCGCTTTCGAGGCTGCTCTGCGAGCTGGCGGGGGAGGAGGCCGAGAGCGTCGTACCCCACTTGTACGTCCACTACGACGACGGCGCGGTCTCGCACCTCTTCCACGTGGTCGCCGGGCTGGACTCGATGGTCATCGGTGAGGGCCAGATCCTCGGGCAGGTCAGGGACGCCCTCAGACTCGGTCAGGACTCCGGATTCATCGGCACCTCGCTGAACGCGCTCTTCCAGCAGGCACTGCGTGTCGGCAAGCGCGCCCACTCGGAGACCGACATCGACCGTGCGGCGCCGTCCCTCGTCTCGGTCTCGCTCCAGCATGCCGCCGACGAGATCGGCGACCTCGCCGGTCGCCGTGCCCTCGTCCTGGGGGCCGGCTCGATGGCCGGACTGTCGGTGGCCACGCTCGCCCGTAGTGGCGTACGCGACATCGTCGTGGCCAACCGCACCCGCGCCAACGCCGAGCATCTGGCCGCTCTGCACGGCGTGGAGGCCGTCGACCTGGAGAGCGTTCCCGGCCTGCTGGGCGATGTGGACATCCTGGTCTCGTGCACCGGAGCGGTCGGCCTCCTGCTCGACGCCGCGCAGTTCGAGGCGGGTCGGTCCTCCGCCACCAACCCGTTGGCTGTGATCGACCTGGCGCTTCCGCACGACATCGACCCGAGAGTTTCCGAGCTTGAGGGCGTGTACCTCACCAGCCTGGCCACCCTCGCCGACGAGGTGTTCTCGGCCGGGCTCAACGTCGGCGGAGTCCGCGACATCGTCGCCGATGAGGTGAGCGCGTTCCTCACCGCTCGGCGGACCGCGAACGTCACGCCGACGGTGGTGGCGTTGAGAACCATGGCGACCGAAGTCGTCGATGCCGAGCTCTTGCGGCTTCGGACGCGGCTGCCCGGTCTGGACGAGGGGGTCGACAAGGAGGTCGAGCAGGCGGTTCGACGCGTCGCCGAGAAGCTCCTCCACCAGCCGACGGTCCGGGTCAAGGAGCTCGCCAACGACCCGGAGCCGGTCAGCTACGCGACCGCGCTGGCCGAGCTCTTCAGCCTTGATCCCAAGGCCGTCCAGGCCGTGACACGTCCCGGGCAGGTGGGCGCGTGACCACTCCTCTGCGCCTGGGCACACGTGCCTCGCTGCTCGCCAAGACCCAGTCCCAGCAGGTCGCCGACCTGTTGGCCGAGAGTCTGGGGCGACCTGTCGAGCTCGTGGAGATCAGCACCACCGGGGACGTCTCCGGTGATCCATTGAACTCGTTCGGCGGTACCGGGGTCTTCGTCAGCGCCCTGCGAGACGCGCTTCTGACCGGCGAGGTCGACCTCGCCGTCCACTCCCTCAAGGACCTTCCGACCGGTCCCACCGAGGGGATCACCCTCGCCGCAGTTCCCGTCCGTGAGGACCCTCGCGATGCCCTCGTGGCTCGCGACGGGCTGACGCTCGGGGAGCTGCCTCGTGGCTCGCGGGTCGGTACGGGATCACCGCGCCGGGCGGCCCAGCTCCTCGCGCTCGGCCTCGGGCTCGAGGTGAAGGGGCTTCGCGGCAACGTCGACACCCGGCTGCGCAAGGTCGCCGACGGGGAGCTGGACGCTGTCGTCCTGGCGCTTGCCGGGCTGTCCCGCCTCGGCCGTGCCGCTGAGGTGACCGAGGCTCTCGACCCGATCCAGATGCTCCCCGCCCCCGGCCAAGGTGCTCTCGCGGTGGAGTGCCGTACGGTCGAGCCGCGCCTCGTCGACGCCGTGACGGAAGCACTCGACGACCCCGGCACTCGCGCGGCAGTCACCGCCGAGCGAGCACTCCTCGCCGAGCTCGAGGCCGGCTGCTCGGCCCCGTTGGGTGCCCTGGCCGAGGTGGTCGAGGGCGAGGCCGGGGACGAGGTGTGGATCCGTGCCGTGGTGCTCGCGCCGGACGGCTCGATCGATCTGAGGCGCAGCCATCAGGGTCCGGTCGACGAAGCGGACGAGGTGGGCCGACAACTGGCTCGTGAGCTGCTCTCCGAGGGCGTCGCCGAGCTGATGGGGGGCCAAACCTGATGGGATCCGAGAAACGCAAGACCAACCAGACCGAAAGCCGGACGTCGAAGGCGACTCCGAGAGCAACCCGCGCACAGGATGCGCGCGAGAACCCAGCTGAGACGAGGACCGTGAGCAAGACCCACAACCAGTCGACCAACCGGGCAGCGGCGAACAAGGCGGGCCACGTGGGGTTCGTCGGGAGCGGCCCCGGAGATCCGGGCCTGTTGACCGTGCGTGCCCTCGAGCTGCTTCGCCAGGCCGATGTCGTGGTGACCGAGGTCCCCGAGCATCCGGCTCTCGTCCGCGAGCTGCTCGGCCTGCCGGAGAGCGACGAGGAGACCACAGGGGGCCCCGAGATCCTCGACGGAGGCTTCGGTGTGGACGGACAGCCGCTGACCCACGCCGCGCGGGCGAAGGTGATCGTCAAGGCCGCGCGTGGCGGCCGCCTGGTCGTCCGGCTGATGGCCGGAGATCCCTTCCTCTTCGCGTCCGGGCCAGAAGAGGCCGAGGCCTGCGTCAAGGCCGGTCACAGCGTCGAAGTCGTCCCCGGGGTCACGTCCATGTCGGCGGTCCCGGCCTACGCCGGGATCCCACTCAGCACCAAGCGCGACCGTGAGTTCTCGGTCGTCTCCTGCTCCGACGCCCGGATCGACTGGACCCAGTATGCCGACGGCCGCACGCTGGTGCTGCTGGGCGCCGTGGGCTCGATCGCCGCCGTCGCCGAGGCCCTGCTCGAGGCCGGCCGGGACCCGCAGACCCCGGTCGCCATGACCTGCACGGGCACCACCGTGGACCAGACCACGCTGGTTTCGACACTGGAGCGGATCAGTGCCGATGCGAAGGCCGCGAGGGTCCAGCCGCCCGGAGTGATCGTGATGGGCGACACGGTGGGCATGCGCTCGGCCCTCTCCTGGTTCGAGACCAAGCCCCTCTTCGGGTGGCGCGTCCTGGTGCCACGCACCAAGGAACAGGCCGGGACGCTCTCCGCGGCGCTCCGTGGTCACGGAGCCGTGCCCGTCGAGGTCCCGACGATCTCGGTCGAGCCGCCGCGCAACCCGCAGCAGGTCGACAAAGCGGTCCGTGGGCTGGTCGAGGGGCGCTATGAGTGGATCGCCTTCACCTCGGTCAACGCCGCCAAGGCGGTCCGGGAGAAGTTCGATGAGTACGGCTTGGACGCCCGCGCGTTCTCGGGCCTGAAGATCGCCGCGGTCGGGGAGAAGACGGCGGCCTACCTCGCGGCATGGGGCCTACGGGCCGATCTGGTGCCCTCGGGTGAGCAGTCCGCGCAGGGGCTGCTGGCGGACTGGCCGCCCTACGACGAGCTGCTCGACCCGATCAACCGGGTCTTCCTGCCTCGAGCCGACATCGCGACCGAGACCCTGGTGGCCGGGTTGCAGGAGCTCGGCTGGGAGGTCGACGACGTGACCGCCTACCGCACCGTGCGCGCCGCGCCTCCGCCGGCGCCGGTCCGCGACGCGATCAAGTCCGGGAAGTTCGACGCCGTCGTCTTCACCTCGTCCTCGACCGTCCGCAACCTGGTCGGCATCGCCGGCAAGCCGCACCCTTCGACCATCATCGCGGCGATCGGACCGGCGACGGCGAAGACCGCCGAGGAGCATGGTCTGCGCGTGGATGTCCTCGCTCCGGAACCATCGGTGGAGGAGCTGGTCGAGGCGCTGGCCGACTTCGGCGCGGACCGGGCTCGCTCGCTCATCGAGACCGGGCAGCCGGTGACGCGACCCTCGGAGCGTCGCCCGTCGGCGCGACGCAAGGCGACCTGACCCGGCAGGATGGGGGACATGGGATTCCCTGAGGCTCGCCCTCGCCGCCTCCGTCGTACTCCGGGCCTCCGCCGGCTGGTGGCCGAGACCACGGTCGAGGCACGTCAGCTGATCCTCCCGGTCTTCGTCCGCGAGGGTGCCACGGATCCGATCCCGATCAGCAGCATGCCCGGGGTCGTGCAGCACAGCCGTGAGACGTTGCGGCGGGCAGCCTCCGACGCGGCCGCCGCGGGGCTGGGCGGGATCATGATCTTCGGCGTGCCGGAGACGAAGGACGCGACCGGCTCCTGCGGCCTCGATCCCGACGGGATCCTCAACGTCGCCATCCGCGACGTGGTGGGTGAGGTCGGGGACGCGCTCCCGGTGATGGCCGACCTCTGTCTCGACGAGTTCACCGACCATGGCCACTGCGGAGTGCTGGACGAGCAGGGCAACGTCGACAACGACGCGACGCTGGAGATCTACGGGCGCATGGCGGTTGCCCAGGCCGAGGCCGGGGTGGACCTGGTCGGGCCCAGCGGCATGATGGACGGCCAGGTCGCCGCGATTCGCGCGGCACTGGACGAAGCCGGTCACATCGACGTCGGCATCCTGGCCTACTCCGCGAAGTACGCCTCGGCGTTCTACGGGCCGTTCCGCGAGGCGGTGGACTCAACCCTTCAAGGGGACCGGCGGACCTACCAGCAGGACCCCGCTAACGCTCTCGAGGGGGTCCGAGAGGCGCTGCTCGACGTGGAGGAGGGCGCCGACATCGTCATGGTCAAGCCGGCATTGGCCTACCTCGACGTCGTCCGGGCCGTCCGCGACTCGGTCGACGTGCCCGTGGCCGCCTACAACATCTCCGGCGAGTACTCCATGGTGGAAGCGGCGGCCGAGCGTGGCTGGATCGACCGCCGGGCCGCGATCTTGGAGTCGCTGCTCTCGATCCGCCGGGCGGGAGCCGACATCGTGCTCACCTACTGGGCGGCCGAGGTCGCCGGCTGGCTGTCGGCTTCCTGACCTGCGGACCCGATGCCGGGCGGGCTTGCTCCCTGGAGGACAATGACCCGGTGACCGACCATTCCCAGTCCTCCGCGCTCTTCGCACGAGCCCGCAGCGTCATCCCAGGTGGCGTCAACTCTCCGGTGCGCGCGTTCGCTGCAGTGGGCGGCACCCCGCTCTTCATCGAGCGGGCCGCTGGGCCCTATCTGTACGACGCCGATGGCAACGAGTACGTCGATCTGATCTGCTCGTGGGGTCCCATGCTGCTGGGTCACGCCCATCCGGAGGTCCAGGCGGCCGTCGTCGAGGCCGTGGGCCACGGCACGTCCTACGGCGCGCCGACCCGCGCCGAGGTGGAGCTTGCCGAAGAGGTCGTGGCGCGCACGCCCGTCGACCAGATCCGGCTGGTGTCGTCCGGGACCGAGGCCACCATGTCGGCGATCCGTCTCGCCCGCGGCTTCACCGGTCGCGACCTGGTGGTGAAGTTCGCCGGCTGCTACCACGGTCACGTCGACTCGCTGCTGGCCTCAGCGGGCTCCGGGCTGGCCACCTTCGCCGTACCGGGCACGCCCGGTGTCCCTGAGTCCTTCACCGCCGCCACTGTCGTGCTGCCCTACAACGACCGGGATGCCGTGGCCGCCGCCTTCGCCGCCCACGGAGACCGGATCGCCTGCGTGATCACCGAGGCGGCGCCGGGCAACATGGGCGTGGTCGCCCCCGAGCCTGGGTTCAACCGCTTCCTCTCCGAGACCTGCGCGGCTCATGGTGCGCTGCTGATCTCGGACGAGGTGATGACGGGGTTCCGGATCAGTCGTTCGGGCCACTACGGCATCGACGGAGACGGCTGGCGCCCTGACCTGATGGCCTTCGGCAAGGTGATGGGCGGTGGTCTCCCGGCGGCCGCCTTCGGTGGGCGGGCCGAGGTGATGGCCCATCTCGCGCCGGAAGGACCGGTCTACCAGGCGGGCACGCTCGCGGGTAACCCGGTCGCCGCCACGGCGGGCCTGACCACCCTCCGGCTGGCGACCGACGAGGTGTACGCCACGATCGACAAGTCCGCCCTGGTCGTTGCCGAGGCTGCGGACGAGGCTCTCACCAGGGCCGGCGTGCCCCACGTGGTCTCCGCGGCGGGCAACATGTTCAGCGTCTTCTTCACCGAGCGAGACAGCGTGCGGAACTACGCGGACGCCGCCGACCAGGACACCGCCGCGTACGCCGCCTTCTTCCACTCCATGCTCGACCAGGGTGTCTACCTGCCGCCCAGCGCGTTCGAGGTCTGGTTCCTGTCCGCGGCGCACGACGATCGCGCCCTGGACCGCGTCGTGTCCGCCCTTCCCCTGGCAGCAGTGGCCGCAGGGGCGGTGGCGGGCGCGTGACGACGATCGTGCACCTGCTCCGGCACGGGGAGGTGCACAACCCCACCGGAGTCCTGTATGGACGCATGCCCGGCTACCACCTCTCCGAGGCCGGCCGAGCCATGGCCGAGACGGCTGCGGCAGCGGTCGCCGACCGCGACATCACCGTGTTGGTGACCTCGCCATTGGATCGTGCTCAGGAGACGGCGGTGCCGTTCGCGAAGGCTCTCGGTCTCGAGGCGGAGATCGACGACCGCGTGATCGAGTCGACCAACAAGTTCGAAGGGAAGCACTTCGGTGTCGGCGACGGGGTGCTGCGCAAGCCCTCGTCCTGGCCGCTGCTGTGGAACCCGTTCAAGCCGTCCTGGGGAGAGCCCTACGCCGACATCGCCCGACGTATGGTGGCCGCCATCCATGACGCTCGGCTCAAGGCCGAGGGGCATGAGGCGCTGATCGTCTCCCATCAGCTTCCGATCTGGACGACGCGCCTGCACCTGGAGGGGCGCTCCTTCCTGCACGATCCCCGGCGTCGCCAGTGCTCGCTGTGCAGCCTCACCTCGCTGGCCTTCGACGGCGACCGGCTCGTCGCCATCGGGTACGCCGAGCCCGCGGGCCACCTGATCGCAGCCAAGGACCGTCGGCTCCCGTTCTCCTCCGGTGGCTCGCTCTCCGAGGGCGAGCCCTCGTGACCCGTCGTCTTCTCCTCGCCGTTCTGCTTGCCGGCGTGACACTGACCGGCTGCTCTTCAGGCGCCGGCTCGGACGCCGGGGCCGGGTTCGTCGCCGGGAACGGCACCATCACCTCGATCCCCGCCGCCGACCGGAAGGCGCCCGGTCCGGTCTCCGGTGACACCCTCGACGGGAAGCACGTGAGCCTCGGTGACTACCTCGGCAAGGTCGTGGTGGTCAACGTTTGGGGTTCCTGGTGCGGGCCCTGCCGTGCCGAGGCGCCGATGCTGGCTCAGGCGGCCCGGGACTACCAGGGGCAGGACGTGGTCTTCCTCGGGATCGACTCGCGGGACACCTCCACCGAGAACGCACTGGCGTTCGTGCGTGGTTTCGACATCCCGTACCCCAGCATCTACGACCCGACCGGTCAGGCCCTGCTCGCCTTCCGTGGCACGGTGGCCCCGAACGCCGTGCCGAGCACGGTGATCATCGACGCGCAGGGCCGCGTCTCGGGAAGCGTCCTCGGCAGCGCCACCCGCGGCACCATCGACGGGCTCGTGTCGGACGCGAAGGATCTCTGAGATGGCCGAATGGTTCGTTGAGCAGGTCACGGGCGGCTCCATGCTGCTGGCCATGCCGCTCGCCATGGTGGCCGGGCTCGTCTCGTTCTTCTCCCCCTGCGTCGTGCCGCTGCTGCCCGGCTACGTGTCGTACGCCACCGGGCTCTCCGGAGCCGACCTGGAGTCGGCACGTCGTGGCCGGATGCTCACCGGCACGCTCCTGTTCGTGCTCGGCTTCTCGTTCGTCTTCGTTGTGCTGGGGACGCTGTCCGGGGCGCTCGGCGACTGGCTGTGGGCCTACCAGAAACAGATCAGCATCGTCCTCGGGTTCCTCACCATCGTCGTGGGACTCGCCTTCATCGGGATCGTCCCGTGGTTCCAGCGGGACCTGCGCATCCACCGGGTGCCGGCGGTCGGGCTCGCCGCGGCGCCCCTCCTCGGTGTCCTCTTCGGCCTGGGCTGGACGCCTTGCATCGGGCCGACCCTCTCCGCGGTCCAGGCGCTGGCACTGCACGAGGGCACGGCTGTCCGCGGGGGCATCCTCAGCCTCTTCTACTCAGTGGGGCTGGGGCTGCCGTTCATCGCCGCCGGCCTGGCCTACCGGCGGATGCTCGGCGCGGTCCGATGGGTCCGCCGGCATCAGGTGTGGGTGACCCGGATCGGCGGCGCCATGCTCGTGATCGTCGGCCTGCTCCTCGTCCTCGGGATCTGGGACCAGTGGGTGGGCGACCTGCGCGGCTGGATCGGCACCGGAACGGTGGGGATCTGATGGCCGACCGTTCGCCGCGGGCGGTCCCCGCTCTCGGGCCGCTCGAGCTGCTCCGCTGGGCCTGGCGGCAGCTCACCTCGATGCGCACCGCGCTCATCCTGCTGCTGTTGCTGGCCCTCGCCGCCGTTCCCGGCTCGATCGTGCCGCAGAACAGCATCGACCCGCTCCGGGTCTCCCAGTGGCGCGCCGCGCACCCCGCGCTGACTCAGCTCTATGACCGGCTCGGGCTCTTCTCGGTCTACGACTCGGCCTGGTTCAGCGCGATCTACATCCTGCTGGTGGTCTCGCTCGTCGGCTGCATCATCCCGCGCCTGCGGGTGCACTGGCGGGCGCTGCGGACCCCTCCTCCGAAGGCTCCCGCCCATCTCGATCGGCTCCCGGCCTCGTCCCGGGAGGAGGCCGCCGGCGAGCCGTCGGCGGTCCTCTCGAAGGCCGCGGAGGTGCTCCGGTCCAGCCGCTACCGGGTCGTGGTGGACGCGGAGCAGGGGTGGGTGGCCGCCGAGAAGGGACACCTCAAGGAGGCCGGGAACCTGCTGTTCCACCTGGCCGTGATCGTCGTGCTGGTCGGCTTCGCCATCGGCCAGCTCTTCGGCTACAAGGGCGGCGTGATCGTCCTGACCGGCTCCGGCTTCTCCAATTCGCTGAGCCAGTACGACGAGTTCAGCCACGGATCGCTCTTCGACGCCTCCACGATGCAGCCGCTGAGCTTCACCGTGGACGCCTTCCACGTCTCGTTCATCACCTCCGGGCCATCGATCGGCATGCCGTCGGAGTTCCGCGCCGACCTCACATACACCGCCGACCCTGGTGCCACGCCGCAGTCCTACGGGCTCGAGGTCAACAAGCCCCTGACCATCAACGGGGTGAACATCTTCCTGATCGGCCACGGCTACGCCCCGGTCGTGACGGTCAAGGACGGCAACGGGAACGTCGCCTACCAAGGGCCCGTCGTGTTCCTTCCGGAGAACGCGTCGTTCGTCTCCTACGGTGTGATCAAGGCCCCCGACGCGCGTCCGGAGCAGCTGGCGTTCGAGGGTGAGTTCTACCCGACCTACGCCTTCACCGACGCGAGCGGCCCCTATTCGCAGTTCCCCGACTGGCTCAATCCGAAGATGGCCCTGCTCGCCTACTACGGGAACCTCAACATGGACTCCGGCCGGCCGCAGTCGGTGTACACGATCGACAAGACCAACCTGACCAAGTTCCAGCGCCCCGGTGCCCAGCCGGGAGACGCCAAGGGCACCGATCTCCGGGTCGTTCTGGCGCCGGGCGAGGGGATGGCCCTCCCCGACAACATGGGGTCCATCGAGTTCAACGGCGTCCAGCGGTGGGTCAAGCTCCAGGTGAGCTACCAGCCGGGCAAGCGCATCGCCCTTGCCGGGGTCGTGCTCGCCCTGCTCGGGCTGCTCGGGTCGCTCTTCATCCGGTCCCGTCGCATCTGGGTGCGAGTGGGGCCAGTTGGTGAGGATGAGGAGTCGGCGGCTACGGTTATCGCCGTCGGCGGGCTGAGCCGTGTCGGCGGGGACGACACATTGCAGCAGGAGATCGACCGGATCTCCCGACAGATCGTCGGCAAGGAGGACGTGTGAGCGCCATCGAGTTCGCCCACATCAGCAACATCACGATCATGTTCGCCGGGATCGTCTACGCCCTCGCCTTCTTGAGCCATGTCGTGGAGTGGGCGCTGACCGCTCGGCCCGCGGCCAAGGCTGCCGCAGCGAACGCCGAGGTCAAGGCCCAGGTGCCGGTCGGAGCCGACGGGACGCCGATGCCGACCGAGGACGTCGCGCTGGCCGCAGCGGCACCCGTGACGCCGTCCGAGCGCGCCGAGATGGCCGGGCGGATCGGCATCTCGCTCACGGTGCTGGCGACCATCTTCCACGCGGTCGCGGTCGTCTCCCGTGGCCTCGCCGCGGACCCGATCCGGGTGCCCTGGGGCAACATGTACGAGTTCACGATGACGGCCACGCTCGGCGTCTCGCTGATCTACCTGGCGCTCCTGCGCCGCTACCAGCTGCGCTGGCTCGGTGCCGTCGTCACGCTCCTGCAGGTGATCCTGCTGATGGTGGCGGGCCTGCTGCTCTACGTCCCGGCCGGCCCACTGATGCCCGCGCTGCACTCCTACTGGCTGGCGATCCACGTGCTCGCCGCGATCCTCGCCAGCGGTGCCTTCTTCGTCGGCGCGGTCACCGCGGCCCTCTTCCTGGTCAAGGACCGTGCCGAGCGACGGGGCAAGGTCAGCCTCTTCCTGTCCCGCCTTCCCGCAACCGAGACGCTCAACCTGGTCTCCTTCCGGGTCAACGCGATCGGTTTCCCGATCTGGACCTTCGCGGCGTTGATCACTGGACCGATCTGGGCCGAGTACGCCTGGGGCTCCTACTGGAACTGGGACCCCAAGGAGGTCTGGGCCTTCATCACCTGGGTCCTCTACGCGGCCTACCTGCACGCCCGGGTCACGGCGGGGTGGAAGGGACAGGTCGCGGCCATCATCGCTCTGGTCGCGTTCAGCTCCCTGATGTGGAACTTCATCGGCATCAACTTCTTCTTCGGCGCCGGGAGCCAGCACTCCTACGCCGGCAAGTAGGTCTCACCCACGCTCTTCCGCATCGCTGGCGCCGTACTCATTGCGGCAGTTCCGCATGGTCGCAGCGTGCGTGCTTGAGAGCAGCGGTGTGAGGGCCTTCGACGGCCGAACGACGAGGTCAGGGGACCAACGGCGTCTCGGAGTCCTACTATCCAACTTGCTGGACGAGGAGACCGTTGCCGACTTTGTTCAACGTGCCGGGCTCGGGATTGATCAATGCTGAAGAGACGGGGTTCGCCGATGTCATTTTGGAATAGTCGACCCGGCAGTCTCAGAGGTGCGTTGACGCGGGCCGGCATTGCCTATGCCGCATTGACTTGTCTGGCTATTGCGCTCGCTTTCAAAGAGGGATCAAGTACCAACTTGTTTTCTGCGGCGCTCATTTTCGTGCTGGGCGGCGTGGTCGTCGGGCTAGCGGCATGGGCGGGTTTCGCGGCTCGGCGCCGGTGAAGCAAACAGGGGAAGCGAGTCGCTGATGTTGACCTGGCTGTCGAAGAGACGCCCGCTGGGGGAGCGGATGATCGCGGTCGGCGTGACATGTCTCGTGTTGTCAGTTGCCGGCCAAGTCTTCGCGGGTCTCGTCAATGCGCGAGCGTTCGAAGTGTCCGTCTGATGATTGTTCCAGGCTCGATTGTCGGACTGATCTGCATAGGAGTGGGCCTCGACTTCGTGGCGAGAAGCGGGAAATGAGATCACGTCCCCTGCAACTGACAATGGCCGGATTCATCTGAGTTCCGCTGATCGACGCTCGACTTCCTCGCGAGGCTCGGACAGCTGACGAGGCGGCCCAACAACTTGCCGAGGTCGACCGCGTCCTCCAGACCTCGACCGCGAACGATGTCGAGCGGATCTTTGGGCTCGACGGCTAGTCACGGCTCCCTCGGACCCGACTCCGTGAGGTCATCGGCAGATCGGTGCACTCAATGCGGTTTGTCAGGGTGCGCTGTTTAGCCGTCGGACAACGTACTGGTTCAGGCTCAGGTGTTCTTCGGCGGCTTCGATGGCCAGTTTGCGATGGAGCGGTTCTCCGACGCGAAGGTTGAACTTGCCTGAGTAGCTTCGTGAGGACAAGGGGTCGGGCACTGGTTCGCCGCCGGCCTCTAGGTCGGCGACGACCTCGGCGATCGCATCGCGTAGACCGTGCAGGGCGTCCTCTTGGGTGCTGGCGAGCCAGGACATCGAGGGAAGCTCCAGGCAGGTGGCGACGTACTCGTCGTCCTCGACGGACCAGGTGACCCGGTAGGTGTAGCGGGTGATGTCGATGCCGCTGGTGGTCATGTCGTTCCCTCCTTCTTGTCGATCGCGGCGAGGACCTGCCGGACCTGGTAGGCCTTGGCCTGTCCGTGGTCGTTCTGGATATTGACCCGTGGGTCGCCCGACCAGGGCGTCTTGAACACCGCATGGGATCCGCCGGTATTGCGTGGCGGTCCGAAGTAGTTCTGACAGACCTTGGCCAGATCGTCGTAGCGGATGCTGAGCGGGTTGGCGCGCATCGCGGCGACGATCTTGGCTGCCGTGGGCACGACTCGATGGTACTACTGGCGGTACCATCTTGCCCAGTTGCGGAGACGTCTCCACTCGAAGGATCAGTGCACGCACAGCGGCAGACGCGGACGCTAGGTGGCCGCGTCTTGGCTCGTCCGCCGAGGGGAAATGCATTATCTAATCTGATAATCTCTAGGCATGGACGAGAACACCCGTGAGGTCATGGAGGGGCTGGAGCAGGCGCTGGAGGACAGCGGTCTGACCCAGGCCGACTTCGCCGCTGCCCTGGGCACGTCGGCATCTCGCTTCTCCACGTACCGCTCAGGGCAGGTCATGCCGACCGCCGGGTTCTACCTGCGTGCGCTGCAACTCGCCGCCGATCTCAAGGCCGCACGCGAGCACGGCTGGATGACGCCGCAGACCGCCGCACGCGAGATCCGTCAGGCGCTCCGCGAGGGGGATGACATCTGGGCGCTCAAGATGGCACTCCAGGCCCGTGACCACCTGCACGAGCTGCTGCGGGTCGAAGACCCGGCAGCCAACTCCTGGAAGGGCGCGCCGCGGAGCACCGGCGATGATCGTTGGGATGCGTTCCTGGCCGCGCTCGCCGAGCACGAGTTCGAGGAGGCCGGTCGCGGCGGCCTCAGCTGGACCAAGTCCCGGCGCCTGGCCGAACGTTCGGCGGAGTGGGTCATGCCGTCGCTGCGTCTGGACGAGGACGGCGTTCGTGCCGCGACTCCCGAATGGCTGCGCCGCTGTGGTGTCTTCGCCGCCGAGCGTGACCTGGTTACCGCGTGAGTGGCGGTCGCGGTCGCAGCCTGGTCGAGTTCGAGGCCGAGGAGATTGGGCGTCTCCTCGGCCTGCTGGACTCGCGGCTGCGCCGTCGCAGAGTGCGGGCAAGCATTTACGTCGTTGGCGGTGCCGCGATTGCGATGACGGTCGTGGACACCCGCCGCACCATCGACATCGACTGCGCTCGCCTCGGAGACCGTGGTGATGGAGGAGGCTCGACTGCTTGCCGATGCGGAGGGAATCCCGACGACCTGGCTCAACTCGAATGCGGGCAGCTGGGTACCACCTCGTCCTGCGGACACAGTCGTTCCGCCCGAGCGGCTTGGGCTGACGGTGCACTACGCACCCCGCGAGCATCTGCTCGCGATGAAACTAATCGCCGCGCGGCCACAAGACAGGCCGGACATCATCGCCCTCTCGCTGTCGTTGGGAATGGGCGAGAGTGCCGAGGAATACGCAGATCTCCTTGAGCGCGTCTACGACGGCGAAGACGCTCTGGAGGACGTCATGGGAGGTCCCATCGAGGACGTCGAAGCCGAGGCGCTGAGCCTCGGCGAAATGGCAGTCCGGTTGATGCAAGGCGCGCGCTGACGCTCGTCTACCTCTACCTCTACTTCTTCGTCTTCATGATGATGCTCGTGATCGTCGTCTTGCTCGTCGCGGCAGGCAGGAGGTCGAGCACTGAAGGTGTGCTCGCTCCTGCTGGTCGACGAGGACCACGTCCCACCGCGAGGTCGGCCAGCTGGGGTGCGACGTCACGATGCGTACGCAGCCGCAGTTGATCGGAAGCGCGCGCTTCAAGCTGCGCAGCGCCGAGCTGGAATCTCGTGGCTAGGAATGCAGGCCACCACTTCGCTCAGCGGTAGCCCTGCCGTCCTTCACCCCGAGCCTCCATTGAGGCAGTCCCCAATTCGCCACCTGTCGCGCCCGTCTTGTGCCCGCCCCGGCGGCATATCGGCTTAGCGGCAGGACACGACGCCCTCACTGCGGCATAGTCGGGCCCGCTCAGCGGCATGTCCGGAAACCGTCGGGGCCTCTACGGAGCCTGGATCGGAGTGTGTCGAAGGCCTACTCTGACGGTGAGAGGTCCGGTGAGGAGGTCTCCTTGATACCGACGATGATCCTGTTCGGGTTGGTGGCTGGCCGGTGGTGGAAGAACGCCCTCGTGCTCGGGACTGTGCTCTGGGTCGCGTTGCTCTACTTCGATGGAACAGTCGCGGCGTATCAGATCCCGGCCGCGGCCCTCTTTGGTCTTGCCAACACCGCCGTCGGCGTCGCCATCCACCAAGGCGCCCTCACCCTCGTTCGACGCATGCACGGAGACCCAGCGGGAACCGGGACGAGGACGTAGTTCCCGTCCGTCACGCCAGCGGCTCGGGTTAGGGGCGGCAGTAGATGGCGACGATTGGCCGCCAAGAGCGACCGCCCACGCTCGCCGAAGCCGCCAGGAAGCGCACGTTCTGCGTCTCGAAACGGGTCAGGCAGGTTGGCCAGTCACCGGTGTGCCATCCGCCCTGCGAGTCGATCCACGTCACGGCTGAGATCGTGCCTCCGTAGGTCCACCCGTCGGACTCGACACTCAGTTGGTCCACTCCGACGTAGCCCTGCCCGGTACGCCACTGATTCGAGGAGCCTGCCTGCCAGAACGCACCGATGGCGAATCCACATGCCAAGGCAAGAAGGACCAGGGCAGCGGGAAGGACAAACCGCCTTCGCGTGTAAGCCTGCTGCTCGAACATAACCCCCGTCATACAGGCACGGTAGCCGCACCGGCCTGCGGCTGCCACCATTCCCGCCCCGCCTGGTCGGGTTCCTCCCGGACTTCCGCTCATGGAAGATCAGTGCACTCAATGGGCCAGTCGTTCCCCCAGCGGGCCAGTCCAGCGCCCACTGCTGACGCGAGAGCAGGAAACCGGCGCCGGTGGCGGTGTGGTCGCAACGAACACCCTCCGCCGCGCTGCTGCACGTGACGTCGTCGACCTCAATCGAGTTGTCGCAGGCGAGCCCGGCGCCCTTGCACTGGGACGCTCCGACGACCACCCGCAGGTTGTGAGCGAGGGCGAACCGGCTCGTCGGAGCCGTCGGCGAGTTCAGTGCGGAGTGGGTGAGCAACTCAGCCGGTTGTTGCCGGGGATCAGGACCGTCGCTCAACCCTCGGGGTTGTCGCGCTCGCGACGGCGGCGCTCCTGGTCGATCCGCCAGAGAAATTCCGGGTCGTCGTCAGGGGCTACCGGGGGGCGGGGCGGCTGCGGGTCGACCGACCGGCGGGCGCTGCCGCCGAGCCCTCGACGCCGTTCGAGAGTCCAGAAGAAGAAGTAGATGACGGCAGCAATGACGGCCACTACCAGGATGACTCTGCCCACATCACCAGGGTACGGCGGATCGGCAAGACTTACTCTGGTGGGAGCCGCTCGGAAGGAGCCGCGATGCATACCCATCACGACGGCTGTTGCGAGACCGCGATCCGTGAGGACGGCGGGCGCCGGGCCTGGGTCAACGACGCCATCCGCAAGGTCGAGGCGGATGCCAACCGCTCCGGGGACACGCACCTACACGTCTTCCCGCTGCCCGCCGAGTGGGGTATCGAGCTCTACCTGAAGGACGAGTCGGTGCACCCCACCGGCTCGCTCAAGCACCGGCTGGCGCGTTCCCTCTTCCTCTACGGCCTGGTCAGCGGCTGGATCGAGGAGGGCACGACAGTCATCGAGGCGTCTTCGGGCTCCACGGCCGTCTCGGAGGCCTACTTCGCGCGGCTGCTCGGACTGCCGTTCATCGCGGTGATGCCGAAGACCACTTCGCAGGAGAAGATCGACACCATCGAGTTCCACGGCGGCACCTGCCAGCTGATCGACGAGCCGGATGGCATCTACGACGAAGCCAGGCGGCTGGCGGCCGAGACCGGGGGTCACTACCTCGACCAGTTCACCTACGCCGAGCGGGTCACCGACTGGCGGGGGAACAACAACATCGCCGAGTCGATCTTCGGCCAGATGGCCCAGGAGGCGCACCCGATCCCCGCGTGGGTCGTGGTGGGCGCGGGGACCGGGGGCACCTCGGCCACGATCGGCCGCTTCGTCCGCTACAAGCGGCTGGACACCCAGCTGTGTGTCGTCGACCCGGAGAACAGCGCCTTCTTCGGGGGCTGGACTCACGACGACCCCGCGTTCCACACCGCGAAGGGATCGCGGATCGAGGGGATCGGGCGTCAACGGATGGAGCCGTCGTTCCTGCCGGGCGTGGTCGACGAGATGATGACCATCCCCGACGCCGCCTCGATCGGCGCGGCTCGCTGGTGCTCCGGCATCATGGGCCGGACCGTGGGCGGCTCGACAGGGACCTCGCTCTATGGGGCCCTGAAGCTGGTCGCCGAGATGAAGGCCACCGGGGAGTGCGGTTCAGTGGTGTCGCTCATCTGCGACAGCGGGGAGCGGTATCGCCGCACCTACTACGACGACGAATGGCTCGCTGCGCAGGGGATCGATATCGCGCCGTACGTCACCACGCTGGAGAAGTTCCTCGCCACCGGGGAGTGGCACGACCCGGTGGGCTGACCCCGCTCGCCGGAGGTCAGGCGAGGAAGGCGGCGACGAAGATGCCGAGGCCGTAGAGGAGCTCGGCCATGCCGGTCAGCTGCAGCGCGGGGATCAGCGCGGGCCCCTGGCTCCCGCCCTGCACGATCCGCGCCGCGCGGGCCGCGGGCACCAGAGACACCAGCCCCAGCAGCAGCCACGGTGAGTCCATCATCGCCAGCAGCCCCAAGGTGACGACGGCGAGCGCGACCAGCGCCACATAGAGCACGCGGGTCCGCTGGTCGCCGAGCAGGACGGCGAGGGTGTGTTTGCCGGACTCCCTGTCGGTAGGGATGTCACGCAGGTTGTTGGCGACGAGGATCGCGCAGGCGAGCGCCCCGATCCCGACCGCGGTGACGAACGAGTGCCACGACAGCGACTCGGTCTGCACATAGGCGGTGCCCATGACCGCGACCAGGCCGAAGAAGACGAAGACCATGACCTCGCCCAGCCCGGCGTAGCCGTAGGGTCGCGGGCCGCCGGTGTAGAGCCAGGCGGCGAGGACGCTGACTGCGCCGACCAGCACCAGCCACCATGAGGTCGTCACCGCGAGGACGAGGCCAGCCACGCAGGCGGCGCCGAGCGCCAGGAACGCCGCCGCCTTCACCGCCGCGGGGGAGGCGGCACCAGACCCGACCAGCCGCATCGGACCCACCCGGTCGCTGTCGGTCCCGCGGACGCCGTCGCTGTAGTCGTTGGCGTAGTTGACCCCCACTTGGAGGGCCAGGCTCACGACGAGAGCGACGGCCGCCTTCCACCAGACCGGGCTGCCGTCGATGACCGCGATCCCGGTGCCGGCCAGGACAGGGGCGACGGCAGCGGGCAGGGTGCGGGGGCGGGCTCCGGCGAGCCACTGGGCGGGGGTAGCCATGACGGTAGATCCAACCAGACGTAAGTTGTCCCGGTGAATCAACTCCTGGCCGGAGGGCCTCTCGAGGCTCGCGCGCTCGTTCGCGAGTGGCTCGCGGCAGAGGAGGAACCCGAGCCGCTGATCGTGGAGACGTCGGGCTCGACCGGGGTGCCCAAGCGCGTCCTGTTGTCCCGCAAGGCGGTGCTGGCTTCGGCCGACGCGACCCGTGAGCGCCTCGGCGGACCGGGCCAGTGGCTGCTCGCGCTGCCTGCCACCTACGTCGCCGGGCTGCAGGTGATCGTGCGCTCGCTGCGAGCCGGTTACGAGCCGGTCTTGGCGGAAGACGACTTCGTCGCTGCCGCTGCCACGATGACCGGTCCGCGTCGCTACGTCTCGCTGGTCCCTACCCAGCTTGCCCGGATGCTGCGCGACAAGAATGCCGAGGACGCCCTGCGCGGTTTCGACGCCGTGCTGCTCGGTGGAGCACGCGTGCCCGAATCGCTGCGGGGGCGCGCCGCGGCGCAGGGGATCCGCACCGTCGCGACCTACGGGATGGCCGAGACCTGCGGTGGCTGCGTCTATGACGGCATGCCGTTGGACGGGGTCGCGGTGAAGATCGACCGTGGCGGGCGCATCCTGATCGCGGGCCCCGTCCTGTTCGACGGATATGAGGACCGGGCGCTGACCGCCACGGTGCTCGACGGTGGCTGGTTCGCCACCGCGGATCACGGGAGGCTCGACGAGGACGGCCGGTTGGAGGTGCTCGGCCGGATCGACGACGTCATCATCACCGGCGGGGTCAACGTCCCCGCCCAGGCGGTGGCCGAGCTGCTGGCCGGCAGGGACGGCATCGCCGCGGCGGAGGTCGTCGGGGTGCCGGACCCCGAGTGGGGGGAGCGGGTCGTCGCCGTCGTTGTCCCTGCGAGCGGACAGACTCCGGACCTCGAGTCCCTGCGAGAGGCCTTCGACAACCGCGCCTGGGCCCCGAAGGCTCTGGTCGTCGTGGACGCGATGCCCATGCTGGCCAACGGCAAGGTCGACCGGACTGCGGTGAAGGAGCTGGCGGCCCATGCGTGACGTCCAGGTCTTCTCCATTCCGATGCGGACCCGCTTCCGCGGGATCACCCAGCGTGAGGGAGTGCTCGTCCAGGGACCGTCAGGCTGGGGAGAGTTCAGCCCCTTCCTCGAGTACGGGCCGGAGGAGATCGCTGCCTGGTGGCGAGCGGCCATCGAGGCCGCGGACGAGGGATGGCCGCTGCCACTACGGGGTGCGGTGCCGGTCAACGTCACCATCCCCGCGGTCGGCCCCGAGACGGCCGCGCAGATGGCCACCGAGAGCGGGTGTCTGACCGCGAAGGTCAAGGTCGCCGAGCGGGGCCAGTCGCTCGCCGACGACGAGGCTCGGGTCGAGGCGGTGCGTGCCGCGCTCGGTCCGATCGGGCGGATCCGCGTCGACGCCAACGGCGCGTGGGACGTCGACGAGGCCTTGCGCCGGATCGGCATCCTCGACGCTGCCGCAGGCGGTCTGGAGTACGTCGAGCAGCCGTGTGCGACGGTCGAGGATCTGGCCGCGGTCCGGCGGCGCGTCGACGTCCCCATCGCGGCCGACGAGTCGATCCGGCGGGCGGAGGACCCGTACCGGGTCCGCGACCTGGAGGCGGCCGATGTGGCGGTCCTCAAGGTCCAGCCGCTCGGAGGAGTCCGGGCCTGTCTGCAGATCGCCGAGGACATCGGAATGCCGGTCGTGGTGTCGAGTGCGCTGGAGACCAGCGTCGGGATCGCCGCCGGCGTCGCGCTGGCGGCCACGCTGCCCGAGCTCGAGTACGCGTGTGGCCTCAACACCGTCCGGTTGCTCGACGCCGACGTGGTGCCGGTGCCGCTGATCGCCGGACACGGGGTGATCCGAGTCCGACGACCTGACGTGGACGAGGATCTTCTCGACGCCGTTCGTGCCGCGCCGGACCGGGTCGCACACTGGCAAGCGCGGATCTCCGAGATGGAGGAGGCCGCGAAGCCGTGATCCAGAACGCCTCCGCCGCTATGGCGACCACCGTCCTCGATGAGCTCGTGCGCGGCGGCATGACCGACCTGGTGCTGGCTCCGGGCAGCCGGTCGGCACCGCTGGCGTTCGCCGCCTGGGCGGCCTCCCAGGCGGGCTGGCTGCGCCTCCACACCCGGATCGACGAGCGCTCCGCGGCATTCACCGCCCTGGGCCTGGCCCGCGCGTCGCGCCGTCCGGTCGCTGTCGTGACGACCAGCGGCACGGCGGTCGCCAACCTCCACCCGGCGATGCTGGAGGCCCATCACGCGGGTGTCCCGCTGATCGCGCTGACCGCCGACCGCCCCGAGTCGATGCGCGGCACCGGCGCCAACCAGACCACCGACCAGGTCGGCATCTTCGGTCCCCACATCCAGACCGTCGACGTGCCGGTGGCGAGCGGCCCTGAAGAGGAGCCGGGTTGGCGCGACGCCGTCCGATCGGTCCTCCCAGGACCTTCCCACCTCAACCTCCAGTTCGCCGAGCCCCTCGTTCCGGGTGAGCCGGACGGCAACTCCTGGCCCGAGCCTCCGGCACCCGCCCAGGGCCCTGCCGGTGACCGGCGCCGGGTCCCCGAGGACGCTCCTCTCCTGCCGTTGGGTCCGAGAACGGTGGTCATCGCCGGCGACGACTCCGGGCCGCCGGCCCGAGTACTTGCGCAGGACGGCAACTGGCCGCTGCTCGCCGAGCCGTCCAGCGGATCGCGGACGGGCCGGAACGCGATCCGCACCTACCGGCTGCTCCTGGAGGAGTTCGCCGACCGGATCGAGCGGGTCGTCGTCTTCGGTCACCCGACACTGTCCCGTCCGGTGACCCGGCTACTGGCCCGCGACGACATCGACCTCGTTGCGGTCGGCGACCCCTGGACCCGGCTGGAGCGGCCGATCGGACGAGTGCTGGCCGAGGTCTCGACGGAGCCCGACGCCCCGGCCTGGCTGGAGGAGTGGCTGGCCCGCGACGCGGAGGTCTCCGATCGGCTGGACGCACTGATCAATGAGACCGAGTTCGGAGGACAAGCGGTCGCTCGCGCGGTGAGCGCTGCCCTGCCGCCCGGAGGACTGCTCTTCGTCGGCTCGTCGAACCCGATCCGCGACCTCGACCTCAACGTCGCGAAGTACCGTGTCGGCGACCGCCGCATGGTGGTGTCCAACCGCGGACTCGCGGGCATCGACGGGACTCTGTCATCGGCGATCGGTGCCGCGCTCGGCCGACCGCACTCGACCCGTGCCCTCGCTCTCGTCGGCGACGTCACCTTCCTGCACGACACCGCCGGTCTGGTCATCGGGCCCGCCGAGCCGCGGCCCGACATCACGATCGTGGTCGTCAACGACGACGGCGGCTCGATCTTCACGCTGCTGGAGCAAGGAGCCGAGGAGTACGCCGCGAGCTATGAGCGCCTCTTCGGCACGCCGCACGGCACCGACATCGCTTCGCTGTGCGCGGCTTTCCGGATCCCGCATCTGCCGGTGCACAGCGTCGGTGAGCTGGAGGCCGCTCTCGCCTCACCCAACGGAGGCATCGAAGTGGTGGAGGCGCTCGTCTCGCGGTCCGGCCGCCGGGACTTCGACGCCCGACTTCGCGCGCTCGTCCGACCGGAAGGCTGACGAGCGAGCCGCCGCCGGTCGCGCCCTAGACCGGCCGGTGCATGCTCTGCAGCGGGCTGCGGACGGAGGATCCGTGGAAGAGAGGTGCCGTCCGCCAGGACGCCGAGGCGCTGTGAGTCGGCAGCGTGCAGACGATGTCCATCCGGTGCGGGGTCTCCAGGAAGATGACCTCGACTCGGAGCGTCTGCTCGTCGAGCCATCCCCCTGATGCGGCAACAGGGACTCCGGCTCCGGTCGCATCGCGGGGCTCCGATACCGACCAGTCCCAGGACCCGGCCGGGAAGCTGATCGCGTCGCCCGAGCCGTGGAGGGTGATCTCTGGCCCCTCGACCCCGGGCTGGATCCGCACGGCGTCGAAGGGCATGTCGTTCTCGGCAATCGCGAAGGACTCCTCCACCCAGCCCTCCCAAGCGGGAGGGCTGGGTGCGGCCGCACAGGGAAGCAGTCGTAGGGAGGTGAGCCGCGCGGACATTGCTTCCAGCGCGTCGGTGTCAGGGTCCTCCGAGCCCAGCCCGGGCAGCAGGTGCTCCCAGACGTTGTCCAGGACGGCCTGCATGGCCTCGGTCCCACCGGTCATTGCGATGACGGCGTCCTGCTCGGGCAGGACGATGCAGAACTGGCCGAAGGCACCGTCACCGCGGTAGCCGTGTCTTGCCATCCAGAACTGGAAGCCGTAACCCTGCTGCCAGTCGGGGTTCTCCATTGCCGGGTTGTCGATCTGCTTGCGGGTCGCTTCGGCGACGTACGCCTCCGGGATCAGCTGGGCCTCACCCCAGCGGCCGCCCTGCAAGTAGAGCTGACCGAGCTTGGCGACATCCTCGGTGCGGGCGAAGAGCCCGCTGAACCCGAGCTGCCTGTCATCGGGATGCGCCTGCCATCCGACCTCCCCGATCCCAAGCGGCTCGAAGAGCCGGGGGCGCAGGTACTCGGTCAGTAGCATCCCCGTCTTCTGCTGGATGATCGCCGCGATCGTGTAGGTGCAGGGCTGGTTGTAGGCGAAGAGGGTGCCGGGCTCGGCGTCGGGAGGGATCTGCAGGAAGCCGCTGACCAGGTTCTGCGGGTCCTTGGCGGTCGCCTCGCCGATCATGTCGCGGTCGTGTCCGCTGGCCATCGACGCCAGGTGTCGAACGAGGGTCCTGCGGCTGCGCGGGTCGGAGACCACCGGGTCGAGCTCGGGGAAGTGGGAGAGTGCCGTGTCCTCGAGAGAGACCAGCCCCTCCTGGATGGCGAAGGCCAGGGCGGTCGAGGTGAAGCTCTTGCTGATCGAGTAGAGCAGCCGGGTGCGCTCTGCCGTATGCGGCGCCCACCAGCCTTCGGCCACGACGTTCCCGTGCCTGAGCACCATCAGGCTGTGCAGCTCGATCTCGGGGTCGGCCTCGACCGCGTCGACGAAGGCGAGCACGGCGGCCGGGTCGACCCCGTGGTCCAGTGGATTGGCGCGCGGGAGTTCGTTCACGTCGCCCAACCTAACCCCGGTCGTTCGTGTGATCTCGGTCGCCGTTTCGCGTCGGACCGCCCCGCGCTGCGAAGTACGGGGTGGCTTCGACGGGCTCGAGCGCCAAAGATGGGCGCATGCGCCTGACCAAGTTCACCAACTCCTGTGTCCGCATCGAGGCCTCATCCGGCACCGTCGTCCTCGACCCTGGGGCCTTCAGCGAGCGCGAGTCGCTCGACGGCGTCGACGCGGTACTGATCACCCACGAGCACCCCGACCACTACAGCGTCGAGCACCTCGCGGCCTACGACGTGCCGGTGTTCACCATCGACGCGGTTGCTGCTCAGATCCGCGCCGCCGACCCGGCGGTTGCCGAGCGCACCACCGTGGTGCACCCAGGAGATGAGTTCACCGTCGCTGGGATCCCGGTGCGGGCGGTGGGGGAGATGCACGCGGTCATCCACCCGGAGATGACCAGGGTCTACAACTCCGGCTACGTCCTCGACATCGACGGCGAGAAGGTCTACCACCCCGGCGACTCCTTCGAGCTCCCCGGAGAGGAGATCGACCTGTTCCTGGCGCCGGTGTGTGCCCCGTGGGCGAAGGTCTCCGAGGTGATCGACCTGGCCCGCGGTGTCGGTGCGACGAGGAGCCTGGCGATCCACGAGCTGGCCTACAGCGACTTCGGCCTCGGGATCGTCGACGGCCGGATGCACGACTTCCTCGGCGCGATGGGCAAGTCCTACACCCGGATCGCGCCGGGGACGGATCTGCCCTCCTAGGGGTCGATCCCTAGGAGAGGACGGTCCAGCCCGCCAGTCCGACGATCAGCGCGCTGGACACCATCGCGGTGACGAGTCGTCCACGGGGACCGTCCACGACGTGTCCGAGGGCGGCGCCACTGAGTGCGACCACCACCTGCCACGAGGCCGAGGCGACGAACACGGACAGCGCGAAGATCAATCGGTCGAGGGTGGGGAGCTGGCTGATGACGGTGTTGCCCAACACGACCGCGCTGAAGTAGACGACGGTGGCGGGATTCACGGCGGTGAGTGCGATGAGCGACCCGTAGGCACGTAGGGGGGTGAGCTTGCTCGGGGGCCTCGTGGCGAGCTGCGGGTTGCGGTGCTGCCGGTACTCACTGATTCCTCGCCGCGCTCCGATGCCGGCCACGACCAGCAGCAGGAGCGCCGCCACCACGTTCAGCACGGGCTGGATCGGCGCGAGCACCCCGACGATCGCCGCACCGCCCATCGCGGCGAGCAGGGCGTAGAGGCCGTCGGTGCTGGCGACGCCGAGAGCAGCGGGGACGCCGATGCGCCAGGACGTCCGCGCGGTCAGCGAGATGAGGTAAGCCGCGATGGCTCCGATGGGCAGGGCGATGGCGTATCCGGTGATCGCCCCGGTGACGATCGCTTGGTGCATGGGATCAGTCCGGCCCCGCTCAGTCCGAGAGAGCGTCGCGCACGGGGACGAACTTGGCCTGCGACTCGGCCAGCTCGGCCTCCGGGTCGGAGCTGGCCACGATGCCGCACCCGGCGAACAGCCGTACCGAGTCACCTTCGACCTGACCGGAGCGGAGCGCGATGCCCCACTCGCCGTCGCCGTTCGCGGCGATCCAGCCGACCGGCCCCGCATAGCGGCCCCGGTCCATCCCCTCGATCTCGGTGATCAGGTCCAGGGCGCTCTTGGTCGGCGTCCCACCAACCGCGGCCGATGGGTGCAGGGCCGCGGCCAGGGCCAGCGAGCTCGTGGCGTCGTCGATCACGCCGGCCACGTCGGTGGCCAGGTGCATGACGTTGGGCAGGTGGAGCACGAACGGCGACTCGGAGACGTTCATCGAGGTGCAGTGCGGGCGGAGTGCCTCGGCGACCGAGCGCACCGCGTACACGTGCTCCTCGAGGTCCTTCGACGACCGGGCGAGGGTCGCCGCCAGAGCAAGGTCGCGCTCGTCGTCGCCGGTGCGGCGGATCGTGCCCGCGAGCACTCGGGAGGTGACCAGTCCACGCTCACGGCGGACGAGCATCTCGGGTGTGGCGCCGAAGAGCCCGTCGACGTGGAAGGTCCAGCAGGTCTCGTAGTTGGCGGCGAGCTGGCGTAACGGCCAACGGATGTCGATCGGCCCGTCGGAGGTGGCGATCAGGTCTCGGGCGAGGACGACCTTCTCGAGCTCACCGGCGTTGATGCGCGCGACGGCGTCGGCGACGATGGCCTCCCACTCGGGGCCGCTGACCGCGCCGTCGAGGAAGGCGACTCCGCTCGGTGGCTGGCAGTCGTGGTGGGTGTCGAGATCCGGCGTGGCTCGCAGCCCGTGCCCGATCGTGGTGACCCACGCCTGCCCGTCCCGTCGCCCGACGACGACCTCGGGGATCACCAGGACGCTGTCGCCGGGCTCGTCGGCGAAGGCGAAGGACCCGAACGCGACCAGGCCGGAGCCGGGGAGGTCGACCTTGTCGCGGACGACCGAGGTCCGGCCCCTCTCCTGCCACCACTGCTCGGCGACGCGGAAGCGGTCCGGTCCCGTGGTGCGGATGGCTGCGGCGGTGCCCCAGCCGACGATGCCGTCTCCCCGGCGGATCCAGGCTGTCGCGTCCTCATCCGGCAGCAGCGCGATGAGGTCACCCGGGTCCGAGATCGGGACGGTGAGGACCACGAGCGGCGCCGTTGAGATCCCGGGATCTGCCGACTCGTTCAAGTTCGAGGTCACGAAGGGTCAGCCTACGACGCATAGCCGGGTCGACCCACATCCAGGGCCCGGAGACTTGGTTCGATCCCAGGCAATAGGCTGCTGGTGTGAGCCGGGCCGACTTGGACAAGAAGCCGCAGGACGTCGCGAAGATGTTCGACGACGTCGCAGCCCGCTACGACCTGACCAACGACATCCTCTCGCTGGGACAGGACCGTCGCTGGCGGCGAGCAGTCCTCGACGCGGTCGCGTCGAAGCCGGGCGAGCGGATCCTCGACCTGGCTGCCGGCACCGGCACCTCCAGCCTCCCGTTCCACGAGCTGGGAGCCGACGTGGTGTCGTGCGACTTCTCGCTCGGGATGCTGCGGGAGGGCCAGAAGGTCCGTCCCCACCTGCGATTCGTGGCGGGGGACGCCACCCGCCTGCCCTTCGCCGACGACTCGTTCGACGCTGTGACCATCTCCTTCGGGCTCCGCAACGTGGTCGACCCCGACCGGGGCCTGGCCGAGATGCTTCGCGTGACCAAGCCGGATGGCCGTCTGGTCGTTTGTGAGTTCAGCCACCCGACCGTCGCGCCCTTCCGGACGGTGTACGTCGAGTACCTGATGCGAGCCCTGCCCGGACTGGCCAAGGTGGTCTCCTCCAGTCCGGACGCCTACGTCTATCTGGCCGAGTCGATCCGGGAGTGGCCCGACCAGGTGCACCTGGCTCACAAGATCCTCGACGCGGGCTGGCGGTCGGTCCGCTGGCGCAACCTCTCCGGTGGCATCGTCGCGATCCACCACGCCATCGCCTGATGGGCACCGGTGGCCGTACCCGTGCGGGTATCGGGGGTCGCGTCGCCTCCATAGACTGTGGGCTGCGGTGCCGTGAAGGGCTTCACGAGCACTCACGACCTTCCCCAGAGCCAACGAGGATCCCCCGATGACCCGGAGCACCGCGGACCAGCGGCAGGCCGACGTCATCGTCGTCGGTGCCGGCCCGGCCGGCTCCTCCACCGCATTCCACCTCGCCTCCGCGGGGCTCGACGTGCTGCTGCTGGAGAAGGCGGCGTTCCCTCGCGACAAGATCTGTGGCGACGGGCTCACACCGCGCGCGGTCAAGCAGCTGATCTCGATGGGCGTGGACCTCGATGCCCCCGGCTGGATCCGCAACAAGGGCCTGCGCATCGTCGGTGCCGGGCACCGGCTCGAGCTCGAGTGGCCCGAGCTGGCCTCGTTCCCGTCCTACGGGATGGTGCGCACCCGGATGGAGCTCGACGAGCTGCTCGCCCGCCATGCGGAGAAGGCGGGGGCCCGGCTGATGGAGCGCACCGCCGTGACCGGCCCGGTGCTCGACGAGCGCAGCGGGCGCGTCATCGGCGTCACTGCTCGCTCCCTCGATGAGAACGGACGTCGCGTCGCGGACGACGTCACCTACTCAGCGCCGGTCGTCGTCGCCTGTGACGGGGTGTCGTCACGGCTCGCCACCGCCTTGGGCTATGAGCGCCGGGAGAACCGTCCGATGGCGGTCGCGGTCCGCGCCTACTACGAGACCCCACGCCACCAGGACGCCTGGATGGAGTCCTGGCTGGAGTTGTGGGACGGACCGCCGGGCAGGAGCAATCTGCTGCCGGGCTACGGGTGGATCTTCGCCGTTGGCGACGGGACCGCCAACGTCGGCATGGGCATCTTGAACAGCTCGAAGGCCTTCCAGAACGTCGACTACCGGGAGACGCTGCGAGCCTGGCTGGCCAACACCCCCGAGGAGTGGGGCTTCCGCGACGAGAACCTCATCGGCCGGATCGGATCGGCCGCCCTGCCGATGGGCTTCAACCGCAAGCCGCACTACTCACGCGGCCTACTCCTGGTCGGCGATTCGGGCGGGATGGTCAACCCGTTCAACGGCGAGGGGATCGACTACGCGCTGGAGTCGGGACACCTGGCTGCTGAGGTGATCGTGCAGGCGCTGTCAAGACCGGAGGGCCCTGCTCGGGAGCGCGCGCTGGAGGGGTACGCTGCCGCGCTGGAGGGTGCTTACGGGGGCTACTTCACCTTGGGACGCTGGTTCGCGAGGATGATCGGGAATCCCGTAGTGATGAAGCAGGCCACCAAGTACGGGTTGCCGAGGGAGGCATTGATGCGGTTCATGCTCAAGCTGATGGCCAACCTCACCGATCCGAGGGACGGCGATGCCTCGGACCGAATCATCAATGCACTCAGTCGACTGGCCCCCTCGGCCTGATAAGACGGCATAGGACAGACTGGCGCTGACAGGCTGAAGAAGGAGGAGAGCGGTGAATCTGTACATCCCCGTCATCGTCATGTCGGCGATCGGACTTGGGTTCGCGTTGCTCACCGTGGCGACGAACGCGCTGATCGGCCCGAAGCGCTACAACCGGGCCAAGCACGACTCCTACGAGTGCGGCATCGAGCCGACGCCGCAGGCGGTAGAGGGAGGGCGCTTCCCGATCCGGTACTACATCACCGCGATGCTCTTCATCGTCTTCGACATCGAGATCGTCTTCCTCTACCCGTGGGCGGTGAACTTCGACGCAATGAAGGTCTTCGGGCTCGTCGAGATGGTGCTGTTCATCCTCACCGTGTTCGTCGCCTACACCTACGTGTGGCGCCGCGGCGGCCTGGACTGGGACTGAGAAGAGGCATAAGAGACACATGGGTCTGGAAGAGAAGCTCCCCAGCGGCGTACTCCTGACGACCGTCGAAGGTGTTGCTGGCTACCTGCGCAAGGCGTCCCTCTGGCCGGCGACCTTCGGTCTGGCCTGCTGCGCCATCGAGATGATGACCAGCGGCGGCCCTCGCTACGACCTGTCGCGCTTCGGGATGGAGGTCTTCCGCGCCTCGCCGCGGCAGGCCGACCTGATGATCGTTGCCGGCCGGGTGAGCCAGAAGATGGCCCCGGTCCTCCGCCAGATCTACGACCAGATGCCCGAGCCCAAGTGGGTGATCGCTATGGGTGTCTGCGCCAGCTCCGGCGGCATGTTCAACAACTACGCGATCCTCCAGGGCGTCGACCACGTGGTCCCGGTGGACATGTACCTCCCCGGCTGCCCGCCCCGGCCGGAGATGCTCATCGACGCGATCCTCAAGCTGCACGACAAGATCCTCCACTCCAAGCTCGGCCCGAACCGTGAGAAGGAGATCGTCGAGCTCGAGACCGTCGCGCTGAACGCCCTGCCCACCTCCCAGATGAAGGGGCTGTTGCGGTGAGCGACGAGACCAACCTGCCGCTCGAGGCCGAGGCCGCCCAGGCGGAGCCGATCGAGCACCGTGAGGGCATGTTCGGTGTGCGCGGGAGCGGAGACACCTCCGGATACGGCGGACTGCGCCGGGTCGTGTCGATGCCTGGCGGAAGTCAGCCCCCGTACGGCGGCTGGTTCGACGACGTCACGTCCGCCCTGGTCGCCGAGCTGGAGATCAACGGGATCGCCGACGCGATCGAGAAGGTAGTCGTCCACGCGGGCGAGATCACCTTCTTCATCCGCCGCGAGCACCTCGCCAAGACCGCGAAACTGCTGCGGGACGACCCTCAGCTCCGTTTCGAGTTCTGCTCGGGAGTCAGTGGGGTTCACTACCCCGAGGAGACCGGTCGCGAGCTGCACGCGGTCTACCACCTGCTGTCGATGACCCACAACCGCCGGATCCGGGTGGAGTGCACCTGCCCCGACACGGATCCGCACCTTCCCTCGGTGGTCGCGACCTACCCCACGGCTGACTGGCACGAGCGGGAGACCTACGACTTCTTCGGGATCATCTTCGACGGACACCCGTCGTTGTCCCGGATCGAGATGCCCGATGACTGGCCCGGGCATCCGCAGCGCAAGGACTACCCGCTGGGCGGCATCCCGGTCGAGTACAAGGGCGCCACCACACCCTCCCCGGAGAACCGGAGGTCGTACAACTGATGACCACCAACGATCCGTACGCAACCCCGGGATCAAGCAACGCCGAGCCCGAAGACGGCAGCAAGGTCTTCAACGTCAGCGGCGGCGACTGGGAGTCGGTCGCGGCGGGGCTCGGCGAGGGCCACAGCGAGGAGCGCGTCGTCGTCAACATGGGTCCCCAGCACCCGTCGACCCACGGCGTGCTGCGGCTGATCCTGGAGCTGGAGGGCGAGACGGTCACCGAGGCCCGGTGCGGCGTCGGATACCTCCACACGGGCATTGAGAAGAGCATGGAGTTCCGCACCTGGACCCAGGGCGTGACCTTCTGCACCCGGATGGACTACCTCTCACCGTTCTTCAACGAGGTCGCCTACTGCTTGAGCGTCGAGCGGCTGCTGGGCATCGAAGACGGTCCTGATGGGGTCCCGGAGAAGGCTCAGGTGATGCGGGTCCTGCTCATGGAGCTCAACCGCATCTCCTCGCACCTGGTCGCGATCGCCACCGGCGGCATGGAGATCGGCGCGCTGACCGTCATGACGATCGGCTTCCGAGAGCGCGAGCTGGTGCTGACCCTCTTCGAGAAGATCACCGGCCTGCGGATGAATCACGCGTTCATCCGCCCCGGTGGCGTGGCCCAGGACCTGCCGCCCGGCGTGCTCGACGACCTGCGCGACTTCGTGGTTCTGATGAAGAAGCGGCTCCCCGAGTACGCCGACTTCTGCAACGCCAACCCGGTCTTCCGGGGCCGGACCGTCGGCGTGGGCTACCTCGACCTGGCCGGCTGCCTGGCCCTCGGCATCACCGGGCCGGTGCTGCGCTCGACCGGCTATCCCGCGGACCTGCGCAAGACCGAGCCGTACTGCGGTTACGAGACCTACGACTTCGACGTGATCACCTGGGACTCCTCGGACTCCTACGGCCGGTTCCGGATCCGCCTTGCCGAGATGTGGGAGTCGCTGAAGATCGTCGAGCAGGCCGTGGACCGGCTCGCCGGTCTCGAGGGCGAGCCGATCATGGTGGCCGACAAGAAGATCGCCTGGCCGAGTCAGCTCTCGATCGGGACCGACGGCATGGGCAACAGCCCCGAGCACATCAAGCACATCATGGGCGAGTCGATGGAGGCACTCATCCACCACTTCAAGCTGGTGACGGAGGGCTTCCGGGTGCCGCCGGGCCAGGCCTACGTGCCGATCGAGTCGCCCCGCGGCGAGATGGGCGCTCACGTGGTCTCCGACGGAGGCACCCGCCCGTACCGCGTGCACTTCCGTGACCCGTCGTTCACCAACCTGCAGGGCACCTCGGTGATGAGTGAGGGCGGCCAGATTGCCGATGTCATCGTGGCGATCGCCTCGATCGACCCGGTGATGGGGGGAGTCGACCGATGAAGGAGCGACCGCTGGACGAGAAGACCATCTCCGAGCTGAAGGAGATCGCGACCCGCTATCCGCAACCCCGCTCGGGTCTACTGCCGATGCTGCACCTGATCCAGAGCGTCGAGGGGCACGTCACTCCCGAGGGGATCGAGGCGTGTGCGGAGCTCCTCGGGATCTCCGCGGCCGAGGTCTCTGGCGTGGCGACCTTCTACACGATGTACAAGCGGCGCCCGGTCGGCGACTACCACGTCGGCGTCTGCACGAACACGCTGTGCGCGGTGATGGGCGGCGACGCGATCTTCTCCCGGCTCAAGGACCACCTGGGGGTAGGCAATGACGAGACGACCCCCGACGACGGGACCGCGAAGTCCGTCACCTTGGAGCACGTGGAGTGCAACGCGGCCTGCGACTACGCGCCGGTGATGATGGTCAACTGGGAGTTCATGGACAACATGACTCCGGAGAAGGCGGTGCAGCTGGTCGACGACCTGCGCGCCGGCAAGAAGGTCACCGCCTCCCGCGGCGCCGAGATCGTCAGCTGGCAGGAGGCCGAGCGGGTGCTCGCCGGGTTCTACGACGGACGGGCGGACGAGGGCCCAGCCGCGGGCGACCCCACGCTCGTCGGGCTGCGCCTCGCGCGCGAGAAGGGCTGGACCGCCCCTGAGACCGGAGAGGGTGCCTGATGGCCGACACGCTCACCCCCGTCCTGTCGGACGACTGGGACAGCGCGCAGCCTTGGAAGCTCGCGTCCTACACGGCCCGCGGCGGCTACTCCGCGCTCGACAAGGCGTTGGCCATGTCACCCGATGACGTCATCGCCACGGTCAAGGACAGTGGACTGCGTGGCCGAGGTGGTGCGGGCTTCCCGACCGGCATGAAGTGGAGCTTCATCCCGCAGGGTCCGGCCGAGGACGGCACCGTCAAGCCGCACTACTTGGTGGTCAACGCCGACGAGTCCGAGCCGGGGACCTGCAAGGACATCCCGCTGCTCATGGCGACGCCCCACACCCTTCTCGAGGGCGTCATCATCACGTCGTACGCAATCCGCTCCAGCCACGCCTTCATCTACGTGCGCGGCGAGGTGCTCCATGTGATCCGCAGGGTCCAGGCCGCGGTCGCCGAGGCCTACGAGGCCGGGCATCTGGGCAAGGACATCCACGGATCCGGCTTCGACCTCGACGTGGTCGTCCATGCCGGCGCCGGCGCCTACATCTGCGGCGAGGAGACGGCGCTGCTCGACTCGCTCGAGGGCCGCCGCGGCCAACCCCGGCTGCGCCCGCCGTTCCCGGCCATCGCCGGCCTCTACTCAGCCCCCACGGTGATCAACAACGTGGAGTCGATTGCGTCGGTGCCCAGCATCATCGGCAACGGCGCCGACTGGTTCGCGTCGATGGGCACCGAGAAGAGCAAGGGCTACACGCTCTACTCGCTGTCGGGACATGTGAAGAAGCCAGGCCAGTACGAAGCGCCGCTCGGCACCAGCCTGCGGACGCTGCTCGACCTGGCCGGCGGTGTCCGTGAGGGTCACGAGCTGAAGTTCTGGACCCCGGGTGGCTCCTCCACGCCGCTGCTCACCTCGGAGCACCTCGACATCCCACTGGACTACGAGGGGGTCGGGGCCGCTGGCTCCATGCTCGGGACCAAGGCGCTGCAGATCTTTGACGACACCACCTGCGTCGTCCGTGCGGTGCTGCGCTGGACCGAGTTCTACAAGCACGAGTCCTGCGGCAAGTGCACCCCGTGTCGGGAGGGGACCTGGTGGCTGGTCAAGGCGCTGGAGCGCCTGGAGAACGGCCAGGGCACCGAGGCTGACCTGGACCTGCTCCTCGACCAGTGCGAGAACATCCTCGGCCGGGCGTTCTGCGCTCTGGGCGACGGAGCCACCAGCCCGATCACCTCCTCGATCCAGTACTTCCGGGACGAGTACCTCGCCCACCTCGAACACGGTGGATGCCCGTTCGACCCCGAAGTCGCCACTCTCTTCGCGCCCGAGGGAGCCAACGCATGACCGTCGATACCAACAAGCAGAGCGCGGAGGTCCAGCCTGTGCTCGCCGAAGACCTGGTGACGCTCACCATCGACGACGTCGAGGTGAGCGTGCCCAAGGGCACCCTGGTCATCCGTGCGGCCGAGCGCATCGGCACCGAGATCCCGCGCTTCTGCGACCACCCGCTGCTCGCACCCGCCGGCGCCTGCCGCCAGTGCCTGGTCGACGTGGCGGACGCGGGCAACGGCCGCCCGATCCCCAAGCCGCAGGCGTCGTGCACCCTGGAGGTCGCCGACGGGATGGTGATCCGCACCCAGGTCACCTCCCCGGTCGCCGACAAGGCCCAGCACGGCATCATGGAGTTCCTGCTCATCAACCACCCCCTGGACTGCCCGGTCTGCGACAAGGGCGGCGAGTGCCCGCTGCAGAACCAGTCGATGACCCACGGACAGGGCGAGACCCGCTACGAGTTCGCGAAGCGGACCTACCCGAAGCCGATCAGCATCTCCGCCCAGGTGCTTCTCGACCGGGAGCGCTGCGTCCTGTGCGCGCGGTGCACGAGGTTCTCCGCCCAGATCGCCGGCGACCCGTTCATCGACATGCTTGAGCGTGGCGCGCTGCAACAGGTCGGGATCTACGAGCAGGAGCCCTTCGAGTCGTACTTCTCGGGCAACACGATCCAGATCTGCCCCGTGGGTGCCCTCACCTCGGCGGCGTACCGCTTCCGGTCCCGCCCGTTCGACCTGGTCTCCACGCCCTCGATCGGCGAGCACGACGCGTGTGGTGCCGCGATCCGGGTGGACCACCGGCGTGGCACGGTCATGCGCCGGCTCTCCGGCAACGACCCGGAGGTCAATGAGGAGTGGATCTCCGACAAGGACCGGTTCGCGTTCGGCTACGCCACGCAGGACGACCGGCTCACCCATCCGCTCATCCGTGACGAGGAGAGCGGTGAGCTTCGGACCGCGTCGTGGCCGGAGGCGTTGACCGTCGCCGCGCGGGGACTCGCCGAGGCGAGCTCGGTCGGCGTGCTGACCGGCGGCCGGCTGACCGTCGAGGATGCCTACGCCTATAGCAAGTTCGCCCGTGTGGTGCTCGGCACCAACGACATCGACTTCCGCTCCCGGCCCCACACGGTCGAGGAAGAGGCGTTCCTCGGCGCTCACGTGGCGGGCACCGGGCTCGGCGTCACCTACCGCGACCTGGAAGCGGCCGACGCGGTCCTCCTGGTGGCCTTCGAGCCGGAGGACGAGGCGGGCAACGTGTTCCTGCGACTCCGTAAGGCGTCGCTGCACGGCACCAGGGTCTTCTCGATCGCGCCGTTCACCAGCCGGGGGCTGGCCAAGATGAGCGGCACGCTCATCCCGGCCGCGCCGGGCCACGAGGCCGCGGCTCTCGCCACCGCCGGGGAGACCGCCGGGCTCGGCCCGTCGTCGGTGATCCTCGTCGGCGAGCGCGCGGCGGAGAGCCCAGGCGCATTGGCCGCCGCCGCCTCCCTCGCGGCGTCGTCCGGCGCCAGACTGGCGTGGGTCCCGCGCCGTGCCGGTGACCGGGGAGCCCTGGAGATGGGCTGCCTGCCCAGCCTGCTGCCGGGTGGCCGCCCGGTCTCCGACGCCGCGGCGCGGGTCGATATGGCCGCGGTCTGGAGCGCCGACTCCCTGCCGGAACGCCCCGGTCTCGACGCCAGGGGCATCTTGGCCGAGGCGGTCGATGGGAGCATCGGTGCCCTGGTGATCGGCGGGGTCGGCTTCGAGGACTTCGAGGATCCGGCCGGTGCACTGGTCGCCGTCGGTGATGCCGGCTTCGTGGTCAGCCTGGAGCAGCGGGAGACCGAGATCACCCGCCGCGCCGACGTGGTCTTCCCGGTCGCTCCGGTCAGCGACCGCAGCGGCAGCTTCGTCAACTGGGAGGGCCGGCGCCGCGAGTTCGGCCGGGTCTTCCACGATCGGCCGACTCTCCCCGACCTGCGGGTGCTGGCCGGCATCGCCTTGGAGATGGGCCGTCCCCTGGGCTTCTCCACCTCGGAGGCGGCCCGACGGGAGCTCGACGAGGTGGGCGACTGGGACGGTGCCCGGGTTGTGGCTCCCAGTGCGTCGGACGCTGTGGGGGCGACACCGAGCGGTGCGCTCCTGCTCGCCACCTGGAAGCAGCTGATCGACGACGGCGCCATGCAGGACGGGGACGACGCCTACCGCAGCACGGCCCGGCGCCGGGTTGCGCTGGTCTCGGCCTCCACACTGAGCTCGCTCGGTCTGAGCGAGGGTCAGACGGCGCGGTTGTCGACCTCTGCGGGAGCGGTGACGCTCCCGGTTGCCGTTGGCGACGTGGTCGACGGCGTGGTCTGGACCCCGACCAACTCCGCGGGGGTCAACGTACGACGTGACCTGGCCATCGGCGCCGGGGGTGCCGTGACGCTCGAGGGAGAGATGTGATGGCTGCCGAACTCGTCCTGCCCCGACTGGCTGCGGACCTCTCCGCGTTCGGGCACGACGCCTGGTGGGTGATCGCCATCAAGGCGGTGGCCATATTCGCTCTGCTGGTGGTCCTGACCCTGTTCAGCATCTGGGCCGAGCGTCGGGTCGTGGCCCGCATGCAGCACCGGGTCGGTCCCAACGTGCACGGTCCCTTCGGTTTGCTGCAGAGCCTCGCCGATGGCATGAAGCTGATGCTCAAGGAGGACCTCACCCCGATCCACGCCGACAAGCTGGTCTTCCTGCTTGCGCCGGTGATCTCGGGCACCACGGCGTTCATCGCCTTCGCCGTCATCCCGCTGGGGCCGACCGTTCGGATCCCCTGGACCAGCATCCAGACCCCGCTCCAGCTGACGGACCTTCCGGTCGCGGTGCTGTTCGTGCTGGCGGTCTCGTCGATCGGCATCTACGGGATCGTGCTCGGCGGCTGGTCATCCGGTTCGACGTACTCGCTGCTCGGCGGTCTGCGGAGCTCGGCCCAGATGATCTCCTACGAGGTAGCGATGGGCCTGGCCCTGGTCGCGGTCTTCCTCTACTCCGGCACCATGTCGACCTCTGGCATCGTCTCCGCCCAGGACAGTCTCTGGTACGGCGTGATCCTCGCCCCGTCGTTCGCGATCTACGTGATTGCGATGGTCGGCGAGACCAACCGCACGCCGTTCGACCTTCCGGAGGCCGAGGGGGAGCTGGTCGGGGGGTTCCACACCGAGTACTCCTCGATGAAGTTCGCGCTCTTCTTCCTGGCGGAGTACATCAACATGATGACCGTCTCGGCTGTCGCCGCGACCCTCTTCCTCGGGGGATGGCGGGCGCCTTGGCCGCTGTCGGCCATCAACGGCGGGATGTTCAACACCGGCTACTGGCCGATCCTGTGGTTCCTCGCCAAGCTGATGATCTTCCTCTTCCTGTTCATCTGGCTGCGGGGGACGCTGCCCCGGCTGCGCTACGACCAGTTCATGGCCTTCGGCTGGAAGCGGCTCATCCCGATCTCGCTGGTCTGGATCATCGGCGTGGCCGCTCTCAAGACGATCATCCTGACCGGCTGGGCCAGCAGGACTCATCTGCTGATGACCTTCGGGGTCGTCGCGGTCCTGCTGCTCCTGCTGGCGGTGTTCGGGGGAGAGAGCAAGGGGGACGAGGAGGAGCCGGACATCGAGCCTGAGCCGTTCGACGCGTTCGCCGGCGGCTATCCCGTCCCACCGATGCCCGGTCAGCCCGTGGTCACCATGCCCGACATCGTCGCGGGTGACTCCTCGCTCTCGGAGAACGGAGCTGGTAGCTGATGCCCACGATGAAGGAACAGTTCTGGGACCCGATCGCCGGGTTCGGGGTCACCTTCCGCACCATGTTCAAGAAGGTGGTCACCGAGCAGTACCCCTTCGAGAAGTTCCCCACCGCCCCGCGCTTCCACGGTCGACACCAGCTCAACCGGTGGCCGGACGGGCTGGAGAAGTGCATCGGCTGCGAGCTGTGCGCCTGGGCATGCCCGGCGGACGCGATCTACGTAGAGGGTGCCAGCAACACCGAGGAGGAGCGCTTCTCTCCGGGTGAGCGGTACGGCCGCGTCTACCAGATCAACTACCTGCGCTGCATCCTGTGTGGGCTCTGCATCGAGGCCTGCCCCACCCGGGCTCTCACCATGACCAACGAGTACGAGCTCGCCGACGACACCCGGGAGAGCCTCATCTACGAGAAGACCGACCTGCTCGCCCCGCTCCTGGCCGGCATGGAGCAGCCACCGCACCCGATGCGGCTGGGCACCGACGCCGAGCAGTACTACCGCGGAGAGTTCACCCCGCGACCCGCGAGCGCAACAGGCTCCGGGAGCGCAGACAGCGAGGTCGACTCGTGATCGTCTTCTGGATCCTCGCTCCCATCATGGTGCTCGCCGCGCTCGGCATTCTGTTCGTGCGCAAGGCCGTCCACGCGGCTCTGCTGCTGGCAGTAGTGATGATCGGCATCGCCTTCCTGTACGCCCTCCAGGACTCGCCGTTCCTGTTCGCGGTGCAGATCATCGTGTACACCGGCGCGATCCTGATGCTCTTCCTCTTCGTGTTGATGCTCGTCGGGGTTGACGCCTCCGACTCGGTCGTGGAGACGATCAAGGGGCAGCGCCTGATGGCGTCCCTGCTCGGGGTCGCCCTGGTCGCGCTGCTGCTCGTCCTGGAGTCCCAAGTCAGCATCAAGGTCATCGGCCTGCAGCAGTACCAGGCCGGCGGCTCGTTGAGCCAGCTGGCGCAGATGATGTTCTCGCCGTACGTCTTCGCTTTCGAAGCCACCAGCGCCCTGCTCATCACTGCCGCGGTGGGTGCCATGGTGCTGGCGCACCGTGAGCGGTTGACCCCCAAGCCCGGGCAGCGGGCGATGGCGCTGCAGCGGATGAAGGACTACGGCGAGAGTGGGAAGCACCCAGGACCGCTGGCCGCCCCCGGTGTCTTCGCGCGGCACAACGCCGTCGACACCCCTGCCCTGCTTCCGGACGGCTCTCCGGCGCCGGACTCGGTCTCCCGGGTGCTGGCTGCCCGCGGCTCGATCAAGCGGGCGCCGGCCGACGTGTACGAGATCGAGCAGGAGACGCTGCCTCCGTCCGATGAGAGGAAGGATGACCAGTGAGCGCGACACCGTTCCTGATGCTCAGCGCGATCCTGTTCACGATCGGCACGGTCGGGGTTCTGGTCCGGCGCAACGCCATCGTGATGTTCATGTCGGTGGAGCTAATGCTGAACGCGGCGAACCTCTCGTTCGTGACGTTCTCCCGCGCAACCGGCACCCTCGACGGGACTGTTGCCGCTTTCTTCGTGATGGTCGTCGCCGCCGCCGAGGTTGTGGTCGGGCTCGCGATCATCATGACCATCTTCCGAACTCGTCGGTCGGCGTCGGTCGACGATGCCAGCCTGCTGAAGTACTGAGGTGACCGTGGTCAGCACTGCGTCTGTTTTCGTGGCCGGGAGCGTGCCGGTGATCGATCCGTCGACCGGCGGAGGGATCTTGTCCCTGCTCTGGCTGATCATTGCGTTGCCCGCGGCCGGAGCGGCCGTGATCCTGCTCCTGGGCAACAAGGTCACCAAGGCCTTCGCCCACTACCTGGGGGTGGCCACCGTCCTGGGCTCCTTCGGGCTGAGCGTCGCTGCCTTCATCGCGCTGTGGGGTCGGGCGGCCTCGGACCGGAGCGTGGGGCAGCACCTGTGGACGTGGTTCACGGCAGGCTCGTTCCAGGTTGACTTCGGCATCCTGCTCGATCCCTTGTCCGCGGTCTTCCTGCTGTTGATCACCGGCGTCGGCGGCCTGATCCACATCTACTCGGTGGGCTACATGGCCCACGACGAGCGTCGGCCACGGTTCTTCGCCTTCTTGAACCTCTTCATCGCCGCAATGCTGATCCTGGTCATGGCCGACAACTACCTCGGCGTCTTCCTCGGCTGGGAGGGCGTCGGTCTCGCCTCGTACCTGTTGATCGGCTTCTGGCAGCACAAGGACTCCGCGGCGGTCGCGGCCAAGAAGGCGTTCGTGGTCAACCGGGTGGGCGACATCGGCATGGCCCTGGGCACGATGCTGCTCTTCGCGACCTTCGGCACCACCGCCTTCGGGGCGGTGTCGATGCAGGCGGGTACCGCCTCGCAGACCACCCTGAACGTCCTCGGCCTGCTCTTCCTGCTGGCCGCCGCCGGGAAGTCGGCCCAGGTGCCGCTGCAGTCCTGGTTGCTCGACGCGATGGAGGGCCCGACCCCGGTGTCGGCGCTGATCCACGCGGCGACCATGGTGACTGCCGGCGTCTATCTCGTGACTCGATCGAACTTCATCTACGAGCACTCCGAGGTGGCCCGCACTGCGGTGATCACCGTCGGGGCGGTCACCCTCATCTGGGGTGCTCTCATCGGTACCTCGAAGGACGACATCAAGAAGGTGCTCGCCGGCTCCACGATGAGCCAGATCGGCTACATGATGCTCGGCGCCGGACTCGGGGTGGTCGGCTACGCTTTCGCGATCTTCCACCTGCTCATGCACGGCGCCTTCAAGGCCAACATGTTCCTCGGGGCCGGCTCGGTCATGCACTCGATGGACGACGACGTGGACATGCGGCACTACGGTGGCCTCGCCCGTGCGATGCCGGTGACCTTCGGAACCTTCGCGATGGGCTTCCTGGCGATCATCGGATTCCCCGGCTTCTCCGGGTTCTTCTCCAAGGACAAGATCATCGAGGCGGCCTTCGGGGTGAACATCTGGGCCGGGATCGCGGCCGTCCTCGGCGCCGGCATCACCGCGTTCTACATGTCGCGCCTGATGCTGATGACCTTCTACACACAGAAGCGCTGGGGCGAGAAGGTCCACCCGCACGAGTCGCCTGCCGTCATGACCGTGCCGCTGGTCATCTTGGCACTGCTGTCGGTCTTCGGCGGCGCGCTGATCTACAAGAACTGGATCGTCGACTGGCTGGCGCCGGTGGTCGGCACTGCCGGATCCGAGAACCTGCCCTTCCCGGCGATCGTCCTGTCGGCGATCATCCTCATCACGGTCGCGGCCGGCATCGCGCTGGCCTGGTTCACCGTGGGGACCAAGCAGATCCCGCGGGAAGCCCCGCAGGACGTCTCGCTCTTCACCCGGGCGGCACGCGCCGACCTGTACGGCGACGCGATCAACGAGGAGCTGTTCATGCGCCCCGGGCAGAAGCTGGTGGCGGGCATGGATGTCTTCGACAACCAGGTGGTCGACGGCCTCGTCGAGGGCGCCGCTACCGGGACCATGGTGATCTCCGAAGGTGCCCGCAAAGCCCAGAACGGCTACGTCCGGACCTACGCGCTGACGGTTCTCCTCGGTGCGGTCCTGGCGCTGGGCTCCATGTTGGTGGTGATGCTCGGATGAGCGCCCTGGCACACCGACCTTCGCACATCGACGTTGAGGGGACACGATGAACTTCCCGTGGTTGAGCCTGGCCCTCGTGCTGCCTCTCGTGGGCGCCGTGGTCGTGGCGGCGATGCCGCGCAAGGGCGAGCTGCCCAAGCACGTCGCGTTCCTGTTCTCCCTGGTCACCTTGGTGGTCGCCTTGGTGATGGCGGCGCGGTTCAAGGCGTCGGTCTCCTCGATGCAGTTCACCGAGATCCACCAGTGGATCCCGACGTTCGGAGCCCACTACGCCCTCGGCGTCAACGCCATCGGACTCTCCCTGGTGCTGCTGACCGTAATTCTCACCCCGGTCGTGATCTTGGCGTCCTGGCACGACGGTGATGAGGGCCGCTGGTCGGCCAACGCCTTCTTCGCCTGGATGCTGGCGCTGGAGGGGCTCGCGATCGGTGTCTTCTCGGCGATCGACGTACTGCTCTTCTACGTCCTCTTCGAGGCCACGCTGATCCCGATCTACTTCCTGATCGGTGGGTACGGCGGTCCGAAGCGTGCCCGTGCGGCCGTGAAGTTCCTCGTCTACTCCCTGGTCGGCGGCCTGCTCATGCTGGTGTCGGTCGTCGGCCTGTACGTCGTCAGCAGCCAGTCCACCGGCGGCCCGTCGTACCTGCTGTCCGACCTGACCCAGCTGAGCTTCGGCACCGCGACCGGCCGCTGGCTCTTCCTCGGCTTCTTCATCGCCTTCGCGATCAAGGCGCCGATGTTCCCCGTGCACACCTGGCTGCCGGACACCGTCGACGAGGGCACCGCGGGCACGTCGGTCCTGCTGGTGAGCATCCTGGACAAGATCGGCACCTTCGGCATGATCCGGTACGGGCTCGGACTCTTCCCGGAGGCATCCCACTGGGCGACCCCCGTCGTGCTGGTCCTCGCCGTGATCAGCATCATCTACGGAGCGCTGCTGGCGATCGCCCAGACAAGCATCCCCCGCCTGATCGGGTACACCTCGGTGTCCCACTTCGGTTTCATCGTGCTGGGCATCTTCGTGCTCAACTCCCAGGGCGGCGTCGGCTCGGTGTTCTACATGTTCAACCACGGCCTCTCCACCGCCGCGCTCTTCCTGATCGGTGGCTACCTGATCAAGCGCCGCGGGTCGAAGTACATCCCCGACTTCGGCGGCGTGGAGAAGGGTGCCCCGGTCCTGGCCGGGCTCTTCCTGGTGGCCGGGTTGTCGGCGCTCGCCCTTCCGGGCCTGTCGCCGTTCATCTCCGAGTACCTCGTGATCACCGGGGCGTTCGTCTACAACTGGTGGTACGCCGTCTTCGCGGTCCTGGGGATCGTGCTGGCCGCCATCTACGTGCTGCTGATGTATCAACGCACGATGACCGGCCCTCCGCGTCACGAGACGGCGGGGATCACCGACCTGTCCGCGCGCGAGATCATCGCGGTTGCACCGGTGATCGCGCTGATCGTTGTACTCGGGTTCTATCCCAAGCCACTCCTCGACGCGTTCAACCCCGCCGTCGACGCCTATGTGTCGCAGGCGCAGGCAGTCGCAGCAGCCCCCGCGGCTACCAGTAAGGAGAACACCCAGTGAGCGACTTCGCCGCACCTCACATCGAGTACGCCCTGCTCTCGCCGCTGCTGATCGTCTTCGGCGGGGCGATCCTGGGCGTCCTGGTCGAGGCGTTCGTGGCACGCACCCAGCGGTACGTGATCCAGGTGCTGTTGGCGGTCGTGACCCTGGGTGCCGCCTTCATCGCGACGCTCTGGGTGATGGCGAACATCACCACCGCCTCGGGCGGGTCCGCTCTGGGGAAGGTCGTCGCCGAGGGAGCACTCGCCGTCGACGGTCCGTCGGTCTTCATCTGGGGCACGCTCCTGCTGCTTGCTTTCGTCAGCCTGCTGCTGTTCGCCGAGCGCACGGTGCGCGGCGGTGTCAGCGCGTTCGTGGGCTCGGGTGCCACGATCCCCGGGTCCGATGCCGAGGCGGAGAGCTCGGGCTTGGAGCAGACCGAGGTCTACCCGCTCATGCTGTTCTCGCTGGGCGGCATGATGATGTTCCCCGCCGCGAACGATCTGCTGACCATGTTCGTCGGGCTGGAGGTCCTCTCGCTTCCGCTCTACCTGATGACCGCACTCGCCCGGCGCCGCCGCCTGCTCAGCCAGGAGGCGGCGATGAAGTACTTCCTGCTCGGCGCCTTCAGCTCCGGCTTCTTCGTGTACGGGATGTCGCTGGTCTACGGGTACTCCGCATCGCTGCGCCTGTCGGACATCTCGCAGGCGATCTCGATCCGCATCGGCAACGAGGTGCTCCTGCTCGGCGGGATCGCGCTGATGGCCGTGGCCATGCTCTTCAAGATCGGTGCTGCGCCGTTCCACTCCTGGACCCCGGACGTCTACCAGGGTGCACCTACGCCGGTCACGGCGTTCATGGCTGCCTGCACGAAGGTGGCCGCCTTCGGCGCTCTGACCCGACTCTTCTATGTCGCCTTCGGCGCGGCCCGCTGGGACTGGACCCCGTTGATCTGGGGTGTGGCGATCCTGACGATGGCGGTCGGCGCGGTCCTGGCGCTGACCCAGACCGACATCAAGAGGATGCTCGCCTACTCGTCGATCGCGCATGCCGGGTTCATCCTGGTCGGCTTCGTCGGGGTCTACGCCTCGACCACCAACCTCAACCAGCTCTCCTCGCTCCAGGCGATCCTCTTCTACCTGGTGACCTACGGGTTCATGACGGTCGGCGCCTTCGGCATCGTCACCCTGGTGCGTGATTCCAGCGGCGAGGCCAACCAGATCGCTCGCTGGGCCGGCCTGGGCAAGCGGTCCCCCTGGGTCGCGGGCGCGTTCGCGTTCTTCTTGCTCGGCATGGCCGGGATCCCCCTCACCAGCGGCTTCACCGGCAAGTGGGCCGTCTTCGCCTCGGCGGCTCAGGGCGGTGCCTGGCCGCTCGTGGTGATCGCGGTGCTGCTGTCGGCGGTGGCGGCCTTCTTCTACGTCCGGGTCATCGTGGTGATGTTCTTCTCGGCTCCGGTCGAGGACGGTCCGACGGTGGAGCTTCCGGGTCCGCTGACCACCGTCACGGTGGCGATCGGCCTGGCCGTCACGGTGGGGCTGGGCGTATGGCCGGCGCCGGTGCTCGAGCTTGCCGGCAACCTGGGGCAGTTCATCCGGTGACCACCGCGGCTCTTGCGCTTCCGGTTACCGACCCGGGCCTCGAGGCCCGGCTCCGTGACCGGATGACCGCCGTCGAGGCTCGGCTCGAAGCGGCGGTGCACAGCGAGGCTCCCTTTGTCACCGAGGCCGCACGGCACCTGCTCCGCGCGGGAGGCAAGCGCTTTCGACCGCTCCTGGTCCTGCTGGCTGCCGAGGTAGCCGACAGCTCCGACAACGAGGACGTCCTCACCGCTGCCTGCGTCGTCGAGTTGACCCACCTCGCGTCCCTCTACCACGACGACGTCATGGACGAGGCCGACCTGCGACGGGGCACTCCCTCGGCCAACGCCCGGTGGGACAACCACGTCGCGATCCTGGCCGGCGACTGGCTCTTCTCGAAGTCGTCGGAGCTGACTTCGCGGCTGGGTCCCGAGGCGGTGCGCATCCAGGCAGTGACCTTCAGCCGGCTGGTCGAAGGTCAGATGCTGGAGACGCTCGGGCCCGGTGACGGGGACGCGCTGGCGCACTACCTGCGCGTGGTCCAGGGCAAGACCGGGTCGCTCATCGCGACCTCGGCCCGCTACGGCTCGCTGTTCGCCGGTGCGTCGCCGGAGGTCGTCACCGCGCTCACGGCCTACGGCGAGAAGGTGGGGATCGCCTTCCAGCTGGCCGACGACATCCTCGACATCGCGAGCGACAGCGACGAGTCCGGCAAGACACCCGGCACCGATCTGCGAGAGGGCGTGTCGACTCTCCCGGTCCTGATGGCGATGGCGTCGAACGATCCCGCCGACGACCGGTTGAAGGAGCTGCTGGGCAGCGACCTGACCGATGACGACCTGCACGCCGAGGCGTTGGAGCTGATGCGTCAGCACCCAGCGATGGAACAGGCTCGGGAGTACGTTCGCGGGCTGGCCACCGAGGCGCACACGCTGCTGGGACCGGTCCCGGAGGGCGACGTCCGCGACGCGCTGACCGCCTTCGCCGACGTCATCGCCTCCCGCACCCACTAACCGCCGACCCGTCGCAAACGGTCGGCTGACCCGTCGCAAACGGTCGGCTGACCCGTCGCCAGTGGTGGGATGTCCAGGGGCGAAACCCCGATTCGTGAGGGGACGGTAGGAGGCGTAGGCTCCGCTCGTGTCTGAGTCCCGTAAGGGTTTCCTCCTGGGCCTCGCGGCCTACGGAATATGGGGCCTCTTCCCGCTCTACTGGCCGCTCCTGGAGCCTGCCGGGGCGATCGAGATCCTCGCCCACCGGATCTTCTGGTCGCTTGCGATCGTGGCGGTCCTGATCTGGGTGACCGGCCGGATCGGCCGCTTCCGCCGGCTCGTGACCAGCCGCCGGGAGGTGATGATTCTCGCTGCGGCCGCGGCCGTCATCACCGTCAACTGGGGCACCTACATCTGGGGTGTGAACAACGGCCACGTCGTCGAGACCTCACTGGGCTACTTCATCAACCCCCTCGTCACCCTCTTGCTGGGCGTGATCTTCATCGCCGAGCGGCTCCGTCCCGTGCAGTGGCTTGCTATGGGGATCGCGGCCGCCGCGGTGATCGTGCTCACCGTCGACTACGGGCACCTGCCGTACCTTTCGCTGACCCTGGCCTTCTCGTTCGGCACCTACGGTCTGCTGAAGAAGAAGGCGAACGTCGGCGCGATCGAGGGTTTGGGTATCGAGACGCTCATCCTCGGCCCGATAGCCCTGGGCTACCTGATCTGGCTCTGGTCGCAGGGCACCGCGTCCTACCTGGGTGCCCCGTGGTGGCACGACGCCCTGCTGATCCTCAGCGGACTGGTCACAGCTGTCCCGCTGCTCTTCTTCGGAGCGGCGGCGACCCGGGTCCCGATGAGCACACTGGGACTGCAGCAGTACCTAGCGCCGACCCTGCAGATGCTGATCGGTCTCGTGCTGCTTCACGAAGCGATGACCCCGGTGCGCTGGATCGGCTTCATCCTGGTCTGGATCGCCCTGGTCATCTTCACTGCCGACTCGTTGCGCAACCACCGTCGCCGGCAGATGGCGCTGGCGGTCCAGGCGACCGCGGCCTGACGTTGTGGTGGGGCCCGCTGGGCCCTCTCGCTGGTCCGGTGACGGCGCCGCGCGCTACTGGACGACGGTCAGCCAGACCAGGGAGCCGGCGCCGATGAGGATGCTGTAGATCGCGAACGGGGTCAGGGTGCGGGTGCGGAAGTAGCGGGTGAGGAAGCGCACCGACAGGTAGGCGGTAACGAACGACGCCACGCTGCCGGCGAGGACCTGGCCGTGGATCCCCGCGCCGAGCGGTCCGAACAGGTCGGGGATCTTCAGCACGCCTGCGGCGAAGATGACGGGGGTGGCGAGCAGGAAGGAGAACCGGGCGGCGTCCTCATGCGAGAGGCCCTTGACCAGCCCGGCCACCATGGCCGACCCGGACCTGCTGATCCCGGCGAACAGGGCGAGGATCTGTGCGGAACCGATCACGGTCGCCGAGACCACGCCGAGCCCGGACAGTCGCACATCCGAGGCGTGCCCCACCTGCTCCTCCTCCACGAGCCGTTTGCTGGCCGCGACATCGCCCATGGTCAGCGCACCGGAGCCCGCGCCAGGGGCGTCCGCGAAGTCGGGCATCGGGGCCCGACGGCGCAGCCGCTCGCCTGCGAGGAGGATGAGCCCGTTGACGATGAGGAACGACGCCGCGGGGATCGGCGTGCCCAGTGTCGTGCGGAAGAGGTGCTCGAGCGCCAGCCCCGCGATCCCGACCGGGATCGTCGCGATGATGATCAGCCAGGCCAGCTTCTCGTAGGGCGTCTCCACGCGACGCTTCCCGATCGAGGTGAAGAACCCGGCGATGATCCGCATCCAGTCGCGCCAGAAGAAGATGAGCAGCGCCGCCGCCGTTGCCACGTGCAGCCCGACGATGAAGGCCAAGTAGGGCGACTCCGGCGTCGACACGTTGAGGTCCTGTCCCCACCGTCCCCCGATCAGGGCCGGCAGCAGCACGCTGTGGCCGAGGCTGGAGATCGGGAACAACTCGGAGAATCCCTGGAACGCCCCCACCACGATTGCTTCGAGATAGCTCAGATGCGACACGCGAATGACCCTAGCCTGACGTCAACCGCCCTTGGCTGTGTAGATGCTGTGCGGGTGCCCGGGCAAGCAGCGTTGCGCTTCCTGGGTGGCTGAATACGTGCGACTCGTCGAGCCGATGGTCCGATGAGGGGCACGCGAGGGGCACCGGGCAACGACTCTGACGGCGGGGGGCCTGGAGCGCAGGCCTGGCTAGACGACTTCCCAGGTGTCGGCGTTGTTGAGCATCGCGGACAGAGCGTCCGTCGGGTCGAGCGTGCCTGCGCCGGCCGTGGCGAGCTGGTCGCGCACCCCGTCGTCGTACGTCGGGCGCTGCACGTCCCTGAAGATCCCGATGGGTGCCCGAGACAGGTGTCCGGGGTCGGTGAGCCGCGAGATGGCGAACGCCATCGTGGGGTCCTCGGTGTGGGCGTTGTGGACCACGATGTCCGCCTCGTTCTCCGGGGTGACCTCGTCGACGCGCACGCCTCCGGACGGGTCACGGAAGACGCCGTGCGAGCCGTTGTCGCCGAAGCGGATCGGCTCCCCCTGGATGAGCGGGATGGTGGCCTCGGCCCGGGTGTCGACGTTCTTGACCGCATCGAAGGCCCCGTCGTTGAAGATCGGGCAGTTCTGGTAGATCTCCACGAAGGCGCTGCCACGGTGGGCGGCCGCCGCCTTGAGTACCTCGGTCAGGTGCGACCGGTCGGAGTCGATGCTGCGAGCGACGAACGAGGCCTCAGCGCCGAGGGCCAGCGACACCGGGTTGAACGGGGTGTCCAGCGACCCCATCGGCGTCGACTTGGTGATCTTGCCGGTCTCGGAGGTCGGGGAGTACTGGCCCTTGGTCAACCCGTAGATGCGGTTGTTGAAGAGAACGATCTTGAAGTTCACGTTGCGGCGCATCGCGTGGATGATGTGGTTCCCGCCGATTGACAGAGCGTCACCGTCGCCGGTGATGACCCAGACCGACAGGTCGCCGCGCGCGGTGGCCAGACCGGTCGCGATCGCTGGCGCGCGCCCGTGGATCGAGTGCATGCCGTAGGTCTCGAGGTAGTACGGGAAGCGCGACGAGCAGCCGATGCCGGAGATGAAGACGATGTTCTCTCGCTTCAGGCCGAGGTCGGGAAGGAATCCCTGCATGGCGGCGAGGATCGCGTAGTCGCCGCAGCCCGGGCACCAGCGGACCTCCTGGTCCGACACGTAGTCCTTGCGGTTCTGTGGCTCATCGGTGAGCGGGAAGTCGCGCAGACCGGGGAATGGGAGCGCGGTGCTCATCGGGTCGCCTCCTTTTCGGTTGTGTCGACGAGTTCGCCGATCACCTCGGCAAGCTCCTGTGCGTGGAAGGGCAGTCCGCGTACCTGGTTGTAGCTGATCGCGTCCACGAGGTACTTCGCGCGCAGCAGCGCCGACAGCTGGCCGAGGTTCATCTCAGGGACGATCACGGCGTCATAGCTGCGCAGGATCCCGCCGAGGTCCTTGGGGAACGGGTTGAGGTGCCGTAGGTGGACCTGGGCGACGTTCATGCCGTCGGTGCGAACCCGTCGGCAAGCCGCCCCGATCGGCCCGTAGGTCGAGCCCCAGCCGATGACCAGCACCCGGGCCGCGCCGGAAGGGTCGTCGACCTCCAGCGGCGCGAAGGAGTCCGCGACCGCCTCGACCTTCGCCGCGCGGGTCCGGACCATCAGGTCGTGGTTGGTCGGGTCGTAGGAGATATGGCCGTCCTCGTTGGATTTCTCCAGACCGCCGACCCGGTGCTCGAGGTCCGGGGTGCCGGGAGTCGCCCAGGGCCGGGCGAGTGTCCGCGGATCTCGCACGTAGGGCCAGAACTCCGTGCTGCCGTCGTCGTTGGTGTGGTTCGGCGTGGTTGCGAAGTTCGGGTCGATGTCGTGGAGCTCGGTGACGTCCGGGATGTTCCACGGCTCGGACCCATTGGCGAGGTACCCGTCGGAGAGCAGGATCACCGGGGTGCGGTAGGTGATCGCGATGCGGGTGGCCTCGAGAGCGGCATCGAAGCAGTCCGCCGGCGACTGGGGGGCCACCACTGGGACCGGGGACTCCCCGTTTCGGCCGAACATCGCCTGCATGAGGTCGGACTGTTCGGTCTTGGTCGGGAGGCCGGTCGACGGGCCACCGCGTTGCACATCCACGATGACCAACGGCAGCTCGATCATCGTCGCGAGGCCGATGGTCTCCGACTTGAGCGCCAGGCCAGGGCCGGACGTGGTGGTGACACCGAGCGCCCCCCCGAAGCTCGCACCGAGGGCCGAGCCGACGCCCGCGATCTCGTCCTCGGCCTGGAAGGTCGTAACGCCGAACTCCTTGTGCTTGCTGAGCTCGTGCAGGATGTCCGAGGCCGGGGTGATCGGGTAGGAGCCGAGGAAGAGCGGGAGTCCGGAGCGGACCGATCCGGCGATCAGCCCGTACGCCAGGGCGATGTTGCCGGTGATGTTCCGGTAGGTGCCCGCACTCATCGGCGCGGGTTTCACCTCGTACTGCACCGCGAAGCTCTCCGTGGTCTCCCCGAAGTTCCAGCCGGTCTTGAACGCGGCGATATTGGCGTCCCGGATGGCTGGGAAGCGCGCGAAGCGCTTCTCCAGGAACTCCACGGTCGACTCGGGTGGACGGCCGTACATCCAGCTCAACAGGCCGAGCGCGAACATGTTCTTGGCGCGGGTGGCGTCCTTGCGGGTGAGGCCGAACTCCTTGACCGCCTCGACCGTCATGTCAGTGAGGTCGAGGGAGTGGACGTCGAACTCGCGCAGGTTGTCGTCGTCCAAGGGGTTGTGGTCGTAGCCGGCCTTGGTCAGGTTGCGCTTGGTGAAGTCGTGGTTGTCGACGATCACGACGGCGCCGGGGCGAAGATCTTGAAGGTTGGCCCGCAGAGCCGCCGGGTTCATCGCGACCAGCACGTGCGGGGTGTCACCTGGGGTGAGGATGTCGTGGTCGGCGAAGTGCACTTGGAACGACGAGACGCCAGCCATCGTGCCGGCTGGCGCCCGGATCTCCGCCGGGTAGTTCGGGAGGGTCGACAAGTCGTTGCCGAAGCTCGCTGTCTCGTGTGTGAACCGATCTCCGGTCAACTGCATGCCATCGCCGGAGTCCCCAGCGAAGCGGATGATCACGCGGTCGACCTGCTTGACCTGCTTGGCCAAGGTGCCACCTACTCTCAACTCTGACCGATGGCCGAGCAGGGGGCGGCAGGTCACGCCGTCGCGCCACCTCGGGCACATCCACGCATCATGCTACGACTCTGCACCACGTGATGGCGGTGCCCTGGCTTTCTGCGAACCCGGTGTGTCGCACGTCACTGCCCAGACAGCCCTAGGCTCCTGCCATGCCGCTAGCGGAGACCTACCTCGTGCGGAGTCCTGTCCGTGACGGACTCGGGTACGCGCTTTCCGTGGTCGACGTGGGGCTGGCCTGCTGCGCAATGGAGTTCGCTGCCGCGACCCAGCTCTTCCCCGAGATCCTTCGCTCCCTGAGCGCGCCGGGGCCGGAGCCGGGGCGGGAGCCGGGGCGGGAGCCGGACGTGGTGCACGTACTCGTCGTCACCGGGACCGTGACCCACAAGAACGCTGCTGTCGTTCGTGCTGCCTACCAGTCCCTCCCCGAGCCCCGCCGAGTGATCTCCTTCGGATCGTGCTCCAACTCCGGTGGTCCGTACTGGGACTCCTACGCGGTCATCCCCGGCGTGAGCGAGCTGCTCCCGGTGGACGTCTTCGTCCCGGGGTGCCCGCCCCGCCCGGAGGCTGTGTTGGATGGACTGCGGGAGCTGGACCGCCTCATCGAGGAGGAGAAGTCGTGACCTGGAGCGCCGAGGTTGCCGACACTTTCGGTCCGGTGGTCATGGAGGGTGTCGCTCCTAGAGTCGACGTGCCGGCATCGGAATGGGTCGCCTCGGCCGAGCGAGCCCGGGACCGCCTCGGCTGCGACTACTTCGACTTCCTGACCGTGGCCGAGGAGCCGGAGGGGCCCTTCCTCGTCGTTTGTCATCTGGTCGACGTGACTCCCGGCTCTGCTCGCGGTGTCTTGTTGCGCTGCCGTCTCGCTGTCGACGCGCCCGTCGTGTCGACGCTCTCCGGCGTCTTCGCCGGCGCTGCCTGGCACGAGCGGGAGATGCACGAGATGTACGGCGTGACCTTCATCGGCGGCGACGACCGGCCACTGTTGCTCAGCGAGGGGATGCCCGACCATCCGCTTCGCAAGGACGACCTGCTGCCCGCACGCGGCGCGCGCACCTGGCCGGGGGCCAAAGAGCCCGGTGAGGCCGGGGCAGCTCCGTCGCGGAGACGGCTGCGCCCGCCTGGGGTGCCGGATGGGGGTGGGGGACGTGCCTGAGATCCCCCCTCGGTCGCGTGGAGTGATCGCGCTCGTCGAGGAGAACTGCACCGTCTGCATGGTGTGCGCCCGCGAGTGTCCGGTGTGGTGCATCGAGATCGACTCGCACCAGGAGTCGGAGCCTCCCGACCCGGCGCGGCCGATGGCGCGGGCGCGGACGAACAACGTGCTCGACCGCTTCGACATCGACTACGGCGTCTGCATGTACTGCAGTATCTGCATCGACACCTGTCCGTTCGACGCCTTGTCCTGGAGCCCCGCCTACGAGTACGCGGCACCCACCCGGGAGAGCCTGGTGCAGGGCCGTGAGGAGCTGCGCCGCTGGCGTGACGACGCCTCGGACTGAGCTTGGTTACCGACAGGTAGCCAGACGCCGGGCCCGGCTGGGAAGATGGCCCACATGAGGCGATCGATCTACGACGAGGATCACGAGACGTTCCGGGCATCGGTCCGGGAGTTCCTGGACCGCGAGGTCACCCCGAACCTCGACCAGTACCTCGAGGACCACGCGCTCCCGCGTGAGCTGTGGCTGGCGGCCGGCAAGGCGGGCCTGCTGGGGCTGGAGATCCCCGAGCAGTACGGCGGGGCCGAGGCCGGCGACTACCGGTTCAACGCGGTCATCGCCGAGGAGTTCTCCGCGGTCAACATGGCCCTCGCCTCATGCCTGGGCATCCACTCCGACATCGTGGCGCCCTATCTGGTCCACCTGACCACCGAGGAGCAGCGTGAGCGATGGCTGCCCCGCTTCTGCACCGGTGAAATGACGACGGCCATCGCGATGACCGAGCCGAGCGGCGGCTCCGACCTGGCCGGCCTGAAGACCACCGCCGTCCGCGACGGCAACGACTGGATCATCAATGGCTCCAAGACCTTCATCACCAACGGCTACTCCGCTGATCTGGTCCTCGTCGCGGCTCGCACCAGCCCGGAGAAGAAGGCGAAGGGGATCACCCTCTTCGCAGTGGAGACCGGGATGGAGGGCTTCACGCGCGGCCGCAAGCTCGACAAGGCCGGCCAGCAGGAGTCCGACACCGCGGAGCTCTTCTTCACCGACGTGCGGGTGCCGAGCGAGAACGTCGTCGGCGAGCTCGATCGGGGCTTCATCCACATGATGACGTTCCTGGCCCAGGAGCGGCTGGGTGGGGCCTGTTCCAACATCGCGCATGCTGCGCAGATCCTCGAGGAGACGATCGACTACGTGAAGGAGCGCAAGGCCTTCGGGCAGTCGGTCGGCTCCTTCCAGCACAACAAGTTCCTCCTCGCCGAGCTGGTCACCAAGGTCGACGTGACCCGCGCCTTCGTCGACAACTGCGTGATGCAGCACGTCGAGGGCAAGCTCACCTCGGTCGACGCCGCCCAGGCCAAGTACTGGTCCTCGGAGGTGCAGAACAGCGTCCTCGACCACTGCGTCCAGCTGTACGGCGGCTACGGCTACATGAACGAGTACCGGGTCACCCGTGCCTGGCGCGACGCCCGGGTCACCCGGATCTGGGCAGGCTCAAACGAGATCATGAAGGAGCTCATCGGCCGCGACCTCGGGCTCTGACCTGCGACCAGGGTGTCGCCGAGTCTGGCATCAGTCGATCGATAGCCAGCCCCGGAGGGCGCTTCGCATCCAGCTCTCCATGCCGTCGAGGTCGAGGCCGTGCTCGTCGAGCAGGATGAACCCCACCCGCGGGTCCGTGAGGATCGCGATCATCCGAGCTGCCTCATCGGGGCTCACCGAAGGCGGCAGTGCTCCCAGGTCGCTGAGTCGAGAGGCAACACGGTTTGTGCCGTCGCGATGCCGTCTGGATCCTTCCTCCGCCACCGCTGCCAACTCAGGTTCGGCTCGGGCCGCGTCGTAGCAGGAACGGACGATGTCTCCGCAACGCTCGAGGATGCGTCGGGTGATCCGTCCTGGGATGTCAGCGACGATGGCCGGATCCTGTGAGCGGGCGTCCCGTGCAACTTCGCCGATGGCAGCCTCCTCATCGATGAGGTCGTTCAGGGCGCGAACCAGATCGGCCTTGCTGCCCACGCTGTCGTACAAGGTCTGGACGGAGACCCCGGCATCGGCTGCGATCACCTTGAGGCTGGTGGCGGCATAGCCGTTCTCCGCGAACCGCAGTCGGGCCGACGCCAGGATCACGGCTCGGGTCTGCTCGGCCTGGATGGCTCGTCGCTTCACAGGCCTCCCCACAATCCCTTGATCAGCCAACCATTTGATTGTACGGTCTTCCAGTCACTTGAATGCCGTTCAACCAAGAGAGAGGCGCTCTTCATGACTCCATCCTCCCCCCTCGTCACGCACGACTCCGGAGTGGCCCGTGACTCGTATCGCTCGCACGAGTGGATCGGCGGTCTCGGCGGTCTGACCTTCGTAGCCTCCGTTCTTACGCAGAACGCGATCCGGGCCGGCTTCCCGCCCAATGGCGCCGCAGCCCCCAAGGTGATCGAGTACTACGGGGCACACTGGGCGAGCACACTCGCGCTGGCAGTGCTGTACCCCGTCGGGGCCCTTGGCCTGGTCGCCTTCCTGAGTGTGACCCTCTCCAGGCTGGTCGGCATGGGACAGCGTGTCTCCAGCATTGCCGGCGCGTTCGGAGCTGCGGGCATCGTCGCCACCTACACGATGCTCGTGGCCACCGACCTCGGGCTTGCTGGGTACATCCGCCGAGGTGCTGCCGACCCCGCTGCCGTCGGGGCCATGTGGACGCTCCACACCGCTGTCTTCGGTGTCTTGCTCACGTCCATCGGTCTCGCAGTGGGCGGCTTGGGTGTCGCCTGCGCTTCCGCCGGCCAACTCCCCGGCTGGTGGAAGCGTCTGAGTCTCGCCGGCGGGCTGCTGCTTCTCTCGGCAGCAGCGACCGCTCCGGCCATCATCGACGGGGGGCCGACGATATGGATCGGGCTCGCGGGCTTCGCCGTGTGGCTGGGTTTCGTCGTCAGCGAATCGGTCGTCCTCCTCCGCGGGAAGCGCGAACTCACGGCCTCACGTGTCGGGATTCCGTCCCGGCAGCGGTAGCCGCAGTTGGTCTTGATCCGCATGGGGACGTGTCTCCCGACCGGGATGTGAAACCAGCTCAGCCAGTAGAACGAGGTGATGATTCCGGCCACCAGGACGATGCCCGCCAGGCTGGCGCGTAGCGCCGGCTGGCGGGCATCGTCAGATGGTGCGAATTCCTCGGGTTCTGCACGAACGTCCACCAGGTCCCGGGCAACCCGTAGCCAGCGATGCTCCATGTGGTCTGAGTCACTGCGATGACGTACGCGCCGTCGGCCGGGACCTCGGGCCGTGGCCCATGTCGCCGGAGGCCTCAGGGATTGCAGCAGCCGATATACGGCGGCAGCGGAAGGCGGTAGCCCGTGGGTGTGTACATCCACGTGATCCAGTAGTGCTGGGAGATGAACCCGACGACGAGGACGAGGCCGACCAGGAGGGTGCCGAACGCAGGACGGCGTGGCTTGTGGGGGAGGAACGGGAAGGGCAACCAGATCAGCAGCAGCATGGCGAGCCGGATGATGCTCGACCTCGTCTGGGTCGACGTGAGGAGGTAGGCGCCATAGGCCATTCCCCACGCTCGCACCTCGCCGCCCCAGACGCGTGCGCGGGGATTGAGGATGAACAAGAAGAGCACCAGGGTCAGCCCGAGGACGATCGGGAGGATATTGGTGAACCGCAGGGCCATGAAGAACCAGGATGGCCAGGGCACGCCGTCCGGGCTGTTCGAGTACCCCCAAGCGGCCTGGGTCTCCATGTAGGCGTCCGGTTCCCCGGTTGTGAGCGCTGCGATCAGCGGCCAGAGCGCGAAGCTCAGCACCGTCGCTCCACCCACGGCAGCAAGGTTCCATCGCTGGGGGGCCGGGAACGGGTCGTCGGCGCGATCCCGCCAGCGGGTCCACCCGTGCCAGGCCACGGCGAGAGCCAGTGGAAGCACAATGGGGCGGGTGAGCGACAGGGCGGTGACGACGATCACCAGCCAGCCGTAGCGGCGGGATCGTAGGAGCAGTAGGGACAGGATCAGGAGCAGGAGGCCCAGCGACTCCGAGTAGGCGGCCTGGAGGATGGGCGCAGCGGGATAGGCACACAATGCAGCGACGGCGAGCAGGGAGTTGAGTTCACCGGCTGTCGGACGCACCAGTCGGTAGAGCAGGAGCATGGCTCCGGCCTCCGCGAGCAGGCTCAACGTCGTGGCGGCGAGCGGGAACGAGACCTGCGTCGCATCCATCAACATCCGGACCAGCAAGGGGTATGCCGGATAGAAGGCCCAAGCGTTCTGCTCGACTGCGCCCTCAGCATTCCGGGGGATCTCGGTGGGGTATCCATGCTCGGCGATCGAGTAGTACCACTGGCCATCCCAGTTGGTCAGTGCCCGCAGATAGCCCGGGTTGTCGGGCATCGGGATCTCAAGATGGGCCTCTCCGGGAGGGAAGGCCACCTGGTTGTGGGCGGCCTCGGTGATGAGAACGCCCGCGACGACGTGAGAAATCACAAAGATGGTGAGGGGGAGTACCCACCAGCGCCGTGGCAGAGACCGCGCCGGTGTAGTGGTTGTCACGGCGTCCATGGTCGAATTGCGCTCCCCGTTCATGAGTCGCCAGCCTGTCCGACGGCAACGACGGTTGCACCAACCTCCACGCGTGTCGTCGGAACACGACCAGGGGAATGACTGGATTCAGCTGGCTGGAGCGATAGGAAAGAGCGCGGCGAACCCCCGGCTGACTACTCCCGCTCGGCTCGATCGGACCAGCTACCACGCAGACCTGAGGTGCTCGAACCCGTCGAGCAGCAGGTCCAGGCCGATCTCGAACTCTTCGCCGTAGGCGTAGCCCGGCCGTAGGGCGTGCTCGCCGATCATCTCGGCGAGGTGGGGCAGTCCCGCAGCGCCGAGCTGTTCCATGATCCCGGCCGCGACCGCCTCCAACTCGGCCGACGACTGTCCGCTGGTGTCGAAGGGCAGCGTCTGCTCCTGGAGCAGGAACCCGTAGATGTAGCTGTCCAAGGCCGAGATCGCGTGGGCCGCCCCCGCGATCGAGAACCCGCCCGCGCGCAGGCAGCCGAGCACGGCGTCGTTGTGCTGCAACGTGGCCATTCCCGGGTTGGTGCGCGAGTTCAGCAGCGGGACCGCCCACGGGTGGTCTGCCAGCGTGGCGTGCATGGAGACCGAGCGGAGGCGCAGCTCGGCCCGCCAGTCCCGGTCGGTGCGGGGGCGCTCGATCTCGCCGAAGACCAGATCGACCATCCCGTCCAGCAACGCGTCCTTGTTCCGGACGTGGTGGTAGAGCGACATCGCCTCCACGCCGAGCCGGTCGGCGAGCTGGCGCATGGTGAGGGCGCCGACCCCCGAGGTGTCGGCCAGCTCCACGGCGGCACGCAGGATCGTCTCCTCGGTGAGCGGAGTAGCCCTCCGTCGCTTCGCCATCGTCCCTCCTCGACTTGCTCTCGCCGATCTTACAATGTAAGGTCACCTTACAACGTAAGGAAGCAGAAAGGTCTCACCATGTCCCTCACTGTTGCGGAGCCCATGCCCGCCACCGGACCCGTGGCCGAGCCGCGGCGCCTGGCGCGTGGCATCGGCGTGCTCTATCTCCTCCTGGCCGTGCTCGGCATGGTCGGCCCACTCACGGTCCAGTCGCTGCTCGTCCCCGGAGACGCTTCCGCCACCGCGGCGAACGTGGCCGGCTCCTCCGGTCGCTTCGGCCTGGCGCTGGGCGCTTGGGTCACGATCGTGGTCGTCGACGTGCTCATCTCGGTTGCCTTCTACGTTCTGCTGCGCCACGTCGGGCAGGGCCTGTCGATGCTCACGGCGGCCTTCCGGATCGTCTACTCGGTGGTGGTCGCTGCCCTGCTGGTCTTCCTGTTCGAGGCCGGTCGCTTGCTGCTCACCGGATCGCCTTCGGTCGCTGAGATGGAGCGGGCGCAGATCGCGCTCGAGACGTTCAGTGCCGGGTTCTTGGTCGCGCTGGTCTTCTTCGGGGTGCACTTGGTCCTGCTGAGTCGGCTGCTCTTCCGCTCGTCGTACGTGCCGCGCGCGCTCTCGGTGCTGGTGGCCCTGGCCGGGGCCGGCTACGTGTTCGACAGCCTGGCAAAGCTGACCTGGGAGTCGTACGGGGGCGCGCTCGGCGTGATCGTGATGGTTCCGGCGATCGTCGGCGAGATCGGGCTGGGGTTGTGGCTGACGATCCGGGGCGTGCGTTCGGCTGCCGCCTGACGGGAGTCGGTGGTTGAGCCGGCCGGAACGACTCCTCGTCGCCCGGAGGGGCTCAGAGCTTGTTGAGCTCGGAGTCCTTGCGGGCGATCAGGTCGAAGCGCTCCTCCGGCGACATGGCGTCGACAGCCTCCCGCAGATTCGCGGGGTGCCCGGTCACCTCCGGCGCCGGCGGTATCGGTACGACGGTGTTGACCACCCGGTCGTCGTACAGGTGGACCATCGTGAACGACTGGTTGCCGTCGACACCCGAGATCAGCCGGTCCATCGGAGCCGGGTCGAGGGTGTAGCAGCTGGCGGAGGCGACCGAGACGGGGATGCCGGCGAAGGTGGAGTACGACGAGTAGTGAAAGTGTCCGCCGATGATCAGCCGTACATCTGTCCCGGCGAGCACGGCGGCGAGCCGGCCCTGGTCCTTGAGCTCGATGACCGCGGCGATCGGCACGGTCGGCACCGGGATCGGCGGGTGGTGCAGGGCCAGGATCGTGCCTCGCTCGGCCGGGGTGGCGAGCACCTCGGCCAGCCAGGTCAGCTGCGCGTCGGTCAGCTCGCCGTGGTGGTAGCCGGGCACGGTCGTGTCGAGCGCGATGATGCGCAGCCCGTCGACGTCGTGGACCCGATCCTGGGGCTCGCCGGACTCCGTGCCGAAGAGCTCGCGGGAGTAGGCCTCCCGCTCGTCGTGGTTGCCCATCACCCAGATCACCTCGGCCCCCATCTCGGCGGCAACCGGCTCGACCGTCTCGCGGAGCCGCCGGTAGGCATCCGGTTCACCGCGATCGGCGAGGTCGCCGGTGAAGACCAGCGCCCGCGGCGGAGTCACCACGTCCCCCAGTCGGGTCAGCGCAGCACGAAGGTGCTCCGCGGTGTCGATCGCGTCGTACTGCAGGCTCTCGGCGAGCAGATGCGGGTCGGACAGGTGCGCGATCGTCAGGGCGGGGTCGGGGTACTGGCTGTAGTTCACGGCTCCAGGGTATTCATCCGGAGCTCCCTCCGCCGCCACCGAAGAGCTGATCGGTCAGGACCTCCACCAGCCAGCGCTGCCAGTCCGAGTCGCTCCACCCCAGCGCCTCGGTGGCGAGCTCGTGACCGTGGCTGTTCACGAGCATGAAGAAGCTGTCGGCGGCCCGGTCGATCGTCATGCCGGGTCTCAGTTCTTCGTCGCCGACGGCGAACTCCACCAGGGCGCGCTGCGTTCGCCTACGCCGCTCGTGATCCTCCGCGATGAGCCGCTTCACTCGCCGGTCGGTGGCGGCGGCATCGCGCATCACTTGCTTGACCGGCGCCGTCCTCGCCGCGATCTGCGCAGCATGGAGCACCACCGCCTCGAGCCGGGCTCGGGGGTTGCGGTGGCTCCGGGCGTCGACCACCCACTCGCGATCCAGCAGCGGGGCGGGCGAGGAGTCGCCGGCGATGGTGGTGTCCAGTGCGCTCTCGAGCACTCGCTGCTTGGTGCCGAAAGCCTGATAGACCGTGGCCGATGCGACGCCGGCCTCAGCTGCGATCGCGTCGACCGTCGTGGCCAGGAAGCCGCGCTCGACGAAGAGGCGCATTGCGGCGTCGGTGATGCGCGTGCGTGTTTGACGCGCACGTTGCTCCCGGCGGTGGCCGGCCGCGGTCTTGCCCTTGACGGGATCTGACATCTGAATCAGAGTAAGGCTTTATAGAGTGATACTCCACTAAGTGGCGTGGCGACGCGCCGAAAGGAGTCTTCGATGTCGGACGACCCCGCGGGTACTGATCCCGACAAGTACAAGGTGGTGTTCGAGAACGAGCACGTCCGGGTCCTCGAATACCTCGACCATCCTGGTGGCCGCACCAGCCTGCACGAGCACCCGGACAGCGTGATGTACACCCTGAGCAGCTTCCGTCGGCGGCTCTACGGCGATGACGGAGAGAGCCGCGACGTCGAGATCCCGTCCGGCACCACCAGTTGGCTGCCTGCCCAGCGGCACGCAGGCCACAACATCGGCGACAGCGACACCCACGTCATTTTCGTCGAGCTCAAGGGTCGGTCGGAGTCGGCGGCGATGTCGCTCGGCCCTTCGGGCCAGAACTCGACCTAGGGGTGGTGTGATCCGTCTGGTCAGGCCTGCCGGTGAGTGGCCGAGGAGCGGCGCTCGGTGAAGGTGTACGGATACGTGCGGCTCGGGGAGGTTGGGTACCGGCTCACCGCCCGGCGCCTGGAGCTCGGGACGGTGTACGTCGAAATTTTCGCCTCCAGCGCCCGCTCTGCTGCGGTGCCGGTGCGCGACAGCCGGGGACGCATGGTCGCGCCGGTCAACGTCACCCTTCACGCGGCCGAGACCCCCATGGAGCGGCTGATCGATGGGCTCCTCCGCGGCTGCTGGCGACCGCGGGTCGGATCAGCGCCGACCTCGCCCGGTTGGACCATCTGCCGATCTCGTCGGGTTACTGACCGATCTGGCGGGCGGAGCGCACTGCGCTACGTTGACCGGGCGCTTGACAGGAACGCTCGAGTCTCCGAGGTTCGAAACGGGCGACCGTCCGTAGAGCGGACAAGGGAGGATCAACAATGCAGACCGAGGCGCGGACGGAGGAGCCGCGTGGTCCGCTGGACGGGCTGCTGGTCGCCGACTTCTCCCGCATCCTGGCCGGCCCCTACGCGTCGATGATGCTCGCCGATCTCGGCGCCGACGTCGTCAAGGTGGAGAGCCCCACGGGCGACGACACCCGCGCCTGGACCCCGCCGGAGCGAGATGGCGTGGCGACGTACTACCTCAGCGTCAACCGCAACAAGCGGTCCGTGGTGCTGGACCTGCGCGACGAGGGTGACCGCCGGCTGGCCCGCCACCTGGCCCTGCGCGCCGACGTGCTCCTGCAGAACTTCCGGCCGGGGGGGATGGCCAAGTACGGCCTGGACTACGAGTCGCTGAAGGACCAGAACCCGCAACTGGTCTACGTCTCGGTCTCCGGCTTCGGTTCCGGAGGGGGCCGCGACCTGCCAGGCTACGACCTCATCGTCCAGGCCATGTCGGGGTTGATGAGCCTCACCGGAGACCCCAGCGGTCCGCCGTACCGGGCCGGGCTCTCGGTCTTCGACGTGGTCACCGGCCTGCACGCCACCGTCGGAACGCTCGCCGCGCTCCATGACAGGTCGCGGACCGGACTCGGGCAGCACGTCGAGGCCAACCTCTTCTCCTCCGCGCTTTCCGGGTTGGTCAACCAGTCCGGGGGGTACGCAGCGTCGGGCCAGGTCCCCCACCGGATGGGCAACGCGCACCCCAGCCTGTTCCCGTACGAGCCGCTGCCGACCGCGGACGGCGACCTGATCATCGCTGCTGGGAACGACGGGCAGTTCGCCCGGCTCTGCCAGGTGCTTGGGGTCCCCGAGCTGATCGAAGACCCCAGGTTCGTCCGCAATCAGGACCGCACCGTGAACCGGGACCAGCTCAAGCCACTGCTGGTCGAGGCACTCGCCAAGAAGGGCCGGGCGGAGTGGTTCTCCGAGCTGCTCGCGGCCGGGGTCGCGGCCGGGCCGATCAACTCCGTCGATGAGGGTTTCGCCTTTGCCGAGCAGATCGGTCTCGACCCGATCGTGAGCGCCGGCTCGGGCGAGCACGCGATCCCGACGGTCCGCAACCCGCTGACGTTTTCCCGGACCCCGGCGGGTTACGACCTGCCGCCGCCCGAGCTGGACAGCCATGGCGAAGAGCTGCGCACGTGGCTCGCGACGCTCGAGGGGGATGTCGTGTGACTCGGGATCGGGGCTGGCCCTCCGCTACGAGCGGTGGATCGAGGACCGCCTGCCCCAGGCCGCGATCAGCATCGTTCGCCAGGCCTAGGAGGCTGGGCCTCCACCCGTGCCCGTCCGCTTCAGACGACGCGCCCGGCGCATCCATGAGGTGAGAACCAGCGCGAGCGCCGGCCCCCCGACAAGGAGCCGTATCACGAAGGAGCCGATGTGCCAGGCAAAGGCGATCCCCACGACGGCTGACACCACCCAGGCCCACACGAAGACGAGCTCCCATCCTCGGGCTTCTCCAGCCAAGACGCGATCGGTCCACGCCAGGTAGCGAGTCAGCAAGTCGCACCAGCCTCTCGGTCGATGATCTCGGGTCTGTCAGATCAGCGGTAGTTGGTGAACTGGACCGCGAAGTCGTAGTCCTGCTCCTTGACCAGCGCGATCACCGACTGGAGGTCGTCGCGTGACTTGCTGGATACGCGCAGCTCGTCGCCCTGGATCTGGACCTTGGCGCCCTTGGGTCCCTCGTCGCGGATCAGCTTGCCGATCTTCTTGGCCTGCTCGGAGGTGATCCCCTCCTTGAGCGCGATGTCGATCTTGCTGGCCTGGCCGGACTGGCGGGGCTCGGAGGGGTCGAGAATCTTCATCGACTGGCCACGCTTGATGAGCTTCTCCCGGAAGATGTCCAGCACCGCCCGGGCCCGGTCGTCGGCACTCGCCTCGATGGCGACCGCGTGCTCTCCCGACCAGGAGATCTTGGAGCCCGTTCCCTTGAAGTCGAAGCGCTGGCTGACCTCCTTCTGGGTCTGGTTCAGTGCGTTGTCGACCTCTTGGCGGTCGAGCTTGCTGACTATGTCGAACGACGAGTCGGCCATGCTGGGAGTCCTCCATCGGATTCGGTGTGGCTGCCTTGCTGCGCTATTGTTTCCTCTCGCTGCGGAGGGCTCAACGCCCGGTAGCACGGCAGGTTGTCCGAGCGGCCAATGGAAGCGGACTGTAAATCCGTCGGCGTATGCCTACGCAGGTTCGAATCCTGCACCTGCCACCACCAACGAGCGCCCCGCCTGCCGGGGCGTTCGGCGTGTTCGGGGGTTACTCGCGCGTCAGTAGGGTCACGTCTACGCGAGCGGGGTTCCGCTGTGGGCCCCCGCGATCCAGTCCTGGAAGGGCGGTCATGTTCGGAGCGGTCGGGCTTCTGTTGTTGGCTATCGCGGCGGAGGTTGGCTCGACCTCGGTCCTTTCCCGCGCCGATGGGTTCAGAGACCCGCTGTGGACCTTCGTCGTCCTCGGGGGCTACGCCTTCTCGATCTGGCTGCTCGCGATCGTGGTCAGGGTGATGCCGATCTCGACCGCCTACGCAGTCTGGTCCGGGCTGGGCACCGCCGCGATCGCGGTCATCGGGGCGCTGTGGTTGGGGGAGTCCTGGGACTGGATCAAGGTGGGGGCACTTGTGATGGTCGTGATCGGTGTGGTGGTTCTCAACCTGCACTCCGCGCACTGAGCGCCCGGTGCGACCACTCTTCACCCGCGAAGTGCCGGGAGCACCTGATCCGCTGGCTAGTCTGCTGATATGTCTGTGAGATGGCGTGACTACGAGGCCGTGCTGTTCGACCTCGACGGAGTGATCACTCCGACGGCCGAGGTGCACATGCGGGCCTGGTCGCGGATGTTCAACGACTATCTGCGCGATCACGAGGTCGACGCGCCTTACACAGACGACGACTACTTCACCTACGTCGACGGCCGGCCACGCTACGACGGGGTGCGGGCCTTCCTGGAGTCCCGGGGCATCCGACTGCCCGAGGGTGAGCCAAGCGACCCCGACACGGCCGAGACCGTCTGTGGACTGGGCAACCTCAAGAACTCCGCCTTCGCCCGGCTCCTGGAGGAGGAGGGCGTCGAGCCCTACCCAGGGTCGGTCCGGCTGCTGGAGCGCCTCAAGGAGCTGGGCGTTCCGATGGCGGTCGTCTCGTCCTCGCGCAACGCGCCCGCGGTGATGGCAGCGGCCCACGTGGAGGGCTACTTCAGCGAGGTGATGCACGGCGGGATCGCCGCGGAGCGGGGCCTGGTGGGCAAGCCGGCGCCAGACACCTACCAGGCGGCAGCGCAGGATCTCGGCGCGAGCATCGGCGCGTCGGTCGTCGTCGAGGACGCGGTCAGCGGCGTTCAGGCGGGCGCGGCCGGTAACTTCGGTCTGGTGATCGGGGTCGACCGAGGAGTGGGCGCTGAGGAGCTCACCCGCGCCGGCGCCGACGTCGTCGTACGGGACTTGGAGGAGCTGCTGTGAACATCGGTCCTTCCCACATCGCCCCTCCGCTCAGCGATCCACTCGACCGCACCCGTTTCCCGGTCGACGAGTGGCGGCTGATCGAGACGCGTTTCGACCTCGGCGACGTCGGCAAGACCGAGTCCCTGTTCGCGGTCGGGAACGGGTATCTCGGGCTGCGCGGCAACTACGAGGAGAGCCGCGATGCCCACGTCCAGGGAACCTTCGTCAACGGCTTCCACGAGACCTGGCCGATCCAGCATGCGGAGGAGGCCTACGGGTTCGCCAAGGTCGGCCAGACGATCGTCAACGCGCCAGACGCGAAGGTGATCCGCCTCTACATCGACGACGAGCCGCTCCAGATCTCGACCGCGGAGCTGTTGGAGTACGAGCGAACCCTCGATCTGCGGTCGGGGCTCCTCACCCGGGATCTGCTGTGGCGGACGCCGAGCGGCAAGAGGGCCCGGGTCACCAGCACTCGGATGGTGTCGTTCACGCAGCGACACCTGGCACTGATGACGTTCGAGGTGACCCTCCTGGATGACAGCGCGCCGGTTGTCATCTCCACCCAGCTGCTGAACCGGCAGGACAGCCAGGACAAGAACCAGGTGCTGCGGGCCCTGCAGCAGGAGGGGATGGATCCCCGTCGAGCGGAGCGCTTCAGCCACCGCGTGCTGCTCCCGGAGAGCACCTCCGCCGATGCCGACACCGGACGGCTCGCGCTGGGATACCGATGCGCCCAGAGTGGGATGACGCTCGGGGTGGCCGTCGACCACTACCTGGATACGAACAACTCCGTGATTACCCAGGCGGTTGCCGACGACGACCTCGCCAAGGTGACCTACCTGGTCACCGCGCAGCCGGGGGTGCCGATCTCGTTGACCAAGGCGGTGGCTTACCACTCCTCCAACAGGGTGCCTACCCGCGAGCTGCTGGACCGTTGCGACCGCACGCTGGAACGCGTCCGGCCCGAGACCGTCGCGGAGATCCACGTCGAGCAGACGCAGTGGCTGTCGGAGTTCTGGTCCCGCTCCGACGTGGAGATTCCCGGACACCCGGAAGTGCAGCAGGCGGTTCGCTGGAACCTCTTCTCAGTGATGCAGGCTGCCGGCCGAGCCGAGGGCAGTGGCATTCCCGCCAAGGGGGTCACCGGCAGCGGGTACGGAGGCCACTACTTCTGGGACACCGAGATCTATGTGGTCCCCTTCCTCACCTACACCACCCCGGACGCCGCGAGAAACGCGCTGCGCTTCCGGCACTCCTTGCTCGGCGATGCCCGCAAGCGGGCCCGTCAGCTCGCTCAGCGGGGCGCGCTCTTCCCGTGGCGGACGATCAACGGCGAGGAGGCGTCGGCCTACTACGCGGCGGGAACGGCGCAGTACCACATCGACGCCGACATCTCCTATGCGCTGAGTCAGTACGTCGGAGCCACCGGGGACCTGGACTTCCTCCACCGCGAGGGGATCGACATCTTCGTCGAGACGGCCCGGCTCTGGGCGGACCTGGGCTTCTGGCTGGAGGAGGAGGACGGAGCCTTCCACATCCACGGGGTCACCGGCCCCGACGAGTACACCACCGTCGTGAACGACAACCTCTACACCAACGTGCTCGCGCGCTTCAATCTGCGCCGGGCCGCCGAGGCGGTCCACTACCTGGAGGAGACCGACCCGGAGAAGTTCGAGCTGATGCGGCAGCGGCTCAAGCTCGATCCGGAGGAGGTCGAGGAGTGGCAGCGTTGTGCGGCGGGGATGGCGATCCCCTTCGACGAGACCCTGGGGGTGCATCCCCAGGATCTGCACTTCCTCGAGCGCGAGATGTGGGACCTCAGCAAGACCCCGATGACCAGGCGCCCGCTGCTGTTGCACTACCACCCGCTGGTGATCTACCGGTTCCAGGTGCTCAAGCAGGCGGACGTCGTGCTCGCGCACTTCCTCCAGGGCGAGGACTTCACCTACGAAGAGAAGCGCGCGGACTTCGAGTACTACGACCCGATCACCACCGGCGACTCGACTCTCTCCGCAGTGGTCCAGTCGATCATCTCCTCCGAGGTCGGCTATCACGAGCTCGCGTTGCGCTACTTCATGGCGGCCCTCTTCGTCGACCTCGCCGACCGCCACAGCAACACCTCTGACGGCGTGCACGTCGCCTCCACCGGTGGCGTCTGGAGCGTCCTGGTCGGGGGTTTCGGCGGGTTCCGGGACCTCGGTGCGGGTCACTGGACCTTCGATCCGCGGCTCCCCGAGGAGTGGCACCGGCTCACCTTCCGGTTGACGTTGCGCGGCAACCGGATGCGGGTCACGCTGACCGCTGACGAGATCTCGTTCGAGATGGAACACGGACACGGCGAGCTCACCTTCACCGTCCGGGGCGACCCGGTGACCGTCGGGCCGGACGCGCCGGTGAGCGTCGCGCTCAAGGGGCAGGGGCCCCGTCTCGAAGGCGAGCCGCCCAGTCCGATCGGCCGACGCCGTGCGGATGGCTCGGTCATGTCGGCCATCGTCCCCTCGGGGGACTGAGGGGCTGTCCGGCTCCAGTACCTGAGAACGTCCGCCGGACAGTGGATCGCTCTCCGGCCCCTTGAGATAGTGGTCATATGAACGATCCAATCGAGGCGGCCCCAACAGAGGAGCTCCGCCGCGACATCCGGCTCGTCACCTCCATGCTTGGCGAGACGCTGCACCGCGCGGAGGGCCCGGAGCTGATGGCGCTGGTGGAGGAGGTCCGGGGCGCGTCCAAGGCGGGTGCCCTCACCTCGATGCCGAGCCTCGACCCGCGCACCGCCGCACGGGTGGCCCGGGCGTTCGCCGCCTACTTCCACCTGGCCAACGTCACCGAGCAGGTCCACCGCGGCCGAGCGCTGCGTGAGGCGCGCGAGGCCGAGGGCGGCTGGATCGAGCAGACGATCGCGCGGATCGTCGCGTCGGGGCAGGAAGATCTGGCCGACGTGGTCCGCGGCCTCTCCGCGTCGCCGGTGCTCACCGCTCACCCCACCGAGGTCACCCGGCGCTCCACGCTGGAGAAGATGCGTCAGATCGCGGTGGCCCTCGATCTGCCCGACGGGCCGGTCCGCACCCGCCGGCTCCAGGAGCTGGTCGAGCTGCTGTGGCTGACCGACGAGCTCAGGCTGGAGCGACCCCGCCCGGTCGACGAGGCGCGCAACGGCATCTACTACCTCGAGGGCCTGGCCGTCTCGGCCGTTCCCGATGTGGTTCGGGAGCTCCGCGACGGACTGCGTGCGGTGGGAGTGGAGCTGCCGTTGGGTGCCCGGCCGATCCGCTTCGGCAGCTGGATCGGTGGTGACCGGGACGGCAACCCGAACGTCACCCCCGACACGACCCGCTCCGTGCTACGGCTGCAGGCGTCCCATGGCTTGGAGACGCTGCGGGCGATGATCGACCGCCAGCGTCTGGATCTTTCGGTGAGCGAGCGGCTCTCGCCGGTGCTACCGGAGGTCTTGGACCGCATCGAGGAGCTGCTTCCGCACCTGCCGGAGGTCGACGAGCGGTTCAAGCGCATGAACGTCGAGGAGCCCTATCGGCTGCTCCTCACCTGCATCGACACCCGGCTCGCTCTGACCGACCAGCGGATCGGGAGGGACCACCCGCACGAGCCCAACCGCGACTACGCCGACGAGACCGAGTTGCTCGGCGACCTCGAGCTGCTGCACCGCTCGGTCCGAAAGTGCCAGGGGGACGTGGTGGCCGACGGAGACGTCGACCGGATGGTCCGCGCGGTCACCTCGTGCGGCCTGACCCTGGCCACCCTCGACGTCCGCGAGCATGCCGAGCGACACCATGCGGCACTGGGTGAGCTGTTCGACCGCTTCGGTGGGCTCGACTTGCCGTACTCCGAGCTGGACCGGGCCGCCCGGATGGACGTACTGACCGCGGAGCTGGCGAGCAAACGGCCACTTACCCCCCAGCCGTGGCCCCTCTCCGGAGCCGCGTTGGCGACGGTGGAGACGTTCGACGTGGTCCGCTGGGCGATCGAGACGCTCGGGCCGCGGTCGATCGAGAGCTACATCATCTCGATGACCCGGGCGGCCGACGACGTCCTCGCTGCGGTCGTCCTCGCCCGTGAGGCTCGGCTGGTCGACGTGCACGGCGGGATCGCCAAGATCGGCTTCGTCCCGCTCCTGGAGACTCCCGAGGAGCTCGAGCGTGCCGCGGGGATCCTCGGGGCGCTCTTCAGCAACGCGGAGTACCGCACCCTGGTCGAGCTGCGTGGCAACGTCCAGGAGGTCATGCTCGGCTACTCCGACTCCAACAAGTCCGGCGGCATCGCGACCTCGCAGTGGAACATCCAGCGAGCCCAGCGCAGCATCCGTGACCTCGCGCGTGAGTACGGAATCCGGGTGCGCTTCTTCCACGGCCGCGGTGGTTCGGTCGGCCGCGGTGGAGGCCCGACACGGGACGCGATCATGGGGCTGCCGACAGCGAGCGTGGACGGCGACGTGAAGATCACCGAGCAGGGCGAGGTGATCAGCGACAAGTACGCACTCCCCGCGCTGGCCCGCGAGAACCTCGAGCTCATGGTGGCCGCCACGCTCGAGGCGACCATGCTTCACCGGCACAACACCCGGACCCCGAAGGAGATCGAGCGCTGGGACGGCGTGATGGACAGCCTCTCGGTCGCAGCGCACGCGTGCTACCGGTCGCTGCTGGACACCGACGGGATCGCTGACTACTTCGCAGCCGCTACCCCCGTCGACCTGCTCGGCGCGCTTCACCTCGGCTCACGCCCCGCGCGACGCCCCGGGACGAAGGCCGGCCTCGACGACCTGCGTGCCATCCCGTGGGTCTTCGGCTGGACCCAGTCGAGGCAGATCATTCCGGGCTGGTACGGAGTGGGGTCTGGCCTGGAGTCGGTCGCTGCGGACATCGACGAGCTTCGGGCCATGTACCAGCGGTGGCCCTTCTTCACGACCTTCATCGACAACGTTGCGATGACCTTGGTCAAGACCGATCTCGAGATCGCCCGGGCGTACGTCGATGGGCTCGTCCCGCAGGGTTTGTGGGGGATCCTCGCGAACATCACCGACGAGTACGAGCGCACGGTCGCCCGCGTCCTGGATGTCACCGGTGACCGTGCGCTCCTCGATCAGAACCCGAGCCTGCGGACCACCCTGGAGATCCGTGACGTCTATCTGCGGCCTCTGCACCGGCTGCAGATCCAGTTGCTCCAGCGCCATCGCAGCGGCGAGACCGACCCCGGCCTCGAGCGGGCGCTGTTGCTCACGATCAGTGGCATCGCTGCTGGCATGCGCAACACCGGCTGACTCCATCAGCAGTGCTGGGGGTTGCGGAAGTAGTCGACGAACCGGTGGTCGAGCCCTCCCAGCACCACGAAGACGGCGTCGGCCTCGGACCATTCCAGGGACCTTCGACCCTCATTGCGCTGAAATTTCCCCTACATTCTGAGAAGGCCCGGGTACTGCTCGGTTCCACGGGTCCTCTTCAGCAGGACAGGAGCAAGGCCATGACAGGTAGCGCAACGATGGCAAGCCGTGTAGCTGCGATCGGGTTGATGCTGGTCGGTGCCGTCTTCATCGTGGTGACCTTCCTTCAGAACCTCTTCGCTGTAGGCCCGGCGTTCGACCGTCTCACCAACGACTTCCGCCCGTTCATGAACCAGCAGGCGTTGCAGAGCGCACAGCAGAACATCGACGGGCTGGCCGCCGCAGGCGACGAGATCCAGACCAAGATGCTCCCGGCCCTGGCCCAACAGCTCGGTGTCAGCACCGATCAGCTGTCCGGCATGATCGGCCAGCAGTACCCGGACGTGGCCAAGGGTCTGGCGGCCATCCCTCAGGTGGCGCCCGCCTTCACCTCGCTGATCACGACTCTCGACCAGCAGCGTCCCTACTTCGAGGCCGCCGACGCGATCCCCACGTCGTCGCTCCCCGCGTCCTCCGTGCCGTGGTCGCTTCTCGGCGCCGGAATTCTCACCTTCCTGGTGGGCCTGTGGCTGTGGGCCAGCCCGCGTGCGGCCTCGATGGTCGCTCTCGTGCTTGGTCTTGCCCTCATCGTGGTGCCGCTGGTCCTGTCGCTGCCACACAAGGCGTCGTACGCCGACACCCTGAATGAGAACCTCAAGCCGGTGTACAACCAGCAGCTCATCGACCAGGCGGGCGGTTCGTTGACCACGCTGTCGGCGATGGGGACCCAACTGCAGCAGGAGATGCTTCCTGGTCTGGCGGGCCAGCTGAACATGACGCCGGAGCAGCTGGCCGCGTTCATGGGCCAGAACTTCCCGGCCACGACCGCTGCCATGGCCGGCTTCCAGGACTCGATGACCAGCTTCCAGGGGATGGTGGGTGCGTTCAGCAACCGGCTCGCCGACTACGAGACCCTGAAGCCGGTCGCGTTGGTCCCGATCGTCTGGATGATGATCGGCGGTGGCGCGATCGTTCTCCTCTTCGGAATCGTCGGCCTTGCCGCTGCCCGGAAGCCCGAGGCTATTTCGACCTAGGCCGGACCAGACCGAACTGGACCGAACTGGACGGATAACTGCGTCGTCTGGTTGCCCGGCAACCGGGCAACCAGACGACGCTCATCTGCGGGAGGGCAGGACTCCGGGGCCTCGGAGGACCTCGAAGACGAGTTGGGTCTCGGTGTGACGCGCGGCCGGGTTGACCGTGATGTGGTCGAGCACGAGATCCCTGAGCGCCTGGGGAGTCGGGACCGCGACGTGCAGGAGGTAGTCGTCCTCGCCCGCGACGTGGAAGGCGGTGAGCACACCCGGCATCGCGCGCAGAGAGTCGTGGAAACTCATCACGTTGTCGCGGTTGTGGCTGGACAGCCTCACCTTGACGATCGCTTCGATCGGCCGTCCGAGGGCGGCCAGGTTGAGGTGGGCGCGGAATCCCTCGATCACTCCACTGTCGCGCAAGGCACGGATCCGGTTGGCGCAGGTGGACTCTGCGATCCCGACTCGGTGCGCGATCGCGGCGTTGGTGAGCCGGCCCTCATCGGCCAGCACGGTGAGGATCTCCAGGTCCGTGCCGTCCAGGGGTGGCGGATTCTTCGCCGGAGCGGCTGGTTTCACGATGACATCCTTGTTTTCTTCGGTTTTCACGGCAAGAGTCCGCAGTTTCAATCGATATTATTGCGCTTTGCTGTGGAATCACCAACCATGAAGTCATGACTGATGCTGCTCGCGATCGTGGTTGGAGCCCTGACTCCCTTGCCGTTCACGCCGGCCGGGAGGATCTCGCCGAGCTGGGCGTGCACGCCCCGCCGATCGATCTGTCGTCGACCAATCCGCTGCCCGACATCGAGAGCGGTGGACTGTCCTACGAGTCCATGGCTCGGGGGGGCCATCCCTTGGCCGACGGGGGCTTCGTCTACCAGCGGTTGTGGAACCCGACCGTCGCGCGCTACGAGAGCGCCTTGGCCCAGCTGGAACACACCGAGGAGGCCGTGGCCTTCTCCTCCGGGATGGCCTCGATCACCGCAACGGTGCTGGCCGCCACCCAGCGAGGCAAGGGTCGTCACATCGTGGCGGTGCGCCCGCTGTACGGCGGGACCGACCACCTGCTGGGCAGCGGACTCCTCGATGTCGAGACCACCTTCTGCCACCCCGACGAGATTGCCGACTCGATGCGCGAGGACACCTGCTTGGTGATCCTGGAGACGCCGGGGAACCCGACCCTGGACCTGGTCGACATCAAGGCGGCGGTCCTGGCAGCCGCGGGCGTGCCGGTCGCGGTGGACAACACCTTCGCCACTCCGGTCCTGCAGAACCCAGCCGACCTCGGCGCCGAGCTGGTGATCCACAGTGCGACCAAGTACCTGGGGGGGCACGGGGATGTGATCGGCGGCGTGGTGGCCGCGAACTCCTCGTGGGCCGAGGAGATCCGCCGGGTCCGCGCCGTCACCGGCGGCCTCATGCACCCGCTCGCGGCGTACCTGCTCCACCGGGGACTTCCGACCCTTCCGGTCCGCGTGCGGGCCCAACAGACTCACGCTGAGAAGCTGGCCGGCTGGCTCACTGGGCATCCTGCTGTCGACCGCGTCTTCTATCCCGGCCTCGGCGAGTGCGACCCGCTCCACCTCGTGGGCTCGCAGATGCGTGGGCCGGGAGCGATGATCGCGATTGAGCTAGCCGGCGGCTTCGAAGCGGCCGTGCGGATGACCGGCCAGGTCGAGTTGTTCACCCACGCCGTCTCGTTGGGTGGGGTCGACTCGCTGATCCAGCACCCGGCGGCGCTCACCCACCGTCCAGTGCCTGCGGAGGCCCGGCCCGGGGCCGGGATAGTCCGGCTGTCGATCGGGCTCGAGGACCCCGACGACCTGCAGGCCGACCTGGAACGTGGGCTGTCCGGTCGAGCAGTCGGTGCCAGTCGATGATGCCGGGCTAGTTGATGATGCCGGCGTCGGCCAGGTTCTGCACGCGAAGCTGTCCGCGCGCCACCATCCTGCCTTCGGAGTCATGGGTTTCGACGACCCAGACCTGCGACGACCGGCCCTGGTGCAGGGGGTAGGCGGTGGAGACCATCTCGCCGGTCGTCACTGCCCGGAAGAAGTCGGTGCTGTTGCTGACGCCGACCACCTTGCCCTTGTCGCCGAACCACGCGCCGGCGCCGTAGCTTCCCAGGGTCTCCACGATGCTTGCGTAGACGCCGCCGTGGACGATTCCGTAGATCTGGTGGTGCTGGGGTCCGGCAGTCCAGGTGGCGATCACCTTCTCGCCGCTGAGCTCGCTGAAGTTCAGGCCGAGGCATGCCATGAAGCCGTCGTCGTTGTGCATGCAGGCGATCCTAGGGCGACGCCTGGGGACGGGGGGCCCGCGCCCCCCGCTGTCCAAGGGTTTGGGACGGCACGACACAATTGCGATTGCTGTGTTGAGAGTCGTCGTTTCTCCCCATCCGCCCCTGTTCCTTCCTGGTGCCGGGGGTGCGGCCGACCCCCTTGCCGAGCTGCGTGCAGACGCCGTGGATGCGATCCGATCGCAGATCCACTCCGGTCCCGAGGTCGTCCATCTCGTCGGGGCTGGCGGGAGATCCTGGCCTGGATCTCCCCTTCCGCTGTCGCTGGTGGTCGGGGATCACCTGCTCGACCTGGCCGGTTGGGCGGGTGAACGGCGTTACCACGCCCTCCCCGAGCAACCGTCCGTCGAGGAGGTGGCCAACTCTGTGGTGGTCCTGCTCGGGGATGGGGAGGCCCGCCGCAATGGGCACGCCCCAGGGGATCTGGATGGGCGAGCTGAGGGACTCGACGCCACGATCGAGAAGGCGTTGGCCGGCGGCGACGGCGCGCCGCTGGCGGCTCTGGACGCCGGTCTGGGGGATGAGCTGATGGCTGTGGGGATCGACGCGCTGGCGCTGCTGGGAGGCTGGGGTCAGGCCCTCGGTGTGACCTCGGCGCGCATGGTGCGGGCGGATGCGCCGTACGGCGTCGCCTACTGGGTCGCGATCTGGCAGCTGGGCAGCTGAGCGAGCACTCTTCACCGATTTCGGTATCGCCCTCGCCGCTGTGTATGCTTCCTGCGCGTTTGCCCCTTTAGCTCAGTCGGCAGAGCGACTCCATGGTAAGGAGTAGGTCTACGGTTCGATTCCGTAAAGGGGCTCTGGGTAGGGACTCGCTCGCGAGGATCTGTCCCGGTGGCGGGGTAGCTCAGGTGGTTAGAGCACACGGCTCATAATCGTGGTGTCGCGGGTTCGAATCCCGCCCCCGCTACTCCTACAGTCGCTCCGGCCCGCGGGGGGACTTCACAGCAAGAGAAGAAGAGGCGCACCGTGGCCAGCAAGTCCTCCGATGTCCGGCCCAAGATCACCTTGGCCTGTGTGGAATGCAAAGAGCGCAACTACATCACCAAGAAGAACCGGCGCAACGACCCGGATCGCATGGAGATGAACAAGTTCTGCCCGCGCTGCGGCAAGCACACCCAGCACCGCGAGACCCGCTGACCGAAGCGGGCTGACCGCGCCGCACCCTCAGGGAGCACCCCCATCCGGGGATGCTCCCTGACGTGTTCCTGCGTCGGTGTGGATGACCGACGACTTTGCTAGCGTCGCGCCATGCCGATATCGCCTGACATCGTGGGGTCGACCTTCCCCGCCCAACCGCCTTACCAGGTCACCGCAGAGCGGGTGGGCGCGTTCGCCGAGGCGACCGGCTCCATCCCCGGCGCCGTTCCTGCCACCTTCCCGATCGTCGTCGCCTTCGGGGCGATGAACGCGCTGCTCGCCGACCCGAGTGTCGGTATCTCGCTGCACCGGGTCGTCCATGGCGAGCAGCGGTTCAGCTACACCCGTCCCGTGCTGGTGGGCGATGTCCTCGTGGGTCAGCTCACCGTCGAGTCGCTGAGGCAGATCGGCGGAGCGGACATCATCGGCACCCGCACCGACATCACCGACGGGTCGGGGTCCCCGGTCGTGTCGGCATTCGCCACCTTGGTGCACCGTGGGGAGGGGGCATGAGCGAGGTCCCCACGGCCCGGATGACCGCAGGCTCCGAGCTGCCGCCACTGACCTTCACCGTCACCCGAGCCGACCTGGTCCGCTACGCGGGGGCGAGTGGTGACTTCAACCCCATCCACTGGTCTGACCGGGTCGCCACGACCGTCGGTCTGCCCGGGGTGATCGCTCACGGCATGTTCACGATGGCCCTGGTGGCCCGCGCGCTCGACACCTGGGCCGGGCCGGGGCGGGTCCGCGAGCTCGGCTGCAAGTTCACCAAGCCGGTCGTGGTCCCCGACGACGACACCGGCGTCGAGGTCACCGTCGCCGGGACGGTCCGTGACGTCACCGACGACGGTGTCGTCCTGGCTCTCGAGGTCACCAGCGGGGGCGAGAAGGTGCTCGGTATGCCGAAGGCGGTTCTCTCTCCGTGACCACGTTCGCCGACCTCACCACCCTTCGGCTCGGCGGGCTGGTCGAGTCGCTGATCCGAGTGACGTCGGAGGCCGAGCTGATCGACATCGAGGAGGCCGAGGACGACGCCGGGGAGACGGTGGTGGTCCTGGGTGGCGGAAGCAACCTGGTGGTCGCTGACGAGGGCTTCCACGGTGCCGTGGTGAAGATCGAGACCTCCGGGGTCGCGGTCGATGCCGACGACTGCTCCGGCGCGACGGTCACCGTCGCCGCGGGGGAGTCCTGGGACGATCTGGTCACCCGAGCGGTCGCCGAAGGCTGGATCGGCATCGAGGCGCTCTCCGGGATCCCCGGTTCGGTCGGGGCGGTACCGATCCAGAACGTCGGGGCGTACGGCGAGGAGGTCGCTTCGAGCATCTCTCGGGTCCGGGTCTGGGACCGAGGTGAGGAGCGGGCCCGGACGTTCGCCGCCGCCGACTGCGGGTTCGGCTATCGGACGAGCCGGTTCAAGCAGGACATCGGGCGTTTCGTTGTCCTCGACGTCACCTTCCAGTTCCGGCTCGGCGACCTGAGCCGGCCGGTCGCCTATGCCGAGTTGGCCCGGACGCTGGGGGTCGAGGTCGGAGACCGAGCGCCGATGAGCGAGGTGCGTGAGGCAGTGCTGGGGCTCCGTCGGAGCAAGGGAATGGTCCTCGACCCCGCGGACCACGACACCTGGAGTGCGGGCTCGTTCTTCACCAACCCGGTCATCGCCGCCGATCTCGTCCCCGAGGGCGCTCCGGCCTGGGCGCAGCCGGACGGACTGGTGAAGACCAGCGCAGCCTGGCTGATCGAGCGGGCCGGCTTCGCCAAGGGGTACGCCGAGGGCGGTGTGGCCATCTCGGCCAAGCACGCTCTCGCCCTGACCAATCGCGGAACCGGGACCACCGCCGAGCTTCTCGCCCTCGCCGAGCGGATCCAGCGGGGCGTCTCCGACAGGTTCGGCATCTGGTTGGCACCCGAGCCGACTCTCCTCGGGTGCCACCTGCCCGAGGGACCCTGACCCGGCGGGCTCCGATCGGCCGCGCCCCGGAGTCCGGCCCAGGAGTCCCGCCCAGGGGCCGCCCACCCCACCCCAGACCGATCACGGTGATGGCTACGGGTGCCCCACCCGGAGACCGCTCATCCCTCCTCCTCCGGCCCGCTGAGCCACCGGTCGATCTCTCGCCGCAACCGCCGCTTCACCGTGTCCGGGGCGTACGAAGCATCCACCGACGTGGCGGCGAGTGCGGCCAGATCGCTGTCGGAGAGGTCGTGGGCCGCCCGCATCGTGGCGTACTGGCCCAGCAGTCGCGACCCGAACAGCAGCGGGTCATCGGCCCCCAGCGCGATCCTCGCGCCGGCCTGCATCAGGGTGGGGAGCGGCACCGACGACGGGTCGGAGTAGACCCCCAGGCTCACGTTGGACAGCGGACACACTTCGAGAGCGATGCCCTGCCCCACGATCTCCTCGAGCAGCCGCGGGTCCTCGGCCGCCCGGACCCCGTGGCCGAGGCGGTCGGCCCCGAGCGCGGCGACGACCGTGCGAACGCTGTCGGGACCCAGCAGCTCACCTCCGTGCGGCATGAGGTGCAGCCCGCCGCGCCGGGCGATGCCGAAGGCCGGCGCGAACTCCGTGGTGTCCCCGCGGCGCTCGTCGTTCGACAGCCCGAAGCCCACCACGCCGCGGTCGACGTACTGGACCGCGAGCCGAGCCAGTGTCCGAGCATCCATCGGGTGCCGGGTGCGGTTCGAGGCCACGATCACCCCGATGCCGAGCCCCGTGGTCGCTGACGCGGCCGAAGCGGCGTCCAGCGCCAGCTCGAGGAACGCCGTGATGCCGCCGAACGTCGCGGCGTACCCGCTCGGATCGACCTGGATCTCCATCCATCGACTGCCCTCGGCGACGTCGTCCTCGGCCGCCTCCAGGAGGAGCCGCCGGACGTCGCCCTCGGTGCGTAGGACCGACCGGGCCACGTCGTACAGCCGCTGGAACCGGAACCAGCCCTTCTCGTCGGCGGCCGACAGCCTCGGCGGCCAACCGGTCACGAGCGCGTCGGGGAGGTGGATCTCCTCACGCTCCGCCAACTCCAGGAGCGTGGAGTGGCGCATGGAGCCGGTGAAGTGCAGGTGGAGGTGCGCCTTCGGCAGCCGGACCAGATCGCGCAATCGGAGCGCCCGTCAGCCGAGCAGCTTCTGCATCCGGCTGATCCCCTCGAGCAGGTCCTCGTCGCCGAGCGCGTAGGAGAACCGGAGGTATCCCGGGGTGCCGAAGGCCTCGCCCGGGACCGCGGCGATCTCGGCCTTGTCGAGCAGGATCTCGGCGAGCTCCGCCGACGACGAGGCGGTCGCCCCGTCGATGTCGCGGCCGAGCAGGCCCTTGACCGAGGGGAAGACGTAGAAGGCACCACGGGGGACGGGGCAGACCACGCCGTCGATGGCGTTAAGCATCTCGACCATCGTTCTGCGTCGCCGGTCGAATGCGGCGCGCATGGCATCGACCGCGAAGAGGTCTCCGGACACCGCCGCCAGCGCCGCCCGCTGGGAAACGTTGGCGACATTGGACGTGGCGTGTGACTGGAGGTTGGTCGCGGCCTTGACGACATCGGCGGGACCGATCATCCAGCCGACTCGCCACCCGGTCATGGCGTAGGTCTTGGCCACCCCGTTCAGCACCACGCAGCGTTCGGCGAGCTCCGGGACCACAACCGGCATCGACGCGGCCTCCGCCCCGTCGTAGGTGAGGTGCTCATAGATCTCGTCGGTGACCACCCAGAGGCCGTGCTCGTCGGCCCAGCGGCCGATCGCCTCGGTCTGCTCCCTCGAGTAGACCGCCCCGGTCGGGTTGGAAGGCGAGCAGAAGAGCAGCACCTTGGTACGTGGGCTCCGCGCCGACTCGAGCTGCTCGACGGTGACGAGATAGTCCTGGGTCTCGTCGGCGACGATTTCGACGGGAACGCCTCCAGCGAGCCGGATCGCCTCGGGATAGGTGGTCCAGTAGGGCGCCGGGAGCAGAACCTCGTCGCCCGGGTCGAGCAACGTCGCGAACGCCTCGTAGACCGCCTGCTTGCCTCCGTTGGTGACCAGAACCTGGTTCGGCGCGATCTCGTAGCCACTGTCCCGCCGGGTCTTGGCGACGATGGCTTCCTTCAACTCCGGCAGCCCCCCGGCCGGGGTGTAGCGGTGATTCCGGGGGTCACGGCACGCCGCCACGGCGGCCTCGACGATGGCGTCGGGGGTGGCGAAGTCGGGCTCACCGGCGCCGAACCCGATCACGGGCCGGCCGGCAGCCTTCAGTGCCTTGGCTTTCGCGTCGACGGCCAAGGTGGCCGACTCGGCGATCGAACCGATGCGGGTTGAGATCCGCGGTCGCTCGGAGGTCATAGCGTCATGCTTCCATCCCCTGTCAACGACGCGTCAACCGAGTTGCACCCTGGCCGCCGGTTCGACTTGGCCCCGGGACTGCAACTACACTCACCCTTTGGTGCATCGCGCCATGGTTCGACGTGCCCGCAATCGGTTCCTCGGTCATCAATTCGAGGACGGTGGGGCATGCCCGAGGACTGTCACATCGCTGGCCGGCCCGCGGAGTCGACCGGGTGGGTGGCTGCACCGTAGGGCACTAGCTCAACTGGCAGAGCATCGGTCTCCAAAACCGAAGGTTGGGGGTTCAAGTCCCTCGTGCCCTGCGAGGTCGCTCCGCGAGGAGCGTCAGGTTCGGTGATAACGAGGAGAAGGTGACCAAAGGTGGCGGAGACTGGCTCGAAGGCGTCGGCGCGCAAGCGCACGAGTCCCGCCCTGTTCTACCGCCAGGTTGTGGCCGAGTTGCGCAAGGTCGTCTGGTCCACGCGGGAGCAGGTGGTGACGTACTTCATCGCCATCTTGGTGTTCGTGGCAGTGATCATGGCGATGGTGTCGCTGCTCGACCTCGGGTTCGGCAAGTTGGTCTTCTTCATCTTCGGCTGAGCCCGCGATCGGCGGACCGGCAACAGCAGTAGTGACTAATCGAGCGAAAGTGACAAGCACGCGTGGCGCACGACGAGCAGGAACTCCCTGAGGAGAACGCGGAGACCTTCGAGGCTCCCCCGGCCGAGCCGGCCGAGGCCCTGGGCGATGACAGCGCCTCGGTGACCGACGAGGTGTCGGAGCCCGAGGCCGAGGAGCTCGCGTCGGAGGAGGCCGTAGCGGCGGACGCCGATGCCGAGGCCGCCGCTGCTGCTTCCGACGCTGAGGACGAACTCGAGGGTGACGCTGGCGCTGACACCGAGGCTGACACCGAGGGGGGCGCGGATGCCGAAGCTGGCGAGGTCGACCCGCTCGAGGAGTTTCGAGAGGCGTTGCGCTCCAAGGCCGGGGACTGGTTCGTGGTGCACACGTACTCGGGTATGGAGAACCGGGTCAAGGCCAACCTGGAGAACCGCATCACCTCGCTCAACATGGAGGACTACATCCACGAGGTGGTCGTCCCCACCGAGGAGGTCGCCGAGATCCGTAACGGTCAGCGCAAGCTGGTCAAGCGGACGGTGTTGCCCGGCTACGTGCTGGTCCGGATGGACCTGACCGACGAGTCCTGGGCCGCGGTCCGTCACACTCCCTCGGTCACCGGGTTCGTGGGACACAGCCACCAGCCCGTCCCGCTCGGACTGGACGAGGTCGAGAAGATGCTCGCCCCGACGGTCGTCGTCCAAGCGGACGCCGCGTCGGCCCCGGCTCGGAAGGCCTCGTCGGCGTCCGGGCGTGCGATCGAGGTCGTGGACTTCGGAGCCGGCGACTCGGTCATGGTCGTCGACGGTCCGTTCGCCACGCTCCATGCGACCATCACCGAGCTGAACGCCGAGTCGCAGAGGGTCAAGGCCCTCGTTGAGATCTTCGGCCGGGAGACCCCGGTCGAGTTGAGCTTCAGCCAGATCCAGAAGGTCTGAGGCACACCGCACCACCGCACCACCGCACCATCCATAGAACAGCAAGGCAGAGCAAAGGCTGCTCGCAGAAGTAAGGACCCAACCAACCATGCCTCCCAAGAAGAAGATCGCAGCGCTCGTCAAGGTGCAGCTGCAGGCCGGGTCGGCGACTCCTGCGCCGCCGGTGGGTACCGCCCTCGGTCCCCACGGCGTCAACATCATGGAGTTCTGCAAGGCCTACAACGCGGCGACCGAGTCGCAGCGCGGGCAGGTGATCCCGGTCGAGATCACCATCTACGAGGACCGCTCCTTCACCTTCGTCACCAAGACCCCGCCGGCCGCCGAGCTGATCAAGAAGGCAGCCGGTCTCGCCAAGGGCTCGTCGGTGCCGCACAAGGACAAGGTCGGCACGCTGACGCGTGACCAGGTCCGCGAGATCGCTCAGACCAAGCTCGTCGATCTCAATGCCAACGACCTCGACGCGGCCAGCAAGATCATCGAGGGCACCGCGCGCTCGATGGGCGTCACCGTCGAGGGCTGAACCTGCTCCCCACGGAGCGAAGTGACAACAGTGGCAGGCCGGCACTGCGGCCGACGACCACGACTGGTGAAAGGAACCAGACCATGCAGCGCAGCAAGAACTACCGAGCGGCAGCCGAGGACATCGATGGCGAGAGCCTCTACAGTCCGCTCGCCGCGGTCCGGCTCGCCAAGGCCGGCAGCAAGACCAAGTTCGACCAGACGGTCGACGTGGCCATGCGCCTGGGTGTGGACCCGCGCAAGTCCGACCAGATGGTGCGGGGCACCGTCAACCTTCCGCACGGCACCGGCAAGACCGCAAGGGTCCTGGTCTTCGCCAACGCCGACAAGGCGGAGGCCGCTCGCGAGGCGGGGGCGGACGTCGTCGGAGGCGACGAGCTCATCGAGAAGGTGGCCGGCGGCTGGCTGGACTTCGACGCCGTCGTGGCGACCCCCGACATGATGGGCAAGGTCGGCCGACTCGGTCGTGTCCTCGGCCCCCGAGGCCTGATGCCCAACCCGAAGACCGGCACCGTCACCCCGGACGTGGCCAAGGCCGTCTCCGACATCAAGGGCGGCAAGATCGAGTTCCGCGTCGACCGGCACGCCAACTTGCACTTCATCATCGGCAAGGCGTCGTTCTCCGAGGCCCAGTTGGCAGAGAACTACGCGGCCGCTCTTGAGGAGGTGCTGCGCCTCAAGCCGTCCAGCTCCAAGGGCCGCTACATCAAGAAGATCACCATCTCCACGACGATGGGGCCCGGGGTGCAGGTCGATCCCAACCGCACCCGGAACGTCGCCTCCGACGAGGAGTGATCGGCCGGTCTTCTGACGGACAGTCTTCAGCCAAGCACAAGGGGCCGCACCCGACGGGGCGGCCCCTTGTGCTCGGCCCGGTTCTTCGGAGCCCGGTGGCTGTTTGCGGGTAGCTACTCGATGAAGACCCGCTCGTCGACCAGCTGCTCGGTGACGATCTGCCCGTGCATGTCGAAGCGTCCCTGGTCGAACCGCTTCTGGAACTCCACGTCGATGCCCTGCCGGCCGTTGCGGTTCTTCTCGATGGTCAGCACGACCCAGTGCCGGAAGCGCTCCACGTTCCCGACGTCGTAGACCAGGTGATGGCGCGCCACCACGTCGTACTTCTCGTTGAGAATCAGCACGATGTCGGCCTCGTAGGCCAGGGCCGAAGATCCGCGCATGTTGTTGACCCGCATCCGATGCCCGACCTCGATGCCCTCCTTGTCGGAGGCGACGACGGCGACGATGGGCATCTCGTAGTCGAGAGCCATGTCCTTGAGCCGCTCCACGACGTAGCTCGAGCGCTCCTCGTCGAGCATCTCGCGCTGGGGGACCGGGATCTTCTGGAGGTAGTCCAGGACCAAGAGTGGCGCGCGCCCGGACTTCTCCAGAATCTCGGCGATGGTGTTCTCGATGATGGCGAGGCCGGTCTTGCTTCCGCTGCCCCGGTAGACGTGAATCCGGTCGGCGTATTCGCGCACGATGTCGACCGCGGGACCGCCCGATGACGTGTCCGCGAGCCGTTCGCCGATTCCCTGGCCCAGCCCGTCGGTTGCCTCGAATGCCTGGCGGATCCGCTCGATGCTCGGGGCCTCGACTCCGCCGAGCAACCCGGCCTCGAGGGAGACCAAGCGGATCAGCACCGACTCCTGGTCGTGTTCGTAGCTCACGTAGACGACCGGTCGGCCCAGGCGGGCCACATTGCGGGCCACCTGGAGGACGAAGGTCGTCTTGCCCAGACCCTGGGGCCCGGCGAGCAGCACCAGGTCCCCGGAGCGGAAGCCACCGGTGAGCTTCTCGTCCAGGATGTCGAACCCGGTGGGCCAAATCGTCGACTCGGGCGCGCTACCGGACTTCACCCGGTAGTCAGCGGCATCGAGTGTCTCGGCCAGCGACTGAAGTTGAAGGTCAAGGTCCACACGCCCATTCAACCGTGGTCGGGGCCAGTACGACAGCGGTTCCCCGGATTTGGCGCCATCGGGGGAGTCCCGTACGCTGAGCGCGATACCTAAGACCGCCGGTCGTCGGCGCCTGCTCACTCGTGGGTTCCGACCGAAGGGTCCGCATCAGCGGGCGACCTGCGCAGGTGCCGAGTCGGACCGTCGAGATCGCTCGACCGTGACGTCCCGCGCCACCTGCGCCGGGGCGTCTTCTTGTTGCTGGTCCACGGAGGTCTTCCAATGGGAAGGAGACCCATGGCGCGGCCAGACAAGGCAGCCGCCGTCGCGGACCTGGTGACGTCGTTCCAGGAGTCCGCGGGTGCTGTGCTGACCGAGTACCGCGGGCTCACCGTGAAGCAGCTGCAGGACCTGCGGCGCTCGCTCGGTGAGAACGCCACCTACGCCGTGGTGAAGAACACCCTGACTCAGCTCGCGGCCAAGCAGGCCGGCGTCGACATCGACAACGATCTGCTGACCGGACCGACCGCCGTTGCCTTCATCAGAGGCGACGTCGTCGAGGCTGCCAAGGGGCTACGTGACTTCGCCAAGGCCCACCCCACCCTTGTGATCAAGGGTGGGTATCTCGACGGCAAGATGCTCGACGCGCAGGAGGTCGCCAAGCTGGCCGACCTCGAGTCGCGCGATGTCCTCCTGGCCAGGATCGCGGGGGCCATGCTCGCCTCGCTCAGCCAGGCCGTCTACCTGTTCAACGCTCCGCTGTCGCAGATGGCGCGCGTTGCTGGAGCCCTGCAGGCCAAGGCCGAGCAGGACCCGTCGATCCTCGGTGACGCAGCACCTGCTCCGGTCGCCGATGAAGCCCCGGCCGAGACGGAGGGGGCAACCGAAGAGGCAGCGACCTCGAAGGCCGCCCCCGACGTGCCGGCTGCCGACGCAGAGGACACAGCAGACACAGCTGCCGAGGAGACCCCCTCCGAGGCGTAGACCACACCCACCTCGACCTTGTCTTGACCGAGACCGGGTCAGCACCAACGGAAGGAAACGCCATCATGGCGAAGCTCAGCACTGACGAGCTCCTCGACGCGTTCAAGGAGATGACCCTCATCGAGCTCAGCGAGTTCGTGAAGCAGTTCGAGGAGACGTTCGGCGTGACCGCTGCCGCTCCGGTTGCCGTCGCGGCCGCTGCCGCTCCGGCCGCTGGCGGGGCCGACGCCGGCGCTGCCGAAGCCGCCGAGCAGGACGAGTTCGACGTCATCTTGGAGGGCGCCGGCGACAAGAAGATCAACGTGATCAAGGAGGTGCGCAGTCTCACCAGCCTCGGCCTGAAGGAGGCCAAGGACTTGGTCGAGAGCGCGCCCAAGCCGATCCTGGAGAAGGTCAACAAGGAGACCGCGGAGAAGGCCAAGCAGGCCCTTGAGGCCGCTGGCGCCTCCGTCACCCTCAAGTGACGTCCGCCTGACGCACGTGTTTCGGAGGCGGTCCCCAATGGTGGGGACCGCCTCCGTCGTCTTCCCACGGCGCCAGCCGCACGCCCCAGCCGCACGCCCCAGCCGCACGCCCGGGTCGCCGCTGATCTTCCCGCGCGGAGACCCCGGGACTCCCCATGTGGCGGGGCCTGATTCTCAGGATGTTCTTGACTCCACCGCGGTGACGCCCCATGCTTCTCTCGGGCCTCAGAGCCACTGAGAGAGGTCCTTGCTCCGGTCATATGGAGGGCCGAGGAGCGAGGGCGACGAAGGTGGGCTCTGCGAAGTTGTGCCCTGTAGCGTTCTCGACTAGAGTATTTCTTTGCGCCCGCCTCCCACTCTGTCTCGGCACCCCATCGGCCCTGCCCGGCTTGTGCCATAAGTACGCCAGGATCACGGGGGGCGTCCGCCCGATGATGAGACCGAGCCTGTGGAAGGACGCCTCTTGGCCGCCGCACGCCGCACCGCCAGAAGCACGCAAAATCACCGCCGTATCTCCTTCGCCAAGATTGGCGAGCCACTCGAAATCCCGCGCCTCTTGGACCTGCAGACCAGCAGTTTCGACTGGCTGATCGGGAACGAGGGTTGGGGCGCCGAAGTCGCTGAGCGCCGAGGCAAGGGCGAGGAGGTCAGCTCCAAGTCCGGACTTCAGGAGATCTTCGAGGAGATATCCCCGATCGAGGACTTCTCCGGGACCATGTCCCTCTCCTTCGAGAACCCGGTCTTCTACGAGCCGAAGAACACCGTGGACGAGTGCAAGGACAAGGACTTCACCTACTCCGCGCCGCTCTACGTATCCGCCGAGTTCACCAACAACGAAACCGGTGAGATCAAGGGCCAGACGGTCTTCATGGGCGACTTCCCGCTTATGACCGACAAGGGCACCTTCGTCATCAACGGGACCGAGCGAGTCGTCGTCTCCCAGTTGGTCAGGTCGCCGGGCGTCTACTTCGAGCGCACGCCGGACAAGACCTCCGACAAGGACATCTACACCGCCAAGCTGATCCCCTCCCGGGGCGCCTGGCTGGAGTTCGAGATCGACAAGCGCGACATGGTCGGCGTTCGCCTGGACCGCAAGCGCAAGCAGAACGTCACCGTCCTGCTCAAGGCCCTCGGCTGGACCAACGAGCAGATTCGTGAAGAGTTCGGCGAGTTCGACTCGATGATGCAGACCCTGGAGAAGGACCACACCCAGGGCCAGGACGACGCGCTGCTCGACATCTACCGCAAGCTCCGTCCCGGTGAGCCCCCCACGCGCGAGGCCGCCCAGACCCTGCTCGACAACTACTACTTCAACGGCAAGCGCTACGACCTCGCGAAGGTCGGTCGCTACAAGGTCAACAAGAAGCTCGGCCTGGCTCAACCGTTCGACCAGCAGACGCTGACCGTCGAGGACATCGTGGCGGCGATCCGCTACATCGTGTCGCTCCACGCCGGCCGCGAGGAGATCGAGTCACCGACGGGCACCATGGAGATCCGTCCGGACGACATCGACCACTTCGGCAACCGTCGGCTCCGTACCGTCGGCGAGCTCATCCAGAACCAGCTCCGCACCGGTCTGGCCCGGATGGAGCGGGTCGTCCGGGAGCGGATGACCACCCAGGACGTCGAGGCGATCACGCCGCAGTCGCTGATCAACATCCGCCCGGTGGTCGCGGCGCTCAAGGAGTTCTTCGGGACCTCCCAGCTGTCGCAGTTCATGGACCAGACCAACCCGATCGCGGGCCTCACGCACAAGCGCCGGCTTTCGGCGCTGGGCCCCGGCGGTCTCTCTCGCGACCGAGCCGGCTTCGAGGTCCGTGACGTGCACCCGTCCCACTACGGCCGGATGTGCCCGATCGAGACTCCGGAAGGCCCGAACATCGGTCTGATCGGCTCGCTGTCGACCTACGGTCGGATCAACCCGTTCGGCTTCGTCGAGACGCCCTACCGCAAGGTCAAGAGTGGTCGGGTAACCGACCAGATCGACTACCTCACCGCCGACGAGGAGGACAACTTCGTCATCGCGCAGGCCAATGCCCCGCTGACCGAGGATGGCCACTTCGCCGATGATCGGGTCCTGGTCCGCCAGCGACTCGGTGAGGTCGACTACATCCCGGCGGGTGAGGTCGACTACATGGACGTCTCGCCGCGTCAGATGGTGTCTGTCGCAACGGCGCTGATCCCGTTCCTGGAGCACGACGACGCCAACCGCGCGCTGATGGGCTCCAACATGCAGCGCCAGGCTGTGCCGCTCATCCGGAGTGACGCTCCGCTGGTTGGCACCGGCATGGAGTACCGCGCCGCCGTCGATGCCGGGGACGTCCTGGTCGCGGCGTCAGCCGGTGCTGTCACCGAGGTGTCGGCCGACTCCATCGAGACCATGAACGACGACGGCACGCAGACGACGTACCGCCTGGCGAAGTTCCGCCGGTCCAACCAGGGCACCTGCATCAACCAGCGTCCGCTGGTCGATGAGGGTGCGCGGGTCGAGGTCGGCACTCCGCTGGCCGACGGTCCTTGTACCGACGACGCGGAGATGGCCCTTGGTCGCAACCTGCTCGTCGCCTTCATGCCGTGGCAGGGCCACAACTACGAGGACGCGATCATCTTGTCGCAGCGCCTCGTTCAGGAGGATGTGCTCACCTCGATCCACATCGAGGAGCACGAGGTCGACGCCCGCGACACCAAGCTAGGCCCCGAGGAGATCACTCGGGACATCCCCAACGTCTCCGACGAGGCGCTGGCAGACCTCGACGAGCGCGGGATCATCCGGATCGGTGCCGAGGTGGCGCCCGGCGACATCCTGGTCGGCAAGGTGACCCCCAAGGGTGAGACCGAGCTGACCCCCGAGGAGCGGTTGCTCCGCGCGATCTTCGGGGAGAAGGCGCGCGAGGTTCGTGACACCTCGATGAAGGTTCCGCACGGCGAGTCCGGCACCGTCATCGGCGTTCGGGTGTTCGACCGCGAGGAGGGCGACGAGCTTCCTCCGGGCGTCAACCAGTTGGTTCGCGTCCACGTCGCTCAGAAGCGGAAGATCTCGGTGGGTGACAAGCTCGCCGGCCGTCACGGCAACAAGGGCGTCATCTCCAAGGTGCTGCCTATCGAGGACATGCCTTTCCTCGAGGACGGCACCCCGGTGGACGTGATCCTCAACCCCCTCGGTGTCCCGGGCCGGATGAATATCGGGCAGGTCCTGGAGATCCACCTCGGCTGGCTGGCCGCCAACGGCTGGAAGGTCAGCGAGGGGACCAAGGGGGAGTGGGCCCAGCGCCTCGCCGAGATCGGAGCAACCGATGCTGCGCCGATGTCGAAGGTCGCGACGCCGGTCTTCGATGGTGCTCGCGAGGACGAGATCACGGGGCTTCTCGGATCGACCCTGCCGAACCGCGACGGGCGGCGCATGGTCGGCTCGGACGGCAAGGCGCGTCTCTTTGACGGTCGCTCCGGTGAGCCGTTCCCGCAGCCCGTTTCGGTCGGCTACATGTACATCCTCAAGCTTCACCACCTGGTCGACGACAAGATTCACGCCCGCTCGACCGGCCCCTACTCGATGATCACGCAGCAGCCGCTGGGCGGTAAGGCTCAGTTCGGTGGCCAGCGGTTCGGTGAGATGGAGGTCTGGGCCATGGAGGCGTACGGCGCCGCCTATGCGCTCCAGGAGCTGCTGACGATCAAGTCCGACGACGTTCCGGGTCGCGTGAAGGTCTACGAGGCCATCGTCAAGGGTGAGAACATCCCTGACTCGGGTATCCCCGAATCCTTCAAGGTTCTGGTGAAGGAGATGCAGTCTCTGTGTCTCAACGTCGAGGTCCTGTCTCAGGACGGCTCGGCGATCGAGATGAAGGACTCTGAGGAAGACGTCTTCCGTGCGGCCGAGGAGCTTGGCATCGATCTGTCCCGGCGCGAGCCGAGCAGCGTTGAAGAAGTCTGAGCCGGGCGACCCCGCGCTCAGTCCCCAGACACCCAGCTGAATTCGAAACAGGACGAGGAAAGAAGCCCCAGTGCTCGACGTCAACTTCTTCGACAAGCTCAAGATCGGCCTCGCGACCGCCGACGAGATCCGCCAGTGGAGCCACGGTGAGGTCAAGAAGCCGGAGACGATCAACTACCGCACGCTCAAGCCCGAGCGTGACGGCCTGTTCTGCGAGAAGATCTTCGGTCCCACTCGGGACTGGGAGTGCTACTGCGGTAAGTACAAGCGCGTCCGGTTCAAGGGCATCATCTGCGAGCGCTGTGGCGTCGAGGTCACCCGATCCAAGGTCCGCCGTGAGCGGATGGGACACATCGAGCTCGCGGCTCCGGTGACCCACATCTGGTACTTCAAGGGCGTGCCGAGCCGGCTCGGCTACCTGCTCGACCTGGCTCCGAAGGACCTGGAGAAGGTCATCTACTTCGCTGCCTACATGATCACCGCCGTCGACGAGGAGGCTCGCCACCGCGACCTGTCTTCGCTCGAGGCGAAGGTGGACATGGAACGCAAGCGGCTGGAGGGTCGGCGCGATTCCCAGATCGAGGAGCGGGCCAAGAAGCTCGAGGAGGACCTCGCTGCACTCGAGGCGGAGGGCGCCAAGTCCGACGCGAAGCGCAAGGTCAAGGATGCCGCCGAGCGCGAGATGAAGCAGATCCGTGACCGTGCGCAGCGTGAGCTGGACCGCCTCGGGGAGGTCTGGGACAGGTTCCGCAATCTCAAGGTCCAGGACCTGGAGGGCGATGAGCTCCTCTACCGCGAGATGAAGAACTGGTTCGGCAAGTACTTCGAGGGCCACATGGGGGCCACCGCCATCCAGAAGCGGTTGGAGACCTTCGACCTCGACGCCGAGGCCGTGTCCCTGCGCGAGACCATCGCTACCGGTAAGGGTCAGCGGAAGGTCCGTGCGCTGAAGCGGTTGAAGGTCGTCGACGCCTTCCGCAAGACCGAGAACACCCCCCTGGGCATGGTTCTCGACGCCGTCCCGGTCATCCCGCCGGATCTGCGCCCGATGGTGCAGCTCGACGGTGGCCGGTTCGCCACCTCCGACCTCAACGACCTGTACCGCCGAGTGATCAACCGGAACAACCGGCTCAAGCGGCTGCTGGACCTCGGCGCCCCGGAGATCATCGTCAACAACGAGAAGCGGATGCTCCAGGAGGCCGTGGACTCACTGTTCGACAACGGTCGTCGCGGTCGTCCGGTGACCGGCCCGGGCAACCGGCCGCTCAAGTCCCTGTCCGACATGCTCAAGGGCAAGCAGGGCCGATTCCGCCAGAACCTGCTCGGCAAGCGTGTCGACTACTCGGGTCGCTCGGTCATCGTCGTTGGCCCGCAGCTGAAGCTGCACCAGTGCGGTCTGCCCAAGCAGATGGCGCTCGAGCTGTTCAAGCCGTTCGTCATGAAGCGGCTGGTCGACCTGAATCACGCGCAGAACATCAAGAGCGCCAAGCGGATGGTCGAGCGCGCGCGTCCGGTGGTGTGGGACGTGCTCGAAGAAGTCATCTCCGAGCACCCGGTGCTGCTCAACCGCGCGCCGACCCTGCACCGGCTCGGCATCCAGGCATTCGAGCCGCAGCTGATCGAGGGCAAGGCGATCCAGATCCACCCGCTGGTCTGCACCGCCTTCAACGCCGACTTCGACGGTGACCAGATGGCGGTCCATCTGCCGCTGTCTGCGGAGGCGCAGGCCGAGGCCCGCATTCTGATGCTCTCGACCAACAACATCCTCAAGCCGTCGGACGGCCGTCCGGTCACCATGCCGACGCAGGACATGATCATCGGCCTGTTCTTCCTGACTCGCGACGCGGACGGGGAGCAGCCGGGCGAGGGCCGGGCCTTCGCCTCGGTCGGCGAGGCCCTGATGGCCTTCGAACGCGCGCAGATCTCCCTTCAGAGCCCGGTCAAGATCAGGCTCGACGGTGTTCTGCCGCCGACCGGCACCGACTCACCCGAGGGTTGGGAGCCGGGCCAGCCGCTGATCCTGGAGACCACGCTGGGTCGCGCGCTCTTCAACGAGACGCTCCCGGCCGACTTCGCCTACATCAACTACGAGGTCGGCAAGCGGCAGCTCGGCGAGATCGTCAACCAGTTGGCGGAGCGCTACACCAAGGTCGAGGTCGCCCACGCCCTTGACGCGCTCAAGGACACCGGCTTCCACTGGGCTACCCGGTCCGGGGTCACCGTGTCGATCGCCGACGTGGTCACCCCGCCCGAGAAGGCCGAGATCCTCGCCAAGCACGAGAAGGACGCAGCCAAGGTCCAGAAGCAGTACGAGCGAGGTTTGATCACTGACGACGAGCGTCGCCAAGAGTTGATCGAGGTCTGGACCCAGGCATCGAACGAGGTTGCCAAGAAGTTGGAGGACACCTTCCTGGCCACCAAGTCGAACCCGATCTACATGATGGTCCACTCCGGTGCCCGCGGGAACATGATGCAGGTCCGGCAGATCGCCGCCATGCGAGGCCTTGTGGCCAACCCGAAGGGCGAGATCATTCCGCGACCGATCAAGTCGAACTTCCGCGAGGGCCTCTCGGTGCTGGAGTACTTCATCTCCACCCACGGTGCCCGCAAGGGTCTCGCCGACACCGCTCTGCGGACGGCGGACTCCGGCTACCTCACCCGACGCCTGGTCGATGTCTCGCAGGACGTCATCATCCGCGAGGAGGACTGTGGCACCGAGCGCGGCCTGCCCAGGCGGATCTCCCAGGTCGTCGACGGGATCCGTCACAAGGCCGATGACGTCGAGACCTCGGTCTACGCCCGCAACGTCGCCACTGAGGTCGTCGACCCCAAGACCGGGGAGATTCTGGTCCCGGCCGGCGGCGATCTGGGTGATGTCCGTATCGACGAGCTGGTCGACGCCGGTATCGACGAGGTGAAGGTGCGTTCGGTGCTCACCTGCGAGGCGAAGAGCGGGACGTGCGCCAAGTGCTATGGCCGCTCTCTCGCGACCGGCAAGCTCGTGGACATCGGCGAGGCAGTCGGCATCATCGCGGCCCAGTCGATCGGTGAGCCCGGAACGCAGCTGACAATGCGTACCTTCCACACCGGTGGTGTGGCCTCGGCCGAGGACATCACCCTCGGTCTGCCGCGCGTGGTCGAGCTCTTCGAGGCGCGGACCCCGAAGGGCCGTGCCCCGATCTCGGAGTCGGCCGGGCGAGTCGCCATCGAGGACTCCGAGAAGGGCCTCAAGGTCATCGTCACCCCGGACGACGGCTCGGAGATTCAGGAGATCCCGGTCAGCCGCCGCCAGAAGCTCCTCGTCGCCGATGGAGATCACATCGACGTCGGCGAGCAGGTTACGGTGGGTACTCCCGACCCGCAGGACGTGCTCGGCATCCTCGGTGTCCGCAAGGCCCAGGAGCACCTCGTCGACGAGGTGCAGGCCGTGTACCGCAGCCAGGGCGTGCAGATCCACGACAAGCACATCGAGATCATCATTCGGCAGATGCTGCGCCGTGTTCTCGTGCTGGAGCAGGGCGATAGCCACCTGCTGCCGTCGGACCTGGTCGACCGGGCGATCTTCGAGACCGAGAACCGCAGGGTCGTCTCCGAGGGCGGTAAGCCGGCCGTCGGGCGTCCGCAGCTGATGGGGATCACCAAGGCCTCGCTCGCCACGGAGTCGTGGCTCTCGGCCGCCTCCTTCCAGGAGACCACTCGGGTGCTCACCGATGCGGCGATCAACGGCAAGTCCGACTCGCTGCTCGGCTTGAAGGAGAACGTGATCATCGGAAAGCTCATCCCGGCCGGCACCGGTCTGGAGCGCTACCGCAACATTCGGGTCGAACCGACCGAGGAGGCGCGGCAGAACGCCCACGCTCTCACCGGCTACAGCGACTACGACTACGACTTCGGTACCGGTACCGGCGCCTCGGTCGCGATGGAGGACCAGTTCAGCTCGTTCGGGTCGATGGACAACTGATCGATGGCTCGCTGAGGGCCGCTCCGCCAAGGCGGGGCGGCCCTCATCCTTCTCCGGCACTTCGGCCTAGACTCGCGAAGGTGGAGAGCAGCCATCCGAGACGTCAGCGCGTCGCGGCGTACGGCGTGCTCACCAGGGACACCTCCCTACTGCTGACCCGGCTCGCCCCTCATGTCGCCTTCCAGGGGTGGACCCTGCCCGGCGGCGGAGTCGAGCACGGTGAGCATCCGCGAGACGCTCTGCGGCGAGAGATGTTTGAGGAAGCCGGGCTGAGCGTCGACGTGGGTCGGGTGATCGATGTGCACTCCACGCACTTCACCGGAGCGCGACCCGATGGGGTGGTGGAGGACTACCACGCCGTTCACCTCATCTTCGAAACGGCACTCTCGGCCGGGTCCGAGGGCGATGATCCCACCGTGGTCGAGGTCGGGGGATCGACGGACCTGGCCGCGTGGGTCGAGTTCGGCGCCCTCGCCGATCTGCGACTGACCGATGTCGTCCACCATGTGCTCGGATTGATCGGACAGGGAGGCAGATCGTGAACGAGACCGTCTTCACCTACGGCGCCCCCGGGCTGAAGTTCGGCCCCGGCGCCAGTGAAGAGCTGGGTCACGATGTCTCCGCCCTCGGCGCCCGGCGCGTGCTGGTCCTCACCGACCGGGGGGTGGCTGCCACCGGGAGCCCTGACCGGATCGCCGGCATCCTGCGCGCCGCCGGGTTGGAGGTCGTCCTCTACGACGGTGTGCACGTGGAACCGACCGACGCCAGCCTGGAGGAGGCCATCGCCTTCGCCCGGGACGCCGGCCCCTTTGACGCGTTCGTCGCGGTTGGCGGCGGATCCTCGATCGACACTGCCAAGGCAGTCAATCTGCTCTCCACCAACCCGGGCGAGCTGATGGACTACATCAATGTCCCGGTCGGCAAGGGCAGAGCACCAGCCGAGCCGCTCAGGCCGCTGGTCGCGGTGCCGACGACGACGGGCACCGGGAGCGAGAGCACGACGATCTGCGTCCTCGACGTGCTGGCGCTGAAGGTCAAGACCGGGATCAGCCACCCCAGGCTCCGCCCGGTGATGGCGGTCGTCGACCCGCTGCTCACCTTCACCCAGCCGGCCGGCGTCACCGCTGCTTGTGGGATGGACATCTTGTGTCACGCTCTGGAGAGTTACACCGCCCGGTCGTACGACGCGATGCCCAAGAAGCGCCCCGAGCAACGGGTCCCCTACTGCGGAGCCAACCCGATCGCCGACATGTTCTCCGAGCGAGCGATGGCCCTGCTCGCAGGATCGTTCCGCCGTGCTGTGCAGGACGGCGACGACTCCGAGGCGCGCAGCCAGATGGCGTTGGCGGCGACCTTCGCCGGCATGGGCTTCGGCAACGCCGGTGTCCACATCCCGCACGCGAACGCCTACCCGATCGCGGGACGCGTGCGCGACTTCCACCCCGGCGGCTACCCCGACGACGAGTCGATGGTGCCGCACGGAATGGCGGTGGCGCTCACGGCACCGGAGGCGTTCCGCTTCACCTTCGACGCGGCGCCGGCGCGACACCTCGCCGCCGCTTCCGTGCTGTCCTCCAGCGAGGGGCTCGACGGCCCAGAAGCGCTCCCGGGGGTGCTCGTCGACCTGATGCGTGACATCGGCCTCCCTAACGGGATCGGAGCCGTGGGCTACGGCGAGGCCGACATCGACGATCTGGTCGAGGGTGCACTCAAGCAGCAGCGTCTTCTGGCAACGGCACCCAAGTCAGTGGGTGCCGAGGATCTCGCCGACATCTTCCGACGCTCGACCACCCTCTGGTAACAGTGCCGACCACACCGCCCACCGGGTCGAAGGCGAGTGAAGAGATCCTGGCCGCCTGCGAGCTGGCAGGACTCGATGCCGACGCCTCCACGTTGACCAGGGCGATGTACGCCAGTGACGCCTCGCTCTATCGAGTGGTGCCCGAAGTCGTCGTGCGTGCGCGCGATGTTGACGACATCTCTGCGGTGCTGGACGTCTCTCGGTCGTCTGGGACGCCCCTCACGATGCGTGGCGCCGGGACCTCCATCGCCGGCAATGCCGTCGGTTCGGGGATCGTCGTTGACACAAGGCGACTGAATAGGTTCGAGATCGACGCCGACTCGGCTTCGGCAACCGTCCAGCCGGGTGTCGTGCACGCGTCGCTGCAGCGTGCTGCGCGCGCGCAGGGTCTCCGCTTCGGCCCTGACCCCTCGACGCACAGTCGCTGCACGATCGGGGGGATGATCGGTAACAACGCCTGCGGCTCCCGTGCCCTCGGGTACGGGCGGACGGTCGACAACGTGCTGGCCCTCTCGGCGTTGCTTCCGGACGGATCTCCGGTCGCCTCGGTCTCCGGGCGGATCGCCGAGGTGGTCGACGCGCACCTGGATGTAATCCGGACCGAGTTCGGCCGGTTCGGTCGTCAGGTGTCGGGCTACTCGATGGAGCACCTGCTCCCTGAGCGGGGCCGCCGGCTGGAGCGGTTCCTGGTCGGGAGCGAGGGCACGCTTGCCGTCGTCACCGGAGCAACAGTGCGGCTGGTGCGTGACGAGCCGGTCCGGGTGCTCGCCGTCATGGGTTTCCCGGACCTGGCTACGGCGGCGGACCTGGTGCCGTCCCTGCTCGTGTTGCGCCCCACCGCGTGTGAGGGGCTGGACCGGCGCCTGGTCGACCTCACTCCCAACCACCCTCCGCTCCCGCGCGGGGACGCCTGGCTGCTGGTGGAGTTCACCGGAGAGTCGCTCGGCGATGCCGAGAGCACTGCCCGCGCCTGCCTGACCGTGGCGGGGCATGGGGTGGTGGTGTCCGACCCACGCCAGCAGGCGGCACTGTGGCGGATCCGGGAGGACACCGCCGGGCTGGCCGCCGTGGCGGGGGAGCGCCCGGGGCTGGCGGGGTGGGAGGACGCCGCCGTGCCGCCGGAGCGCCTCGGTGGCTATCTCCGGGAGTTCGAGATGTTGATCCGCGACTTCGGGTACGAAGGTGCGCCGTACGGACACCTCGGCGAGGGATGTGTCCACATACGAATCGACTTCGACCCGGCGACCGAGAGTGGCAGGGACCGCTACCGGCGGTTCGTCGAGTCTGCCGCCGACCTCGTGGCCGCGCACGGCGGAAGCCTGTCGGGCGAGCACGGGGACGGGCGGGCCCGGTCGGAACTGCTGCCTCGGATGTACGGCCAGGAGGCGCTCGCCCTCTTCGGCGCCGTCAAGCACCTGTGCGACCCCAACAACCTGCTCAACCCCGGCGTCCTGGTCGACCCGCAGCCTGTCGACCGGAGCCTCCGGCGAGCGTCGCCCCGGATCGACCTGCCCACCCGCCAGTGGAGCAGCCCGGGGGCCCTCGCCGCCGAGATCGATCGATGCACCGGGGTGGGGAAGTGTGTCGCTCCTCGGCCTGTTGGCGTGATGTGTCCGTCCTTCGCTGTGACCGGCGAGGAGAAGGACGGCACCCGAGGACGCGCGCGGCTCCTCCAAGAGATGGTCGACGGCCGACTCGTTCAGGGCGGTTGGGACGCACCCGAGGTCCAGGAGGCACTCGACCTCTGCCTGGCCTGCAAGGCCTGCGCCTCGGAGTGCCCGACGGGCGTAGACATGGCATCGCTGCGCAGCGAGGCACTCTCCTGGCGGTACGCCGGGAAGAAACGCCCGCGGATCCACCGCACGCTGGGACGGCTGCCGTGGTGGACCCTCATCGTGCCCGCCCGGCTGGCCAACCTGGGCCTCCGTCTGGCGCCTCGCCTCGCCGCACGAGTCAGCGGGGTGGATCCGCGCCGGACTCTTCCGGAGCTGGCAGTCCGGCCGTTCCACCGGTCTGCCCGGGCTTCTGACCGTCCCGCCGACGTTGTTCCCGACGTTGTTCTCTGGGTCGACACCTTCACCAACCGGTTCGCACCCTCGGTCGCGGCGGCCGCCGTCGAGGTTCTCGAATCCGCCGGGCTCGCCGTGCGGGTGCTGGCCGACGAAGGGTGTTGTGGTCTCACCTGGCTCTCGACCGGACAGATCGACGAGGGCAGGGAGTGGCTCGCGGAGCTGGTGGGAACGCTCGCTGAGAGGGCCGGTGACACCCCGGTCGTCGGGTTGGAGCCGTCGTGCCTGGGCGTGCTACGCCACGACGCCCCGCGCCTCCTCGACCCCGAGCGGGCAGCCTTCGCCGGTCGGGTGCGCACGCTTGCCGAGTTCTTGAGCGGCCTCGAGGGCTGGTCGGCGCCGGATCGCACGGGGGCGGAACTGGTCGTCCAGCCCCATTGCCACCACTCGGCGGTCCTGGGTTGGCAGGCCGACCGGCGGCTCCTGACGGCGACCGGTGCCCGGCTCACCGAGGTCCAGGGCTGCTGTGGGATGGCCGGGGACTTCGGCATGGACCCGGGCCACTACGACCTCTCTGTGGCGATCGCACAGCGGAGCTTGCTGCCGGCCTTGGAGAGCGGCGGGGATTCCTGCGTCGCGGTTGCGGACGGGTTCTCCTGCCGTACTCAGATCACCGACCTTGCTGGGCGTCGCTCGGTCCACCTGGCCGAACTGTTGAGCCCGTCATGGCCGGGGCAGAGCGAGTCTTCCCCGTTTTGACCCTGTCTCCCAGGTTCGGTATTCTCTTTGTTCGTGTCCGGGTTCCCCGGGCCATGAGGCGTGCTCCCGCAAAGGACCGCTTGGCTGCGACCGCAGCGTTCATCGAAGGCTCACCCGCCGCGCGTTCTGCGGAGAGGGCGACACGCCCGACCTCGGGGTGAGCATCGCAGGAGCGTCGACCAGTCGAAGCGGGCGCGCGAACAGCGAGACGTAGAAGAACAGCAGTACCCCGACCGATAGGAATGAGACGCGGTGCCCACCATCCAGCAGTTGGTCCGCAAGGGCCGCCAGGACAAGGTGTCGAAGAACAAGACGCCCGCTTTGAAGGGCTCACCCCAGCGCCGGGGTGTGTGCACCCGCGTCTACACGACCACTCCGAAGAAGCCGAACTCCGCGCTGCGCAAGGTCGCCCGTGTGCGCCTGTCCAGCGGCGTCGAGGTGACGGCATACATCCCGGGTGTGGGCCACAACCTGCAGGAGCACTCGATCGTCCTGGTGCGCGGCGGCCGTGTGAAGGACCTCCCGGGTGTGCGCTACAAGATCATCCGCGGCTCTCTCGACACCCAGGGTGTGAAGAACCGCAAGCAGGCTCGCAGCCGGTACGGCGCGAAGAAGGAGAAGAGCTGATGCCGCGCAAGGGTCCCGCCCCGAAGCGTCCGGTCGACATCGACCCCGTGTACGGAAGTCCGATCGTCACCCAGCTGATCAACAAGGTCCTGCAGGATGGCAAGAAGCAGGTCGCCCAGCGCATCGTCTACACCGCGATGGAGGGGTGCCGTGACAAGACCGGCACCGACCCCGTCGTCACGCTGAAGCGCGCCCTCGACAACGTCAAGCCGGCCCTCGAGGTCCGTAGTCGCCGGGTCGGTGGCGCGACCTACCAGGTCCCGGTCGAGGTGCGCGGCCTGCGCTCGATGACCCTGGCGCTGCGCTGGCTGGTGAGTTACTCCCAGGCGCGTCGTGAGAAGACCATGGCCGAGCGCCTGATGAACGAGATCCTCGATGCCTCCAACGGCCTCGGGGCCGCAGTGAAGCGCCGCGAGGACACGCACAAGATGGCCGAGTCGAACAAGGCATTCGCCCACTACCGCTGGTGATGGGCTCGCCGCGGAGACGTCGACACCCCTGACGGAACCGCGCCGCCCTTCTGCCCCGAGCACACCACCCACATCGAGCAGCTCAGAGGACTCCCACCGTGGCCGTCGACATCACGACCGACCTGACCAAGGTCCGCAACATCGGCATCATGGCGCACATCGATGCCGGCAAGACCACCACCACCGAGCGCATCCTCTTCTACACCGGCATCAACTACAAGATCGGTGAGGTCCACGAAGGCGCAGCCACGATGGACTGGATGGAGCAGGAGCAGGAGCGCGGCATCACCATCACGTCCGCCGCGACGACCTGCTGGTGGAAGGAACACCAGATCAACATCATCGACACCCCGGGCCACGTCGACTTCACCGTCGAGGTGGAGCGGTCCCTCCGGGTTCTCGACGGTGCCGTCGCGGTCTTCGACGGCGTCGCCGGTGTTGAGCCCCAGTCGATGACGGTGTGGCGCCAGGCCAACAAGTACAACGTGCCCCGGATGTGCTTCGTCAACAAGCTCGACCGCACTGGCGCGGACTTCTTCCGCTGCGTCGACATGATCGTCGACCGGCTGAACTCCACCCCCTTGGTCCTGCAGCTGCCGATCGGTGCCGAGTCCGACTTCATCGGCGTGGTCGACCTCGTCGAAATGCGTGCTCTCGTGTGGCGCGGTGAGACCAAGCTCGGTGAGGACTACGAGATCGAGGAGATCCCGGCCGAGATGGCCGGCCAGGTCGAGGAGTGGCGGGAGAAGCTGCTCGAGACCCTGGCCGAGAACGACGACGAGATCATGGAGAAGTACCTCGAGGGCGAGATCCCGACCGCCACGGAGCTGCACGCCGCGATCCGTCGCGCGACCCTGGCCGACAAGTTGAACCCGGTTCTCACCGGAACAGCGTTCAAGAACAAGGGCGTCCAGCCGCTCCTGGACGCGGTGGTCAAGTACCTCCCGTCCCCGCTCGACATCGACGCCATTGAGGGACACAAGCCGAACGACGAGGAGGCGCTGGTCGAGCGCCACCCGTCCGACGAGGAGCCTTTCGCCGGGTTGGCGTTCAAGATCGCGTCAGACCCGCACCTGGGCAAGCTCACCTACGTCCGCGTCTACTCCGGCAAGCTCGTGGCCGGCGGGACGGTGCTCAACGCGACCAAGGGCCGCAAGGAGCGAATCGGCAAGGTCTACCAGATGCACGCCAACAAGCGTGAGGAGATCGCCTCCGTCGGTGCCGGCCAGATCGTGGCCGTCATGGGCCTGAAGGACACCACCACCGGCGAGACGCTCTGCGCTCAGGATTCGCCCGTCGTCCTGGAGTCGATGAGCTTCCCGGCACCGGTGATCGAGGTCGCCATCGAGCCCAAGACCAAGGGCGACCAGGAGAAGCTCGGCACCGCGATCCAGCGCCTCTCCGAGGAGGACCCGACCTTCACCGTCAAGACCGACGATGAGACCGGCCAGACGATCATCGCCGGAATGGGCGAGCTCCACCTCGAGGTCCTCGTTGACCGGATGAAGCGCGAGTTCAGGGTCGAGGCAACCGTCGGCAAGCCGCAGGTCGCCTACCGCGAGACCATCCGCCGGAAGGTGGAGAAGCACTCCTACACGCACAAGAAGCAGACCGGTGGCTCGGGGCAGTTCGCGAAGGTCATCATCTCGATCGAGCCGAGTGTCGACCCCGAGACGGGCGCCGGGGCGGGCTACGAGTTCGTCAACAACGTGACCGGTGGCCGCATCCCTCGCGAGTACATCCCGTCGGTGGACCAGGGAGCTCAGGAGGCGATGGAGTTCGGCGTCCTTGCCGGCTACCCGATGGTCGACGTCAAGATGACGCTCGAGGACGGCTCCTACCACGAGGTCGACTCGTCCGAACTCGCCTTCAAGCTCGCCGGCATCCAGGCCTTCAAGGAGGCCGCCCGGATGGCGAAGCCGGTACTGCTTGAGCCCATTTTCGCGGTGGAAGTGACCACGCCCGAGAAGTTCCTCGGTGACGTGATCGGTGACATCAACTCCCGCCGTGGTCAGGTCCAGTCGATGTTCGAGCGCTCGGGTGACCGGGTGGTCGAGGCTCTGGTACCACTGTCAGAGATGTTCGGGTACGTTGGCGATCTGAGGTCCAAAACCTCTGGACAGGCGTCGTACTCGATGGAGTTCCACTCGTACGCCGAGGTTCCCCAGAACGTCGCCGACGAGATCATCAAGAAGGTCCGCGGCGAGTAGTCGACAGCACCGCCCGGCGTAGCAAAACCGAGATCAGAACATAAACACAACGAGGAGGAGCCCCCGTGGCTAAGGCGAAGTTCGAGCGGACTAAGCCGCACGTCAACATCGGGACCATCGGTCACATCGACCACGGCAAGACGACGTTGACCGCAGCGATCACCAAGGTGCTGCACGACAAGTACCCGGACCTGAACCCCTTCACGCCGTTCGACGAGATCGACAAGGCCCCGGAGGAGCGTCAGCGCGGTATCACCATCTCGATCGCGCACGTCGAGTACCAGACGGAGTCGCGGCACTACGCGCACGTCGACTGCCCTGGTCACGCCGACTACATCAAGAACATGATCACCGGTGCTGCCCAGATGGACGGGGCGATCCTTGTGGTCGCCGCCACCGACGGTCCGATGCCGCAGACCCGCGAGCACGTGCTGCTCGCGCGTCAGGTCGGCGTGCCGGCGATCGTCGTCGCGCTCAACAAGTGCGACATGGTTGACGACGAGGAGCTCATCGAGCTGGTCGAGCTCGAGGTCCGCGAGCTGCTCAACGAGTACGAGTTCCCCGGCGACGACATCCCGGTCGTCAAGGTGGCCGCCTTCCCGGCCCTCAACGGCGACGAGAAGTGGGGCCAGAGCGTCCTCGAGCTGATGGACGCGGTCGACAGCTACATCCCGCAGCCGGAGCGCGAGATCGACAAGCCGTTCCTGATGCCGGTGGAGGACGTGTTCACGATCACTGGTCGTGGCACCGTCGTCACCGGTCGTATCGAGCGCGGCGTCGTCAAGGTGAACGAGGAGGTGGAGATCGTCGGTATCCGCGAGGGTTCGATCAAGACCACCGTCACCGGCGTCGAGATGTTCCGCAAGCTGCTCGACGAGGGTCGGGCAGGCGAGAACGTCGGTCTGCTGCTCCGCGGCACCAAGCGCGAGGACGTTGAGCGCGGCATGGTCGTCATCAAGGCGGGTACGACCACTCCGCACACCAACTTCGATGCGTCGGTCTACATCCTGTCCAAGGAGGAGGGCGGCCGTCACACGCCGTTCTTCAACAACTACCGGCCGCAGTTCTACTTCCGCACCACCGACGTGACCGGCGTCGTGACCCTCCCGGATGGCACCGAGATGGTCATGCCGGGCGACAACACCGACATGTCGGTCGAGCTGATCCAGCCCATCGCCATGGAGGAAGGTCTCCGCTTCGCTATCCGCGAGGGTGGCCGGACCGTCGGCGCGGGCCGCGTCACCAAGATCTCGAAGTAATCACCTGTTGACGCCGTAGTACCTCGAGCAGTAGCTCTGGCTGGGGCCCCGATCCGCAAGGGTCGGGGCCCCAGTGTTTCCCGGGAGGAGGGAGAACCAATCCCAGCTCAGCCAATCCAGCCCGCGGGCGGGGCGGGGCATCCACGTCCTCACACCGGACTGACCGAGGACGGGCGCCGGTTGGCCGTGCTCACCACGTACAAACGGCGGGGGAGCCGGTTGACCGCGGGGCAGGAGGCCGCTTGGGATCGCCGCCGAGACGCCTGGTGGATCCCCGACGAGTCCGCCGACGAACCCACATTCGACCTTGAGCGCTACTTCGGCCGGCGCGCCCCATTGATCGTGGAGATCGGGTGCGGGATCGGCGAAGCGACCGGTGTGCTGGCAGCGGCTCGCCCGGACTGCGACGTCCTCGCTTTCGAGGTGTGGCGGCCCGGGGTGGCCGAGACCTTCCGGAACCTCGAGCGGGCCGGTGCTGAGAACGTGCGGGTCATGAGCGTCGACGCGGTCTGGTCACTGGAGCACCTGCTCGGCCCGGATAGCGTCGCAGAGCTCTGGACCTTCTTCCCGGATCCCTGGCCCAAGCAGCGGCACCATCGTCGTCGCCTTGTCAGCGCCGAGTTCGCGGCCTTGGCGGGCTCCAGGGTCGCCCCCGGCGGCCTGTGGCGGCTTGCGACCGACTGGCCGGAGTACGCCGAGCAGATCGGCTCCGTGCTTGCATCGTCCCCCTGGTGGCAGCCACTTCACGATCACCCGGCTCCACGGTGGGAGGAGCGACCTCTCACTCGGTTCGAACGGCGTGGGATCCGCGCGGGACGCCCGATCACCGACTTCACCGTGCGTCGCCGCTGACCTCTAGGCTCGACCCATGACGGGTGAGCTGGTCCTCGTAGTGGACGACGACCCCGGCATCAGGTCGGTGCTCCGTGGGTACCTCGAACAGGCCGGGTACCGGGTGCTCGAGGCTGATACGGGCGAGGTCGCTCTGCAGGCGCTGGAGGACAGCGCGCCCGAGGTGATCCTGCTCGACGTCGGTCTCCCTGATATCGACGGACTCGAGGTGCTTCGACAGATCCGGACCCGTTCGCATGTCCTCGTGCTGTTGGTCACCGCGAGGGTCGAGGAGGTCGATCGCCTGGTCGGACTGGGCATGGGGGCTGACGACTACATCTCGAAGCCCTTCAGCCCTCGCGAGGTGGTGGCCCGCGTCGGTGCGTTCCTTCGGCGGGTGCACTCGGCCCCGGAGGAGTCGTCGCCCGATGTGGACGCGCTTGTCGTCGACCCCCGCACCCGAGAGGTCGTCTTGGACGGGAACCAGGTGGAGCTCTCGGCGCTCGAGTTCGACCTGCTCGCGTTCCTCGCATCGCGCCCGGGTCAGGTCTTCACCCGCACCCAGATCCTGCAGCGCGTGTGGGGTGGCGACTGGTACGGCGACGAACGCGTGGTTGACGTACACATCCGCAGCCTGCGTTCCCACCTGGGTGACGACGCGGCGAGCCCACGGTTCATCGGCACGGTCCGGGGCGTCGGCTACAAGCTCATGAGGCCAACCGCATGATGCGCCTGCGCAGCCGACTTCTCGTCACCCACCTCCTGGTCGCGGTGATGGGTGCGGCGGCATCCGTCGTGGTCGTCGTCTGGCAGGCACCCCAGGTGTTCGACCGGGGCATCGGCGGCCAGGGGATGTACCAGGGCGCGAACCAGGGTCAGGGCCCAGGGTCTGGCCCAGCGTCGGGCCCAGCGTCGGGCCCAGGGTCGGGCCCGGGCCAGGAGTTGAGCGCGGCCGGCATCCACACCGCCTTCCTGGACGCTCTGCGTCAGGCGCTGCTCGTAGGTTCCCTGGTCGCGCTCCTCGTGGCGGTCGTCGCCGCTTGGTTCGTCGCCATCCGGCTGGCTCGCCCCTTGGAAGAAGTGCGGCAGGTGACGCGGCGGATCAGTGAGGGCGACTACGACCAACGCATCGCCGTGCCGCGCGAAACGGAGCTGGCAGCCCTGGTCGAGGATGTGAACGGCCTCGCTCAGCGCTTGGGAGAGGTCGAGAGCGAGCGGGTGCGTCTTCTGGGCGAGGTCGCCCATGAGATGCGAACGCCGCTCACGGTCCTCACCGGCCGCGTCGAAGGACTCCAGGACGGCGTCTTCTCCGCCGACGTCGAGCTGCTCGCGGGCCTGCGAGCCGAGCTCCAACGGCTGCAGCGGCTCGCCGACGACCTGAGGACGCTGTCGAGGGTGGAGGAGCGCCGACTGGTCTTGGAGCTCGAGCCTGTCGATCTCGCCGGGCTGGCCCGGAGGTCTGTCGACCGGTTCGCCACCGGCCAGGCGGCCGAGGGTGTCTCCATGTCGGTGTTCGCGCCAGATCCCGTGGTCGTGCAGGGCGATGCTCAGCGGTTGGGACAGGTGTTGGACAACCTGCTCTCCAACGCGCTGCGGGCGGTGCGTGGGAAAGGGGCGGTCGAGGTCCGGGTGGAGCGGGCCCACCACAGCGCGATCGTCACGGTGACCGATGACGGAGCAGGGATCTCCTCCTCCGAGCTTGGCCGCATCTTCGAACGCTTCTACCGCAGCGCCGACGCCCGTCCCCAGGAGGGGACCGGCGTCGGGCTGACGGTCAGTCGGGGGATCGCGGAGGCTCACGGTGGGACGCTGGCCGCCGAGTCCGAGGGGCCCGGGCGCGGCGCCCGCCTCATCCTCACGATCCCGAGCGTTCAGCTGCCGTAGCGGTGCCTGCCCCCGTCGCCGTCGAGGAGGCAGTCGCCGCTGCCGGGGAGACCGCCGCGCTGCATGCCCGGACCGTCGGGCCGGTTCGCCGGCCCCATGCCCCGGCTCCCGTTGTCCTTCCCGGACTGCATCCCGTTGCCGGGGGCGGCGTCGCCAGTGAAGGCGTCCAGGTGGTGCGTGGAGCCGTTGAGCAGCGCGGTGAGGACTTGGGTCTCGGCGGGGTCGTCGGTCTGGGTGAGCAGATCCTTGAGGTCGGAGATGTCGGTCTGCTCGATGGTCACCCCGACGCCGAAGGCATCGTCGAGGGAGGTCGAGCCGGCGGCGACGAAGTCGGTGTACAGCTCGTCGTACCCGTCGGTGGCGTAGTCACCGGGAGCGGTGGGCAGGCTGCCGATGTCGTAGCCGCGGGCCTGTAGCAGGGTGGCGACCGATGCCTGGTGCCGGTCCTCGGCTGCGCCGATCTTGTCGAAGATCTGGACGTCGTACCCGGCGCCGAGGACCCCGTAGACGTCGCCGGCCAGACGCTCCTCCTCGTAGAGGGCGACCAACTGCTTGTCGCTGAGCCCCTCGCTCGCGCTGGCCGCGCTGGTCCCGATACCAATCCCCGTGACAACCACGGCGGTGCCGGCGAGTGCGGTGATGGTGATCTTGTGGACAGTGTTCATGGTGGGGTCCTCCGGGGTAGTTGTCTGACGGTTGACTTCAGTGAAGGGGCCCCGCATGGTGGTCTCAGGTGCTGCCGCGTGAAGGTTCTGTGAAGCGGACCGAAGGCTTGAGGAATATACCCATGGGGGTATATGTTGTCCCTCAACGCAAACGTCCGTGCAATAGAAGGTGCGCGTCGTATATCCGCTCAGAGCAGGAGAAGCTCATGTACTTCGCCCAGTACTACCTCGACTGCCTGTCCCAGGCGTCGTACCTGATCGGTGACGAGACCTCCAAGAAGGCCGTAGTCGTCGACCCCCGCCGCGACGTCGAGGAGTACCTCTCCGAGGCCAAGGAGCACGGCTTCGAGATCGTCGGAGTGATCAACACCCACTTCCACGCAGACTTCGTCTCGGGCCACATCGAGCTGGCCGAGGCCACAGGTGCCTGGATCGGCTTCGGCCGGGCGGCCCGGACCGACTTCGAGAGCAAGAAGTTGGCCGATGGGGACCGGATCGAGCTGGGCGACGTCGCCCTCGAGATCATGGAGACCCCTGGTCACACCCCCGAGTCGATCTCCGTTCTGGTCTATGAGCACGCCGAGGACGACGTTGCGTACGCCGCGCTGACCGGGGACGCACTGTTCATCGGCGACGTCGGACGCCCGGACCTGCTCGCCTCGATCGGCGTCACCGCCGAGGAGCTCGGCAAGATGCTGTACAACAGCGTCCAGGTCAAGCTCATGGGGCTTCCGGACGAGGTCCGCGTCTTCCCTGCTCACGGCGCCGGCTCATCTTGCGGCAAGAACCTCTCGACCGAGAAGCAGTCGACGATCGGTGAGCAGCGCAAGTTCAACTACGCCTGCCAGCCGATGACCGAGGAGCAGTTCCTCGCGGTGGTCACCGCCGGTCAACCGCCGGCCCCGGAGTACTTCGTCTACAACGCGACGATCAACCGCAAGAACCGCGCTATCCGCGAGTTGGGCGTGGAGTTGCGGGCCCTGTCACCGGAGGAGGTCGACGCCACCCTCGCGGAGGGCGCGAAGTTGGTCGATGCTCGGGAGATCACCGAGTTCGCCGCGGGGCACATCCGCGGCTCGATCAACATCCCGGTCGACGGCCGGATGGCCGAGACCATCGGCATGGTGCTCAAGCCCGAGGAGAAGATCATTCTGGTCACCCCGGAGGGCGAGGAGGAGGAAGCAGCGATCCGCTTCGTTCGCATCGGCTACGACAACGTGATCGGCTTCGTCCCGCGCCCCGAGGCGTACATGATCGACCATCAGGACAAGGTGGCGCGGGCCAGCCGGCTCAGCCCGGCCCAGCTCGACGAGGTGCTCTGCGACGACGTTCAGCTCGTCGACGTGCGCAACGTCGGCGAGATCGAGGCGACCGGCCTGCTCGACGGCGCCGTCCACATCCCGCTTGCCGAGCTCTCCCGCCGCATCGGGGAGCTCAGCGCTGACCGTCCGACGGTGCTCTACTGCGCCGGCGGCTGGCGGTCCAGCGTCGCGAGCAGCTACCTGAGCCAGGCGGGCTTCGAAGACGTGTCCGACGTTCTCGGTGGCTACGCGGGCTGGGAAGCGACCCACTCCACCGCCGTCTGACCAACCGGCTCAGCCGGTCAACCGATCAGAGCGTCGACCGCCCCACCGAAGACCTCGGTGTGACGGTCGACGTCTTCTTGGGTGTGGAAAGGCGAGAAGAGCGCCATGTTGTGGAACGGCGCTAGCAGGATGCCGCGGTTGAACGACCACAGGTGGAAGAACGCCTCAAGGTCCTCGTCCACCGCCGCGGCGGCCAGCGACCCGGTCCGCGGGGGCGGGCAGAACCAGTACTCCGCCCGCAGCCCGAGACGCTGCACGGTCCACGGCAATCTGCTGCGCTCGATCACCCCGGCCACGCCCTCGGTCCAGCCGGCCGCGAGGGGGATCGCGGTGTCGAAGTCCTCCTGACGCAGGTGGTTCGACAAGGTCGCGCGCACCGCCGCGAGAGCCAGGGCGCTGCCGCTGAGGGTGCCGCCGACCCCGGCCACGTCGATCTCATGGCCGTGCATGATGGGATCGAGCCGCTGGGCGATCTCCGCGCTCACGCCGTACGCCGCGACCGGGACGCCACCCCCGATCGGTTTGCCGATGACGACCATGTCCGGGTCCAGGCCCCACGCCGCAGTAGCCCCACCGGGCCCGGCGCAGATCGTGTGGGTCTCATCGTTGATCAGCACGGTTCCGGTGCGTCGGGTGATCTCGCGGACACCCTCGAGGTAGCCAGGCTCCGGAAGCACGATCCCGATGTTGGTCAGTGCCGGCTCCATCAAGAGCGCGGCGACGTCGCCGGGAGCCAGCGCGGCCTCCAGGGCCGCCAGGTCGTTGAACGGCACCACCTTGGTGGTGAGCGCCACGTCCACCGGCGGCCCGAGCTTTCCGGGCCGGGGGGCGACCTTCCCCGTGTCATCGAGGACGGCGAAGGTCTCGTCGACCGTGCCGTGGTAGCACCAGTCCATCACGCAGATCTTGGTTCGCCCGGTGACATGTCGGGCGAAGCGCAGCGCGAACCGGTTCGCGTCCGTGGCCGTCATCGCCATCTGCCAGCGCGGCATGCCGAACCGTCGAGCCAGTTCCTCGCCGACCCACGCGGCATCCGGGCTCGGCAGCATCGTGGTCAGCCCGGTCCTGGCTCGTTCGGCGATGGCTACCGCGACCTCGGGGAGAGCGTGCCCGGTCATCGATCCGGTGTCGCCCAGGCACAGGTCGATGTACTCGTTGCCGTCGACATCGACGAAACGAGCCCCCTCGGCCCGGTCGACGAAGACCGGGAACGATCCGGGCCACCTGGTCATCCAGGGCATCGGCACCCCGCCGAGCAGTGAGGTCTCGGCTCGGGTGGCCAGCTTCCGGGACGCAGGGTGGCTGTCAGCGAAGACCTGCTCCTCCTCGGCGAGGAGCCGAGCCAGGCGGTCGCGGTCAATCTCGGTACTCATGCGACCGATTCTGCAGCTCAGAACGGCCTCTGGCTACGGATCCAGTCACAAAGGGCCGGATTCGGCCCCGGATTCGAGCAGGTCTGGCCCATGGTCGTCTCCATGTCAACGAGGGATCGCCGATCCCCGCGCCGACTGCCTCCACCGTGAGCGCCCGCTGGACGGCCAACGCGTCCTCGATGCGGCCCTGCGGTCCCAGCGCCCGGTCCAGCGTCCGGTTCAGCGTCCCAGTGGACGATCTGCGCCGGGGCGCCGTGGGCATCCCCGCTCGATTTGCGATCACCTATCGGCTCTGCCAAGATAGTCAGGTTGCTCCGGCTGAGTCGCCGGGGCGCGAGCACTCTTGACTGCTGAATCGGATTCTCCCGGATTGTGCCAGTCTCGCGTGCGCGCGCCGACCAGGAGACTCCGCTTCAGCCCGACTCCCCGTCGGGTGCCACCAACAATCGACGAACTCCAGACCTTTATGGGTTGGATCGGGTGCGACACGCCCGACCGCGGGGGTCGGTGGGAGCGGGGGCGGAGTGTTCCTCCCGGAACACGACGAGACCAGGCGGAACGAACGAGTAAAGGACGGACTGATGGCGGGACAGAAGATCCGCATCAGGCTCAAGGCCTATGACCACGAGGTGATCGACACTTCGGCGCGCAAGATTGTGGACACCGTGACTCGCACGGGCGCGAAGGTCGCCGGCCCGGTGCCGCTGCCGACCGAGAAGAACGTCTTCTGCGTGATTCGCTCTCCCCACAAGTACAAGGACAGCCGCGAGCACTTCGAGATGCGCACCCACAAGCGGCTCATCGACATCATCGACCCGACGCCGAAGACCGTCGACTCGCTCATGCGGCTCGACCTGCCAGCCGGCGTCGACATCGAGATCAAGCTCTGAGGACCGGGATCTGATGAGTACCTACGAACGAAACGTGAAGGGACTGCTGGGCACCAAGCTCGGCATGACCCAGACCTGGGACGAGAACAACCACGTGGTCCCGGTGACGGTCGTCCGTGCGGACACGAATGTCGTCACGCAGGTCCGCCAGCCCCAGACCGACGGCTACAACGCCGTCCAGCTCGGTTTCGGCGAGGTCGACGGCAGGTCGGTCAACAAGCCTTCTGCGGGCCACTTCGCCAAGGCAGGCACGACTCCTCGTCGTCACCTGGCGGAGATCCGGACCGCCGATGCTGCGGCGTACACCGTTGGCCAGGAGATCAGCCCCGACATCTTCGCCGCCGGCGAGGTTGTCGACGTGACCGGCACCAGCAAGGGCAAGGGCTTCGCCGGTGTGATGAAGCGCCACGGTTTCGCCGGCGTCTCGGCCTCGCACGGTTCCCACCGCAACCACCGCAAGCCGGGCTCGATCGGTGGCTGCGCCACCCCTGGTCGGGTGTTCAAGGGCTTGCGCATGGCCGGCCGGATGGGCAACGACGTCGTCACCACGCAGAACCTCTCGGTCCACTCGGTGGACGTCGAGAAGGGTCTGGTCCTGATCAAGGGCGCGATCCCGGGTCCGAAGGGCGGCCTGGTGGTCATCCGCTCGGCCGCAAAGATGAGCGAGGTCGCGAAGTGAGCGCAGCCACGAAGAAGGCAGCCAAGCCCAAGGCCGTGAAGGCCCTCAAGGTCAGCCTGCCCGAGGAGATCTTCGACGTCCAGGTCAACGTCCCGTTGATCCACCAGGTCGTCGTCGCCCAGCAGGCGGCTGCCCGTCAGGGCACGCACGCCACCAAGACGCGTGGCGATGTCCGCGGTGGTGGGCGTAAGCCGTACCGCCAGAAGGGCACCGGACGCGCTCGCCAGGGCTCGACCCGGGCGCCGCAGTTCGCCGGCGGTGGCGTGGTGCACGGTCCTCACCCGCGGTCCTACGACCAGCGCACGCCGAAGAAGATGAAGGCAGCTGCGCTCCGAGGCGCACTCAGCGACCGGGCTCGCGCGGGCCGCATCCACGTGGTCGACGCGCTGGTGCCAGGTAGCTCCCCCTCGACCAAGGCCGCGGTTGCGGCGCTGGCCGGGATCACCGGGGCCGGGAAGATTCTCGTCGTCCTCGACCGCACCGACACCGTGACGTGGCTGTCACTGCGCAACGTCGCCTCGGCCCACCTGATCGCGGTTGACCAGCTGAACACCTACGACGTCCTGGTCTCCGACGAGGTGGTCTTTACCAAGAGCGCCTTCGAGGCGTTCGTCGCCGGCCCGCAGACCGGGAAATCGGTCAAGGCGGTGGCGACATCGGCCGAGGCCGCGAGCCCAGAGAACGTCGTCGAGGATGTCGCCGAGGACACCGATGACGCGGCTGCCGACGCAGTCGAGTCCGAGGAGACTGGGGAGGACGCGAAGTGAGCAACTTCCACAAGGACTACCGCGATGTCCTGATCGCGCCGGTCGTCAGCGAGAAGAGCTACGGCCTGCTCGACGGGAACAAGTACACCTTCCTGGTGCGCCCGGACGCGAACAAGACCGAGATCAAGATCGCGGTCGAGAAGGTCTTCGACGTCAAGGTGACCTCGGTGAACACCCTCAACCGGAAGGGCAAGACCCGACGGACCGCGCGTGGGCTCGGCAAGCGTGCCGACTCCAAGCGCGCTGTCGTGAGTCTGGCGGAGGGCCACCGCATCGACATCTTCGGAGGCACGGTCTCCTGACCGTGGAGTAGAGGACAAGAAACCATGGGTATCCGCAAGTACAAGCCGACAACTCCCGGTCGCCGGGGCGCTTCGGTCGCCGACTTCGTCGAGGTGACGCGGTCGACGCCGGAGAAGTCGCTGCTGCGACCGCTTCCGAAGAAGGGCGGCCGGAACAACCAGGGCCGGATCACCACCCGTCACCAGGGTGGTGGGCACAAGCGCGCCTACCGAGTCGTCGATTTCCGTCGCTACGACAAGGACGGCGTGCCCGCGACGGTGGCGCACATCGAGTACGACCCGAACCGCACCGCCCGGATCGCGCTGCTGCACTTCGCCGACGGCGAGAAGCGCTACATCATCGCGCCCAAGGACCTGGCCCAGGGCGCCCGCATCGAGTCCGGTCCCTCGGCCGACATCAAGCCGGGCAACAACCTGCCGCTGCGCAACATCCCGGTCGGCACCACGATCCACTGCGTGGAGCTGCGTCCGGGCGGTGGCGCAAAGATGGCCCGCTCGGCCGGCAACTCGGCCCAGCTCGTGGCGCGTGAGGGAAGCCGCGCCACGCTGCGCCTGCCGTCGGGTGAGATGCGGTTCGTCGACGTCCGCTGCCGCGCGACCGTCGGTGAGGTCGGCAACGCCGAGCAGTCCAACATCAACTGGGGCAAGGCCGGCCGGATGCGCTGGAAGGGCAAGCGCCCGACCGTCCGCGGTGTCGTCATGAACCCGGTCGACCACCCGCACGGCGGTGGCGAGGGCAAGACGTCGGGTGGACGCCACCCGGTGTCCCCGTGGGGCAAGCCCGAGGGCCGGACGCGCAAGCGCAAGGCCAGTGACGCCCAGATCATCCGTCGTCGCAAGAGCGGCAAGCGGTAAGGCCGCAAGGGAAAGGTACGAATCATGCCTCGCAGCCTGAAGAAGGGTCCTTTCGTTGACGGACACCTGATGAAGAAGGTGGACGTGCAGAACGAAAAGGGCGCCACGAACGTGATCAAGACCTGGTCGCGTCGTTCCATGATCGTGCCGGCCATGATCGGCCACACGATCGCGGTGCACGACGGTCGCAAGCACGTTCCCGTGTTCGTGACCGATGCGATGGTCGGACACAAGCTCGGAGAGTTTGCGCCGACCCGCACCTACCGCGGGCACGTCAAGGACGACCGCAAGAGCCGCCGGCGCTGACGGACGGAAAGTAGAGAGCAATGAGCGTTATGGAGCGTAAGCGCGTAAGCGCCCGCCGAGAGAGCCTGCTGGGCGACCAGCCGGGCGCCTTCGCTGTGGCCCGCTTCGTCCGGATCACACCGCAGAAGGCCCGCCGGGTCGTCGACATGGTGCGTGGCATGGACGTCGAGGAGGCCTTGGCACTCCTCAAGTTCGCCCCACAGGCGGCCAGCGAGACGGTCTTCAAGGTGCTCGAGAGCGCGGTGGCCAACGCCGAGCTCGGCGAGGACCTCGACCCGCACTCCCTGGTCGTGTCGAAGGCGACGGTCGACGAGGGCCCGACGATGAAGCGGTTCCGGGCGCGCGCCCAGGGACGGGCCGCTCGGATCAACAAGCGGACCAGCCACATCACCCTCGTCGTCCAACCCAAGGACGTCGTGAACGGGAAGGCGGAGAGCAAGTAATGGGTCAGAAGATCAACCCGAACGGCTTCCGCCTCGGCATCTCCACCGACCACAAGAGCCGTTGGTACGCCGACAAGCTCTACAAGGCCTACGTCGGAGAGGACGTCGCGATCCGCAGACTGCTCTCCAAGGGCATGGAGCGGGCCGGGATCTCCAAGGTCGAGATCGAGCGGACCCGTGACCGGGTGCGCGTCGACATCCACACCGCCCGCCCGGGCATCGTGATCGGCCGTCGCGGTGCCGAGGCCGACCGGATCCGCGGTGAGCTCGAGAAGCTCACCGGCAAGCAGGTCCAGTTGAACATCCTCGAGGTGAAGAACCCCGAGATCGACGCTCAACTGGTGGCCCAAGGTGTCGCCGAGCAGCTGTCGGGCCGAGTCGCCTTCCGTCGCGCCATGCGCAAGGCGATCCAGACCTCGATGCGTTCGGGCGCCAAGGGTGTTCGGATCCAGTGCTCGGGTCGTCTCGGCGGAGCCGAGATGTCGCGTTCGGAGTTCTACCGCGAGGGCCGGGTCCCCCTGCACACGCTGCGCGCCGATATCGACTACGGCTTCTACGAGGCTCGGACGACCTTCGGCCGCATCGGCGTGAAGGTCTGGATCTACAAGGGCGAGGTCCCCAGCTCGCGTGCGGAGCGCGAGGCGCTTGCCGCGTCTCGCGCCGGCGCTCCGGGCCGGGGTCGTCCGACCCGGGCCGGCCGAAGCGACCGTCCGACCCGTGGCGACCGTCCGACCCGTTCGGACCGCGCTGCCGAGGCTGCTCCGGCCACTGAGGCTCCGGCCACTCCGGCTCCGGCCACCGCGGCTCCGGCCGAGGCGACCGCTGGAAAGGAGGCCTGAGAGCGATGTTGATGCCCCGAAGGGTCAAGCACCGCAAGCAGCACAGCCCCAAGCGCGGCGGTATGGCGAAGGGCGGCACCTCCCTGGCGTTCGGTGAGTACGGCATCCAGGCCGTCGAGGGTCACTACGTGACGAACCGCCAGATCGAGGCCGCTCGTATCGCGATGACCCGGCACATCAAGCGTGGCGGAAAGGTGTGGATCAACATCTACCCGGACCGTCCCCTCACCAAGAAGCCGGCCGAGACCCGGATGGGTTCCGGCAAGGGCTCCCCCGAGTGGTGGATCGCCAACGTCAAGGCCGGCCGTGTCATGTTCGAACTTTCCGGTGTCACCGAGGACATTGCTCGCGAGGCCCTGCGCCTGGCGATGCACAAGCTCCCGATGAAGTGCCGGTTCGTCACCCGCGAGGCAGGTGAGTTCTGATGGCAGCGGCGCACGAGCTCGACGAGATGACCAACGTCGACCTGGAGATCAGGCTGCGTGAGGCCAAGGAGGAGCTGTTCAACCTCCGCTTCCAGTCGGCCACGGGCCAGTTGGAGAGCCACGGCCGACTTCGGTTGGTCAAACGAGACATCGCCCGCATCTACACCGTGGTGCGTGAGCGCGAGCTCGGGATCCGCCAGACCCCGGGCGTCCAGGACGGTGACGCATGAGCGAGGGAGACATCAAGGTGAGCGACGCTGGGTTCGACCAGGGCGACGAGCGCGGCCGCCGCAAGGTCCGCGAGGGCCTGGTCGTGAGCGACAAGATGGACAAGACCATCGTGGTCAGCGTCGAAGACCGGGTCAAGCACGCCCTCTACGGCAAGGTGTTGCGCCGCAACAGCAAGCTCAAGGTGCACGACGAGCAGAACGACTGTGGCGTCGGTGACCGGGTCCTGATCATGGAGACCCGGCCGCTCTCGGCGACCAAGCGTTGGCGTCTCGTCGAGATCCTCGAGAAGGCCAAGTAACCACCATCCGTTCCGCCAGGCTCGCAGTGCGAGAACCGGCGCGACAACCAGGAGACAACCGATGATCCAGCAGGAGTCGCGGCTCAAGGTCGCCGACAACACCGGCGCGAAGGAAATCCTTTGCATCCGGGTTCTCGGCGGCTCGGGCCGACGCTACGCCGGGATCGGCGACGTCATCGTCGCCACCGTCAAGGACGCCATCCCGGGCGGCAACGTCAAGAAGGGCGATGTCGTCAAGGCCGTGGTCGTGCGCACCGTGAAGGAGCGCCGCCGTCCCGACGGTTCCTACATCCGCTTCGACGAGAACGCCGCCGTCATCCTCAAGAGCGACGGTGAGCCGCGCGGGACGCGCATCTTCGGCCCGGTCGGCCGTGAGCTGCGTGAGAAGAAGTTCATGAAGATCATCTCGCTCGCGCCGGAGGTGCTTTGAGCCATGGCGAACATCAAGAAGGGCGATGTCGTGAAGGTCATCGCCGGCAAGGACAAGGGCGCCGAGGGCAAGGTCATCAAGGTCTTGGCTGAGGAGGACCGGGTGATCGTCGAGGGTGTCAACCGCGTGAAGCGGCACACCAAGGTGGTCAACTCCGGCGGCCGCGACGGAACGACCGGCGGGATCGTGACCCAGGAGGCAGCCATCCACGTATCGAACGTGATGCTGGTCGAGGGCAAGACCGCGGCCCGTGTCGGCTTCAAGCGGGTCGAGGTCGAGGTAAGCCGGGCCGATGGTTCGACGTACACCAAGACCCGGAGCGTGCGCATCTCGCGCAAGACGGGCGAGGAGATCTGATGAGCACCACCGAGACCCGTGAGTTGCCGCGCCTGAAGCAGCGGTACCGCGAAGAAATCGTTCCGGCGCTGAACAAACAGTTCAGCTACGCGAACGCCATGCAGGTTCCCGGCGTCGTGAAGGTCGTCGTGAACATGGGCGTGGGCGAGGCCGCCCGCGACTCGAAGCTGATCGAGGGTGCGATCAAGGACCTCACGGTCATCACCGGCCAGAAGCCCCAGGTGACCCGGGCCCGCAAGTCCATCGCGCAGTTCAAGCTGCGTGAGGGCATGCCGATCGGCGCGCACGTCACAATGCGGGGCGACCGGATGTGGGAGTTCCTCGACCGCCTCCTGACCCTCGCTCTGCCCCGTATCCGCGACTTCCGTGGGCTGAGCAGCACCCAGTTCGACGGACGTGGCAACTACACCTTCGGGTTGACCGAGCAGGTGATGTTCCACGAGATCGACCAGGACCGGGTCGACCGATCGCGAGGTATGGACATCACGGTCGTCACTTCCGCGACGACCGACGACGAGGGTCGCGAGCTGCTGCGTCAGCTCGGCTTCCCGTTCAAGGAGCAGTGACCGATGGCCAAGACAGCACTCAAGGTCAAGCAGGCCCGCACGCCGAAGTTCCCCGTGCGCGCGTACACCCGCTGCCAGAAGTGCGGCCGACCCAAGGCCGTCTACCGCAAGTTCGGGTTGTGCCGGGTGTGCCTGCGCGAGATGGCGCACGCGGGTGAGCTTCCCGGCGTCACCAAGAGCAGTTGGTGACAGCTACCACCGAGCACCCTGCGGGGCGACCCGCACTGAGTCAGACCCACATCCACAGAGCAGTTACGAGATCGCTGAAGGTCGGCCGCTCCGGCGGCACGAAACCACGGCGGGAAGGGGCCTCACGGCCATGACGATGACCGATCCAATCGCAGACATGCTTACCCGTCTGCGCAACGCCAACCAGGCGTACCACGATTCGGTATCCATGCCTTTCAGCAAGCTGAAGGCAGGGGTCGCCGACATCCTCCAGCAGGAGGGCTACATCACGACGTGGTCGTCGGAGGACCCCACCGAGGGTGAGGTCGGCAAGACGCTCACGGTGACCCTCAAGTACGGCCAGAACCGCGAGCGCTCGATCGCAGGCCTCCGCCGGATCAGCAAGCCGGGTCTGCGTGTGTACGCCAAGGCAAACGGCCTCCCCAAGGTCCTCGGTGGCCTGGGCGTCGCGATCATCTCGACGAGCCAGGGTCTGCTGACCGACCGCCAGGCGAACCAGAAGGGCGTGGGTGGGGAAGTCCTCGCCTACGTCTGGTGACGACGGACCGAGAGAGGAAGAAGAAGCATGTCTCGCATCGGCAGGCTCCCGATCCCGGTCCCGTCCGGGGTCGACGTGAACGTTGACGACAGCATGGTGACCGTCAAGGGACCCAAGGGCACCCTCACGCACACCGTGGCCGCTCCCATCGCGGTCAATCACACTGAGGAGGGCACCCTTCAGGTGACCCGCCCCGACGACGAGCGACGCAACCGTGCGCTGCACGGGCTGACCCGGTCATTGATCGCCAACATGGTGACCGGTGTGACCCAGGGCTACGAGAAGAGGCTCGAGATCGTCGGCGTCGGCTACCGAGTTCTGTCCAAGGGCCCGGCCCAGCTGGAGTTCCAGCTCGGCTATTCCCACCCGATCACCTTCAACGCCCCGGACGGCATCAGCTTCACGGTGGATTCCGCCACGAAGTTCGGCGTGCAGGGGATCGACAAGCAGTTGGTCGGCGAGGTCGCCGCGAACATCCGGAAGCTGCGCAAGCCCGAGCCGTACAAGGGCAAGGGCATCCGCTACGAGGGTGAGCACGTCCGGCGCAAGGTCGGAAAGGCTGGTAAGTGACGATGGCGATCACTCTGAAGAACCCCAAGCACCTGTCGGGACGTGCGTCCTCGCGACTGCGCCGGCAGATTCGTGGCCGAAAGCACCTCGCCGGTACCGGAGAGCGGCCTCGTCTGGTCGTCACCCGCTCGGCGAAGCACATCAGCGCCCAGGTCGTCGACGACACCGTGGGCAAGACGCTGGCCTCGGCCACCTCGATGGAGGCGGACCTGCGCAGCCTCGACGGCGACAAGACGGCCAAGGCTCGCAAGGTCGGTGAGTTGCTCGCCGAGCGTGCCAAGTCGGCCGGCATCGAGGGCGTGGTCTTCGACCGCGCCGGGAACCGGTACCACGGGCGGGTTGCCGCCCTCGCCGATGGAGCCCGCGAGGGCGGGCTGGCGTTCTGATCGTGATGAGAGAGAGAAGGTAAGTCGAATGAGCGGACCCCAGCGCCGTACGGGTGCCGGTGGCGAGCGGTCAGACCGTCGTGGCCGCGACAGCCGTGGCCGTGACGCGGCTGCCGACAAGAACGCCTATGTCGAGCGCGTCGTCGCGATCAACCGTGTCGCCAAGGTCGTCAAGGGCGGCCGTCGCTTCAGCTTCACCGCGCTGGTCGTCGTCGGTGACGGCGACGGTCTGGTCGGTGTCGGATACGGGAAGGCCAAGGAGGTGCCGGCCGCCATCGCCAAGGGCGTCGAGGAGGCCAAGAAGAACTTCTTCAAGGTTCCCCGGATCCAGGGCACCATCCCGCACCCGGTCCAGGGCGAGAAGGCGGCAGGCGTGGTGCTGCTGCGCCCGGCCGCTCCCGGTACCGGAGTGATCGCCGGTGGCCCGGTGCGCGCCGTCTTGGAGTGCGCCGGAATCCACGACGTACTGAGCAAGTCGCTCGGCTCGTCCAACCAGATCAACATCGTGCACGCCACCGTCGCGGCCCTGAAGGCTCTCGAGGAGCCGGAGTCGGTCGCGGCCCGGCGGGGCAAGACTGTCGAGGAAGTCGCGCCGGCCGCGCTGCTCAAGGCTCGTGCGGAGGTGACTGGCTGATGGCACGGCTGAAGGTACAGCAGACCCGCTCCGCCATCGGTCGCAAGCAGAACCAGCGCGAGACGCTGCGGACGCTCGGCCTCAAGCGAATCGGTGACGTGGTCGTCAAGGAGGACCGCCCGGAGATCCGTGGCATGGTCCAGACGGTGCGCCACCTCGTGGTCGTCCAGGAGGTCGACTGACATGACGTTGAAGATCCATCACCTCCGGCCGGCGCCGGGGGCCAAGACCGCCAAGACCCGTGTGGGTCGCGGTGAGGGCTCGAAGGGCAAGACCGCGGGTCGCGGAACCAAGGGCAGCAAGGCCCGCAACCAGATCCCCGCCAGCTTCGAGGGCGGCCAGATGCCGATCCACATGCGGCTTCCGAAGCTGAAGGGCTTCAAGAACCCGTTCAAGGTGGAGTACCAGGTCGTCAACCTCGACCGCATCTCCGAGCTCTTCCCGGAGGGTGGGGCCGTCGACATCGTCGGGCTCGCCTCAAAGGGCGCCGTAAGGGCGGGTCGTCCGGTCAAGGTCCTCGGGACCGGCGAGATCAGTGCGTCGGTGCAGGTGACTGCGCACGCATTCTCCGCTTCGGCCAAGGAGAAGATCGCCGCCGCCGGCGGAACGACCACCGAGATCTGAGTCCGTGTCAGGGGTTCGGTCCCTCGCTGTCGTGGCAAATGCCGCGTCAGCACGGGATCGGGCCCCTGTTAGGCTTCGCGCGTCTCTGTGTGGGCCGACCGTTCATGAAATGAGGATCAGGTGCTAGGCGCATTCGCCAACGCATTCCGCACGCCGGATCTGCGGCGCAAGCTGCTCTTCGTGGTCGCGATCATCATCCTGTTCCGGTTGGGCTCCCAGCTGCCCGCCCCCGGGGTGAACGTCGCGAACGTGCAGACCTGCTTCGATCAGGCGACGCAGAGTGGCGGCATCTACAGCCTGATCAACCTGTTCTCCGGTGGCGCACTACTGAAGCTCACCGTCTTCGCGCTCGGCATCATGCCCTACATCACCGCGAGCATCATCCTGCAGCTGCTCACCGTGGTCATTCCGCGTCTCGACGCTCTCCAGAAGGAGGGCCAGTCCGGCACGGCGAAGATCACGCAGTACACGCGGTACGTCACCTTGGCACTTGCGGTGCTTCAGGCGACCGGCATCGTGGCACTCGCCCGCAGCGGACAGCTCCTGCAGAACTGCAACAAGGAGCTGCTCTACAACAACAACAGCATCTGGACGATGCTCATCCTCGTCATCACGATGATGGCCGGTACCGCCGTCATCATGTGGATGGGTGAGCTGATCACCGACCGCGGCATCGGCAACGGCATGTCGATCCTGATCTTCACCCAGGTCATCGCCTCGTTCCCCGGCTCGCTGTGGCAGGTTCGGCTGACCAACGGGTGGTGGGTCTTCTCCATCGTGATCATCATCGGAATGGCTTTGATCGCCGCGGTGATCTTCATGGAGCAGGGGCAGCGCCGTGTCCCGGTCCAGTACGCGCGGCGGATGGTCGGGCGCAAGGTCTTCGGTGGCTCGTCGACCTACATCCCACTCAAGGTCAACCAGGCAGGCGTCATCCCCGTCATCTTCGCCTCCAGCCTGCTGTACCTCCCAGCGCTGGTGGCTCAGTTCGACCCGACCGGGGCCAACCCGGTCACGCGGATCGTTCTGGAGCTCACCCGTCAGGGCAGCCCGTGGTACATGGCGGGCTACTTCCTGATGATCATCTTCTTCACGTACTTCTACGTCGCCATCACGTTCAACCCTGAGCAAGTGGCCGACGACATGAAGAAGTACGGCGGCTTCATCCCCGGTATCCGCGCGGGGCGCCCCACCGAGGAGTACCTCAACTACGTGCTGTCCCGGATCACCTTCCCGGGCTCTCTCTATCTGGGTCTCATCGCGATCATCCCGTTGATCGCGTTCGTCCTGCTCAACGCAAATCAACGGTTCCCGTTCGGTGGAACATCCATCCTGATCATGGTGGGTGTCGCGCTCGACACGGTAAAACAGATCGAGAGCCAACTGCAGCAGCGCAACTATGAAGGATTCCTGCGCTGATGTCCGGGCTCGGCTTCGCTCGAACCAACGCCGACGGAGTGGAGGTCTGACATGCGCCTGATCCTGATGGGCCCACCCGGCGCGGGGAAGGGAACCCAGGCCAAGGTGATCGGGGAGCGATACGCGATCCCGGCGATCTCGACGGGGGACATCTTCCGGGCCAACGTCTCGCAGTCGACCGCGCTCGGCCTTGAGGCGAAGCGCTACATGGATGCCGGGGAGTATGTGCCCGACGAGGTCACCAACGCCATGGTGCGGGACCGACTCGCGGCCGACGACGCCACTCATGGGTTCCTCCTGGACGGATACCCACGCACCGTCGCTCAGGTTGCTGAGCTGGACGGGATGCTGGAGGCAGCCGGTCACGCCCTCGACGTGGTCGTCGTGCTCAGCGTCGACGAGGAGGAGCTGATCCAGCGGCTGCTCAAGCGCGCCGAGGTCGAGGGGCGCAGCGACGACACCGAGGAGGTCGTCCGGCGTCGCCAGGAGGTATACGTCGAGCAGACCGCCCCGCTCATCGAGGTTTACTCGGGTCGCGGCCTGGTGGTGGAGGTCGGAGGGCTTGGCGAGGTCTCAGAGGTCTCTGAGCGGATCGCAGAAGCGCTTCGGCCGTTCGGCGGCTGAGCAGCCCAGCATGGCCTTCGGGGACCGCGGTGTCGAGATCAAGTCGCCGGAGCAGATCGAGCGGATGCGTGCCGCCGGCCTGGTCGTCGGCAAGACCCTGGAGCTGCTGCGCTCTGCCGTGCGCGCTGGCGTGAGCACTGCCGATCTCGACGCGATGGCCGAGGAGAGCATCCGGTCGTCGGGGGCGCTCCCGTCCTTCCTGGGCTACGGCCACCCGCCCTTCCCCGCCACGATCTGCGCGTCGGTCAACGACGAGGTGGTGCACGGGATCCCGGGCAGTCGGGTGCTCGAGGACGGGGACGTCATCTCGATCGACTGTGGCGCGATCGTCGACGGCTGGCACGGGGACGCCGCCATCACGGTGGCCGTCGGCGAGGTCGAGCCCGAGGTCGCCGAGCTGATGCGGGTGACCGAGGAGTCGCTCTGGCGGGGGATCGGCGCGGCTCGTCTCGGTGGCCGGGTCACCGACATCTCCCACGCCGTGGAGACCTACATCCGGGCCCAGGGTGACTACGGCATCCTCGAGGACTACGTCGGGCACGGGATCGGCTCGGCGATGCACCAGCCGCCGAACGTGCCCAACTACGGCCGCCCCGGTCGCGGGCCCAAGCTGGTGAAGGGACTTGCCCTGGCGGTCGAGCCGATGGTGGTGCTGGGTGACCAGGCGACCAAGATCCTGGACGACGACTGGACCGTCTCCACCGCCGACGGCACCTGGGCCGCCCACTACGAGCACACCTTCACCCTGACCGATCGAGGAGCCTGGGTCCTCACCGCCCTGGACGGCGGCAAGGCGAGGCTCGCCGAGCTCGGCCTCCCCTACGGCGGCGACTGACCGTGACCGCCCGGGGGGAGCTCCGCAGGGCTCAGGGAACGGTCCGATTCTTCGACATCGAAGAGGGCTGGGGGGTCATCGACTCGGAGGCCACCCCTGGGGGGTGCTGGGTGCACTTCAGCGCGGTGATGGTCGAGGGACTCAGATCCCTGGACGCGGGCGAGTCCGTCGAGTTCCGCTACCGGGAGGTTGGCCAGGACGGCTACCGCTTCAGGGCCGAGGAGGCGTGGCCGGCAAGGGACGAGCCGGTCCGCACGGAGCCTCGGGCGGACGGATCGGGGTACATCTCCGTGCTGCGGCCGGAGTCCGGCGGGGACGCCTAGCGCGTCGGAGTCAGGGGCCGATCGGCTCCGGTCGGTCCGGCGGGCCCTCCGACAGCAGCCGCCGCAGCCGTACGGCGAGGTCCAGCGGGACGGTCCGGGGCTGCTCCTCCTCGAGTTCGCTGAGCGAGAACCACCGCCACCCGGTGATGTCGATGATCTCCTCGGCGGTCTGGTGGTCGGCGACCGGCTCGAACCGCTCGACGCGCTCGGCAAGGAACCACGTCTCGACGCTGCGGTAGGTCACGCCGCGCCACTCCCAGACGTGCTCCCGGTCCCACACGTGGGGGCCCAGCGCCAGTCCGCGCAGTCCGGTCTCCTCGAACACCTCCCTCGCGGCACCCTCCCGGGGCGACTCCCCGGCGTGCAGGCCACCCCCCGGGGGAACCCAGAAGGGCAGACCGTCGTACTCGCCGACGAACCGTTGTAGCAAGATCGCTCCGGACTCATCGAGGAGGAGTACCCGGGCGGTCGGCCGGTGGATCGGGTCTGCTGGGGCCACGTGGGGTTCCTCGGTAGGGTCCGCGATTAGCAATCTGTTGCCGGGTGCGCGTATCATTTCCCCTCGGCCCAACGTGGGTCTCTTCCGTGGCGCCCAGCGGCTGCCTGTCCTAGTTCGAGTCCTCGGGGCTCGTGCTGCGCGGGTTGGGTCCACGCGGCGACTGCACGAGGTCCACTCGGTCTGACCGAGAGGTTCCCGGGCCACCCGGACCACCCGGTCCGGTGCAACAAACGGTAGACGAACCAGCCGAACAGATTGCGGAGGCATGGCGAAAAAAGAAGGCGTCATCGAGATCGAAGGCACCGTCGTTGAGGCGCTCCCGAACGCCATGTTCCGGGTCGAGCTGAGCAACGGTCACAAGGTCCTCGCTCACATCAGCGGGAAGATGCGCCAGCACTACATCCGGATCCTTCCCGAGGACCGCGTTGTGGTGGAGCTCTCGCCCTACGACCTCACCCGCGGCCGGATCGTTTACCGATACAAATAGCCGACAAGACCCACAAGAAGGGGCCCTCAGCGATGAAGGTCAACCCGAGCGTCAAGCCGATCTGTGACAAGTGCAAGGTGATTCGTCGCCACGGCCGCGTCATGGTCATCTGCGAGAACCCTCGCCACAAACAGCGTCAGGGCTGAGCCGTACGGCGGGTTCGAGATGCGCTCCGATGGAGCGCTCGTCGACCGCCAAGCCCGGGCGGACAACTGAATATCTCCAACAGAACCGTGAACGCTCGTCGGGCCACACTGCTTCAGTGGCCCGATGTCACCCCCGGACCGGAGGCCGGGGCCCCACGCAACGCAGGGGACGCGTCATGGCCGGACACCTCTGGACAACCGAAGGGACATTGCCTTCATGGCACGCCTCGTTGGTGTCGATCTCCCGCGTGACAAGCGCGTCGAGGTCGCACTTACCTACATCTACGGCATCGGCCGTACCCGCGCTCAGCAGGTCCTCGAAGTGACCGGCGTGAACCCCGACATGCGGGTGCACGAGCTGGGTGACGAGGAGCTCGTCAAGCTCCGCGACGCAATCGAAGGTAACTACAAGATCGAGGGTGACCTCCGCCGTGAGGTCCAGGCGGACATCCGCCGCAAGATCGAGATCGGTAGCTACCAGGGCCGTCGGCACCGGATGAATCTTCCGGTCCGAGGTCAGCGCACCAAGACCAACGCCCGTACCCGCAAGGGTCCCAAGCGCACCGTCGCCGGCAGGAAGAAGGCCAAGTGACGTTCGGCCCCGTGCCGAGTCACTGACCTCCTCAACGAGCTTCCAAACAAGGAGAACACTGCATGCCTCCCAAGAGCCGTCAGGCTGCTGGCGCCAAGAAGGTGCGTCGCAAGGAGAAGAAGAACGTCGCTGCGGGCGAAGCCCACATCAAGAGCACGTTCAACAACACGATCGTCACGATCACCGACCCCACGGGCGCGGTGATCGCGTGGGCCTCTGCCGGCACCGTCGGCTTCAAGGGCTCCCGCAAGTCCACGCCGTACGCCGCGCAGATGGCCGCTGAGGCCGCGGGTCGCCGGGCGATGGAGCACGGGATGAAGAAGATCGACGTCTTCGTCAAGGGCCCGGGTTCGGGCCGCGAGACAGCGATCCGCTCGCTGGGTGCGATCGGCCTCGAGGTCGGCACCATCCAGGACGTCACCCCGACCCCGCACAACGGATGCCGGCCGCCCAAGCGCCGCCGCGTCTGACCCGAGACCTGAAGGAGACCTCACCATGGCCCGCTACACCGGACCTATGACGAAGAAGTCGCGTCGCCTGGGTGTCGACCTGGTCGGCGACGACAAGGCTTTCGAGAAGCGCCCCTACGCGCCCGGCCAGCACGGCCGCGGCAGGATCAAGGAGTCCGAGTACCTGCTCCAGCTCCGCGAGAAGCAGAAGGCGCGCTTCACCTACGGCGTGCTCGAGAAGCAGTTCCGCCGCTACTACCAGGAGGCCTCGCGCCGCTCCGGCAAGACCGGTGACAACCTCCTGCAGCTGCTGGAGTGCCGCCTCGACAACGTTGTCTACCGCGCCGGCTTCGCCCGGACTCGCCGTCACGCCCGCCAGGTGGTCTCGCACGGCCACTTCCTGGTGAACGGCAAGAAGGTGAACATCCCGTCGTTCCAGGTCACCCAGTACGACGTGATCGATGTGCGCGAGAAGTCCCTCGAGATGACCCCGTTCATCATCGCCCGCGAGACCCAAGGCGAGCGGCCCGTTCCTGGCTGGATGGAGGTGCTGCCGAACCGGATGCGGATCCTGATCCACCAGCTTCCGGTCCGTGCGCAGATCGACCTCACCATTCAGGAGCAGCTCATCGTCGAGTACTACTCGAAGAAGTGACATGGGGGACCCGTCTGGGTCCCACCCGACCTCCCCACCACCTGGAGATCGAAGTCGTCAAATAGCGGTCGACTTCGGGAAGGAAACACACAGTGCTCATCGCTCAGCGTCCGACTCTGTCGGAAGAGGTCGTCGAGGAAGGCGTCCGGTCCCGGTTCGTCATCGAGCCTCTCGAGCCCGGCTTCGGCTACACACTCGGCAACTCGCTCCGCCGTACCCTGCTCTCCTCGATTCCCGGCGCCGCCGTCACCAGCATCAAGGTCGACAACGTGCTCCACGAGTTCTCCACGATCGACGGCGTCAAGGAAGACGTCACTGAGATCATCTTGAACCTCAAGGGCCTGGTCGTGTCCTCCGAACAGGACGAGCCCGTGACCATGTACCTGAAGAAGCAGGGTCCCGGGGACGTCACCGCTGCTGACATCGCGCCGCCGGCCGGCGTCGAGGTGCACAGCCCCGACCTGAAGATCGCCACGCTCAACGGCAAGGGCAAGCTCGAGATGGAGCTCGTGGTCGAGCGTGGCCGCGGCTACGTCTCGTCGGTCCAGAACAAGGGCGCCGACAACGAGATCGGCCGGATGCCGGTCGACTCGATCTACAGCCCGGTCCTCAAGGTCACCTACAAGGTCGAGGCCACCCGTGTCGAGCAGCGCACCGACTTCGACAAGCTGATCATCGATGTCGAGACCAAGACCTCGATCCAGCCGCGGGACGCGCTCGCCTCGGCGGGCAAGACCCTTGTCGAGCTGTTCGGTCTGGCCCGCGAGCTGAACGTCGAGGCCGAGGGCATCGACATCGGTCCGTCGCCTGTCGACGAGCAGCTGGCTGCCGACCTCGCCCTTCCGGTCGAGGACCTGCAGCTCACCGTCCGCTCGTACAACTGCCTCAAGCGTGAGGGCATCCACTCCGTGGGTGAGCTCATCTCGCGCTCGGAGCAGGACCTGCTCGACATCCGCAACTTCGGCGCCAAGTCGATCGACGAGGTCAAGCTGAAGCTCTACGAGATGGGCCTGTCGCTCAAGGACAGCGCCCCCGGCTTCGACCCGTCGATGGTTCTGGCCAGCGGCTTCGAGGACGACGACGACTCGTTCGTCGAGGACGAGCAGTACTGATCCGCCAACCCCACTATCCGGGTACCTGATACGGCTCGGAAGGAATCAGGAGTAGCACCAATGCCTACCCCGAAGAAGGGCCCCCGTCTCGGCGGCAGCCCCGCTCACCAGAAGATGATCCTGTCCAACCTTGCGACGAGCCTGTTCGAGCATGGGCGGATCACCACCACCGAGGCCAAGGCGCGTGCGCTGCGTCCGGTGGCGGAGCGGCTGATCACCAAGGCGAAGCGGGGCGACCTGCACAACCGCCGCCTGGTCATGCGCACCATCCGGGACAAGGGCGTGGTCCATGCTCTGTTCACCGAGATCGGCCCGCAGTTCTCGGAGCGTCCAGGCGGATACACGCGGATCACCAAGCTCGGCCCACGCAAGGGGGACAACGCCCCGATGGCCGTCATCGAGCTGGTGACCGAGGCCTACGAGCCGAAGCCGGCCAAGGCCAGCAAGGCCGGCAAGGCCGGCAAGGCTAGGAGCGTCGCCGAGGTCGGTGGCGTGGTCGAGCCCGAGGCCGTTGTCGAGCCCGAGGCTGTCGAGGAGGCTCCGGCTGTCGAGGAGGCTCCGGCTGTCGAGGATGCTCCGGCTGTCGACGGAGCTGAGGCTCCCGAGGCTGAGGCTCCCGAGGCTGAGGCTCCCGAGGGCAAGACCGCGGAGTAGTCCGTACCCGAGCAGTCAGCAGCGAGGGGCCCATCACCGTCGGGTGGTGGGCCCCTCGCTGTCTGCGAGGATGGCCGGGTGCGACTGCGGATCGACCTGGCCTACGACGGCTCCGGATTTCACGGATGGGCCACTCAGCCAGGGATGCGCACAGTCCAGGGCGAGCTGGAGACGGCACTCCAGCAGGTCTTGCGGACCGAGGTCCCTCTGACCGTCGCGGGCCGCACCGACACCGGCGTCCATGCCCGCGGTCAGGTCGCGCATGTGGACGTCGACGAGGTCGCCGTCCTTCGAGCTGCCGGCAGAGCCACCGCCCCTCCGCTCGAGGCGCTCGCCCGTCGCCTCAACGGCGTCCTCGATCGCGACATCCGGATCCACGGGGTCGTCGAGGCGCCCGTGGGGTTCGACGCCCGGTTCTCCGCCGTGTGGCGCCGCTACGTCTACCGGATCGCCGACAGCGAGGCCACAGTCGACCCCCTCACCCGTGGGTTCGTGGTGTCCTGGCCCCGCGCCCTCGACATCGAGGCGATGAACACGGCGGCGGTCGGCCTCCGCGGGCTGCATGACTTCGCGGCGTTCTGCAAGAGACGCGAGGGTGCTACCACGATCCGCACACTCCAGGAGATGCGCTGGGAGCGGGGGCCGGAGGGGGTGGTCGAGGGGACGGTCCGGGCTGATGCGTTCTGCCACAACATGGTCAGATCCCTGGTCGGCTGTCTGGTCGGCGTGGGGGAAGGAAAGCGCACGACCGCCTGGCCCGGCGACATCCTGCGGGCCGGGCTGCGGGACTCGGCCGTTCAGGTCATGCCACCGCACGGGCTGACCCTTGAGGAGGTCGGCTACCCGCCGGACGGGGAGCTGTCCGCCCGCGCGGCCACGGCCCGCGCGACCCGAGGTGACGCAGGTGGCTGAGCACTACTTCTCCGCCGATCCGGCGACCCCGTTCAAGCGGGTTCTCTTCACCGCCGAGGTGTGGGGGAGGCGTTTGGAGCTGATATCCGGCTCGGGCGTCTTCTCCCAGGGCAGGCTGGACCGGGGGACCGCAGTGCTGTTCCGGGAGCACGAGCCGCCCAAGGGCGGGACCATCCTCGACCTGGGGTGCGGGTATGGCGTGATCGGGCTGGCCATCGCGGCCAGCGCCCCGTCCGCCCGGGTGTACGGCGTCGACGTCAACGCCCGCGCTGTGCTGCTCGCCAATGAGAACGCCCGCGCCCTCGGGTTGGCCGACCGATTCACCGCCCACCTGCCCGAAGACGTTCCCGCGGACCTGGAGTTCGCCGAGATCTGGTCCAACCCCCCCATCCGGATCGGCAAGGCCGAGCTTCATGACCTGCTGCTCGGGTGGTTGCCCAGGCTCCTGCCCGGCGGCAGGGCGGTCCTGGTCGTCGGCAAGAACCTCGGTGCCGACTCGCTGCAAGCCTGGCTCACCGAGCAGGGATTCCCCACGGAGCGGCGGGCGAGCGCCAAGGGGTTCCGGGTCCTAGAGGCACACCGGGCCTGAGCCTCCATCAGGGGCGAGCGGGACCATGAGGGTGCCGATGGGTGCCATTTCGCCCTGCAACTCTTCTCCAAGTTGAGGGAGGATCGATCCATGAGCGCTCACTCCGATCGGCACACCAAGCTTGTCTACGACTTCGCCGAGGGCAACAAGGACCTGAAGGACCTGCTGGGGGGTAAGGGGGCCAACCTGGCCGAGATGGCCAATCTCGGCCTTCCTGTGCCGCCCGGCTTCATCATCTCGACAGAGGCCTGCAACACCTACCTCAGCGCCGGTGACCCACCTGTGGAACTGCACGACGAGATCACCGAGCACCTGCGCACGCTCGAGTCGACGATGGGCAAGACGCTGGGTGACCCTTCGGAACCGCTGCTGGTCTCGGTCCGATCCGGAGCGAAGTTCTCCATGCCGGGGATGATGGACACCGTCCTCAACATCGGGCTGAACGACAACTCGGTGCAAGGCCTGGCCAAGCAGGGCGACGACGATCGATTCGCCTGGGACTCCTACCGCCGTCTTATCGCCATGTTCGGCAAGACGGTGCTCGGCATCGACGGGGATCTCTTCGAGCACGCCCTCGAGCACGTCAAGCAGGGCCTCGGTACGACCAACGACCTGGACCTCGACACCGAGCATCTCCAGCAGCTGGTCTCGACGTTCAAGGACATCGTCAGGGAGCAGACCGGGCGCGACTTCCCGCAGGAGCCGCGGGAACAGCTCGACCTGGCCGTCTACGCGGTCTTCGACTCCTGGAACACCGACCGCGCGACTCTGTACCGGCGTCAGGAGCAGATCCCGAACGACCTGGGCACCGCGGTCAACATCGTCACGATGGTCTTCGGCAACCAGGGACTGGACTCAGGCACCGGCGTTGCCTTCACCCGCGACCCGGCGACCGGCGAGCAGGGCATCTACGGCGACTACCTGCAGAACGCTCAGGGCGAGGACGTCGTGGCCGGCATCCGCAACACCATTCCGCTCGCCGACCTCGAAGGGCTCAACAAATCCTGCTATGACGAGCTGCTCGGCATCATGCAGACCCTGGAGAACCACTACCGCGACCTCTGCGACATCGAGTTCACCATCGAGCGGGGCAAGCTCTGGATGCTGCAGACGCGCGTCGGCAAGCGCACGGCCGCTGCGGCCTTCCGGATCGCGACCCAGCTCGTCGACCAGGGCCTGATCGATATGGACGAGGCGCTGAACCGCGTCACCGGCGCCCAGCTGGCTCAGCTGATGTTCCCGCAGTTCGACACCAGCGAGCCGCGTACGCTCCTTGCCCGGGGCATGAACGCCTCCCCGGGGGCGGCCGTCGGCAAGGCTGTCTTCGACTCTCGTCACGCGGTGGAGTGGGCCGAACGCGGCGAGACGGTCATCCTGGTCCGCAGGGAGACCAACCCCGACGACCTCCACGGCATGGTCGCCTCCGCGGGCATCCTGACCAGCCGCGGAGGCAAGACCTCGCACGCGGCCGTCGTGGCCCGCGGCATGGGCCGCACCTGTGTCTGCGGAGCCGACGAGCTCGACGTGGACACCCGCAAGGGCCAGTTCACCTGCACCGACGGAACCGTCGTCAAGGAAGGTGACGTGATCTCGATCGACGGCACCACCGGTGACGTGTTCCTCGGCGAGGTCCCGGTGATGGACTCACTCGTCGTTCGTCACCTCGAGGGGGACGACGTCGCCGACAACGTCGTGGTGGATGCCGTGGACCGGCTCATGAAGCACGCCGACGATCGCCGCAGGCTTGGCGTCCGGGCGAACGCCGACACTCCCGAGGACGCCGCCCGCTCGCTCCGGTTCGGCGCTGAGGGGATCGGCCTGTGTCGCACCGAGCACATGTTCCTCGGTGAGCGCCGCGAGCTCGTCGAGCACCTGATCCTGGCCGACACTCCCGAGGGCGTCGACAAGGCACTCAACGCGTTGCTCCCGATGCAGCGCGACGACTTCGTCGGGATCCTCGAGGCGATGGACGGCCTGCCCGTGACCATCCGGCTGATCGACCCGCCGTTGCACGAGTTCCTCCCCGACTACACCGAGCTCTCGATGAAGGTGGCTCTGGCCGAGTCCCGTCACCGCATCAGCCGGCACGACGTGAAGCTCCTCGACGCGGTCAGGCGCATGCACGAGGAGAACCCGATGCTCGGTCTCCGCGGAGTCCGGTTGGGCGTGGTCATCCCGGGCCTGTTCACCATGCAGGCGCGGGCGATCCTCGAGGCCGCCGTGCTGCGGATCAAGGCCGGGGGCGACCCGCAACCGGAGATCATGATTCCGCTGGTCGGTGCCGTGCAGGAGCTCCAGATCGTCAAGACCGAGATCATGAAGGTCGCCGAGGCGGTGCAGAAGGAGTCCGGCATCGACATCCCGTTCAAGGTCGGCACCATGATCGAGCTGCCTCGTGCCGCGGTGACTGCCGACGAGATCGCGGCCGAGGCGGAGTTCTTCTCCTTCGGCACCAACGACTTGACCCAGATGACCTGGGGCTTCTCGCGCGACGACGTCGAGGCGGCGTTCTTCTCGACCTACCTGGAGAAGGGCGTCTTCGCCGTCTCTCCGTTCGAGACGCTCGACCGGGACGGTGTCGGCTCACTGGTGCGGACCGCAGTGGAGAAGGGACGCGCCGTCCGTCCTGAGCTGCACCTCGGTGTGTGCGGCGAGCACGGCGGTGACCCGGACTCGATCCACTTCTTCGACAGTGTCGGGCTGGACTATGTGTCCTGCTCGCCGTTCCGGGTGCCCGTCGCCCGGCTGGAGGCGGGCCGAGCGGCCATCACGACGACCGAGTCGGCGAGCGCCTGAGGGTCACCGCTGCGGCGTGAGCCGCAGGACCGGGATGGTCCGACCGATCGCTTCGGTACGACGGCGGTAGTCGGCGTATCCGGGGTAGAGGCTGACGGCGAGGGCGAAGAGCCGGTCACTCTCGGCTCCGGTCTCCTCGACCGCGTCGTAGGGCTCGTCGTTCAGCCGGGCGTCGTGGGGATGTGCCATCAGGTTGTAGTACCAGCCCGGATTCCTGTTCCGGCCGAAGCTGGACGCGATCAGGATGACGTCGTCCCCGTCGTGGAAGTAGAGGACCGCGTTCTCTCGCAGCTCGCCCGAACGTGCCCCACGGGTGGTCAGCAACGCCGTGGGGAGTGGACCGACGACCCGCAGCCTGCCGCCGCTGTGCTTGAGGAGGAACGGGTCGACCCGGGAAGCAACCTGGATCCCGACCTGTCGCATGACTGGCGTGCGAGCGAGGGTGTGCCAGCCCCGCAGGAGCAAGGAATGCGGGCTGTTCGGGTCGACGCGGGGGAGCGGCATCGGGATCAGTCCTGCGGCCGGGAGAGGACCCGCACCGGGTCGCCGGCGCGCACGGTGCCCCCGGAGACGATGCTCGCGTTGAGCCCTCGCAGCCGGAGCTCCCGACCGGCCTCGCCGTTCACGAAGGCGCGCGCGTCCTCCCCGAAGCGGGCGTTGAACTTCGAACAACCGGTGTGCGGCTTCTTGGAGACCTCGATCACTGCCTCGCCGATCGCGATCTGCGAGCCGGGCGGCAGGTTCTCCACCGAGAGGTCCAGCTCCAGATAGAGCTGGTCCCCGGCGAGCGACTGGCCCTCCGGAGTCTCGGCCAGGAACGAGACCATCCGGTAGGACATCACGTTCAGCTGGTTGTGCCTGTCGACGGATCCGTCGGGAAGGAAGCGTTGCGGCCCGGAGGCCCAGCGATCTCCCAGCAGCCCCTTCTCCGCGTCGAGGACGGCATCGGTGAGCACCTCCCGGGCGTCCTCGACCGGGCGGCGCACGAGCAGCGCGAGGGTCCCCTCGTCACGGGGGGCCGCGCGCAGCACATCCAGGTGCGCTTCCAGCTCGTCGAAGCTTCGAGGAGACATGTCGAGAGTCTGGCACGGCGGCGGCCGGAGTATTCGGTTGGCCTCTGCGGATCGGGCTTGGGAGACTGTCGTCTCGTGGGTCACGTCGACGTCGCCGGAGTCCGGTACGAGCTTCCCGATGGCCGGGTGCTGCTCGACGACGTCTCGTTCCGGGTGGGCGAGGGCGCCAAGGTCGCGCTCGTCGGCGCGAACGGCGCCGGCAAGACGACACTGCTGCGGATCATCACCGGAGACCTGGATCCACATGCCGGCGCGGTGACCAGATCTGGCGGGCTCGGCGTGATGCGTCAGTTCGTCGGTCAGGGTGTGGTGGAACGGGGCGACTCCGTCCAGACCAGCCCGACCGTGCACGACCTGCTGCTGTCGGTGTCGCCGGCGCGGGCACAGAAGGCGGCCTCGGAGGTCGACCGCTACGAAGTCGCCCTCATGGACCACGACGACGAGCGGACGCAGATGGGGTACGCCGCCGCCCTGGCGGAGTGGGCCGACGCGGGTGGCTACGAACTGGAGGTGGTCTGGGACAAGGTGTGCACGGCTGCTCTCGGGGTGCCGTACGACCGGGCGAAGTATCGCGAGCTGTCCACTCTGTCGGGAGGCGAGCAGAAGCGCCTGGTCCTGGAGTTTCTGCTGTCTGGGCCCGACGAGGTGCTGCTGCTCGACGAGCCGGACAACTACCTCGACGTGCCCGGCAAGGTCTGGCTGGAGTCGAAGATCAAGGAGTCGTCGAAGACGATCCTGTTCATCAGTCACGACCGCGAGCTGCTGAACAACTGCGCGACTCGCATTGTGACCGTCGAGTTGGGCGGGGCTGGAAACACCGCCTGGACCCATCCGGCGGGCTTCTCGAGCTACCACGAAGCCCGCAGAGCCCGCTTCGAGCGGTTCGAGGAGCTACGGCGACGCTGGGACGAGGAGCACGAGAAGCTCCGCGCCCAGATGTTGATGTACAAGCAGAAGGCTGCCTACAACTCCGACATGGCGTCGCGCTATCAGTCGGCGCTGACCCGGCTCCGCAAGTTCGAGGAGGCCGGCCCACCCCAGGCGCTCCCTCGCGAGCAACAGGTGAGCATGCGGCTCAGGGGCGGGCGGACCGGCAAGCGCGCGGTGATCTGCGAGGACCTGGAGCTGACCGGGCTGATGCGTCCCTTCGACCTCGAGGTCTGGTACGGCGAGCGGGTGGCCGTGCTGGGCTCGAACGGATCGGGCAAATCACACTTCCTGCGGCTGCTGGCTGCAGGGGGGAGTGACCCGGACGTGGAGCACCGGCCGGTCAGCGAGACTCCGATCGTCCCGGTCCGCCACACCGGGCGAGCCCGGCTGGGCGCTCGCGTGCGTCCGGGCTGGTTCGTCCAGACCCACGAGCACCCCGAGCTGGTCGGCCGGACGCTGCTGGAGATCCTCCACCGAGGCGACGACTCGCCGGACGGCAGGGGCAGGGCCGGGATGCCGCGGGAGCAGGCCTCCCGGGTCCTCGACCGCTACGAGCTCGCCCACGCCGCCGAGCAGCGGTTCGAATCCCTCTCCGGAGGGCAGCAGGCGCGGTTCCAGATCCTGCTGCTGGAGCTCTCCGGTGCGACCCTGCTGCTCCTCGACGAGCCGACCGACAACCTGGACGTGGAGTCCGCGGAGGCCCTGGAGGGGGGCCTGGAGCGTTTCGAAGGGACCGTCCTCGCGGTCACTCACGACCGGTGGTTCGCCAGAGGGTTCGACCGCTTCCTCGTCTTCGGTGCAGACGGATCGGTGTACGAGTCCGACGACCCGGTTTGGGACGAGGGCCGGGTCCAGCGCGCCCGCTGACCCGTGTCGCTCAGCCGCGAAGTGAGGCGGCGAGGGAACCCGCGAGCCAGCGCTCGGTCTCGGCGGGGGAGCGCAGGGCGACGACGGTGAGGTCTTCGCGCTCGGCCAGCGGGCCGAGCCGCTCGCGATTCTCCCGGTGGGTCTTCCAGGCCCACCGGATGATGTGCTCGTCGTCGAGGAGGATCCGCCAGAGCGGGCCCTCCTCGTTGCCGTTCCACAGCGGCTCGCGGCGCCGGCGGCGGCTCACGGTGCGCCGGATGACTCGCCACATGACGAGTCGGCGGGGGTAGTCCAAGAAGACCATCGTGTCGGCCCGGTCGGCGAGCATCGCCCGAACGTCGATGTACTGGTACTCACACACCCAGGTCGGCTGGTCGGTGAAGGCTGTGACCTTCTCCACGAAGCCGGGGAGCTCGGTCCAGTCGGGGCCGTGGAAGAGCGCGTCGAGCTCCTGGTACGGCGCTCCGATCAACTCAGCGATGCGACGCGCGAGGGTCGACTTGCCGGAGCCAGAGGTGCCCGCGACAACGACCCGCTGCGGACGTGTTGGCAGCGGGTCGTTGCGCGAGAGGAGAGCCAACCGCGGCCGACTCCGGACTCGCTACTTCCAGCGCTCGGACGCGGGGACGAAGTCGAGCTTCCGCTCGCCGGTGTAGACCTGTTTCGGCCGGGCGATCTTCTGCTCCGGGTCCTGGACCAGCTCCAGCCACTGGGCCAGCCAGCCCGACGTCCTCGGGATGGCGAAGAGCACCGTGAACATCTCGGGCGGGAACTGCAGTGCCTCGTAGATCAGGCCGCTGTAGAAGTCGACGTTCGGGTAGAGCCTTCGGCTGATGAAGTACTCGTCCTCCAGCGCGATCTTCTCGAGCTCCAGGGCGATCTTCAGCAGCGGGTTGACGCCGGTCACCTCGAAGACGTCGTCGGCGGCCTTCTTGATGATCTTGGCTCGCGGGTCATAGTTCTTGTAGACCCGGTGGCCGAAGCCCATCAGCCGCTCCTTGCCGCCCTTCACCCCTTCGATGTAGGCGGGAACGTTCTCGATCGAGCCGATCCGGCGGAGCATTCGCAGCACGGCCTCGTTCGCCCCGCCGTGCAGCGGTCCGTAGAGCGCGGCGATGCCGGCGGCAACCGAGGAGTACGGGTCGACCTGAGACGAGCCGACCGAGCGGACGGCGTTGGCCGAGCAGTTCTGCTCATGGTCGGCATGCAGGATGAACAGGACCTCCAGCGCTCGCACCAGCCGCTCGTCGGCGGCAAACTTGGACTCGCTCATCCGGAACAGCATGTTCAAGAAGTTGGCGGCGTAGCCCAGGTCGTTGTCGGGGTAGATGTACGGCTTGCCCTGCGCGTGGCGGAATGCCCAGGCGCCGAGCGTCGGCATCTTGGCGATCAGCCGCACGACCTGGATGTGGCGCAGGTCGGGATCCTGGATCCGGCTCGACTCGGGGTAGAAGGTCGACAGAGCGCCGACGGAGGCAAGGAGCATCCCCATCGGGTGGGCGTCGTAGCGGAAGCCCTCCATGAAGCGGCGGAGGTTCTCGTGGACGAACGTGTGGTAGGTGATCTCGTGGACCCAGGACTCGTACTGAGTCTTGGTGGGCAGCTCCCCGTGCACCAGCAAGTAGGCCACCTCGAGGTAGCTGGACTTCTCCGCCAGCTGCTCGATGGGGTAGCCGCGGTACTCGAGGATGCCTTCGTCACCGTCGATGAACGTCACCGAGCTGCGGCAGGACGCCGTGTTGGTGAATCCCGGGTCGTAGAGGGCGATCCCCGGCCCTGCGTCGCCGACCCTGATGTTGTTGAACTCCCCGGCTCTGACGGCACCGTCCAGGATGGGAACCTCATAGGTTCGCCCGGTCCGGTTGTCGGTGATCGTCAGAGTCTCATTGCTGGAAGCGGTGCCCGCGGTGTCGGTCACGTCAGCTCCTCACGGCTGGTTTCCGGGGTGGATGCCCCCATGACTACCCCCCAACTTATTCCGGTTCCCCTCATCGGGGCCAACCGGGTCCGTTTTGACCACGGGGCGACCCCGCCGGTAGTCTTGACGGTCGCGGCTTCCCCCGTGTTCCCGGCTGATTTTCCGGCTGAGTTTTCCGGGCTGGGCAACCAGGGTGACCGCAGGTCCGGACTCACCGATGGGACGCCCGCGAGGGCCAGTTGTCGCGAGCCGGCCTCTCGAGTAGCAGTACTCGGGGATCAGTAGAAGCAGTAGCAGTAATCACATTCGACCAGAAGGCAACAAACGTGCGCACGTACAGCCCGAAGCCCGCTGACCTCCAGCGTGAGTGGTACGTCATCGACGCTACCGACGTGGTGCTCGGACGGCTCGCCGTCCAGGCTGCGACGCTGCTTCGCGGCAAGCACAAGCCGACCTATGCCCCGCACATGGACACCGGTGACTTCGTCATCATCGTCAACGCGGCCAAGATTGCGCTCTCCGGCACCAAGCGGGAAACCAAGTTGGCGTACCGGCACTCCGGCTACCCCGGTGGTCTGACCGCCACCCCGTACGGCGAGTTGCTGGACAAGGACCCGCGCAAGGCGATCGAGAAGGCGGTTTGGGGCATGCTCCCGAAGAACCGTCTCGGCCGCCAGATGCTCAAGAAACTCAAGGTCTACTCGGGTCCGGAGCACCCGCACCGGGCACAGAAGGCCACCCCGTTCGAGATCATCCAGGTCTCCCAGTAATCCGAGAAGTTTGAGGAACATGTCTGACACCGCTGACCAGGAGCTCGAGGAGACCTACAAGGTCGACGAGCAGGGCGTTGCCTTCACCTCGGAGTCCGCTCCGGCTGCCGATAGCGCTCCCCGTCCCGCGACGATCGCCCCGGCCGCGGCCACGGGCCGCCGCAAGGAGGCCGTCGCTCGCGTCCGTCTCGTCCCCGGCTCCGGCCAGTGGACGGTCAACGGCCGCACCCTGGAGAGCTACTTCCCGAACAAGCTGCACCAGCAGGTGGTCAACGAGCCGTTCGTGACCACCGACCTGGTGGACCGCTTCGATGTCATCGCCCGCGTGCACGGCGGTGGCGTGACCGGTCAGGCCGGCGCTCTGCGCCTCGGTGTGGCGCGGGCGCTCAACGCCCTCGACCTCGAGGCCAACCGCCCCTCGCTCAAGAAGGCCGGTCTGCTGACCCGCGACGCGCGCGTCATCGAGCGCAAGAAGGCTGGTCTCAAGAAGGCCCGCAAGGCTCCTCAGTACAGCAAGCGCTGATCCTCCCTCCCGTGTCGGGCCAGCGCATTTTCGGCACCGACGGTGTCCGCGGTCTCGCCAACGAGACGCTCACCGCCGAGCTTGCGCTCGACCTGTCCGTCGCGGCTGCTCACATCCTGGCGGAGATCGGTGTCTTCGCGGGGCACCGGCCATTTGCCGTTGTCGGGCGTGACACCCGGGCCTCAGGTGAGTTCCTCGAGGCCGCCGTCGTCGCGGGGCTGGCCTCTGCCGGCGTCGATGTGGTGCGGCTCGGCGTTCTCCCCACCCCGGGGGTCGCCCACCTGACCGGGAGCCTCGGCGCCGACCTCGGCGTGGTCATCTCGGCGAGCCACAACCCGATGCCGGACAACGGCATCAAGTTCCTCGCCCGTGGGGGGGTCAAGCTCGACGACGCAGTGGAGCAGGCCATCGAGGCCAGGCTGCGTGAGCCGTGGCAGCGTCCGACCGGCACCGCTGTCGGACGGGTCCGAGACGAGTCCGCGCTCTCCTCTCGGTACGTCGACCACCTGGTCTCGACGGTGGGCCAGAGCCTGTCCGGCGTCCGGGTCGTGGTCGACTGCGCCAACGGTGCCGCGTTCGATGTCGCTCCTCGCGCGCTGCGCGGCGCCGGCGCCGAGGTCGTAGCGATCTGCGCCGATCCGGACGGACTCAACATCAACGCCGGTTGTGGCTCGACCGATCTCGAACTCCTTCGTGCCACGGTCCTGGACCATGGTGCTGATGTCGGTATTGCCCTCGACGGCGACGCCGACCGGTGTCTCGCGGTGGACGCCAGCGGCACCTCGGTCGACGGCGACCAGATCCTGGCCCTGCTGGCGCTCGGCCTCCGCGAGCGGGGCTCGCTCGCCGGAGAGACCGTGGTGACCACCGTGATGACCAACCTCGGGTTCGTGCACGCCATGAAGGAAGCCGGGATCGACGTCCGGCAGACCAAGGTCGGCGACCGGTACGTCCTGGAGGAGATGAAGGTCGGCGAGTACTGCCTCGGCGGTGAGCAGTCCGGTCACGTCATCATGAGTCAGTTCGCGACCACCGGTGACGGCATCCTCACCGCGCTCCAGGTCCTCGACCGGATGAAGGCCACCGGACGTTCCCTTGCCGATCTCTCATCAGTGGTCACCCGGCTCCCACAGGTGCTGATCAACGTCGAGAACGTCGACAAGGACCGGGCCCTCTTCGACGACCACGTCAAGGGCGCCGTCTTCAAGGCCGAGGCCCGGCTGGGGGACTCCGGTCGGGTCCTGCTTCGGCCCTCGGGCACCGAGCCTGTCGTCCGGGTGATGGTGGAGGCCGGCAGTACCGAGGAGGCGCAGGGAATCGCCGAGGAGCTGGCGAGCGTCGTACGGACCCGCCTCTCACTCGGCTGAGACCCGCCCTGAACTCGGTGGAGCATCTCGCCCGGCGGACCTAGAGTCGAGCAGGTGCGCATCGAACAGCTCGACCCCCGTGATGACGACGCCTGGGAATCCTGGTATGCCACCTACCGCACGGCGGACATCTTCGAGCGCCCGTGCGCCGCTCCGTACACCAGCGTCGAGCTGCGGTCGTGGCGCCTCGACCCCACCAGCGGAGAGCGGGTCATCGCCTTTGCGGGGATCGAGGAGAGCGGTGTGGTCGCCACCGCCCAGCTCGGGCTCACCCTCAAGGACAACCTCGACATGGCCACGATCGAGCTCCACGTGCGACCGGACGTGCGTCGGCGAGGGCTCGGCTCACGGATGCTGGCCCATGTCGAGGAGCGGGCCGTGGCTCTGGACCGTTCACTGATGACCGTCGAGACCAGCTATCCCTACGACGCCGGGGAAGTGGGATTTGGCTCGGCGGGGGCTGACTTCGCGCGGTCGCACGGCTACACATTCCGCCTGGGCAGCGTGCGACGTCATCTCGATCTTCCAGCGGACCCGGACTTCCTGCGCTCGCTGCGCAAGGAGGCCGAGCCCCATCACCGCGCCTACCGGTTCCGGCAGTACGTCGGTCGGGCTCCCGACGACCTTGTCGAGGAGATCGGGCAGCTGATCGGGCAGGTCGGGGTGGAGTCCCCACTCGGCGACCTCGAGCTGGAGGCGGAGGTCTTCGACACCGAGCGGATGCGTGAGGAGGAACGCCACCTCGAAGCGGTCGGCCGGCGTCGCTACGTCACGGCTGCTTTCGACGACTCCGGTCACCCCGTCGCCTACAGCGAGCTCGTCGTGGCCTCCCAGGACGAGGGGAAGGCCTACCAGTGGGGGACGCTGGTGCTCCCCGAGCATCGCGGTCATCGGTTGGGCGTGGCTGTCAAGGTCCGCAACCTGGAGTTCCTCCAGTCCCGCGAGCCCGATGCCCCGGTCGTGATCACCGACAACGCGGAGTCGAACGAACACATGGTCGGCATCAACGTGCGACTGGGATTCCGTCCTGTCGAACGGTCGGGGGAGTTCCAAAAGCGGCTCTGATCCGCGTCATGGACACCGGTGGCGTCCGTCTCATTACTGGAGACGTCGCCAGCTCCTCCGAGTTCCCGTTGGGGGGGAACTCGGCGGAGCGGCGGCGTCGTCTGTCGTTCGGGCGCCGCGTGGAGACTCAGAGGGACCCAGGGCGTCTCAGATCTTGCGAAGCCGGACGAACCGGACCGAATGATCGCTGGCCTTGCGGAGCACCAGATCGGCGCGGCCGCGCGTCGGCCGGATGTTCTCCTTGAGGTTCGGACCGTTGATCGAGTCCCAGATCGACTCGGCCTCGGTGACCGCCTCGTCGTCGCTGAGGGTGCTGTAGCGGTGGAAGTACGACGAAGGGGCGCGGAAGGCGGTCTCCCGCAGCCTGAGGAATCGCTGGGTGTACCAGTTGCGGATGTCGTTGGTCGAGGCGTCGACGTAGAGCGAGAAGTCGAAGTAGTCGCTCACCGCGAGCCCCGGTCGGCCGTGTTCGTCGCCGCGGCCCGGTTGCAGCACGTTGAGTCCCTCGATCAAGACGATGTCGGGCTGCTCGATCTGGATACATCGGTCGGGCACGACGTCGTAGGTGGTGTGGGAGTACGTGGGCGCGCAGACACCCTCCTTGCCCGACTTGATGTCCATCACGAAGCGCAACAGCGCCCGCCGGTCGTAGGACTCCGGGAACCCCTTGCGCTGCAGCAGCCCACGTCGCTCGAGCTCGGCATTGGGCAGCAGGAATCCGTCGGTCGTGACGAGCTGGACGGCAGGGTGCTCCGGCCAGTGGGCCAGCAGTTCGCGCAGCACTCGGGCAGTGGTGGACTTGCCCACCGCCACCGACCCGGCGATCCCGATGACGAACGGCGTGCGTGGCGGCTGCGGCTGGTTCAAGAAGGCCTCTTGCGCCCGGTACAGGTCGCCCGCGCTCTCCACGTGCAGGCTGAGCAACCTCGAGATCGGCAGATAGATCTGCTGGACCTCGCTCAGGTCGATCCGCTCGCCCAGACCGCGGATCCGGTCCAGTTCCTCGGCGGTCAGGGGCTGGGGGTTGCTGTTACCCAGCGCCGCCCATGCGTCCCGGTCCAGCTCGACGTACGGAGAGCGCACGTGGCCGTTCCCGCTGGCGGAGGAGCCCATGGGCGCCATTGTGGCCCACTCCTCCTTTGGCCGGGGGCCGCGGGTGCTGGTCCGAGAACAGCTCAGCGCTGGATTACAGTGATGCGCATGTGCGGAATCGTCGGCTACGCCGGTCCACGATCGGCCGTCGACGTGGTCGTGGAGGGGCTGCGGCGGCTTGAGTACCGCGGCTATGACTCGGCCGGTGTGGCGGTCGTCGCGGGCGGTCGGACCCACGTGCGCAAGCGAGCGGGGAAGCTCGCCAACCTCGACAAGCTCCTCGCCGAGAGCCCGCTGCCGGACGGCGCCCTGGCGATCGGACACACCCGGTGGGCCACCCATGGCTCGCCGACCGATCGCAACGCACACCCGCACCTGGGTCAGGCCGGGCGGGTGGCGTTGGTGCACAACGGGATCATCGAGAACTTCGCCGACCTGCGCCGCGAGATCGAGGCTTCAGGCGATGAGCTGGTGTCGGAGACCGACACCGAAGTGGTCGCGCACCTGATCGAGGCCGAGGTTGTTGCCGGCTCGAGGCTCGACCAAGCGATGCGGTCAGTGTGCCGCCGGCTCGAGGGCGCCTTCACCCTGGTCGCGGTCGACGCCCAGGACCCGGACCGGGTGGTCGCGGCTCGACGCAACTCCCCCTTGGTCGTCGGGCTGGGCGAGGGGGAGAGCTTCCTCGCCTCGGATGTCTCCGCGTTCATCGAGTTCACCCGCGACGCGCTCGAACTGGGCCAGGATCAGGTCGTCACGATCACTGCCGACGGGGTCGAGCTCACCGACTTCGACGGTGCTCCGGTCGAAGGGCGCCGCTACCACGTGGACTGGGACCTCACCGCCGCCGAGAAGGGGGGCTTCGACTGGTTCATGCGCAAGGAGATCTTCGAGCAGCCCAAGGCGGTCGCCGACACGATGCTCGGGCGCCACGATTCCGCGGGGCTGCTCCAGCTGGACGAGATCCGGATCAGTGAGGACGAGTTGCGCGACGTCGACAAGGTGATCATCGTCGCCTGCGGGACTGCCTTCTATGCCGGGCTCGTCGCGAAGTACGCGATCGAGCACTGGACCCGGATCCCGTGCGAGGTCGAGGCCGCGCACGAGTTCCGCTACCGCGACCCCATCCTCACCCGCGACACCTTGGTCGTCGCGATCAGCCAGTCGGGGGAGACCGCGGACACCCTGATGGCGATCCGGCACGCGCGTGCCCAGCGTGCGAAGGTGCTCGCCATCTGCAATACCAACGGCTCCACGATCCCCCGGGAGTCCGACGCGGTCCTCTACACGCACGCCGGCCCCGAGGTCGGCGTCGCGTCGACGAAGGGCTTCTTGACCCAGCTTGTCGCCTGCTACCTGCTCGGCCTGTACCTCGCTCAGGTGCGTGGTACCCGATTCGGCGAGGAGATCGCCTCGGTTGTGGCAGAGCTCGACCGGGTGCCTGCTCTGGTCCAAGAAGTGCTCGACGGCGCCCCCCAGGTCTACGAGCTCGCCCGAGAGCTGGTGGACAGCCGCTCGGTGCTGTTCCTCGGACGTCACGCCGGGTATCCGGTGGCGCTCGAGGGCGCTCTGAAGCTCAAGGAGCTCGCCTACCTCCACGCCGAGGGGTTCGCGGCCGGGGAGCTCAAACACGGGCCGATCGCGCTCATCGAGCCGGGGATGCCGGTCTTCTGCGTTGTCCCGCCCCAGGGACGTGACCTCATCCACGACAAGATGCTTAGCGGCATCCAGGAGGTCAGGGCTCGTGGAGCCCGGACCGTCGTCCTGGCCGAGTACGACGACGACGCGGCGGCTGAATGGGCCGATGTCTTGGTGAAGCTGCCCAAGGTCTCGACGCTGTTGCAGCCGTTGGTTGCGGTCGTCCCGCTGCAGCTCTTCGCCTGCGAGCTCGCGACGATCCTCGGTCACGATGTCGACCAGCCTCGCAACCTGGCCAAGTCGGTCACCGTCGAATGACCCCCCCAAGATGATCCTCGGGATCGGGGTCGACGTCGTCGACGTGGCGCGGTTCGAGTCTGCAGTCGAGCGCACCCCTGGCTTGCTCGGCCGGGTGCTCACCCCCGCTGAGCGGGATCGCCCCTCGCTGTCGCGGGCCGCCCGATTCGCCGCCAAGGAGGCGCTCGCCAAGGCGCTCGGTGCTCCCCGTGGCCTGGCGTGGCAGGACGTCGAGATCGTCACGGAATCTTCTGGAGCACCCTCCTTCAGGTTCTCCGGCACCGTCTTGGCGGCAGTCCAGTCACGAGGGGTGGAGAACAGTCACCTGTCGCTCACCCACGATGGCGGCATGGCGCTGGCGTTCGTCGTCCTCGAGTCATGAGCCGTGCCACCATCCGGTGGCCGCGCCGAGCTGGCGACTGAGCTCCGGCTCGATCGCGCGGACGAACGTCGTGGTCAGGTGACCGGCGTCCCGGTAGGCGAGCACATTGCCAACGACGGGGAGGCACCAGCCGCTCGGGCAGAGCTGAGGGGTGAGGTCCACCCACCGGGCCGAGGGCGGGATGCGGCCGGTGAAGTCCCCCAGCGGATCCGGGGAGAGCACTGTGGTCCGCGAGGCCCCGCACTCGTGCAGCAGGTCCGCCAGAGGGACGTTCGGCTGGGCGCTGATGCAGTCGGGAGGGTCCTGGGGCAGCCAGGGGGTGTCCCGCATCAGCACCATCGGGATCCCGGCTCGGTCGAGCGTCCACCACCGGCGGGGGTAGCGCGGCGGGATGCGGTCACCGGGTCCACGCAGTCGCGGCCTCGTGCCGGTGGTGAGCACGATGTCGGGGCTCAGCTGCAGGATGGCCTGGGTGGCAGCGTCACCCCACGTGCGGCAGGACGCTCGTATGGCCGGGTCCCAGTCCAGCTTCTGGGTCGCCAGGCTCCAGGGGCAGCCGACCTTGACCATGCTGATGAGACGAAACCCGTGTTGCCGCGCGATGTCGTCCAGCGCCGGAATGAACATCCGTACGTGTGATCCTCCGACCGCCACCATCGTCCGGGTGGCGGTCGGATCTCCGAACGTGCAGACCTTGACGTCGTTCCCCAGGCGCGGGGAGGCGCAGCGGTCTGCCGTCCCGGGGCCGTCGTCGGCTGCCACCTCGGGCGCCGGGACGATCCCCCACGCGTTGCCGCTGGTTTCCGGTGTGGGATTGATCGTCAGGCTCACCGGCACCACGTCGGCCGTGATCCGGGCGGTGTGCCCGAGCCAGAGCGCGGGGAGCACGGCGGTCACCAGCACCAGGCCGGTCGACACGACACGGCTCGACTGCCTCGGCAGTCGCAGTCGTCCTCGGCCGCGCAGTGGTAGCTCGAGGCCCAGATGGGTGATCCAGGCGAGTCCCACCGAGGCGGCGGCCACCAGCCCCCCCAGCAGCCAGCCCGCCCTGGAGCGTCCGGTGAGGTCCAAGGCGAGGACCAACAAGGGCCAGTGCCACAGGTACAGGGGGTAGGAGATCTCCCCGAGCCTCCGCAGCCCGGGCAGTGTCAGGATGCGGTTGGACCACACCCTCGAGCCGCCGAGCCCGACGGCCACCAGGGCTGCCGCGGCGCCCACCGGGAGCAGGGTCGCCACGCCGGGGAACTGGCTGCCCCCATCGACCAGCACCCCCGTACCCAGGAGGCCAACCAGGGCAGTCAGCCCGAGGACGGACCTGATCGCGGTCCGCAGCCGATCGACCCGGATCACGGTGGGCAGGGAAAGGCCGAGGGTCACCCCGACCAAGAACTCCCAGGCACGGGCTACGGAGTCGTAGTAGGCCGTGTCCTGGTCCACCACCACCTGGCGCACCGCGTAGAGGAACGATGCCAGCGCGGCGACGGCCGTGGCCGCGGCGAGGAGTCGCCGCACATTGCGAGTCCTCCTGAGCGCCAGGGCCGCCAGCGCCACGGCGAGCGTGACGACGGCGTAGACCTGGACCTGTACCGACAAGGACCAGAACTGTTGGGTTGGGCTGACCTCCCCTGACGCGGCGGCGTACACCTGGTCGGTGGTGGCCAGGTGCCAGTTCTCGAAGCTCAGCAGCGAGGCCAAGACCTGGCGGGACAGCTCGCTCCATCGACTCGTCGGCAGCAGCCGGACTGCGGCCAGCAGGGTGACCAGGAGGGTCAGCGAGGCCGCGGGCAGGAGCCGAAGGATGAAGTGGGCCACCTGCTGGACGGCTTCACGAGCCGCCTGCAAGAACCTTGTGGGGAGCCCGCGGCGCAGCAGCGAACGAGCGAGGAAGAAGCCGGAGAGCACGAGGAAGGCGTCGACGCCGCCGGACACCTGGTTTCCCCAGACGTGATAGCCGACGACGAGGGCGACGGCGACGCCACGGAGTCCGTCGAGGTCGAAGCGGTAGGTCGCCTCGCTCGACACCTCTGGTCGATTCAACTCAGGCCCCCCTCGAGGTGAACGGGGAGATGCTACCCGGCCGTGGATGCGGAGCCGATAGCCTCTAATCATGCGGACAGCGCACCCCGTGGCTACCGTCCGAGAGGCGGAGAGCGCCCTGATGGCGACCCTTCCCGAGGGAACGCTGATGGAACGCGCCGCCACCGGTCTGGCCGTGGCCGTCGCGGACTTCCTCGGGGGCGTCTACGCCCGCCGGGTGCTGCTGCTGATCGGCTCTGGCGACAACGGCGGAGACGCCCTGTACGCCGGCGCGCAGCTGGCCCGTCGTGGCGCCGCGGTCTCGGCGTTGTTGCTCAGCCCCGACCGGGCACATGCCCAGGGCCTGGCGGCCCTTCGCGCGGCAGGCGGTCGCGTGTTACCCGATCTTGCCGACCTCGCCGGACCGGTGGACTTGGTCGTCGACGGCATCGTCGGGATCGGATCCTCCGGCCCGCTACGCCCCGATGCCGCGGCCGTGGTGGCTGCGCTGGAAGGGATCCCGGTGGTGGCCGTCGACATCCCCTCGGGCGTCGGGGTCGATTCCGCTGAGCTGGAGGGGCCCCACGTACGGGCCACGCTCACCGTCACCTTCGGCACGCACAAGCCCGCTCATCTGATCGACCCGGCGGCGGCCGCGTGCGGCGTCGTCCACCTGGTCGACATCGGCCTCGACCTGCCCGACGCTCCGCTCGCGGCTCTCCAGGCCGTCGACGTCGCCGCGCTGCTGCCCGTTCCGCCCGCGGCGGCGCACAAGTACCTCCGCGGCGTGGTCGGCGTGCGCGCGGGCTCCGAGGAGTACCCCGGCGCCGCGCTCCTCGTGACCGGCGCAGCGGGCTGCGGGTTCACCGGAATGGTCCGCTATCTGGGTAAGGCACTCGGCCCGGTGACGTCGGCTCGGCCGGAGGTGGTCGGCGCGTCGGGCCGGGTGCAGGCATGGGTGGTGGGACCGGGTCTCGGCGCGGCCGCGCCCGAGGCCCTCAGCGAGTGTCTGGCGGAATCTGTGCCCGTGGTGGTCGACGCGGACGCGCTTGCCGCGCTCCGGCCAGGGCATGGGGGGTCCATGGTGCTCACCCCGCACGCGGGGGAGCTGGCCGAGATGCTGGGCGTGGCGCGTGCCGAGGTGGAGGCCCGGCAGCTGCACTTCGCTCGCACGGCGGCCGCCACCTACGGCGCGGTCGTGCTGCTCAAGGGGCGCCACACGCTGATCGCCGAGCCCAACGGCCGGGTGCGCGCGACGACCCTGGACGCTCCCTGGCTCGCCACCGCCGGAGCGGGGGACGTCCTGGCGGGGCTGATCGGGGCGCTGCTCGCCGCGGGGCTGGAGCCGTTCGACGCGGCGTCGGTCGGCGCGTGGTTGCACGCAGCAGCGGCGGTCCGTGCTTCCGGGGGCGGTCCGATCCGAGCGTCGGACGTGGCCAACGCCATCCCCGACGTCACCCGCGAGTTGCTGGTTCTGTCAGGATCCTCCCGATGAGTGATGCCCCCCGAGCGTTGATCCAGGTCGACCTCGACGCGATCCGCGCCAACCTCGCCCGGCTTTCCGAGATCGCCGGGGGAACACCGCTGCTCGCGGTCGTGAAGGCCGACGGCTACGGCCACGGGATGTTGCCGGTCGCACGTGCCGCCCGGGAGGCGGGAGTCCCCTGGTTGGGTGTCGCGACGCTGGACGAGGCGGCGGCGCTGCGCGCGGACGGAGACATCGGCCGGTTGCTCGCCTGGCTGGTCGTGCCGGGGGAGGACTATCGCCCGGTGATCGAGGCGGATGTGGATGTCTCCGTCTCGTCGGCCCAGGTGCTCTCCGAGATAGCCGGGACCGCCCGGGAGATCGGTGCTCCGGCCAGAGTCCATCTCAAGGTCGACTCCGGCCTCAACCGCGGCGGCTGTGCCCTCGCCGACTGGCCGGATCTGGTCGCGCAGGCCCGAGCGGCCGAGGACCAGGGCCAGATCACGGTCGCGGGGGTCTGGTCGCACTACGCGTGCGCGGACGTCCCTGACCACCCCGCCAACGACGAGCAGGACAAGGCCTTCTCCTGGGCACTGGAAATCGCCGAGGCGGCCGGCCTCCGTCCCGAGGTACGCCACCTGTCGGCGTCCGCCGCCACGATCGCCCGGCCCGGCGCGCGGTACGACCTGGTGCGCGTCGGGATCGCGATGTACGGCCTCTCCCCGATCCCGGACCGCTTCCCGGCCGAGGACCTGGGGCTGGTGCAGGCGATGACCGTGACCGCCCGGCTGGCCCTGACCAAGGCCATCGACGCCGGTGCCTCGGTGTCGTACGGCCACACCTGGACCGCTGACCGCTCGACCTTGCTCGGTCTGGTGCCGGTCGGGTACGCCGAAGGCATCCCGCGCTCGGCTTCCTCCGTGGCTGAGGTGTCGGTCCGTGGTCAGCGTCGCCCGATCGCCGGCCGGGTATGCATGGACCAGTTCCTCGTCGACCTCGGGGACGAGGACGTCTCTGCCGGGGAGCAGATCCTCCTCTTCGGCCCCGAGGGACCCACCGCCCAGGACTGGGCCGAGGCGTGCGACACCATCTCCTACGAGATCGTGACCAGGATCGGCGGTCGCTTCGAGCGTCGCTACATTGGGATGGACCCGGAGGAGGCAGCCCGATGAGTGTGGGCTGGAGAGTGGCGGCAGGACTGGGAGCTGCGGTCGCCGGAGCCTTGGGGGCCGGCTTCGTCGCCGAACGTTCGATCTCGCGGACCCGCCTGGCGGCCGCCCACGACGCCGATGCTCTCGGTGCCCTGCGCGGTGACACCCGCTCGGTGGTCACCGATGACGGCGTCGTCTTGCATGCCGAGGTGGACGAGGTGGCGCCCTACGCCGCAGGGCCGGATCGGAACAAGAAGAAGGAGCCGACCCTCATCTTCGTTCACGGCTTCTCGCTCAATCTCGACTGTTGGCACTTCCAGCGGGCGTACTTCCGGGGCAAGCGCCGCCTGGTCTTCTTCGACCATCGCTCACACGGTCGGTCGGAGAGGTCGTCCCCCGGCGCGGCCACCATTGACCAGCTCGGCCGGGACCTGCTCGCGGTGATCGAGCAGCTTGCCCCCGATGGTCCGGTGGTGCTCGTGGGCCACTCGATGGGGGGCATGTCGATCATCGCCCTGGCCGAGCAGCACCCGGAGCTCTTCGGGGACAAGGTCGTCGGCGTGGGCCTTGTCTCCACGACAGCAGGTGCGTTGTCGACGGCAGGGATCCTGCCGTTCGGGCCGGCGCTCCCCCTCGCGGAGGCGGCGCGGGAGCGTGTCGTGACGTTGTTGACCCGGGCACCTCAGCTCGTGGACACAGCCCGTCGTCGCGGGTCGAACATCGGCTACGTGGTGACCGATCTCCTGGCGTTCGGTGGGAGCGTTCCCCCCTCGTACGTCGAGTTCATCGACAACATGCTGGCCAGCACACCCTTCGAGGTGGTGGCGGAGTTCTACCCGGAGTTCGGGGAGCTCGACAAGTTCGACGCCGTCGAGGCGCTGGGCTCGGTGCCCGTCATCGTCGCCTGCGGCACCAAGGACCGGCTGACCCCGATCTCGCACAGCGAAAGGCTTGCCTCGCTGATCGAGGGCTCGCGCCTCATCGAGTTCCAGGGCACCGGTCACATGGCACAGATGGAGAAGAGCACCGAGCTCAACATCGAGTTGGAGAGCCTGATCGCCCGAAGCCTGGGGGAGCAGACGGAGTGACGCTCGAGCCGACCCGGGTCGTCGAGGTGGGCCCGGAGGCGGCGGAAACCGTGTGGGCCCTGGTCCTCGAGGGCTTCGGGGCCCGTCCCCCACTGGATCCGCCGGCGCCCGCGCTGGCCGAGTCGGTCGAGTCGGTCGCCGAGTCGCTCGCCGAGCAGGGCGGGCTTCTCGCCACCGTGGGTGACCAGGCGGCCGGGTCGCTGATCCTCCGCCCCGAGGGGACGTTGCTGAGGCTCACCCGGGTCGCCGTCGCGCCGCAGTTCCAGAAGCTGGGTGTGGCCGGGGCTCTGGTGGCCGAGGCCGAGCGGCATGCCCGGCGCGCAGGGTTCGTGGGGACCGAGCTGATCGCCCGGGCCGAGCTGCCCCAGACGGTCGCCTTCTGGGAGCACCTCGGGTACCGCGAGCTATCCCGGGAAGGGACCTCCCTGACCATGGCCAAGTCGCTCCCGGTCGATCTGGTGGCCGACACCGCCGATGACCTGCGGGCTCAGGGGGAGGCTCTTGCCGTTGCCCTACGCGCTGGTGACCTGGTGGTGCTCTCCGGGGAGCTCGGGTCGGGCAAGACCACCCTCACCCAGGGGATCGGCAAGGGCCTGTCCGTCCGTGGTGACATCACCTCGCCCACCTTCGTCATCGCGCGGGTCCACCCGTCGACGGTCGGCGGCCCGGGGCTCGTGCACGTCGACGCGTACCGGCTCTCCGACCCCAGCGAGATCGACGATCTCGACCTGGACGCATCGGTCGAGTCCTCGGTCACGGTGGTCGAGTGGGGTGAGGGGAAGGTCGAGGACCTCGTCGCATCACGCCTCGAGGTGCACATCTCCCGCCGCAGCGGTGCCGATCCGGGGGCGGACGCCGAGGGCGCGGTCGAGGACGTCGACCCCCGTCATCTCCGGATCACCCCGGTGGGGGCCCGGTGGCTGGGTGTCCGCCTGCCGGGCTGACGTAACCTCGTCCCGTGCTTCTCGCCTTCGACACCTCGTCGGCTGCCGTGACCGTGGCCCTGCACGACGGGTCCGCGGTGCTGGCGCAGCAGTCGCAGATCGGTGCCTTGGCCCATGCTGAGCTCCTCGCCCCGGCCATCGCGTCCGTGCTGACCTCCGCCGGGGCCACCCGGACCGATCTGACCGCGATCGCGGTCGGTGTCGGCCCGGGTCCCTTCACCGGGCTCCGGGTCGGGATCACCACCGCTCTGGTGATGGGCGCGGCACTGCAGATCCCCGTCCACGGGGTCTGCTCGCTCGACGTGATCGCCCGCGAGCTGGTGGGGTCGGGTCGCTCTGTCGGGTCTTTCGTCGTGGCGACCGACGCGCGGCGTCGCGAGGTCTACTGGGCGAGGTACGACGCGGAGGGCGGCCGCCTCGACGGTCCTGCCGTCGACCTTCCGGCCGATCTGGCCGCGGCGTCCCGCGGGTTGTCCGTCGTCGGCCGCGGGGCGGAGCTCTACGCCGACGTCCTGGCCGCGGCCGACGGTCCGACGTACCCGAGTGCCGCCGTGCTCGCCGAGTCGGTCGTGTCCAAGACCGTCCCGCTCCTCGACCCGGCTCCCCTCTACCTGCGCCGCCCCGATGTCCAGGAGCCCGGCCGGCCGAAGAAGGTGTCATGAGGATCCGGACCGCGAAGGACGGCGATGCCGCGGCGATCGCCCGCCTGGAGACCGATCTCTTCGGAACCGACGCTTGGAGCGAGCGTCAGGTGCTCGAAGAGTTGAGCGGGGATAGGCGCCATCTGGTCGTGGCGACCGACGGCGACGCCGTGGTCGGCTATGCGACGACCGTGAGCGCAGTGGAGGTGGTCGACCTCAACCGGATCGCGGTCACCATGACCCACCAGCGGAAGGGTGTCGCCCGGCTGCTCCTCGCCGAGGTGATGGGCGCGGCGAGCGCCCGGGGAGCGACCCGGATGCTGCTCGAGGTGTCGTCGGAGAACTCCGCCGCCCTCGCGTTCTATGAGCGATCCGGCTTCACCGAGATCGACCGGCGCCCGCGCTACTACCGGGACGGCAGCGACGCGATCGTGATGGAGCTCGCCCTGCATGCCCCGAGCGAGACCCGACAGGAGGACACCGTCCATGGCTGACGAACCACTCGTGCTCGGGATCGAGACGTCCTGCGACGAGACCGGCATCGGGATCGTCAGGGGACACACCCTCCTGGCCGACGCCGTCGCGTCCTCGGTCGAGGAGCACGTCCGCTTCGGCGGCGTGGTGCCCGAGGTTGCCTCGCGCGCTCACCTCGAGGCGATGGTGCCGATGCTGGACCGCGCCTGCGAGACCGCCGGGATCACCCTGTCCGACGTCGACGCGATCGCGGTCACCAGCGGGCCCGGCCTGGTCGGTGCGCTGATGGTCGGGCTCTCGGCCGCCAAGGCGCTATCGCTCGCGCTGGACAAGCCTCTCTACGGCGTGAACCACCTGGCCGCCCACGTCGCGGTCGACCAGCTCGAGCACGGAGCCCTCCCCGAGCCCTGCCTGGCGCTGCTGGTCAGCGGCGGGCACTCCTCGCTGCTGCGGGTCGACGACGTCACGGGCGCGATCACGCCGCTCGGCGCGACGATCGACGATGCCGCGGGGGAGGCCTTCGACAAGGTAGCCCGGCTGCTCGGTCTCGGCTTCCCCGGCGGCCCCTTCATCGACAAGGCGGCCGTCTCGGGATCCTCGGTGGCGATCGACTTCCCTCGCGGCCTCACCGGCCAGCGGGACCTGCAGCGGCACCGCTTCGACTTCTCCTTCTCCGGCCTGAAGACGGCGGTCGCCCGCTGGGTCGAGGCCAAGGAGGCGTCGGGGGAGCCCGTCCCGGTGAACGACGTGGCCGCGTCGTTCCAGGAGGCGGTGTGCGACGTCCTCGTGCGCAAGACCCTCGACGCGGCAGCGGACCTCGGGGTCGAGGACATCCTGATCGGCGGCGGCGTCGCGGCGAACTCACGCCTGCGTGCCTTGGCCGAGGAACGCGCCTCGAAGCTCGGCATCCGAGTGCGAGTCCCCCGGCCCAAGCTCTGCACCGACAACGGTGCGATGGTGGCGGCTCTCGGCTCGGAGCTGGTGGCCCGCAACCGCACGCCTTCAACGCTCGGCATCCCCGCCGACTCGAGTCTGCCGGTCACCGAGGTTGTTGCCTGATCCTCCCCTGCGGGGTTGGAACCAATCCCTAGGGCGCGATCGCCACCTGCGACGCGCTCCCGGCGACGGCGATAGCCCTGAAGGAGTCCGGCACGGGATCGATGACCGAGACCGTACCGATGTCGGAGTTGCTGCTGCTGCCGCGGCCGGCCACGTAGACGGTGCCTGCGTTGGGTGTGCCGGCCGGTGCGACCACCACCGCGTAGGGGACGTTGCCGAGGTCGACGGTGGCAGCGACGTTCAGGCCTGCCGGGGTCGATGATCGACAGCTCGCCGCTGTGACTCTTGTAGGGATGGCGTGCGCCGATCACGTAGGCGGTGCCGGCGATCGTGGATCCCGGGGGCGAAGTCTCCGCGTCGGTGGCGCTACTGCCGGTGGGCGAGGCCGTGGTGACGGGTGGGGCCTGGGAGCGCTGGTGGTTGACCAGGACGATGCTGACCACGGGGACGGTAATGGCAGCGACCGTGGCCGCGACGGCGATCGAGACTGTCCGCCAGGTGCCGTGGTTCCTGCTGCGCTTGATCACGGCGAGGTCGACGCGCTCGGTCCGCATCTCGTCGGCGAGGTCGTGAAGGCCCCTAGGTGAGGTGGCGTTCGGCGTTGGTCATGCCCACTCCTCCAGATCCGTGAGCTGGGGGTGTGCTCGGAGGGTTGCGATGGCGCGGTTGGCCTGGGACCTGACGGTGCCGGGTGAGACCCCCAGCAGATCGGCGATGGCGGTAGCCGGCAGATCCTCGTAGTAGCGCAGGACGATCACGGTGCGCTGCTTGGGAGGCAGCGCCTTGATGAGGGCGGTCAGTGCCTTCCGGGTGTCGGGGTCAGGGGCCGTTTGGTCGACGGTCCCGGCGACCAGGCCGGCGGAGCTCACCTCACGGCGTCGCCAGGGCTTGGGCCACGCGGAGTTGTGCGCGTTCACCATGAACCGGCGGACGTAGCCGTCGAGTGACTCCGGGTCGCGCACCTTGTCCCATGACCGGTAGAGCGCGGTCAGCGCCGTCTGGACGAGCTCCTCGGCATCGTGGCTGTCCCCCGTGAGCAGGTAGGCGGTGCGGAGCAAACTGCGCTCAAGTCGTCGCACGTAGGCGTCGAACTCGTCCTCCCTCGAGTCCGACACCGCCCCTCCCCCGCTGACTGCAGCTGCGCTGCCTTGGCCATCGGCCCCCCGATTCTGCCTATGGTGATCCGGACCAAGAGCACGTGACGCGCGGAACGTTGCATCACCGTGTGCAGCGGCTCGGGCCTCGGCCGGTCGTGGGCGTCGTCGCCTGGGCTCAGGGCTGGGTCTCGAGGGTCATCGGTGGGACGTACATCACCTGGGGGTTGATGGGGGGTGGGAGCGTCCCGACGTCGACCAACTCGACCGATCCATCGACGCCGAGCCGCACGACCTTCCAGCTGTCGGGCTTGTGGAGGTGGACGAAGGCGAGGAGGTGCGTGTCGTCCTCCCAGACGGCACCGAGGATCGCGGATGAGTAGTCCTCGGAGGCGACGAATTCGACGAGGACCTTTCCGGTCCTGGCGTCCAGGATGCTCACGGTCGGATCCCCTAGTCCTTCGGGGTTCTGAGGCCGACCGATCAGCAGATTCCCGTTCGGGCTGAATGGGCCCGGGGTGTTGGTGCACTTCTTCCAAAGCTGGCGGCCGTCGATGGAGGAGTGCATGGTGGTGCATCCGGTCAGCATGCTGGTTGACGGGATTTCCGCGATCTCGCCGTTGGGGCCGACCGAGACCGCGGCGCGGAGACTCGTGACCGGCGTGACCTTGCCATGCGGTGTGGCGAGCATGGTCTGCCATCCCTGGTTGTAGCCAAGGAGCACCACGGAGCCGTCCGGAAGAATGCCCACGGGAGAGCCCGCCCCATCCGGAAGTTTCCACCTCCTGGTCACCTGGCCGTCGGCGCTACGGAATGCGAGCTCGTTCATGCCGGCGAAGTAGGCGATTGCGCCGTCCGCGCGACGCACCAAGGACGCGTTCGGGACCGGCCAGCTGGTGCGATTCAGATCGACGGTTGGCGGAGCATTGACGATGCGCGCCTCCATGCCGGGATTCTTCGATCCGATCGATGTCCGCACCATGAGGAGAAGGGTGCTGTGGTCGCCGGGCATGAGGGGATAGGGCGCGAAGGCCGCCACCTGTTCGTCTGCCGCTAGCCCGAGGTCAACGCCTTCGAAGTTGTTCCCGATGATGTAGGGAATCCCCGGTGCCGGCCCCATGGGGGCCGTCGTGGTATCGATCCGTACCTTCCCGATCGGCGACGGAAGCGTCGTAAGGCTCGGGCTCGCCGACGTGGTCGTCTCCGTCGGCTCCGAGGAGGCGACCGAGGTCGTCGGGCTGGTTGTCAGTGATCCGGTAGTGGCCGGTGGGATGTGGGAGCTCGTCTGGTTGACGATCACGATGCTGATGACGGGGATGGTGATGGCGGCGACGGTGGCGGTGGCGGCGATCGCGACTGCGCGCCAGGTGTTTCGGCGGTGGCCGCGGGGGCGGGTGATCTGAGCGGGGTCGAGATGGGCCGGCGGCATCCGATCGGCGATGCGACCGAGTCCTTCGGTGAGCCGGCGGTCGGGGCTGGTCATGCCCAGTCCTCCAGATCCGTGAATTCCGGGTGGGCCCGGAGTGTGGCGATGGCGCGGTTGGCCTGGGACTTGACCGTGCCCGGGGTGATCCCCATCAAGTCGGCGATGGTGTCGATGGCCAGGTCCTCGTAGTAGCGGAGCACGATCACCGTGCGCTGCTTGGGCGGCAGCGTCTTGACCAGCTCCCACAGCGCATCGATCGTGTCCGGGTCGTCGGCGGGGGACGGCAGGGACTGGGCCCGGTCGGCGACCAGCTCAGTCATCGCGACCTCGCGCCGACGCCAGCCCTTGCGCCAGAACGAGTTGTGTCCATTGACCAGGATCTTGCGCACGTACCCGTCGAGCGCGGCCCGGTCCTCGATGTCGTCCCAGTGCGAGTAGAGCTGCGTCAAGCCGGTCTGGACGAGGTCCTCTGCGAGGTGCACGTCGCCGGTCAGCAGGTAGGCGGTCCGCAGCAGGCTCTGCTCGCGGCGACGGAAGTAGTCGGCGAACTCCTCGTCGCGTGAGACCGACACCGTTCCCCCCATCGCTCGTGTGCTGGCTTCCGCCACCGCTGGTCCTCCGAGTCTTGCGTACCCGATCGAAAGCAGGACGCAAAATCGGTACGGAAGGTTGCATCGCGCGGTCAGGTCGTCCGCTCGGGCGCCCGACCTGACCGGAGACGCGGCTGCCTATCCCTCCAGCTTCAGGTACGCGTGTGCCTTCAGGTACGCGTGCGCTGGGATCGATGCGACGGCCTTCTCCGCGCTACCGTCCACACCCAGCCGGAACACGGCGCAGCCGTGCCTGCTGCAGGCATAGACCAGCACATGGGTGTTGTCCTCCCAGGCGACGCTCGGAACCTGGAAGCTCACCAGGAGGTCGCCGGTCGTGGCGTCCATGAGGCCGAGCAGATGTGTCGCGGAGTAGGGGATCCCGTTGGCGGGTTCTGCGACGAGTGTGCCGTCGGGACTGAAGAAGCCCGCCTCGTAGCCGCAGTCGACCCACAGGAGGCCGAAGGTCGATCCCTCGAGGGCCGCGGCGCTCCTGGTGACGGCATTGCTCGTGTCCGTGCAGGAGGAGTAGGGCGACAGCTCGTTGCCTCCCCTCGTAGGTCAGTCGGCCTTCCGTCAGAACATGGATCTCTGGAGCTCGAGAGTGGGTTGGTCCTGGACCAGGGCGGGTCCGGTCGGCCCGCTGCGACTGACCAGGTCGACGGTGTCGGCGATCTCGATGCTGCCGTCCAGGCCGAGCCGGACGGCGTACCAGTGCGCGGACGAGTTGTTGGGGTAGAGCAAGACGAGCAGGTGGGTGTTGTCCTCCCACGCGACGTGCCAAGTGGGTGGGCCCATGGAGGCATCGGGGGAGAAGAGGACCTTTACCGCGCCGGTCTGGGCGTCCAGGATGGCTATGCCTCTTTCCTGGTGGTAATTGCCGTTCCCGACTCCGAGCGTCCTCCCGTAGGCGAATCCGGCCACCAGCCTGCCGTCTGGGCTGAAGGTGCCGGGGAAGGACAGGGCACAGCTCACCCAGCGATACTTTTGGGGGTCGATCTGAACGTCGGCGCCGCACTGAGGGACGTAGTAGCTGGAAAAGTCGAGGTTGGTCGGGTTCACGCTGATCGCCTGCCCCCAAGCCAAGGCCTGCGCTGTGCCGTCCGGCAGCGCCCGCAAGATCTCGTATCCCGGCCCCCTTTGCAGTCCTCCGGAGCGGAAGACCACGGAGTGGTCGGGGAGCACCGCGAGTGGCTCCACCTCGGAAGTCCCCAGGAACTGCCAGATCTGCAATGTCGTGCCATCGGGACCCACGAGCGTGATCTGGCCCGGCGCGAGAGATACCGCAATCGATCCGTCCTGACCGTGAGGGAAGCTCCCGTTTCTCAGCGAGGCCGGGAGTGTCTGAACCTGGGCGCCACTGGCGTCGTAGATCCGTGTCTCGTATGTCTGTGTTGCTGTCTGCACGGTCGCGATCCAGCCGGTGCCGAAGCGGCCGAACGCGATCACCGTTTCCTTCGGGTCGTGGAGGATCGATATGCCCGGGCCACCGCCGGCGGGGTAGATCTCGCCGGCGTTGTAGTACGGGATGCCGGGCGCGGCACCGACGGACAGATCGCTGAGGGAGAAGGTCACGATCCGCTTCGGCGCCGGAGTCTGAGGGATGGGCGTCGCAGGGGGGGAGCCAGTGGGGAGCGGCAGCACGGGCAGCTGAATGCCCGTGACGGTGGTCGTCTGGGTCGCCGTGGGCGCGGAGGTGACCGTAGCTGTCGGTGTGGATGTGGTGGTTGCTGGTCCGGGGTTGGTGTTGAGGTGGTGGGCCAGGGCGATGACGCCGACGGGCAGGGCGACGGCGAGGATCACGGCGGCGACGGCGAGCAGGATGGTGCGGGTGTCGCGGTGGCCGGACAGGCTGGTGGCCTGGGTGATGCCGTCGAGGTCGACGGGCTTGTCGGGCATGTCGTCGGCGAGTCGGGCCAGGCCCTGCCGGAGGCGCTGTTCGGAGGCGTTCATGCCCAGTCCTCCAGGTCTTCGAAGGCGGGGTGTGCCCTCAGCGTGGCCAGGGCGCGGTTGGCCTGGGACTTGACCGTGCCCGGAGCGATGCCCATCAGGTCGGCGATGGTGGCGATGGGAAGGTCCTCGAAGTAGCGCAGCACGATCACGGTGCGCTGCTTGAGCGGGAGGCAGCTGACCAGGTCACGCAGCGCGTCGGCGAGGTCGTGATCGGTGTCGGCGCCGTCGGCGGCGCGGGTGACCACCTCGATCGAGGCGACCTCCCGGCGTCGCCAGGGCTTGCGCCAGACGGAGTTGTGGGTGTTGACCAGGATGCGGCGGGCATAGCCGTCGCGCGATCCCGGGTCGCGGACGTCGTCCCAGTGGGCGTAGAGCTTGGTCAGGGTGGTCTGGACGAGGTCCTCGGCCTGGTGGACGTCACCGGTGAGCAGGTAGGCGGTCCGTTTCAGGCTGCGCTCGCGCCGGCGCACGTAGTCGACGAAGGACTCGTCCCCCGACTCCGTCACGGACCCTCCCCCCGTCTGCCGCACGCTCTCCTCGGACACCATTCCGGTCGGCTGCTCCTCGATCCTGCCCCACCCGGGACGCACCAAGACGCAGCGGACACCGAAAAGGTTGCATCGAACGGACAGTCCGCCCGCCACGCCGTGTGAGGTGCGGCGCGGCCGGCGCCCTCAGCCGAACAACCGGTACCTGTCTGGCGACAGGAGGAATCCCGCTCCGGTGTCGGTGTTGGTGCAGCGAACGCCGAGCTTGGTGCTCGTGCACAGGAACGCGTCGAAGCGGATGCTGTTGCCGAAGTCCAGCACGGCGGCGTCGCCGTTCCCGCCCGCGTTGTGCTGGGGGTCGAACCACTGGGTCAGAGGGTCCATCGACGTGTCGGACAGGGATGCCATGCCGAGGACGAGGTCGCCGCACATGAAGGTGGCCTTGCGCTGTAGCTGCATCCCGTAGCCGTAGTCGGTGGGGCAGACGTCCTGGGAAGGATGGGGCGGCGGGGTGTAGTGGGGACTGTCCACCGCGCAACCGACCATTGACCCCTTGCCGTAGGGGTTCGCCTTCACACCGAGGATCGCGCAGTGCAGGTTGCCCAGCGGACTCTCGAAGGCTGCACCCTGCAGGGCCGAGACGTCGTAGGTGATACCGCCGTCAGGTCCGATCGTGGTCGGAACGGGTGGAGCGGGGACTGTGGTGGGCCCGGAGGTCGGGGATGTCGTGGCTGTCTCGGTGGGGGTGGCCGTGGGGGTGCTCGTCGTCGGACCAGGCGCCGATCGCTGGTGATCGATCACCACGATCGCCGCGGCAGGGAGCACGATGGCTGCAATGGTGGCCGCGACGGCGAGCAGGACGGGGCGCCAGGTGCTGCGGTGACCGCCCTGCTGGAGCGCCTCGAGGTCGATGTGGGCCTCGGGCATGTCGTGGGCGGCGTTGCGCAGCTGGTCGGTGAGGTGGCGGTCGGCGTGGTTCATGACCAGTCCTCCAGGTCCGCCAGCTCGGGGTTGGCGCGGAGCGTGGCGAGCGCGCGGTTGGCCTGGGACTTGACCGTGCCAGGGCTGATGCCCATGAGGTCAGCGATGGTGTCGACCGCCAGATCTTCGTAGTAGCGCAGCACGATTACGACACGCTGCTTGGGCGGAAGGGTCTGGACCTGCTCCCAGACGGTATTGCGGGTGGCTGGGTCGTCGGTCGTGGGCTGGAATCGCTCGACCGGGTCGGTGAACAGGTCGGTGGCGGGGATCTCGCGTCGTCGCCAGGACTTGCGCCAGGCGGAGTTGTTGGCGTTGACGAGGATGCGGCGGACGTAGCCGTCGACCGAGCCGGGGTCGGTGATCTTGTCCCACGAACGGAAGAGGTCGGTCAGCGCGGTCTGGAGCAGATCCTCGGCGTGATGGACGTCGCCGGTCAGCAGGTACGCGGTGCGCAGCAGGCTCTGCTCACGACGCCGTACGTAGTCGACGAACGACTCGTCGCGAGACGCAGGCACGCGCTCCACCCCCGTCCCGCTGGCTTCGGCTGGTTCGATCACCGGTGCTCCCGATCCTGCCCCATGCGGGCACTACCAAGACGCATGCGAGGGTCGATCAGGTTGCATCGCCCGCCGAACCCGTCCGCGCGGGCCGGATGTCAGGGCTGGGTGACGAAGGTGACGGGAGCATCCATCTCGTCGCTGCCGATGTCTCCGAGATCGGCAGTCGTGACCGTGCCGTCGACTCCGAGCCGGAGGATCCGCCATCCGACGTCGGAGCTGTAGACCTGCGCCAGGAGGTGGGTGTCGTCCTCCCAGACGACCGAGTTGATGAACGTGGTCGATGTCTTGGTCGACCTGGCAGTGAAGTCGACGTACGTCGTGCCGTCGGTCGCGTCCAGGATGGAGACCCGCCAGTCGCCGATCCCGTCCCGGTAGGCGGGGTGGCCGATGACGAGCGATCCGGACGGGTTGAACCGCCCCAGGGTGTACTGGCACGTCGACCACGAGGGCTCGGCAACGAGGCTCTCGCGCATCGACCCGCAGCTCCCCGCGTCCTTGATGCTGTCGAGCGTGGTCACCTGCCCCGTGATGCTGACTCCGCCGACCGCGACGATTCCCGGTACGACGGCGAGTGCGGTGGCCGGCGCGCCGACCTCGACCCGCCCCCGGGCGACGTCGTTCAGCACGAGGCTCCCGTCGGGGAGTATCCCGACCGGCCGGTACTCCCCGCGACGAGGCAGCGACCAACCTTGGACGACGACCCCGTCGGGAGCGTCGACCTGCGCGGAGTCGAGGACTACATACGCGGTGGATCCGTCCCAGCCTCGCGCGAGCGTCTCGTGCCCGGTCAACCACTCGGTCGTCACCTGGCCCGTCGCATCGATGACTCGTCCGATGCCCTCGTCGCCGTCAGGGTGGCTCCCCAGCACCACCCAGCCACCGGCGTGCGGCACGAAGGCCACCAACTGGTAGGCGCGGGTCAAGGGCAGCGGGGTCGTTCCGTCCGCGGTGTGGATCTGCCTCTTCAGCGCGTAGTCGATGAGCGGGGCAGCGTCGCTGGGTGCGCTGTTGGGCTGGAGCTTCACCTGCCCGATCACTGGGAACGGCGGCGTGGTTGAGGCTGACGTCGGTGGTGATGTCGTGGCCGACGTGCTCGACGTAGGCGTCGTCGCGGTGGTGGAGGAGCTGGCGGTGCCGTTGGGGGTCTCCGACCCCCCGTCGGGGAGCAACTGAAGCACGGCGATCGGGATCGCGATCGCGAGCACGACTGCCGCGACGGCAAGAAGCACGTTCCGGCGGCGATGGGACGCTGTCGGGGTCGCTTGCTGAGGGTCGCTCATGACCAGACCTCCCGGTTGGCTCGCCCAGACATCGGCCGGGCGGCTCCTCCCTTCGAAACTACGGCGGGACCGTCGGCGGGGGGCCCTTCTCTTGGTCCCGCGAATTCCGGGACGGTCCGACGCGTCTGCGCGTGATGCTGTGGGAGATTGGCCTCCGTGACAGCACTCCTCCTCGTCGTGATCGGGGCGATCCTGCTCGTGGCCGGGGCAGAGCTGTTCGCCGAGCACGTCGCGCCCGTGGCCAACTGGCTCGGCGTCACCGTGGTGGGGATCGGCATTCTGCTGGCCGGGGCGGAGCCCGAGGAGGCCGCGACGGCCGTGATCGCCTCGCTGCGCGATGCCCCCGGGCTGGCGGTCGGCGACACCATCGGCGCCAACTTCGTGATCCTCACCCTCACTCTGGGGCTCGCTGCGTTGGTGGCTCCCTTGCCGATCTCGGCGAAGGTGTTGAAGTTCGCCCTGGCTGCCGCGGTGACTGCTCTCGGTCCGATCCTGGCCCTTCTCGACGGCGTGGTGACGCGCTGGGAGGGTGCGCTCCTGATCGCGGTCTTCGTCGTGGTGGTCGTCTGGATCTGGAGGACCGATCGCCGGCCTCCGATGTTGGGCGAGCTGGCCGAGCTGGACGAGGAGGAGCTTGCTGAGACCGGCGGGCTCCGCGACCTCGCGCTGGCTCTGGCCGGGATCGCGCTGATGGTGGCAGGGGGCCTTCTTGCCGTGCGGGGGGCGGAGGGCCTGCTTGACCTGTTCGGGCTGCGGGAGTCGACGATCGGGCTCACCGTGCTCGCCTTCGCCACCAGTGCGGAGATGCTGGCCCTGGTCTGGTCTGCCGGTCGCCGTGGTCTCACCGAGGTGGTCGTCGCCGGTGCGGTCGGGTGCGCCCTCTACAACTCGACGGTCTCGCTGGGACTTGCCGCGGTGGTGCGGCCGCTGGCAGTGGGGTCGGATCCACGGTTGATGGCGACGGCCGTCGCTGTCGCCGTTCTCCCGCTGGTTCTGTTCGTCGGGCGAAGGTCCGGCCAGCTTGGCCGCGGACCGGGTCTGGCCCTCGTCGTGGCGTATGTCGCGGGGATGCTGGCCCTGGTCGCCTCCGGGTGAGCCGTCTGCGCACCGTTTGCGACGGGTCAGCGGGCCATTCGCAGTGGGTCAGCGGACCGTTTGCGACGGGTCAGCGGACCGTTTGCGACGGGTCGGCGATTGTTAGGGGAGGGGGCGGCAGAGGAGGGCGATGGCCTTGTTGGCGTGGCGGGTGAGGACCAGCGTCGCTTCGTTGGGCCCGTGGAGCCTGAGTCGCTTGCGCAGCTGCTCGGGGGTGACGGCGATGCCGCGCTTCTTGATTTCCAGCACCCCGATGCCGCGTTCCCGGAGCGCTGCTCGCAGCCGCTTCTCCGCGAAGGGCAGCTCCTCGAGGATCTCGTAGCCGCGGGCGAACGGCGTCGCCGATGACGCCTCGGAGGTGAGGTAGGCGATCCGCCGATCCAGCAGCGCCCCTTCGACCAGCGGTGCCACCGCAGTCACCAGGCCAGCACGGATCACGGCGTCGTCCGGCTCGTACAGGAACCGTTGCGGGGGTCTGACCTCGGCGGTCCCAGGGTCGTCGTCGCTGGTCAGCGTGGCCATCCCCACCCTGCGGATGACGGTGGCTCGCCGCGCGGCGGTCGCCAGCTCGACCGACCAGAGGCACGCCTCCTTGAGCTCCCCGTCGTCACTGATCCACTCCGCCTCCACCCCCTCGGGGACGATGGAGTGGGGCAGCCCCGGGGCAAGCTTCACGCAGCTCGGGCGGGTGAGCAGCGACTCGACGAACTCCCAGGGCGGCGTGAAGTCGTGCGGGTTGAAGGTCCGTCCCTTGGCCGAGCGCCGGGCCGGGTCGGCGAAGACCACGCCGAAGGGGGAGAGGTCCATGGTGCTCGCGTCCGCGAACGAGACCGCCCCTGGAAGGCCGAGAGCCCGGAGGTTCGCCGCCGCGATCGCGGCCCGGAGGGGGTCGAGGTCCACCCCTGCGACCGTCAGTCCGGCCTCCGCGAAGGCGGTGAGGTCGCCGCCGATGCCGCAGCCGACGTCGAGGACGGACTCGGGATCGGACAGGGCAACGCGCACCGCGCGGTGCCGGGCCACCCTCCGACGCGTGGCCTGCTCCAGGGCGTCGGACAGGAAGTACATCCGGTGAGCGTCGGGTCCGAACTTCTCGACGGCTCTGGCCCGCAACCGGACCTGGGTGAGCGCCGCGGCGGCCTGGTCGGGGGAGGCGTGCTCCCGCAGCCGGGTGGCAGCAGCGAACGCATCGGGGTACTCGTCCGCGATCGTGGTGGCGAGGTGCAGAAGCTGCTGCCCCTCCTCGGTGAGCAGCCACCGGAACGTCGCCAGGTCCACGGACCGATCCTGCCACTCCCGAGCAGTCCTGGCACTCGACTTGACCGAGTGCTAAGCCGGGCATAGATTCATGGTTAGCACTCGCCAGTGGTGGGTGCTAACGCTCGACAGCGTGCGACCCCCGCGACGGCGTACGTGCCCGTCGGGCGAAGTTCTTCAGCAGTGATTCTCAAATCACTCTCGACATACGGGAAAGTGGAGGTTGACTCGTGTCGGTCAACATCAAGCCTCTCGAGGACCGGATCCTCGTGAAGCCCCTCGACGCCGAGCAGACCACGGCTTCCGGCCTGGTCATCCCGGACACCGCCAAGGAGAAGCCCCAGGAGGGCGAGGTCCTTGCGGTCGGTCCGGGTCGCTGGAACGAGGGAGGCAGTGAGCGCATTCCGCTCGACATCAGCGTCGGCGACAAGGTGATCTACAGCAAGTACGGCGGTACCGAGGTCAAGTACTCGGGTGAGGAGTACCTCATCCTGTCGGCCCGCGACGTGCTCGCGGTCCTCGGCTGACGCACTCTTCAGCACGCGACGTGACGCCCCGGGCGGCCTGTTCGGGCCCCTGGGGCGTCGCTCGTCGCCCCCTCGGTCGCTGACGATCGCTCGTCGCACTGAACCACCGCTCCACGCGGCACCGCCGCCCCGAATGCTTCCGCTGACTTCTGAAAGGCAACGCAACTCATGCCCAAGATCCTGGAATTCGACGAGGACGCCCGCCGCGCCCTCGAGCGCGGCGTCAACGCGCTCGCCAACACCGTCAAGGTGACCCTCGGCCCCAAGGGCCGCTACGTGGTGCTCAGCAAGTCCTGGGGCGCCCCCACCATCACCAACGACGGTGTGACCGTGGCTCGTGACATCGATCTCGACGACCCGTTCGAGAACCTCGGCGCTCAGCTCGCCAAGGAGGTCGCCACCAAGACCAACGACGTCGCCGGTGACGGCACCACCACCGCGACCGTGCTCGCCCAGGCGATGGTCCACGAGGGCCTGCGCGCGGTCGCCTCGGGCGCCAACCCCATGTCCCTCAAGCGGGGGATCGACGCCGCGGTCGAGGCTGTCAGCGAGGCCCTGCTCAAGTCGGCCCGGGACGTCAACGACAAGGCCGACATGGCTGCCGTCGCCACCGTCTCCAGCCGTGACCCGCAGATCGGCGAGTTGCTCGCCGAAGCCTTCGACAAGGTCGGCAAGGACGGTGTGATCACCGTCGAGGAGTCCAACACGATGGGCACCGAGCTCGACTTCACCGAGGGCATGCAGTTCGACAAGGGCTACATCTCGCCCTACTTCGTCACCGACGCCGAGAGCATGGAAGCGGTCCTCGACGACCCGTACATCCTGCTGAACCAGGGGAAGATCTCCTCGATCGCCGAGCTGCTTCCCCTCCTGGAGAAGGTGATCCAGGCCGGCAAGCCGCTGTTCATCATCTCCGAGGACGTCGAGGGCGAGGCCCTCTCCACGTTGGTGGTCAACAAGATCCGCGGCACGTTCAACGCGGTGGCCGTGAAGGCTCCGGCGTTCGGCGACCGGCGCAAGGCGATGCTGCAGGACATCGCGGTCCTGACCGGCGGCCAGGTCGTCGCCCCTGAGGTTGGGCTCAAGCTCGACCAGGTCGGGCTCGAGGTCCTGGGCCAGGCCCGCCGGATCGTCGTCACCAAGGACACCACCACGATCGTCGACGGAGCCGGGACGCCCGAGGACGTCAACGGTCGCGTCGCCCAGATCAAGGCCGAGCACGATGCTTCGGATTCCGACTGGGATCGGGAGAAGCTGCAGGAGCGGTTGGCCAAGCTGTCCGGTGGCGTCGGCATCATCAAGGTCGGTGCCGCCACCGAGGTGGAGCTGAAGGAGAAGAAGCACCGCATCGAGGACGCAATCTCCGCGACCCGCGCCGCGATCGAGGAAGGCATCATCGCCGGCGGCGGCGCCGCGCTCGTCCACGGGGCCTCGGTCCTCGAGGGTGGGCTGGGCCTGGAGGGCGACGAGGCGGTCGGCGTGAGGATCGTCCGGCGCTCGGTGGACGAGCCGTTGCGCTGGATCGCCGAGAACGGTGGGGACAACGGCTACGTCGTGGTCTCCAAGGTCCGCGAGGGGTTCGAGGCGAACGGTGCCAGCTTCGGGTTCAACGCCGCGACCGGCCTGTACGGCGACCTGGTGGCACAGGGCGTCCTCGACCCGGTGAAGGTCACCCGCTCCGCGCTGGTCAACGCCGCTTCGATCGCCAGCATGCTGTTGACGACCGAGACCCTGGTCGTCGAGAAGCCGGTGGAGGAGCAGCCGGCCGCCGACGCCGGTCACGGTCACGGACACGGTCACTGACCCGTGCGCTGAGCTAGACAGATGAGGGGCCCGCACCGTCCGGTGCGGGCCCCTCATCGCATTCCCTGATGTTTCACGGGCGCAACATTTCGCGCACCTGGTGGCAACACCGGCGCCGTTCACTGTGACCACCGTTCGGCCAGGGAGGGGGGAGCAATGCTCTGGAGGGTGCGTACCACGGTCGCCGATGAGCCGGGCGTGCTCGCCGAGCTCGCCCGGGCCTGCGGGGACGCCGGGGTCAACATCCTCGGCCTGCAGATGTTCCCCGGCCTGGTCGGGGTCACCGACGAGCTTGTGGTTCGCGCGCCACGGAACTGGTCCGAGGACGACGTGGCCGAGCTCATCGCGTCGGCGGGCTGCACACCCGACCTTGTCGTCCCCTGTTCGCCGATCGTGCTGGCCGACCAGACCCTGCGGCATCTGAAGGCCCTGCACGCGGTCATCGACGACCCGTCAGCTCTCCTCCGGGAGGTGGCCGGTCTCCTCGAAGGGAGCCTGGGGCGGTCGGATACTGCGAGCGAGCCGATCGAGATCCCGGTCGGGGTCGACACGCTCACCTTCTACCGGTCCACCCCACTGGCGCTCACCGAGTACGCCCGGATCAGTGCGTTCGCCGAGCTCGCAGCCTCGCTCCTGCAGCCACAGCCTGCCCGGGACCGGCGCGACGACGAGCCGCTGCCCACCGGAGAGGTGGTGATCCGGCACGCCACGGACGGCGACGCCGAGGCCGTCGTGGCCATGCTCGACCGCTGCTCGAGCGACACTGTTTTCCTGCGGTTCGACTCCCTGCTGACCGGGCTGCATCCGAGGATGGCCCGTGGCCTGATGGCCGAAGACGCCCTCGTTGCGGTCAGCCCCGACGGATCCCAGATCGTGGCCCTGGCCACGATCACCGCCGACCCGATGCCGGTGGTGGGGATCATCGTGGAGGACCGCTGGCAGCGCCGGGCGATCGGGAGGCGTCTGCTGCTGGCCATGGCGCACCGGGCCAAGGCCCATGGCGCGGAGCAGGTGCTGTTGCGGACCCGTCCGGAGAACCCGGCGATCATGGGGCTGGTGCAGGCGGCCGGCTTCATGGGGCGGCTGACCCACACCGGTGACCGGCTGGAGGTCCGACTCGGGCTGCGCGGGCTCCGCCCCAACCCAGTCCCCGCCTGACGTCCTCAACCATCGCCGAGGCGTTAGTAGACTGACGGTCACCGCCCAGCATCGGAAGGCCGCATGGACCTCACCCCCGCCGGCGTCCCCGACAAGTTCGCCGCTCTCGGACTCACCTACGACGACGTGCTCCTGCTCCCGGGGCACTCCGATCTCGCACCCGCCGATATCGACACGTCGACCCGGCTGACCCGCGAGATCTCCTTGAAGGTGCCGCTGATCAGCGCCGCGATGGACACCGTCACCGAGTCGCGGATGGCCATCGCGATGGCCCGCCAGGGCGGGCTCGGTGTCCTGCACCGCAACCTGTCCATCCAGGACCAGGCCTACCAGGTCGATCTGGTCAAGCGCACTCAGACCGGGATCATCTCCAACCCGGTCACCATCGGTCCGGACAAGACCCTTGAGGAGCTGGACGCGGTCTGCGGCCAGTACCGAGTCTCGGGGCTCCCGGTTGTCGACGCGGACGACCGGCTGCTCGGCATCGTCACCAACCGGGACCTGCGGTTCACCCCGGTCGCGGAGTGGGCCACCACCAAGGTCGACGAGGTGATGACGCCCTCGCCACTCATCACGGGTCCGGTCGGCATCAGCCGTGCCGATGCCACCGCCCTGCTGCGCAAGCACAAGCTCGAGCGGTTGCCGCTGGTCGATGACCGCGGGCACCTCGGCGGACTCATCACGGTGAAGGACTTCGTGAAGTCAGAGCAGTTCCCGAACGCATCCAAGGACGCCGACGGGAGGCTGATGGTCGGCGCCGCGGTCGGCTACTTCGGCGACGCCTGGGAGCGGGCGACGACCCTGATCGAGGCGGGCGTGGACGTCCTCGTTGCCGATACCGCGCACGGCCATGTGACCCTGCTGCTCGAGATGGTCAAGCGGCTCAAGAGCGATCCCTCGACCCGCCATGTGCAGGTCATCGGCGGCAACGTCGCCACTCGAGAGGGCGCGCAGACGTTCGTCGATGTCGGCGCCGATGCGATCAAGGTCGGCGTCGGGCCGGGCTCGATCTGTACGACGCGGGTGGTGACCGGTGTCGGCGTGCCGCAGGTGACGGCTGTCTACGAAGCGGCCCTGGCCGCCAAGGCGGCGGGGGTCCCGGTCATCGCCGATGGCGGCCTGAAGCACTCCGGTGAGATCGCCAAAGCGATCGTGGCCGGGGCCGACACGGTGATGGTCGGATCGATGCTGGCCGGCTGCGAGGAGAGCCCGGGCGAGATCGTCTTCGTCAACGGCAAGCAGTTCAAGTCCTACCGGGGCATGGGCTCGCTCGGCGCGATGTCCAGTCGCGGCAAGAAGTCCTACTCCAAGGACCGCTACTTCCAGGCCGAAGTCACCAGCGACGAGAACCTCGTCCCCGAGGGCATCGAGGGCCAGGTCGCCTACCGCGGGCCGCTGTCGGCGGTCGCGCACCAGCTGATCGGCGGTCTCAACCAGTCGATGTTCTACGTCGGCGCGCGGACCATCCCCGAGCTGCAGGAGAAGGGGCGGTTCATCCGGATCACCTCGGCCTCGCTGGAGGAGAGCCACCCGCACGACGTGCAGATGACCGTCGAATCCCCCAACTACTCCCGCTGAGCCCGCAGAGGCTGTCGAGAAGGAGCATCAGTGCAAGAGGTCGAGATCGGGCGTGCCAAGCGTGGCCGCCGCGCCTACGCATTCGACGACATCGCGATCGTCCCCTCCCGTCGGACCAGGGACCCCCAGGAGGTGTCCACCGCCTGGCAGATCGACGCCTACCGTTTCGAGCTTCCGATCGTGGCCGCTCCCATGGACTCGGTGATGTCCCCGGAGACCGCAGTCCAGCTCGGACAGCTCGGGGGGCTGGGAGTTCTCGACCTGGAGGGGTTGTGGACCCGCTACGAGGACCCGTCCGGGCTGCTCGCCGAGGTTGCCGAGCTCCACGGTGACGAGGCGATCCGGCGGATGCAGCAGATGTACAGCCAGCCGATCAAGGCAGAGCTGATCACCGAGCGGCTGCAGCAGATGCGCTCCTCCGGTGTGACGGTTGCCGGCTCGCTCTCACCGCAGCGGACCAAGGAGTTCGCCAAGACCGTGGTCGACGCGGGGGTGGACATGTTCGTGATCCGAGGCACGACCGTCTCGGCCGAGCACGTCTCGAGTGAGTCCGAGCCGCTGAATCTCAAGGAGTTCATCTACGAGCTCGACGTCCCGGTCATCGTGGGAGGCTGCGCCACGCACCAGGCGGCTCTCCACCTGATGCGGACCGGAGCGGCCGGTGTGCTGGTCGGCTTCGGCGGCGGAGCCGCACACACCACGCGCGAGGTGCTCGGGATCGCCGTACCCATGGCCAGTGCTGTCGCTGACGTCGCCGCGGCCCGGCGGGACTACCTGGACGAGTCCGGCGGCCGCTACGTGCACGTCATCGCTGACGGCTCGATCGGGCGGTCCGGCGACATCGCCAAGGCGATCGCCTGCGGCGCCGACGCGGTGATGATCGGATCTCCGCTGGCCCGGTCCGCTGAGGCCCCCGGCCGCGGCTACCACTGGGGATCGGAGTCCTGGCACGCCAAGCTGCCCCGCGGGGACCGGATCCACCTCGGCACGATCGGAACCCTCGAGCAGATCCTGTTCGGACCGTCGAGCCTTGCCGACGGCAGCATGAACCTCATCGGCGCGCTCAAGCGCGGCATGGCCACCACCGGCTACACCGACCTCAAGGAGTTCCAGCGGGTCGAGGTCGTCGTCCAGTGAGCGGCCGCTGACTTCGATGCCCGGCGCACTCGGTCCGGCCGCCCGCGACGCGGCGCTGGCCGCACTGCAGGAACAGCACCTCGACCTCCTCGTCGTGGGAGGCGGAGTGGTTGGCGTCGGGACCGCCCTCGACGCGGTCACCCGGGGGCTGAAGACCGGGCTGATCGAGCAGCGCGACTTCGCCTCGGGGACCTCATCGAGATCCAGCAAGCTCATCCATGGGGGACTTCGTTACCTGGAGATGCTCGACTTCGCGCTGGTCCGCGAGGCTCTGCAGGAACGAGGTCTCCTGCTGACCCGGCTCGCCCCCCACCTGGTCAAGCCGGTGTCGTTCCTCTACCCGCTGACCCGGCGTGGCTGGGAGCGGCCCTACGTCGGTTCCGGACTGATCCTCTACGACGCGATGGCCCGGCTCGGCAAGTACGACATGGGCGTCCCGCGGCACCGACACCTGTTCCGGCGCGATGTCTGGCGGGTCGCCCCGGACCTGCGCCCGGACGCGCTGGTGGGGGCGATCCGCTACTACGACGCGCAGGTCGACGACGCCCGCCTGGTGGTGACCGCGGCGCGGACGGCCGCGCACCACGGGGCGTTGCTGGCCCCCCGCACCAAGGCCATCGACTTCCTCCGCGAGGGCGATCGGATCAGCGGCGTGCGGGCCCGGGACCTGGAGACCGGAGACGACTTCGACGTGCGTGCCGAGGTGGTCGTGAACGCCGCCGGGGTCTGGACCGATGAGATCCAGGAGATGGTCGGCGGACGCGGCGCCCTGCACGTCCAGGCGAGCAAGGGCATCCATCTGGTGGTTCCTCGGGACCGGATCCGATCCGACAGCGGCATCATCCTGCGGACGCCGACCTCCGTGCTCTTCCTGATCCCCTGGGGCCGGCACTGGATAGTCGGTACGACCGACACGCCCTGGACTCTCGACAAGGCGCACCCGGCCGCGTCGCGGGCCGACATCGACTACCTGCTCGGCCAGGTCAACCGGATGCTCCGGCGCCCCCTCACCCACGACGACGTCGAAGGCGTCTACGCCGGGCTGCGGCCCCTGCTCGCCGGGGAGTCGGAGCCGACGAGCCGGATGTCGCGGGAGCACACGGTCGTCACCCCCGCGCCCGGCCTCGTGCTGATCGCCGGCGGCAAGCTCACGACCTACCGGGTGATGGCCAAGGACGCCGTCGACGCTGCGCAGACGTCCTTGCCGGGGCCCCGGGTGCCCTCTGTCACCGACCGGGTCCCGCTCCTGGGCGCCGACGGCTACGCCGCCTACGTCAACAACAGCCGGGCGATCGCCCAGCAGTGGGGCCTCCATCCGGCGCGGGTCGAGCACCTGCTCGGGCGATTCGGGTCGCTGATCGACGAGGTGCTGGCGCCGCTGGCTAATCGGCCCGAGCTCGCCCGGCCGGTCGAAGGGGCTGATGACTACCTCCAGGCGGAGATCGTCTATGCGGTCACCCACGAAGGGGCCCGCCACCTCGACGACGTGCTGACCCGCCGGACCCGGATCTCGATCGAGACCTGGGATCGTGGTGTGGCGGCGGCGCGTGGTGTGGCGGCGCTGATGGCCAAGGAGCTCGGTTGGAACAAGCGACGGATCACCGAGGAGGTCGACCACTACCGGAGACGGGTGGAGGCCGAACGCCGCAGCCAGGCGATGACGACCGACAGCGAGGCCGATGAGGCCCGCGTCGAGGTCGGGGACCTCCTGGACTCCGACTGACCGTCGGCCCCGCAACGGGAGGCGGCGGGGCGCGGTTCGACATAGGCTCGATGGCATGGCTGCAGATCCGGAGACTTTCGACTTCGACGTTCTTGTGATCGGCTCGGGTTTCGGCGGGTCGGTGGCGGCACTGCGTGCCGTCGAGAAGGGCTACCGGGTCGGCGTGCTCGAGGCGGGGGCGCGCTTCGCCGACGATGACTTCGCGGCCACGTCCTTCGACGTCCGCCGGTTCTTCTTCCGTCCGGAGGTCGGCTGCTACGGCATCCAGAGGATCGATGCGCTCGGCAACTGCCTGATCCTCTCCGGGGCGGGAGTCGGTGGCGGATCGCTCGTCTACGCCAACACCCTCTATGAGCCGCTTGACGCGTTCTACCGGGACCCCCAGTGGTCCAACATCGCGGACTGGAAGGCCGAGCTGTCGCCGTACTACGACCAGGCCAAGCGGATGCTCGGAGTCGTCGAGACGCCGATCAACACCCCTGCAGACGACGTAATGCAGAGCGTCGCTGACAGCATGGGGGTCGGCGAGACCTTCCACCCGACGCCGGTGGGCGTCTTCTTCGGTGGTCCCGGGCAGGCGCCGGGCGACGAGGCCGAGGACCCCTACTTCGGCGGAGCCGGGCCCGCTCGTAGAGCCTGCACCGCATGCGGAGAGTGCATGACCGGCTGTCGGCACAACGCCAAGAACACCTTGGTCAAGAACTACCTCCACCTCGCCGAGGCGCGTGGGGCCAAGATCCTGCCGCTGACCACGGCGACGACGGTGGCGCCACTCGACGGCGGCGGCTACCAGGTGGAGGTGAAGTTCACCAAGGCACGCATCACCCGGCCTGCTAACACGCGCACGCTCACCGCCGAGCAGGTCGTCTTCGCCGCCTCGGCGCTCGGCACCCAACGGCTGCTGCACCGGATGAAGGACGAGGGATACCTCGGCGCCCTGTCGGAGCGGCTCGGCACGCTCTCCCGGACCAACTCCGAGTCGATCCTCGGCGCCGTGGCACCGGACGCGACCATCGACTTCAGCGAGGGCGTGGCGATCACCTCGAGCTTCCATCCCGACGAGCACACCCACGTCGAACCTGTCCGCTACGGCAAGGGCAGCAACCTCATGTCCCTGCTGCAGTCGGTCCTGGTCGACGGGGACCTCCCCGGGCCACGTTGGTGGAACTGGCTGAAGGAGATGTGGCTTCAACGCGGGTCGCTGCTCTCCTTCTACGACTTCAAGCACTGGTCGGAGCGAGCGGTCGTTGCGCTGGTGATGCAGTCCCACGACAACTCGATCACGACGTTCCGTTCCCGTGGCCGGCTCACCGGCCGCATGCGCCTGACCTCGCGCCAGGGGTACGGCGAGCCGAATCCCGACTGGCTTCCTGTCGCCCACGAGGTGGTGGGTCGGATGGCCGAGGTGACCGGCGGCATCGCGGGGGGCAACATCGGGGAGCCCTTCGGCATGCCGCTCACCGCTCACTTCATCGGAGGATGTGTGATCGGCGCCGACGCCGACAACGGGGTCGTTGACGCCTATCAGCGGGTCTTTGGCTACTCCGGGCTGCACGTGCTGGACGGGTCGGCGATCTCGGCCAACCTCGGCGTCAACCCCTCGCTGACGATCACCGCCCAGGCCGAGCGGGCCATGGCGTTCTGGCCGAACAAGGGTCAGGCCGACCCTCGGCCGGCTCTGGGAGAGCCGTACCGTCCGGTCGGGGCAGTTGCCCCCGCCTCACCCGCGGTCCCCGAGTCGGCCCCAGCGGCACTGCGTCTGCCGCTCCTCGTGAAGACGGCCGCGAAGAAGACGGCCGCGAAGAAGACGGCCGCGAAGAAGACCGCGGCGAAGAAGACCGCGGCGAAGAAGACGGCGGCGAAGAAGACGGCGGCGAAGAAGACCGCGGCGAAGAAGACCGCGGCGAAGAAGACGAGTCCGAGGCCCAAGCCCGAGAGCTGACTCGGGAGCCGCAGCGACCAGATGCGCGTGGACGCCGCGGCCCCCGTAGTGGTCAGGTCTGGGTGGGACCGGCGCGGACTGGTTGGGTCCGCGGGTGAGACCGGGTGGTGGCCTCTCGGTGGGGCTCGGCAGGTGGTTCTGTGAGGGTCAACGAGGCAGCCGGGACCGTGTTACGGACGTTCCCAGAAGTCTGTTCTCGCGCGGCGCTCGATAGACTGCGGCCCTGCGACAGCGACCTCAAGAAAGTGACTCTGTGACGACCACACACGACCTCGTCCTCGTCGTCGACTTCGGCGCCCAGTACGCCCAGCTGATCGCGCGACGAGTGCGTGAGGCGAACGTCTATTCCGAGATCGTGCCGCACCACATGCCGGTCGAGGAGATGCTCGCCAAGGGACCGAAGGCGATCATCTTGTCCGGTGGTCCCTCATCGGTCTACGAGCCGGGTGCCCCCGAGATCTCGGCCGCTCTCTTCGGCGCCGGAGTCCCGGTCTTCGGTATGTGCTACGGCTTCCAGGTCATGGCTCGCGCTCTGGGCGGCGAGGTGGCCAAGACCGGCTTGTCAGAGTTCGGCCGCACCCCGGTTCGTGTCGCGACCCCCGGCAAGCTCCTGGCGGACGTGCCGACCACGCACAAGGTCTGGATGTCCCACGGGGACTCCGTCCACCGCGCGCCAGACGGCTTCACGGTGCTGGCGACCACCGAGGGCTCACCGGTGGCGGCCTTCGAGGACCTCGACCGCCGGTTCGCCGGGGTGCAGTGGCACCCCGAGGTGCTGCACACCGAGCACGGCCAGACGGTCCTGACCCACTTCCTGCACCACATCGCCGGCTGTCGCCCCACTTGGACGATGGTCAACATCGTCGAGGAGCACATCGAGCGGATCCAGAGGCAGGTTGGTGACGGCCGCGCCATCTGTGCGCTGTCCGGCGGGGTCGACTCGGCCGTGGCAGCCGCGATCGTGCAGCGGGCCATCGGAGACCGACTCACCTGCGTCTATGTCGACCACGGGATGATGCGCCTCGGGGAGACCGAGCAGGTGCGCCGGGACTTCGAAGCGGTCTTCGATGTGCTGGACGTGGTGGACGCCTCCAGCCAGTTCCTCGGTGCTCTCGAGGGGGTGACCGACCCCGAGGAGAAGCGCAAGATCATCGGGCGGGAGTTCATCCGCACCTTCGAGGCCGCTGAGGTCCGAGTATTCGGGGGCGCGGCGCGCGGCGAGAAGGCCTTCCTGGTGCAAGGCACGCTCTACCCCGACGTGGTGGAGTCCGGAGGCGGCGCGGGAGCGGCGAACATCAAGTCCCACCACAACGTCGGTGGGCTGCCCGAGGATCTGGAGTTCGAGCTGATCGAGCCGCTGCGCACCCTCTTCAAGGACGAGGTGCGCCAGGTTGGGGAGCAGCTCGGTCTGCCCGAGTCGATGGTCTGGCGGCAGCCGTTCCCCGGACCCGGGCTCGGCATCCGGATCATCGGCGAGGTGACCAAGGAGCGGCTGGACATCCTGCGTGCCGCCGACGCGATCGCCCGTGAGGAGCTGACCCGGGCGGGGCTGGACCGCGAGATCTGGCAGTTCCCGGTCGTGCTGCTGGCCGACGTCCGCTCCGTCGGCGTCCAGGGCGACGGGCGAACCTACGGGCACCCGGTCGTGCTGCGCCCGGTGACCAGCGAGGACGCCATGACCGCGGACTGGGCCCGGCTGCCCTACGAGGTGCTGGAGACGATCAGCACCCGCATCACCAACGAGGTTCGCGAGGTCAACCGGGTGACGGTGGACATCACGAGCAAGCCTCCCGGCACCATCGAGTGGGAGTAAGCCACCCGCGGTGACCTGCGGTCTCGTTGCATCCGACGTACCTGAGGGGAACAGCCCCCCAGGGGGCCAGAAGCGTCGAGCTTCGTGGTTCTTCGCCGGCTGCTGGGTGAGACGCCACCTCGGCTGCTGAACGGAAGACGCTGGCGCTGGACGGGAAAGGCGGGGATCCCGGGCCGCTACCTGAGGGAGTGTCAGATTTCCGGTGTAACTGGCCTCTGGCGTTCTTAGTTGTCCGAGGGGTTGATGCGTCCCTCGAAGGTGATGGCGAAGGCGTTGAGTGCTGCCTTCCATCGGATGACCCATCGTGCCCGACCGGTGCCGGTCGGGTCGAGTGAACGGGTCACCAAGTACAAGCATTTCAACGCGGCGGCGTCGTTGGGGAAGTGGCCCCGGGCGCGGACCGCGCGGCGGTAGCGGGCGTTGAGCGATTCGATGGCGTTGGTGGTGCAGATGATCTTGCGGATCTCCACGTCGTAGTCGAGGAACGGGATGAACTCGTTCCAGGCGTTGCGCCACAGCTTCACCGCGGCCGGATACTTCGGCCCCCACCGCTCGGCGAAGTCGTCGAGCCGGGCGGCGGCCTGTTCGGCGTTGATCGCGGTATAGATCGGGCGCAGGTCCTTGGCCATGGCCTCCCAGTCCTGCCGGGCGGCATAGCGGAAGGTGTTGCGGATCAGGTGGATCACACAGGTCTGCACCTGGGCGAACTCCCAGCTGGTGGTGATCGCGTCGGGCAGGCCCTTCAACCCGTCGCAGACCGCGATCAGTACGTCCTCGACGCCCCGGTTCTTGATCTCGGTGAGCACCCCGAGCCAGAACTTCGCACCCTCCCCGCCGTCGCCGGCCCAGATCCCGAGGATGTCGCGTTCCCCGGCGGTGGTGACGCCGATGACGACATAGAACGGCTTGTTGGTGACTTGGCTGTCGCGGACCTTGACTACGATCGCGTCGATGAAGATCACCGGATAGACCCGGTCCAAGGGCCGGTTCTGCCACTCGGCCATCTCACCGGTGACCTTCTCGGTGATCCGGCTGATCGTGTCCTTGCTGACGCTAGCGCCATAGACATCAGCGAAGTGTGCTGCGACCTCGCCCGTGGTCAGACCCCGCGCGGTCAGCGACAACACGATCTGATCGACCCCGTCGAGCCGCCGCTGCCGCTTCTTCACGATCGCCGGCTCGAACGTGCCGTCCCGGTCCCGGGGGACATCGAGCTCGACCGGGCCGACGTCGGTCAGCACCGTCTTCGACCGGGTGCCGTTGCGGGAGTTCCCACCGTTGCGGCCGCCCGGGTCGTGCTTGTCATAGCCCAGATGCTCCGACAGCTCCTCCTCAAGGGCTGTCTCCAACACCGTCTAGGTCAACCCGGTCAACACCCCACCCGGGCCCACCAGATCCACGCCCTCGGCCTTGGCCTGGTCAACCAGCCGCTGGGCCAGTGCCTGCTTCTCATCTTCGTCGAGCTCCATGGGCTCGATCGTGTCGGTCATGATCCCTGCTTCCCGCCAAGCAGCCGCTCGGCGTGTCAGGCCAGGGACCAGTTACACCGTTGATCTGACAGACCCCGGAGAGTGGGGGATCTGGGACAGCGTTGGAGTGGGACTCGCTATTGTGGGACTCGCGGCTGGGACGGTGGCCTTGGCTGTAGTTGTCGTCGCGGCCGCTCCGCTCGAAGGGGCTGCCGCTGTCGTCGTCACGGTCGCAACGGGTGTTTCGGTGGCCTTCGACTGGGCGAATGCCGCTATCGACATGCGTCAAGGCGAATATGGCTACGCTGCGATTGACGCCGTCAGCGGGGTCTTGGATGGTGGTCCCGGTCTCGCGCTGCACGTTGGCAAAGTTGCGGCAACGTATGGCGCCGCTCATGACCTCGGGAAGCTGGCTGCAGAGGGCGACAAGATGGCGAACGCAGGGGAGGCGGCCAAGACCGCCTTGGAGCCTTCTGCTGGCCGACGTCTCGCCGCTGAGGGTACGATTGCTGCCCATCACTATGACCCCATGCTCTTTCCGGAATCCGTGCCCAGTGGTTATCAGGCAAAGCTGCAAGACATGAACGTTTCCCTGTCCTACTGAAAAGGTGGTGCGGTTCTTGGAGGCGAGGCCGTTTCGTGAAGAGTTCGTCTACCGGTTCGCGCTGTGGTCTGCGCCCAGGCCGTTAAGACGCTGGTTTGATCAGAGTTCTTGTGACGAGATTGGGGACCTCTCGCTGCATCCGGTGGGCCGTGATCAGCGCAAACTGCTCTTCTTGGGAATCCAGCTTCTGGCTTATTACCAGTACGCGCTCAGCTTCGTTGTTGGGTTCGTCTCGATCGGTGTGGTGTGGGCGCTGCACGTGGTCTTCCACGTCTGGCATGCGTGGATGATGCCGATCTCGTTCATGGTCATGGTGGGGGGTCCGATCTTCGGGATCGCCTTGTCCTTCTTGCTCCTGGCTGTCAAGTACCTGCCCCCGGGGTCGGCGACGGCCCGCTGGTTGCTGAATCTGAGCCCGCTGGTCTGGCCGTTGGGTGGGTTGGCCTTTTGGGAGTTGCTCGCGTTTGCGGGAGGCGGACCCAAACTTTAGGCAGCCGCCCCAGTGTCCGGTTTCGGCATCACGTTCCACGACCTGCGGCACTCCCACGCGAGCTACTGAATCGTGACGTTGGGCGACGACGCTCTCACGGTCGCTCGCCTGGGGCACAGCAACGCAGGATTCACGCTCCGGCAGTACGGGCACCTCTGGGAGTCTCTTGCCGATGACACAGGTGACCGGATCACCCGCGCCCGTGCGGCAACATCTCGGGTGGCCGGGTGACCCGGACCCCCTGACCTGATCCCCGTGTAGTGGTCCAGCGGTTGTGAGAGTCCGATCCCCGATGATGGGGGCAGGAGGATTCACGAACGATGGCATCACGACGTAGGCACACTCCCGAGCAGGTGATCCGCAAGCTCCGTGAGGGCGAGCGGCTGCTCAGCACCGGCCAGGACCTGGCAGCGGTGTGCAAGCACCTGGAGGTCTCCGAGCAGACCTGGCACCGGTGGCGCAACCAGTACGGCGGCATGAAGGCCGATGACGCCAAGCGCCTCAAGGAGCTGGAGAAGGAGAACCAGCGGCTCAAGAAGATCGTGGCCGATCAGGCCCTGGACATCGACATGCTCAAGGAGTTGTCCCGGGGAAACTTCTGAGCCCCGAACGACGCAGGCGGGCCGTGGATCGGCTCGTCGCGATGTTCGGGGTCTCCGAGCGCCGGGCCTGCCGGGTCGCCGGGCAGCACCGCTCCACCCAACGGCTCCCCGCGCCGACGCTCAGCGATCTGGAGCAGCGTCTGCGGACCCGGCTGCGGCAGCTCAGCAAGAAGCACCCGAGGTGGGGTTGGCGCAAAGCCCACGCCATCGTCCGCGGCGAAGGGATGGTGGTGAACAAGAAGCGCACCCGGCGGCTGTGGCGCGAGGAAGGTCTCAAACGGCCCCAGCGCACGGTCAAGAAGCGCCGGGTCGGCCCCCAACGTGGGGACCGGCTTGAAGCGACCCGGCCCGATGAGATGTGGGCGCTGGACTTCCAGCACGACGTCACCGCGGATGGCCGCCAGGTGCGGTTCCTCAACGTCATCGACGAGTTCACCCGCGAGGCCTTCGCCACCAAGGCGGCCCGGTCCTTCACTGCCGACGCCACGGTCGCGGTGCTGGAATCGGTGATCGCCGAGACCGGTCGCTGGCCGGCCAACATCCGGATGGACAACGGCACCGAGCTCACCGCCCACGCGATGCGTGACTGGTGCCGACTCTCGGGAATCGAGACCGCGTTCATCGAACCCGGCTCACCGTGGCAGAACGGGTTCGCCGAATCGTTCAACGGCAGGTTCCGCGACGAGTTCCTCACCTGCGAGCTCTTCGACACGCTGCTCGAGGCCCAAGTCCTTGCCGAGGACTGGCGCATCGAGTACAACACCTACAGACCCCACGGCTCGCTCGGCGACCTCACCCCCGAGGCCTTCAAGCAGCAGTGGACCAACACCCAACCAGCACTCTCATAACCGCTGGACCACCAAGCGGGGCCCAGTCAGTTTGCTTGCGCGCCATCTGCTAGACCTCCTAGGGCATCCGGGACTTGTTCCCAGGTGATGGAGGCATCGACTGCTAGCGCAGTGAGTTCGAGTTCAAGCCCTCAAACTGCAGATACACGTCCAAATCGGACTAGTGTTGAGTGGGAGTAAGCGGAGCGGTGCCGGCTCCGATCAGGAGACGGCGAGCCGCTGCTCGGGGATGTACTCCATCACCAAGGCGCGGCCTCGCTCCGCGGCGAGCTCGGAGTCCGTCCCGTCGGGAGCAAGCCCGGCGATCCGCGCGAGCATCGAGTACTCGCTGCGAAGCTGGTCGGCCAGTGCGGGCCGGTCCTCGGCGAAGTCGAGCTCCTCCCGAAGCTCGGGCAGCTCGGCAGCGGCGGCGCGGTAGATGTCCCGCACGTCAGCCGCCGGCCGCTCCGGAACGATCGAGCGCGTGTGCAGGCTCGCGACGAGCTTGCGAATCCACGCGTGGTGGAGCTGCAAGAGCCGTGAGTCGTCGTCGACGAACTGACGACGAGAAGTAATACCCTCCATGACTAAACCCCCCAGATTCATACCGTCCGGGCCCCCGCCCGAGCGTTACGGGATCCGTAGATCCACCGGCAATTATGCAGGCCAATCAAGGTCTGCGCTATCCCTAGTACTACCCCTAGCAGTTGTGTCTGACTCTCGACCCCTCGAGAGTCTCTTGCCGTCTCAGAGACGGACAATTAGGACAATCATGGCACAGTCTCGGCGACCCTGTCGAATTCTCAGAGTTCTCTCACAATCGTGGGGAGAGCGCCGATCAGCAGGATATCGCAAGCCCACCAGGACGGGATCTCGAGCAACGGACTTCCCCCCGGCGATGTCGGAGACGGCGCACCGTCGGCCCCTGACACGCGTCCGCCCGCACGAGCAGTCCCGCGTCTGCGTCGCCCCCGCCGGGGCCTGGGATCTGGGAGGACTCAGGCCCCGGCGAGGCTCCCACCGCCACCGCCGGCCGCCGTCCATGACTCTGGCTAGGCGGTCGGCGCCGGAACGCCGTATGTCGTGGTCCGCTGCCGGGCCGGCCGATCGATACCGGCCGCGATCGCCGCCAGCTCCCCGACCGTCTTCGCCGAGCCGTGCTGGGAGCCGGCCATCCGGGAGATGGTCTCCTCCATCAGGGTCCCGCCGAGGTCGTTCGCGCCTGCGCGGAGCATCGCCCGGCTGCCGTCGACCCCGAGCTTGACCCACGAGGTCTGGATGTTGTCGATCCGTCCGTGCAGCATGATGCGGGCGACGGCGTGGACGGCGAGGTTGTCGCGGAGCGACGGGCCGGGCCGGGCGATCCCCGCGAGGTAGATCGGTGCCGACTGGTGGACGAAGGGCAGCGGCACGAACTCGGTGAAGCCGCCCGTCTCGTCCTGGATGCGCGACAGCACCCGCAGATGGGAGACCCAGTGGCTCGGGTTGTCCACGTGGCCGTACATCATCGTCGAGCTCGAGGGGATCCCCAGTCGGTGGGCGGTGGTGATCACCTCGATCCACGTCGCGGTCGGCAGCTTCCCCTTGGTCAGGATCCAGCGGACCTCGTCGTCGAGGATCTCCGCTGCGGTGCCGGGGATCGAGTCGAGCCCCGCGTCGCGCGCCGCGGTCAGCCAGTCCCGGATCGACATCCCCGAGCGCGCTGCCCCGTTGACAACCTCCATCGGGCTGAACGCGTGCACGTGGATGCCGGGCACGCGCGCCTTCACTGCCCCGACGATGTCGAAGTAGGCCGTCCCGGCGAGCTCCGGGTCGATCCCGCCCTGCATGCAGACCTCGGTGGCGCCCAGCGACCAGGCCTCCTCGGCCCGGTCAGCGACCTCCTGCCAGGACAGGGAGTAGGCATCGGCGTCGGTGCGACGCTGCGCGAAGGCGCAGAAGCGGCAGCCGGTGTAGCAGACGTTGGTGAAGTTGATGTTCCGGTTGACCACGTAGGTGATCTCGTCGCCGTTCACCTCTCGGCGGAGGGCGTCGGCCAACTGGGCTACCTCGGTCAGGGCCGTCCCCTCGGCGGTGATCAGGGCCAGTGCCTGGGCGTCGGTCAGTGATCGGGGATCCGACTCCGCAGCGCGGAGGGCCTCCTTGACGTCCCCGGGCAAGGGATCCACCGAGCGCTGCCGGTCCACCTGCTCGGCGAGGGCGGTCCAGTCCCCGTAGACGCTCTCGAAGTCGTCGCGACGGTCGGCGCTCCGACCGCTGGTGTCGATGCTGCGATGCAGGTCTGTGCGGCCGGTGCTCACCGAGCCGAACTCGTCGTCGGGCTCTTGCCAGGGCAGGCCGCTCGGCCGTCGGCCCGCCACCGCGAGACCGTCCCCGGCCGCGAGTGCTCTGACGTGTGGCTCGAGGCGGGGGTCGATCCAGGGCTCGCCCGCGCGGACGTACTCCGGATGCGCCGTGAGCCGCTCCGCGAGTGTGAACTCGCTCTCGGCGGTGATCTCTCGGAGCCGCTCCAGGCTCGGCCACGGACGCTCGGGGTTCACGTGGTCCGGGGTCAGGGGCGAGACGCCTCCCCAGTCGTCGACCCCAGCGTCGAGCAGGCGCCGACACTCGTCGGCGTGGACGAGGTTCGGCGGGGCCTGGATCCGCACGCGGGGGCCGAGGACGAGCCGGGCAACGGCCACCGTGGCGACGTACTCCTCCAGATCCAGGTCGGGGACGGCCCGCATCGCGGTGTCGGCCTTGGCCCGGAAGTTCTGGACGATCACCTCTTGGATATGGCCGTACTGCCGGGCCAGCCGCCGGAGCGCGAAGAGGGAATCCACCCTCTCGGCGGGAGTCTCGCCGATGCCGACCAGGATCCCCGTGGTGAACGGGATGTTCAGCCGGCCGGCATCCTCGATGACCCGCAGCCGGACGGCCGGGTCCTTGTCGGGGGACCCGAAGTGGGGCTGGCCCTTCTCGGTGAACAGCCGGGTGGAGGTGGTCTCCAGCATCATCCCCATCGAGGGCGCCACCGGTCGCAGCCGGGCGAGCTCCTCCCACGACATCACGCCGGGGTTCAGGTGCGGCAGCAGCCCGGTCTCCTCCAGCACCCGGATCGCGAGCGCGCGGACGTAGTCGAGGGTGGAGTCGTAGCCCTGCTGCTCCAGCCACTCCCGCGCCTCGGGCCAGCGGTCCTCGGGGCGGTCGCCGAGGGTGAACAGCGCCTCCTTGCAGCCCAGCGCCGCCCCTTGCGTCGCGATCGCCACCACCTCGTCGGGGCTGAGGTAGGGCGACTCCTGCTGGGCCGCCAGCTTCGCCGGGGTGGTGACGAACGTGCAGTAGTGGCAGCGGTCCCGGCAGAGCCGGGTGACCGGGATGAAGACCTTGGGGGAGAAGGTGACCACGCCGGACCGGCCGGCCGCCTCGAGCCCGGCGTCGCGGACTTGAGCCGCCGCGCTGCAGAGGTCGCGGAGGTCGTCGCCACGTGCGGCCAGCAGCGCGGTCGCCTCGTCGGCGTCGAGGGAGACTCCGCGGGCCGCGCGGGCCACCGCCCGCCTGATCTGCTGTGGTGTGACGGAGTCGGCAGTGGTGGTCAGGAGACCAGCTCCTTCATCCGGCGGATCAGCGCGAGGGGGTCCTCGGCGGCGGGGATGATCTGCAGGTTGGTGACTCCCGCTTCGGCGAAGGCCGCGATGCGCTCCTTCACGTAGGACTCCGAGCCGACCAGGTTGACCATCTCCAGCAGCTCTAACGGGATCTCGGCTTCGGCGTCGCGCTTGTTCCCGCCGAGGTAGAGGTCCTGGATCTTCTTCGCCTCGGCCTCGAACCCGTACTGACAGACCAGCTTGTTGTAGAAGTTCTTGTCCCGTGCCCCCATGCCACCGATGTAGAGGGCCAGCATCGGGCGGACGAGGTCGAGCATCCCCTTCACGTCCTCGCCGATCGCGCAGAGGCCGCCGGCGGAGATCTCCAGCGTGCCCAGGCTCGGGTCGCGCTTGGCCGTGCCCGCGGCCAGGGCGTCCCCCCAGACCTCGGACACCTTCTCGGGCGCGAAGATGAATGGCAGCCATCCGTCGGCGTACTCCGCCGTGCCTTCGACGTTCTTGGCGCCCAGGGCGGCGACGTAGATCGGGATCGAGGTGCGCTCGGGCTTGGTGAGCATCTTCAGCGGCTTGCCCAGACCGGTGCCCTGGTCGGCGGGCAACGGCAGGGTGAACGCCTTCCCCTCGTGCACGAGCGTCTCTCGGCGGATCGCCTTGCGCACGATCTCGACCACCTCGCGGGTCCGGGTCAACGGGCGGTCGTAGGGCACGCCGTGCCAGCCCTCGACGACCTGCGGTCCGGAGGCGCCGAGGCCGAGGATCGCCCTGCCGCCGCTGATGTTGTCCAGTCCGGCAGCCGTCATCGCGATGAGGGCCGGGGTCCGGGAGTAGACGTTGATGATCGCCGAGCCGATCTCGATCGACTCTGTTCGCGCGGCCAGGTAGCCCATCAAGGTGGGCGAGTCGAAGCCGTACACCTCGGCCACCCACACCGTGTCCAGGCCCGCCTTCTCCATCGCGACCACCTGGTCCGCGGCCTGGCGGGGGTTGCCGGCATACATCAACTGCGTGGAGAGCTTCATCGTGGCTCCTGTCTCTGCTGACACCTGCCGGCTGGCCGGATCCGTCGTCTGTGAGGCTAGCGTGACTACTCGAAAGAAGGATCGGGGAAGGGGTACGACGTGAGTCACACCATCGCGGTCATCGGCGGCACCGGTCCGCAGGGCAAGGGGCTCGCCTACCGGTTCGCCCGGCATGGCCACCATGTCGTCATCGGCTCGCGATCTGCCGATCGGGCCGAGGGAGCCGCCGAGGAGATCCGGAGCCGTCTCCCCGAGGCCGAGGTCAGGGCCGCCGAGAACGCCGTCGCGGCCGCGATGGGGGAGGTCGTCGTCCTCGCCGTCCCCTACGAGGGGCACGACGAGCTGGTCGGATCACTCGCCTCGGCCTTCGACGGGAAGGTCGTGGTCTCCTGCGTGAACCCGCTCGGTTTCGACAAGCGGGGAGCCTTTGGCCTGGAGATCCCGGGCGGCAGCGCGGCGGAGGTGCTTGCCTCGCTCGCACCGGGCGCCACGGTCGTCGGGGCCTTCCACCACGTGTCCGCTGTCTCTCTCTGGAGCGACGAGGAGTTCCTCGAGCACGAGGACGTGCTCGTCTGCGGTGACGACCGGGAGGCGAAGGAGCTTGTCATCGAGTTGGCCGCCGCCGTCACCGGCCGCCCTGGCGTCGACGCGGGGAAGCTCCGTCTGGCCCACCAGCTGGAGACGTGGACGGCTGTCCTGATCTCGGTCAACCGCCGCTACAAAGTCCGCTCGGGGACCCTCATCTCCGGGCTCGGCGACTGACCCGGATCGGACCCGGTCGTCGATGACGCCACGGCGCTTGCGGGCCAAGCAGCGTGGCTAGGAACGCTTCATGAAGCGAAGGTAGAACGCCCCGACAGATGAGGACTATGCCGACGTTTGCCGCCAAGCGCTCCCAGACATGGTGCCGGAAGAACAGCACGTCCACCGCGACCACCGTGACCACAAGCACGACGACCCAGGTCACGAGCGCGAGACTCTTTCCCACTGCTTGTTCCTACTCCCCTCGCGGCCCTCGAGCAAACGTAGCAACGTAGCCCCGCCTCCCGCGCCGCAGGTCACGATTGCCAGGAGCGCCAGAGCTCGGCGTAGGAGCCGCCGTGGGTCAGCAGCTCGTCGTGTGACCCGAGCTCGCTGATCCGGCCGTCCTCGACGACGGCCACCCGGTCGGCGTCGTGAGCCGAGAACAGCCGATGGGCGATGGCGATCACCGTGCGTCCGTGCAGCACGGCCGCCAGCGAGTGCTCCAGGTGGCGGGCGGCCCGAGGATCGATCAGCGAGGTCGCCTCGTCCAGGACGAGGGTGTGCGGATCGGCGAGCACCAGACGCGCGAGCGCGATCTGCTGTGCTTGAGCGGGAGTGAGCGCGCGGCCGCCCGATCCCACCAGGGTGTCCAGGCCGTCGGGCAGTGCCTCCACCCAGATCCCGGCGTCGACGGCGCGCAGCGCCGCAAGGTAGTCGTCGTCGGTCAGTCGCCCGTCGACGGCCAGCGCCAGGTTCTCCCGGAGGGTGCCGACGAAGACGTGGTGCTCCTGGGTCACGAGCGCCACATGGCCGCGCAGGTCGCCGAGGGGAAGCTCGGTCAGCTCGACGCCGCCGACGGTGACCGATCCCGTGCGCGGTGGGTGGATCCCGGCGAGCAGTCTGCCCAATGTCGACTTCCCCGCCCCGGACGGGCCGACCATCGCGATCCGCTCACCGACGCCGACCGAGAGGTCGACGCCGTGGAGGACGTCGCGGCCCTCCACGTAGGCGAAGCGCACATTCTCGGCAGCTATCCCTTCGCCCTCCGGCCGCTGGTCCGACGGGGTCCGGTCGTCGGGGACGTGAGCGACGCCGAGCAGCCGGGCGAGGGAGGCGCTCCCGACCTGGAGCTCGTCGAGGATCGACATGAAGGAGTCGATCGGGCTGATCATCATCTGGGCGTACAGCGTCGCGGCGATGACGTCGCCGATGGGGATCGTGCCCTGGGAGAAGAGCCAGCCACCGAAGAGAAGAGTGCCGAGGACCGGGAGGAGGTAGGAGATGTCCATGGTCGGGAAGAACACTGTCCGGAGGAACAGCGTGTACTTCTCGGCGGCGTACGAGCCGGCGACGTCATCGTCGGCCTGCTCGATCCGGCGCCGCTGGATGCCCAGCGCCTCGACCGTCCTCGCTCCCTGCACGGTCTCGGTCAGGGATGCGGTGATCCGGGCGTAGCTGGCGCTCTCCCGCAGATATCCCGCCTTGGCTCGCTTGAGATACCAGCGCGACGCCACCACCATGCTCGGGACTCCGAGCAGCAACGGCAAGACCACCCACCAGCCCACCAGCACGGCTCCGATGATGGTGGCGACCAGGGTGATCGCCGCGATCGTCCACTCGGGAATCGCCCAGCGCACCGCCCACTCCAGCTGGTTGACGTCGCGAGAGCTGCGGCTCAGCAGATCGCCGCTCCCGGCCGACTCCACGACGCCGACGGGTAGGTCCAGCACCTCCTCGACGAAGTCCTCGCGCAGATCGGCGAGGACCCGCTCTCCGAGCAGCACCGAGACGAAGCGGGCATAGCGGGTCAGCACCGTCTGGACGACCAATGCCCCGGCGATCAGGGCGGCGATCAGATCGACGTGGCTCGTGGTGGTGCCGGCCTGCACGGCCTGGACGATCGCGCCCAGGGCCCGCGGCGCGACCAGGCCTGCCACGGCAGCGGCACCGTGGAGGACCAGGGCGAGGCCGAACCAGCCGGGGTGCCGGCGGACGAGACGCCCCATGTAGGAGCGGACTTCGCGACCGGTGGCGACGGGGAGGATCGTTGTGGTGCTCATACGGACGCGTCCTCCTCCCGGGTCACGACCGCGCGGTACTGCGACACCGTGCGGAGCAGGGTCTTGTGGTCGCCGACGGCGACGACCGAGCCGTCGCGCACGAACGCGACCCGGTCGGCTTGATCCAGCAGCAGGGGGCTACTAGCCATCACCACGGTCGTGTGGCCCCGGCGGAGCTCGTGCAACCGCGAGGCGATCGCGGCCTCGGTGTGGGCGTCCACCGCGGAGGTGGGCTCGACCAGCACCAGCACCTCGGCGTCCAGGGCCAGCACCCGGGCCAGCGTGAGCCGCTGGCGCTGTCCACCCGAGAAGGTCCGACCCTGCTCGGTCACCAGCGTGTCCAACCCTTCGGGCAGGGCCTCCAAGACGTCCTCCAGTGAGGCCGCGGCCAGGGCTCGGCGCAGCCCCGCGTCCCCCCGGCCATGCAGATCAAGCCCGTCTCCGAGCCGGCCGGAGAAGAGCGTCGTCGCGGAGTCGGAGACCACGATCCGCTCGCGTACGATCGCGCGGGGGATGTCGTCCAGCGGTACGTCGCCCCAGCGGACCTCGCCGGGGACGTACCAGCCGATCCGGTCGGCTATCTCGGCGGCGGATTCTGGTGGGTCGCAGACCACGGCGGTCATCGCCCCGGGCGTCACGACCAGTCCGCTCGCCACATCGACGATCTCGCTGTCGGGGCCGGGTGCCTCGCGTGGCGTCACCGGGTCGGAGATCTCGGGGGCGAGGCCGAGAACGCGCGTGACGCGACGTGCCGCGACGAAGCCACGGATGAACTTGTTGGCGAACTCGGTGATGGTCCGCAAGGGGAGCATCAGGAACGCGGCGTACCCATAGAAGGCGACCAGCCCTCCCGTGGAGATCTGGCCCTCGACCGCGAACCTCGCGCCGAGCCAGACCACGACGACCACGAAGATGCCCGGCAGGAGCACTTGGGCCGCGTCGAGGACGGACTGGAGTCTGCCGACCTCCACGCCTGCTCGGCGGACCGCTTGCGACTCCCGGGAGTACTTGGCGTGGAAGACGTTCTCCCCACCGATCCCACGGAGGACCCGGAGCCCGCTGACGATGTCGGTCGCGACGTTGTTGAGGTTCCCGGTCATCTCCCGATGGGCCAGCGTCCTGCGCTGGAGCGGCTTCAGGATCGGGCCGACGATGCCGAGAAGCAGCGGAACCCCGATCAGCACGACCAGGCCGAGCGTGGTCGAAGAGCGGAGCAACAAGATCGCGACCACGACGATGGACACGACGGCTCCGGTCGCTCGGGCGGTCACGTCCATGACGTTCCCCAGGTAGGACAGGTCGTTCGTGCCGATGGACACGACCTCACCGGTGGCGACCCGGCGGGGGAGGGTCGCGCCGAGGTGCGTTGCCTGGCGGGTGACCAGTTGCACCGTCCGGTACGCCGCGGTCAGCCAGTTCGTGACCGCGAACCGGTGCCGCATGATCCCGGAGCCGGCCTGCAAGAGCCCGACGCCCAGCATGACGGCGGTGATGGTGAGCAGCGCGCGGGTGTCCCCGGTCGCGACACCCCGGTCGATGGCTGCTCCGATCAGCGCCGGCATGACCGCCTGACAGGCCATCCAGATGACCCCGAAGAGCATCCCAGCCAGGAGCGTGCGCCACTGGCCGCGAGCGAGCCACCAGAGGAAGCGCGCCGCGGAGCGGTGGTCGGCCGTCCCCGGGTCGGCAAGCGGAAGGTGGCGCACTCTGCCCAGCCTAGGGAGCCGGGTGCGCCACCTCCACTCGATTTAGCTTTCGGGGACCACGATCCACATCACGATGTAGACGAGGAGCAGAGACCCCGCCCCCAGAATCGCCCCGACGGCGAAGACCAACCGGACCAGCGTGGGGTCGACGTTGAAGTACTCGGCCAGTCCACCGCAGACTCCGGCGATCATGCGGTCGCTGCGGCTGCGAGTGAGTCTCTTGGCGTCAGTGGTCATGGGGGTGCTCCTCTCCGTGCGGGCTGCGCTGGAACAGGCTCCGGGCGGAGGCCGCCAGGCCCACGATGCCTGCGGTGACGAGGATGATCGGGAAGACAACCCCAGGGTCGGGGTTGACGATCACACCGAACTCGGCCAGGGCCCAGGTCGCTGCGAACCCGAGGAAGACGATGCCGGCGACGAGGTGGCCGACCTTGAGCGGGTGGGTGTTCATGGCTGCCTCACTTCGATCTGGCCGAACCGGACCACGATGTTCAAGGTGATCTGGGTGCTCGCCTGTGGGTTGACCTGCTGGCTGAGCTGGACACCCCAGCCGTCGGCGGAGCGGTCGGGAAGGTTGATCTTCCCGCCGTACCGGATCTCGGCGAGGACCTTGACCCCGAGGTTGTCGGGGATATCGACGACGACGTTGCCGGCGTCGAGCTCGATGGTGATGGTGCGTCCGCTCAGTGCCGCGACATCGGAGACCTTGCTCAGGTCGAGGGCGATGTTGCCCGCCCCCAACGAGTAGTCGGGGGAGACGGCACTAGCAGTGAGGGGAGCTTCGTCGATCGTGTTGTGCCGACTGTCCCAGCCGCCGTTCGTCGTCGTGCCCGCCAGCACGAGGGCGGCGATGATCCCGAGGAAGATCAGGCCCCTGGGCCGGCCGAAGACCGAGCCGATCAAGAGCATGGTGCCGATGATCGCCAGGGCCAGCGCTGCGTACGCCGCGTCGGGCACAGAGCCTCCCATCAGGGAGTCGAAGATCCCCAGGGTGCCGAGCCCGATCGCGAGCAGGGCGAGAGTCACCCCGAAGAGGCGAGACTCCCCATCCCGCCGGGACGGGGGCCGCGCCGCATAGGAGGGCGCCTCCGTGCCGGGTGTCTGCGGAGGAGGTGGAGCTTGGGTTGTCATGGTGTTGCTCCGTTCATCGCGTCGCTGGGAGAACCACAAGATGACGAGGAGACCGCCGACGATCGGAGCCAGTGGCCAGAAGACGCCGTTGCTCGATCCGGAGAAGATCGCGGCGGTGATCCCGAGCGAGATGACCACGGCGAGGATGGCAGCACCGGCGATCAGCGCGGTGCGCACTCCGGACGAGGCCCTGATCAGCGGCACGTCCTGCTCCTCCTCAGGCATGAGCAGCCAGCCGAGGGCATACAGCACCAAGCCGAAGCCGTTGGCGAAGGCGAGGACCACGAAGAGGACCCGCACGATCGTCGGGTCGATGTTCAGCGCCCGGGCGATCCCGCCGGCCACACCGGCGACCTTGCGATCCGGTCCGGTCGTCCGGCGCCAGGCCCTGACGTCCTTGAGGGCGTCGGCGTTGACGCCCGTCGGGCCGCTGTCCATCGTCGGGCCGCTGTCAGTCGTAGGGCCGCTGTCCGTCGTCGGACTGGGCTGCTCGGGAGTCTCCGCCTCAGGGGTGGACGTACTGCCGTTGTCGTTCTCTGTCATGTCCTCATCGTGACCCCGAGCGGGCTCCCGGGGCATCGGGGAGCACCCTGATCCGTACCCGGGAACCCCCGACGCCGATCAGGGTCGGATGGGGAGCTCCACGCATCGTCGGCAGCCCTGCCCTGTGTGACGATGGGATCACCATGACGACTCCCGGTCCGCGCGCCTACCGGTCCACCGAGGACCGAGTGATCGCCGGGGTGTGCGGCGGGCTCGCCGAACACCTCGGGATCCCGGTGCTGTGGCTCAGGGTCGGGTTCGTTGCCTTCACGATGATGGGCGGTTTCGGCATCCTGCTGTACGGCGCCCTCTGGGTGGTCATGCCGCAGGACCGGGCCCGGCTCCGGTCGGCTCCGGGGCTGGAGGCCGCCTCGCGCGCCGGGAAGCGGCCCCCCCGTCAGATGCGGTTGCCGTCCAACGAGGTGCTCATCCCACTCGCGGTGCTCCTGGCAGGGCTGCTCTTCCTGCTCACCCGCCTCGGCGGGGCCTGGGTCTTCATCTGGCCGGTGATCGCCGCGGTGCTCGGCGTCGGCGTGCTCTGGATGCAGGCCGACCAGGCCCAGCGGGAGCGGTGGAGTGACTCCAGCAACGTTCCGCTGCGGCTGGTCTTCGGATCCGGTGGAAAGGCGGCCTACACCCGGGTTGCCCTTGGCGCGGCACTCATCCTCATGTCCGTGGTACTGCTCGCGCTGGAGACCGGGCAGTTCCAGCTCGCTCTCACCGTGGTCGTGGTGGGTCTGGTCGGGATCCTCGGAGTGGCTCTGGTCGTGGGGCCGTGGCTGCTGAGGCTGGGCAGCGACCTGGCGACCGAGCGCGAGGAGAGGATCCGCAGCCAGGAGCGCGCCGACGTCGCCGCCATCCTCCACGACTCGGTGCTGCAGACCCTCGCGCTGATCCAGAAGCAGGCCGACGACCCGCGCGCGGTCGCTCGACTGGCCCGGGCACAGGAGCGTGACCTGCGCACCTGGCTCTACGACGACCAGACGCCAGAGGCGGCGAGCCTGGCCGCGGCGCTGCGCGGAGTGGCCGCGGAGGTGGAGGATCTGCACGCGGTGCGGATCGAGGTCGTGACCGTCGGGGACGTGCCTGGCAACGGGCGCATCAAGCCATTGGTCCTGGCGACCCGGGAGGCACTCACCAACAGCGCCAAGCACTCCGGCGTCACCACGATCGACCTCTACGCCGAGGTCGCCGGCGACACGGCTTCGGTCTTCGTCCGTGACCGGGGATCGGGCTTCGACCGGGCGTCGATCCCCGACGACCGGAGGGGCGTCCGCAACAGCATCGAGGAGCGGATGGCCCGCCACGGCGGCACCGCCGAGATCCGAACGGCCGAGGGGGAGGGCACCGAGGTGCGGCTCTCCATGCAGATCCGCCCAGCCCAGCCCCCCGAGTCAGCTGAGGAGCGCCCATGACCAGCGTCGTGATCGTCGACGACCACGCCATGTTCCGGTCCGGCGTCCGCGCCGAGATCGGTGACCGGCTCGACGTGGTGGGCGAGGCCGGTGACGTGGACGCCGCCGTAGCGGTGATCAACGAGACCAAGCCCGATGTCGTCCTCCTCGACATCCACCTGCCCGGCGGTGGTGGGGTCGAGGTGCTCCGCCGGGTGGGCCTGCGTCTCCCGGAGACCCGGTTCCTGGCGCTGAGCGTCTCCGACGCCGCCGAGGACGTGATCGGCGCCATCCGTGCCGGGGCCCGCGGGTACGTCACCAAGACGATCACCGGCGACGAGCTCGTTATGGCGGTGGGCCGGGTCGCCACCGGTGACGCGGTCTTCTCCCCGCGGCTCGCAGGCTTCGTCCTCGACGCGTTCGCCGGCACGGTCGAGGTGGCCCAGGTCGACGAGGAGCTCGACCGGCTCTCCGAGCGTGAGCGGGAGGTGATGCGGCTGATCGCGCGCGGCTACTCCTACCGGGAGGTGGCCGGGGAGCTCTTCATCTCCATCAAGACCGTCGAGTCGCACGTCTCCTCGGTGCTGCGCAAGCTGCAGCTCTCGTCGCGGCACGAGCTCACCCGCTGGGCCTCGGAGCGCCGCCTGCTCTGAGGAGCATCGGTGTCGTCGGCACCGCATAGGCTGATCTTCTGATGAGTACGTCGTTCCCGATCCCGTCCGGCCCTGCGCGCGGAGCTGAGCAAGGCCTCTTCCCGACAGACGATGGTCGGCAGGGTGAGGAGCCGGGTCGGCGCCCCGGACCGACCTCCGAGGAGCTCCTCGAGGGGTTGAACGACCCCCAGCGGGCCGCTGTCGTGCACGAGGCCACGCCCCTGTTGGTGGTCGCCGGAGCAGGGTCGGGCAAGACCAGGGTCCTGACCCGGCGGATCGCCTGGCTGATCGCGCAGCGCAACGTCCACCCGGGCTCGATCCTGGCGATCACGTTCACCAACAAGGCCGCCAACGAGATGCGCCAGCGGGTGGAGGAGCTGGTCGGCCGTCGCGCCCGGATCATGTGGGTGTCGACGTTCCACTCCGCCTGCGTGCGGATCCTGCGCAAGGAGATCGACAAGCTCGGCTACAAGTCGTCGTTCTCGATCTATGACGCCGCCGACTCCAAGCGACTGATGACTCTGGTGGTGCGCGACCTCGATCTCGACGTCAAGCGGTATCAGCCGCGGGCGGTCCTCAACTGGGTGTCGACGCTGAAGAACGAGCTGATCGACGTCGACGAGTCGAAGTCACGGGCGAAGAACCACCTCGAGGAGACCTACGCCCAGTGCTACGCGGTCTACCAGCGGCGACTCCGGGCGGCGAACGCCCTCGACTTCGACGACCTGATCATGATGACCGTCGACCTCTTCCGAGCCTTCCCGGAGGTCCGCGAGGTCTACCGGCGGCGGTTCCGCCATGTCCTGGTCGATGAGTACCAGGACACCAACCACGCGCAGTACGCGCTGATCCGCGAGCTGTGCGGAGAGGGCGAGCCCGACGATGAAGAGGACTCGCACCGGGTCGGCCCGTCCGAGCTGATGGTCGTCGGGGACGCCGATCAGTCGATCTACGCCTTCCGCGGGGCGAACATCCGCAACATCTTGCAGTTCGAGCAGGACTTCCCGGATGCCCGGACCATCCTGCTCGAGCAGAACTACCGCTCCACCCAGACGATCCTGTCGGCGGCCAACGCCGTCATCAGCAAGAACGAAGGACGTAAGGCGAAGAACCTCTGGAGCGACGCCGGTGCGGGGGAGAAGCTCGTCGGCTACGTCGGGGACGACGAGCACGACGAGGCGCGCTTCGTCGCCGAGGAGGTCGACCGGCTCACCGACGAGGGGCTCGCGAGCGCGAGCGACGTCGCCGTCTTCTACCGCACCAATGCTCAGTCCCGCGTCTTCGAGGAGATCTTCATCCGGGTGGGCATGCCCTACAAGGTGGTCGGCGGTGTCCGCTTCTACGAGCGTCGTGAGGTGCGCGACGCCTTGGCCTACCTGCGGACCCTGGTCAACCCGGCCGACGAGGTGTCGCTGCGGCGGATCCTCAACGTCCCGAAGCGCGGCATCGGCGACCGGGCCGAGGAGTGCGTCGAGGCGCTGGCGACCGGTGCCCGGATCACCTTCTGGGATGCCCTGCAGCGAGCCGACGAGGCTCCCGGGATCGCCACGCGCTCGGTCGCCGCGATCGGCCGGTTCGTCGAGCTGATCGAGCAGCTGCAGTCGATGGTCGAGGCGGGTGAGCGCGCCGACGTGGTGCTCGAGCAGGCGCTGGCCCAGAGCGGCTACCTCGAGGAGATGGAGAGCTCCGACGACCCGCAGGACGAGACTCGGATCGAGAACCTCGCCGAGCTCGTCGCCGTGGCACGCGAGTTCGCCGACGAGCCGGTGCCACCTCCGTCGGCTGACCCGGCCGATCTGGTCGTCGCGTCGCCCGGGGTGCGCGAGTTCCTGGAGAGGATCGCGTTGGTTGCCGACTCCGACGAGATCCCCGACAGCGAGCACGGTGTGGTCACCTTGATGACCCTGCACACCGCCAAGGGGCTGGAGTTCCCCGTCGTCTTCCTCACCGGCATGGAGGACGGCGTCTTCCCGCACATGCGCTCGCTGGGTGATAAGACCGAGCTGGAGGAGGAGCGGCGGCTGGCGTACGTCGGGCTGACCCGCGCCCAGCAGCGCCTCTACGTCTCCCGGGCGATCGTGCGCTCCGCCTGGGGTGCGCCCGCCCACAACCCGGCGAGCCGCTTCCTCGACGAGCTCCCCGACGACCTGGTCGAGTGGAAGCGCGCTCAGGGGGAGCAGACCTCCTGGGCGAGGAACGTCGCCGACTTCCGGCCGGCCAAGGGCGCCACCTCCACCAGCTTCGGCTCGGCCTCGGCGCGCGAGGCTGCCGCGGCCAAGGGCAAGACCCGGGAGATCCCGTCGCTGGTACCCGGAGACCGGGTCGTCCACGACGCCTTCGGCATGGGCACGGTGGTCACGGTCGAGGGAGCGGGGGACAAGGCGACCGCGTCGATCGACTTCGGGTCGCAGGGGGTCAAGCGGCTGCTGCTCCGCTACGCCCCGGTCGAGAAGCTCTGAGGGTAGGCACAAATGCCCGTACATATAGACTCCGGGTGTGGACACCGACCGGATCGTTGAGGCGCTGGATCCTCTCCAGCCCGCACACCACGCCTGCTCCGAGGCTCTCCGCCACGGTGCTTCCTTCACGCTGTGGCGTCACGGCGCGGCATCGCCCGCTGAGCTGCTGGAGATCTGCCACCGGCGCCATCGCGGGGTCCTCGAGCAAGGCATCGAAACCCTCGGCTTCGAACAGGCGCTGGAGGCGTTGAAGACGACCGGCTATGGAAGCCTTCGTCTCGGCGCCGTCGACGTCGAGGAGCCGCCGTACCACTACGCGTTGTTCTTGGCTCCCACTCACACCGAGGTCGTCGCCTGCCTCGGCGTGGACCAGTCCCTCCAGCCCGACGACTCCTAGACTCGACCACACCCACCAGAGCTAGGAGCAGCGATGTCCGCGCCCTTCGGCGGTCTGCCCGTCCACCTCGACCCGGAGGGCGGGCCCTCCACGAAGCGGGCCCTCGTTCTTCCCGGCGCGGTCTACTCGCCGTCTCATCCTCTGCTGGAGTTCGGCCGGGTCGCGCTGCAGCAGCACGGCTGGTCGGTGCGCCAACTCTGGTGGGACCTCGGCGGCCGGATGGAGTCCGACGAGCGGATCGCCTGGGTCTCGGACCGGGTCGACATCGCCGTCGAGGAGGAGCAGGCGATCCACCCGGCGCCCGAAACCTGGCTGGTCATGGCCAAGTCCCTCGGCACCCTGTCGGTGCTGGCCAGCCACCGGGCCTCGGCATACGTGCTGTTGACTCCACTGCTGACGAACGCCTCGGTGGTCGCCGGCATTGAGCGGCTCCGGGCTGACGGCTTACCGGTCCTCTTGGTCGGCGGCACGGCGGACGACCTCTGGTCCGCGGACGTGGCACGCCGCCTGGACTGTGAAGTGCTGGAGGTCGAGGACGCCGACCACGGGATGTACGTCGAGGGCGATGCCGTCCGCAGCGTGGAGGTGCATCTCGAGGTGACCCGAGCCGTCGACGCCTTCCTCGGCGGGCTCAGCCCGACTGGGTGATCTTGACCAGGAAGAGCTTGCTGCGTCCGTTGTCCGTCTGCGCGTAGCCGATTAGGTCTCCGGCCACTCCGGTGCCGAGGAGGCCTGCCGACGAGACCGTGGCCCCGCCGGGACCGATCAGCGACGTGATGGTGATCTTCCCGGCCGCCTGCCACGCGACGAAACCGTCGCCGACCCAGGGACGCGAGCGATCCTGAGGTGCCTTCTGGCTCAGCACGGTCACCTCTCCGGTGGAGAGGTTCTCTGCCTTGACCACGTTCGGATGGGTCCCGTGCCAGAGCAGCCAGCCCCCGTAGGCGGCGCACCGGTCGGTCTTGCCGTTCTTCGTGAGAGGTGAAGGGGGCCCGGAGCCGCTGAGCGGGTGAGTCCAGCAGTCTCCTGCGTGCGGGCCGGGCTCGCCCTTCGCTCGATCGAGGTATCGATGCCGTCACGATGTGCAGGTGAGGACGGCCGCGGGGCGGCCCGCCCTCTAATCTCGCCAACATGGCTGTCGGCTTCCCTCCCCTGCCGCCTCTGCAGGAGCCCGTCGGTCCACCGCGGCGCGGGCGCGTGGCGATCTGGGTGGTCGGCGTCCTCGCCGTTGGCGCTCTTGTCGCGTTGCCGGTCCTCTTCATCATCGGGATCGTGAAGTACGCAATGGCTGACGACCCCACCTTCCTCGACGATCCAGTGGTGTCCGATACCGCGTGGCACGCGTGCAGGAACCTCCGCACTTACGTCGCTGAGCACCCGTTGCCCGTGACCGGGTCACCGGAGGAGCAGGTTCGGGTCATTCGCCAGCAGGACCAGGGGATCACAACGCTGATCTCCACGGTGTCGGACCTGGGGACGAAGCGGCTCGAGGGGGACAAACCGGCGGTCGCCTGGCTGGCAGATTGGCAGGATCTCTACGACGCGCGCGAGAGCTACGCCGATGAGCTAGCCGCCGGTCAACCGACGGACGTGGGCATCCCGCTGGTCGACGGCATTCCGATCACGCGACGCATGACGCGAGCGGAGCAGTGTCCGGTGGCCCGCGCTCTCTCCCTACCGTTGCGTCCGCAGACTCCGAGCAGTCCGGGGTCGAGCGACACGGGCGGTCACGTGGCGGCCGTCTCCGCTCTCGAGGAAGACGGCCGCTCTCAGCGGCCCACCTGGGGGCTGAGACCGATCGATCGGCGGAACGGCTCCAGCCCCTCGACGGTCAACTCGTGCTCGGAGCGGGTGAGGTCCTCGGGCATGAGGGTCAGCTCCCATTGCTTCGCCGGCTTGCCTTGGCGGGCGATTCGCTTCCATCCCGACTCGCGGTAGCCGACCCTGCGGCTCACCGCCAGGGACACGGGGTTGTCGTCGAACGCGACTGAGGTGATGTGGTCGGCGGCGAGATGGTCGAAGATGAACGTGCAGAGCACCTGACGCATGGCAGTGCCGATGCCTCTTCCTTGGTGCCGGCGGCCCAGCCACGACCCCGTCTCACCGGTGCGGGTCACAAGGTAGTCCCGCGTGTTGAACCCCTGCACGCCGACCGGCTCTCCCTCGAAGAGGACCGCGAGCTCCATCGTCCACTGGCTCACGGACCACTCCGCTCGGGTGCGCCAGTGGTACTGCGCGAAGTTGCGAGGCAGCTCATCGGGGGGTGCCACCGACCAGGGCACGTAGAACGGCATCTCGTCGGAGCCATGGATGCCGTCGAGGGCAAGCTCGACGAGAGGGCCGAGGAGGTCATCGGTGACACCCCGCAACTCGATCGGCCCGGCGGCGATGCGCAGGCCGAGCAGGGGCAGGATCTCCTCGACGTCCGACTGGCGTCCCGTGCTCACTCCGTGCCCGCGGCCTTGGCCCTGGCACGGATCAGTCGTGGGCGGGTGAGCAGGAAGGCGACCACCACTGCTCCGACCACGGCGATGATGCGGTTCGGGTCCAGTGCCGGGCGCCAGTGCACCTCGCCGTCCTGGATTACGTAGGCGCCGGCTGGACGCCCTGCCAGCCCGAAGCCTCCACCTTCCCCGCCCTCTCCATCGGCGGCGGTGCCTGAGCCTCCGCCTCCACCCCCCGCGACCCTCGCGGCCGGGATCACGGTCAGGCCGTCCTTCTCGAACGGCTCGCCGAAGACCCTCTTGACCGTGACGGCATCTCTGGCCGATTCCAGTACCTCGTCGATCTTCATGTTCCGGTCCTCCTCTCCCTGACGCATCCATCGTGACCCGGGACTCGCGGAAAGGGAACGTCGGATGGTCCTGTCGAAGGGTCGTGTCCGGAGCAAGCTGCTTCGTCGGCTCAGAGGCCGACGCTGGCGTGCATGATTCCGCCGTCGACGAACATCGTGGTGGCCGTGGCGTAGCCGGCCTTCTCGGAGGCGAGGAAGACCACCGCGTCGGCGATCTCCGCCGGCTTGGCCATCCGGGCCATCGGGATCGCCGCGTCCAGCGACTTGAGCTTCCCCGGGTCCGAGCTGGTGGAGGCGTTGATCGGGGTGTCGACCGCTCCCGGTCCCACTCCGACGACCCGGATCCCGTGCTGGCCGAGCTCGACGCCGGCCGTGCGGGTCAGCATCCGCATGCCGCCCTTGGAGACGCAGTAGGGAGTGTTGCCGGGCATCGGCCAGTCCTCGTGGACCGAGGAGATGTTGACGACCACGCCCCCTCCGCCCTGGGCGATGAACTGCTTGGCGGCCAGCTGGGTGCCGAAGAAGGAGCTCTTGAGGTTCACCGCCATGACCTTGTCGAAGTCCGACTCGCTGCTGTCCAGGATCGAGGTTCGGGTCTCGATGCCGGCGTTGTTGACGAAGACGTCGAGCCGTCCGTAGGCGGAGACGGCCGCGTCGATCAGACGCTGCAGGTCCTCAACCTTGCTGACGTCCGCATCGACACCCATGGCCTCGCCCCCGGCGGCGGTGATCTGCTCGTCCAGTGCCTCGGTCGCCTCTGGATGGGCGACGAAGTCGATGACGACGTTGGCGCCCTCCGCGCCTGCCGCCTTGGCGATGGCTGCGCCGATGCCGCTGTTGCCGCCGGTCACGATGACGGTCTTTCCCTGAAGGAGCACGGCTCTTCCTTTCGGTATGGGTCAGTGGGAGTCGGCCGGCGCTGCGTCGGGCCGGCCGGAGGTCGTGCAGATGAGGTGGGCCACCAGGGCGGTCCAGCCGGTCTGGTGCGAGGCCCCCAGGCCAGTGCCGGCGTCGCCGTGGAAGTACTCGCTGAAGGTGGGGTGCTCCGACCAGAGCGGGCCGGTGGGGTTGTGGCTCGGGTCGCTGGGCCGGCGCCCATCGGCTCCGGGTCGGAACATCCCGATCAGCCGGTGCTCCACCTCCGCGGCAGCCCCGGCGAGGGACAGCTCCCGACCGGAACCGGTCGGGACCTCGAGGGTGAGGTCGGCGCCGGCTCCCTCGGCGTACGTCTTGAGGGCGTCGACCAGGAGCGCGTTGACCGGCATCCAGACCGGGCCGCGCCAGTTGGAGTTGCCGCCGAAGAGGCCCGAGGTGGACTCGGCCGGGTCGTATCGGATCCACATCGAGGTGCCGGCCACGTCGACGGTCTGGCCGTCGCGGTAGACCGCCGACAGGCTGCGGATGCCGTGCGGCGACAGGAACTCGCCCTCGTCGAACAGCCGCTCCAGCAATCGTCGGTAGCGGGGCGCGTCCAGCAGGCTCATCGTGGTGTGCGGGGACCCGTCCTGGCTGGGGCCGGACACGAGCGCGCGAGTCTCCTTGGGGCGCCGTCGCCGCAGCCAGTCCAACCGCTCGGAGAAGTCGTGGAGCTCGCTTTGCACCCAGGCGGGGGCGATTGCGACCCCGAGCAGAGGGAGGAGTCCGACGAGGGACCGGACCGGCACCTGCTCGCTTCGTTGGTCGGGGCCGACGAGCACGTCGTAGAAGAACCCGTCCGCGTCGTTCCACAACGCGACGTTGTTGCGGCCGAAGGTGGTCGTCGCCTCCGCGATCGCCAGGAAGCGCTCCAGGAACGTCGTGGCGAGGTCGTCCCAGGCCTCGTCGTGGCGGGCCAGCTCCAGCGCGATGCGCTCCATGGACAGGCAGAAGAACGCCATCCAGCTGGTGGCATCCGACTGTTCCAGCCGCCAACCGTCGGGGACGTCGCGGGACCGGTCGAAGACGCTGATGTTGTCCATGCCCAGGAACCCGCCCTCGAAGAGATTGGACCCGTCGGCGTCCTTGCGGTTGACCCACCAGGAGAAGTTCAACAGCAGCTTGCCGAAGACGCGGACCAGGAAGTCGCGGTCCCACGCGCCATCGAGCACATAGACCCGCCACGCGGCCCAGGCGTGGACCGGCGGGTTCACGTCGCTGAAGGACCACTCGTAGGCCGGGATCTGGCCGTCCGGGTGCTGGGCCCACTCCCGGCACATCAGGACCAGCTGCTCCTTGGCGAAGGCTGGATCGACGTGAGCGAGGGAGATGCAGTGGAAGGCGAGGTCCCAGGCGGCGAACCAGGGGTACTCCCACTCGTCGGGCATCGAGATGACGTCGGCGAGGTACAGATGGCGCCAGGACGTGTTGCGGGCGGCCGGCTCGGGGCGCTGGCGGGTGGCCGGGGGCGTCGGCCCGGCCGGATCGCCGTTGAGCCAGGCGCGCACGTCGTACCGGTAGAGCTGGCGACCCCACAGCAGACCGGCGAAGGCCCGGCGGGCGACGTGGCGGTCTTCGTCACTCGTGCGCTCAGGGATCACGGCACGGTAGAAGTCGTCGGCCTCGCCGTGGCGGTGCTCGAGGATCGCCGCGAACCCCTCACCGAACGGCTCCTCGACGGAGACATCCGCGCACAGCCGCAGCCGCACGGTCACCGTCTCGCCGGGGGGAACGCTGTCGAAGTGGTAGCGAACGCCGACCTTGGTGCCGGTCATCGCTGGGTTGGTGAGGGTCGGGTCACCGTGGACGATTGCCCGGTCGACCCCGTCCTTCGGGAAGGGGGTGCGGTTGTGGTCGCCTCCCCACAGCGCCACCTCGTTGCTCTCGTTGTCGCAGAAGAGCAGCTCCGGTGCGCCCTCGGCGTAGAGGCGATAGCGGCCGAGGAAGCCGTGTGTCGCCTCGACGACCTTGCTCGCGGGATGAGCCGCCACGTCGGGCGGTTTCGCCTCCCGAAGAGAGGGGACCCGATCGTCGGTGCCCCACCGCCAGGTGTTGCGGAACCACAGCTGGGGGACCAGGTCGAGCGGGGCCGGGTCAGGTCCGTGGTTCGTCGCGGAGATCGAGACGCAGATGTCGTCGGGGGAGGCTTTTGCGTGGGTGACCAGTACGTCGAAGAACCGGTCGTCATCGAGTACGCCGGTGTCGGCGAGCTCGTACTCGGGCTGGTCACGGCCGCGCCGGCCGTTCTCGTTCCGGAGCTCGTCGTACGGGTAGGCGGCCTGTGGGTAGCGGTAGAGCAGCTGAGCCCACGAGTGGGTCGGCGTGGCATCCAGGTGCCACCAGTACTCCTTCGCGTCCTCCCCATGGTTGCCCTGGTCGTTGGTCAGACCGAAGTACCTCTCCTTGAGTCGGTCGTCGTTGCCGTTCCAGAGCGCGACGGCGAGGTTGAGGAAGCCGTAGCGGTCGCAGATCCCGGCGATGCCGTCCTCGCCCCACCGGTAGGTGCGCCGGTGAGCCTGGTCGAAGCCGAAGGAGTCCCAGGCGTTCCCGTCAGCCGAGTAGTCCTCGCGGACCGTTCCCCACTGTCGTCCGGCGACGTAGGGACCCCAGAGCCGCCAGGGGTCGGCGTCGCCGGGAGACTCGCCGAGACGTGCGTGTTCGGCCGTGGAGGGAGCAGGCGGACGCGGTCGACCAGCCGCCCGCCGACTGCCGGACGGCGGGGAGGAGGAGCTGGTCTGGCTCGTCACCTCGCGGACGGTAGCACCGAGCCGCAAAGCCGTTGCGGACTCACTGCGACGGCCATCGGCGGGCCTGGAGTCAGGAGTCGTCCGAGATTGCCCATGAGGGCAGAATGATCAACCAGGCTTGGGGAAACGACGCCTCACGGTCTTGGGGAATTGTCGGTGGTGACACCTAGATTCTTCCTATGACGATCACCGCGTCCCTCCCGAGTGACCAGCACTCAGGTCATGGGTTGCGGGGCGTCGCCGAGCAGTTGCAGGCCCTGCTTGAGTGCGCGCAGGACTCGGCCCTCTGGACGCTGTCGGACATCGAGGTCGCCCAGACCGTGCGCCTGCTCGATGAGGCTGGCAACCGCTTGCGGGCTCTGATCGCGCGAGCGTTGGGGGAGGCGGACCGACGCGACCTGGCCTCGTCGCCGGGTGACATCTCCGCCTCAGCCGTCTCGACAGTGGCGTGGCTGAAGGGGGTTGGCCCGCGGATGACGCACCGCGAGGCTCGCGATCTCCTCCGGCTGTCGGCGAAGCTCGACGCGCATCCCGCCTTGGCGGCCGGGCTGGCCGATGGATCCCTCCGGGCCGACCAGGCGCTGGCGATCGCCGAGGCGGTGGACGCGCTTCCCGACCACATCGGCCCCATCGACCGCCAGCGAGCCTTGGACCACCTCATCGGTGAGGCCGCGGTCCACGACGCCGTGGCGCTCAGAGCGCTGGGGAAGTACCTCTGGGAGGTCGTTGACCCCGAGGGGGCGGACGAGGTGCTCTCCCGCCGGTTGGAGGCCGAGGAGCGTCGGGCCGAGAGGCTGACGTCCCTCCGCCTGTACGACACCGGTGCTGGGACGACGCACGGACGCTTCACCCTTCCCACGCTTCAGGCCGAGATGCTCAAGACCGCGCTGCACGCCATCGCGAACCCGGCGCTCCCGGATCCGATCGACCGCGCCGACAGCGACGGCAAGCCGATCGCCGGGGAAGAGGTGATGGGTCGGGCGTTCGCTCGTCTCATCGAGCGCATCCCGGCCGACGCGCTGCCCATGACGGGCGGGGTCAACGCTTCCGTCGTCGTCACCATCCCGTTGCACGTGCTGGAGAGCCGACTCGGCACTGCCCAGCTGCTCGGGACTCACCACCGGCTCTCCGCCCCTGCCGCCCGCAAGCTCGCCTGCCAGTCGGGGGTCATCCCCGCAGTGCTCGGCACGGGCTCGGTGGTTCTGGACCTGGGCCGACGGGCACGATTGCACAGCAAGTCGCAGCGGATCGCCCTGGCAGTGCAGCAAGGCGGCTCATGTGGCATCCACAACTGTGACGCGCCCGCCTCCTGGGGAGACGCGCACCATGTGACGGGGTGGGCTGGTGGCGGCGCCACGACGGTCCGGGACGGGGTGCTGCTCTGTCCCCGCCACCACACGTTGGTCCATCAACGCGAGCGCAGCCACCGGCTTGCCCGGGCGCCTCGGGGTTGGGTCATCCAGCGACGCCAATAGGGGATCAGGCCCCCTTGTCCCGCCGCGTGATGTGAGCGGTTCCTTTGTCCAGGTCCACGATCACGGGTGGCTCCTCGTCATCGGGGGAAGGGATCACCGCCCCTTGGTGCCGCTGCGACTTCAGGTCCTCCTCGGCCCGGGACTGCGCCGGGTCGAACACGTCGATGAGGTTGCCCAGTGCATTGTGCAAACCCGACCTCCGCGTGGCGCTTGAGCGGAGCATCCTCGTTCCGGCCGCGACCACCAGGCCGAGCACCAGCACCGTGACGATCACGATGACGAGAACGTCCACGGCGCCTCCAAGGGGTTAGTGGTTGGTCCTGTTCACCGCTTCTTCGGGGCGGCCTTCTTCGTGCCGCCGGCCTTGGAGCCGCCACTCTTCGTCGGGCCGCCCTCGGGCACTTCGCGTACTCGCACGTTCTGCCCCGCGGTGCGCTTCACCTCGAAGAGCTTGATCGCCGCGACCAGATCCACGAGCTTGCCATAGCCCCAGTTGCGGGAGTCGAAGTCAGGCGCCTGCTTGGCAACGTAGGTACCCACTCCGCCGAGATCGGCCCAGCCGTCATCGTCCGAGGCCGCGTCGATCCCGTCGCGCAGCAGCCTGATCAGCGTGTCGTCGCTCCGCAGTTGGCTCTCGCTCCTGCGCTCACGCGGCCGCTTGTCGGGTTGAGCCTTCTCCTCGTGGGAGCTCAGCACCTCCAGGTAGACGAACTTGTCGCACGCGGAGACCAGCGCCTTGGGAGTCTTCTGCGCCCCGAAGCCGTACACGGTCTTGCCGGACTCCCGCAGCCGGGACGCCAGCTTGGTGAAGTCGCTGTCTGACGAGACCAGACAGAAGCCGTCGATGTCCCCGGTGTACAGCAGGTCCATTGCGTCGATGATCAGGGCGCTGTCGGTGGAGTTCTTACCGGTCGTGTAGGAGAACTGCTGCATCGGTTGAACGGCGTGGGCGTTGATGATGTCCTTCCATCCGCGCAGGTTCTGGGTCGTCCAGTCGCCGTAGGCGCGCTTGACCGTGGCCCGGCCGTACTTGGCGATCTCGGCGAGCAGCCCGTCGATGACCGTGGGCGAGATGTTGTCGCTGTCGACCAGGACGGCGAGGCGGACCGTGTCCGTGGTGGAGGCCATGCTCGTGAGCCTACGCGTGACGATGAGTGGGCGCTGGGCAGACTGAATCAGCGGCGGATCATGCTCAGGACGGGGATGGTCCGGACGCCCTCGGTCTTCTTCTCGTACTCCCCGAAGTGCGGGTTGCGGCTCACTTGTTCGGCGTAGACACCGTCACGCTTGCTGCCGGTCAGCTCCTCGACGTCCACCTCGAACGTCTCGGTGCCGACCTCGACGGTGGCACGGCCCGCTGCGACCAGGTTGTGGTACCAGTCGGGGTGCGCGTGGTGGCCGCCCTTGGAGGCGAAAACGTACATCACCTTCGGGTCGTTGTCGTCGGGCAGGAACACCATCGGGTTGATGTAGTCCTTGCCGCTCTTGCGGCCTTGGTGATGGACCAACACCATCGGAGCTCCCTCGAAGCGGCCCCCCACCCGTCCTTCGTTGGCGCGGAACTCGTCGATGATCGTTGCGTTGAAGTCGTTCATGGTGCCCTCCCCGTTCCTGCTCCCGGCCCGTCCTGATCCGGGCCGCATCCTCGCCGTTCAAGCCTAGTTGGCGTCACGAAGCGGGCTGACAACCTCGTCTGGTTCCCCGTCGAGCACCGGGTCGAGTCCGCGATCTATGCGGACCTGGAGGGCCGGCTGTCGTTGTTACGCCGGGCGACGATCTGAACGACGGCGCGCCATCCGAGCATCGTGGCAGTGAGGAACGCAATCGCGACCAGGAGGAATGCGCCATCGATACCTCGGCCGGTGCCGACGCGGAGCAGCATCCCGAACACGTAGGTCATCAGGAGGACGATCGCGCCCTCGGGCCAGAGCCGGCCCGCCCAGCGCTTCTGAATGATCAGCCTGGCGTGCGCAGCTACGACGGCCGCCGCATAGGGCCACACGATGACCAGCACCACCCAGTTGGAGTCGCTCGCCTCGTGGGACGACTTGCCGCCGAACGCGAAGGCGAGGACACACACCAGGTCCGCGAGGAGGGGCAGGATCCATCGAGTCGCAGGACGCGAGGCGATCAGGCTCATGGGGCACAGCATCGCAGGCGGGCCGGAGCACGATTCCTGGGCGCCTCAGGCATGGGACAGGACGAAGCGTGCGATCACGTCGGCCAACTCGGTGGGCCGGTCCTCCTGGACGAAGTGCCCAGCTCCTTCGATCGTCACATGTGGTTGTCCTGCCGCGCCGAGGATGCGCGAGAGCATCCACCGGTCACCCCCACGAGTGATCGGGTCGCCGTCGCTGAAGGCGCACAGGAACGGGACCTCCAGCATCGACAGGCGCTCCCACGCGGCTCGGTTGGCCTCCGAGGCGGGGTCGTCGGGGGTGTTGGGCACCAGCCCCGGGAAGGCCCGGACCCCCGCGCTGTGCGCCTCGTCGGGGAAGGGTGCGTCGTAGGCCGCGAGCTCGGCCGGTGTCAGGGTGCGCAGGCATCCGGCATCCACCATGCGCCCGATGTTCAAGTGCTCGGCACCTTCGACCATCCGGCGGAACTGCTGCCACACCTCGGGCATCGGGACGTCCCCGGTCGGCAGACCCGTGTTGGACATGACCACACCGGCGAAGTGCTCCGAGTGCTCGGCCAGCAGTCGCATGCCGATCAGACCGCCCCAGTCCTGCCCGAAGTAGAAGACCTGCTCCAGACCGAGCCCGTCGAAGAGGGCAGTCCGCAGCCACTCGACGTGGTGTGCGAACGAGTAGTCCTCTCGCCGCGCCGGCTTGTCCGACCGGCCGAACCCGATCAGGTCGGGGACGACGACGCGGAGTCCGGCCTCGGCCAAGGGTGGGATCACGCGGCGGTAGAGGTAGCCCCAGGTCGGCTCGCCGTGCGCGAGCACCACCGTCGGGCCGCCCGCCGGACCGGCCTCGACCACCGCCATGTGCAGCCCGTCGCCGACCTCGAGGCGGCGGGCGGCGTAGGGGAAGTCCTCAAGTGAGGTGAAGCGGCCGTCAGGCGTGGTCAGCAGATCCATGACGTCTATCCTCCACCGGGTCTCGATCGGCGGAGGACAGAGGTCCACGCTGCGTCAGGCGCGACGCCCGTGGCCACCGCTGCTGAAAGTGGCGGCACTGTGGCTCGACGACGTTGCGCTCGCGCGGGTCTGGCCCGGGCGGCGGCGTGAGCCACCACGAGCCCCGGACGCGTTCTGCGAGCCACTGCGGCGTGCGGGCCTGTTCCCGTTGGCGGAGCCCTGGGGCTGGGGTGCGGGCAGCCCACCGGCCACGAGGACACGCTCGCCGGGGAAGAGCCGGGCGAGCACCGCGTGGTCCGTGCCATTCACCTTCGTGGTCGTCGGGTTGATCCCGGCCGCTCGGGTGAGGGCGCGCACGTCGCGGACCTGGTCAGAGGTCATCAGCGTGATCACCATGCCGGCGGCGCCGGCCCGTGCCGTGCGTCCCGAACGGTGCAGGTAGGCCTTGTGCTCCGCGGGCGGGTCGGCGTGGATGACCAGCGCCACGTCGTCGACGTGGATGCCGCGGGCAGCGATGTCGGTCGCCACCAGCGTGGTGGCCCGGCCGGAGTGGAAGGCCTCCATGTTCCGGGTCCGTGCGTTCTGTGCCAGGTTGCCGTGGAGCTCCACCGTGGGGACGCCGTGGCTGTTCAGCTGGCGGGCCAAGGCCTTGGCGCCGTGCTTGGTCCGGGTGAAGACCACGGTGCGTCCTGGCGCACTGGCCAGGTCGACCAGGACGGGCACCCTGTGCTGGCGCTCCAGGTGGAGGACGTGGTGCTCCATCTGCGGGGCCGGCCCAGTCGCGGAGTCGGCCTCGTGGGTGATCGGGTTCGTCATGTATCGCTTGACCAGCACGTTGACCGCGCCGTCGAGGGTCGCGGAGAAGAGCATGCGCTGACCGGACTTCGGTGTGGCGTCGAGGATCCGGCGGACGGCCGGAAGGAAGCCGAGGTCGGACATGTGGTCCGCCTCGTCGATGATGGTGATCTCGACCTGGTCGAGCGCACACACGCCCTGCTTGATGAGGTCCTCGAGCCGGCCCGGGGTGGCGACGACGATGTCGACGCCCTGGGCGAGTGCGCGGACCTGTGCGCCCTGGCTGACGCCGCCGAAGATCGTCCGGGAACGCAGCCTTGCGACGGCAGCGAGAGGGGCCAGGGCCTCCTCGATCTGGGAGGCCAGCTCACGGGTCGGCGCGAGCACGAGGGCGCGTGGCCGTTTCGGCGTCGGCCGGCGGCCCGACTCCATCAGTCGGGACACCAGGGGAAGCAGGAAGGCGTACGTCTTGCCTGATCCGGTGCGACCGCGGCCGAGGACGTCGCGTCCCGCCAGCGAGTCGGGCAGCGTTGCCGCCTGGATCGGGGTGGGGTCGGTGATGTTGCGCTCGGCGAGGATCTTGTTGAGTGATCCGGGCACGCCGAGATCGATGAAGGTTTGTGCAGACATGGGGGGATATCGCAATCTCATGTGGTGTCTCACCACGGACAGGTGTGTCGGCGTGGAGCCCCGAAGGGCTGGCAACACGCATCAGGATCGAGGTAAGACTGAGCGACCCTTGTGCCTGAACCCTAGCCTGCGACGCCGCATAACGACGAATCGGCGAGAGCCCGGGCCAGTCCGCGATGTCCCGGAGTCAGCTCGAGTCAGAGTGACTGGAGGAAGTCGATGAGTCCGGGGAAGAAGTGCTCGGGGTCGTCGTACTGGGCCACATGGCCGCCGTCGCAGTGGAGGTAGCGGCCATTCGGCATCTGCTCCGACATCCAGCGCATATGTGCGGGGTCCATGGTGTCGTGAGTGGCCCCGATGGTCAGGGTGGGGACGGTGACCCTGCCCAGATCGCCGGAGCGGTCCCAGTCGAACAGCTTGGCCTCCGGAACCGTGCCCAGCTCGCTGGGTCCTTGCATGGGCACGTACACCGCAGGGTTGATGTGGTCCAACGTGCGGTTGAACGACTCGGGCCACTCCTCGTAGGGCAGACGGCAGACGTGCTCGACGTAGTGCCCGATCAGCAGTTCCATGTAGCGGGGGTCTTCCGTCGTTTGGGTCGCCTCGAAATGCTTGATCTCAGCCAGCACACCCTGATCCATCGCCGGCATGATCACCTCCTCCGCGTACTGCTGGTAGGCCGGGATGCTCGAGACCATGTTCGAGATCACCAGACCCTTGAGGTGCTCCTGGTGAGCCAAGGCGTACTCGAGGGCCAGCATCCCGCCCCAGGACTGGCCGAGCAGGACGAAGTTGCTGCTGTCGAGGCCCAGCGCCTGACGCACCTGCTCCACCTCGTCGACGAAGCGGTCGATCTCCCACAGGTCCGGATCGTCCGGCTGGTCGCTGCGGAGCGACCCGAGCTGGTCGTAGTGGTAGTACTCGATCCCCTCCCGCGGGAACCACGCCTCGAACGGCTCGAACCCCTCGGACGTGGCCCCGGGCCCGCCGTGGAGGAGGAGAACTTTCAGCGACGGGTTGTTCCCGACCCGTCGAGTCCACACCCGGAAGTCACCACTCGGCGTCGTGATCGGGATCAATCGAGATCCACCGGATCGACGCTCGGACTCGTTCCAGGTGGAAGTGTCGAAGTAGGAGGCGGAGAGGCTCATGTCTCGCGAGCCTGCCACTCGGCGAGGTACTGGGGAAGGCACTTCATCGCTGGTTCCGTGCGCACGGGCAGAGCGGAGCCACCAGCCCCTGGGCTACGAGCCCGCCTTGCGACTCCGCAGCGGAGGAACGACGAGGTCGGGAATCGCCCGGAGGATGAACTTGTCGAAGTGTGGAACTGTGAACGCTGCGTAGCCGTGCACCGAGGTGTAGAGCAGGCCCATGTTGATCAGCTCAGCGCGGGTCGGTGCCAGGTTCTGGGACGTTCGCCCCATCACGTCGGCGACGTCGGAGGCTTTCTGCGGCTCGGGGCCAAGCTGAGCCATGGCGCGCAGGTATGCCCGCTGCAGTCCAGTTGCACGGTCGAGGCGCACACGGAAGAACGATTCATCCAACTTCGCTTCGTAGCTCGGCACGGCGGCCAGAATGTCGTCGCGCCCGATCACGGGGCCATCGGCAACGGTCCATACGGCGTAGCCAAGCTCCTGGAGGAAGTACGGGTAGCCGCCGGTAACAGCCACGGCTTCATCAAGGGCGTCGGCGGTATACCGCACAGCTTCTTCCTCGGCTGGACGAACGAGCGCCGCCTTTGCGTCGTCGGGCGAAAGGACATCGATCGCGGGGAACCTGAAGAGCCGCTCGGCATATGACTTGGCATCGCCCGCCAACTCAGCGATCTGTGGGAGCCCGGCGCCCACCAAGATGATCGGCAGCTTCCGCTGCACCATCTTGTGCATCGCTTCGATGAGCGCTTCGAGCTGAGGCTTGCTCAGGAACTGGATCTCGTCGAACAGCAGGACCACCCCACGTCCCCGCTCCGAGGCGGCCTCGCCGATTGCGAGGAACACGTCCGTCAGGTCCAGCGCCAAGACTGCGTGGTCGGCGAACCCTTCCGCCGCCTCCACGTCGAGCCCTGCGGTCCAAGTCCCGCTTGAGTCGACGCTGACGGTGAAGGACTTCAACACCGAAGCGGCGTGCCTGAACCGGTCGCTCCACCGCGCTCTGGGAGAGAGCTCGAGCAGGGCCGTTCGCAGCCGGCTCGCGATGTCCCGGCGGAACTCCGACTCGTCGTTCTTGCTGACCTCGACTTCAACGACCACCCATTCGCGCGCCAGTGACTTGGTGCGGAACTGGCCGAGGAGCACGGTCTTCCCGACTCCGCGCAGCCCCGTGAGGATCATCGACTGTTCGGTGCGGCCCGCCGCGATCCGGGCGAGCAACAGATCGAAAGACGCCAGTTGGTCGTCGCGACCGACAACAGCCTGTGGCTCGGCTCCTGCATTGGGCGTGTATGGGTTGGTCAGGGCCCGCATGAACCCATGTTATCCATGTTAGGTTACTTTATCTGTGTCTCATAAAGTGATCTAACATGGATAACGCACTCTCCCCCAGACCCGCGCGCTCTCTGCTGGCAGCGGGGGTGGTTCCGGGCCGTTCCCTGGGTTTCGCTAGGTGACCCGGGGGAAGGGGACTCCGGTATTGGCGTGGCAGCGGTTGCCGTGCGGGCTCTTCGAGAGGAACTGACAGTGTCTGCGCGGGCACGTAGTCGGTTGTGCCTGATCAGGCAGGGCTGAGCCAGGCCCGGAGTGCCTCGCGGATCACTTCGCTCGCATTCGAGTGATCCGCCTCCGCCCGGGCGCGGAGCGCGTCCTCCAGCTCTGGATCGAGGCGAACAGGAATGACGCGCGCGGCCGCTGACCCGATCGGCTTGCGCCCCCCTTTGCGCTTCGATGCCTGGACGTCGTAACCAGCTTCCGCCTCACGGGAGAGTTCCTCGACCACCGCCTCGGCGAGGGGCTTGCCCTTGGCCGTTCGTGTGCTGTTCTTGGTCATTGGTTCCTCCTCATGGCAGGAGGTCGAAGTACTGAGGTCGGCACTTCATCGCGTGGATGACCATCTCGGTGTCGTCGTCGAGGAGCAGAACAACGATCTCCAGAAGTCGTCCAGTGGTGTCGAAGCCGAGCCGGAGCTCTCGCGGGGGCTTGTCGTCCTCGATTTCGTAGGCGATCAGGTAGCCGGATGCTCCCTGCTGGATGTCTTCATCGCTGGTCCCGTGTTTCGGGCCGAGCGGTGGATCTCCACGCATGACTCGCAATACGAAAGAGACGCTCGGTCGACCCTCGGCCTACTCGCTGGCGGGGAAGGGGACTCCGGTGTTGGCGTGGCAGCGGTAGCCCGTAGGGGTTCTTGGCCGGGTGCGCGTCCGTCAGGCTGACGGCGTCTCGCGCTCGGTCACGGCCAACGCGCCGAGCCAGAAGCCCATCGTCAGGTCGGCTCCCCGGTTGAGAATCCCGCCGTTCATCGGCTCTCCGAATGCGAGTGGCAGGAACAGGAGCCAGGCCACCACGGCGAGAACGCCGAGCCAGCCCCGCCGGGTCCTCCAGGAGATCCAGGCTATGGCCGGTAAGAACGCCAGCGGGGCGCCTTGAAGGTACGGGAAGACCTGGTCGGCGAGTCCCCCCGTGTCGGTCGGGGGCAGGAGCCCGATGGCGAACGCCCCCGTGGCGAACAGTGCGAGCAGCACTGCGGCCGCACGGTACCTGGCCGTCAAGAAGGCTGCCGACCAAGCCGCGATCGCCACTCCGACGTACCCGAGCCGCATCACCAGCCCCCAAGCCCCGAGCGCGTAGGTCTCAGGGTGCGCGGTCAGCACGTCCAGGTCGGGACGCAGAAGGGGGCCGACCAACAGCGCGGCGGACCACACGGCGGCGCCGGCCAGAGACAACCGGACTGCCAGGCTCCGGGACCCCGGGGGTCTGCGGCCTGTCACTCGCCGATCGTGTCACACCGTCGACGGGGTCGACGTCGATCGTTCCGACGAGCCCCATCACAGCATCCCGGCGAGATGGTGCGGCGCCGTGATGCGGCGCAGGCCGGTGTCGACCACCGTCACTCTGTGGTGCTGGGGAAGGGGACACCGGTGTTGGCGTGGCAGCGGTAGCCGTTCGGGATCTTTGCGAGGTACTGCTGACCGCATCTGTGCGAACACGTAGGTGGATGTGCCTGATCAGGCAGGGATGAGTCAGGACCGGGGCGTCTCGCAGCTCACTTCGCCCGCATTCGAAGGTCTGCTTTCCCCGGCCATCGGAAGGCCGCCACCGCCAGAGCTTGATCTGATCCGCTGCCCCCGGTTACCCTCGGCAGGCCTTGTCGGGAGGGGGACGACATGCGGGTGTTGAGGGCGGCGGTCGGACTGCTGCTGGTCTCCACCTTCGTGCTGCTGGGCGTCGAGCACGGGCCCCCTGCGATCACCTCCCCTGTTGGCATCGCGCTGACGAGCACGACGGACAGCAGTGTGTCGATCCTGGTGCTGGGCGATTCATACTCCTCGGGCAACGGAGCCGGGAGCTACGACACCTCAGGTTGCTTCCGTTCTGCACACAACTATGCCGAGAGGTTCGCCACGATCCTGGCCAATCGCTTCGGTCAGGCCGCCACCGTGACCGACCAGGCCTGCAGTGGCGCGACCTCGAACGATTTCGCCCAGGCCCAAAACGCCCAGACCGGACCTCAACTCGACTCGGTCGATGCGACCTACGACGAGATCTTCCTGACCATCGAGGGCGACGATCTCGGGTTCCCCGACATCGTGCGGGACTGCCTCGTCACGGTAACGGCCCTCCGCTCGACCTGCCGTTCTGATCTGAATGTGACCGATCATTACATCGCCGTCGGAAACGCGCGAACGGACATTCGCTTGGTGCTTTCGCAGATCCACGGCAGGGCGGCGCCGACAGCCCAGATCGTTCTCCTGGGATACCCCTACCTCGAGGGTGATCCCAACCTCAAGTTCGGGCGGATCCCGCTCGGAAAGCGAATCCGGGATCTCGGGGACGAGCTGGAGGCCATCCAGACGAACACCGTCAACCGCCTGAACAAGCACTTCGGCGCCCATCAGTTCGTCTTCGTCTCGACCCAGAGACTCTTTGCCGGGAAGTCGTCCTGGCTTCCCCCGAAGCGGCAGAGGAACCACGAGCTCTTCAAGGCCCGCGAGAACGCCCACCGTTGGTTGCTGCAATCGCCGTGGGACGTGGCGCAAACGGCTGAGTACTACCATCCCAGTCCTCGGGGCTGGCACGAGGAGGCCGAGCTCCTGGCTCACTCGAAGATGGTGCTGCGCCGCAAGCTGGCCTACGGCGGCGGCGACCGCTCCTTCTCGGCGACGGTCACCGAGCCGTTCTCGGCGTCCATCGGTCAGATCGCCGGTGGGGTCAGACCCTTCAGCGTCGCCTTCGACCAGAGCGCTCCGGTCCCGCCGTGGCTCAGCGTCTCGTGGAAGAAAGGGCGGCTCCGTCTGGGGGGTACGCCCGACCGGGCGGGGACCTGGGCGTCGGTCATCGACGTAAGCGACCAGACGGGCCGGACCGTCGCTGTCAACGCCACCATCACTTCGACGTTCCCGGTCGGAAAGACGCTCTGCACGACCCAGACGGTTGTTCCGAGGATCGAGTGCCGCGCTCTCGTAGCGATGTACAAGTCCACCAACGGACCCTCCTGGGTCGACAACACAAACTGGGACGCGAGCATCCGGATCTGCTCGTGGAAGGGCATCTGGTGCAACCACGGCCGGCACGTGCGTCAGATCCAGTTGGGGAACAACGACTTGAGTGGCCCGCTCCCCGCTCAGCTGGGGAACCTGACCGGGATGAAGTGGCTCCGCCTAGGAGGCAACCAGCTGACAATTGTGCCCAGCCAGATCGGCAACCTCGCCAATCTGGAGTGGCTGCAGCTCGACGGCAACGACATTGCTACCCTGCCCTCGTCGCTGTGGACGCTGGCCAAGCTGAACGTCCTCTATCTCGGGTCGAATCCGCTGGGCAGCGTCGATCCGGGGGTCGGCAACCTCAAGAACCTCACCTTCCTGAGCCTCGACAGCGACCAGCTCTCCAGCCTTCCGCGACAGCTCGGGAATCTCCCGAATCTCTTTGAACTCGATGTCGAGGACAACCAGTTGACGGGGCTGCCACGGAACCTCCGTCACCTCCCGCTGTACCAGCTCGACGCCTCCTACAACCAGTTCGCCCAGATCCCGTCCTGGGTTACGACGGAATCTCTCCTCGACGACCTGGACTTCACCCATAACCAGCTGATCAGCGTCCCCACATCCATCGGCAACCTCACCCGGCTCACGCGACTCGGCCTCGCGTGGAACCAGCTGACCGCCGTCCCGGCCGAGGTGGGAAGCCTGCCGAACCTCCAGACGCTCGACGTGAGCGGCAACCTCTTGACCGGAGACATCTCCCCTTGGGCGAAGCCGCTCTCGTCGGACGTCAACCTGCAGTCCTTGACGATTCGAGACGGGGCAGGCTTCAACAACTGCCTGACCGTGGGCGGCCACACCGCTCTCGCGGCGTGGCTGACATCGATGGATGCGCTCTGGAACGAGTGCTCGTGAGCGACGACGGTGGGTTGGTAGAGACGGACTGACGCCGGGGGCAGGCCACTCACCCGGTTGGGCGGCTCCGGTTCGTTGAACTCGCCTGGCGCAGATCCTGCAATGCCTGCGCGGGGAAGGGGACACCGGTGTTGCTGTGACAGCGGTAGCCATTAGGACGGATTGCCAGGTACTGCTGGTGATGGTCCTCGGCGTAGTAGTAGGTCGGGGCGGGCTTGATCTCGGTGGTGATCGACTCGGTGATGCCCCGGCGCTGCAGCTCGGCCTGGTATCGCGCCCGCAGCTCGGCTGCGGTCTCCGCCTGCTCCGGGGTGGTCGTGTAGATCGCGGAGCGGTACTGGGTGCCGACGTCGTTGCCCTGCCGCATGCCCTGGGTGGGGTCGTGGATCTCGAAGAACCGTTTCACCAGGTCGGCGAAGGAGACCCGGGCCGGGTCGAAGACGACGCGGACCGCCTCGGTGTGACCAGTGCGGCCCGTGCACACCTCCTCGTACAGCGGGTTCGGCGTGACTCCGCCGGCATACCCGGCCGAGGTGGACCAGACGCCGGGGATCTGCCAGTAGATCTCCTCGGCTCCCCAGAAGCAGCCGAGCCCGAAGATCGCGACCTCCAGGCCGTCGGGAACCTCGTCGGTGACGACGGGTGCGTCGAGGACGCGGTGACGCGCGGCGATGGAGAACGGCCGCTCCGGACGTCCGGGCAGTGCCTCGCCGGCTGCGGGGAGCGCCTGCTTGTGGCGGGTGAAGAGCATGGGTCCTCCTGGTGGGCTGCTCCCAAGTCTGACAAGTCGCGGGGGCTATCCCAATCCCGGCACCTTGCTGAGTGGTTACGGAAACCAGTTCCACGTGTGGTATCAGACTGATACCATTCCCATATGGCAATGACACTTCGAACTGACGCGGAGCTCGACGAGGCACTGCGGGTGCTTTCGGAGTTCGAGGGCGTCTCGCGCCAGGAGATCGTCCACCGGGCGGTGCTTGAGCGGCTTGAGCGCGCCGGTCACCGGGCTGCGGTCGATGAGAGCGCACAGCGGATGATTGAGCGTTGGGGCGACGTGCTCGACCGCCTCGGCACCGTATGAGCGAGGTTCTCTATCTCGACGTTGAAGACCTGCTGGCGCTGACGCGCGCGCTTGGCGCAGGCCCGGTCCGCGATCTCGGTCTGCTCGACTCCGCTGCCAGTCGGCCACGGGTGTCGGTCTTCGGGGAGGATGCGTACCCCTCGCTGCCGCTCAAGGCGGCTGCCTTACTCCACTCGGTGTGTGCCAACCATGCGTTGGTTGACGGGAACAAGCCGCTCGCCTGGCTCTCGGCGGCCGTCTTCCTGGACATCAACGGGAGGCGACCGGCACTCGACGACGACGCAGCCTTCGACCTCGTGATCGAGGTCGCCTCCGGGCTTGCCGACCTCGAGGTCATCGCCGCGCGGCTCAGGGTCGCCGACCGTTAGCCTCCTCCGGCGCTAGGGTGCGGCTGTGAGTGGATCCAAGAGTGAGTGGCGGGGCGGGCAGAGCCAGAAGCACGGGTTCGAGACCCGCGCGATCCATGCTGGTCAGGAGCCGGATCCGGTGACTGGGGCAGTGGTCCCGCCGATCTTCGCGACCAGCACCTACAAGCAGGACGGGGTCGGGGGTCTGCGGTCGGGGTATGAGTACTCCCGGACCGGCAACCCCACCAGGGCCGCGCTCGAAGAGGCGATGGCCGCGCTGGAGGAGGGCGACCGGGGCTTCGCCTTCGCCAGTGGCCTGGCCGCCGAGGACACCCTGCTCCGGTCGGTCTGCGTTCCCGGCGACCACGTGGTGATCCCCGACGACGCGTACGGCGGCACCTACCGCCTGTTCTCGAAGGTCGCCGAGCGATGGGGGCTCGACTACACGCCGGCCCCGGTCTCCTCGCTGGACGCGGTGCGCGCGGCGATCGAGCCGGGGCGGACCCGCTTCGTCTGGGTGGAGACCCCGACGAACCCGATGCTGAACATCGCCGACATCGAGGCGCTCGCTGCGCTCGCCTACGAGTCCGGCGCGATGCTCGCGGTCGACAACACCTTCGCTTCGCCCTACTTGCAGCAGCCGCTCACTCTCGGTGCTGACGTTGTCATCCACTCGACCACCAAGTACTGCGGCGGTCACTCCGACGTCGTAGGAGGGGCGGTGGTCGTCCGTGACCTCGAGCTGGCCGACCGGCTCGCTTTCCACCAGAACGCGATCGGAGCGATCGCGAGCCCATTCGACTCGTGGCTGGTGCTGCGCGGGCTGAAGACCCTGGGTGTCCGGATGGATCGCCACTGCGACAACGCCGAGAAGGTCGTCGAGTTCCTGACCGGGCATCCCAAGGTCTCCCAGGTGATCTACCCGGGGCTCCCCGATCATCCCGGCCACGATCTGGCCTCCCGGCAGATGAAGCGGTTCGGCGGGATCGTGTCGTTCCGGGTCGCCGCCGGCGAGCAGGCCGCGCTCGATGCGTGCGCCCGGACCCAGGTCTTCACCCTCGGGGAGTCCCTCGGCGGCGTCGAGTCGCTCATCGAGCACCCGGCGCGGATGACCCACGCCTCGGTGGCCGGCACCGAGCTGGAGGTGCCCTCGGACCTGATCCGGCTCTCGGTGGGGATCGAGTCGGTCGACGACCTCATCACCGACCTGGACCAGGCGCTCGGTGCCTGACTTGTCGGCTCACAGCTCAGCGATCGTCTGCGTGGACTTCGGATCCACTTTCACCAAGGCCGCGCTGGTCTCCGTCCCGGACGGGGACCTGCTTGCGAAGGCCAGCAACCCGACCACGATCGAGACCGATCTCTGGGACGGCTTCCTCGCCTGTCGGGACGAGCTCGCCGCGGCCCGCGCCGACGTCGCCGATCTGCCTGTGCTGGCCTGCTCGTCGGCCGGAGGAGGGCTGCGCATCGCCGTGGTGGGCAACGAGGAGCTCGTCACTGCCGAGGCCGGGCGGCGGGTGGCGCTGTCCAGCGGCGGGCGGGTCGTGGCGGTGCTCCCCGGTCCCCTCGACGAGGAAGGCTTGTCCGACCTGGCCGACTCGAGGCCCGACGTGGTCCTGCTGGTCGGGGGAACCGACGGAGGGAACGCCGAGGTACTGCTCGCCTCCGCGCGACGGCTTGCCGGCTGGCCCGGGCCGGTAGTGATCGCGGGGAACGCCGAGGCATCCGAGGAGGCCGCCTCGCTGTTGCGGTCCGGCGGGACGGCGTACGTCTTGGCCGACAACGTGGTGCCCAAGATCGGGGTGCTCTCCCCGGGCTCGGCCCGGTCGGCGATCCGGGAGATGTTCCTGGAGCACGTGATCGGCGGCAAGCACCTGTCCTCGCGACCCGAGTTCACGGCAGCGATCCGAGGCGCCACCCCCGACATTGTGCTGACCGCGGTCGAGGAGCTTGGGAAGTTGGCCGGTGACGTGGCCGTGATCGATGTCGGCGGGGCCACGACCGATATCTACTCCGACCTTGAGATCGACCCCAAGGAAGCCACGCTGAGCCGTGAAGTCGTCGCCATCGTCCCGGAGGCTCGCACTGTCGAGGGCGACCTCGGCATGCGCTGGAGCGCGGTCGCGACGTTCGAGGCGGGCGTGAGCGCCGGTGTCATCGCCGAGGACAGTCGGCTCGCCGACGCGGCTCGGCGTCGGCACGAGGACACCGCCTGGCTGCCCGCAGGGGATGAGGAGTGGGCCGACGACCTCTCACTGGCATCCATCGCGGCCGCGGTGGCGCTCCGACGTCACGCCGGGCGCTCCCGACTGGTCCTGGGGCCCGGCGGCCGGGTGATCGAGCGGACCGGGCGCGACCTGCGTGACGTGGGGCTGCTGGTCGGATCGGGCGGCGTCTTGCGCCATGCCGGCCCGCGGGGCCGGGACGTGCTGACCGGCCTGCTGGTGGAGAACGGCGAGGGCTGGCAGGTGCCGCTCCATCCCCGTCTCGTCGTGGACGTCGACTACCGGCTGGCACCCGCGGGCCTGCTGGCCCGGGAGCACCCGGAGGCGGCGGCGAACCTGCTGCGGCCGCTGGTGGAGCGCGCTACCCGGGGATGACGATCCACTGTTCGGCGCCGGCGGCGAACTCCTCCGGTGACAAGTCGCCTGCCCCCTCGGGGAGGCGTCCGATGATCGGGACTCCGGTGACCTCGGGCAGGTCTTCGAGATTGGTGCGCTCGACCAGGCCGGGCTCACTCGGCCAGGATCCGATCACCAGGCCGAGCACCTCCTGGTCGGCCTCGTGCAGTGCTGCGGTCGTCAGGGCACTGTGGTTCAAGGTGCCGAGACCCGAGCGGGCGACCACGATCCAGCCGGCCCTGAGTCCGCCCAGGGCGACCAACCCGATGAGGTCGAGGAGGGTCACTCCGGGGACGAGGGGGACCAGGACGCCTCCTGCGCCCTCGACGAGGACGAGGTCGACATCCTCGGCCGCGGTCAGGATCGCGTTACGCAGGGCACGCACGTCCGGGGGGTTCATCCCCGCCAGTCGGGCGGCTGTGGCCGGGGCCAGCGGGTCGGCGTACCGGGCGAGCTCCAGCGTCCGTACGTCGGGCACCAGCTCTCGCACCACCTCGAGGTCGCCCGCCTCGTCCGGGCCGACCCCGGTCTGGAACGGCTTGATCACCATCACCGACCGACCCGCCGTCCGGTAGCGGGCCGCCACGGCCGCGGTGGTGATCGTCTTGCCGACCCCGGTGTCGGTCCCGGTCACGACCAGGAGCTCAGCCACGCCCCGACACCTCGCTCACCACGCCACCGATCACCACGCACGCGTGCTCCAACTCCGCGTCGTCGATGTCGGCGTGCGCGGTCAGTCGCAGCCGGGAGACCCCGTCAGGAGTCGAAGGCGGCCGGAAGCAGCCGATCAGCACGTCCTGCTTGGCCGCGACCGCGACCGCCTCCAGCGCCTCACGGGGACCAGGCATGGAGACAGATAGGACGGCGCCGGCCGGTACGTCGACGCCTGCCGCGTCGGCGAGCCGGAAAGCGACCTGGCCGCAGCGGGCAACGAGGTCGGGGCTCGCCTCAGTCACCGCCAGAGCGGCCAGGGCGGCTCCGGCCGAGGCAGGCGCGAGCCCGGTGTCGTAGATGAACGGGCGGGCCCGGTTGATCAGGTGCTCCCGGACGGCGGAGGAGCCGAGTACCGCCCCGCCCTGTGCTCCCAGAGCCTTTGACAGGGTCACGGTCACCACCACGTGCGGGGCCGCGGACAGGCCGGCTGCGTGGGCCAGCCCGCGCCCGCCCGGCCCGGCCACCCCGAGCGCGTGGGCCTCGTCGAGCACGAGGGTGGCGTCGTAGGTCTCGCACAGAGCTGCCAGCTCCGACACGGGCGCGGCATCGCCCAGCACCGAGTAGATCGACTCGGCGACGACGAGAGCGCGGTGCTCGGGGCGCTGAGCCAGCGCGGACTCGACGGCGGCGAGGTCACTGTGCGGCACGACCTGGATCCTGCCCCGGGACAGTCGGCAGGCGTCCACCATGGAGGCATGGATGTGTGCATCTGAGACCACCAGGGTGTCCTCATCGGCGAGAGCCGCGACGACGGAGAGATTCGCGTGGTAGCCGGTCGAGAGGACGAGGGCGGTGGGAGCTCCGGTGAACGCGGCGAGGGCGTCCTCCAGATCGGCATGGATCCGCTGGGTGCCGGTGACGAGCCGCGACGCGCCCGCTCCCGAGCCGAAGTCGCGCGCCGCTCGGACCGCCCCCTCGACGACGCGTGGGTCGCGGGAGAGCCCGAGGTAGTCGTTGCCGGCCAGGTCGATCGTCTGGGGATCGCGACCGGTAGCGACCAGCCTTCTGGTCAGGCCCGCCTCCTCCCGTCGACGGACCTGGTCGGCGAGCCAGTCGTCGAGCCGACTCACGGGTGCACCTCGGCGATGGCTCCGACAATGGCCTTGCCGATCCTGGCCAGCTCCTCGCCGGAGGCGATGTACGGCGGCATGGAGTAGACCAGGTTGCGGAAGGGACGGACCCACACGCCACGCTCGAGAGCGGCTCGGCTGACGGCCGGCCCGTCGACCTCGCGGTCAAGCTCCACCACACCGACGGCTCCGATACCTCGCACGTCGACCACTGAGGGGAGCTCTCGTGCCGGCGCGAGGGCGTCCAGCAGGGCGGAGCCGACCTTGGCGATCCTGCCCTCGGGGTCGCCGCTCTCCAGGAGGTCGATGCTGGCCGAGGCCACCGCACAGGCGAGCGGGTTGGCCATGAAGGTCGGGCCGTGCATCATCGCGCCCGCCGGGCTCGCGTCCACCGCCGCGGCGACTTCAGGGGTCGTGAGCACGGCCGCGAGGGTGAGGTAGCCCCCGGTCAGCGCCTTGCCCAGGCACAGGATGTCGGGCACGACGCCGCACCGGTCCAGTGCCCACCGGGTGCCGGTGCGCCAGAAGCCGGTCGCGATCTCGTCGAAGATGAGCAGAGCTCCGCTGTGCCGGGCCAGATCGGCCAGCACTCCCACGGCGTACGGGCTGTACACGTGCATGCCGCCCGCGCCCTGCAGCACCGGCTCGCAGATGACGGCGGCGATCTCGTCGGCATGCGCGGCGAAGATCCTTCGCGTCTCGGCCTCCCAGGCAGCCATCGCCGGATCCTCACCCGACATGTCGAGACCGCCCGGAGGTCGTGGCGCAAAGACGTTCTCCGGCACCAGCCCCTGGTACATCGCGTGCATCCCACCGTCGGGGTCGCACACGCTCATCGCGGCAAAGGTGTCGCCGTGGTAGCCGCCGCGGATGGTGAAGATCTTGTGGCGACCGCGGTCGGCGTGGGCCTGCCAGGCCATCTTCAGCGCCACCTCGACCGCCACCGAACCCGAGTCGGCGAAGAACACATGCTGCAGCGGCTCGGGCGTCAGGTCGATGAGGCGTGCGGCCAGCTCCACCCCCGGTCGGTGGGTCAGGCCGCCGAACATCACGTGGCTCATCCGGGCCAGCTGTCCGACCGCTGCCGCATCGAGCTCCGGTACGGCGTAGCCGTGGATCGCACACCACCACGAGGACATCGCGTCGATGACCTCGACCGGGCCCTCCGGGGTGCTGAGCCGGAGCCGGGCTCCCTTCGCGGACTCGACCGGGTATGCCGGACCCGGTGTCGTCATCGAGGCGTACGGGTGCCACAGGTGCTCCCGGTCGAATGCCGCCACAGTCGTCAGGTCCATAGGGTCACTCCCAGGTGGAGGCCGACACGTCGCCGTGCTCGACGCAGCGTGCCACCCACGAGTCGGGGGTGACCTGTACGACCATCCGGCGTCGGCACTGCACGCAGTATCGAGGCGGCTCCAGGCGCAGCCGGACCTTGCAGCCGGTGTGGTCACCGGCCATCGCGGGGTCTCCGCAGTGGCCGCAGAACTGCTCCATCACGTGAGGTCGCAGTCCCGATCAGAGGGTGGCGTTGAGGGTCTTGATCGGCATCGTGAGCTCGTCAAGCAGGGCGAGATCCTCCTTGGGGTCACGGCCGAGGGTGGTGAGGTAGTTGCCCACGATCACCGCGTTGATGCCCCCGAGCAGTCCATCCCGGGTGCCGAGGTCGCCCAAGGTGAGCTCCCGGCCGCCGGCGTACCGCAGGATGGTCCGCGGCAGGGCGAGGCGGAAAGCGGCGATGGTCCGCAGCGCGTCTGCGCTCTCCATGAGCGGCAGGTCGCCGAACGGGGTGCCGGGCCGAGGGTTGAGGAAGTTCAAGGGCACCTCGTCGGGCTCGAGGTCGCCGAGCTGCGCGGCCAGCTCCGCGCGCTGCTCGAGGGTCTCGCCCATGCCGACCAGGGCGCCACAGCACAGCTCCATGCCGGACTCACGCACCATCCGGCAGGTCTCCCAGCGCTCCTCCCACGTGTGGGTGGTCACCACCTCCGGGAAGTAGGACCGCGCGGTCTCCAGGTTGTGGTTGTACCGATGGATCCCCATCTCGACCAGGTCCTCGACCTGTTCCCGGGCGAGCATGCCGACCGAGGCGGCCACGTTGATGTCGACGGCCTCCTTGATGGCTGCGACCCCCTCGCGCAGCTGAGCCATCAGGCGCTCGTCGGGGCCGCGGACCGCGGCAACGATGCAGAACTCGCTGGCTCCGGTGGCCGCGGTCTGTCGGGCCGCCTTCACCAGCTCCGGGATGTTGAGCCAGACGGCGCGCACCGGAGAGCTGAACTGGCCGCTCTGGCTACAGAAGTGACAGTCCTCCGGGCAGCCGCCGGTCTTCAGCGAGACGATCCCCTCCACCTCGACCTCGGGACCACACCACTTCATCCGCACGTCGTGGGCGAGCTCCAGAAGCGCCGGCAGGTCGTCGTCGGGGAGTCGTAGAACCTCAAGGATCTGGGCTTCGCTGAGCCGCTCTCCTCTTGCCCACACCTGGTCGCGTGCAGTCTCAAGGATGGTGGCTGGCTGTGCTTCGACCGACATGCAGATCCTCACTTTCGCGTTGCTGGCGCACCATTCTCCCCCCACATCGCCGCGATGGGGGACTAGCCTCGGGCCGTGACCGATCGACAAGACCCCGGAGCGGCCCCCGGCGAGGCTCCCGGCGAGGCCCCCGGCGAGGCTCGTCGCATGCTGCGGCGCTGGCAGGAGACCTTGCGGGCCCGAGAGCGAGTCGAGGCCGAGGCCCGAGAGCGCACCTTGCGCGAGCTCCAGGCGCTGGAGTCCCGAGACCCCGGCAGCGCCGTTCCGCTGCCCGTCCCGCGCGGGGTCGAGGTGGCGGCGGGCTGGTCCTGGCGGCTGCTGGTGATCGCAGCCGCCGTCTACGGCGGCATCTGGCTGCTGGGCTTCCTGGCGCCGCTCACGGTTCCGCTGGCTGTCGCGATGCTGGTCGCCGCACTGGCCGCTCCCGCGGTCTCAGCGGTCTCGCAGGTGATGCCCCGTGGTGTGGCGGCGTTCCTCGTGGTCCTCAGCGGTCTGGTGCTCATCTTCGCGATGTTGACGTTGGCGGGGACCCAGGTGGCGACCGGGTCCACGGATCTGGCAAACCAGGTGAACGACGGTCTGGACGAAGTCTTGAACTGGCTGCAGTCGGGTCCTCTGCACCTGAGCGACGCGCAGATCAACAACTTCGTCACGAGCCTGCAGAACCTGGTGAAGAGCAGCTCGTCGAGCATCGCGGGCGTTGCCGGCGGGGTCGGCGCCAAGCTCGGCGAGCTGGTCGCCGGCTTCTTCGTGGTGCTCTTCGCGACCTACTTCTTCTTGTCCGACGGAGACCGGATCTGGTCGTGGCTCGTGCGGATCTTCCCCCGCGTCTCCCGCGCCGAGGTCGACTCCTCCGGCCGCGTGGCCTGGCGGTCACTCACCAAGTTCGTCCGGGCCACCGTGATCGTCGCGCTCACCGACTCGCTGGGCATCATGATCGTTGCGATGATCCTGCGGGTGCCGTTCATTGCGGCGATCGGCCTGCTGGTCTTCCTAGGTGCCTTCATCCCGCTTGTCGGGGCCACCATCTCGGGCTCGGTCGCCGTCTTGGTCGCCCTCGTGTCGCATGGGCCCCTGGCGGCCCTGTTGATGCTGCTCGGGGTCGTGGCCGTCCAGCAGATCGAGGCCCATCTGCTGCAGCCGTTCTTGATGGGCCGCTTCGTCAGCGTGCACCCGCTCGGCATCATCCTGGCCATCGGGGTTGGCGTGCTGAGCGCAGGCATCGCGGGCGCGCTGATCGCGGTTCCGCTCGCGGCAGCGGGCAACGCCGTCGTGAATCATCTTGCCGAGATCCACGAGGCCCAGGCCCAGGAAGCTCTTCAACGGGCTGCCGCGGAACAGGCCGAGTCGGTCACGGCCGAGGACTAGCCGGCAGGAATGGCCGGTAGGAAAGACTTGAAGGAAGAATTGGCAGGACAGATTGATAGGAAGAAGAGGACCGGGAGCCACGCCATGACCATCCCCACGCTCGCCGAGATCCGGGCAGCGCGCGACCTGCTCGCCGGCGTCGCGACCGTGACCCCGATACAAGGCGCTCGCTGGCTGTCCGAGGCGGTCGGAGGCCCGGTCTGGATGAAGGCCGAGAACCTCCAGCGGGCCGGCTCGTTCAAGATCCGCGGCGCCTTCACGCGAATCTCCGGCCTCAGTGAGGCTGAGCGGGCACGCGGAGTGGTTGCGGCCAGCGCGGGCAACCACGCTCAAGGCGTGGCGCTGGCGGCGTCACTGCTCGGCATCAAGGCCACTGTGTTCATGCCGGAGGGTGCTCCCATCCCCAAGGTGAAGGCGACTCGCGGCTACGGCGCTGAAGTGATCTTCCATGGGTCCACCATCGACGAAGCCCTGGTGATGGCGCAGGAGCTGAGCGATCGGGAGGGTGCGGTCCTGGTACACCCGTTCGATCACAAGGACATCGTCGCCGGGCAGGGCACCTGTGGCCTGGAGCTGATCGAGCAGCGGCCGGATCTGCGGACCGTAGTCGTGCCGACCGGGGGTGGCGGTCTCGTCGGGGGGATGGCGATCGCCCTCAAGGGGATCAACCCCGACATCCGGGTGATCGGCGTCCAGGCCGAGGCAGCGGCCGCCTATCCCAAGTCACTGGCCGAAGGTCACCCGGTGGCGCTGACGGAGATGTCGACGATGGCAGACGGCATCGCGGTGGGCCGACCCGGCGTCATCCCCTTCGAGGCGGTCTCTCACCTGGTGGACGACGTCCTGACCGTGAGTGAGGAGGCAATCAGCCAGGCGCTGGTGTTGCTCCTCGAGCGCAACAAGCTGGTCGTCGAGCCCGCAGGGGCCGTGGCCGTGGCCGCGATCCGTGAGCATCCTGAGCTTTTCGAGCCTCCGGTGGCTGCCGTCCTCTCCGGTGGCAACATCGACCCGCTGCTGCTGTTGCATGTGATCCGCCATGGGCTGGCGGCGGCCGGTCGGTATCTGGTCCTCGGCGTGCGGATCAATGACCGGCCCGGCGGCCTCGCCGATCTGCTCGCCGCCCTGGCGCGGACTCACGCCAACATCATCGACGTGATCCACGATCGGACCTCTCCACTGCTGCCGGTCCATGCGGTCGACGTGACCTTGCAGGTGGAGACGCGGGGCGCCGACCATGCGGAAGCCGTGGTGCGGCAGCTGCGGGGCGAGGGGTACGAGGTCAGTCAGCCGGAGTAGGGCACCGCGTCGAGGATCTCGACGTGGATCTCCTTGCCGTTGGGCGCCTCGTAAGTCACGACGTCGCCCTTCTTGAATCCGATGATGGCCTTCCCCAGAGCACTCTGCGGCGAGTAGACCTCGAGGTCGGAGTGGGCCCCGGCCATCTCGCGTGCGCCGAGAAGGAAGACCTCTTCCTCGTCGTCCCCGACGAAACGGGTGGTCACCACCATGCCTGGCGTGATCTCGCCGGACTCGGACGCAGTGACGCCGATCTGGGCCTTCTCGAGCATCGCTTCAAGCTGTTTGATCCTGGCCTCGGTCTTGCCCTGCTCCTCGCGGGCCGCGTGGTAGCCGCCGTTCTCCTTGAGATCCCCCTCGTCACGGGCGGCGCTGATCCGGGAGATGATCTCCGAACGCACGGGTCCGCGCAGGTGCTCCAACTCGCCCTTGAGCTTGTCGAAGCCGTCCTGGGTCAGCCAGATCACGGTGTCGTCGGTCACGGTCTCTCCTGTGCTGCTGAGCTGCGGGGGGTGCGCTGGGGCACCGGACCTCTTTCGGAATGACTGACAAGTCTAGCGAGGGCGGGGTTGGCCGGGGGCCGTACAACCGATGAGCTTGGCCGCGGTGGCCGGCTGCTCGGTGCGTATCGAGACGTTGAGCGTCTGGTTCGGCGGCCCGGAGGTGACCGGCACCGAGAGCTCCCCGACGATCGAGTGGTCGTAGGCCAGCGCCTGGACCAGGCAGGTCGCCTGGGTGCCTTCGGTGGATCGGTCGACCTGGATGCGCACGGTGAGCTGTGTGGGGGAGTCCACGGTGAAGCCGACCAGCTGAGACGTGGCCTGCGGGTGGATGTAGGCGATGCCTGCCCAGACGAACCAGCCCAGCGCCGCGGCGACGATCAGCGCGGCGGCGCCGACGGCCACGAGGCGGCTCCGGCGATCGTTGCCATACCGCTGGGTCAGGTCTGTCACGAGCTCATCCTAGGATTGCCGCCATGCTCCGGTTGATGCACGTCCACGCCCACCCCGACGACGAGTCGAGCAAGGGTGCGGCGAGCACGGCCATGTACGTGGCTCAGGGCGTCGACGTCCATGTGGTCACGTGCACCGGCGGGGAGCGAGGATCCATCCTCAACCCGAACATGGACCGGCCCGACATTCTGGCGAACATCGCCGAGGTCCGTCGACAGGAGATGGATCGTGCCCGCGAGATCCTGGGTGTCACGCAGGACTGGCTGGGGTTCGTCGACTCGGGCTTTCCCGAGGGTGACCCCCCGCCGCCCTTACCGGAGGGCTGCTTCGCGCTGCAGCCCGTGGAGGCGGCCGCGGCACCGCTGGTCCGGCTGATGAGGAAGTTCCGGCCGCACGTGGTGACGACGTACGACGAGAACGGCGGCTACCCGCACCCGGACCACATCATGACCCACAAGATTTCCCTCGCGGCCTTCCACGCCGCCGGTGACCCGGCCGCCTACCCGGAGGAGGGCGAGCCCTGGCAGCCGCTCAAGCTGTACTACCAGCACGGCTTCTACCGGGAGAAGTTCCAGGCCCTCCACGACGAGATGCTCCGTCGCGGCCTCGATTCGCCCTACGGTGAGCGGCTCGAGAACTGGACGCCGGACCCGACCCACTTCTCGCGGATCACCACTCGCGTGCCGTGCGCGGACTACTTCGCCGCCCGGGACCGGGCGCTCCTCGCGCACGCGACGCAGGTCGACCCCGAGGGCCCCTGGTTCGCCTGCCCACTGGAGGTGCACCAGGCCGCTTGGCCGACCGAGGACTTCGAGCTGGCCATCAGCCATGTGGACTCCGCGATCCCGGAGACCGATCTCTTCGCCGGAGTCCGAGAGCCTGCTGAGAAGATGACCTCATGAACTGGCTTCCCGAGATTGCGATGCCCTCGCTCGCCGACCCCACGCCGGCGGACCAGCAGGTTGGTGCCTGGGGGTTCGTGATCGTGATGGCCCTGATCGTCGGCACGTTCCTGCTCTGGCTCAACATGCGCAAGCAGCTCCGCAAGATCAATGTTCCATCCGACGGTGAGGACGAGATCGGTGTGCCCGAGTCGGATCCTGGGTCGGCTACGGGGAAGGGAACAGAGCCCCCGGTGGAGCCGGAGGGCAACTCGACCTCACCTTGACGGCCAGGGGATTCAGGCGAGGGAAAGGAACAGGCGCTCGAGCTTCCGGGTGTCGATGTCGTCCTCGTCACCGGCGGCCACGCACTGCTTCAGGCTCGCCGCCACGATGGCGAACCCGGCCCGGTCCAGCGCCTTGCTCACCGCGGCCAGCTGAGTGACGACGTCCTCGCACTCACGTCCCTCTTCGAGCATCCGGATGACGCCCTCGAGCTGACCTCGGGCACGCTTGAGCCGGTTGACCACCGGTTCGGTGTCCCGGGGGGAGAGCTCCATGGCGCCTCCTTGAGTGACGTCAGTACGGGCAGTAACTGCCCAGTGGGGCTGGTCAGTGGCTGATCAGGGATACCGCGAGGATTCCGCCGACACCTTGCTGGGCATCCGCAGCATACTCCCCATACCGCCCCGGGTATGGCTCATCTGGTGGGACCAGCGATTGGGACCATTGGCCCGGGCCACTTGTCCCGTCATACCCCCTGGGGTATGCTTTCGGCTGGAGTTCGTTCCCGCGATCACCGGAACCACGCACCCACGGGGTCGCTGACCACCAGCACCTCAACCGATCCTCGACAGACCCCAATGATTGGAGAACAGCCACATGTGCTCTCCGGCACCGTGCTTTCAGTGCAACAAGACCACCTGGTCCGGCTGCGGCAGCCACGTCGCCCAGGTGATGGCGCACGTTCCCGAGGACCAGCGCTGCCAGTGCCGCTGAGCTGAGCCCAACCCAGTTGCGCTCAGCAGCACTCACCTAGTCGCGGGTGAGTCGGACAAGGGCATCCCAGGCCACCTTGTCCGGCTCGCCCGCGTCCTTGTCCCCGGGGATGACCCGCTTGACCCGCTTGGCCCGGGACACCGTGAAGCTCTCTCCCTCGAGGTCGGCGAGGACGTCCTCGGCCGTGTAGAGCATGGCCGGGTCCTGCGGGCCCCCGGTGCCCTCGGTGAGGTTGGTGGAGTCGTGAGCGACGAGGAGAAGCACCCCGCCCCGGCGCAGGCTCTGGAATCCGGCGCGGACGGCCGCGCGACGCGGTTCCGCGGCAATCTGCAGGTAAGCCATCACGACGACATCGAACTCCTTGTTCGACGTGAACGTCGTGGCATCGGCCACCTCCCATTGGATGTAGCCGAACGTGCTGGCCACTCCGGCCCCCGACGTACGCCGCATCCGCTCGATGCTGCGGCCCTTCTCGATCGCGACCTTCGAGAAGTCCGCGGCGGTGACGTCCCAGCCCCGCTGGGCCAGCCAGAGGGCGTTGCGTCCCTCGCCGCAGGCCAGGTCGAGCGCGCGGCCGGGGGGAAGGTAGGAGAGCTCCTCCTCGACGAAGACGTTCGGCGCAGCCGACCAGACCAGGTCCGTGCCGGAATACCGTTCGTTCCATCGCTCCGCATCCATGCGCATATTCTGGCGCACGAGTCCAGCTCGTGTGGGCGGGGTCCGCAAGAAGACCAGAGAGTCGGGAGATCCATTGCGTCTGCGTGACGACGCCGCGTCGGTTCTGAGCCCTTACCTGCGCGACCACATCGACAACCCGGTCGACTGGTGGGCCTTCGGCCCGGACGCATTCGCGGAGGCCCGGCGGCGCGACGTCCCGATCCTGCTCTCGGTGGGCTATGCGGCCTGTCACTGGTGCCACGTGATGGCGCACGAGTCCTTCGAGGACCCGGCGACCGCGGCTTTCATGAACGAGCACTTCGTCAACATCAAGGTAGACCGTGAGGAACGGCCGGACGTGGACGCCGTCTACATGCGGGCCACCCAGGCGATGACCGGATCCGGCGGGTGGCCGATGACCGTGGTGATCACTGCCGAAGGGGAGCCGTTCTTCGCCGGCACCTATTTCCCGGACCGGCCCCGGCACGGCCAGCCGGCCTTCACCCAGGTCCTCCGCGCGCTGGCGGAGGCATGGAGGGACCGGCGCGACGAGATCATGCGGGTCGCCGGCGAGGTCTTGAGCCGTCTCGATGTCGCGATCGCGTCGGACGGATCGGCGCTGGACGGGCCCGCACTCGCCCAGGCGGTCTCGCGGCTCGAGCGGCAGTTCGACCCGGACTTCAGTGGTTTCGGCCGGGCGCCCAAGTTCCCCGCGTCGATGGTGCTGGAGTTCCTCCTGCGCCATCACGCCAGGACCGGATCGGAGTCTGCCGAGCGGATGGTCTCGGCGACGTGCGACGCGATGGCGCGCGGTGGCCTCTACGACCAGGTCGGCGGAGGCTTTGCCCGCTACAGCGTCGACGCCCAGTGGGTGGTGCCTCACTTCGAGAAGATGCTCTACGACAACGCTCTCCTTCTCGGGGTCTACGCCCGCTGGTGGCGCCAGAGTGGGGTGCCGCTCGCCGAGCGCGTGGCCCAGGAGACCGCCGACTTCCTCCTCCGCGAGCTGCGCACCGACCAGGGAGGTTTCGCGTCCGCGCTGGATGCCGACTCCGAGGGGGAGGAGGGCCGTTTCTACGTGTTCGACCCGGCCGAGCTCGCCCGAGCACTGCCCGAGCCGGACGTGTCCTGGGCTGCCGACCTGCTCAGCGTTACCGATGCGGGCACCTTCGAACATGGCTCCTCCACGCTCCAGATGCGTCGCGACCCGGACGATCCCCGTCGCTGGGCCCGGGTCCGCGCCGCCCTGTTCGACTACCGGGCCGGACGGACCCGGCCGGCGGTGGACGACAAGGTGGTCGCCGCCTGGAACGGGCTGGCGATCGCATCGCTGGCCGAAGCCGGGATGCTGCTCGGGAAGCCTGGCTACGTCGATGCCGCCCGTGGCGCTGCTGACCTGCTGCTCGGCCTCCATCTCGTGGATGGACGTTTGTTACGAGTGTCCCGGGACGGTGTGCCCGGCGATGCCGCCGGAGTGCTCGAGGACTACGGCTGCGTCGCGGCCGGGCTGCTCGCCGTTGCCCAGGCCACCGGCGACGCCCACTATCTGCGTGCGGCGGGCGGACTTCTCGACCAGGCTCTGGCGCACTTCTCCGATGGCGAGGGCGGCTTCTTCGACACCGCGGACGACGCCGAGGCCCTGGTGGCCCGGCCGCGCGACCCCTCGGACAACGCGTCCCCCTCAGGTCTCTCGGCCGTCGCGGACGCGCTGACCACCTATGCGGCCCTCACCGGCTCCGGCCCGCACCGAGAGGCCGCGGAGGCGGCGCTTCGGTCCGTCGCCGGGTTCGCGATCGAAGCGCCGCGGTTCGCCGGCTGGTCGCTCGCGGTGGCGGAGGCTCATCTGGTGGGACCGATCGAGGTGGCCGTCGTGTCCGAGGAGGAGACGCCGCTCAGCGCGATCGCCTGGCAGTCCTGCAGCCCGGGGCGAGTGGTCGTCTCCGGTCGCCCCGACGACGCGTCCTGGCCTCTGCTCGCGGGGCGCGGTCTGGTCGAGGGGCGGGCCGCGGCGTACGTGTGCCGGTCCATGGTCTGCGAACGACCCGTGGTGGCCGAGGACCAGCTGCGGGCGATGATCTGAGCCGGGACTACCCCAGCGCCCAGGCTGCCATCGCGATGGCCACTGCGTGGGTGATGTAGCCACCGAGGGTGAACAGGTGGAAGACCTCGTGGAAGCCGAACCAGCGCGGTGCGGGGTTGGGCCATTTCACCCCGTACACGATCCCGCCCAGCGTGTAGAGACCACCGCCGACGACCAACAGGACGAAGACGGGGGTGCTCGCACTGGCGTAGAAGTCGCCCAGGAAGAAGATCGCGGCCCAGCCCAGCGCGAGGTAGATCGGTACGTAGAGCCACCGGGGCGCTGCGGTCCAAAGCATTCGGAAGGCCATGCCCAGCAGGGCACCTCCCCACACCAGGCTCAGCAGGATCGCCTTGGGTCGGCCGTGCAGCAGGATGATCGTGAAGGGCGTGTAGCTACCCGCGATCAGCAAAAAGATGTTCGCGTGATCAAGGCGCTTCAACACCACTTGCACCTTCGGCTGCCAGCGTCCGCGGTGGTAGATGCTCGAGATCGTGAAGAGCGCGAAGCCGGTCGCCACGAAGACCGAGTTGCCGACCGTGGGCCACGGGCTGGGTGATCTCAGGGCCGGGATGGCGATGAGGAACGCGCCGGCGGCGAGGGTGGCGGGCGCGGCGAGCATGTGCAGCCACCCGCGGAGCACCGGCTTCGCTTCCGGGTTGGCGCTGGGGAACGACTCGTCCAGCCCTTCGGCGACGTGCTCGCGGGTATCGCTGACACGGTGCGATCGGTCCCTCACGAGGCCAACTTAGTCTCCGAGCAGACCTGCAGGACAGTCGCCAGTGAAGCCTCCTGGTCCCCCTTTGAGAAAGATCACACTTGTACGATGACGCTTGTGGCGAGGCTCAAGGACTTGGTCAAGGCGGTGCTCTATCCCGCCTATGAGGCCAGACTCGCCCGTCGCCTCCCGCCGGGGCGCCTTCCGCGGCACGTGGGCGTCATGCTCGACGGCAACCGTCGGTGGGCCAAGGCCGTCGGTGAGGACGCCGCGGCGGGCCATCGGGCAGGCGCCGCGAACATCTCGCCGTTCCTGGAGTGGTGCGACGAGGTAGGCGTCGAGATCGTCACCTTGTGGCTTCTCTCCACTGACAATCTGGGCCGGCCCCGCGAGGAGCTCGAACCGCTGCTGTCGATCATTGCCGAGGTCGTGGAAGAGCTCGCCGCCGAGCAGCGCTGGCGGATCAATCCCGTAGGCGCTCTCGACCTTCTGCCCGCGGACATCCACCGTCGGCTCAAGGTGGCCGCGGAGACGACTCGCGACGTGTCCGGGCTGCTGGTGAATGTCGCCGTGGGATACGGCGGCCGGCGGGAGATCGCCGACGCCGTTCGAGGGCTGATGCAGGAGCACGCCGAGCAGGGCACCACCTTGGCGGAGCTGGCCGACGCGATCGATGTCGACGCGATCGCCGAGCACCTCTACACCAAGGGGCAACCCGACCCTGACCTGGTGATCCGGACCTCGGGGGAGCAGCGACTGAGCGGCTTCCTGCTGTGGCAGAGCGTGCACAGCGAGTTCTACTTCTGCGAGGCCTACTGGCCCGATTTCCGGCGGGTGGACTTCCTGCGGGCTCTGCGTGACTACGCCCGGCGCCAGCGGCGTTTCGGCGCCTGACCCAGCGTTCATCCCGGCTTCGGGCGTGTCGCCCCTGTGCTGTCTGGGGAGAGGCTTACCGTGCTCGTGACGGCGAGTGGGGAAGCTCGTCGCCTCGGGAGGCCCGATTCGTGAAATATCGCGACTCAGCAGGAGCCGGGGATCCGCACTCGGATCTTCGGGCCCGGTCCCGGTCCGACCACCAGGACCGGGGCGCTGAGTGCGCGTGCCGTTCCACGAGGAGTGCACCGTGCCGCAGCCCCAGATCGACTCCGATGCACACCGGACCTACGTCCTCGACACGAGCGTCCTGCTGGCAGATCCGTCGGCGATCTTCCGCTTCGACGAGCATGAGGTCGTGCTGCCGGTCGTAGTCATCACCGAGCTTGAGGGCAAACGGCACCATCCGGAGCTTGGCTACTTCGCGCGATCCGCGCTGCGCCACCTGGACGAGCTGCGCATCCGGACCGGTCGGTTGGACAACCCGGTCCCCATCAACGACATCGGCGGGACTGTTCGGGTCGAGCTCAACCACACCGACCCGGAGTCGCTTCCTTCCGGCTTCCGGCTCGGGGACAACGACTCGCGCATCCTGGCCGTCGCCCGGAACCTGGCCAACGAGGGCCACCGCGTCACGCTGATCTCCAAGGACCTGCCGATGCGGATCAAGGCATCCGCGGTGGGACTGGACGCCGAGGAGTATCGAGCCGAGCTCGCCGTGGAGTCCGGTTGGACCGGGATGGTCGAGGTCGAGGTGGCCGCCGCAGAGATCGATGAGCTGTACGACGACCTCACGATCGACCTGGAAGAGGCCCGGGATCTGCCCTGCCACACCGGACTTGTCCTGCTTTCGGATCGGGGCAGCGCCCTCGGCCGGGTCGGCAACGACAAGCGGGTGCACCTGGTCCGAGGTGACCGGGAGGCCTTCGGCATCCACGGCCGCTCCGCCGAGCAGCGGATCGCCCTGGATCTGCTCCTCGACCCGGAGATCGGGATCGTCTCTCTGGGTGGCCGGGCCGGCACCGGCAAGTCCGCGATGGCGCTGTGCGCCGGTCTCGAGGCGGTGCTGGAGCGCCGCCAGCACCGCAAGGTGGTGGTCTTCAGGCCGCTCTACGCCGTCGGTGGCCAGGAGCTGGGCTACCTCCCGGGTAGCGAGTCGGAGAAGATGTCGCCCTGGGCGCAGGCGGTCTTCGACACCCTCGGTGCGATCACCTCCACCGACGTGATCGAGGAGGTGCTCGACCGAGGCATGCTCGAGGTGATGCCGCTGACCCACATCCGCGGACGCTCCCTGCACGACGCGTTCGTGATCGTCGACGAGGCTCAGTCCCTGGAGCGCAACGTGTTGCTGACCGTGCTGTCCCGGGTCGGCACCAACTCCAAGGTGGTGCTCACCCACGACGTCGCGCAGCGTGACAACCTCCGGGTCGGCCGTCACGACGGCGTGGTCGCCGTGGTCGAGCGGTTGAAGGGCCATCCGCTCTTCGCCCACGTGACGCTCACCCGATCCGAGCGGTCGCCGATCGCCGCGTTGGTCACCGACATGCTGGAACACCTCGGCGTCTGAGCCGCTCGGATGAGGCGCCGATTTGCCGAATCGGGCAAACACCGGGATCGTGGTGCGGGTGCGCCCCGGCCGGGGTGACGCGCTGCCGACCCGATGGTGCCATGAACACGTTGAGGACCGACCGCCCCAAGCCGGGCCGCCACCGCGCCGAGCGGCCGTCAACGGTGCCCGGTCGCAGGGTGACCATCGCGGTGTCGCTGATGGTGACCGCCGCGCTCGCCGTGTCGGTCGGCGTGGTCGGTGCACAGCCCAGCGGAGAGACCGCTTACGCGGCCGCAGCCGACATCTCTCTCGTGCCGCCCGACACCAGCCCCGCGTTCCCCGTGAATCGACCGTTGCCGGTCTCGCGGTCCTTCGCGCGCAGCGTCGTGCCCTTCAAGAAGAGCCAGCTGGCCCTGGAGAACGGCGGGCAGGCCACCAAGTCGGTCGACCTGACCGGCCAGGACCCCCGCACCATCGCCAAGGCGATGCTGCTGAAGTTCGGCTTCGGCTCCGATCAGTTCACCTGTCTCAACACGCTGTGGGACCGGGAGAGCCACTGGCGGGTCAACGCCCACAACGCGTCCTCGGGGGCCTACGGCATCCCGCAGGCCTTGCCGGGGTCGAAGATGGCTTCGGCGGGCGCGGACTGGCAGACCAATGCCGCCACGCAGATCAAGTGGGGCCTGGGCTACATCAAGGCGCGCTACGGGTCGCCGTGCGGAGCGCTCGCCCACAGCAACTCGGTCGGCTGGTACTGAGCAGTCCGAAGCTCAACCAGGCTCGGTCATCGAGCCGACGTCGAGGAGCGCGTCGAGCTGGCCCTCGCTGATCTCGCCTCGCTCCACAAAGCCCAGCTGGTGCACCGCCTCGCGGATCGTGCAGCCGACTGTGATCGCGTGCTTGGCGACCGCAGCCGCCGACTCGTAGCCGATGACGCGGTTGAGCGGTGTGACGATCGAGAGCGAGGACTCCGCGAGGTGGCGGAGCCGGTCGGGATCGCTGGTGATTCCGGCGACGGTGGTGTCGGCGAGAAGCGTCAGGGCGTTGGTCAGCAGAGTCAGTGACTCCAGCACGTTGCGTCCGATCACCGGCATCATCACGTTGAGCTCGAAGTTGCCCGAGGCGCCGGCGACGGTGACGGCGGCGTCGTTCCCGATCACCTGGGCGCAGACCATCAGAGTCGCTTCTGGGATCACCGGGTTCACCTTGCCCGGCATGATGCTCGATCCCGGTTGGAGGTCCGGCAGCTGGATCTCGGCGAGCCCGGCACGCGGGCCGGAGCCCATCCAGCGCAGGTCGTTGCAGATCTTGGTCACGCCGACGGCGATCGTGCGCGCCTGCCCGGAGAGCTCGACCAGGGCGTCCTGGCCGCCTTGGGCCTCGAAGTGGTCCGTGGCCTCGCGAAACGGCAGGCCGGTGTCCCGCGCGAGGTGCCCGATGGTCATCGTTGCGAAGCCGGGCGGGGTGTTGATCCCGGTGCCGACGGCGGTCCCGCCCAGGGGCAGCTCCTGCAGCCGGAGCAGTGCGCTGGCGATCCGCTCCACACCGAGGACGGCGATCCGGGCGTACCCCGACAGCTCCTGGCCCAAGGTGACCGGAGTGGCGTCGGCCAGGTGCGTGCGCCCTGCCTTCACGTGGTCGCGGAACTCGGCGGCCTTGTCGTTGAGAACATCGGCCAGATGGGTGAGCGCCGTCTGGAGCGACACCGCTTGAAGCGCCGCGGCCACCCGAAGTGCCGTGGGGAAGACATCGTTGCTGGACTGGCTGGCGTTCACCTGGTCGTTCGGGTGCACATCGAGGCCGTCGGCTGCCGCGAGTGAGGCGATGACCTCGTTGACGTTCATGTTGGTCGAGGTGCCCGAACCGGTCTGAAACACGTCGACCGGGAACTGATCGGCGAAGCGCCCTGCCGCGATCGCCGTCGCCGCCCTGATGATCGCGTCGGCCTGGGTACGGTCGATCACCCCGAGCTCGGCGTTGGACTCGGCAGCGGCGGCCTTGACCCGGGCGAGTGCGCGGATGATCGCCGACTCCACCGGTCTGCCGCTGATCGGGAAGTTCTGGACGGCCCGCTGCGTCTGGGCCCGCCATAACGCCCCTTCGGGGACTTCAACGTCCCCCATGCTGTCGTGCTCGATGCGCCCGGTCACATCGCCGAGGCTACTCGGCGGATCGGGTCCCGCGTCAGGCTCGGCCGATGTAGAGGAAGTAGCGCTCGTCGCGGCCCTGCAGGTCGACGGTGCGCGCTAGGCCCTCGGCGCCGGTGAAGACCTCGGCCATGGATCGCTGCAGAGCGGGGCTCGGCGCCGCCGACCAGATCACAGCCACTCCCTGGGGGTTGAGCCGACTCCGGAGACGTCGCAGGAACGTGTCGGTGTACGCCCGCTCGTTGGCCTCGTGCACCAGGTAGCCGGGCCCGTTGTCGATGTCGAGGAGAGCCACGTCATAGGTCGCATCGGTCCCGCGCACGTGGTCGACCAGGTCGGCCACGACGATCTCCAGGCGAGGGTCGGCCGACAGGTGGGGGTTCTGCGGCACCAGTCCGGACGTCACCCAGTCGACCACCGGCTGCTCGATCTCCACGACGGTGAGCCGCTCGACTCTCCGATCCTCGAGGCAGGTCGCCGCCGTGAACCCCAGTCCCAGCCCACCGACCAGTACTGCCGCCGGCGACGGGCTCTGTCCCAGCCCCACCCGGGCGAGCTCCCGCTCGGTCGTGGTGTGGTCGGAGTCCATCACGAAGACTCCGTTCACCCGGAGCTCCACCGACCCGTCCTCGCGCGCCAGGAGCACCACCTCGCCACGCGGGGTGACCGCCCGGCCCAGCTCCTCGGTCAGGACGGCTCCGCTGATCGGACCCGGATCCCGGTCATCGGCACCGTGGTCTGCCCGGCCGGGTCGGCGAAGAAGTCGTTGCCCTTGTCGTCGACCACGATGAAGGCCGGGAAGTCCTCGACCTCGATCTTCCAGATCGCTTCCATGCCCAGCTCCGGGTACTCCAGCACCTCGACCGATCGGATGCAGTCCTGGGCGAGCCGCGCGGCCGGGCCGCCGATGGACCCGAGGTAGAAGCCGCCGTGCTCGGCGCAGGCCTTGGTCACCTTGGCCGAGCGATTGCCCTTGGCGAGCATGACCATCGAGCCGCCAGCGGCCTGGAACGCCTCGACGTAGGAATCCATCCGGCCGGCGGTGGTGGGCCCGAACGAGCCGGAGGCGTAGCCCTCCGGGGTCTTGGCCGGCCCGGCGTAGTAGACCGCGTGGTCCTTCAGATACTGCGGCATGCCCTCTCCGGCGTCGAGCCGCTCCTGGATCTTGGCGTGGGCGATGTCGCGGGCAACGACGAGGGGCCCGGAGAGCGAGAGTCGGGTCTTGACCGGGTACTTGCTGAGCTCGGTGCGGACCTCTTGCATCGGGCGGTTGAGGTCGATCCGAACGACGTCGTCGGACAGGTGGTCGTCGGTGGTCTCGGGGAGGTACGTGGCCGGCTCCCGCTCGAGCTGTTCGAGGAAGACCCCCTCGCGGGTGATCTTGGCCAGCACCTGGCGGTCGGCGGAGCAGGAGACGGCGATCGCCACCGGGCAGGAGGCGCCGTGGCGGGGGAGGCGCACCACCCGGACGTCGTGGCAGAAGTACTTCCCGCCGAACTGGGCGCCGATGCCGAAGGACTGGGTCAGCTCGAAGACCTCTTGCTCGAGCTCGAGGTCCCGGAAGCCGTGCGCATCCATCGACCCCTCGGTCGGGAGGCTGTCGAGGTAGTGGGCGGAGGCGTACTTGGCGGTCTTGAGAGCGAACTCCGCCGAGGTGCCCCCGATCACGATCGCCAGGTGGTACGGCGGGCACGCCGCGGTGCCGAGTGACCGGATCTTCTCGTCGAGGAAGGCCCGCATCCGCTGTGGGTTGAGGATCGCCTTGGTCTCCTGGAAGAGGAACGACTTGTTGGCCGAGCCGCCGCCCTTGGCCATGAAGAGGAACTTGTACTCGGGGTTCCTGTGATCCTGGCCGCCGTGGTCCGGAACGGAGTAGAGCTCGATCTGGGCCGGGAGGTTGGTGCCGGTGTTCTTCTCTTCCCACGTCGACAGCGGAGCGAGCTGGGAGTAGCGCAAGTTGAGCAGGGTGTAGGCGTCGTACACCCCGCGGCTGATCCACTCCGCGTCGTCAGCTCCGGTGAGGACGCCCTCCGACTTCTTGCCCATCACGATTGCCGTGCCGGTGTCCTGGCACATCGGCAGGACTCCACCGGCGGAGATGTTGACGTTCTTCAGCAGGTCCAACGCCACGAACCGGTCGTTGCCGCTGGCTTCGGGGTCGTCGATGATGCGGCGCAGCTGGGCCAGGTGGGCCGGGCGCAGGTAGTGAGCGATGTCGTGCATCGCCTCGGCAGTGAGCATCCGCAGCACCGAGGGCTCCACGTTGAGGAAGGTGCGCTCCCCCACCTCGAAGGTGCTCACTCCCTCGGTGGTGAGCAGTCGGTACGGCGTCTCGTCCGGGCCGATGGGCAGCAGGTCGCTGTAGCGGAACTCGGGGCGGTCTGTCACTGGTGGCGCTCCTGGGATGCCGAACGCGAGGCAACCCTCGCGAGTGCTCTGGCGTAGAGAGGGAAGAGGGCCGGGGGTAGGTCATGGCCCATGCCGGGGATCAGAATCATCTCGGCTCGGGGGATCGCCCGTGCGGTCTCGCGGCCGCCGGAGGCGTGGATCAACCGGTCATCGAGACCATGGATGACCAGCGTCGGCATGGCCAGCCCGGCGAGCTTCTCGGTCCGGTTGTCCTGGCGTGCGATAGCGATGGACTGGTGCATCACGCCCGCCTCGTTGACGCCCCGCATCCAGGTGGCGCGGGCCCGGTCGGTCGCCTCCACCCAGTCGTAGGGATAGCCCGGGGAGGCGACCTTTCGCCAGAAGTCCAGGCTCGACTCGACGTACTCGTCCTCGGTGCGGGCGCTGCGCCGGACCAGATCGGGGAGCAGCCGCAGATCCCAGCCGATGTAGAGCCGGCGAGGAGCCGATGAGATCGACGTCAGGCTGAGCATGCGTTCGGGTGCCGCGAGCGCCATCGACTGGGCGATCATCCCGCCCATCGACACCCCGGCCACGTGGGCCTTGCCGACCCCGAGGTGGTCGAGTAGGGCAACGATGTCGCCGGCCATGTCGTAGAGGGTGTAGGCGATGGGGACGGGAAGCCCCGCCATGGCCCGGGCGAGGTCGAGACGAGTCGGCTCCGGGGCTCCGACGCCGGACGATCGGCCCGAGTCTCGGTTGTCGAAGCGGATGACGTAGAACCCCTTCTCGACGAGCATCTCGATGAGGTGGGGATCCCACCAGGTCATCGGGCCGCCGAGGCCCATGACCAGCACGAGGGGTTCGGCCGAGCGCTCACCGAAGGTCTGGTAGCACAGCTCCACGCCGGTCTGGAGCGAGGCGAACTCTTCCTCTGGTTGCGCGGTCATGCTTCCCCCGTGGGCTCAGTGCTCGAAGTCGATGGCGGCGTAGGCGCGCAGCTTCTGCAGCTTGTGGTCCGAGACGATCGAGCGGATGGTGCCGCTGCGCGACCTCATGACCAGGGAGTGGGTGCTGGCACCCCCGGCGAAATAGCGAACGCCCTGCATCAGCTCTCCGTCCGTGATGCCCGTCGCGACGAAGAAGACGTCGTTGCTGGTGACCAGCTCGTCGGTGCTGAGCACGTGGTCGACATCGAGGTTGTGGCCCGCGTCGATCGCGCGCTGGCGCTCCTCATCGCTGGTCGGATGGAGCCGTCCTTGGATGATCCCGTCCAGGCACTTCATCGCGCAGGCGGCGATGATCCCCTCGGGTGTCCCGCCGATGCCCATCAACAGGTCGACTCCGGTCCCCGCACGGGCCGCCATGATGGCGCCGGCGACGTCACCGTCGCTGATGAACTTGATCCGCGCGCCGGTGGCGCGGATCTCCTCCACCATCGTCTGGTGACGCGGCCGATCCAAGATGACCACGGTGACGTCCTCGGGGTGGGCTCTCTTAGCCTTGGCGACCTGGTGGATGTTCTCCGCCACCGGGTAGCGGATGTCGACGACGTCCGCCGCCTCGGGGCCGGTCACCAGCTTCTCCATGTAGAAGACCGCAGACGGGTCGTACATCGACCCTCGTGGTGCCACCGCCATCACCGAGATGGCGTTGGCCATCCCCTTCGCAGCCAACGTCGTGCCGTCGATCGGGTCCACCGCCACGTCGCAGTCGGGTCCGTCGCCTGAGCCGACCTGCTCGCCGTTGAACAGCATGGGGGCGTCGTCCTTCTCGCCCTCGCCGATGACCACGACGCCGTTCATCCCGACCGAGGAGATCAGCACCCGCATTGCGTTGACGGCGACCTCGTCGGCGCCGTTCTTGTCGCCTCGGCCGACCCAACGTCCAGCGGCCATCGCGGCCGCTTCGGTGACCCGAACGAGCTCGAGAGCAAGGTTTCGGTCAGGGGCGTCCTCGGCGGCGGCCAGCGGTGCGGGGATCTGGTCAACCATGTCGCTCAGTTTAGCGAAGGGGTTTGGCCCGCCTTGGCCGGAAGGACGGTCAGCTCGGTCGCCTTGGCGGTGGCCCACACCTCGGCCCCGGGCTCCAGCCCGAGCTCCACGACCGACTCGGGGAGTACGTCGGCAAGCAGGGGGAATCCCACATCCAGCTCCACCCGCACCGTGTCGCCGAGTCGGGCCAGCGCCACCACTCGGCCGTGCCACTTGTTGCGAGCGCTCCCGGTGGGAGCGGTGGTGGCAAGGGTGACCGCGCTCGGCCGGAGGGTCACCTGTTGGGGCCCGTCGCAGCGGGTGCCGGTCTCCACCCGGATGCCCCCAGGCAGGGCGACGGCCGTGCCGGTGCCGGTGCCCACCAGCACGTTCAGCCCGGCGAGCCGAGCGGCGTGGGCCGAGGTCGGTTGGGTGGCGACCTGCCAGGGCGGCGCGTCCTGCACCACACGGCCCGCCTCCATCACGCAGACCCGGTCCGCAAGGGTCAGGGCGTCGATCGGGTCGTGGGTCACCAGCAGGGCCACCCCGGAGAACTCGGCGAGTCGGTCCCGAAGCGCAGTGCGCATCTCCGCTGCGGCTCCGACATCGAGCGCCGAGAAGGGCTCGTCGAGTAGGAGCAGGTCCGGCTCGGTCGCGAGCGAGCGGGCCAGTGCGACCCGTTGGCGTTGACCCCCGGAGAGCTGCTGTGGCCGGCGGCTGCCGTACTCGGCCAGCCCCATCCGGCTCAGCCAGCCGTCGGCGGTCGCCAGCGCCTGTCGCCGGCCGGTGCCCCGCATGCGCAGGCCGAAAGCGATGTTGGAACGTACGTCGAGGTGTGGGAAGAGGAGCGGGTCCTGGCTCATCAGGCCGATGCGCCGACGGTGGGTCGGAACCAGGGGGGTATCTCCGTCCTGCCACTCGATCCCGCCCGCCTTGATGTGCGAACCCTGGGCGCTGACCAGGCCGGCGAGGGTGCGCAACAGGGTCGACTTCCCGGCGCCGTTCGGCCCGACGAGCACGATCACCTCTCCCGGGAGTGCCGAGAGCTCGACCTCGAGGTCGAATTCGGCTCGGGTCACGTGCAGCCGGGTGCTCAGAAGTGGCTCTGTCATCGGGTCAGGCCTCCGACCCATCGGCCGCGGAGGAGGAAGAGGACCGCCACCGAGACGACCAGGAGCACCACACTGAGCGCGATCGCGGTATCGGTGCTGATCTGCAGAGCGCCGTAGATCGCCAGCGGGAATGTCTGGGTGACTCCCGGGTAGTTGCCGGCGAAGGTGATGGTGGCGCCGAACTCACCGATCGACCGCGCCCAGGCCAGCGCGGCCCCGGCAGTGACCCCGGGCAGTGCCATGGGCAAGGTCACCCGGGTGAAGGTCGTCCATCGGTCGGCGCCCAGCACCGCTGCCGCGACGTCGTACTCCTCATCGACGGTGGTGAGCGATCCCTCGACGGCAAGGATGTAGAAGGGGAGGGCCACGAACGTGTGGGCCATGATCACTGCCACCGTCGTGAACGGCACGGTCACCCCGAGTGTGGCGTGCAGCCATCCTCCGATCACGCTGGTGCGTCCGAACGCAGCCAGCAGCGCCACCCCGGCCACCACCGGGGGCAGGACGAGGGGGATCATCAGGCCTGCTCGCAGCAGGCTCACACCGCGGCGATGCGACCGGGCGAGCACGTAGGCCAACGGGGTGCCCAGCACTGCGACGAGGACCACGGTCACGACCGAGGTCATCAAGGTCAGCCAGAGCGCAGTCAGCGTTCCGGGCTCGACGAGCAGAGAGGCCACGCTCGGCCACGGGGCGGCAAGCAGGAGGCCGATCAGGGGGAGCACCACGAAGGCCGCCCCGAGTGTCGCCGGGACGACCAGCCGGATCGGGACGCGACGTTCAGCCACCGGGGGTGAACCCCGCGTCGGCCAGCACCTTCTGGCCGGCCGGCGACTCGACGAAGTCCACGAACGCCGCGGCGAGCTGCTGTTGGCTCGAGTCGTTGATCGTGGCGATGTAGTAGTCGGTCATGATCGGCGATGGCAGTGGGAGTGCCACGAGCTTGCCGCCGCTCGCGGCCACGTCGGTCGCGTAGACCAGGCCGGCGTCGGCGTTGCCGCTCTCGATCTTGGTGACGACCGCTTGGACATCGGTCTCGAGGCTGGCCGGCTGATGCTGGATCCCGGCATCGGCCAAGGCGGTATGGGCCAGGGCTCCACACGGGGCCTCGGGCACGCAGACGACGTAGGTGACCGACCCGTTGTCGAGGTCGGACATGGCGGTGATCCCGGCGGGGTTGTCGGAGGGAACGGCGAGCACCAGCCTGTTGCTGGCGAATATCGTGGGGGTCCCCACCGACCCGGCTGCACTGGCCATGGTGCGCTGGTCGGCGGTCGCGAAGACATCCCCGGGCGCTCCTTGCACGACCTGCTGGGCGAGGACCGCGCTGGAGCCGAGGACCACCTCGACGTGCACCCCGCGACGGCTCCCCTCGAACTGCTTGGCAAGCGTCTGGAACGAGGTGGCCAGGGAGCTCGCCGCGAGCACTCTCACGGTGGTGGTCTGCGCTCCGCACGCGGTGAGCGGAAGCATCGACAGGACTGCGGCCGCCACCACGGCCGGCGTGCGATGCAGCCACCGACTAGGCACGTTCCACCACCACATTGGTGGACTTGATCGACGCGACCGCGCGCACGCCGGGCTCCAGCCCGAGCTCCTTCACCGCTTCAGAGCTCATCAGGCTGACCACTCGGAAGGGTCCGCAGGCCAGCTCGACCTGGGCCATCACGGTGTCGGTGATGACCGAGGTGACCACCCCACGGAACCGGTTGCGAGCGCTCACGCGGGCGGTGGAGTCGTCGGGGTCCTCGCGCAGCTCTAGAGCGACGCGGGCGACATCGCGACCGTCGACACGAATCGGTCCGGGGCCCTCCAGCGCCGGCAGGCGACCCGTCTCGACCCAACGCCGTACGGTGTCGTCGCTCACCCCGAGAACTTCGGCCGCTTCCGCGATCCGGTAGGTATTCACGCTCAGATGATTCCGTGGATGCGGGAGATTCTCAAGCCTTTCTCCGCGAGCGCGGAACCCGGCGTGTCCACTCGGAGTCGCAGTGGAGACCCGCGCGAGGGCTTCTAGGGGCGCCTTGGCAGGATGTCCGGGTGACCGAGCAGCCCTCCCGCTACCAGCGCAGCTTCGGCGGCCTCGTCGGGGCGCTGATCGTGGCGATCGCCGTGATCGCGGGCTATGTGGTGTTCCGGGCCATCCTCCGGGTCGATCCACCCGACCCCGTGCAAGCGGTCGACTACGTGGCGGCAGCGAGCTACGCCCAGCAGCAGATCAGCTTTCCGATCGCCGCTCCCACCGAGCTGCCTCCCGGCTGGATTGCCACCAGCGCGTCATCGCGAATCGCACCCGAGCCCCGCTGGCACCTGGGGATGCTGACTCAGAACCGCAAGTACGTCGGAGTCGAGGAGTCGACGCTGACCCCCGAGGAGATGGCCAAGGCGGCGATCGACCCTGCCGCGACCCAGGGGGCCGACGTCTCCGCGGGAGGCGTGACCTGGCAACGGTGGACCGGACCGGGGGACAACATCGCCTATGTCCGCCGGGCCCAGGGCTACACCCTCCTGCTGGTGACGACCGCTGGCGACGACACGCTCCAGATCCTCATCTCGACGCTGCCGCCCTCAGCTCTCGGCTGACCCATCGGGGGTCCCGGTGGCCGCCTCGAGCCGTTTGCGGGCCCCATCGAGCCAGCCTTGGCACTCCGTGGCGAGGTGCTCACCGCGTTCCCAGAGCGCCAGGGTCTCCTCGAGCGTGATGCCGCCGGCTTCGAGTCGCTGCACCACGGAGGCGAGCTCCTCGCGCGCCTCCTCGTAGCTCGGACCGGTGGCGCCGGGGTCAGTCATGGGGGTCCTCCTCGGGTTGAACGTCTGTCACGGTGGCGCCGAACTGACCGTCCCGCACCCGGACGGTCACCACCGATGACGGGGCCACGTCGGCGGTGCGCCGGACGACCTGGCCGGTGTCGTCGAGCACGACCGCGTAGCCGCGCTCCAACGTGGCCAGCGGTGACAGCGACCTGATGCGGGCCAGGTGCTGGGTGAGCTCGTCGGTGTGGCGGGCCAGGGTGTGACGGAGCACGACGCGGGAGCGGTCGCGCAGGGCGCCGACCTCCACCGCCCGTTGTCTGATCGCCTCCGTCGGAGCGGCGATGGCCGGGCGGCTCCGGGTCTGGTCCAACCACCGCTGCTCGGCATCGATGCGGCTGCGCAGCAGGCTGACCGCCCGGCCGCGCAGGCTGTTGACCCGGTCCAGCTCCTCCCCGACGTCGGGCACGACCCGCTTGGCCGCGTCCGTGGGTGTCGAGGCACGTAGATCGGCAACTAGGTCCAACAGCGGCTGGTCGGGCTCATGACCGATGGCGGAGACCACCGGGGTGCCGGCAGCGGCGACGGCGCGGAGCAGACCCTCGTCGGAGAACGGCAGCAGGTCCTCCACCGAGCCGCCCCCTCGCGCGATGACGATGACCTCGACACCGGGGTCGGCGTCGAGCTCAGCGAGCGCCTCGATGATCTCGCGCGCTGCGGACGGGCCCTGGACGGCGGTGTTGACCACCCGGAAACCGACTGCCGGCCACCGGAGCCGGGCATTCTCCAGGACGTCGCGCTCAGCGGCGGACTGCCTGCCGGTGATCAGTCCGATCGTGCCGGGCAGGAACGGGAGTCGCTTCTTGCGGGCGGGGTCGAAGAGGCCCTCGGCTGCGAGGAGCTGACGGCGACGCTCGATCTGAGCGAGCAGCTCACCCAGCCCGATGGTGCGGATGTCGTCGACAGCAAGGCTCAGCGTGCCGCGCCCGGCGTAGAAGTCGGGGCGACCGTGCATGACGACCTGTGCGCCCTCGACCACGGGCGGGTTGATCGAGTCGAAGACCGACCGAGGGCAGGTCACGCTGAGGGAGACGTCGGCGCTGCTGTCCCGCAGAGTCATGAAGACCAGGCCCATCCCCTGGCGACGGCTTAGCTGGGCGATCTGTCCCTCGACCCATACCGCCCCGAGGCGGCCCACCCAGCCGGAGATGAGGTTGGAGATCTGCCGGACCGGCGCCGGATGCTCGGGGCTGGTCTCCAGGGGCATGAGTCGCACCCTACGACGGGGCTCCCCCGGTGGCATCTATGAGTGGCACCTACCATGGGCGCCATGAGCAGTGCCGATCTGGGAATGCCGCCGGTGGTCGATCCTGCCGACGCCGATCGGCTCGAGGTTCGGCTTGCGGCACCACGTGGCTACTGCGCGGGGGTCGACCGGGCCGTCATCACCGTGGAGAAGGCGCTCGACCTCTACGGCAGTCCCGTCTACGTCCGCAAGCAGATCGTTCACAACAAGCACGTCGTCGCGGACCTGGAGTCCCGGGGCGCGGTCTTCGTCGACGAGCTCGACGAGGTGCCGTCGGGGGCGACCGTGGTCTTCTCCGCGCACGGGGTCTCACCCGCCGTGCACGCCGACGCCACCGAGCGCGGCCTCAAGACGATCGATGCCACCTGCCCGTTGGTGACCAAGGTGCACCACGAGGCTCGCCGGTTCGCGAACGAGGACTACGACATCCTGCTCATCGGACACCAGGGTCACGAGGAGGTCGAGGGGACTGCAGGTGAGGCCCCGGGCCACATCCGGCTCGTGGAGAGCCCCGAGGACGTCGACCGCATCGAGGTGCGTGACCCGGACAAGGTGGCGTGGCTCTCCCAGACCACGCTCTCGGTGGACGAGACGATGGCGGTGGTCCAGCGGATCCGTGAGCGGTTCCCGAATCTCGTCGACCCTCCGTCGGACGACATCTGCTACGCGACCCAGAACCGTCAGTCGGCGATCAAGGAGATCTCGCAGGGCGCCGACCTGGTGATCGTGGTCGGCTCCGGCAACTCCTCGAACTCGGTCCGCCTGGTCGAGGTCGCCCTCGAGGCGGGTGCCTCCGCGGCCCATCGGGTCGACGATGCCTCGGAGATCCGCGAGGAGTGGCTGGACGGGGTTGGCACCGTCAGCGTGACTTCGGGAGCCTCGGTCCCCGAGGAGCTGGTTCAGGGAGTCGTCGACTTCCTGCACGAGCGAGGCTTCCCGACCGCGACCTCGGTGCCGACCGCCGAGGAGTCCTTGACCTTCGCGCTGCCGCCAGAGCTTCGGCGCGACATGCGCGCAGCACAGTCGGGTTGACCGCCGAGCGTCTCAGTTGAGACCTGGTACGCCGTCGTCCCCGGCGAGCAGCGCCTTGAGCAGGTCACGCCAGGTGATGATCCCTATCGGCTCCCGATCGGCGTTGATGATCGGGACACTCTCCACCTGGTGCTCGGTGAAGATCGCCGCGATCTCGGCCAGCTCGGTATCCGGACCGGCGCTGAGCGGATGGAGCTCCATGACCTGGTGCACCCGCTTGTTCAGGGTCGCGGTGTCGCGCTTGGCCTCGGACACCGTGCCGATGTAGGGCGAGAGCGCTCGCAGCATGTCGCGGTCCGAGAGGATGCCGACCAGCCGGCGCTCCTCGACGACCATGAGGTGCCGGATCTTGCGGTGCTCGAAGAGCTCCTTGACCAGGACCAGACGGTCGTCGAGCTCCACCGAGACCACGGTGCGGCTCATGATGTCCCTGGCTCGCTGGCCCAGCGCCGGAAGGCTCATGCCCACATGGTCGGCAGGATCGGGCGAATCCTGATAGGGATCAGCCCGTCTGGTCGAACTCGGGCGCGGACAGGGCGCGTGGGCTGAGCTCGATGGGCTCGGCCGCCGGGAGCTCGTCATCGGTGACTCCGAGCTCCTGCAGCTTGCGAGCGGTGACCATGACCCGTGACTCCAAGGACCCGATCGCCTCGTTGTAGCTGCCCACGGCTGCCTTGAGCGAGCGCCCGAGTTTGTCCAGGTGAGCCCCCATGGTTGCCAGGCGACTGTGCAACAGCCTTGCGTGCTCGTGGATCTCCTTGGCCTGCTCGGCAAGAGTCTCCTGGGTCCACGCGTAGGCCACGGTCCGCAGCAGCGCGATCAGGGTGGTTGGCGTTGCCAGGATGACGCGTTTGGCGGCGGCGTCGTCGAGAAGATCGGGCTCGACTTCGAGGGCGGCGGACAAGAAGGCCTCGCCTGGGACGAAGAGCACGACGAACTCCGGACTCGGGGTGAAGCTCTCCCAGTACCTCTTCTTGGCCAGCGCCTCGACATGGGTGCGCAGCTGCCGGGCGTGCCTGGTCAGGTGGTGATCGCGCTCGGAGTCCGACTGCGCGCTGGTTGCGTCGAGGAAGGCGTCGAGCGGCACCTTGGAGTCGACGACGACGTGCTTGTCGCCGGCAAGGTGGACCACCAGGTCGGGACGGAGGATCCCGTCGTCGTCGCGCGCCGAGACCTGCTCGTCGAAGTCGCACCGCTCGGTCAGGCCGGCGAGCTCGACCGCTCGGCGTAGGTGGAGCTCGCCCCACCGGCCGCGTGTGTGCGGCTTGCGGAGCGCGGTCGCGAGGTTGGAGGTCTCCCGGCGCAGCAGCTCAGTGGAGACTCGCACGTCCTCGACCTGCTGGCGCAGCTGGCTCTGCCAGGAGATCCGGTGCTCGTCGAGCTCACGCAGGCTGGAGTGCAGCCGGTCGAGGCTGTCCTTTACCACTGCGGCGTTCGGGTCACCGGGTGGGCGTGCCGAGAGCGTGTCGGAACGGCTCCTGGCGAGCGCGGCGTACCAGCCGACGGCCCAGCCCAGTCCCAAGCCGAGGATCAGGCCACCGATCAGGACGAAGAAGATCTCCATACCCGGCATGGTCCATGACGCCGGGGACAATTCGGGGGAGGAGTCCCGGCCGGCTGGCTCACGGTCAGGGCAGGACCTTGAAGCTGGCGGCGACCTTGAGGTCTACCGACTTGTTCTTGGCCGTGAAGATGTGTTCCACCTGGCCGAAGTCGAACACGACGAAGAGGCCCTGGGCCTGGTACCAGCGGATCTCGGTGACCCCTCCTGGGAAGGCAGGGTTGTTCGGGCAGGCGACGGCGACATCGCGCCAACTCCCGCTCGTGCTGGGGTTCAGGCTCAGCAGCTTGATCTGCGGACAGTTCGTGAAATACGCCAGGAGCTCGTCTTGCACCTCGGTGCGGTTGTGAGCCGGCGCGACCGTGATCGGCAGATAGTTCAGGAAGTACACGAAGCCCGGAGCCTCGGCCGCCCGCATCATGGCCACCGTCGTGGTCCGCTTCGTGCAGGACCTGTAGAGGGTCGCCCCGTTCGCCAGATCCTTGGCTTTGCCGAGCTGATAGCTGATCTTCTGCACCACCCAGAGCGTGCTTCCGTCCTGGGTGACCGTCGCCGGCACCACTCCGGGCACGGCTCGGTAGGTCCAGTCGCCGCTCTCCTGCCTCTTCGCGCACGGTGCTCCGTTGTAGGCGTAGACGTGTGTTGGGAAGCGAAGGGTGAACCCGACCTCGGCGTTGGTATAGGTGCTCCACCCGTCGCCGTTCTTCACGATCCCCGTCGTCGGACTCCGGGTCGCGGAGGGCGTCGAAGTCGGTTTGGGCTTCGATGTGGGCGTCGGGCTCTGGGCCGGTGAGGCGGTCTCGCTTGGCGACGACGTCACGACGCTCAGGTTGGGTGTCGGCTGTGTCGAGACGCTCTGGGTCGCCGGGGAACAGGCGGTCGTCACCGTCAGCGCAAGAAGGACGGGGACCATGCCCACACGCAGGCCCCCCGGGCTGCTCATGGGACCATCATGGACCTTTCGGCCATGTCGTCAACCGCCAGCGGACAGATAGTTCGGGCCGGGGCGGACTCCTCAGGCCAGGGGAGCGAAGCTGGCAGCGATCTTGTTGTCGGCCGGTCGCTGTCGCGCGTCGTAGATCTGGATCGCCTGGCCGAACCAGAACATCACGAAGAGGCTGTGGGCCTGGTACAGGCGGGCGTCGTAGGCGTAGTTGAAGAACATCTGGTCCTCGGGACAGCTGAAGAGGACCTTGCGCCACGGCCCTGAAGGGCTGTGGACCATGCTCGCCACCGTCACCGAGGCGCAGTGGTCGAAGGTCGTGACGGCGAAGCTCTTGACGTCGGCCCTGGTGCTTGCCTGGACGACGGAGATCGGGAGCACCGCGAGAAGGTAGTCCGACGTCCCGGATACGTAGGCCCGGATCATCTTCACGGTCGTCACCGTCTTCGTGCAGGCCTTGTACTTCGTGGTGCCGTCGGCCATCTGCTGGGCATCGCCCAGCTGGTAGCTGATCTTCTGCGTCACATAGAAGCTGTCCCGGTCCTGGATCACGGTGGCCGGGACAACGCCGGACGAGGGCCGATAGCTCCAGCCTCCCGACTCTTGGTTCTTGGTGCAGGGAGCGCCGAGTCCGGCGTAGATCCGGGTCGGGAAGCGGAAACTGAACCCGAGCTCGGCGTTGGTGTAGGTGCTCCAGCCGTCTGAGTCCTTCACGATCCCGGTGGTCGGTGGCGCCTCGGTCGGGGTGCCAGTGGGCGTGACAGCGGGTGAGGTGGTCCCCGTGGTCGGTGCGGTGGTGCTGGCGCTCGGTTGGTTCGAAGCGCTCGGCGTGCCCGTTGAGCAGGCTGCAGTGGCCGCCGTGACGACGGCGAGGAGTGCGACGCTCCACCGGCGCAGTGGCTTGCTGCCGGTCATGCCCCCATCGTCACCCCACCGGCCGTCGGCGGGAGCGGTCCTCCGGCCCCTCACGACGGGACTGTTGGCTGCCAGATCAGCCTGGAGCGGTCCCCTGGTCCACGACCACGCAGAGGGGAGTGCGCTCGCTGCCCTGGCCGAGCGGGTTGTCCTTGAAGGCGCCGACGAGCGCGCTGCCGTCCAGCCCCGGGCTGACCCCCAGGACGGTCTGGCCGAGGTCGTTGGCGTCGATCACCACCACCCCCTGGAAGTTCGTCGCCGTCCCCGCCGGAAGGGTCTGCCGAATCCGGGCGGTGAGCTCCTCGGCCACCTTGTCGGGCTCCGCGGGAGGCAGCTTCGCCGACACGTTCGACGGATACACCGAGTACTCCGTTGGGCCGTCGATGGCGTTCACGTCGGAGCCGACCAGCCGGTAGAAGAGCCCGCGCTTGCCGACCAGCTTGCCGACCACCGATCCGGCTGAGGCGAACAGGACCCGGGGAAGACCCACGTGCCTGATGGCGAGCTCCATGGTCCACGGGCTGCCCAGGCCGATCCCGTGCGGAGTGCGCACGACGAACCGACTCAGCAACTTGGCCCAGGTCGACGGTTTGATGTCCCAGACGAAATAGGCGCGGCCCTGGGTGATGGCGACGATCTTCTCGCTGATGAACACGTACCAGGGGGAGTCGAGGGTTCCGGGAGGTGCGGCGGCGACGAACCGCGACGTCCGGTCGGTGACGAATCTGGTGAGATCGACATCGTCGCGGACCGCGTCGGTCTGGAGTGGGTACCGGAGGTAGGTCCGGCCCTCGGTCTCGATCGCGATCTGCTTGCCCGGGTTCGGCTCGGTGTCCGGCTTCGGGGGCCGCTCCTCGTCGGCCTCGGCGTGGGCTCCGACAGGTTGGTCGATGAACTCGCGCAGCCACAGCTCGACGTTGAGCAGTCGCCAGAACGTCATGGTCCCGGTGGCGCTGCGTCCGTGCATGAAGTCCTGGAAGGCACCGACCACCGCGCCGGCGTTGAAGTACGGCCGGCCCGCGAAACTGGGCGAGGTGAAGACCTCGTAGAAGGAGTCCTTGGTCTGGTTGAACCATTCGGTCTCGGGAGTCGTGAAGCCGATCTTGTTGCGCCGCTTGCGGACGTCGTCGGGCACGAGACCGGCGGTCGCCTCGCGCAGGATGCGCTTGTTCCAACTGCCGTGGATGATCGCGGTGTCGTCGAGGCCGAAGACGTAGCTGACCACGTCCTTGTCGAGGAACGGCACCCTGCCCTCGATGCTGAACCGCATGCTGTTCTTGTCCTCGTAGCGCAGCAGCGCCGGAAGGCTGTTGTGGAAGATGTCCTCGACGAACCGCTTCTTCAAGTCGTCCTGGACGACGGGGAAGCGCTCGTCGACGTACGCCTGCTTGAAATCGGCTCGCAGCAGGTCGGCCGCTGGGATCTCACGACGGAACTTCAGCTTGTCGACGATCCGGAAGCGCAGCAGCCGGAAGATCACGTCGCTGGACCGAAGCGCCTCCACGGCGAGCCGAAGCCACCGCCCCTCGCGCCTGAGCTGTCGCCAGTAGACCAGGTAGTACGGCGGGTAGCCGGCCAGCATCTCGTCGGCGCCCTGGCCGTCGAGCACCACGGTGACGTGTTTGGCAGCCTCCTCCATCACCTTGTACTGGGCGTAGGGGCCGGTGCTGATCGTCGGCTCCTCCTGGGTCCGCACGAAGTCGGTCAGGTCGTCGAGGAACGACGCGGGGGTGGGGTGGATCTTGTGGACGTCCACGTGGCCGGCGCAGGTGGCCAGCACCTCGTCGACGTACTTCTCCTCGTCGTTGATCGACCCGGGGAAGACCGCGGAGAAGGTGTTCTGCAGGGTGCCGACGGACGAAGCCTCACTGTCCTCGGCGTTGATCAGGTTGTTGATGGTGAGCGCGATGGTCGAGGAGTCCATGCCGCCGGAGACACAGCTGCCGACGGGCACCTCACTGACCAGTCGGGCCCGGATCGACTGGGTCAGCATCTCCGCATAGGTCCGGGTCGCCGAGTCGCTGTAGGCGCGGTGTTCGCGGGCCCGCTGGAGCAGGTCGTCGGGCAGGTTGGAGAAGCGCTCCACGCGCATCCCGGCAGGGCCGACCGTCATCAGCTCACCTGGCATCAGCTTGAAGACGTCCTTGAAGAACGTCTCCGGGGAGTCCTCGTGGGCCCGGAACCGCAGATAGCGGTAGATCTGGCGGTCGTTCGGCTCGGGGGTGAATGCGCCCGTCGCCAGCAGCGCCTTGATCTCGGACGCGAACAGCAGCTTCGGCCGGTCCGGTGTTCCGAGGTTGATGTAATAGAGCGGCTTGATGCCGAAATGGTCCCGGGCCAGGGTCAGTTCAGCGCTGCCCTCCTCGTACACCGCGAGCCCGAACATGCCGTTGATCCGGTCGAGCCCGTGGGCACCCCACGCCCGGAACGTCTGGAGCACCACTTCGGTGTCTGTGTCGTTGGTGAACCCGTAGCCGAGAGCGCGTAGCTCCTCGCGCAGCTCCCGGTAGTTGTAGGCCTCGCCGTTGTAGGCGATGACGTGGGTGCGCTCGGCGTTCGACATCGGCTGCGCGCCGTGGTCCCGGTCGATGATCGCCAGGCTGCGGTGAGCGAGCCCGACATCGTCCTGCGCGTAGACGCCTTCACCGTCCGGGCCCCGGTGCTCCTGGGCGTTGTTCATGATCTCCAGGAGGCGTCGGGTGTCGGGGCCGAAGCCCACGCAGCCTGCTATTCCGCACATGCGGCACGTCCCCTTGCTTGATTCTGAACCGTCGTCCGTGCCCGTTTCCGGCGGGCCCGTATCAGGCTCATGCTAGGAGGAGGGCCGCATTCAGCGCTGGTCGGCACCCTTGGGCGGCTTGAGGACCGCGAACGGGTCGGTCACCTCGAGGGTCCGGTCGCGGAACCGATAGAGCGCGGCGGGCCGCCCCCCGCCCGGGCCGGGGGCACTGCGCACGCCGGTGGGCTCGATCATTCCGCGCCGGGTCATCACGCGGTGCAGGTTGGTCGGGTCCACGTCGTACCCGAGCGCGGCACTGACCACCTCGCGCAGGCGCTGCATGGTGAACTCGCTGGGCGCGAGGGCGAAGCCGATGTTGGTGTAGCTGAGCTTGGCGCGGAGCCGCTCGGCGGCCGCGTCGACGAAGTAGTGGTGGTCGAACGCCAACGAGGGAAGCTCGGCTACGGGGAACCAGGCGGTGTCCTCGGGCAGCTCGGGCTCGGAGTCGGGGGGCACCAGGGCCAGGTAGCCGGTGGCGAGCACCCGCCCGCGCGGATCGCGCTCCACCCGGCTGTGGGTGGCCACCTGCTCCAGCCAGCTGATCTCCCGGACGTCGACCTTGGTGGCGAGGTGGTCGTGGACCGCGTCTCGGAGCCGTTGATCGGCCCGAACGCCACCTCCGGGGAGCGCCCAGTGACCGGCGTAGGGCTCCCGCTCGCGTTGCCAGAGCAGGACGCAGAGGGTGTCTTCACGGACGGAGAGGACCACGGCGAGCACCTCGTGCGGATAGGCCGGGAAAGGGGGCTTGGCGTGATCCACGATCTTGATGCTAGCCTGTCTCATGAGGTTATCGACTCCTAGTCGAAAACGAGCAGAGTCGAAAACCGACGGAAGAGAACAGGCGGTACTCATGACTTCCTCGACCATGGTCGCCGGCGCGCTGCCCACCGTTCCCGAGCCGCTGCCGGAGGACTGGCCCGACGAGGTGCGACGGCTGGCCCGCGAGCGCAACGCCGTGGTGCTCGCCCACAACTACATGCCGGCCGAGATCCAGGACGTCGCCGATGTCGTCGGCGACTCGCTCGCGCTGGCGCGCTATGCCGCGGCGACCGACGCGGAGACGATCGTGCTGTGCGGCGTCTCCTTCATGGCCGAGACCGCCAAGATCCTCAACCCTGACAAGACTGTGCTCGTCCCAGCAGTCGAGGCGGGTTGCTCGCTCTCCGACACCATCGACGCGCCGGCTCTGCGCGCCTGGAAGGCGGACAACCCCGGGGCGGTCGTGGTCGCCTACGTCAACACCAGCGCCGAGGTGAAGGCCGAGTCCGACGTCTGCTGCACCTCCTCGAACGCGGTGGAGATCGTCGAGTCGATCCCGGCCGACACACCGGTGCTCTTCCTCCCCGACCAGTTCCTCGGCGCCCATGTGCGGCGGGAGACCGGCCGGGAGAACATCAAGGTCTGGTCGGGGGAGTGCCACGTACACGCCGCGATCACCGCCGCCGATGTCCGGCGGCAGGTGGCCGAGCACCCGGACGCCGAGCTGCTGGTCCACCCCGAGTGCGGCTGCGCGACCTCGGCGTTGTGGCTGGCCGGCGAGGGGGTCATGCCCGCGGAGCGCACCAAGATCCTGTCGACCAGCGGGATGGTCGGCGCCGCCCAGCAGACCACGGCGTCGACGGTGCTGGTGGCCACCGAGATCGGGATGCTGCACCAGCTCCGCAAGGTCAACAAGGACACGACCTTCCTGCCGATGAACGCCGAGGCCTCCTGCCCGTACATGAAGATGACCACCCCCGAGCGGCTGCTGAGCTGCCTGCGCGAAGGGAGCGGCGAGGTGACCGTCGAGCCGGAGATCGCGGCCCGGGCCCGACACGCCGTGGAAGCGATGGTCGCCGTGGGCCAGCCCGGGGGCGGGGAATGAGTGCCCCGCGTCCGAAGGCGAGCGGCGACCCGGTCGACCGCTACGACGTCGATGTGGTGGTCGTCGGCAGCGGCGTCGCCGGCCTGGCCACGGCCATCGGGCTGGCCGGGACGCGCGACGTGCTCGTGGTCTCGGACGGGGACGGATCGACCCGCTGGGCGCAGGGAGGCATCGCCGCCGCGTTCGGTGACGACGACCCCGAGGAGCACGCACAGGACTCCCAGGCCGCGGGCAGTGGCCTGTGCGACGTACGCGCCCTGCGGCGGCTCGTCGAGGAGGGGCCGCTCCGTCTCGCCGAGCTGATCGCGGCAGGTGCCGAGCTGGACCGGGCCGAGGACGGCTCGTTGGCCCGGACCCGCGAGGGCGGCCACCGCTACCGCCGGGTCGTGCACTCCGGTGGTGACGCGACCGGCGCCGAGGTGCGACGCGCGCTTCTCGCCCGTGCCGACGAGCTCGACATCGCTCGACTGGAGCCGGCCCGGGTCACCGCGCTCACCCGGGTGATGACCGACAGCGGTCCCCGGGTGACGGGGTTGCGAGCCGACGGCCCACACGGCCCGGTCCGCGTGCGCGCCCGCGCCGTGGTACTCGCCACCGGGGGCATCGGGCACGTCTACGGAGCGACCACCAACCCCGAGGGCGTTCGCGGCGAGGGACTGGCCCTGGCGCTGAAGGCCGGCGCGACTCTCACCGATCTGGAGTTCGTGCAGTTCCACCCGACCGCCCTCGCGGTGCCCGCTGCGGGCGGCCAGCTCCCGCTGGTCACCGAGGCGCTCCGCGGCGAGGGGGCGATCCTCCGCGACGACCGGGGCGAGCCCCTGATGCGGGGCGTCCACCCACTGCTCGACCTGGCGCCGCGTGACGTGGTGGCCGCTGCCGTGCACCGGACGATGGTCGACCGAGGGCTGGACAACGTGTGGCTGGACGCCCGTCGGGTGCCCGACGTACGGCGACGCTTCCCGACCGTGGCGGCGGCGTGCGCGACGGCAGGCATCGACCCGGTCCGGGATCTGATCCCGGTCCGCCCCGCGGCGCACTTCCTCTGCGGTGGTGTGGAGGCCGACGGCTGGGGCGCCTCCGACGTCGCCGGGCTCTACGCCGTCGGCGAGGTCGCCGATACCGGCGTCCACGGCGCCAACCGGCTGGCCTCCAACAGCTTGCTGGAGGGACTCGTCTACGGCGCGCGCGTCGCGGCCGGGCTCATCCTCGACCTGCCGCCGGCCCGGACAGCCCACCAGCGTTCGCTGCCCGATGCGATGCTCTGCGACGACCCGGCGCTCGCGGCCCGAGCCCGGACGCTGATGGACCGCCACGCCGGCATCGTCCGCGACGCCGAGGGGCTGGACAAGGCGTTCGAGCAGCTGCGCCAAGGAGCGGGGCGGGACACGACCTGTCTGGTCGCAGCGGCGGTCGTCGCCGCGGCAGCAACCCGAACGACCAGCGTCGGCTGCCACCTGCGGGCGGACTCGCCCGAGCACACCTTCGCCCGGCCGGGCCGGGTCGAGGTGCGGCTGGACGACGACGGGGTTCCCAATGCCCTGATGCGGGGCGATGCGGAGCTGCCGCTGGCGATGGGTGTCGTCCGGTGACCGCGACGTTCACACGCCACGGCCTCTCCGAGGTCACCGGCGCCGCGCTGGCCTCGGCCGGACTCGAGCCGGAGGAGATCCTCGGGCTGCTCCGCGCTGCCCTGGCGGAGGACCTCGGGGACCGAGGCGATCTCACGTCCCAGGCGACCGTCCCCGCCGACGCCCGCGTAGCGGTCTGCTTCACCGCCCGGCAGCCCGGCGTGGTCTGCGGGCTGTGGGTGGTCGCCGCGCTGGTCGACGACCTCCTCGGCACCGACGCGATCTACACGCCGCTGGTGGCCGATGGCGATCGGGTAGCCGCAGGGGAGCGGCTCACCACGCTGGAGGCACCCGCCCGCGCCGTCCTCGCGCTGGAGCGCACCGCACTCAACCTGCTCTGCCACCTGTCGGGCGTCGCCACCGCCACGCGTGCCTGGGCCGACGCGCTCGAGGGGACGGGTGCCGTGGTGCGGGACACCCGCAAGACGCTCCCGCTCCTGCGGTCCCTGGAGAAGTACGCCGTGCGCTGCGGCGGCGGGACCAACCACCGCGCCGGCCTCTATGACGCGGTCCTGATCAAGGACAACCACGTGGCCGTCGCCGGGGGAGTCGGCAAGGCGCTGGACGCCGTCCGAGCCGCGCACCCCGAGGGGGACCTTGTCGTGCAGGTCGAGGTCGACTCCCTCGACCAGCTCGACGAGGCGCTCGACCACGGTGCCGGGCAGATCCTTCTCGACAACTTCTCGGTTGCACAGCTGCGCGAAGCCGTCAGGCACATGGGCGACAGGGGGGCGAAGGCGCTCCTGGAGGCCAGCGGCGGCCTGCGTCTGGAGAACGCCAGAGAGGTCGGCCTGACCGGCGTCGACTTCCTCGCCGTCGGGGCGCTGACCCACTCGGTGGTCGCCCTCGACATCGGCCTGGACGCCGAGGATCATTCCCCTCCGCACTAGGGATTAGGGATGACGGGTCGGGGCCGGGTCGACTCGGTCTATCCAGAGGAGTCGGTCGCGGTCCCCGGTCTGCTCAGGGACGCTCGTGAACGCCTCCGCCAGGAACCGCACCTTCGCCTGCCCGTTGCCCGCTGTCGAAGTCACGGATCGTCGGGGTGAGCGGCACGACCTGCGCGGCTGCTGGACCGTGTTGAGCACCTTGTCGGCGGTCATGACCACCGCAGGTCTCGGGAAGTCAGCCTCGTGACCCTGGGGAAGGCCGAAATCGAGGACGACGACGTCACCCGAGCTCGGCATCCAGCCGCGCGCTCTCTCCAGCGGTGAGCTGTGTCGCCAACTGAACGCCGACGTGTTCCTGGGCCAGTGACTTCACAGCCAGTGTCACGTTGTGCCCGACAGTGGTGCCAATCGACTCGGCGAGCCTCTTGATCTCGTCGTGGGTGGCGATGTCGATCCGCACACTGGTGGATTGCATGCAGGTCAGCATGCATCTGCTCAGCTAGTCGGACAGATCCACGATCACCGGGGCGTGGTCGCTGGCGCCCTCCCCGGCTCGCTCCTCGGTGTCGATGAAGGCATTGGTGACCCGTTCCGCCAAGGGAGCCGAGCCGAGGACGAAGTCGATGCGTAGTCCGCGGTTTCGCTCGAACCGCTTCCTGAAGTAGTCCCAGTAGGTGTAGACGTCGGGGCCGGGTGTGAACGGCCGGGTGACGTCGCTGAGCCCGAGTCCTTCGAAAGCGAAGAACGCCGCCCTCTCCTGCGGGGTGACGTGGGTGCCGTTCTTGAAGTCCTTCATGTCGTAGACGTCGTCGTCGTAGGGTGCGACGTTCCAGTCCCCCACCAGGGCGAGTGGCAGGTCGGGTGACTCCTGGAGCCATGCCTCGGTGGAAGCCCGGAGCGCTTCTAGCCACCGAAGCTTGTAGTGGAAATGGGGGTCGTCGGGCTTGCGTCCGTTGGGGACGTAGAGCGACCAGACTCTGACTCCGCCGCAGGTGGCGCCGATCGCCCGGGCCTCGGGCGCCTCGGGATCGCCGAACCCGGGCATGCCGGGGAACCCGATCTGGACGTCTTCGAGCCCGACGCGGGAGAGGATCGCGACACCGTTCCACTGGTTGTAGCCGACCATCGCCACCTCGTACCCGAGGGCCTGCAGACCCATGGTGGGGAACTGCTCGTCCTTGGCCTTGGTCTCCTGAACGGCCAGCACGTCGATGTCGTGCCGGCGCAACAGCGCCTCGACCCGGTCGATGCGCGAGCGGACCGAGTTCACGTTCCAGGTGGCGATGCGCATGGGGCGAACATACTCACCGGGGGTGCGAGCGACGGCGCTGGCTCAACGATCCCGCGATGTCTCGACGTAGATCTCTTCGTCGGCGGCCGAGCCGGCCGCGAGGGGAGTGGGAACGGGGAGAGCATCGGGGGGACGTACCCGGCTCAGGTGCGCTGCGGTCTTCCCGACCAGGACCCCGGCCGAGATGGCCGCCGCGGTCCCCAGGGCCGCGATGAGGGTCAAGATTCCGTCGACGTTCTGGGCGTCGGTCAGCCGGTACATGCCGTTGTAGATCCCGAGTCCCGGGAGCAGGGGCAGCGTGCCTGCTGCCACGGTGATCGCGGCCGGCACCCGCCAGAACCGGGACAGGAAACGGGCTGAGAAGCCGATGACGCCTGCGGCGATGGCGGTCGCCCAGGCGCCGGTCACCAGGAGGTCCCCGGTGAGCCAGAAGACGCCCTGGCTCAGTGCCCCGGCCGCGGCTGCGGCCAAGAGGTACCGCTTGGGAGCTCTCCCGGCGTAGGCAGCCGACGCGGCAGCGATCGCGGCGAAGATCATCGAGGGGCCGAGACCGACCTGACTGGAGACGTGGGCTCCACCAGGGAACGTCACTCCCATTCGTACCGAGACCTCAAGGCCGGCCGACACCCCGGCGATCAGGCCACCGGTGAGCACGAAAGCCTCCAGCAAGCGCGCCCCGGCGGTGATGTAGTACTCGCTGAATGCATCCTCGAGGCCCCCGGTCAGCGTGGTTCCGGCCAGCAGGATCACGATCGTCGCGGCGAGCACGAGGCCGGGCCTGTGGGCCACTCCGCTCAACGCTGCCAACGCCGCAACCATCGCCGCGCTGAAGCCGCCGGTGACCTGCGTGAAGAAGGCAGGCAGACCTGCTCGGCGCACCCCCCGTCCCACAGTGAGCAACGTGAGCGCTCCGACCGCGGAGACGAGAGCGATCGCAACGTCCCCGCCGAAGAGCGCGGCGATGTTGCCCGCCGCGATCGCCCAAGCGAGCACGGAGAGACGGTCGCGCCACGGGCGGCGGAGGGAGTCGATCGAGTCGAGTTCGCGCGCCGCCTCCCCGACGGTGACCTGTCTGGAGGACAGCCGCTCGGCGAGCGACTCGGTGCGAGCGATCCGGGAGTAGTCGCGTCCGGACGACTTGACCACGCGCATGAGGGTGAGGGGCTCGCGCAGGGAGCTCTGTCGGGTCGAGACTGTGATCGAGTTGAACGTCACGTCGACGTCGACGCCCCCCACGTGACAGCCCGACAGGACGCGCCGGACGGCCTGGGTGGTCTCGGCCGCGGAGTCGCCGGACGAGAGCAGAGCTTCTCCGATCCTGAGCGCGACTTCGAGGGTCCGCCGCAGCTCGAGATCGACGCCGGCAGCGCCGCCCGCGGACGAGTGCGCAGCGGCGTCGGTGGTGGGGTCGACGCCTCTGGGGTCGCTCGTGGGTCCGAGCACGACGTCACTCCAGGGGTGAGGGGGTCCTCTGCCTTTGACTGTACGGGAGGAATCAATGGCTCGACCCCACCAGCCGGTGCGGAACTCTCAGCGCCTGGCGGCGCCCAGGTCGGATTCGGGAACGCCCGGGCTGCACCGTAGAGTTGCCGCCCGTGGCACTCACGATCGGCATCGTCGGACTCCCCAATGCGGGCAAGTCGACCCTCTTCAACGCGCTGACGAAGAACAACGTCCTCGCGGCCAACTACCCCTTCGCGACCATCGAGCCCAACGTGGGGGTCGTGGCGCTGCCCGACCCCCGACTGGACAAGCTCGCCGGGATCTTCGGATCCGAGCGGATCATCCCTGCCACCGTGCAGTTCGTCGACATCGCCGGCATCGTCAAGGGGGCGTCGGAGGGCGAGGGGTTGGGCAACAAGTTCCTCTCCCACATCCGCGAGTCGGACGCGATCTGTCAGGTCACCCGGGTCTTCCGCGACGAGGACGTCTCTCACGTCGAGGGCGAGGTGAACCCGGCCAGCGACATCACCACCATCCAGACCGAGCTGATCCTCGCCGACCTGCAGACGCTGGAGAAGGCGATCCCTCGGCTGGAGAAGGAAGCCAAGGGTAGGAAGGAGATGGTCCCGGCGCTCGAGTCCGCCCAGGCAGCCAAGGACGCGCTGGAGGCGGGCACGCCGATCATCTCCACGACCATCGACCGCGCGCAGATCCGCGAACTGATGCTGCTGACCGCAAAGCCCTACCTCTACGTCTTCAACTGCGACGCCGACGAGCTGGGCGACGATGAGCTCAAGTCGAGGATGCGCGAGCTGGTCGCTCCTGCCGAGGCGATCTTCCTCGACGCGAAGTTCGAGGCGGAGCTCGTCGAGCTCGACGACGAGAACGAGGCGCGGGAGATGCTCCACGAGCTCGGTGTCGAGGAGCCCGGCCTCGACGTGCTCGCCAGGGTCGGCTTCGACACCCTCGGCCTACAGACCTATCTCACCGCCGGCCCCAAAGAGTCCCGAGCGTGGCAGATCCACAAGGGCGACACCGCACCCGAGGCAGCCGGCGTCATTCACACCGACTTCCAGAAGGGTTTCATCAAGGCCGAGATCGTCTCCTACAACGACCTGGTCTCAGCGGGTTCGATGGCGGCGGCGCGGGCGGCGGGCAAGGTGCGCATGGAGGGCAAGGACTACGTGATGGCCGACGGAGACATCGTAGAGTTCAGGTTCAACGTGTAGCGGTCAGTCCCGACCTGCTCCTCATCCACGAGGGGATCGGACTGCACGGTCACCTCGTCGGCGAGGGTGAGTTCGACCGACCCACCGAGGTATTCCTGCCAGACATCGTTTACGACGTCTCGGCTCTGGGGGGACAGACTCTCCTCGGGTGCGACGCGGTCGCGGCTGCAATGCGGGCGCTCCGTGACCGAAATCCTGTCGCTCACCACGTGTCCAACATCGTCGTTGAGCAGTTCGATGGAGGCCGGGCGAGAGTACGGTCGAGGGGATTGGCCGCCATGGCCGACGGCTCGGCGGGTTCCGTCGTCTATCTCACGAGCTCGTTCGGTCAGGCGGTGACGGTTGGCGAATTTCTCGGCGCACAGTGCTGCCTCGTAGACAGCCGCTGACTCCGTCTGCCTGACCGTGGACTCATCTTCGTAACCTGATGGGGTCGAGTTTCGTCACCGAGCAACGACTTCTGGGAAGAAGTAGCTGTTCTTCAGACATCCGATGGAGGAAGTCATGGACGAGAGCCGGTTCGCGGTCGAAGGGGTCCAGGTCGGTCACTGGACGGACGACACCGGCCTGACCGGATGCACCGTGGTCGAGCTCCCCGTAGGGACGACTGCTTCGTATGAGGCGCGCGGGGGAGCCCCTGCATCGCGAGAGCTGCTGCTCTTGGAGCCCGACAAGACGGTGCAGTCGGTCGACGCGGTCCTGCTCACTGGCGGGTCTGCTTTCGGTCTCGCCGCGGCCGACGGGGTGATGGAGCACTACCGGCTCCAGGGACGCGGCGTCCCCACCCCAGGCGGCCCCGTCCCGATCGTTCCCACCCTCGCGCTCTTCGATCTCGCGGTGGGTAACCCGTTGGCCCACCCAGACGCCGATGCCGGACGAGCGGCAGCCCAGTCCGTGCGAGCGCGGCAGGTCTTGCGGGGTCGAGTGGGAGCCGGGACGGGTGCGCAGGTGAGCCATTGGCGCGGCCCCGAGGGCCGACGGCCCGGAGGTCTGGCGTATGCCGAGCACCGCCTCGGCGACCTCGCGGTCGCCGTCTTGTGTGTCGTCAACGCCTTTGGTGACGTCGACGACGGCTCGTCTTCTGTGGTCTTCGATGCAGTTGCCGCCCTGGAGTCACCATTCGCCTTCGACCAGGGTCGAAGCCACACCACGATCGGGGTGGTCGTCACCAATGCGCGCCTGGACAAGGTGGGGTGCCGGATCGTCGCCCAAGGGGCTCACGACGGCCTCGCGCGCGCGTTGACGCCGCCTCACACCCGCTTCGACGGCGACGCCTTCGTGGCTGCCGCCACCGGCCAGGTCGACGCCCCGGTCGACGCGGTGCGCCTGCTCGCTCTGGCCTGCGTCACCGACGCAGTGCGGTCGGTCGCCTCCTGACATCCGGGTCCCCGCACGTCTGGACGCCGATCATCGCCGCACGCCCGGTCCTGTTGACCGCCTCGTTCGAGCAGTGGACGTGGATGGTGAGGAGCGCCAGCCACGTCGACGCATCCCACTGAGCGGGCGGAGGGGTCTCGTCGAGTTCGGTCACGGTGTGGCAACTTCCGGGGAAGAAGTAGCTCGGCTCTGAACGGGAACCGGAGTTTCAGTGGCGATTCAGCTGCCGTGCAGCGCTACCGCGTCGAGCATCGCCCCGGCCGCGTCATCGTGCCGGCCCAGCGCGACGTTCAGGACGGTCGTGGCCGTCCAGGCGGGGTCGTCCCACCGCTCGGGCGGGTTCTCCCGCCAGACCGACATCGAGTCGGTGAGCTCGGTCCGCACGAGCCCCGGCAGTACGTCGAGCGCCACCACGCCCGTGCCGGCCAGCGAGCCCGCCAGTGTTTGGGTGAGCAGGGTCGCTGCCCGCTTGCCTACCGCATAGCCGGTGTATGTGCCCGACAGTGCTGCTGCCCGCGCCTCGCTCGCGATGGTGACCACCCGACCGCGGCCGCGCGCCACCATGTCGCCGAGCACGATCGCGTCCAACAGCAGGGGCCCGCGCAGGCACGTCTCGACCACCGACCAGGTGACCGCGGGGTCTACTTCCCACAGCGGCACTGCCTCGGGCTCGATCGCCGCAGCCGAGTGCACCAGGAGGTCGGTTGGCCCGTACTCCGAGCGCACCCTTGACAGTGCCGCGGCGGTCTCCTCCAGGCTGGTGATGTCGCAGGGAACGGCGAATGCCAGCGGGCCGAGCGCGCTCGCGGCTTCGTCCAGCACGTCGGCCCTTCGGCCGAGGAGTGCGACGCGCATTCCGGCCTCAACCAAGGAGCGGGCCACTGCCAGGCCGATGCCGGTGCCGCCGCCGGTGACCAGACCGACCTGGTCGGCCAGGGGAGTGCTGTCGTCCATGGTCCCGAGCCTAGGGCGCGTCCTTGGAGCCACGCTCACGAGCACATGGTGATTGCAGCTGACCGCTGGATGGATGAGCTCGCGTCGCTGAGCGGAGACCAGGCGTGGTCGAGTTCCGGCACGGAGCAACATCGTCTGGGAAGAAGTAGCTGTGCCTCCTGCATCGGCTCACTTCGCGAAGCGTGCGCGTCCGAAGCGCGAGCACGCTGTCCGGGGCCCCGCAGGTCACGGCGCACAGGCCCCGGAACCGAGTTTGGCGAGCCCGGTGAGGTCGCCGGCACCGTAGTTGGTCTGTCCGCGCGACTCCGGGAACATGATCTGGGAAGGATCCTGAACATGACCGAGACCAAGGACATGCCCTAGTTCGTGCATGACCACCGCTTGCTCGGCCTGCGTGTGATGTTGCGCGCTTTCCTGGTCGAACCAACTGCTCAGAAGAGCGATCTGTCCGGTGACATAGTGCGGTTGGTTGGCGCCGTTCACCACGAGAAGCTCGCTGCCGCCGAGCCCGACCGTATCGGCGTTGGCACTTGCGCTGTCCAGGGTCGTGGGGAAGCTGATGAGCACCGGCTTTGGGACAACCGCATTCTTGCGTTCGGCCCAGGTGTCTGCTGTGAGTCCGTCGTAGACGAATTCAAGGCCGCTCGCGGCTTGGGTCTTCTTCACCGCGGGCTGGATGAAGGAGAGAAAGTCTGGTGGGGCTCCGCCGGGGTTGATGACGTAGTGAATGGGCTTGCACGGGTCGTAGGTCACCGGGTCGCCTGCTGAGTCCGTGTTCTCAATCGAGTAGTTCAACGACGACACCGTCGGCGTGACGACGGGAAGAAGACGATTCGGCCGTCCGATGATGCCGATCGCCTCGGCAAGAGGCTTGATCGGACCGGGGTTCACAAGTACCAAGGCAACAACAACGCCCCCGAGTCCGACCGCAGTGGCCGTGGCGATGCCCAGTCGGCGAAGACGGCCCCGCCGGTTCCGATACCGGAGGGCGGCTCGCTCTGCCGTGGCCGCGCGAGCAGCGGACTCAGCTGTCTGGCGCGTGACCCCGGTCCAGCGGGTGCCGTCGTGCCACCGCTCCCCATCCCCCTGAGGGTCGGGATGCCAACCCCGCTCAGTCACACGTAGCCCTCCTGTCCACCCGTGTCCACGTGATCCGGTCGCAAGGGTAGACCTCCGCCTGAGCCCGGACCTCTGAGTGGACGCGAGGGAAGCCGATCGAGTTCCGTCACGGAGCAACAACGTCTGGGAAGAAGTAACTGGGCTCTGAGCATCCGCTCGAGCCGATGTGAATGAAGTCGTAGGCTCACCGGGTGAGCGATGTTCTGGACACGGGGCCGTTCTTCCACGGGACCAAAGCGGACCTGAGGGTGGGCGAACTTCTGGCGGCGGGCTTCCGATCGAACTATCGACCCGAAGTGTCGATGAACCACATCTACTTCACAGCTTTGCTGGACGGTGCTGGGCTTGCTGCGGAGCTCGCCGTGGAGCTCGCCGGCGGCGACGGGATCCCACGCGTCTACCTCGTTGAGCCGACCGGAGCGTTCGAGAACGACCCCAACGTGACCGACAAGAAGTTCCCCGGGAACCCAACCCGGTCCTACCGCAGCCGAGAACCGCTCAGGATCATCGACGAGGTGACTGACTGGAAGCGCCTCACCCCTGACGAGCTCCAAGCATGGCGTGAGCGACTGGCGGTTCTCCTGGGGGAAGAAGGCGGAGAGATCATCAACTGACCCACCGTCCAGTCATGCCTGCGGGCACGTGAACGTGGTCGAGTTCCGCTTCGACGTCTCGACCTGGGGAGGGCGCAGACATCGGAGTGTGACGCGTGATGCGCATCGCGCTACACTCGGCTAGTGATCAGGTCGTTCAAACACAAGGGCTTGCGGGACTTGTTCACGAAGGGCAAGGCGACGGGTGTTCAACCGGCACATGCGCGGCGCCTCAGGATGCAGTTGGCGGCGCTTCACACGGCCAGCAGTATCGATGACATGGACATTCCCGGATACCGCTTACATCCGCTCAAGGGTGCGGGCCGGGGGCGTTGGTCGATCACGGTCAATGGCAACTGGAGGGTGACCTTCGAGTTCCGCGACGGGGACGCCTACGTTCTAGATTACGAGGACTATCACTGATGACGACCACGATGCAGATGTACGACCCGCCGCATCCGGGCGAGTTCATCACGGAGACGTATCTGACTCCCTTTGGTATCAGCGGGCGGTTGTTGGCTACCCACCTCGGGGTCTCGGCGTCGACGCTGGCGCGTGTGCTCAACGGGTCCAGTCGTGTCACCCCAGAGATGGCCCTCCGATTGGGCCGGGTGATTGGACGCTCGCCCGAGAGCTGGCTAGCCATGCAGGACGCCTATGACCTCTGGGAGGCGCGTCCGAAGGTCGACGTCTCGACGCTCGCTCCGGTCAAGTTCGCCGTCTCCTAGGTGTCCCGACGGCGTGGCGAAGGAGAGACAGTTACGGCGCTGAAGCGGGTGGAGTTCCGCTTCAACGCGTGGGTCTTCTGCTGGGACGTCCGGTCGCCTAGCCTCACTGGGTCAGATCCACAGAAAGGCCGGTCCGATGAGCGATGAACAGGTGCCGGAGACCAGAGGTGTCGAGGCAGAGTTGTTGGCCGCGATTGACCTCGGCCCCGAGATCGAGGGTATGGACGGCTTCCAGCTTCGGATGCGGAGGTTCACGTTCGCGCCGGGCGCGGTATTCGGCCCTCTCCACGACCACGCCGGCAGACCGGGAACGGTCTTTGTGCTGCAGGGGACGATCACCGACCATCGGGACGGGATCGCCACGGACTACGGTCCGGGCCTGGGCTGGCCCGAGGACCGGAACACCGTCCATTGGCTCGAGAACCGTGGGTCGGTTTCTGCGGTGGAGATCTCGGTCGACGTCCTCGGGCAGCAGTAAGCGCTGCCCGAGAACCTCCCGTTTCCTGGTGTGACGCTCCTTCACAACACCATTCGGCGGAGGTCCGCCTCAACGCTTTGTGTCGGCGCCCAAGAAGTAGGTCAGGGCCGGCGGCTTAGCCGGCCACGCGCTGCTTGAGGGCATGGAGCAGGTCCTGAAGCGCTGGGACGTTCCGCAGACCATCTGGGGTCTGATACACCCGGCATGCCAGCGAGCCCTGGGTCCCAGTGGTTTGGAAGAGATCGGCTCCGTCGACGACGAACGCCGGCGATCCCCCGAACCCCCGGGCCCGTGCCGCGTCCTCGGTTTCGATGACCCCCACGGTGAAGGTCGCGTCCGTGAGCCCGACGTCGTCCAGCGCGACGCGGAGCAGCTCCGAGGCATCCTCGGCGCCGGGGCACCCCGGGATCACCAGTAGTTGAATGTCCACGCTGCCATCGTGACCCGCGAGTCAATGTCTTGAGGTCGGGCGGGTATAGGGAACCGGTGGCGACGAATTCGAGTTCGGTCCGGGCACCGACTTCGGGGAAGACGTAGCCTCTCGCCTGACAGCACCACGCTCGATTGAGAGCGTGGACCGTCCAAGGGGAGTGCGTGAGTCAGCAGCAGATCGTCGTCATGGGCGTCTCGGGCAGTGGCAAGTCGACGACTGGCGAGAGGCTTGCGCGGGCTCTGGGATGGTCGTTCGCCGAGGGGGACGACTTCCACCCCGAGGAGAACGTGCGCAAGATGGCAGAGGGCCGTGCCTTGACCGACGAGGATCGATGGCCCTGGTTGTTGGCAATCCGTGCCTGGATGACGAGGGAAGATCTTGCTGGCCGCGACAGCGTTGTCTCCTGCTCGGCGTTGAGACGTGCCTACCGAGACGTGTTGCGGCAGGGGCCGAGTCGTGTGACGTTCGCCTATCTCGAAGTTTCCGAGGAGGCTCTCAGAGCTCGTCTCGCTGGGCGCACCGGGCACTTCATGCCGGAATCGTTGCTCGACTCTCAGCTGAACACTCTCGAAGTCCCCGGGGAGGACGAGGGTGCCGTGGTCGTGAACGGAAACCAGACACCAGCGGAGATCGTCGCGGACATCCTGTCCGCGTTGCACCAGCAAGAAGCCTGACTCCGGAAGCGACTCACGCCGGGCTGACCCCCCGCCCATGGCGAGTTCGACTCGGGCGTGGATCGCGCCGCCACCCGGGCACGAAAGCAGCCAGCTCTCCCTACGTGCTCAAGCATCGCGGCGTGGGGCACCTTGCCCGAGTCGAGAGTTGTATGCGTTTGTGTACGCCCGTCGCGGTTTCGGCTCCTCACTGAGCGTGGGCGCACGCTACCGTTCCGACATACTGACGTGATGGCGCTTCCCGAGACCGATCTCCACCGCATCCACGTCTGGGCTCGTGAGCGCGTCCCCGAGCACCTGTGGGATCAAGTCAAGGTCGAGGCTGATGTCTCCGACCGCTACGTCGACATCGTCGAGGTGCGCCCCCCGTGGGACGGCGTCGGCCAGCACACTCGGTTCCCGATCGCACGGCTGCGCTACACGAAGTCGACCGGACTGTGGGCGATCTACTGGCGCGATCGCCACCTCAAGTTCCACGAGTACAAGCGCAAGCGCCCGACCAAGAACGTCCAGGCTCTCCTGGACCACATCGAGACCAGCGGCGATCCGATCTTCTGGGGGTAGTGAGCGGATTCCTTGACGGTCAATATAATGGAGGATAATCTCAGTTATATGAGAACCGAGGCACCGCTTCTCGCTCCGATCTTCCGGTCGGACGGTCAGGCGCGCCTGCTCTCCACTTTGTTGCTGACCGGCGACGAACTGAGCGTCACCGATCTGGCCAAACGGGCCGACCTGGCTTATCCGACCGCGCACCGCGAGGTGGCGCGCCTGGTGGACGCCGGCATCCTCAGCGAGCGACAGGTGGGCCGCACAAGGTTGATCCGCGCCAACCGCGAGAGCCCGCTCGTGGACCCCTTGCGCGAGATCCTCACGGTCGCGACCGGCCCGGTCGTGCTCCTGGCCGAGGAGCTTGCCAGCCTCGACGGGATCGAGTCGGCGTTCCTCTACGGCTCCTTCGCCGCGCGGATGCTCGGGGATGCCGGTCCGGCGCCGCACGACATCGACGTCATGGTGCTCGGTGAGCCCGACGTGGACGCGATCTACGAGGCGTGCGCCCGGATCGAGGCGGCCGTGCACCGTCCAGTGAACCCGACGATCCTCACTCCTGAGGAGTTCGCCGCGCCCTCCGCCTTCCTGGACAACGTGCGCAGCGGCCCGGCGGTCGCTGTGATCGGGGAGCTGCCGTGGCTCTGACTCCGCTCACCCGCGTCCAGCAGGCGACGGTCCTCGCGTTGGTAGAGGCGCGACGTCTCGATGTCGCGCCCGCGGACATCTCGCGTGCGACCTCGTTCCTGCGCCAGGCCGAGGAACGCCTGAACCAGTTGCCGCTGCTCACCAGTGTCGCCATCAGGTACGGCATTGCCTACGACGCCTGTCACGACACGGGGGAGGCGCTGCTGGCGGCGTACGGCTTCCGGACGACCAACGGGCCCGGCCAGCACGAGGCGCTCGGCCGCTATCTGCGTGCCGTCTTCGACAAACCGCCCGCGGACAAGGCGGCGCGGGAGTTCGACCGCCTGCGACGCGCACGCAACCAGGACCGCTACGAGGCGAAGCCGGTGGGGGCTGCGGCGACCGAGAAGGCCGAGCAGGTCGCCCGGACGCTGTTCGACGCCGCCCTCGCGCGAGGGATCTCGCCGTGACCCAGCAGTCCGCTGGAAGTCCGGCCGAGACCGACGATCGTCCACGACGCCCAACGCTCTCGCGGACGCAGTTCCGCAGTCAGACCATGTTTTCCGGCATCAGTCGGCGATGACCAACAACCATCGAAACCCCGCGTGATCGTTGCGCGTCAACGTGTGAATGGGCGCCAACCCCGAGCGGGCGGGGTCGCTACGCCTCGGGCTCGTCGCGGAGTCGTGGCGGGGTGAAGTTCTCCGGCCTCAGGCCCGTCTTGTCGGCGTAGAAGGCGCGGATGCGATCCATGTCGGCGCGCACGTTGCCGGTGGGAGCGAAGGTGGGTCCCCAACCGAGCGTGCGCGACGGGACGTCCAGGAAACCCAGCGTGAGGGGAAGCCCGGTCTGCTGCGCGATCCGGTAGAAGCCCGGCTTCCAGTACTCACCCTTGCTGCGCGTGCCCTCGGCGGCTACGCCGAGCACGAACGGCTGGTCCCCCTTCGCCTCCTTGAGCAGCTCACGGATCGTGGCGCCCGGACTCTGGCGGTCCAGCTCGACGGCGCCGGTCGCTCTCAGCAGGGGCGCGAGCGGTCCGCGGAACAGCTCCTTCTTGGCGAGCAGCCGGACCTGGATGCCGGAGTCCCACGCCGCCAGCATGGTGAGGATCCAGTCCCAGTTGGACGTGTGGGGTGCGCCGACAAGCACGGTCCTCGGCGGGATGGTGCCTACCGCTTTCCAGCGTGCGGCTCGGAGCGCCACGCGGGCGAGGTTGCGGCGGAGCAAGAAGGAACGCTGCACCTCGTGACCGTACATCGTGCGCGCCGCGACGTGACCAACTCTAAGAGGCACGTTGACGTGCTGACGATGGCCGGGCGCCATTACGGCACGATGACCAGCTTTCCGACATGGCGACGTTGGGCGAGGCGTTCCTGGGCGTCGCGGAGGTGCTCCAGATCGAAGGTCTGGGCTATCACGGGCCGTACGTCGCCGCGGCGTGCGATCCCGACCAGATCCTCGAAGATCCGGGGCGTGTGCATGGTGGAGCCGACCAGGGCGAGATTGGCCAGATACAAGCGACGTACATCGATGTCGACCTGCCAGCCTCCGAGGGCCCCGGCGACGACCCAGCGGCCGCCGGCGCGCAGGAGTGCGAGGCCGTGGCCGACTGCCTTGCCGGCCACAACGTCGATGACCGAGTCGTAGCCCTGGGGGGCAGCAGCAGCGGCATCGTCGATGACGTGCCCGCGCCCACGGTCCACGATGAGGTCGGCACCGGCTCGGAGAACGGGCTCTCCCTTGGTGCCGCTGCAGACCGCCACGACCGTTGCGCCACGAGCGTGCGCGAGCTGGACGGCGGCGAGCCCCACTCCACCGGAGGCCCCGGTGACGAGCACGGTGTGTCCTGCGGCGACGGAGCCACGATCGAGCATTCCCAGCGCGGTGCCGTAGGCGATCGGCAGGGCGGCGAGCTCGGCATCGGTCAGCGGGGAGTCGTCGACGGGATGGGCCCGTGCGCTCGGCACCACCACGTACTCGGCGAAGCCTCCGTCCCGTTCGCTCCCCAGAACATCGGCCGGCCGAGCGTCCGGTCCCGGTCCGTCGTAGTTCGCCGGATCGACCAGCACTCGCGAGCCCACCAGGTCGGAGGCGTCGCCCGAGAGGACGACGGTTCCGGCCACGTCGGCACCCTGGATGCGTGGGAAGGTCAGCGGGCCGAGCCATCCAGCCTTCGCGTCCGGGTCTTCGGCCGTTCCGTAGGAGCCCTCGCGGGTCCAGATGTCGGTGTTGTTGCAGCCGGCCGCGCTCACGCGGACGAGGACCTCAGCAGGCCCGGGGGAGGGCACCGGCCTGTTCTGAATCTCGATCGCATCGAGCCCCCCGTGATGGGTGATGACCGCAGCGCGCATGGTTGCGGGCACCTGCGGCGCACCTGAGCCGTCGGGCGTCTGAGATCCGGAGGGCATCACGTCAGCATGGCATGGGGACGTTGGGCGGAGTCCTCAACCCTGGCTTGCGAAGCGCCACGGTGGGGCCCTCGCGTCCGCTCGCCTCGACGCTCAGACCAGCTCGTCGTCGACGTACACCGGACGCGCGGCGCGGACCCCGGCGAGGGTGAACGGGATGGCGCTGATCATCAGCAGGATGAGCACGAGGTTCCAGTTGCCGGTGGCCTGATGGATCAGCCCCACGCCGAACGGTCCGAAGGCGGCGATGAGGTAGCCCACGGGCTGGACGAAGCCGGAGAGCTGCGCGGTGACCCCGGGAGTCCGGGTCCGGGCGGTGATGAGCGCGATCGAGAGTGGGAAGGCGAACCCGGCGGTGCCCAGGAGAATGGCCCACAGCCATGGGACCGTGGTTGGCGCCAGCAGAAGACCTCCGTACCCGGTGACGAGGAGAACGCCGAGACCGATCATGTGTGGGGTCAGGGTGCGCGACCGGGCGACGATCGTGGGCATCAGGAAGGCGCCGAGGACGCCGACTCCGGTCAGCAGTGCCAGCAGCGCGCCGGCGTCCGTCGCGGACAGACCGTTGTCCCGGTAGATCTGGGGCAGCCAGCCGAACTGGATGTAGGCATTCATCGACTGCATCGCGAACAGCACGGTCATCGCTACGGCGGTCGGGGAGTGCGCGATGCGGCCTCTCAGCGGCAACACCGGCGGTGTGCGATCTGCGGCGGCGCCCCGCTCGCGGACTGCGAGCCATGCCCAGATCGGTAACGCGGCCACGACGAGGAGACCCCAACCACCGACAGCGATTCGCCACCCTCCGAACTGCTCGGCGACGGGAGCGGTCAGGAGGGAGCCGAGTGCGCCGCCTGCGATGAGACCCATGCTGAAGATCGTCATCAGGGCGACTTCGAGGCCGGGCCCTTCGTGCTTCACCCACGCGGGGACGAGCACATTGCCGAGCGCCATGGCCAGCAAGGCGGCAACCGTCAGCGCCAGGAAGAACCACTGGTTGTTGCTCGTGACCCGCAGTAGGAGTGCGGTGGCCGCGGTGGCGAGCCCGATGGCAATCCCTCCGGTGATCCCGAACCGTCGGGCCAGAGCCACGGCAACCGCACCGCCGAGTCCGAAGCAGAGCGGCGGGAATGCTGTCAGCACGCCGGCGGTTCCTGCGGCCATGCCCAGGCCCGCACGCAGTTCCTCGAGGACGGGTCCAACCGAGGTGGCTCCAGGGCGAAGGTTGATCGCAGCAAGGGACACGGCCAGCACCAGCACCGTGACCGTCTGGGCGCGCTGGCTGGTCCTCAGGCTCACGGGCGTAGAGCCTACGCGGGGTTCGCGGGCTCGCTGACGGGCACCGGATGGTGGGCCAGATGGTGAGCCGGGGGTTTGGGAGCTGGGTTGACGGCGAGCGCAGTCGACCGGGTCATCGCGTCGGCATCTCGAAGCCGAGCCTCTCCTCGGATATCGGTTTGTCGACATGGCTCCTTGCCCAGCGGCTTCATCGAGGACTTGCCCTTCGCGGTGCCGCCGTTCACGCGCTCGGCTCCAATATGATGTGATTTGAGGCCGTTTCCCATCATTTACCTTCGGAGATCGTTACGACACTCGACGTTCTGAGGGGCCCAAGAAGCCCCGCACCGGGATGACGGCGGGTGAAGGCGCCGAAGTGGGGGTCTCAGCGCTCCTGGCGCGATCCTGGCGGCCCCGCACAAGCTCGGCGTCTCTGACCGCACCCCGACGGGATCGCCACGGCCGACTGAACGAGACTGAAATGTACAAATACGCGAAAGCGTCTGAAACATCGGAAACGCGGTAAACATAGAAAATGGCGAAAACAGCGACGAGAGCCGGCGTCAGGGTTACCCTGTCGTCGTGGCCGAGATCTCCGTGAGCGAAGCCAGGGCACGCCTGGCAGATGTCGTCGACGCAGCCCGGGTGGGACGCGACCCCGTGTATCTCACCCGCCGGGGCAGGCGGGTGGCCGCTGTCATCGACGCCGACGCGCTCGACCGGCTCATCGCGGCGGCCGAGGACCTCGCTGATCTGCAGGCGGCCCGGACGGCCCAGGAGGCGGTCACCAAGGGCGAGTCGGCGATTCCCTGGGACCAAGTGATCGATGACCTCGGGCTGACATGAGCTATCGGGTCGAGGTAGCGCCCCGGGCTGTGGGGCAGCTGCAGCGTCTGGACGTTGCCGCTCGGCTGCACGTTCAAGCAGCCGTCGAGTTGCTCGCCGAGCAACCGCGCCCGAGCCGGGCCGAGCAGATCGTGGGCGGCGGAGAGTGGCGCGTGCGGACCGGGGGGCTGCGTTTGGTCTACGCCATCGACGATGAGGCCGAGGTCCTGCGGATAGTCGCCTTCGGCCGGCCGGTGCGTGCGATCCCCAAGGCGCCCCGCCTGACCGTTCCTCCCCCCGAGCCGGACCAGACACCGCCGGACCAGGGTGAAGCGGTGAGAGTGGGCGTCTCGGCACAGGCCGAAGGGCCGGCGAAGAGGGACGCAGTGGAGATCGTCACGACCGCAGGCGGGAGCTCCGTCAGCTCCCCAACTGTCGCGAGCGACGAGGATCCGCACGCGCACAACTGGTTCTGGCGGCGCCCCCGGCACTGACGCCGCGAGGCTGGCACCTGGTGAGCGTCGGCGCGTCCCCCGCGCGCGCCGAGTCAGGGAGCCAGGACGTCGAAGACATCGAGATGGTCGAGGGCGACCTCCACAGCCCCGATGAGGCTGGCATCGCCGCCCAGTGTCGCGACGACGACCTGAGTCTCCTTTGCGACGGGAGCCAGGCAGTGCCGCCTCAGGGATGCGCGCAGCGGGGTGAGCACCAGCTCGCCGGCCAGGGCCAGGTCGCCACCGATCACAATGCTGCCCGGGTCGAGGAGGTTGACCACCATGGCCAGGGTGCGCCCGAGGTGTTGGCCGGCATCTTCTAGTGCCCGAGCCGCGGCGCGGTTGCCCGACCGTGCCTGGTCGATCACCTCGGTGAACGTCGCACCCGGAAGGGTGTCGCCCAAGACCCCAAGGATGTGCGGCACCGACACGTAGGCCTCCAAGCAGCCTCGGTTTCCGCAGCGGCAGAAGGGCCCGGCCTCATCCACCGAGACGTGGCCCAGCTCGCCGGCCATGCCGCTCACACCGCGCTGCAGGCGGCCCTCGAGGACGATGCCAGATCCCAGGCCCGAGGAGATCTTGAGGAAGACCAGCGACTGGCCGGGGTAGTCCGGCTTGCTCCTCAGCTCGGCTATGGCCGCGAGGTTGGCGTCGTTCTCGGCGTCGACCGGAACTTCGAAGGCATCGGACGCCGCCTTGGCGACATCCAGGCCGATCCAGCTGGGGAGGATGCCCGGGCTCTGGACGATCCCTTGTGCCAGAGGCGCCGGGAGTCCGAGGCCGATCCGCCGCAGGTCGGCGCGCGTGGCGGTCACGTGGGACAGCGCCTCGTCGAGCAACTTCGAAGCCAGAGCCAGCCGCTCGTCCGATGTCTCCTCGGGAGCCAGCGGGGCCTTGCGCCGGGTGAGGATCAGTCCGGAGAGATCGGCGACAGCCACGGCGACGTGGCTGTGTCCGAAGTCGATCCCGGCCACGACTCCCGCACCGCGCCCGATCCGTACCCGAGCACCACGTCGCCCCGATCCCTGGGTGACGTCAAGGAGGCCACTGCCGGCCAACGACCGGACGATCGCCGAGATGGTCGCCGGTGCCAGCTCGGTCTCGCGAGCCAGTTGTGCCTGAGAGAGCCCACGCCGGTGACGCTGTGCTTCGCGTAACGCCGCCAGTACCCGACGGGAGTTTGCATCGCGCAGAGCCGCGGTAGAGCCGGGCTGCGGATGTTGGGGGCTGTCCACGTTGACATAGTGATGAAGAAGTCCCTAAAGATCAAGACTCGAACACAAATCGGCAATGGATAACAGTTGGGCCACATTCGTGTTCGACTCTTGACGACAACCGTGTCGCATACCACACTGCCTTCATCGGAACAGCGCGGGGCATTGCCCCAAGAACAGCGCGGGCTTTGCCCCAACAGGAGGAACACCGTGGCATTCGACTTCAAGCGGTCCGCAGTACTTGCGGCCGCACTCATCACTGCTATGGGCGGACTGGCCGCCTGTAGCAGCAGCAACACGTCCAGCGGAGGGACCAGCGGCGGGACCAGCGGCGGCCCCGTGGTCGGCGTCATCCTTCCCGACACGACATCGTCGGCTCGCTACACGCAGTACGACGCGCCGCTGCTCACCAAGGCCTTCCAGGACGCCGGCATCGCCGCCGACATCCAGAACGCCCAGGGCGACAACGCGAAGTTCGTGTCGATCGCGCAGACCATGATCGCCGAGGGCGTCAAGGTGCTGCTGATCGACCCGGCTGACCCGCAGACCGGCATCAGCGTGGAGTCCCAGGCGAAGGCTGCGGGAATCCAGGTCATCGACTACGACCGGGTGAACCTCGGCGGGTCTGCTGAGTACTACGTGTCCTTCGACAACGTGGCCGTCGGCAAGCTGCAGGGCCAGGGTCTGCTCGACTGCCTCGGCAACGTGACGGGCGCGCAGGTCATTGAGCTCAACGGCGGCACCGACATCGACAACAACGCGGTGCTGTTCAAGCAGGGCGCTCACGAGGTCCTCGACCCGGCTGTGGCCGCGGGCACGATCAAGATCGTGGGCGAGCAGGACGTCAGCAAGTGGGACAACTCGGTTGCCGCGACTGACTTCCAGCAGTTGCTCACCCAGAACGGTGGCAAGGTTGACGGCGTTCTCGCCGCGAACGACGGCATCGCCGCCGCCGCGATCGGTGTGTTGAAGTCCAAGAACCTGCAGGTCCCGGTCACCGGCCAGGACGCCACCACGCAGGGCCTGCAGTACATCCTCACCGGCGACCAGTGCATGACGGTCTTCAAGGACGTCAGCAAGGAGGCCGACGCGGCCGCCAAGCTGGCGATCGCTCTGGCCACCGGCGACACGGCGACGGCGAACTCGCTGGCGACCGGGACGCTGCACGACCCGCAGGGCAACCGCGACATCCCGTCGCTGCTCCTGGTTCCCGAGGCGATCACGATCAGCAACATCCAGGACGTGGTCAGCGCAGGTGCCATCACGGCAGCGGATCTCTGCAAGGGCGTGGAGACCGAGTGCACCAAGGCCGGGATCAGTTTCTGATTCCAAGCAGCCCAGAAGTGTGGGGTCAGGCATTAGCCTGACCCCACACTGACTTGTGAGGAGGGAACAATGGCCGAGCCCATCCTTCGCCTCGAAGGAGTCAACAAGAGCTTCGGGCCGGTTCACGTGCTCCACGACGTGGACTTCGAGGTGTACCCCGGAGAGGTAACCGCACTTGTCGGGGACAACGGTGCCGGCAAGTCGACGCTGGTGAAGTGCGTCGCCGGTATCCATTCGATGGACTCGGGTCAGATCTACTTCGAGGGCAAGCCCGTAGAGATCCACTCGCCGGCTGCCTCGGCCGCGCTGGGTATCGAGTTCGTCTACCAGGACCTCGCGCTGGCCGACAACCTCGACATCACCCAGAACATGTTCCTCGGTCGAGAGACCCGGAAGGGCCCCTTCCTCTCGGATGCTCAGATGGAGACCCAGGCCCGGGAGACACTCCAGACGCTGGCGGTGCGGACCGTCAACTCGGTGCGACAGACGGTGGCCAGCCTCTCGGGTGGTCAGCGTCAGACAGTCGCGATCGCGCGAGCCGTGCTGTGGAACGGCAAGATCGTCGTTCTGGACGAGCCCACCGCGGCGCTCGGTGTGGCGCAGACCAAGCAGGTTCTGAACTTGGTGCGACGCCTGGCCGACCACGGGATCGGCGTCGTGCTTATCTCCCACAACATGAACGAGGTGATGCAGGTGGCTGACCGGGTCGACACGCTCTACCTCGGCCGCTTGGCCGCTGAGGTGATGGCCAAGGACTCCAGCACCAGCCAGATCGTCGAACTCATCACTACCGGCCGCAGCGGGGACATCGGTCTCACTACTGCGGACGACACCGAATAGGGGGCACCGTGGCTTCCACTCCTGAGGCCGAGCCAGCGCACGCGGCGAGCAGCGACCCGAGAGTCTCCTTCAGAGTCGACACCCTCCCGCGCGGTTTGGGCACTGCATTCACCGAGTACGTCTCGCGTCTGCGCGGCGGTGAGCCCGGCGGCCTGCCGGCGGTCCTTGGCCTGCTCGCGATCGGCCTGCTCTTCGCGGCGACGACTCCGCTCTTCCTCTCTGCGGCGAACATCGGGAACCTGATGTCGCAGGCTTCCTACATCGGCCTGATGGCTCTGGGCTTGGTGTTCGTCCTGATCCTCGGCGACATCGACCTGTCCGCCGGAGCGACGGGCGGGGTCGCCGCCGGTTTTGCCGCTCAGGCGCTCCGCTCCGGAGACCTCCAGTCGAAGGTCGGGCCAGAGGTCTTCTGGGCGCTGATGATCGGCATGGCGGCAGCGGCCGGCATCGCGCTGTGGAAGCGCCTTCCCGTGGTCACCGGACTGATCCTCCTCGGAGTCCTGATCGAGCTCACTGGGCTCAGCGAGAGCAACGTCTGGTTCTCCTTCGCGTTCGCCGTCACCATCGGCATGGCCATCGGCGTGATCAACGGCGTCCTTGTCACGTCCCTGGGAATCCCGTCGTTCATCGTCACCCTTGGCCTCTTCCTCACGTGGACCGGAGTCACCCTCGACGCGGTGCAGAGCCAGTCGATCGGGACGAGCAACTACGAGCCGTGGTTCTCCATGACCCACCGCAACATGTCCCCCACCATGAGCTGGGCCTTTCTCGTTCTGCTGGTGGGCATCTACGGGGCAGTCACGGTGACGCGGCAGATGCGCCGGGGACAAGCCGGCGTCTCCCACGACACCCTCCAGCTCGCCCTGGGTCGGGTCACCGTCATCGCGGTGCTTGGCGGGGCGCTGGTGTGGTGGCTGAACCAGAACCGCAACCCGAACCCGGGTCCCGCGATCGAAGGCATGCCGTGGGCACTCAGCGTTCCGATCACCTTCATGGTGATCTTCACCATCGTGCTGACCCGGACATCCTGGGGTCGTCACCTGTACGCGATCGGTGGCAACATCGAGGCCGCCAGGCGGACGGGCATCCCGGTGGACCGGATCCGGATCACTGCCTTCGTGCTGTGTTCCTCGATGGCGGCCATGGGCGGTCTCTTCCTGGCCGACTACACCGGCGGTGCTCAGCCTGCCTTGGGGCAGGGCAACACGCTGCTGTACGCCGTTGCTGCTGCGGTCATCGGTGGCACCTCCCTCTTCGGTGGGCGTGGCAAGCCGCGAGACGCGCTCATCGGCGCCTTCGTGATCGCGATGATCCCCAACGGCATCCAGCTTCACGGCAACCTGCCGATCAGCTTCGTGGCGGAGCTGACCGGTGTCGTGCTGCTGATCGCCGCCGCTGTCGACGCGACCAGCCGGAGACGCTCACGTAGCAGTTAGCCGGGTACGACAAGGAGGACGATGATCCGGAGTCGTTCGGGGTCGTTGCTGCTGGCGTTGGCCGCGGGAGTGTTGTTGGGCTGGCTCGGCGCTGCACCACTCCGCGCTCTCTCATGGGGGAACCTCGTGCTGTGGGGCGTGGTGAACGTCGGGCTTGGCCTGATCGCGGGAAGCAAGGGCGAGAAGGTAGTCCGGCTCGGCCTCTACGGCTTCACGCTCGGGTTCGCCTTCATGTGCTTCGGATACAACGGCGCCGCGTCGCTGCTCTCCCGGACACCCTTCTTCGCCGTGGTCGGGATCTTCTCCGCCCTCTGCGCGGTGCTGGTCGGTGGCTTGGTCCACCTGGTCGTGTCACGACGTTCGTGATGGAACCAGACCCCATGAGCCCGGATTCCATGTGCCCAGAGCCTCTGAGGCCAGGCCCCATGCACGCAGGGCAGGTCGAGCTCGAGATCGCCACGGTGCGCCGTCTGGTCGACGAGCAGTTTCCGGCCTGGGCGGATCGTTCGGTCCGGAGGGTCGCGTCAATGGGAACGGTCAACGCGCTCTTCCGTCTGGGAGACGACCTGGTCGCTCGTTTCCCGCTGGTACCGCAGGAGGAGACTGTCGCTTGGACGACCCTGCGTTCAGAGGCGGCGGCCGCGCGGGAGCTCGCGGACGTCAGCCCGGTTCCGGTGGCGGCACCGGTCGCCCTGGGCGCCCCCGGTCACGGCTACCCGTCCCCTTGGTCGGTCCAGACCTGGCTCCCGGGATCGGACGGAAGCGTCGAGGACCCGGCTGCGAGCGCGGCGTTCGCGCAGGACCTCGTCGGCCTTCTTCGGGCGCTTCGCGGCCACGACACCCGGGGCCGCACCTTCGCCGGGGGTGGCAGGGGAGGTCATCTGCCCGACCACGACCCCTGGATGGAGACCTGCTTCGAGCACAGCGAGGGGCTCCTCGACGTCTCCGCGCTGCGACGGATGTGGGCAGAACTGCGAGCCCTTCCGGTCGTGGACCCCGACGTCATGTGCCACGGGGATCTCACGCCCGGGAATGTCCTCGTGGTCGACGGACGACTGGTCGGCCTGCTCGACTGCGGTGGTTTCGGCCCGGCCGACCCGGCCCTCGATCTGGTCGTCGCCTGGCATCTGCTCGACGAGGACCAACGAGCGATCCTCCGCGCAGGACTGGGCAGTGGTGAGGTGCAGTGGCGGCGTGGCATGGCGTGGGCCTTCCAGCAGGCGATGGGGCTCGTCTGGTACTACGAGGTGACGAACCCGACGATGAGCCGGTGGGGCGTGCGCACAATCGGACGGCTGCTTGCCGCGTCGTGAGGAGGAGGGATCCCGTGGAGCTGCAGACCGAGCGCCTGCTGATCCGAGAATGGCGCCCCGACGACGACAGCGAGCTCACCACGGCATACGACATCTACCGCCGGGCGGAGGTCACGCGTTGGTTGGGTGGGGGAGGCACGCCGTGGGCCGATCTCCCCGAGTCCCGCCAGCACCTCGAGCGGTGGCAGTCGGTGGCGCGCGCGCAGCCCGGATACGGCCTGTGGGCCGTGGTCCCCGACAAGGTCGGACATCCGGTGGGGACGGTCCTCCTGGTGCACTTGGCCGATGCGGACGGAAGGCTCACCGACGATGTCGAAGTCGGATGGCACTTCCACCCCGAACACTGGGGGCGCGGCTACGCAACCGAGTCCGCTGTGGCGGTGCTGAGCCATGCCTTCACCACGCTCAGCCTGGGCGTCGTCAACGCGATCGCCTACCCCGACAACGCACCGTCGCTGGCGGTCATGCGGCGGCTGGGCATGACCCATCGAGGGGAGACCTCGCGGTGGTACGGCGCCACGTTCGACTGGTGGACGGTGGATCGGCTCGGCTTCGAGGGTCGACCTCCTCGTCAGCCGGTCGGGCCGGCCGGTGGTCCACGCGGCTCCTCCTGGGGAGCCGGCGGCTCCTCGGGCGGAACGGTCGGGGCCCCGTCGGACGCGGGCTCATCCGCGACCTGAGGCTCGGGGGCGGGATCATTCCGGTGGCGGAAGCCGAGGTAGCCGAGTCCGGCCAGCAGGAGCAGGACCAACAGGGCAGCGCCCCAGTTCACCAGCGACATCCCGGTCGCGTTCTTGAGCGAGCTCGACAGCGCAGCGAGGCCGTGTGGCTCATCGGCCACCGCGTGCAACGTGTTCGGACCGGTGAGGTCGAGATTCCAGGTGACCGTGTTGCCGTCCACGGTCCCGTTGGTGTCGACCACCGAGCCGGGGAACGTGACCGACACCGCGAACGACGCGGTGCTCAGCATCCCCTCCAGCATCGAGGCCGTGGCCGCGTCCCCGCCTGCCTGGTCGGCCAGGCTGCCGGACATGTCCATGCTGGCGTCGAACACGTACTGACCGTCTGCATGGGTCAACGAGAAGGTGTCGCTCGAGGTGGCGCTGCTGGCCCCCATACTCTGGGCGAACTGGTCCAGGGGGGCTCCGGTGAAGTCGACCTCCTGGCCGACGTAGGTGCCGTCGTCGTAGGTCTTGGTCTGGACCTGGGCACCCAGCTGAGTGAGATCCGAGGGGTTGAGGCCCGCGTCGGAGAGCGCCTGATCGCCGGCCAGTGCGGCGTACTGCTTCTCGACGGCGAAGACGATCGACCCGTCGACGGTGTCGTTGTCCTTCACGTTGAGGTTCATCGCCACTTTGAAGCACCCGGTGAGGGTGACCAAGGTGAGAGCCAGGACTGCTGACAGTGCGAGACGTCGTCTGATCGTGGACATACAGGCCTCCCCAAACGCGGTCAGGTGCCGGTGCTTCATCCCTGAACCAACGGTAGACCTGTGAGCGGACTCTGGCCCAGCGCGCGAGGGTTTCCTGCCCGTCGAGGTGCGCAAGGACGCGCCGCGACGCGTCGATATGGCACAAACCGGAGAGTTGACGAAATACCCACCCCGGTATGATTATGGCGTACGTCACATTCGTCGGACGGCCCAACGCCGCGCGGTCCGTAGCCCTTTGACAGAGGACTGAGCCATGGACCACGCCCTCCGACTCACCCTTTTCCGATGACTGGCCCCGCTACGGCGTCACGTGCGAAGACGCTCGGTGACTCGCTCGCCGCGTGGGCCGCGAAGGATCCGGCCAACGTCGACGTTGCCGCCGTTCTGAGCCGCCTGGCCGCGATCGGTGCGCAGCTCACCGACCGGCTGGCGCACAACGCGATGATGGTCGACCCGGCCGCGCCGAGGTCGGCGATCGGCTCCAACGCGAGTGGAGACGACCAGAAGCCACTCGATGTCGAGGCCGAGGAGATGTTCGTCGCGGGGCTCGCCGGGTCGCCGACGGCGGCCATCTGCTCGGAGGAGACCGAGGACGCCATCGTCGTGACGCCGGGGGGATCCCTTGTCGTGGCGATCGACCCGGTCGACGGCTCGAGCAACATCGACATCAACGCTCCCGTTGGCACAATCTTCGCGATCCTCCCGATGGCCGGGTACGAGCAGGACCTCACTGCGGCGATCCTCCAGAGCGGGAGGAACCTGCTCGCGGCGGGCTACATCGTGTACGGGCCGAGCACGATCATGGCGCTCACCTACGGCGAGGGCACCGACATCTACGCCCTCAACCCGACCAAGGGGGAGTTCGTGCTCACCCAGGCCGGGATCGAGATTCCCGAGGACTCGAGCGAATACGCCATCAATGCCTCCAACGCGCTGCACTGGCCCGACGGGATCAGTCGGTACATCGCCGACATGGTCGCCGGCAGCGCTGGTCCTCGTGGCCGCAGCTTCAACATGCGTTGGCTGGCCGCCCTCGTCGCCGAGGCCTACCGGATCTTCATCCGGGGGGGCATCTACCTCTACCCGGCCGACGACCGCCCGGGCTACGAGAACGGCCGTCTCCGCCTGGTGTACGAGGGCAACCCGATCGCCTTCCTCTGCGAGCAAGCGGGGGGCCTGGCTACCGACGGGGTCAACGACATCCTCGATCTCGTCCCGGAGGATCCCCACCAGCGGATCCCTTTCGTATTCGGGTCCCGGAGCAAGGTCGAGCGAGTACGCCGGTATCTCAGCGATCCGCAGATCTACACGGAGACTTCCCCGCTCTTCACCGAGCGCGGCCTCTTCCGCCAGTAGCCCTCCCGACCCTTCACCCACTTCGCCGTACCTCGCGACGAAAGGACTCCCTGATGTCTTCGCGACACCCGATCATCGTCGTCACCGGCTCGTCCGGTGCCGGCACGACCACCGTCAAACGCACCTTCGAGCAGATCTTCCGCCGTGAGGAGGTGAACGCCGCCTTCATCGAGGGCGACTCGTTCCACCGTTACAACCGCGTGGAGATGAAGGAGGCGATCGCCGAGGCCGGGGCCGAGGGGAACCATCACTTCAGCCACTTCAGCCCGGAGGCGAACCTCCTCGACGAGCTGGCCGAGGTCTTCAAGGAGTTCGGCGAGACGGGCAAGGGTCACACCCGGCACTACATCCACGATGACGAGGAGGCGAAGCGCTACGGGTCGGAGCCCGGGACCTTCACGGAATGGGAGCCTCTGCCCGAGGACGCCGAGATCCTCTTCTACGAGGGGCTCCACGGAGCGGCCGTCGCCGGCGACACCGACCTGTCGGTCTACCCCGACCTGAGCTTCGGCGTCGTTCCGGTGGTGAACCTCGAGTGGATCCAGAAGATGCACCGGGACAAGTCGCAACGGGGTCACACCAACGAGACCGTGATCGACACGATCCTGCGGCGCATGCCCGACTACATCGGAACGATCATGCCGCAGTTCAGCCGGACCCACATCAACTTCCAGCGCATCCCGACCGTCGACACGTCCAACCCCTTCGTGGCGCGCACCGTGCCGACGCACGACGAGTCGATGGTCGTGATCCGATTCCGCAGCCCGCGAGGCATCGACTTCTCCTACCTGGTGGCGATGATCCAGGGCAGCTTCATGTCGCGGGCGAACTCGATCGTCATCCCCGGAGGCAAGCTCGACCTCGCCATGCAGCTGATCCTCACCCCGATGATCCAGCGCCTCGTCGACATCTCCAGGAGGTCCCGTTGAACGACTCCGCCATGGCCTCGCGCTCGGCAACGTCCGCCGACCGTGGCCGCATGATGGCCAACGCCGTTCGCGCACTGAGTATGGACGCGGTCGAGAAGGCCAACTCGGGCCACCCCGGCATGCCGATGGGCATGGCCGACGTGGCCACCGTGCTCTTCGGTGACCACCTCGTCTTCGACCCGAGCGATCCGACCTGGGCCGACCGGGACCGCTTCGTGCTCTCCGCCGGTCACGGCTCGATGCTGCTGTACTCGCTGCTCCACCTCACCGGGTACGACGTGAGCCTGGACGATCTGAAGAGCTTCCGCCAGCTCGGCTCCAAGACGGCCGGTCACCCCGAGTACGGCCACTGCCCGGGTGTGGAGACGACCACCGGACCGCTCGGTCAGGGGCTCGCGACGGGAGTCGGCATGGCGATTGCCGAGCGGATGCTCAACGCGCGCTTCGGCGACGATCTGGTCGGCCACCACACCTACGTCCTCGTCGGCGACGGCTGTCTCATGGAGGGCATCTCGCACGAGGCGATCGATCTCGCCGGGCATCTGCGACTCAACCGGCTGATCGTGCTGTGGGACGACAACCACATCTCGATCGACGGCTCGACCCGTCTGTCGACAAGCGTGGACCAGCTGCGCCGGTTCGAGGCGTCGGGGTGGAACACCATCTCCGTCGACGGTCACGACCAGGAGGCGGTGCACAAGGCGCTCACCCGGGCCAAGCAGAGCGACCGCCCGACCCTGGTCGCCTGCCGTACCACGATCGGGTTCGGGGCGCCCAACAAGCAGGGCACCTCTGGCGTCCACGGCAGTCCGCTGGGCGCGGAGGAGCTGGCTCTCGCCAAGGAGGCACTCGGCTGGCCGTACGGTCCGTTCGAGGTCCCCGACGACATCCGCGCCGACTGGGCCGCGATCGGTGACCGGGGCCGTGCGGCGCACGCCGCCTGGCAGAGCAGGCTCGACGTGGCTCCGCAGGAGACCCGCGAGGCCTTCCTCTGCGGGCAGGGCCTCGACGTGATGCCCGCCGCTCGGGAGGCGCTGGCCGACCTGCGCCGGACCTTCGGCGAGGAGGGCACCAAGCTGGCCAGCCGGCAGTCGTCGCAGAAGGCGATCGAGGCGCTCTGCACCGGCCAGGCCAACCTGATCGGCGGCTCCGCCGACCTGTCGGGGTCCAACGGCACGAAGATCTCCAGCCACCGCTCGATCACCAGCGACGACTTCTCCGGCGACTACGTCAACTACGGCATCCGTGAGCACGGCATGGGCGCGGTGATGAACGGCATCGCGCTCCATCGGGGCTTCATCCCGTACGGCGGCACGTTCCTCGTCTTCGCCGACTACGCCCGGCCGTCGATCCGGCTGTCGGCGCTGATGGGCGAGCGGGTCGTCTACGTCATGACCCACGACTCGATCGGGCTCGGTGAGGACGGTCCGACCCATCAGCCGGTCGAGCACCTGGCGTCGCTGCGCGCGATGCCGAACGTCACGGTGATCCGCCCCGCGGACGCGGTGGAGACCGTGAGCGCATGGGAGGCCGCACTCGACAACACCGAAGGGCCGACCGTGCTGGTGCTCAGCCGTCAGGGTCTTCCGCCGATGCCGCACCCGGACTTCGGCACCAACTGGGTCTCTCGGGGCGGCTACGTGATGCGTGAGCCGGAGGGGGGCCGCGACGTGACCGTGCTGTCGACCGGCTCGGAGGTCGCGGTGGCACTGGCTGCCGCCGACGCTCTCGCGGAGTCAGGTGTGAAGGCCGCGGTCGTCTCCCTGCCGTCGTTCGAGCTCTTCGCGAAGGCGGACGCCGACTACCGGGCGAGTGTCCTCGGGCAGGTTCCGCGGGTCGCGGTCGAGGCCGCGGTCCGGCAGAGCTGGGGAGCGTTCCTCCGCCCCACTGACCGCTTCATCGGAATGAGCAGCTTCGGAGCCTCGGCACCGGCCGGCGAGCTCTACGAGCACTTCGGAATCACCCCCGCCGCCGTGGTCACCGCCGCCCACGAGGCACTTGCCCAGTCCTGACCAGCCCAGTCCTGACCAGCCCAGTCCTGACCAGCACACGAGGAGATGCCATGGCGCTGATCACCCTTCGCCAGTTGCTCGACCACGCCGCCGAGAACGGCTACGGCCTGCCCGCGTTCAACGTCAACAACATGGAGCAGGTGCTCGCGATCATGCGAGCCGCCGACTCGGTCCAGTCGCCGGCCATCCTGCAGGTGAGCCGTGGCGCCCGCTCGTACGCCGGTGACCCCATGGTCAAGGCGATGATCCACGCGGCGCTGGAGATGTTCCCCGGAGTTCCGGTCTGCCTGCACCAGGACCACGGCAACTCGTTCGAGACCTGCCAGTCCGCGATCGACCAGGGCTACACCAGCGCGATGATGGACGGCTCCCTCCTCGACGACGCGAGCACCCCGTCGTCGTACGAGTACAACGTCGACATCACCAAGAAGGCCGCCGACTACGCCCACGCGCGTGGGGTCTCCGTCGAGGGCGAGCTCGGGGTCTTGGGCCGGCTCGACACCGGCGAGGGTGAGAAGGAGGACGGCCACGGCGCCGTCGGGAAGCTGGACAGGTCCCAGCTGCTCACCGACCCCGACCAGGCCGTCGACTTCGTCAGCAAGACGCAGGTCGACGCGCTCGCGATCGCCATGGGCACATCGCACGGTGCCTACAAGTTCAGCCAGAAGCCGGACAGCTCGGTCCTGGCGATGTCGGTGGTCCGGGAGATCCACGAGCGCCTGCCCGACCTGCATCTGGTGATGCACGGCTCGTCGTCGGTGCCGCAGGACCTGCAGGACATCTTCAACGAGTTCGGTGGGGAGCTTCCGCAAACCTATGGCGTGCCGGTCGAGGAGATCCTCGAGGGCATCCAGCACGGCGTCCGCAAGGTCAACATCGACACCGACCTCCGCCTGGCGATGACGGGCGCCTACCGCAAGGTCGCCCAGACCAAGAAGCAGGAGTTCGACCCTCGGAAGTTCAACATCCCGGCGATGGAGGCGGTCACCGATCTGTGTCGCACTCGCTACGAGCAGTTCGGCTCGGCCGGTCAGGCGCCGAAGATCCAGCCCGTCGCGCCGAGCGACATGGCGCGGCGGTACGCGGCCGGCGAGCTCGACCAGCGCGTCGCCGGCTGATCCGACAGACTCCTCGCCCGGCCACTGCGCCCCTGGCCGGGCGAGGCTCTTCCCGAGGCCGAAAGATGCCATGGACGTGTGCCGGATCCGCACTCCGATGGCGCTGATGGACTCTGCGAATCCCCTTGTGGACAAGGGGATTCGGCAGACGAAGCTGTCGGTGGCGCCCCTTAGGTTTGGGGTATGCAATCGCTCGCCGTCCCTCGCCCGGTGCCGCACGCGGCTGCGGCTGGGCTCGACGCTGACGACGTGCTGGGCCAGATCCTCCAGCAGCAGCGCATCGCCCAGCGGGCGGAGTCTGATCGGCTGATTCTCATCGCCGGCTGGGCCGCGCTGCACGCCACCGACGACGAGGCGATGGCAGCCGCCGTTCCGGTGGGCCAGGGGCAGTGGATGCCCCTGGCCGGTGAGGGGACACCGCTGGTCGAGGAGTTCGCGGTTGCCGAGCTCGCCGCGTCGCTGGGCCTGACCCAGCAGCAGGCACTGCGTCTGGTCGGTGACGTCCTGGAGCTGAAGCATCGGCTGCCGCGCACGTGGACCAGGATCGTTGCCGGCGATCTCGAGGGGTGGCGGGGCCGGCTCGTCGCGGAGTGCACCCGCAGTCTCTGCGTGGAGGGGGCCGACTGGCTGGACCGCCAGGTCGCGCCGTTCGCCCACCGGTTGACCTCAGGTCGGGTGCGGGACCTCGTCGCGGCGGCTTTGCTGCGCTACGCCTCCGTGCGCCCCGGTGAGCAGACTGCCGCCGGATCCGACCCACGAGAGGTTGGGTTCGACCGGCTGCCCGGCGGGTTTGTGCAGCTGTCGGCGGTGATCGACCCGATCGACGCCGACGCGCTGCGAGACACCATCGATCAGGTCAGCGAGGAGTTGGAGCGGCTGGGGGACGCCGACCCTGCGCGGGTCCGCTCCGCCAAAGCTCTCGGCCTGCTGGCCGACCCGCAACTGGCGCTGGACCTCCTTGCCAGCGAGGTCACCGACGTTCAAGACCTTGCGTCTCGGCGGGAGGGCTGCCCGAGCGGTCTGACCTTGTACATCCACGTCTCGGCTGCCGACCTAGCCACCGGCACCGGGGTGGCCCGGGTCGAGGGCCGCGGGCCGGTCGCGTTGGAGGTCGTCCGTGAGTGGGTCGGCAAGACCGACCTCCGCATTCGTCAGGTGATCGACGTGGCTCAGCGGATCAGTGTGGATGCCTACGAGATCCCCGACCGGCTCCGCGAGCAGGTCCTGGTCCGCGACCCGGTCTGCGTCTTCCCCTGGTGTGCGGTGCGCTCCCACCGTCGCGACATCGACCACATCGTCCCCTACGACGACACCGGTCCACCGAGTCAGACCAGCAGCGACAACCTCGCACCGCTGTGCCGGTTCCACCACCGGCTCAAGACCCACGGCGGCTGGGTCTACCACCGCGATGAGTCCGGTGACTATCGCTGGACCAGCCCTCGAGGGCGCACCTACACCGTCAGCCATACCGGGACCTCCGCGGCCTGACCCTGGAGTGGGCTGTCCCATGCCGGGCATCGGCACCGCGATGCGTGCGCGGGGACCTGGAGAGGTCCGAGGGCGATTCGGCGACTGGTGTCGGCAGGTCCGCCGACTGTGGCCGGTTCAGCCGGGGAGGAAGCTGAAACGCACCTCGCGGTCCGGGTTGTCGACGTTGAGGTCGACCAGGCAGATGCTTTGCCAGGTGCCCAGGGCGAGTCGTCCAGCGAGAACAGGCACGGTGGCATAGGGCGGCACCAACGCCGGCATCACGTGCGACCTCCCGTGGCCGCGGCTCCCGTGCCGGTGCCGCCAGCGGTCGTCGCCGGGCAGCAGGTCGGCCAGTGCGGCGAGCAGGTCCTCGTCGCTGCCGGCTCCGGTCTCCAGGACCGCCAGGCCGGCGGTCGCGTGCGGCACGAAGAGGTGGAGCAGCCCGTCTCCCTGCCCATTGACGTAGGCCGCACAGTCCCCGGTGATGTCGAGGATGGCCTCGTCGTGACCGGTCCGGTAACGCCTGATCTCGCTCTCCACGCGATCATCGTGTCAAATGGTCGGGTGAGCGACTTGTGGACCACGCCCGAGCGGGACCCGCGCAGGTATGGGAATCCGGAGGGGGAGAAGGCGACCTACCGGGAGTATCTCGACAACTACCGCCTCACCATCGAGATGAAGTGTGAGGGCCTTTCCGCCGCCGATCTGGCCCGACGGTCAGTGCCACCGAGCACCATGAGCCTGCTCGGGCTGATTCGACATCTGGCCCGAGTCGAGCACCACTGGTTCGAGCGGGTGCTGCGCGGCCATATCGACCAGCCGCGCCTGTACCGGCTCGAGGACGACAACGACTGGGACTTCAATGGCGCCGTCGGCGACGACGAGACTCTCCGCGACGCCTTGGATGCCTGGAAGGGGCAGATCGCCCGGGCGAACGAGTGGCTCGACGAGGTGCCGGAGTCCGCACTTGGATCCGTCGTCGCGTCGGGTCAGCTCACGGTCTCGGTCCGGGACGTCCTCGTTCACCTGATCGAGGAGTACGCCCGGCATGCCGGGCACGCCGATCTGCTGCGGGAGTGCATCGACGGACGCACCGGGCAGTGAGCGCTCAGCCCCGCTTCCACAGGTAGGGCGTGGTGGTGGTGACCGCCTCGAGGCCGGCCCGCTCGAGGATCGGCCGTGACATGGGTGTGCAGTCGCTCTGCAGGTACGTCACTCCGGACTCGACGGCGTGGTGTGCCCGGGCAGCGGTCAGAGCTCGATAGATGCCCCGCCGGCGCCAGTCCGGGTGGGTCACGCCGGCCCACAGCCCGGCGAAGTCGGTCTCCTCGACGATCACCAGCCGACCGGCGGACACGACGGTGTCGCCGGCCTCGGCGATCCACAGCGACGCCAGGTGGGCGGACTTCCGCAGGTCCTCGACCTGGGACTCCGTGCTCCGGCCGCTGGACCGGCTGAAGACGCGCTCGGCAAGCTGGTGCGCGCGCTCCACGTCGTCGGCCAGGTCGCCGCCGACTCCGGCACGCCGCACGACGACACCGTCGGGAAGGCCGACCTCGACGCCCAGCTGTGCCGCCTCGCCCACCATCACTGTCTCGGCCTCCTCGGGTGCGAACCCGTGGGCGATCAGGTGGTCGGGCAGGTCGGGGGGTGCATCGTGACCGCGAGTCTTCCACTCGACCTCCGCGACGTCGGTGGCGTCCCGGAAGTGCGCGACGGCCTGTTCGATGAGCTCGTCGAGGGCCGCGCCCTCGAGACCAGCCAGATGCTGGTAGCCGACGAAGCCGGACATGCCGTCGAAGACGGCGAGCCAGAGCGGCCCGAGCCGGGTGGTGGAGTGAGCGCCGACGGTCTCGACTTCTCCTCGGAGCTGCCGATCGTAGGCCTGGAGCATCGTCGTCACGGACCGCAGGCTAGTGCCCTCAAAGGGGATACGTCTCCCGGTTTCTCGATGGTCTCGCTACGCCCGGCTCGGCCGGGCTCCTGAACCACCGGTATCAGGCGGCGTGGAGCTTGAGCAGGTCGAGGAAGGTGTCGGCAGCCGCGCCGCCCTCGGTCAGGGCGATCTCCAGAGCCTTCGGCACGTCGAGCTCGGCGAGCAGAGCGTCCAGCACACCGTGGTGCAGCTCTTCGTGCTCACCGGGTGCAGCGTCGCGGACCCGCTGCAGCAAGTCGGCGGTCTTGTCGAAGTTGCCGTCGACGCAGTCCCAGGCGACGTCCCATGGGCGGTTCAGCAGGCCGAGCCGGAGCACCGAGCCGGAGTACCGGTCGAGCAGGTCCGAGACGAGCATCAGGTTCCCCGTCGACTTCGCCATCTTGGCGCCGGCCAGGCGCACCTCGCCGATGTGCGCCACGGCGCGGGCGTACGGCGTGACGCCGGTGGCTGCCTCGACCATGGCGGCCTGGTAGGCATGATGGGGGAAGGTGAGGTCCGCGCCACCGACAAGGACGTCGACGCTGCTGCCCAACGTGGACAGCGACATGGCGGCGCACTCGGCGTGCCAGCCGGGGCGGCCCCAGCCCCACGGGCTCGGCCAGGCCGGGTCACCCTCGGGCGACGGTCGCCAGACTGCGACATCGAAGTCGTCCTCGCGGCCGGGGAAGTGCTCCTGGTCGCCGTACTCCTGCGACAGCCGCATCGCCGCGTCACGGTCCAAGCCCGTGGCCGAGGGGACACCGCCGCCACGGAAGTAGACGAACCCGTCGGCCTCGTAGGCCGCGCCGTTGGCCAGCAGTGCGGTGGCCAGTTGCTGCACCTCGGTGATGAAGGACCGGGCGTGCGGGGAGTGCTGAGGCCGTGCGACACCCAGCGCGGTCATGTCACGCTCGAACAGGAACTCCTGCGTGACGCCGAGCTCGTCGTAGGGGAGTCCACGCTCCTGGGCGGCGTGGGTGAGGACGTCATCGACGTCGGTGACGTTGCGACAGACGACGGCGGGGCTGCCGGGATGCCCACCCAAGGTGGCGATGAGGTCCGCCCACACGAAGGTCGAGGCGTGGCCCAGGTGGGTGACGTCGTAGGGGGTGATGCCGCAGACGTACATCCGCAGCGGGCCCACCGGCACGATGTGCTGACCCGCGATGGTCAGAGGCCGTGGCGTGGCCAGGTGGGTGGGGTAGCGGCTCGAGGTCGTCAACGGCATAGCACCGATGATGTCTCATCAAAGGCGGTGGCTGACACCCCGTCCAGGTAACAGCCCGGTGGAGATCGGCTCAGGTCGCACCGAGGAAGCGGGCGGGCGCCATCTCCTCATGCGCTCGAGTGCCGTCCTTGCTCACTCGGAAGGCATGGGCATCGGGCCGCTCGCTGAGCACCGATTCGAGTTTCCCGTCGCGCCAGAGCAGCGCGCAGTAGTCCTGGGCCGCGTAGCCGTCGCCGAGGTCACCGGACTCCACCATCCTCAGGTAGGACGGCCGACGATCCTCCTCCCCGTCGTAGTGCGGACAAGCCGAGCCAGGAAGGAAGCCGAGTCCGTCGGAGAGCGGTGCGAGTGGCCCGAAGGAGTCGGTGACCGAGCCCTCGAACCAGCAGTTCATCCCCGCCGAGATCCCGGCCAGGATGGTCCCCTGGGCGGCCGCCTGACGGAGCAGGTCGGGGAGGCCGTGCAGCCGCCAGATGGCGAGCAGGTTCGCCGTCGAGCCGCCTCCGACGTAGACCACGTCCATCTCCAGGACATGTGCCGGGTCGGCTGTGAGGTTGTGAATCCGATCGTCGACGCGCCCGAAGAGGCTGAGTATGTGCGTCTCGGCACGACCCGCGAACGAGTCCTGGAACAGCATCATGTAGCCGCGGTCGTCGCCGCTGGCCGTTGGAACGAAGCAGACCTTCGGACGGTCCTTTCCGGTCATCGCCAGGAGGTACTCGTCGAGCAGCGACTCCCCCTCCGTCATGGAGAAACCGCCGCCACCGAGCGCCAGGATCGTGCCGTGCATGGCCCGAGGTTAGCCCGGCGAGCGAGAATCGTCGCGTCGAGTCGGTGAGTACTTGCGTATCGATTCGGTAAGGCCGTGAGTTTCGGTGAGCCCGTGAGGCCCGTGAGGCCCGTGAGGCCCGTGAGCGAGGTCACGCTCCGGTAGTCCCGCCTCGGCGCCGCTCCTTGCGGCGCCGAGTGACCGCCGGGAGCCTGCCGTACCAGGCCGGCACCTCGCGCTCATCGTCGAACCAACGGGCCACCACGATGTCGGTGGACGAGTGGGCGAGAATGCTCATCACGATCGTGAGCGCGACGAGGTGGAAGATCACGTCGGATCCCGGTGCACCGGACTCCAGCACCAGCAGTCCGTAGACGACGCTCGCGAAGCCCTTGGGGCCGAACCACATCGCGGCGACCTGCTCGCGGCCGGACAGCTTCGACCCGATGAACGAGAGGGCCAGCGCGACCGGTCTGGCGATGATCAGGGCGAGGGCGGCGAAGGCCCACCCGGTCCACGGGATCTCGGCGAGGAACGTCGGGCTGATCAGCGCACCGAAGACCAGGAGGGCCGCCAGCTTGAGGAGCTCGGCGACCAGCTCACCGAACGGCTCGAAGGCGCGCTTCTGGCGCCCTCCGAAAGTGGCCACGGTGATGCCCGCGGCGAACGCCGCGAGGTAGAGGTTGCCGTGGAGGCCGGTCGCCAGCGCGAACACCAGCAGTCCGATCGCCACACCGTTCAGTGGCTCGTAGGCGGTCGAGGCTTCGAAGTACTTGGTGCGCTCCAGCCGGATGGAGATGTAGGGCACGGCGACCCCGATGGCCACGCCGAGCAGCAGCTCGTACCCGATCTTGACCAGGTGGAAGTCCTCATGGCCCTGGACGAGCTCCAAGAAGATCAGCACGAACGGCAGCGCGATCCCGTCGTTCATTCCGGACTCGACATTGAGCAGATGACGGAGCCGGCGCGGCACCCTGTCGTTGCCCACCAACGCGGAAGCGAAGACCGGGTCGGTCGGCGAGAGGATCGCGCCGATGAGCAGCGACGCCGGCCAGGAGAGTCCGGCGACGTAGTGCGCCGCCACCGCGGTGACGATCAGGGTGAGCGGCATGCCGAGGAACAGCGCCCGACCCGGCAGCGCTGCCGCCCTGCGCAGGTCATCCCAGCCGACGCGCATGCCGTCGGTGAAGAGCACCGCGAAGAGTGCGAGGTTGGCCAGCTCGCGGACGACGCTGTCCTGGGACGACAGGGGGATGATGCCGGTCATTCCCTCGCCGAGGATGAACCCTGCGACGAGGAAGAGCGCGGCCGTGGACAGGATCGTGCGGTGGGCCAAGGAAGACACCAGCGTGGCCAGGAGCAAGAGCAGTGCGAAGGACAGCAGCAGCGTCTGCATCGGACTCCTCAAGGGGCGCTCGGCCGGCAGCACGATCCAACCATGATTCGGGAGGACCGGGCGGTGAGCCTGCCGGCAGGCGTTCTGAGTCGGGGCTATCGCCCCTGCCGCCGCCGAACTGGCATGCTCAATGCTGGTGAGTCGGCGAGGAGACGAGATGACGCAGGCGATCGAGGTCACAGACCTCCACAAGACCTACGGCGGCAAGGCGGCGGTCGACGGGGTGTCGTTCTCGGTGCACACCGGGGAGTTCTTCGGGATCCTCGGCCCGAACGGCGCCGGGAAGACGACCGCCCTCGAGATCGTCGAAGGGCTGCGCCACGCCGACTCCGGCGAGGTCCGGCTGCTCGGAGAGAAGCCGAGCACCGGCAACCACGACCTACTGCGGCGCATCGGAGTCCAGCTGCAGACCTCGGCGTTCTTCGAGCGGCTCACCGCCCGGGAGCAGATCCGCACCTTCGGGATGCTCTACCGACTCTCCCCGCGCCAGGCCGACGAATGGCTCGACCGGGTCGGTCTCGCCGACAGCGCCGACGTGCGCACCGAAGCACTCTCCGGCGGACAGCTTCAGCGACTGGCGATTGCCTGCGCCCTGGTCCACGAGCCCGAGCTGGTCTTCCTCGACGAGCCGACCGCCGCACTCGACCCGCAGGCTCGGCGCAACCTCTGGGACCTGCTGCGCTCCCTCAACGAGGTCGGCCGGACCGTCGTGATCACCACGCATTACATGGACGAAGCGGAGACGCTGTGCGACCGGGTGGCGATCATGGACGAGGGCAGGATCCTCGAGCTCGACTCGCCTGCGGCCCTGATCCGTCAGCTCGACGCGCCGGTCCGGATCAGTCTCCCGGGGTCGGCTCTGGACACCAGGGTGGTGGAGACGCTGCCGGGAGTCGATGGGGTCGAGGCCGACGAGGCCGGCGTGGTCCTCACCACGCGGGCCCCGGAGCTGATTCTCACTGAACTTGCCACCCGGGGGGTGCTCGCGGGGATGCAGGTCAAGGGCGCCACCCTCGAGGACGTCTTCCTCGACCTCACCGGAAGGGCGTATCGGGGATGAGAGAGTTCTGGGGCATCGCGATCGCTCTTCTCAAGGGCTTCCTGCGGGACCGTTCGGCGGTCTTCTTCTCGATCCTGTTCCCATTGATGTTCCTGGTGCTGTTCGGCGGGATCTTCAGTGGCCAGGGGGTGACCAAGATCGATGTGGTCCAGGTCGGCGCGGTCCCGCTGTTCGACAACCTGCCGGCCCCGGCCCGCACGGCGCTGGAGGAGACCTTCTCCATCACACGGGACGACAGCCTCGACTCGGCCATTGCGACCGTGCGCAAGGGCAATGCCGATGTCGCCGTCGAGATGCAGGGGAACACCCTGGTGGCGCACTACACCCAGACCGATCCGGCCAAGGCCGGCATCGTCCAGGGGACACTGAGCTCTCTCGTCGACGGCGCGAACGTGGCGCTGTCCGGAGCCCCGCCGACCTACTCGTTCCGGTCCCAGAGCGTCGAGGACGACTCGTTGAAGGCGATCCAGTTCGTCACACCGGGGCTGCTCGGCTGGGCGATCGCCATGGGAGCGGCTATCGGGGCTGCTTCCACCATCCAGCAGTGGCGGACCACCGGGCTGTTGCGCCGGATCCAGCTGTCGCCTGCCCCCGCCGCCGCCGCGGTCGCGGCCCGGACGGTCACCTCGGTGGCGATCGCCCTGGCTCAGGTCGCGGTCTTCCTCGGCGTGGGAACGGTGTTCTTCGGGCTGACCTTGACCGGGTCCTGGTGGATGTCGATCCCGCTGGTGCTCTGCGCGACGCTCTCCTTCCTGGCCCTCGGCATTCTGGCCGGCGCGCTGACGAGCACCCAGGAAGGGGCTATCAACCTCGCCAATATCATCGTCCTGCCGATGGCCTTCCTCTCCGGCTCCTTCTTCTCCCTCGAGGGAGCGCCCGGCTGGCTGCAGGCGATCTCGAAGCTGATGCCGCTGCGCCACCTGAACGACGCGATGCTGAACGTCATGGTGCGGGGGCAAGGGCCGGAGTCTTCCGTCGCGCCGATGCTCCTCCTCCTCGGCGTGGGGGCGGCCTTCGGCCTTGTGGCGGCCCTGGTCTTCCGCCGGCGGGCTGCCTAGCAAAGGCTCGCGCTGCGGGGAGCCGTCAGGCCACCGGCTCCGGCTGCTTCGGGGCGGGAGCGTCGTGCTTTCGGGACACCACCCGCCAGAACAGCGTCATGGCCGGGATCGTGTAGAGCATCCAGCCGATGCCTTCCAGCACCGTCGTGGCGGGGGAGAAGTTGAAGACGCCCTTGAGCAGCGCGCCGTACCAGCTACCCGGCGGGATCGCCGAGGACACATTGAAGAGGAGGGTGTCCTCTCCGGGCAGCAGGCCGCCCTCCTGCAGGTCGTGGATGCCGTACGACAGCACACCTGCGGCCACCAGGATGAGGAAGACGCCGGTCCACTTGAAGAAGACGCTGAGGTTGATACGCAGGGAGCCTCGGTAGATCAGGAACCCGATCAGCACCGCGAGGCCCAGGCCCACCAGCGCCCCCACGAGGGCTTGCCACTCCGAGCCGGATCCACTGGTGGTCGCCTGCGTCGCCGCCCAGATGAACAGCGCCGTCTCCAGCCCCTCGCGTCCGACAGCGAGCAGCGCGGTGAGCACGAGAGCCATGCCGCCCCGCTCGGCTGCCGCGTCGACCCGGCCGCGGAGCTCCGCGCCCATGCCCCGGGCGGCGCGGGCCATCCAGAAGATCATCCAGGTGACGAAGACGACGGCGAGCACCGAGAGGCTGCCCGCGATGGCGTCCTGCGTCGTGGACGCGAGATTCGCCGGGCCCCAGGTCAGCACGGCGCCGAAGGCCAGGCTCACGCCTATCGCCAGGCCCACGCCCACCCAGATCCGGGGGATGAGATGCCGCCGGTCGGTGCGCACCAGATAGGCGATCAGGATGCTCACGACAAGCGCGGCTTCCAGGCCCTCCCGCAGGCCGATCAGCAGGTTCGCGAGCATGTCCCTCTCCCGGTTCGAGTGCGGTCCGACGGCCGACCGTCTGACAGTAGGCCAGACACCTTCCCGATTGTCCAGACATCAGTCGAGTTAGGCAAGCCTTACCTAAAGTTACGCCGACGTCACGCCTTTCGCAATCCCGCTGAGGAGAGCGGCCAGGTCGGCCGGACGCGACCACATCGGCCAGTGGCTGGTGGGCAGATCCAGCCAGGTCAGCTTGGTCAGAGTGCCCAGCTCCGCCAGCCACGGCTCGCCGCCGGCCAACGCTCTCTGGAACTCCGCGGCCGGCCACGCGGTGCAGATCACTGTGCTCGGCAGGTCCCGGCGACCCACGTTGCCCAAGGCCGGCGCTTCTCGGATCGTCCCACCTGGCTGAGGTATTGCCCGCTCGCGGAAGGTCGCCAACTGCTCGGCAGAGAGCCCGTCCAGGCTCTCCCGCTCGGCCAGCTCCTCGGGCGACCACAACGCCAGCTCGACCTCGGCGAACTCCGGATTGATGGCGTCTGCCCCGGGGATGGTGTCGACGTAGACCATCGCCGCGATCCGGTCGGGTATGCGGTCGCTGGCGGCGTAGCCGGAAACGCTCGCCCCGCTGTGGACCGCGAGGACTGCCGGTGAGCCCGCAGCATCGGCGGCAGCCTCGACTGCAGCGCAGATGGTGTCGACGTGGTCCTCGAGCGTGATGCCGGACCGGTCTGTCGCCACCGAGTCCAGCCCGGGCAGTGTCACCGCGGCCACGTGCAGTCCCTCGTCACGGAGCTGCCCCGCGACCTCGTCCCACGCCCACGCACCCAGCCAGAAGCCGGGGACCAGCACGATCGGTGTCGTCATCCCCCCACGGTACGAGGCTCAGGTCCTCACCTGGGTGAGCTCGCGGTCCTGTGATCGCTGGGATTCGGGCAAATCGGGTTCTTCCGGGCCCTCCACGCCGGCCTTCCCCTCAAGGTGTTGGTCCGGTCGGGGTCGGACCTTCGGTCCTGACGCTCGTGGCCTGTTGCTTGCGACACTGAGGAGGTGCCGAGCAGCCGCGATCTGCTGCAGAGATTCCGTCCCGCCGGAACACCGGGCTCAGCGACAGCGCCGGGAGTGCCGGCAGACCGGCACGCCCAGGCGCAGGCCGAGCTCGCGTCGGTCCTGGCGGCCTTCTCCTCCGTCGCGGCCGAGTGCGACCGCGTCCGCAGGGAGGGAGACGCCGACGCCGAACGGATCCAGCGCGAGGGCCGGGAACGCTCGCTCGCCGTCGTGTCCACGGCTCGACAGGAGGCCGTCGCTGAGCGCGAAGAGGTGATCGCGCGAGGACGTCGCGATGCCGACAGCGCCGCGGAGCAGGCGATGCGGGAAGCCCACGAGACCGCGAACCTGATCGAGCAGACAGCGGCGGACCGTTACGACGACGATCTGGCTCAGATCGTTGCGGCTGTGCGGGCGACGCTGCACGAGATGGCGGACGCCTCGGAACAAGAGGACTCGACGTGACCGCCGCATGGGTGGCGGGAAGCGTCCGTGCCGGAGCCCTGTCCCGGCGTCGGCTCGGTGCCGCCGGTGCCCGTTCGCTGGCCCAGAGCCCGAGCCTGCCCGTGGCGCTCGACCGCCTCGTCGAGACGCCGTACGGGCACGATGTCAAGCGCAGCCATACGTTGGCCGAGGCCCAGCATGCGATCGGCGCGACCCTGCTGTGGCACTTCCGGGTGCTGGCGGGGTGGATGCCGTGGCAGGGCACACCGGTCCTGCGCCTCCTGGCCGGGGTGTTCGAGATCCTCAATGTCGAGGACCTACTGCGCGCCGACGCGGGCCTTGGCTCACTCCCTCCCTACGAGCCGGGAGCTCTGGGCACTGCCTGGTCGCGGCTGTCGGCAACCGACTCGGCGACCGAGCTGCACGAGGTGCTCAACTCCTCGGCGTGGGCGCCGGTAGGGGACGGTGATCGTGCGGTGCTGGTCGGCATGCGCATGGCACTCGCCGAACGCGCTGTCGGTGCGCTCCCTCTCGACTGGGTACTGTCCGCGGCGGCGATCCTGGTGGCTCGGGAGCACCTGCTGACCGGACGGAAGATCAGCGACCGGGTGCGGCGTGGGGCAGTGAACCTGCTCGGTCGCCAGGTGATTGACGCGACGTCTCTGCCTCTCTTCATCGATGCCCTCCCGCCGCCGGCCGCTTGGGCATTCGAGGGCATCACCGAGCCGGCTGAGATCTGGCGGGCTGAGCTCGCCTGGTGGCACCGGCTCGAGCACGACGGCCTTGCCCTTCTCCGCAAGGGCCAGTTCGACCCGGACCCCTTGCTGGGCGCCGCTGCCGTTCTCTCGGTAGACGCCTGGCGGGTGCGTGCCGCCCTCGAGGTCGCAGCCCGCGGTGGGTCCGATCTGGAGGCGTTCGATGTCGTGGCGTGAGGCCGGTATTCCGGCGCGGATGGAGCGGGTCGCACTGGTGGCCCCCGAGCGCACGCTGCGATCGGTGCTGGTCCAGGTCGCCGACGCCGGGGTCGTGGAGATCGACCGGACCGGCGACGAGCGGCACGGGCAGAGCGAAGCGGGTCGTCGGCTTCGTGCGCTCCATCCACCTGAGCACATCGAGCCACGGCTATCGCTGGAGGAGGTCGACCTCGACGCGCTGGTCGAGGACGAGCGAGTCGACCTACTGGCGGGCGAGACCGATCTGGAGGACGTCGCCGAACGAGCCGTCCGCAAGCACGCGGTGGCTGCTCTCGCCGGGTGGATGCCAACGGAGGAGATGGCGGGACTCGGCGCCCGGATCGCCGAGGACGGCGGTGCCCTGGTCCCGATCCCCCGGCCGCGAGGGGTGGATCCGCCGACGCTGATGTCCCCCGGCAGTGGAGTACGCAGGTCGCTCACTCCGCTGGTCCAGACCTACGGGACGGTGCCTTACAGCGACATCGACCCGACGGTGCTGGCGGGCCTGTCTTACATGGCGATGTTCGGGATGATGTTCGGTGACGTGGGCCACGGGCTGCTCCTCGTCGTGATCGGAGTGCTGCTCCGCGCCGGGATCCCACGCCGGTTCTCCGGTGCCCGCAAGGCCTGGCCCTTCGTGGTCGGCGCCGGAGTCGCCGCCACGGCGGCCGGGTTCTTGTACGGCGACTTCTTCGGCCCCACCGGGCTGATCGCTCCGCTGTGGATCAGGCCGCTGGAGGAGCCGATCACCCTGCTGGTCGCCGGCCTTGGCGTCGGTGCCGTGCTGCTCGGCGGGGCGTACGCGCTCGGAACCGTGAATCGTTGGCGGGAGGGCGGCTGGGCCCTCGCTGTCTATGCGCCGTCCGGCCTCGCCGGATCCGGGCTCTTCCTGGGCCTCGGCCTGTTGGCCGCGTGGTGGCTGACCAGCGCGACCTGGGTTCTGGTTGCCGGGATCGTCGTGTGGGTCCTGGGCCTCGTCCTGGTCTTCATCGGCTTGCTGGCCCAGTCCGGGGGTGGCATGACGGGCATCGTGCAGTCCTTCGTGGAACTGTTCGACAACGCGCTGCGGGTCGGGTCCAACCTGCTGTCGTTCGCCCGACTGGCGGCCTTCGGGCTGGCCCACGCCGCGCTCGGCGACCTCGTCTGGTCCGCCACGCACGGGCTCGGTGGCGGAGGCATCGGCGGATGGATCGGCGCGATCCTCGTCTTCCTCGTCGGCAACGTGGTCGCCTTCACGCTGGAGGCCTTGGTCGCCGCCGTGCAGGCACTCCGCTTGGAGTACTACGAGTTGTTCTCCCGGGTCTTCATCATCGAGGGCAGGCCGTTCCAGCCCTGGCACATCCCCTGCGTCTCGACAACCAACCAATCGGAGGCTCCCGCATGACAGCCTGGATGATTGCTCTCCCCCTGCTCCTCGTCGTTGCGGCGGGCACCGCCGCGATCCTGCGCCGAGGGGGGCCGTCGGCCCGCTGGTGGCTGGTGGCGTTGAACGCCGTGGTCTCGCTCGGTGCCCTGGCGGTCCTCTTCGTCGCCGTGAACACCGGTCCCGCGGTCGCCGGGCCAGTGGCCGCGGCCACCGACACCGCGGTGAACTCCGGCAGCTGGGCGGCTCTGCTCGGCGCCGCGATCGCGGTCGGGGGCTCGTCGATCGGCGCGGGCGTGGCTGTGGCCTACACCGGGGCGGCCGCCCTGGCCGCCATCAGCGAGCGGCCCGAAGTCTTCGGCCGCGCCATGGTCATCGTCGGGCTGGCCGAGGGCATCGCGGTCTACGGCCTGATCGTCTCGGTGATCCTGATCGGGCAGGCGTGACGCGATGGGACGCCTTGTGGTGATCGGTGAGGGGACCCGGGTCTCCGGGTTTCTCCTTGCCGGTGCCGACGTCATCCCCGCGGAGTCGCCCGCGGAGGTGGAGAGTGCTTGGTCGGGCCTCGGGCCGGATGTCGCGGTCGTCATCGTGACTCCCGCGGCCGCGGATGTGGTCCATGCGCTGCGGCGTACGGGCACTACCGGGGCGGACCGGCTGGTTGCGGTGATGCCCTCATGACCGAACGACCGACCCCGACGTCGGTCCGGGACGCACTTGCCCCGGTCCGCGATGCCCTGCTGGCCGAAGCCCGAGCGGACGCCGAAGCTGCGCGAGAGCAGGCCCGCCAGTCGGTCGCCGGGGTGATCGCGGCTGCCGAGGCCGAGGCGGGACAGATCCGGTCGCTCGCCCGCGAGGACGCACTGGAGCAGGCGAGAGGCCTCCAGGCGACCGCGGAGAGTCACGCCCGCCGCAGGGCGCGCGAGGTCGAGTTGGCGGCCGAGCGCACCGCCTATTACGCGCTGTTGACAGGCGCTCGGAAGGCGGCTGGGCGCCTCCTCGACGAGCCAGGGGCTGCCGAATCCGTCTCGGCGCTGGCCCTGCGGGCCGCGGGTCCGGGCGCTGAACTGGTCCGAACCGAGGATGGCTTCGAAGCGCCCGGTACGGGCAGTCGCATGGTGTTCTCGGTGACCTCCCTCGCCGACGCGGCAGTGGTGGCCCGGTTGCGGCAGCGGGCAACCTGATGGCCGCCGGGACGATTCGCCGGGTCAGCGGCCCGCTTATCGAGGCCGAGAACCTCGCCCCTGCCTCGATGTCGGAGCTGGTCTCGTTGGGGGCCGCCTCGCTCGCGGGCGAGATCGTCGCCCTACGTGACGGGATCGTCACCATCCAGGCCTACGAGTCGACGAGCGGCTTGAAGCCCGGCGACCCCGTCGTGGCCCAGGGCCAGCCGTTGTCGGTGACGCTCGGGCCCTGGCTCCTCGGTGGCATCTTCGACGGACTGCTTCGACCGCTCTCGCACGCCGATGTGTGGCTGCGACCCGGCGAGTCCGGAGGGTTTGGTGAGGATTCCTGGCAGTTCACCCCGTCCGAGCACGTGGCCGTCGGTGACCGGGTCGGGCCCGGCGATGTCCTCGGCAGCATCTCGACCGGTGGACCGCTCGCATTGCCGGTCCTGGTTCCTCCCGGCGCCGAAGGATCGGTGGACCGCCTCGTCGGAGAGGGCACGTACGCCGCGAGCGAGGAGCTCGCAAGGATCGGCGACGTCACCGTCACTGCGGCGAGCCGGTGGCCGGTCCGCCAGCCCCGCCCGAGCGCTGCTCGGCTCCCCGCGAGCGAGCCTCTGTTCACCGGGCAGCGAGTGGTTGACCTCCTCTTCCCGGTGTCCAAGGGAGGCACGGCCAGCGTCCCGGGTGGGTTCGGCACCGGCAAGACCGTGCTGCTCCAGCAGATCGCCAAGTGGTGCGACGCGGACGTGATCGTCTACGTCGGGTGCGGCGAGCGAGGGAACGAGATGGCTGACGTGATCAGCGAGCTTGCCGAGCTCGTCGATCCGCGCACCGGCGGTCGGTTGTCGGAACGCACGGTCGTGGTTGCCAACACCTCCAACATGCCGTTGATGGCGCGCGAAGCCAGCGTGTATACCGGCGTCACCGTCGCCGAGTACTTCCGTGACATGGGATTCCACGCCACCGTGATCGCCGACTCGACCTCGCGCTGGGCGGAGGCGTTGCGCGAGCTTGCCTCTCGCACCGGGGTGCTCCCCGCCGAAGAGGGCTACCCGGCCAACCTCTCCTCATCTCTTGCGGCTTTCTACGAGCGAGCCGGACTGGTCGAGACGCTGGGAGGTCGTTCCGGCTCGGTCACCGTGATCGGTGCGGTTTCTCCCCCGGGAGGAGACTTCACCGAGCCGGTCACCACGCAGACCGAGCGGTTCGTCCGGTGCCGGTGGACGCTCGACCACGATCTGGCTTACGCGCGCCACTACCCGGCGGTGTCGTGGACCGGGTCGTTCTCCCGGGACGACGCCGCGCTCGGAGCGTGGCACGTCCGGGCCGGTGATCCCGGCTGGGCCCGCCGCCGTGGACAGGTCTCGTCGATGCTCGCCGAGTCCGATCGGCTCGCCGAGCTCGCCGAGCTCGTGGGGGTCGCGGCGCTGCCGGGCCACGAGCGCGTGGTGATGCTGGTGGGGAGGCTGCTCCGCGAAGCGGTCCTGCAGCAGAGCGCCATGAGCGACAACGACGCCGCCTGCGGCGCCGGTAAGGCCGCGGCCCTGGCCGATGGCGTGTTGACCGTTGCTGACCGCTGTCAGCAGCTGGTCGGTGCGGGCGTGCCCGCCGCAACGCTCGAGGAGATCGACTACGGCCCGCTGATCAGGGCCCGAGACGAGCTCGAGCGCGACGACGTCGACGGTGTGCGAGGACGAGTCGACCAGGTGCTCGCCCGGCTCGAGGAGCTGGCGCCATGACCAGCGGCTGGGGACAGGTCGAGTACCAGGGGGTCGCCGAGGTGCGGGGGCCGCTCCTCGTCGTCAAGGGAGTCGACGCAGTGGGGTGGGACGAGGCCGTCGAGATCCACACCGGCTCCGGGGCGCCCCGCGCCGGCCTGGTGCTGGAAGTGGACCGAGATCTGGCCGTCGTCCAAGTCTTCGAGGGCACCAATGGTGTGGACCCCGAGCGCACGGCCGTGCGGTTCGCCGGGCGGCCGATCGAGGTGCCGGTCGGCTCGGACTGGCTGGGGCGGGTGTGCAACGGCCGTGGCGATCCCCGGGACGGGGGTCCGCCCATCCTCGGGACCGAGACCCGCCCGGTGTCGGGCTACCCGATCAACCCCACGTGGCGCGAACCCCCGCGAGACCCGGTGCTGACCGGCATCTCCGCGATCGACGCGCTGACCACCTTGGTGCGTGGCCAGAAGCTGCCCGTGTTCTCCGTCGCCGGGCTGCCACATCTCGAGATGGCCACCCAGATCGCCGCGCAGTCGTCGGTGGCCGGCGAGGAGTTCGCGGTGGTTTTCGCCGGCATGGGGCTCACCCACGCAGACGCCGAGTTCGTCCAGGACGCGCTCGAGGCCCGGTCCGCGGCGGGAGATCTCGCGCTCTTGGTCAACACGGCCGACGAACCGGTGATCGAGCGGATCCTGACGCCCCGGATTGCGCTGACCGTCGCCGAGCACCTCGCCTTCGAGCAGGGCCGGCACGTCCTGGTGGTCATGGCCGACATGACCAGCTACGCCGAGGCGGTCCGCGAGGTCTCCTCGGTGCGCAGCGAGATCCCCGCTCGTCGCGCCTACCCCGGCTACCTGTACAGCGACCTGGCCTCGCTCTACGAACGCTGCGGCCGGATCCGGGGGCGGCCGGGATCGGTGACGGTCCTCCCCGTGCTCACCATGCCTGGCGGAGACATGACGCACCCCGTGCCGGACCTGACCGGCTACATCACCGAGGGGCAGATCGTGCTGTCCCCCGACGTGCAGGCTCGCGGCGTCTACCCGCCCATGGAGCCCCTTGCGTCACTGTCGCGACTGATGCGGCACGGAGCCGGGCCGGGCCGGACCCGGGACGATCACCTCGACCTGGCGGCACAGGTGCTCGCCGCCCTGGCTCGGGCGCGGAAGGCCCACGAGCTCGCCGAGCTGTTGGGTGTGATGTCCCTCAGCTCCACCGACCAGAGCTACCTCGACTTCGAGAAGGCGCTGGAGAGCCGACTGCTCAACCAGGGTCGTGACGAGCTGCGCACCCTGGACGAGACGCTCGACCTGGCCTGGGCGGCACTGGGCGTCCTGCCTCGCCGCGAGCTCGCCGGAATGCCACCGGAGATGGTTGCGGCGCACCTCCGGGAGGGTGGCGCCCGATGACCGGTTTCCGCTCGATGCCACCCGGTCGTGCGGGGCGGGTCTGGCTGCAGCGCCGACTGACGCTGGCGGAGGCATCGGCCACGCTGCTCGAGCAGAAGCTCAAGGTGCTGCGCACCGAGGAGAGCCACTATCGGCTGCTCGCCCAGCGGACCGGTGAGGAGTGGGACGAGGCGTGCCGGTCGGCGGAGACCGCGCTCCTGCGAGCCGCCCTGATCGGTGGTCAACGCGGGCTGCGCGCCGGTGTGGACGGGCAGCCCGCCCAGGTCACGGTGACCTGGGCGATCAAGATGGGGACCCGCCACCCCGAGAGCGCCACCTGTTCCTGGCCGGAGGGGGACTCCGATGTCGCGGGACTACCGGATGTCGCCGTGGTCGGCGCTCGAGGGCTCCTCCGCGAGGCCGCAACCGCCGCGGTGCGCCATGCTGCCGCGTCCGAGGCGCACTCCGCGATCAGCCGGGAAATGGCCCTCACCTCCCACCGGCTCCGCGCGGTGGAGGACCGGTGGCTGCCCAGACTGACCGAGTCACTGCGGGTCCTCGACCTTGCTCTTGACGAGAGCGAGCGGGCTGAGGGTGCTCGGCTGCGCTGGGCCCGGGCGGCTCTGAACAAAGGACGGTGAGTGGAGTGATCCGACGCATCTTGGCAGCGGTAGATGACTCGCCCGCGGGGCTGCGTGCGGCAAGGGACGCGATCGACCTCGCCGTGCTTGCGCATGCTTCCCTGCGCGTGGTGCATGTCGTCGCGGAGGCAGCCGAGACGCCGCCCTCAACCACGGGGTCTCCGGGAGCGTCCGGGCAGGAGCTGCTCGACTACGTGCTCCGGTTCGCCGAGCCCGTCGGCGTCAACGCGCAGAGCTTCCTGCTCCACGGCTATCCCGGTGAGCAGATCCTGCGGGCCGCCCGGGAGTGGTCGGCCGACATGATCGTCATCGGACGGCGGGACACCGGTGGGGCGGGAGAGCCCTACGTAGGTGGCGAGACCCGTGAGGTACTCGAGTTCTCTGAGTGCCCGGTCCTGGTGGTGCCGCGCCGGTTGGGGTGAAGACCGGCCTCAAGGACTGACTCTGGTCCCGGTAAGAGGGGACTCGTGCCGCATGGGATGTGAGGGCATGGCGACTACGGTCAAGGAGGAGGTGCGATGTTCTCAGTCCGGATTCACGGCAGAGGCGGCCAGGGAGCTGTGACCGCAGCCGAGATGCTCTCGGTCGCGGCGTTCACAGAGGGGCGTCACGCGCAGGCGTTCCCCACCTTCGGGTCGGAGCGGACCGGGGCGCCGGTCGTGGCATTCTGCCGGATCGACGACCGACAGATCAGGCTCCGTGAGCCGATCTCCAACCCCGATGCGCTGATCGTCCAGGACCCGACGCTGATCTATCAGGTCAACCTCTTCGGAGGCATGGACCCCAGCGGGTTCCTGCTGGTGAACACCTCCAAGGCCTTGGACGAGCTGGGACTGGGCGACATGGTGACCTCCTACGACCCGCACCGTGCGATGGCCGTTCCCGCCACGGAGCTGGCCCGCGAGCACCTGGGTCGGCCGTTGCCCAACGCGGCTCTCCTCGGTGCGTTCGCGGCGCTCACCGGGCAGGTGTCGCTGGAGTCAGTGACGCGGGCGATCCTGCAGCGCTTCTCCGGCACGGTCGGGGAGGGCAACGCCAAGGCAGCGGAGGCGGCCCACGCGCACGTCCAGGAGACGCTGAGGAGTCTTGCTGATGCTTGAGCAGATCGAAGGTTCGCAAGCCGTCGCGCACGCCGTTCAGGTGTGCCGGCCCGAGGTCATCGCCGCCTACCCCATCTCGCCACAGACCCACATCGTCGAGTCGCTCTCGGACCGGGTTCGCACAGGCGACCTGCAGGGGTGCGAGTACATGATGGTCGAGTCGGAGTTCGGGGCGATGTCGGCCTGCATCGGTGCGTCGGGCGCGGGTGCCCGCGCCTACACCGCAACCTCGTCCCAGGGCCTGCTCTTCATGGCGGAGGCCCTTTTCAATGCCTCCGGGCTCGGGCTGCCGATCGTGATGACCATCGCCAACCGCGCCCTTGGCGCCCCGATCAACATCTGGAACGACCACTCCGACTCGATGGCGATGCGTGACTCCGGATGGATCCAGCTCTTCGCGGAGTCCAACCAGGAGGCGGTCGATCTGCACATCCAGGCGTTCAAGCTGGCCGAGAAGCTCTCGGTGCCGGTGATGGTCTGCATGGACGGCTATGTGCTCACCCACGCCGTCGAGCAGGTCGATCTGCCCTCACAGGAGGGGGTGGACGCGTTCCTCCCGGCGTTCCAGCCGCGTCAGATGCTTGACCCCGATGACCCGGTGACCATCGGCACGATGGTCGGACCGGAGGCGTTCTCCGAGGTCAAGTACCTCATGCACGCCAAGCAGATAGCGGCTCTCGACGAGATCCCTCGCATCGCCGAGGAGTTCAAGGAGCAGTTCGGTCGAGACTCCGGAGGGCTGGTGCGTCCGTACCGCGCCGACGACGCGGAGACGATCGTCGTGGCGCTGGGCTCGGTGCTCGGGACGATCGAGGAGGTCGTGGACTCCATGCGCGAGGAGGGGACGCCGATCGGAGCGCTGGCGATCTCCTGCTTCCGGCCCTGGCCGCTGGAGGAGGTTCGCGCCGCGCTGCAGCATGCCAAGCGCGTCGTCGTCGTCGAGCGGGCTTTCGCCGTCGGCGTGGGTGGGATCGTCGGGCAGAACGTCCGGCTAGCGCTCTCCGGCCTTCCGGTCGAGGTCTACGACGTCGTGGCCGGCCTCGGCGGCAGGGCGATCACCCAGGCATCTCTTCGTGGGCTCTTCGACGACGTAGTGGCGGGCCGGATGGAGATGAGGAAGCTGCACTTCCTTGACCTCGACGTCTCCCTCGTCGAGCGCGAGCTCGCTCGAGAGCACCAAGGCATCCGCACCGGTCCGCACGCCGAGAACATGCTGCGGGACCTGGGCACCGTGGCTTCCGGACCCTTCTCCTGAGCGAGGCAATAGATGGCGTACCAAGAGATCAAGCTCTACCAGGTCGGCACGTTCGTCGCCGGCAACCGGCTCCTCGACCCCGAGCAGCGCTCGGTGCAAGCGCGGATGGGGCGGTCGAACAGCATCACCTCGGGCCACCGGGCGTGTCAGGGGTGCGGTGAGGCACTCGGCGCCCGCTTCGTCCTCGACGCGGCGATGCGTGCCACCGACGGGAAGATGATCGCGGTCAACTCGACGGGTTGCCTGGAGGTCTTCTCCACGCCGTATCCGGAGTCGTCGTGGCAGGTTCCATGGCTGCACTCCCTGTTCGGAAACGGCCCCGCGGTGGCGGCCGGCGCCGCTGCGGCGCTGAAGGCCAAGGGACGCGAGGACATCCGGGTGGTCGGCCAGGCCGGGGACGGTGGCACCGTCGACATCGGGTTCGGGACGTTGTCGGGCATGTTCGAGCGGAACGACGACGTGTTGTTCGTCTGCTACGACAACGGCGGCTACATGAACACCGGCGTGCAGCGCTCCAGCGCGACCCCCGCAGGGGCGCGGACCGCCAACACCAAGGCTCTCGGCGAGGAGCCCGGCAACGCGTTCGGGCAGGGCAAGTTCGTCCCCCGGATCGCGATGGCGCACGACATCCCCTACGTCGCGACCGCCACCGTCGCAGACCTGCGTGACCTGGAGTACAAGGTCGAGAAGGCGATGAGCTTCCACGGTGCCCGCTATCTCCACGTCTTGGTCCCCTGCCCGCTCGGCTGGGGCGCCCAGCCGTCGGAGACGATCAAGCTGGCCCGGCTGGCGAAGGAGACCGGGCTCTTCCCCGTCTTCGGAGCGGAGCACGGTGAGGTCACCGAGGTTTCGAAGATCCGCAGTAAGCAGCCGGTCGAGGAGTATCTGCGCCCGCAGAAGCGGTACGCGCACCTCTTCGGAGACCCCGGTCGACCGGACCTGTTGGCCCGCTTGCAGCAGGAGGCCGACAAGAACATCGCCCGCTACGGACTCGTGGAGGAGGACGCCTGATGGAGAAGCCGTTCGCGATCACCCTGGACGTCGCCACCAGCAAGGCGAACAAGACCGGGTCGTGGCGCACCGAGCGCGCCGTCTACGTGGACTCCATGCCGCCGTGCAACAACGCCTGTCCGGCCGGCGAGAACATCCAGTCCTGGCTCTATGAGGCCGAGGAGGGCGGGGAAGCCTACGAGCGCGCCTGGCGCCGGATCATGGAGGAGAATCCCTTCCCCGCGATCATGGGCCGGGTCTGCTACCACCCGTGCCAGGACGTCTGCAACCGAGGCGACCTCGACGAGGCGGTCGGCATCAACTCGGTCGAGCGGTTCCTCGGCGACGAGGCGCTGCGCGAGGGCTGGTCGGTGTCGGTGGACGTGCCGCGTTCGGGCAAGCGGGTGCTGGTGATCGGCGCCGGTCCCTCCGGCCTCTCCGCGGCGTACCACCTGGCCCGTCGCGGTCACGAGGTCACCATCAAGGAGTCCGGTCCGCTGGCCGGAGGCATGATGCGGTGGGGCATTCCGCGCTACCGACTCGGCCGAGACATCCTCGACGCCGAGGTGCAGCGGATCCTTGACCTCGGTGTGCACCTGGAGCTCGAGTCGAAGGTCACCGACCTGCCCGCGCTGGCCGAGCAGTTCGACGCGACCTTCCTCGCGGTCGGCGCCCAGCTCGGCAAACGCGCCTACATCCCGGCCGGCTCCGCGTCCCACGTGGTCGACGCGGTGAGCATGCTGCACGGCGTGGAGGAGGGGGAGAAGCCGTTGCTGGGGCGCAGGGTCGCGGTGTACGGCGGCGGCAACACCGCGATGGACGCCGCCCGCACGGCCAAGCGACTGGGCGCCGACGAGGCGATCGTCGTCTACCGCCGCAACAAGGACCGGATGCCCGCCCACGAGTCGGAGTTCATGGAGGCCGAGGAGGAGGGCGTGGTCTTCAAGTGGCTGACCACGATCACCCAGGTGGACCAAGGTTCGCTGCGCATCGAGAAGATGGAGCTCGACGACACCGGGTTCCCCCAACCCACCGGCGAGTACGAGGAGCTCGAAGCCGACTCGCTCGTCCTTGCTCTCGGGCAGGAGGCCGATCTGTCCCTGCTCGAGGGCGTTGAGGGACTCGTCGTCGAGGACGGGGTCCTCCAGGTCGGGCCGGACATGATGACCGGACACCCGGGCATCTTCGCCGGAGGTGACATGGTCCCCTTCGAGCGCTCGGTGACGGTTGCCGTCGGACACGGCAAGAAGGCCGCGAAGAACATCGACGACTACCTGGCCGGACGGGCGCACCAGGTGAAGGCTGTGTCTGGCATCGCGACGTTCGACACTCTCAACACGTGGTACTACTCCGACGCGTCTCGCAGCCACCGGCCGCAGCTGGAGCGGGCCCGCCGGGAGTCGACCTTCGACGAGGTCGTCCTCGGTCTCGACGAGGGTACGGCGCTGTACGAGGCGCGTCGGTGCATGTCCTGCGGCAACTGCTTCAGCTGTGACAACTGCTACGGAGTCTGCCCGGACAACGCGGTGATCAAGCTTGGCCGGCCGGGGGAGAAGTACCTGATCGACCTCGACTACTGCAAGGGCTGTGGCCTGTGCGCCGCCGAGTGTCCGGCCGGAGCGATCAAGATGGTCCCCGAGGAGATCTGACCCGGCCTCCGACCCGGGGAGCTTCGGGCCGGTGCCGTACCACCGTGTCGGCCCACCCTTGCCGTGAGACCTGGACAAGACCAGAATCGGTAGGCGGTTCTCCCGCGAGGAGGTGGCCATGCCGGTGGCATCGCGGACCATCAGGATCAATCGCCCCTGTGAGGACGTCTTCGCCTTCTTCACCGACGTGAGGAATGACCGGGTCTGGCGCCCCCATCTGGTGACGGCCGACGGCCCGTCGAAGCCGCGGGCCGGCTCGCTCATCCATGAGACGTTCGCCGGCCCAGGGCATCGCGAGGTTCCGGCGGATATCCGAGTGACCGTCTGCGAGCCGCCCGAGCGCTACGCATTCGAGGTGCTCAACGGGCCGGTGCGTCCGCACTGTCAGTTCGTCTTCAGCCGGGCCGATGGCGGCACCGATGTGACCTTGCGTCTGACTGCCGAGGTTGGCGGGATCAAGGGCCTCTTCACCCGCGCTGCCGTCCGGAGGGCGCTGGAGGCCGAGGTGGCAGGGCTCGACCTGGTGAAGGAGACCCTCGAGACCGGCTGAAGCCGCGCCGGAGGACTCAGGCAGTCGGGTCCATGACACGACCGACGAACAGCGGCGTGGTGTTGGCGACATCGTGGATGACGAAGAGGAAGGGACGGTCGACGACCATCTCGAACCCGACTTGAGCGGCGGTCGCGCCCGCGACGACGGCCGTGGCGGCGGCCGCCTCGGTGCCCTCCTCGTCGACGGCGATGAACACTTCGTGCAGCACCGCCTGGACGTAGAGCTGCTCCTCGGTGGTCATCCCCGAGAGGTCGGCGCGCCCCGAGTCGAAGGCGAGCTTCATACCGATGCTCTCCAGGGCCTGGGCCAGGGGACTCTGGGTCCGGAACGACCACTTCGGCAGGGTCAGGTCCACAGCCCCGCCGTTCTTGACGGCGAGCAGTCTGTTGAGGTGGCCGGAGGTGGCGAGCGACCAGACGGAAGCCAGCTTCCCGGGGCGAGGAAGGACGATGCTCATCGCGAGCTCCTCGCCGGCGTAGGGCAGCCGCACAGTCTGCCAGTCGTCGTGCTCAACCGCCCCGACGTTCTCGACGAGGTTCCTCATCATGTCCGCGGTAGTGGTCTTTCCGTCGGCAAGGTGGAAGTCCCCGGGTTGTGTCCTGGACTTGTCGAACTTGTTGAACCAGGGAGCTTTGAAGTAGAGCGCGTTGACCAGGGTGAGCCGAGTGAGCACATCGAACACGCCCTCGGGGATGAGCGCGGGAATCCGGTCGTGGGTCTGGTCGGCGACCCAGGAGTTGATCGTGGTGCGACACGCCTCCGGGTCGGCCTTGTAGTCGACCATCCGGATGGGGGCGTCGTAGTAGGCCTTGACCGCGTCGAGGAAGGCGGGCTCCCACGCGGTGTCGAGCTGCCCGAAAAGCGAGTTCGCCGTGGTCAGATCCACCGTGCCGGCCTTGCCGTAGGAGTTCTTCCGCTCACCGGTCAGCCCGTCGAGGTGGTGGATCAGGGCCGCCATCCCCTCGTTCAGACCGGCGGTCTGGTCGCCCCCGAGAACGTCCAGCATCTGGGTCCGGGTGGCCCCCTTGGCGCCGTTGACCGTCATGGCGAGCGCAAGCGCGATCGAGTAAGGCGAGAGGGCGAGGTTGCCCGGCGCGGAGTCCAGTCGGCCGAGGAGCGCGGCACCGAGGTCGGTCATGCCCGTGACGGCCGGGCCGATCTTGCTCGGATCTCCGACGCTGAAGGCGACGTCTGAGGAAGCCAGCGCGAAGCCACCGGGGCTCGATCCGCCGCAGGACGTGAGCAGGGGTGCACCGAGGGTGGCCAGTCCGCCGAGTCCGGCGAGTTGGAGGAGGGTTCGTCGACTCATCATGAGGATCGGACGTTCAGGAGGCGGGGATGGTTCCGCGGCGTGCGGCCACGGCGAGATGGGCCTGTTGGGCGACGGCCCGGGTGACGGGATAGGCCCAGAACATGGCCGTCCCCACGATCCCGATCAGCGCCGGAATCACGCTCATCGAGATCAGTACCGCCCGGATGGCCTGGGCCGACTGGATCTCGCGGTTTCCGTCGAAGCCCCCCCAGCCGATCACATAGCCGACGATGCCCCCACCGATCCCGGACCCCGCCTTGACAGCGAAGGAGGCCATGGCGGCCAGGGTCGCCTCGGCTCGGTAGCCGTGCAGCCACTCGACGTAGTCGGTGAGCTCGGCGAGCATCACGTAGTTGAGCGAGGTCACGCCGCCGAACCCCACGCCGGTCAGGGCGAAGAGTGCCATGACCAAGATGACGTCCCCCTTGGGGACGAAGTAGAGGGAGCCGAGCCCGACGATCGAGGAGGCCAGGCCGACCACGTACCACGGCTTGAGGCCGTGGAGCCGCGCGAGGGCCGGGAAGCCGATCGCGCTGACTCCCATCGGGATCAGCATGACGACCGCCGCGACCGAGAAGAGGTTCCTGTCCCCCATGTAGTAGATGAAGTAGAAGGGCCCGGCCGCGGTCAGTGCGCCACTCGCCGAGTGGACCGCGACCTTGCAGCCGAGCAGGATCGGGACTGCCCAGTCGGAGAAGAAGACACGGCGCAACTCGGCGAGGCCGTAGCGGTGGTTGGAGATCGGGACCACTCTCTCGCGGACCGTTGCGACGAGGGCGATCACCAGGAGCAACCCCACGGTCGCTACCGCGATGCCGTAGATCGCCCAGGCGCTGCGCCCGCCACCCAGCCAGTGGATGGTGGGGAGGGTTGCCACGGAGGCCAGAGCCGCGGACAGCAACGTGGTGAGGCCCACGAGCCCGGCGAGCTGGGACCGCGTCCGCGAGTCCTCGCTGATCGCGGGCACCAACGACACCAGGGGGATGGCCACCGTGCTGATCCCCGCTCCCATCAGCGGGTAGGCGATCCAGGCCACCAACAACGGGTTGGCGAGGTAGCCGGGGAGGGCGAAGAACGCGACCACACCGAGTGCCGCGAGCGCCCCGCCGATCAGGGTGTAGGGCCGGAACCGGCCCCAGCGTGTCCGCGGCAGGTGATCGACCGTGTAGCCGATCACCGAGTCGATGACGCCGTCGATGATCCGGGCCACCAGCAGCATGGTGGCGACCGCGGCGGCGCTCAGCGCCAGGTCGTCGGTCAGGTAGACCAGCACGAAGCCCGCGGCAGCGTTCATCAAGAAGGTCCCCGCGGAGCCGCCGAAGAAGGCGAGCTTCTCGCCCAGCCGGGGGCCGTCTGAGATGCCGGCGGGTCGGGCGCTGGTCACCCGGGCCACGCTACTGGCTGCGTTGCGCCGCGATCGTCCCGCGCCCAGGGGAGGCCGAGACCGGAGAGGAGGAGGCCCCAGCAGCGCCCTGCTACACCCCTTATGTCTGGTTTGCACTGATCAACACATGCACAATCCTGCAGAATCAATATCGCCGAACCCCTTGGCTTGCAGGTTCATGCACCTCACAATCGAAGTGCAAGGAACGGATTGGGAGGTCCGAGATGAGCTACGTGCGAGAAGTCGTGGAGAGCTCAGCCGCCTGGGAGGGGCTGAGAAGAGTCGCCTCGGCAGAACACTGGAGCTCGGTGGTGCGGGCCCGTTTCGGGTCCAACCGCCAGCCGACGTACGTGCACGGCAACCCGACAGGGCGCCCCCACCCTGCCGTGAGTCTCGGCAGCCTCCTCGAGCTGCGCTCAGCCATCCAACGCAACGCCTCGCCGGCCGGCCCCCAGCAGTTGGCCGCGATGCAGGCGGTTGTGCAGGATCGGCTGATCGACAGCGGTCTGGTGTCCACGGTCGAGGTCGAACGGACCGAGGACACCGATCATCTGGTGATCGCGCTGTGTGACTTCCCAGCGGGACGCGGCACTATGGAACAGGTCGCGGCCCGGCTGGAGTGGATCTGGGATAGCCAGATCCGCTACCGCTTCTGGGAGGCTCACTCACTGTCGATCTACGCCGACCAGATCGAGCTGTCAGCGGCTACTCGGCCCGACGCCACCGGGAACTACGTGACCCTCCACCTGGTCGCGCAGAACCCCCCCTTCCCGGGGCAGCGGACCGGAGGCTCCTAGTCCGTAGCCAGGGCACCACCACCGTCTCGCGCCGCGAGCTCGCCCCGGAATTCCCCCAACCGGGACGGCTGGATCCGCTCACGAACGGATGTGCGGCACGATGTCGTCACAGCGGTGGTGGTGCCCCGGCCCCGCTCCCGAGCGGGGTTCCGGGCCGCATTCCCGACTGGAGCCGGCCGAATGGCCACCCTCACGAGCGCTGACGTCTAATCCTGAAGGTCTGCAATGAACTCGCGCGGTGCGCGCGTCAAGGGGTGACAAACGGACATTTCGGCGTCATCATTGTGCTATGGAGATGGTGACCTATCACCAGCTCCGGACAGCAGTACAGCAGAATGCGTCGCCAGGGGTGGGGGCACAACTGGCTTTGGTCGAGAAATCACTGCGCAACGAGTTGGAAGCCAGTGAATTCTTCTCCAAGGTCGAGGTCGAGCAGACCGAGAACCCCGACAGCCTGGTGATCGGCCTCTGCGAGTACCGGCCGGAGTTGGACGAGCAAACGGTTGCGTCGCGCCTCGAGGACCTGTGGCGCCACGCTGTGGCGTACCAGTTCTGGGAGGCTCACACCACGTATGTGGAGGTGTCCCACGTGGAGTTCGAGGCGGCAACCCGCCCGGACTCGACCGGCAGATACGTGACGGTGCATCTGGTTGCGCAACGAGCCCAGGTGCCCGCGCAGCGGGTGGCGTCGGACTAGTTCCTGCCCATTCGATCCTCAGCGATTGTGGGTGCTGCCGGACGAAGTCCGGCAGCACCTTTTCCGTGCCCGAGTCGAGCCAGGAATCGGTTGAGCCAGGAATTGCCACGTCTTTCACGTCAGAGACGTCCATGCTGGCGGCGCGACCCGACCGGACAACGGCGGCAGCTACGTCACCGTCCACCTGGTGGCCCAGCGGTCCTTCGTGCCGGAACCGCACGAATGCTCCTGGCCCTCATACGGGGGGCCTAGGCTCGTCGCGTGACCGAGTTCGACCGAGCAACGAGCCTTCGTCCGACCGGGGCCGGGCGCTTCGAGGCGACTGTCGATCCGGGGTGGCGCATCGGCCGGGCGGTCAACGGAGGCATCCTCATGGCGACTGTCTCTCGGGCGATGAGCGAGGACTTCTCCGCTGAGGGCCACGCCGATCCCTTCAGTCTCTCCGGCTACTTCCTCTCCGCCAGCACTCCCGGCTCGGCCGAGATCGAGGTCGAGAGGATCCGCACCGGACGCTCTCTGACCAGCGGTCAGGCGAGCTTGCGCCAAGACGGTGCTGAGCGGCTCCGGGTGCTGGCGACCTACGGCACGTTGGATGCGCTGCCCGCCGAGGTCCACACCACGGCGTCTCTGCCGCAGATCCCGCCCCCCGAGGAGTGCATGCAGGCAAGCAAGGGCCCACGCCACCTGCTTGGCTCGTCCGATCTGCTGGACCGCACCGAGCTCAGGCTGGATCCGGAGTCAGCCGGCTGGGCAGCTGGCACCCCCTCGGGTCGCGGTGTGATCCAGGGCTGGTTGCGGATGGCTGATGGGCGAGAGCCCGACGTCCACCAGCTCGTCTTCGCGACCGACGCTCTGCCCCCGGTCACCTTCGACCTCGGCGTCAACGGGTGGGCGCCCACCCTGGAGCTCACGGTGCATGTGCGAGCGTTCCCCGCTCCTGGCTGGCTCTTGGTGCGCCACTCCACGCGCAACTTCGCTGGTGGCCTGCTCGAGGAGGATGGCGAGGTCTGGGACAGCAGCGGGCGGCTGGTCGCACAATCGCGGCAGCTCGCGATGGCCCCGCGGCGGAGCTCGCCGTGAACCCCGAGCGGCTCGTCGTGGGCGCCGCCATCGTGCGGCACGGACGCGTCATGTCGGCGCACCGCGCAGGGGCCTCACTCGAGTCGGGATGGGAGTTCCCCGGAGGCAAGGTGGAGCCCGGAGAGGATCCGTCCGCTGCGCTGTCGCGAGAGATCGAGGAGGAGCTCGGGGTCGGGATCGAGGTCGGCGCCTTCTTCTCCGAGGTCGTGGCGCTGTCCGGTGGATGGCGGTTGGTGGTTGCGCCCGGGGCCGTGGTGAACGGGGAGCCGGTGCCGCGGGAGCACGACGCGATCCGCTGGCTGGCAGCCCCGGACCTGGACGCCCTCTCCTGGCTTCCGGGTGACCGTCCCTTCCTGGGCCACGTCAGAGAGCTGCTCCGGTGACTGTCACGGCGTACTTCTTCGACGAGGACGACGCGCGAGGCGTTGCAGCTCGGCTGCGCGCAGGAGGCTTCGCAGCGGAGATCGGCCGGGGCCGGTTCGCCGGCGAGGACGACGACGAGGGCCAGCCCTGGGTGCTCTCCACAGACGCACCGGCGCTGCACGTGGAGGTGGTGGCGGAGGACGCCGGGGGATGGGTCGACGATCACGAGGAACCGGACGCGGCTCCACGCTTGTCGGCGCTACCCCTGCCGGATCGGCCGATTCGCCCCAGCGACGGCTAGGCTCCGACACATGGATCGCCGCCTGCTTCTCGTGCATGCCCATCCCGACGACGAGAGCCTCAACAACGGCTCCACCATGGCCAAGTACGTCGCCGAGGGTGCCTCAGTCACCCTCGTTACCTGCACGCTCGGCGAGGAGGGGGAGGTGCTCGTCCCGGACCTGTCGCATCTGGCTGCCGACAAGGACGACCGGCTTGGCGAGCATCGCATCAACGAGCTCGCCGCCGCGATGGCTGAGCTCGGGGTCACCGATCACCGTTTCCTCGGCGGAGCGGGTCGGTATCGGGACTCGGGCATGCAGTGGCACGAGAGCGGCCACGCGGTCCCGGCGGAGGCGGTCCGAGAGGATACTTTCTGGCGGGCCGACCTGCAGGAGGCGGCCGACTACTTGGTCGAGATCATCCGAGAGGTGCGTCCTCAGGTGATGGTGACCTACGACGATTTCGGCAACTACGGCCACCCCGATCACATCCAGGCCCATCGGGTCGCGACCTACGGCGCCGATCTCGCTGGGGTGCGCTCCTACCGTCCTGATCTGGGCGAGCCCTGGGAGATCGCCAAGACCTACTGGGTGACGATGTCGGCCTCCTGGTTTCGCGAGGGGATCCGCCGGCTGCGCGAGGCCGGCGACGATACGTCCTTCGAAGGGTGGGAGGACGACAAGCTGCCGCGGTTCATGACCGAGGACGAGTACCTCGATGCGGTGGTCGACGGGACGGAGTACGTCGACGCCAAGTTGGCCGCGATGCGAGCCCATGCCACGCAGATCACCGTTGATGGGCAGTTCTTCGCTCTGTCCAACAACCTTGGGAACGCTGTGTGGGGGATGGAGTTCTACCGGCTCGCCCGGGGACAACGAGGTCCGGTCAACGGGCAGGGCGTGGAGGACGATCTCTTCGCCGGTCTGTGATGCCGGCTCCCGATCAGCGGCGACGCTCTGGTGGCGGGGGGATCGGCTTTCCGGCGACGATGTCTGCGACACGGATCGTGACGAGCGATCCGTCGCGGGTCTCGATCTCGGTGCTCGTCTCGTCCCAGGACCGCATCACGCCGAGCACGTCGGTGACAGCGGGCCCACCGGAGGGGCCGCGCTCCCCGAGTACCACTCGACGTACCACCACGCGTTGCCCGACGCACTCGGGGCCGACGCGCACGGAACCGGGCCTACCGTCCATGGTCCCCATCCTGCCCTGCCACTACGCTGGCACCAGCAGTCCCGCCCGAAAGTCGGAGGAGGAACCAGGTGACGTACGTCATCGCTCAGCCCTGTGTCGACGTGAAAGACCGTGCTTGCGTCGACGAGTGTCCGGTCGATTGCATCTACGAGGGTCAGCGGATGCTCTACATCCACCCCGACGAGTGCGTCGACTGTGGGGCTTGCGAGCCGGTATGCCCGGTGGAGGCCATCTACTACGAGGACGACACACCTGAGCAGTGGAAGGACTACTACGCGGCCAACGTGGAGTTCTTCGCCGAGCTCGGTTCGCCCGGAGGCGCCGCCAAGATGGGCGTCATCCCGAGTGATCACCCCCTCATCGCCGCGCTCCCGCCGCAGGGCGAGTGACGTCAGCTTCTTCCTCGACGGAGCCTGCGGTGCCGTCGGCCGGAGTGCCCCGGTGGGCGACGCGTTCGGTGTCCGAGCGGCTGCCCGACTTCCCCTGGGACAATCTCGCCGAACACGCTGCCCGGGCTCGGGCCCATCCGCGCGGCATCGTCGATCTCTCGGTGGGCACTCCCGTCGACCCGACACCGGAGCGGGTCCGAGAGGCGCTTGCGGGGGCAGCTGACTCTCCGGGCTACCCGACCACCGCGGGCACCGAAGAATTGCGTGTCGCCTGTGCCGGATGGATGGAGCGTCGGCTGGGAGTCACCGGACTCGATCCGGCTCACGTGCTCCCCACGATCGGCTCGAAGGAGCTGATCGCATCTCTTGCCCTGCATCTGGGGCTTGGTCCGCAGGATCTGGTTGTCTATCCCGAACTCGCCTACCCCACCTACGAGGTGGGCGCCGCGCTGGCCGGGTGCCGCACGCTGGCGGCCGACTCGCTCACATCGCTGGGGCCCGAACGCCCCAGTCTCCTCTGGCTGAACTCGCCCTCCAACCCTTCGGGTCGCGTCCTCGGAGCCGACCATCTCCGCAAGGTCGTGGAGTGGTGCCGCGATCGCGGCGTCCTCCTGGTCAGCGACGAGTGCTATGCGGAATCGGCCTGGGAGGCCGACCCCGTGTCAGTCCTTCATCCGGACATCTGCGGGCGTGACCATCACGGCATCCTGGCCGTCCACTCGCTGTCCAAGCGGTCGAACCTCGCCGGCTACCGGTGCGCCTTCGTCGCCGGCGACCCCAGCGTCGTGGGCGAGCTGCTCCGGGTCCGCAAGAACCTCGGCCTGATGGTGCCGGGACCACAGCAGGTCGCCATGGTGACAGCGCTGGAGGACGACGAGCATGCCGAGGAGCAGCATGCGCGTTACGCGGCACGCCGCGCGGATCTGCGACGGGCCTTGGAGACCGCTGGCTTCCGGATCGACCACTCCGAGGCGTCGCTCTACCTGTGGGCTACTCGTGGAGAGCCCTGCTGGGACACCGTGGACGCGCTGGCCGAGCTGGGCATCCTGGTGGCTCCCGGTGACTTCTACGGCCCCTCGGGTGCCCAGCACGTGCGGGTGGCGTTCACTGCCACCGACGAGCGGATCGCAGAGGCGGTGCAGCGACTGGCGCCCTGACGGGAGCCCGTTGATCCCGGCGAACGAGTCCGGGGAATGAATCTGGGCTAGCTCAGGAGACGGAGCTCAGGCTTGGCGCGCTTGGCACTGATCCCGTCGATGTGCCGGGGCCCGTAGACAGGATCCTCGTCGACGTTCGAGTCGGCGCCCGACTGCTCAGCCTCGCCGGCCTCGCCGACCTCGGCGATGACCCGGACCGCGGTGATCTGGTCGAGCTTGATGATGTACTGGTCGGTTCCGTTGTCGTCGAGCATCACGCCGTAGCCGTCGACGGCGCCAATGGTCCCGCTCATCCAGTGCCCGGTCGCGAGCACTGCCACTCGAGTCCCTGACTCATGAGCGGCGTTGAGTGCCGTACCAATGGTGTACAGCATGGAATCGAAACGCATGGCTGCCCTCCCGCATGCGACTGACGAGCGTCCCCCCCGGAACGCATGTCCAGTTTGACCGCTTTGTATAGCTATGTCAATCAGAGATGTGGATCGGCCAGCGGATCGGGAGGTGCGCTAGGGGGCTGCCGCTCGTTGGGCGGGGACAGCAGAGACCGGGGCCAGAGGCACCGCCGGGGCGGCACGGAACGGGGCGGGTCCGCTCACCCGGACCATGCTGATCTGCTCGACTCGGATGACGGAGTGCTCGTCCTCGGAGTGCTCCAGCACGAGGCCGTGTCCGTCCACGGCGAGCACCTGCCCGGTGACCCACTGCCCCTGTACGAGCAGCTCCACCGGCGTGTTTGAGTCCATCGCATGATTCAGGGCGGTGCCCAGGGTGTAGATCATCGAGTCGAAGCTCATCGAACCCCCTCGTTCGAGGCCGGCCCCATCCGGCCCCTTCAGTGTCAGGCCCCGTACCGTCCGGCGTCAACGGTGGGCTGCAGCGGAGGTGACGGCTACGGTTCCGCTGCTCTGGTCTTGGCCGGGTTTCCACGTACCGCGGTCGCGGTCCCAGATGTGGCTGCCGACCGCGACCGTGCCGACGTTGAGGATCCGTGCCCGGGCCACCAGGTAGGACGCGACCGACCAAGAGAGCCGTCGGGGCCGGTCACCGACCGTCTGGACGATCAGGGAGTCGCCGTTCCGGGTGACCGTTACGAGCTGGCCGAACCCGGTAATGAGATCCTCCTGGATGCCGGAAAGCACCGTTGAGACCTCGCCGGGGGACGGGGTGCCGGGCACGGTGCAGGTGAGGGACCGGGGGCTGCGGCCGGCCAAGGCGTCGGCGAGGGCCTGGGCCGGCTCTTCGTGGGAGCTGTAGGCATTGGGGAAGGCCGACCGCTGCACCGCCTGCGCCGCATCGGTGATCGACATCTTCCGATAGCCGCGCACCTTGACCAACGCGTCGTAGAAGGCATTGGTGGCGTAGACCGGGTCGAGGATCTGCTCGGCCGTCCCCCACCCCTGGGACGGCCGCTGCTGGAACAGTCCCAGTGAATCGCGATCCCCGTGTTGCACGTTGATCAGTTTGGACTCTTGCAACGCAGCGGCCAGTGCGATCGCGGCAGCCCGGATCGGCAGACCTCGTTGGACCGAGATCGCCACGATGGTGGCTGCGTTCTCCGCCTGGGCCGCGCTGAGCTGGGTCTCACCCGCCCCGACGGCGACTGTGCAGGTGGTCGGCCCGACTACCACGGTGTTCCGCGGGACGAGCGCGATGTAGACGCTTCCTCCGACGAGCAGCACGCCGAAGGCGATCGTGAGCCTTCGGAGGAAGACGCCACCATCACGGGTCCATCGCATCGATCCAGCCTAGTTCGGTCCCGGACTCCCGGGGACGCCGCCGGCGTGACCCCCTCCTCAGTCGTTGAGGTGCAGATCCGCGTTGAGCTCGATGATCTGCCCCTCGCGGGGCAGAGCCTCCATTGCGCCAGTCGTGGAGTTGCGTCGGAAGAGAATCCCGTCGGCGCCGGAGAGCTCGGCTGCCTTGATGGCCTTGGGTTTGTTGTCCATGTCGAGAACTGTCACTTTGGTGCCAGCGGTCACATAGGTACCCGCCTCGACCACGCAGTCGTTGCCCAGAGAGATACCGATCCCGGCGTTGGCCCCGATGAGGCAGCGTTCCCCGACGGAGATGATCTCCTGGCCACCCCCCGACAGGGTTCCCATGATCGACGCACCGCCTCCGACGTCCGAGCCGTCGCCCACGACGACGCCGGCGCTGACCCGCCCCTCGACCATTGACGGGCCCAGGGTCCCGGCGTTGAAGTTCACGAAGCCCTCATGCATCACGGTCGTGCCGGGGGCGAGATAGGCGCCCAGTCGGACTCGGTCGGCGTCGGCGATCCTCACTCCCGAGGGGACGACGTAGTCGGTCATGCGGGGGAACTTGTCGATTCCCAGGACCTGCACCGGTCCACGTGCCCGGAGTCTCAGTCGGGTCGTCTCGAACCCTTCGACGGGGCAGGGCCCGTAGTTGGTCCACACAACGTTGGTGAGCACCCCGAAGATCCCCTCGAGGTTCATCCCGTGGGGCCGGACCAAGCGGTGCGAGAGCAGGTGCAGTCGCAGATAGGCGTCCGATGGGTCCTGCGGGGGAACGGTCAGATCCGCGACCACCAAGGTGACCTCGGCGCGCACGCCTCGGTCGGGGTCCTCGCCGGCTAACGCCAGCAGACCCGCCGGGGGAGTGGCCGCGGGGTCGGGTTCACCCAGTTCGGGCTGGGGGAACCAGGTGTCCAGCACGACCCCAGAGGGCGCGATCGTGCTCAGTCCGAAACCCCAGGCCGATGTTGGGTGGGAGTACATCTTCGTCTCGCTCACGACGAGAACGCTACCCAACGTGGTCAGCGGCCCGAACCCTGGTTGGATGGGGCCATGAGTCTGGCGCTGGATCTCAGCCGCGATGTCGTCTCGTTGACCCGCGATCTGGTCGATGCTCCCTCGGAGAGCGGGCAGGAGGAGGCGCTGGTCGACGCCGTCGAGTCGGCCCTTGGGGCGTTGGGGCACCTTGAGGTGTTTCGCGTGGGCAACACGGTGGTGGCGCGGACCTCGCTCGGCCGTGCCGAGCGGGTGATCCTTGCCGGTCACCTCGACACGGTCCCGGAGAATGCGAACCTGCCCTCCTCGCTCGACGCGGAGTTCCTGCATGGGCTGGGCAGCTGCGACATGAAGGGCGGCGTGGCCGTGGCCTTGCGCTTGGCCGCGTCGGTGCCCGAGCCGAACCGGGACATCACCTTCGTGCTCTACGACTGCGAGGAGGTGGAGGCCGAGCGCAACGGCCTGGCCAAGCTCGCCACCTCCCACCCCGACCTGCTCGAGGCGGCGTTCGCCCTCTTGATGGAGCCCTCGAACGCCAGGGTCGAGGGTGGTTGCCAGGGGACCCTCCGGGCCGACGTCGTGACGCGCGGCACCCGAGCCCACTCTGCGCGGGCGTGGTTGGGCGAGAACGCCATCCACGCGGCCGCCGATGTCCTGGAGCGACTCTCGGACTACCGGCCGCGGCGTCCCGTCATCGATGGCCTCGAGTACTGCGAGGGGCTCAACGCGGTCGGCATCAGCGGTGGAGTGGCGGGGAACGTGGTGCCTGACGAGTGTCGCGTCACCGTGAACTACCGGTTCGCCCCGGACCGATCTCTGGAGGATGCCGAAGCTCACGTGCGTGAGGTCTTCGAGGGCTATGCGCTCCGGATCACCGACGCGGCGCCAGGAGCGCTGCCGGGACTCTCGGTGCCGGCGGCAGCGGCCTTCGTCGACGCCGTCGGGGGAGAGGTGGCACCGAAGTTCGGCTGGACCGACGTCTCACTGTTCAGCGCTCTTGGTGTTCCGGCGGTGAACTACGGGCCGGGGGACCCGAGTCTGGCCCATCGGCGAGACGAGCGGGTCCCGCTCGCCCAGCTCCACCACGTCGAAGAGCGGCTGCGCTCCTGGCTGGAAGGGACCGAGTGATGGCCCAGCGCTGGATCCGGCACCGGCCTGACGGTGCAACCACGACCGACCAGGCGCTCCTCGACGAGCGTGGGCCCACCGACTGGGTGCATGCCGACCCCTGGCGGGTCCTGCGCATCCAGAGTGAGTTCGTCGAGGGGTTCGGCGGGCTGGCCGAACTGGGACCGGCGGTGACGGTCTTCGGCTCTGCCCGGGAAGCGGCGGGTAGCCCGACGTACGAGCAGGGCGTGGAGCTTGGCCGGAAGTTGGCCGAGTCCGGCTATGCGGTGATCACCGGGGGAGGTCCGGGGATCATGGAGGCCGCGAACAAGGGCGCCTTCGAGGCGGGAGGCACCTCGGTGGGCCTCTCGATCGAGCTCCCGTTCGAGCAGCGGATCAACGACTACGTCAATGTGAGCATGGAGTTCCGCTACTTCTTCGTGCGCAAGACGATGTTCTTGAAGTACGCCGAAGGATTCGTCGTCCTCCCGGGCGGGTTCGGGACCCTCGACGAGCTCTTCGAGGCGGTGACCCTCGTCCAGACCGGGAAGGTGAGTGCCTTCCGCATCGTTCTCCTCGGAGTCGACTACTGGTGCGGGTTGATGGATTGGATCCGTGGCAGCGTGCTCGGTGCGGGGCACATCGGCGCCAAGGACGTGGATCTGCTGCATTGCACCGACGATGTCGACGAGGCCGTCAGGATCCTGTTGGAGTCCCGTGCGGAGCGCGGCGACGAAGCTCTGAATCCCGCCATCGGAGTTTCGCCGGAGGACATCAACCCGGAGCATGGCACCATCGACCCATGATGTGGTTCTTCGCGACCCTGTGCCTTGCGATCATCGTCCTCGTCGCCGTGGTCGCGACGGGGTGGGGCGGCGGCATGCCGGAGGCGTACGACGACCGTCCGGACTCGCGGGTGCAGGCCGACCGTCCGATTTCCGCCGGAGACCTGGTCCACGTCCGCTTCTCGTCCGCACTGCGGGGCTATCGGATGTCGGAGGTCGACACGCTCCTGGATCGGCTGGCCCAGGAGATGGCCCAGCGGGAGGCGTTGGTGCGTGACCGCCCTGCGGCCCAGCCTGCGGGCACCGTGACACCCTCCCCATCGACCTCTCCTTACCCGACCGCTCCCCTGCCGCCGGTGCCCAAGCCCACCGCTGAGTCCCCGGACGACGACAAGTCGTGACCGATCCGGCCCGCTGCCCCTGGGCGGGCTCGCCGCAGGACTCCCCCGAGTACGTCGCCTATCACGATGGTGAGTGGGGTCGGCCCTTGCGCGGTGACAGCGCCATGTTCGAGCGTCTCACCCTGGAGGCCTTCCAGTCAGGGCTCTCCTGGTTGACCATCCTCCGCAAGCGCGTCGCCTTCCGATCGGCGTTCGCCGGGTTCGACATCGCCGAGGTGGCCGGGTTCGGGGCCACCGAGGTGACTCGCCTCCTGACCGACCCCGGGATCGTGCGCAACCGGGCGAAGATCGAGGCAGCCATCAACAACGCTCGAGCTGCGCTCGCCACGTCGGAGGGCCTGTCGGATCTGCTCTGGTCGTTCGCCCCGGAGACGCCGCTGCCGGCCCCGCTCACCCTCGCGGACGTGCCGAGCCGCAGCCCGGAGTCCGAGGCGATGACGAAGGAGCTGAAGCGCCGCGGGTTCACCTTCGTGGGGCCGACCACCCTCTACGCGCTGATGCAGGCCACCGGCATGGTCAACGATCATCTTGCCGACTGTTGGGTGCGGTGACGACCTTCGGGCCGACCCCCCAGACCCCTCACCGCCCGTGGAAGACCGGCTTCTCCTTGGCCACGAAGGCGGATACCGCGTCCCGGTGGTCGTGGGTCGCACCAGTAAGACGCATCATCTCGGCCTCGAACGTCAGCGAGGACTCCAGGTCGTGACCGGCGCTGTGGGCGACCGCTCGGCGGACCGCCCCGTAGGCCACGGTCGGGCCCTGCGCCAGCCTGGCCGCGAGCTCGGCTGCCACCTCACCCACGGCGTCGGCTGGCACCACTTTGGTGGCCAGGCCGAGCGCGAGTGACTCCGCGGCATCCACGGTCCGTGGGAAGTAGAGCAGGTCGAGCGCCGCGGCGCGGCCGACGAGGCGTTGGAGGGTCCAGGAGGATCCGGTGTCGCAGGACAGTGCGATTCCGGTGAAGGCCGTATTGAAGCCTCCGGTGTCGGCCAGGATCCGGAAGTCGCAGGCGAAGGCCAGGCTGGCGCCGGCCCCGGCGGCCACGCCGTTGACGGCAGCCACCACTGGTTTGGGCATGGTTGCCACCAGCGTGACGATCGGGTTGTAGTGCTCGGCCACCGTCGACAGCACCTGGTCGGGTCCCCGGGTGGCCAACACCTCTACGTGTTCCTTGAGATCCTGGCCGACGCAGAAGCCGCGACCTGTCCCGGTGAGGACGACACATCGGACGGATGCGTCCTCGGCCGCCCCCTGCAGGGCCGCGAGCAGGGCGATCTTGGTCGAAACGTCGAGGGAATTCATCGAATCGGGCCGGTTCAACGTGATGGTGGCGACGCCGTCCGCCACTGCGGAGAGCACGGGCTGGTCTGTCATGGATCCTCCGAGCTGATCGCGCTGGTGGGTCAAACCTAGTCGCGTTCAGCGGCGGCAGGGGTGCCCGCCGAGCCATCCGGCGGCGATTCGGATGCGACTGGAGGCCCGTGGTTCGCCGTTCGGGTGTCGGCGGCAGGCTGAATTGCGCGATAATGACCCGAGACTCGTCGCGCCCAGCAGACGATGGGCGCGCGCTAGCCGGGAAGAGGTGTTCGCATGGCGGCGATGAAGCCGCGGACGGGCGACGGTCCGCTGGAGGTCACCAAGGAGGGACGCGGCATCGTGATGCGGGTTCCCCTGGAAGGTGGCGGTCGACTCGTCGTAGAGCTCAACGCTGAAGAGGCGAGCGCCTTGGGGGATGCACTCAAGTCGGTTGTCGGCTGAGCCGTCCTTCGCCGAGCGCGACGACCCCGGAGATCCTCGAGATTTCCGGGGTCGTTCCCGTCGGGCTCTGAGCACGAGCCAGGCTCCTAGTAGAGTCAGATGGCGTCATCACAGGGGGGACTTTGGAGAGCCAGTTGACGGACCGTTCGCCGGTGCTGGAGCTGTCGGCCCAACCGCCGACGGAGGTGGCCGAGGCGGAGGTGGTGGCCGTCCCCGTCCTGAGCGGGGCGGCCGGTGTCGTGCTGGGGCCCGGGTCCACCGAGTTGATCGACCGCTACGAGATCGACGCCTTTGCCATCCTCGACACCAACGGCGCCTCCGGGCGGCCCGGTGAGATCACTGAGCACCTGATCCCCACCGAGTTGCCCGCTCGCCGGCTGCTCTTCGTCGGAGTCGGTGAGGCTGACGTCGCCGCGCTCCGGCGGGCCGGCTCAGCGCTGGCGCGCAAGACCCGGGGCCGCTCGACGGTCGCCACCTCGGTCGCGGCCGTGGCCGACGACGAAGGCACCGCCGCGTTCGTCGAGGGAGTGCTGCTCGGCTCCTACCGCTTCCACGACCGGTCGGCGGACTCCGGTCCGGTTCCGGTGGAGCGCGTGGTGCTCTGCATGCCCCACAGTGGAGCCGATGCAGTGGTCGACCGGGCCCGGCAGGTAGCCGAAGCCTCCCTGTGGGCGCGTGCCATGTCCAGCATCCCGTCCAACAAGAAGTCCCCCGCCTGGATCGCCGACCAAGCCGTGCGCCTCGCCGACCGGACCGGGATCGATGTCAGGGTGTGGGACGAGAAGCACCTGCGGCAGGACGGGTTCAACGCGATCCTGGCGGTCGGCCAGGAGTCGGCGAACCCGCCGAGAATGGTCCGGCTGGACTACAAGCCGGCTCGGGTCACACGCCGGACCCGTCATGTGGTTCTGGTCGGCAAGGGCATCACGTTCGATACCGGAGGGCTGTCGCTCAAGCCGGCTGACGCCATGATCAACATGAAGCGTGACATGACCGGTGCCGCGGTCGTCCTGGCCGTCATGGGCGCTCTGTCGGCGGTCCGCTGCCCGATCAAGGTGACCGGGCTCCTGACCAGCGCCGAGAACTCCGTCGGCGGCAACGCACTGAGGCCGGGCGACGTGATCCGGCACTACGGCGGTCGCACCACCGAGGTGACCAACACCGACGCCGAAGGACGCCTGGTGATGGCCGACGGGTTGGCCTACGCCGTCGAATCCATCAAACCGGACGCCTTGGTCGACGTGGCCACGCTGACCGGCGCCATCAAGGTTGCCCTGGGCGTGCGCACCGGTGGGCTCTTCGCGACCAGTGACGCCCTGGCGGATGGTTTCTTGAGCGTCGCGAGCGCCGCGGGTGAGCCTTTCTGGCGGATGCCGCTGGTCGACGACTACGCCGAGGGTCTGGACTCCAGGGTTGCCGACTCCGACAACGCGGGTCCCGGCCCGGGTGCGATCTTGGCCGCGCTCTTCCTCCGCGAGTTCACCGGTGGGGTGCCGTGGATGCACCTGGACATCGCTTCAGTGGGAGACTCGCCCGTGGACGCCTTCGAGTGGACCCCAGGGCCCACCGGCTACGGCGTCCGGGCCTTGTTGCGCTGGCTGGGCGGTCCCGACCCGCTCGCCGGGGTCTGACCTACTTCGAAGGAGAAGCCATGCAGGGACTGACGGTCCGCTGGTCGCTCGCCAAGGCACCCGAGGGCGTCGAGGCGGCCCTCGAGGACTACGTCGAGGACTCCAGCTTCGAACGTTTCCAGGGCAAGCCCGGGTTGCGCTTCAAGACCTGGCGGATGCGTCCTGGTGAGTGGTTCGAGGGCTGCTACGTCTTCGACACCCCGGAGGACTGCGATGTCTTCGAGAAGGAGTTCCGTGAGGTGGAAGCCACCTCACGGGTGTCCCAGATCGTCGGATCCGTGCCGATCCTGATCGAGCCCTGCCAGATCGTGGCTGTGGCCGAGGGAGGCACGGGATTCGCGGCGGCTCCCCGCTACTGATGGAGCTGGTCCGTCCCCACCAGCGCTATCGCAAGTCCTTCCTCGTGGCCGCCGACGAGTTCGTGGCCGCCGGTGAGGAGATGTACGCCGGGACGATCAGCTTCCCGCCCGACGCCGCGTTCGCCGGCATCGAGTTCACCCGTGGGGACCTCGAGTCCCCCGCGGTCTTCGCCGACATGGTGCGCTTCGTCGTCGGTCAGGAGGAGCCCGACGCTCCGCGGCCGGCAGGTTTTGTGCCCTCGACGGCCAGATGGATGGTCGATGCGGGGGAGCTGGTGGGGCGGATCTCCCTGCGGCACGAGCTGACCGAGCTGCTCCTCGCCTGGGGCGGGCATATCGGATACTCCGTGCGACCGTCAGCCCGCCGACGGGGCTATGCGACCGACGCGCTGCGACAGATGCTGCCGCTGTGCGCCGAGAGAGGTCTGGGGCAGGTCCTGGTCACCTGCGACGAGGAGAACGTCGCCTCGCGCAAGGTGATCGAGGCCAACGGCGGCAGGTACGAGGACTCCAACGAGGGCAAGCGGCGCTATTGGGTCCCCACCGGCTGACGTCAGTCGTCGGGGGACCAGACCTTCTTGGCGACCAGCAGGCCGTCGCCGACGGGGAGCAGCAGTGGGATCACCTGCTCGTGGTGACGGATGAGGTTTCCGACCTCGCGGATCGCCAGGGTCTCGGGGTCACGTTGGGCGGGGTCGGCCACCCGGTCGTGTCGCAGTGCGTTGTCGAAGACGACCACGCCGCCCGGCCGCAACAGCCGCATCGCCTCGGCGAAGTAGTCGGGGTACTCCTGTTTGGCGCCGTCGCAGAAGACCAAGTCGTAGTGGCCGTCGGTGAGCCGGGGGAGGACGTCGAGCGCCCGCCCGGTGATGCAGCGGAAGCGCTGGTGGGCGAAGCCCGCCTCGGTGTATGTCTCCTTGGCCAACCGCTGGTGCTCGGCCTCGGTGTCGATCGTGGTGAGCACGCCGTCGGTGCGCATGCCGCGCAGCAACCAGACCCCCGAGACCCCGGTGCCGGTGCCGATCTCGGCGACCGCTCGGGCCTCGGTCACGGCGGCGAGGAAGCGAAGGGCGGCCCCTCCTCCGGAGCCGATCGGGACCACTCCCACTTCTGAGGCGCGGCTACGACCCGCGATGAGGACGTCGTCCTCTTCGACGAACTCCTCGGCATAGGCCCAACTCGCGGGCTTCGGTGCGCTGATAGCGGCCTCCTCGATCTTCTTGGAGGTGAGCCTACTCGCTGGCGATGGCGTTCCTGGGGAACGAACCCGAGCCCTCAGGCGTTGTCGTTGGCGGGGCGCAAGTGGGGCGCGAATGGGGCGCACATGGGGCTCAATGGCGGTACACAGAGTTCCTTCAGGAGGAATTCCTAGCGTGAGGCGGAGGAACCGAGGGAGAGGAGGAGCTCATGGGCACTGCCTCGACCTTGTCGTGGGAAAGTTTGGTCAGCGAGCATTCGCCGCGGGTCTACCGGTTGGCCTTTCGACTCACAGGCAACGGCTACGACGCCGAGGATCTGGCCCAGGAGGTTTTCGTCCGCGCCTTCCGAGCCCTCCCGACCTTCGAACCCGGCAACGTTGGTGCTTGGCTGCACCGGATCACCACGAATCTCTTCCTCGACCAGGCCCGCCGGCGGACCCGCATCCGCTTCGACCCGCTCGGCGACGACGAGACCCGGGTGTCGGCTCCCGATCCGGCTCCGGATGCATTCGTCACCGGCGGCATGCTCGACGCCGACGTCGAGTCGGCTCTGCAAAGCCTGCCGCCGGACTTCCGGGTCGCGGTCGTGCTCTGCGACATCGAGGGACTCAGCTACGAGGAGATCGCCGATGTCCTCGACGCCAAGGTCGGAACCATCCGGTCCCGGATCCATCGCGGCCGCGGCATGCTCCGCAAGGCACTGGCCCACCGAGCTCCCGCCTCGGGTCGGCTCCGCTACTCCGGACCGGTTGATCCGGTGACATTGGGTGGTGTCTGATGAGCAGCATGCGCGCGATTCGGGCGATGCGGCTCCGGGGTGGCCACCTCGGAGACTCGGTCTCCGCCCTCGTCGACGGTCAGCTCGATCCGGAGACCGCCGAACGGCTCTGGCACCATGCCGCGGACTGCTCCGAGTGCGACCGCGCCATCGACGCCGAGTGGTGGGTCAAGCGCCGGATGGCCAGGAGCGGTGACCTGCCCACCCCGCAGAGCCTCGTTGGCTCTCTGCAGAGCCTGCCCGCGAAGGCCGATCGACTTTCCGGCCCGCGCGTGATCCTCAGGCGCCCGCGCCGCTACCTCGTGGCCGGAGCCGGCTCGGTCTCGGCTGCCCTGGTCGGGTTCGCCGCATTGAGCGGCGGCCTGCCGTCCGCGTCGGGCCCGTCCGGGGATCCTTCGGTTCCCGGAGACGGTTCGCCTTCGCTGGTCACCCCGGTGGCGCCCGGCTCGGAGGACCAGTTCATGAGCGTCGTGTTCGTCCCGCGTTGATCCACCTGACGCTCGGGTGTGGACCGTGGGGGAGAATGGCTCGGTGACCGACCCCCAGGAGCCGACCGAGTCCGCGTCGCCCCAAGCCGAGCAGCCGGCGCCGCCCGAGTCTTCGGCACCGCAACCGCCGACGGAGGGCTATCCACCGGCGTGGCAATCGGAGCCCACTGCTGAGGTCGAGTCGGGTGCCCCGGCGGCCCCACCGTACGAGGCGGGCTACTCCGGCTACTCGGGTTACCCGGACTACTCGGGTTACCCGGGGTATTCGGACTACTCGGGTTACCCCGGCTACTCGGGTTACCCGGGGTATTCCGGCTATTCGGGTTACCCGGGGTACTCCCAGCAGTACGGTTCGGCGGTCCCGCGCCGTTCGGCTCCTCCGGGCTGGGTGTGGGCCGTTGTCGTCGCGATCACCTTGGTGGTGGGGCTCGTCGGCGGCATGCTGGGCACCTCCCTGGTGTTGGCGGCCCGAGACTTCTCCTCGCACGTCTCGGTGGTTCCCGCCGTCACCCAGGCACCGCTCCCGTTGAGCAACACGAGCATCGCCCAGGTGGCCGCGAAGCTCCTGCCCAGCACGGTGCAGGTGATTGCGGACCTCCCCGGGCCCAAGGCGGCGACCGGATCGGGGTTCGTCTTCGACACCGCCGGTCATGTCATCACCAACAACCACGTGGTAGCCGACGCCGCCGCGAGCGGGAAGATCCGGGTCATCGACTATCAGGGGAACTCCCACAAGGCGACCATCGTCGGGCGCAGCCAGGTGTATGACGTGGCCGTGCTGGAGGTCGCCGGGATCTCGTCCCTCCCGCCGGTGACGCTGGGGGCGTCGCGCAGCATGCAGGTTGGTGACTCTGTCGTCGCTATCGGTTCCCCGCTCGGGCTCTCCTCGACGGTCACCAGCGGGATCATCAGCGCCTTGGACCGGCCGGTGAGCGCCGGCCCGGCCAAGACGGCCAGCTTCTTCAGTGCCGTCCAGACCGACGCGGCGATCAACCCCGGAAACTCCGGGGGGCCGTTGGTCAACCTGCAGGGTGAGGTGATCGGGGTCAACTCCGCGATCGCGACCGTTAGTCGGACCGCGACCGAGGCCGGCAGCATCGGCGTGGGCTTCGCCATCCCCATCGAGCAGGTGAAGCGGACCGCCGACCAGATCGTCAAGAACGGCCATGCGCTCTACCCGGTGATCGGCGCCAGCGTCGATGTCGGGGCGAGAGGCAATGGGGCCTATGTGGAGGACGTGCCCTCCGGGACCCCATCGGACCAGGCCGGGATCAAGAAGGGTGATGTGGTCGTCGCCTTCGACGGGATCGCGGTGCACAACGGCGTCGAGCTGATCGTGCTGATCCGGCTCTATCAGCCGGGCGACTCCGTGACGCTGTCGGTCCGCCGAGACGGCACCGTGCGCAAGATCCAGCTGACCCTCGGCGGCAAAGAGGGCTAGATGCAGCGGCCCGTGCCGTTGTGAACCCGGGCTGCGGGGACCTGGCCCGGAGTAGTCGCTTCTTGGCGAGTCAGGTTGCGTCGACGTCGTACGGCGGACGTTCACCGAGCTCGAGCGGTCGCTGACCCGGTCGAGCGGTGTCACCGGGGTCCTCCCACGCTTCCTGCACGGTCTTGCGGATCGCGTTGCGGGGGTCCAGATCGGTCAGCTCGAAGTTGGCGTAGTCCGGCCCCAGCTCGCGCCGGATGTCGTCGCGGGCGCGGTCGGCATAGCGCCGCAGCTCGCGCACCATCTTTCCGGCCTGACGGGCGTACTCGGGAAGCTTGTCGGGGCCGAACACAAAGAACGCGACGATCGCGATGACCGCCAGCTCCGGAAGTCCGACGCCGAACACTTCTAGCCCCCGGTCACCGGAGTGAGGTTGAGCATGCGGCCGGCAAGCCCTCGGCCCTTGCCGGCGAGCGCCTTGGCGATGCGACTGAACGCCTGCGCGGTCGGGGACTCGGGTTCGGCGATCACGATCGGGATCCCTGCGTCGCCCGCCGCACGCAGCGACAGGTCGAGCGGGATACGACCCAGCACCGGCACGGCCGATCCGAGCCGGAGGGAGAGCCCCTCGGCGACCCGGTCGCCACCCCCGCTGCCGAAGACCTCGATCTTGTGCTCGTCGCCACAGTGCGGGCAGGGAAGGTACGACATGTTCTCGATCACGCCGACCAAGCGCTGGTGCATCATCTGAGCCATCGCTCCGGCCCGTTCGGCAACCTCGGCGGCCGCCTCCTGCGGGGTGGTGACCACGATGACCTCGGCGTTGGGCAGGTGTTGTCCCAGCGAGATGGCCATGTCGCCGGTGCCTGGCGGCAGGTCGAGGAAGAGCGCGTCGATGTCGCCCCAGTAGAAGTCCGACAGCATCTGGACCAGCGCTCGGTCCAGCATCGGGCCACGCCACGGAATGACGTCCTCCCGGTTCGGCTTGAGGACCCCCATGCTGATCACCGACGGGCCGGCCTCGGTCGGGACCGGCATGTACATGTCCTCGACTCGGGTGGGCCTGAGCTCGGAGATGCCGAGCATCGCCGGGATCGAGTGGCCGTAGATGTCGGCGTCGACGATGCCGACCTTGAGTCCCTGCTGGGCCATCGCGACCGCGAGGTTCACCGTGACCGAGGACTTGCCGACACCCCCCTTGCCCGAGGCGACGGCGTACACCTTGGTCAGCGAGTCGGCCTTGGCGAACGGGATCTCGCTGGGTGCCTGGCCGCCACGCAGCGCGGTCTGCAGCGCCGCGCGCTGCTCGTCGTTCATCGCGCCCATCTGCACCCCGACCGAGGTCACTCCGTCGACGTTGAGCAGAGCTGCCGTGATGTCACGCGTCAGCGTGTCCTTCAACGGGCAGCCGGACGTGGTGAGGAGGACATCGACGGTAACCCGGCCCTCGCTGGTGACCTCGAAGCCCTCGACCATGCCGAGCTCGGTGATGGGACGCCGGATCTCGGGATCGTTGACAGTGGCCAGGGCCGCGGTGATCTCGTCGCGTGACGGGGTGCTCATGCGGCAAAGAGTACCTAGCGACAGGTCAGGAGGTTGAGGCCGGGGAGTCGCCGCCCTCGGCGGGCTCGTCGGGCTCGTCGGGCTCGACGGGCTCCTGCTCGGCCCGGTTGCGCTCCTCGAGCTCGCTCAGCAGCGCCTTCAGCTCCGATCGCAAGTAGTCGCGGGTCGCCACCTCGCCGAGCGCCATCCGCAACGAGGCCATCTCTCGGGCCAGGAACTCCATATCGGCGTGGGCGTGGGCGTTGGCGATCCGGTCGCTCTCGCCGATGACCCGGTCCCGGTCTTCCTGCCGGTTCTGGGCCAGCAGGATCAGCGGCGCGGCATACGACGCCTGCAGGCTCAGGATCAGGGTCAAGAAGATGAACGGGTACTTGTCGAACGAGTCGCCCCACGGAGCGACCCAGTTCCAGCCGATCCAAACGACGACGAAGGCCGTCATCCAGATCAGGAAGCGCGCCGTGCCCATATACCGGGCGAAGGACTCCGCGAACTTGCCGAAGGTGTCGGGGGAGACGTGCGGTCGCTTGAAGATGCGCGGGCCCTGCTCGCGGGGTGTGTCCAGCGGACGGCTGGGGCGAAGTCGGTGATCGGCCATGTCACCCCTCCTCCCCCTCATGGTCCCGCCAGTTGTCGGGAAGCAAGTGATCGAGGATGTCGTCGACCGTCACTGCGCCGAGCAGCCGGCCCGCCTCGTCGACGACCGCCGATGCGATGAGGTTGTAGGTCGCAAGGTGACGTGCGACGTCCTCCAGCGTGGCGTTGGCGCGCAGGGGTGCGATGTCGCTGTCGAGCGCGCTGCTCACCAGGCTCGACGGGGGCTCGCGGAGCAGGCGCTGGATGTGTGCCACGCCGAGGAGTCGCCCGGTGGGCGTCTCCAGAGGCGGTCGGACGACGTAGACGAGCGCCGCGATCGAGGGGGTCAGCTCCTCCTGGCGCACCCGCGCCAGCGCATCGGCGATCGTGGCGTCCGGAGACAAGATGACCGGCTCGGTCGTCATCATTCCGCCGGCGGTGGTCTCCTCGTACGACATCAGGCGCCGGACGTCCTCAGCCTCCTCGGGCTCCATCAGAGCCAGGAGGGTCTCGGCGGTCTCCGGCGGGAGCTCGGCAATCAGGTCGGCTGCGTCGTCGGGCTCCATCTCCTCGAGCACGTCCGCCGCGCGCTCGGTGTCCAGGTACTTGAGGATCTCGACCTGGTCCTCCTCGGGGAGCTCCTCGAGCACGTCGGCAAGCCGGACGTCGTCCAGGGCCGCGGCGACCTCGCCCTTGCGCTTGGCGGGCAGGTCCTGCATCACGTGCGCCAAGTCGGCCGGGCGCATCTCCTGGAAGGTCTCGAGCAGATGGTCGGCGCCTTGCGCGGTCTCGCGTTGCAGTCCCTCGATCTCGCTCCACTTGACGATATGGGTCTGGCCTCGGCGCCCGAAGCGATGGGATCCCTCGCGGAGCGCCACTCGAGTGATCGCCCAGTCGCGGTTGTGCTGCTGCTCCAGCCCCACGTCGTACACGACGCCCTTGGTGTCGGTGCCCGAGATGCTGACTTGGCGGTCCAGCAGCTCTCCGAGCACGCGGGTCTCCCCGTGACGTTGCTCGAAGCGCCTCATGTTGACCAGACCGGTGGTGATCACGCTCCCCGAGCCGATATGGGTCACCCGGGTCATGGGGACGAAGATCGACCGGCGACCGGCGACTTCCACCACCAGACCCAGGATGCGCGGTGGGTTTCCCGACGATCGGAGCATCGCGACCAGATCGCGTAGCCGGCCGACCTGGTCGCCTGTGGGGTCGAAGACCGGCAACCCGGATATCCGGGCTGCGTAGATCCGTCCGGTCTGGGTGCTCACGACCAGCAAGCCTAATGCCTGAACTCCCGCGATCAGCGGGTCGAAGCGCGCCCGGAAGGGTGTTTCGCGAGCCGAGTGATCCGTCGGCCCAGGAGGCTGCCAGACTGAAAGCATGCTGCGTTACGACATCGTCGACGTGTTCGCTGACCGCCCGTTCGCGGGCAACCCACTCGCTGTCGTCCACGACGCCGCCGACCTCTCCTTCGAGCAGTGTCTGGCTGTGGCGCGCGAGTTCAACCTGTCCGAGACGACCTTCCCGGTCCCCCGGAACGAGACCGAGTACGACGTCCGCATCTTCACCCCCGCGGGCGAGCTTCCCTTCGCCGGGCACCCGACCTTGGGCACGGCCTGGGTGCTTCGGGAGAAGGGCCTGCTCCGTGGGACCACGGTGACCCAGCACTGCGGCGCAGGCGAGGTCCCCGTCCGCTTCACCGGCGGTGAGGGGGGTCGCGTCGAGTTGGCCGCCGCGCGACGCGACTGGCTGGGGCCGCTGCCCCGTGACGTGGCACTCCAGTTGGCGAACGACCTTGGGCTCTCCACGGTCGACCTCGTCGAAGAGCCGACCTACGTCGCCGGGACCGGACTCAACTTCGTCCACCTCCAGGTCCACCCCTCCGCCATCGCCCTGGCCTGGCCGATGTTGGCCCCCTTCGGCGGCTATGACCTGGAGCTGTCGGCCCTCGGCAGGGCTCAGGACCCGGTCGAGGGGATCAACCTGTTCGCCGTCGACGAGGTGGATGGCCGGATGCTGGTGCGCTCCCGCGTCTTCGTCCCCGGCCTCAACATCCCCGAGGACCCGGGCACCGGCTCCGCCGCCACCGGACTGGGGCAGGTGCTGGTTCAGCTCGATCTCCTGCCCGACGGGGGAAGCTTCGAGATTCTGCAAGGGGTCGAGCTCGGCCGGCCGAGCCGACTGTCGGTGCGCGTCGAAGGCGACGTGTCCCACGTCTCCGGTCCGGTCTGGCCGATCGCATCCGGGCAGATGCAGGTGCCCTGAGGCACCTGCCCCGGGCGGGTCAGCCGGTGATCGTGGCGAGGGCCAGGTTGATCATCTCGTCGTAGGTCGACTGACGCTCCTCAGCCGTGCTGGCCTCCCCGGTGAAAATGTGGTCGGAGACGGTCAGGATCGCGAGGGCTTCCCGGCCGAGCTCCGCGGCCTTCGTGTAGAGCCCGGCTGCTTCCATCTCGACGGCCAGGACGCCGTACTGGGCCAGCTTCTCGGCGATGTCGTGCCGGGGGTGGTAGAAGGAGTCGCTGGACAGTACCGGTCCCACCAGCGCACTGCCGGTCACATGATCGGCCGCGAGCTCCGCCGCCCTCCTCAGCAGGTCGAATCCCGCGACCGGAGCAAAGTCGATCCCGCCGAACGTGAGCTTGTTGATGGCCGAGTCCGTGCTCGCTCCCGAGGCGATGACGACGTCTCGCAGGTGGAGTCGTGAGGACATCCCGCCGCAGGTGCCGACCCTGATGATCTTCTCGACGTCGTACTGCGTGTAGAGCTCGTGGGCGTAGATCCCGATCGACGGAAGGCCCATCCCCGATCCCTGGACGGAGACCCGGTGACCCTTCCAGGTCCCGGTGTAGCCGAGCATGCCGCGGACCTCGTTGTAGAGCTCCGCTCCCTCGAGGAAGTTCTCGGCGATCCACCGGGCTCGCAAGGGATCTCCGGGCATGAGGACAAGGGGTGCGATCTGACCTGGCTTGGCTCCGATATGAGTGCTCACTCGCTCGATCCTATTGCCGTCGAGGCGGGCGGCCACCGTAGGCTCGACGCGTGCCCTCCAATCCCCGGATCTCGCTGCATTCGGACGACCACGACCGAGCCGGACATCGGCGCACCGACGACAAGTGGCTGGAGGAAGCGTGGGCCGACCCGAGCGCCCGGGTGCTGCTCGTCGCCGAGGGAAAGATGCCGGTCGAGGGCGACCGCCCCGTCTGGCTGATGCCCGTCCGAGGCGCCGGAGGGGACAAGGGTCTTCCTGGGGTCGACGGCGGAGGGCCCGCGCTTCGCCGTGGTCCTCGACCGGTCGGCCGAATCCGAGGAATGGGCCGGGCTCCGTCTGCTCGGGCCGGTGATGGCAACCGACGAGATCGGCCCGGTCGTCCAGGCGGTGGCGTTGGGGGAGTGGCACCGCGGGACCCGCTTCTGCCCCCGGTGCGGCGGCCGCCTCGCGGCGGTGTCGGCGGGTCACGTGCTTCGCTGTGAGTCCTGCGGGACCCAGCAGTTCCCGCGCAGCGACCCGGCGGTCATCATGCTGATCACCTCGGGCGACCGGGCGCTCCTCGGTCGTCACAGCCGATGGGCGGAGGGGCGCTTCTCGACCTTGGCCGGCTTCGTGGAGTCCGGGGAGTCGCTGGAACGAGCGGTGGTGCGGGAGGTCTTCGAGGAGACGGGCGTGCGGGTCGGTGAGGTGCGTTACTTCGCCAGCCAGCCCTGGCCGTTCCCGTCCAGCCTCATGGTCGGTTTCTTCGGGACTGCTGAGACCACCGAGATCAACGTCGACGGCGAGGAGATCGTGGAGGCCCGGTGGTTCTCGCGCGAGGAGGTCCTCGCGGGGACGACGGCAGGCTCGCTCCGGCTGCCTGCAGGGTTCTCCATCTCGCGCGCGCTCGTCGAGGAGTGGTACGGCGGACCGCTGCCCGGCTCCTGGTAGGCGGCTACTCGGGAGGCAGTCCGCGGAGCCGGCTTGCGGTGATGCCGATCTCGACCCCCTTGCCGATGGCGCCGATGAAGGTCATCACGGCTCCGGGGACGCCGAGCAGCGCAAGAACGGCCAGTGCCGGGATGCGGGAGGTCATCTGAAGCGTCACTCCGGCTGCCAGAACGGCCACGAGGGACACGCCCAGGCCGAGCAGGACGTAGTCCAGGGACTTCATGTCGAGCAGCGTAACCGAGCAGGGCGTTCCCGGAGGGTCCCCCGTGGGCGGCGCGACGGAGGATCAGGGCAGGTCGCCGAGCGAGATCAGCTTCTCCCGGACCTGGCGGACCGAGGGGTTGGTGTGGGCCGAGCCGTCGGAGTAGACGAGCGTGGGGACGGTGAGGTTGCCGCCGTTGATCTGGGCGACCAAGACGGCGGCGTCGTCGACGTGCTCGATGTCGACATTGGCGAAGGAGATGCCTTCGCGTTCCAGCTGGCTCTTCAGCCGATGGCAGTAGCCGCACCACGCTGTGGTGTACATCGTTACGGCTGCCTTGCCGGTCATCGTGCTCCTGTCCGAGGTGGCGTCTAGTCTTCGTTGAGTTCTGCAATCTCCATCCTCGCTAACTCTTTCAGAGGCGGACAACTTCCCGGTGTCACCGAACAATCCTGAAAAGGTGCTCGATGGGCTCGACCCCGAGCAGCGCGAGGTCGCGCTCGCCCTCGAGGGTCCGGTCCGGGTGCTGGCCGGGGCGGGGACCGGCAAGACAAGGGCGATCACCCATCGGATCGCCTACGGCGTCGCGACCGGCGCGTACCGGCCGACTGAGGTCCTGGCGGTCACCTTCACCACCCGCGCAGCGGGCCAGCTCCGGTCCCGGCTGCGGCAGCTGGGTGCGCCCGGTGTTCAGGCCCGCACCTTCCACTCGGCCGCGCTGCGCCAGGCGCGCTACTTCTGGCCCAAGGTGTACGGCGGGGAGCTGCCGCCGATCTTGGACTCCAAGCTCTCCCTGGTCGGCCGGGCCGCGCACGCGCAGCGACTGCCCACCGAGCGGAGCACCATCCGTGACCTGGCGGCCGAGATCGAGTGGGCGAAGGTCAGCAACGTCCGGCCCGAGGACTACGCCGCCCGCGCCTTGGCGCGGGGCAGGACGGTCAGCGGCCTCGAGTCTGCCGAGGTGGCCCGGGTGTTCTCCGGCTACGAGGAGGCCAAGCGAGCGGAGTTCCGGATCGACCTGGAGGACGTGCTCTTGGTGACCGCGGCCCTGCTCAGCGAGGACGACCGGGTCGCCGCCGATGTGCGGAGCCAGTACCACCACTTCGTGGTCGACGAGTTCCAGGACGTGAGCCCGGTCCAGATGGCGCTGCTGGGGCTGTGGCTGGGGGATCGCGACGAGCTGTGCGTGGTGGGCGATCCCGCCCAGACGATCTACTCCTTCGCGGGGGCCGATGCCCGCTTCCTGCTCGACTTTCCCCAACGGTTCCCCGGCACCCGGACCCTCGAGCTGGTCCGCAACTACCGGTCCACCCCGCAGGTCGTCGAAGCGGCCAACCGGCTCTTGCAGGCATCCCCGATCCGGTCGGTGCAACTGCGGGCGCAGTCCCCCAGCGGTGACCCGGTCGCCTACCAGGAGTTCGACGACGAGGTGGCCGAGATCGCGGCGGTGACCGCTGAGGTCAAGCGACTGATTGAGGCCGGGACGCCCGCATCCGAGATCGCCGTGCTGTTCCGGATCAACGCCCAGTCGGAACCGGTCGAGGAGGCGCTGAACGAGGCAGGTGTCCCGTACGTGCTGCGGGGGGCCGAGCGGTTCTTCCAGCGTGCGGTGGTCCGTCAGGCGATCACCTTGCTCCGCGGCGCCGCGCGCGCGGGAGAGGCCGACGACGTCGAGGCGGTGCTCAGTGGGATGGGGTGGAGCGCGGAGCCGCCCAGAGGGCGGGGCCAGCAGCGCGAGGACTGGGAGTCACTGCGGACGTTGCTGGACCTGTGCGACCAGATCCGCTCCGATGGTCTGGCTTCCGATCTTGCCGGCCTCGTCGCCGAGCTGGAGCGCCGGGCCGACGAGCAGCATGTCCCGGTTGCCGACGGTGTGACCGTCGCGACCTTGCACGCCACCAAGGGCCTGGAGTGGGACGCCGTCTTCGTGGTCGGCGCAGCCGAGGGCACCATCCCACTGTCCTACGCGGACACTCCCGAGGCGTTGGAGGAGGAGCGGCGGCTGCTCTACGTGGGGGTGACCCGCGCGCGCAGTCGGCTGTCGGTGTCCTGGGCCAGGTCGCGGAACCCCGGTGGCCGCGGACAGCGATCTCCCTCGCGGTTCCTGGACCGGCCGGCCGAGGAGCGACCCCCTCGCGAGCGCCGCCGCCCGCGTGCCAAGGTCGGCCGCTGCATCGTGTGCAACCAGTCACTCGGGACGGCCGCAGAGCGGACGCTGCGGCACCACGAGGACTGCGAGGTGCCGGTGGATGTCGCGCTCTTCGAGCGGCTCCGGTCCTGGCGACTGGAGCGAGCCAAGACAGACGCGGTCCCGCCCTACGTCGTCTTCGGCGACGCCACGCTTCGGGCGATCGCGGAGCGGCGTCCGGTAGATGCCTCGGATCTGTTGGAGATTTCCGGAGTGGGACCCACGAAGCTGGACAAATATGGCCCCGAAATCCTGGACCTCGTGACGAATTCCTGAGTGCGGCCCTAATTGGTTTGCCATGGGTCCGCGCTCGCGAGTACCGTGTCGGCACCCGGCTCGTACCGGCCGTCCTACGGTCGGCGGATGAGACGGCGAGATCGATCCGTCTGGACGAGACGCAGAAGGAGGTGCACGACGTGATCACCATCAATCTCGGTGGCAACTGGCAGAGCTTCGGCTTGTCGGTTTCGGCGTGCTCCCTCGTCGTGCGCAACCTTCGGGCGAACCACGCCGTCGTCATGCCCGCCACCGATTTCGCCCGCGTCTACGGGACGACCCCGGGTCTCTCTGCCTGGAGCCCGCCGATCTAGGACACCATCCACAGTCGGCAGCCTCCAGGCCGCGGAACCCGTAACCCGGGTCCGCGGCCTTTGTGTTTCCCGCCCCACCAGGTCAACCAGGAGGATGACAGATGAGCATCAGCTTTCTTGATGCCCCGAGCAAAGCGCCGCAGCTGCCGTGTCGTGACGACGCCGAGCTGTGGTTCTCCGACTCGCCGGCTGACGTCGAGCTCGCCAAGCAGCTGTGCCAGGACTGCCCGGTCCTGGACGCCTGCCTGGCCGGTGCGCTCGATCGCCGTGAGCCGTGGGGAGTCTGGGGTGGCGAGCTGTTCTGCCAGGGGGTTGTGATCCCGCGCAAGAGGCCGCGCGGTCGCCCTCGAAAGGAAGAAATCGCTGCCTGAACGCCCACGGACCACTGAACAGACCAACCATGACCACGAACGAGGTAACCACCATGTACACCATCCATGAGGAACTGGCGCGCGAACGAATGTCCACGCGCCTGGGAGAGGCGCAGCAGCTGCGACGCGGACGTCGGATCGTGCTGGCTCGTCGGCTCTCCCGCCGAGCGGAGCGCGCCGCTCACCAGGCGCGACTCGCGCTCGCCCGCTCGCTGTGATCCGATGACTGAGCGAGCGGGAACACACGACATGAAGGCCCGGAGGGCTCCTTGGAGCCCTCCGGGCCTTCATGTCGTGCTGGGCCAGTGCGGCCGGCGCCGGGCGTGCTCACGCTACGGGGTGGGGGTGCTCGATCGGAGAGGGTCTGAGCCGTACTCTCGGGACGTGGCTTCGTCCGGACCCGTCTCCTGCGCCCTCTGTGGGACCAGCGTCGTCGAGGTTCCGTTGACGTGGATCTCCTCGATGGAGCGTGGCCGGTTGGTCTACTACTGCGACGCCTGCTCCCGAGAGAACTTGCGCTCCATCGAGGGCAAGCTCGACTCCGAGTACTGGTGAGCCATCGGCTCAGAAGCCGGGGAGGTACTCCTCGACCAGCTCACGGAGCCGAGCTCGGGTCTCCAGCTGGCACAGCACTCCGATGCCTCCCACCCAGGTCCGCTGGATGAGTAGGTAGGCCGGCGGCAGATTGAGCCGCAACGACACCCGCTCGCGCGGCACTCGCTCGGCCTGCTCGCGCATGTAGCTGCGGGTGAACTCGAACTCCTCGGCGGCGAAGGGCTCGAGGAACGGCTCGATATAGGCGCGCAGGTCGTCGGGCTCGATCTTGATCTGGGGCTTGATGAAGCCTTCCTCGCGCAACCCTGCCAGGACCTCCTCGTAATGGCCGTCGATGGCCGCACGCATCAGCCGGCCGATCACGCGCGGGAACTCCCCTCCGGGCATTCGAGCGACCGCGCCGAAGTCCAAGATGCCGAGGCGCCCAGGGGAGCCTTTCGGCCCCGGGATGAGGCGGAAGTTCCCCGGGTGGGGATCCGCATGGAGCATGCCCGACCGGGCCGGACCCTCGATGAGGAACCGGGCGAAGAGCCCTCCGTAGTGGGCTCGATCTGCTGCGGTCCCCGCGTCGATGAGCGTGGCGAGCGAGCCCGGACTCTCGACCCAGTCACTCACCAGGACCTGAGGGGTCGCGTGCACGACATCGGGCACCACGAAGTGCTCGTCGTCGGCGAAGACCTCGGCGAACCGGCGCTGCGCCTCTGCCTCCAGCTCATAGTCGAGCTCCTCGCTGACCCGTGCCTGGAGCTCCTCGACGAGCGGCTTGACATCGATTCCGGGAAGAATCGCCCCGATGGCGCGCGCCATCCGGCCGACCTGGCGCAGGTCCGAGCTGATCGCCTCGGCTGCGCCGGGGTACTGAGCCTTGACCGCCACCTCGCGGCCGTCGTGCCACCGGCCGCGGTGCACCTGCCCGAGGGAAGCCGCGGCCGCATGCTCGTCGTCGAACTCGAGGAACAGCGAAGGCCAGTCGTCGCCGAGGTTGGCAGCCAGCACCTCGTGGACGGTCTCGGTGTCCATCGGGGGAGCCGAGTCCTGCAGCCGCATCAGATGCTGCCGGTACGGCGCCACGGCCTCGTCAGGGAGGATCGACTCGAAGACCGACAGGGCCTGCCCGAACTTCATCGCGCCGCCCTTGAGCTCACCCAGGGTGCGGAAGATCTGCTCGGCGGTCCGCTGCTGCACTTCGGCGAGCACCGCCTCGGCGGGCGCCCCGCCGATCCTCTTGCCGAGCCCGAGAGCCTGGCGCCCGGCGTAGCTCAGCGGCAGGGTGGCCAAGCGAGCGGTGCGCTGCACCGCCTTTCGCGGAAGATCCGACACATGGCCATTGTGACCGGTGAGCGGTTGGGCAGCACTGCTGAGCCAGCCAATGGACCTTCAGAGCCCGCCGCACCCACATTCGGGGTGGCGCAGCCAGGAGCGAACCTCGAAGCCAGCCAGGTCGGTGGGCAGATGAAGTGTGGCGGCCCAGGTCGACGGTTGCCCACCGGAGAGGAAGGTCGCCAGGTCGCGGACCAGCCAGCCGGTCGCGATCGACGCCAGCGCGGGGTCGACCGGCTCGGGCTGCCCGTCGCGCCGGTCCTGGGCGGACGCGTCGGCGTACTGGCGGACCAGCAGGGGCCACGAGGCATCGCGGTCGGTGTGGTGAGCATCCAGACATCGCAGGCAGGGGGTCGTCCCGGGGGCCACCCACGGTCCGATGACGGCGGAGCCCTCAACGAACCGAAGGAGCGCGTGGGGTGTCGCGGAGCGGACCCAGGGATCGACCAGCTCGCGGTGCGGCTCACCGACTCCGACGAGGAGGACGACGTCCACGTGGTCGGAGCGGGGAGGTGCGGGCTCGGGAAGTCCGAGGTCAGCCATGGCCTCGCGGACCAGGTGGGCCAGACCGACGCTGCTGGCGTGGCCGAACGGGCGAACGACGATGCGCTGCCGACGCCGGCGCGGCCGGGTCCGGACCGAGGCCTCGTCGACGACCAGTCCCGCGGCGATCAACGGCTCCAGCTGGGCGGGGTCTGCCTGTCCGACGAGCAGCGGGTCGACGAGCCGCCTGGTCAGGTCGCTGTCGGGGAGGACGATCGCCGAGCCCGGAGAGAGGCCGAGCTGGAGTCGGCCGTCGGATCGGCGCAGCGGATGGGTTCCGGGACGAAGCATCGGGCGCATGCGTCCAGGGTGACCCGCACCGGCATTCCGCGGGTCCGGCCATCCACAGCACAGCGGCGAGACCCCCGAAGGGGCCCCGCCGCTGTGGCTGTCGCTGGTGTCTGGTCAGGCCTTGCCGAGGATGCGGTTCAGCTTGGTGCCGCAGACCGGGCACACCGCCTTCGCCATCCGAGTGCCCTTGTCGTTGACCACGACCTCGCCCTCTGCGCTTCGCTTCGCCTTGCACTTGACGCAGTAGAACTCGCCGCTCCAGGTCTCCGCCATGACGGCCTCCTTGTCGTTGCTGATGTCGGCTCCAACGCCGACGTGGTCGTCGCGGCGGTGTGAACTCCCGCCGGGGCGGGAGAGCATGCCATCCCACCTGCTGTGAGCGTACGGCACGAAGCCCGCCGGGAGGTGGCAGGGGCGCCCCGGCGCGCCGTCCGAAGATGGGGGCAACCGTCGGCGCACCAGGGCTAGATCTCCGGGGGGACTCCCGGTCGGTTGCTGTCACCGACGGGGAGATGCCAATAAGAATACTGGGAATGCGCCCGAAAGTAGAGAGACCCTCGGCGTAGCCAGGGATGGCACCTGCCTTCCCCTGCTGGTGTCACCCCCGACTCGGCCGAGGGCCTCATCTGGCGATGAAACTAGGGCCGCGGGCTGCAGGGGTCAACCGATCCAGAGAAAGCCGCGTCCACCCCTGTGGAAAACGTTGTGGAAAGACTGTGAACACTCGGGGGAAAGGTGTGGATCGTATGTGGATAAGCCGGGGACCGGTGTGGATTGCCGGTCGCACGACGTTGCCCCGATGCCTGTGACCTGCGGCGATGACGTCGACGTCCATCCACCGGTTGTGGAGGCAAGAAACTTCGGTCCCGGGGGGCCCTGCGTCCGAGCCCGACCGGGCCAGCCACGGCGCAATCACTGGATCAATTCATCCTGGATCGATCGCCGGATCACTCGCGGGATCAATCACGGGATCAATTTCTGGGTGATGACTGGGTCGGCCAATAGCCCGGAGTAGCGTGCCCACAATGTCGGACACTGCGGGCACGGGCGAGCCGGGGAACACTCCCCACGTCGAGGTGCGTCGCAGTCGGAGACGCCGCCGCACGGTGTCTGCCTACCGGGATGGCGAGGCGATCGTGGTGATGATCCCGGCCCGGTTCAGCCGGGCCGAAGAGCGGGAATGGGTCGCCGCGATGGTGGAGCGGGTCGAGGCGGCCGAGGAGCGCCGGAGGCTCTCCGACGACGACCTGATGGTGCGTGCCGCCCAGCTCAGCGACGCCTACCTGGGTGCGGCGGCGCGGCCAGTGAGCGTCCGCTGGGTCACCAACCAGACCCGTCGCTGGGGGTCGTGCACCCCGAGCGACCGGACCATCCGGCTCTCCTCACGGCTCCAGGGCCTGCCCTCGTGGGTGGTCGACTACGTCCTGCTGCATGAGCTGGCCCACCTGATCGAACCGGGCCACACCCCGACGTTCTGGGGCTTGGTCGAGCAGTACCCCCAGTGCGAGAGAGCCAAGGGCTTCCTCGAGGGCATCGCCGCCGCGGAGGTGCAGCAGCCGCGACCGTGAGGTCGGCTTGCCGTGCTCAGGCGTCGTGCCCCAGGCGCTGGCGGGCCGCACGGATCAGCGCGAGCAGGCTCTCCTCGTCGCTGGGCAGCCCGTCGATGGGCCACCAGGCCACCAGGTCGACTGCTGCCGCTGATTCGGGGACGGTCGGCTCCACGACGTGCGAGCCACCGCCGTCCTCGGTCCGGTCCGCGACCGCCACAAAGCGTACGTCGAGGTGGATGCTCCCCTCGGGTCCACAGAACGGCACCGGGTGCGCGTCGAGATGGACCGGCTCTGGATCGATGACGACCCCGTCGAGCCCGCTCTCCTCCCGCAGCTCGCGCACGGCGGCTTCCACCAGGGAGCCGTCGGTCTCCTCGCAGTGCCCACCGAACTGGAACCAACGACCGGCCTTGCCGTGCAGGACCAGCATCACCTCGTCGGCGAACTTGGTGGTCACCAGGGTGCTGGCGGTGACGTGTGCTGATCGGCAGGAACGCAGCATGCCGTCGGGGTGGCTGCGCAGATGACCGATGAAGCGCTGCCGCAACCGGTCCTGATCGTCCGCGCCTGGGCGCCAGGACTCGAGGACCTCAAGCGCGTCGGCGCGGAGATTCACTCGCCCGGCTCGTCGAGTAGTTCGGCGACAGCCGCGTCGAACTCGGCGTCGCTGAGCCCGCCGTCCTCGCCGCCACCCTTCCCTCGCTCTCCGAAACCGAGCGGGTCGTCCAGGTCCGCCGGTCCGGGCATCAGGTCGGGGTGGCTCCAGACCGCGTCCCGTGCCGAGACTCCGAACCGAGACCGGTAGGAGCCCCACAGGGCGGCCGCGTCACGCAGCCGCCGGGGCCGGAGCTCCAGCCCCACCAGAGCAGCGAAGGCGTCCTCGGCGGGCCCACCGGCAGCCCGGCGGCGCCGGACCACCTCGGCGAGCTTGGGTGCGGATGGCATCCGCTCGCGGGTGGCCAGCTGGACGACGTCGTCAACCCAGCCCTCGATGAGAGCCAAGATCGTCTCGAGCCGGGTGAGCGCCGACTGCTGTGAAGGGGTCTTCTCCGGCTCGAAGAGCCCGCCCTCCAGGGCTTCCTTCAGCGCCGCGGGGTTGGTCGGATCGATCTCGGACATCGCCGACTCGATCTTGCTGATGTCGATGCTCGTGCCCCGGCCGTACTCTTCGACGGCGCCGAGCACGTGGTTCCGCAGCCAGGCGACATGGGCGAACAGCCGGTGGTGCGCGGCCTCGCGCAGCGCCAGGTACAGCAGGACGTCCTCGGCCGGAACGTCGAGGCCCTCGCCGAACGCCTCGACGTTGGTGGGGAGCAGCGCTGCTTTGCCATCGACACCGAGCGGCAGCCCGATGTCGGTCGAGGTGAGCACCTCGGCCGCCAGGCCACCGAGTGCCTGCCCGACCTGGGAGCCGAACATCGCGCCGCCCGCCTGGTTCATCAGGCCCAGGAAGGGACCCGCCATCGAGCGGGCTTCCTCGGGGATGGCGTCGCCCATCGCGGCCACGACATGTTCGGCGATCGGCTCAACCAGCCGGCGCCACACGGGCAGGGTCTCTTCGACCCATTCGGCCCGGCTCCAGGCAGCCGTCGTCGAGACCCCCGAGGGGAAGTCGGTGGCCGAGTCCAGCCAGTGATCGGCCAGGCGCACCGCGTCGGCGATGCTGGAGGCAGATGCCGTGGTCGGTGTCGGGTCGGGCTGGGTGGCGACCACCTTGCGGGCGGTGTCTTTGGCCAGGTCCCAGTTCACGGTGCCCTCATGGGGAGCGAGCATCGCCTGGAGCTGGCCCATGAAGGCTCCGAGGTCGATGTTGCCGCCGTCCCCCGGCGTGATCCCCGGCGTGATCCCGGGCATGATCCCCGGCACCTGGCCGAAGGCCGCGAACATCGACTCGAACGGCGTCCCCTTGAAAGGGTTCTCCTCCGGGTCCTGCGGGTCGGGCTCGTCACTCATGGACCCAAACTACCTGGGAGAGACGAACACGTCGCCTGTTGAGCTCCGCCGCTCGACCGCGGGACACCAGCTCGCTCGCCCGGTCGCCTAGGCTGAGGCCGTGTCCGTGATCCGCCTGCTGCGCATCCAGCCCGAGCCGCTCGATCTGGCCGAGGTTGTCGCCGCGGTCTCGGACACCACGGCGGGAGGGGTGGCCGTCTTCGTCGGCGCGGTGCGCGACCACGACGAGGGGAAGTCCGTGGTGGGTCTGGAGTACTCCGCCCACCCGACGGCCCTCGCCCGGCTCGACGAGGTCGCTGAGCGGGTCGCCGCCAAGCACGACCTCATCGCGATCGCCGCTGTGCACCGGGTCGGGGAGCTCCAGATCGGGGACGCGGCGGTGATCGTGGCGGCGGCCGCTGCTCATCGTGGTGAGGCCTTCGACGGCAGCAGGGACCTGATCGACGATCTGAAGGAATCCGTCCCGATCTGGAAGCACCAGCGCTTCGCCGACGGCACCGAGGAGTGGGTCGGCACCCCCTGACCGGCATGCGCCCACGGTTTGGGGTGCATGAGAAGGTATCGGCGTGCACCCCGAGTCCAAGGCGATCCTGCTCGCCGGAGCGCTGATCGGGGTGCTGACGCTGGTGATCTGGCGGTGGGGCGTTCCCTTCGTCATCGAGTCGCCCGGTCCGACGTTCAACGTGCTGGGCAACAACGACGCCGGCCAGCCGATCGTGCAGATCGACGGGACCACCTCGTTCCCCGACAACGGGACGCTGCGCATGGTGACCGTCTCGGTGACCTCGCCCCAGCAGACGATGCCGCTGCCGCAGGCGATGCTTGCCTGGCTGACTCCGGGGAACGCGCTCTTCCCGTACGCCGACTACTACCAGAACAGCGCCACGACGGCCGACGAGACCGCTCAGGGTCAGATCCAGATGGTGACCTCGCAGGACTCAGCGATCGCCGCGGCCCTGACTGAGCTCGGCTACACCTACACCCAGCAGGTCGGTGTCATCTACGTCACGCCCAACGACCCCTCCGACGGGCTGCTGAAGGCCAAGGACGAGATCCTTGCGGTGAACGGCACCAAGATCACCGACCCTCGGCAGTTCACCGACGTCCTCCACGCCTACAAGCCCGGAGACACCGTCACGCTGGAGTACCAGCGCGCCGGCAAGACCGGGAAGGTGGACATCAAGCTGGGAGCCTCCCCGGACCACCCCTCGGTTCCTTGGCTGGGCATCTACATCGGGGTCACCTACCAGTTCCCCATCACCGTCACGATCAATGTCGACCCGAGCATCGGGGGACCGAGCGCGGGACTGGTGCTCTCGCTGGCGATCTACGACCAGCTGACCCCGGGCTCGCTCGTGGGCGACATACCCGTCGCGGGGACCGGCACCATCTCGCCCGACGGCAAAGTCGGCCCGATCGGAGGGATCCAGCAGAAGATCCGCGCCGCTTCCGAGGCCGGCGCGACTCTCTTCCTGGTGCCCCCGGACGACTGTGCCGACGCGCTGGGGGCGCAACCGGTCCGGCCCATCACCCTGGTCAAGGCGCCGACGATGCAGTCGGCGATCGACTCGATCAAGGCCTACGTGGCCAACCCGAATGCCTCGCTTCCCAGGTGCACGCCGTGAGCGAAGCGCTGCGCCGGGCCGTTCTGGAGCTGGAGTCCCACGCCTCGTCGCTCGGCTGGGATCAGCCGGCGATGCTCTTCGCCTTGGTCGAGACCGCCGCACTGTCCGCGGCCGAGCCCGAGCTCGCCGAGCAGCTGGGGATCGAGCCCGGGGCTGAGGGCCTGACGCCGGTGCAGCAGGACCTGCCCGACGACACGGCCATGGAGTCGGTGCTGCGTCAGATCGAGTGGCCGGACGAGGTGGCCGGCTGCGCCGTCGTGCTGGAGCGCCTGGTCCTGCCTCCGGGCGCCGATGCCGACCTTCCGGAGGAGGACGCGGCGGCCGCTGAGTACGCCGCGGCGCACCCGGACCGCCAGGAGGTACGCATGGTTGTGGCTGCAACGCGGGACGGATCCGGCTACTGCGCCATCAGGCTTCGGGCACATGACGATAACGAGTCGGTCATCGATGGGGTCGACTTGGTCCCGGCGCTCTTAGAGTTGGTCCGGGGCACCCTCAAGTGAGGGCACCACAAGGGAAGTGAGCAACTGTGGGTAACTTCTTCGCCGATCCACCGCCGCGTCAGTCGGGGCGGCCCGCCAGTTCCGGCCGGGGTCGAGCGCTGATGGCGACTGCCGTGGTGCTCGTGGTCGGCTTCTTCCTGCTGTCGGCGTTCACGGGCATCTACACCGACAAGCTCTGGTTCGACGCGGTCGGATACTCCTCGGTCTTCTCGCGCCTGGTCTGGACCAAGGTGCTGTTGTTCGTCGTCTTCGGGCTGATCATGGGCCTGGTCATCGCTGTGAACATGTACCTGGCCTACCGGTTCCGTCCCGTCTTCCGCCCGGCTTCCCTGGAGCAGGCCAGCCTCGACCGGTACCGGCAGGTGCTCGAGCCGAGTCGGCTCTGGGTGCTCCTAGGTGTCTCCGGGCTCTTCGCGCTCTTCTCCGGTGGGTCGGCGGTGGGCCAGTGGCGCACCTTCATGCTGTGGGCACACCGCCAGTCGTTCGGGTCGACCGATCCTTACTTCCACAAGGACCTCGGCTTCTACTTCTTCACGCTGCCGTGGCTGCACTACATCGTGAACTTCGCCATGGTCGCCCTGGCGTTCGCCCTGGTGATCTCCGTGGTGGTCCAGTACCTCTTCGGCGGGATCCGGCTGCAGTCCCAGGGAGAGCGGGTCACCGGCGCCGCCCATGTGCAACTGTCCCTCCTGTTGGGGCTCTTCCTCGTCGTGAAGGCTGCCGACTACTGGCTGGGCCGCTTCGACGTGCTCACCACGCAGGGCAACAGGTTCACCGGGATGAACTACACCTCCGACCACGCGGTGGTGCCGAGCAAGAACATCTTGATCTTCATCGCACTGATCTGTGCGCTGCTGCTCTTCGCCAACGTGGTGCGCCGCTCCTGGATCCTCCCGTCGGTCGGGATCGGCCTGCTGGTCTTGTCGGCGATCCTGCTCGGCGCGGTCTGGCCGGGAATCGTGTGGCAGTTCCAGGTCCGGCCGTCCGAGCCGGACAAGGAGGCCCCGTACCTCACTCAGAACATTCAGGCGACCCGAGCGGCGTACGACGTTTCGGACGTCAACGAGACGCAGTACGACGCCAATGTGTCGGTGACCCCGACGCAGCTGAAGGCCGACGCCGAGTCGCTGCCCGGTATCCGGCTGCTCGACCCGCAGCGGGTGTCGGACACCTTCGAGCAACTGCAACAGGTCCGTGGCTACTACTCGGTGGCGCCCGTTCTGGACGTCGACCGCTACCCGATCAATGGTCACCAGCGCGACCTGGTGCTGGCCGTCCGCGAGCTGGACCTCAACGGTCTCAAGCCCGAGCAGCGCAACTGGGCCAACGACCACACCGTCTACACCCATGGCTACGGGGTGATCGCGGCCTACGGCAACCAGCGCAATGCCCAGGACCAGGTCCAGCTCAACAACGGCGAGCCGTTCTTCGCCGAGAAGGACCTGCCTCCGACCGGTGAGCTCACTGCGCTCAACGGGGGCAGCTACGAAGGACGCGTCTACTACGGGGAGAAGAGCCCGGACTACTCGATCGTCGGGCACGCGCCGGGCGCTCCGGACGTCGAGCTCAACCTCCCGGAGGAGGGAACGTCCGCCGGCGGCTACACCATGTACGGCGGTCCCGGCGTCCCGGTGGGGTCGCTGTTCCACAAGGTGCTCTACATGGTCAAGTTCGGAGAGCCGAACTTCCTGCTCTCCTCGCGTGTCAACCCCGAGTCCAAGGTCCTCTACGACCGGAGCCCCCGCGACCGGATCGAGACCGTCGCGCCGTGGCTCACCGTCGACGGCGACCCGTACCCGGCGGTGGTCGACGGTCACATCACCTGGGTGGTGGACTGCTACACCACGTCGAGCGCCTACCCGAACTCCGAGCTGCGCTCGCTGCAGCAGATGACGTCGGACTCGCTGACGCCGCAGACCAACTACCTCACGCTGCCCAGTGACCAGATCAACTACATGCGGAACTCGGTCAAGGCGACCGTGGACGCCTACACCGGCAAGGTCACCCTCTACCAGTGGCAGAGCGACCCGCTGCTGACGGCATGGTCCGCGGCGTTCCCGGGAGTGGTGCAGCCGAAGGCCGACATCCCGCCGGACCTGCTGGCGCACATGCGCTACCCCGAGGACCAGTTCAAGGTGCAGCGCGACATCCTCGCCCAGTACCACGTCTTGGACCCGTACCAGTTCTATGGCGGCACCGACCGCTGGACCGTCCCGCAGGACCCGAGCGACCCCAGCCACACGACCGCGCAGCCTCCGTACCGGCTGTCGATCCAGATGCCGGGCACCGACGGGACACCGGCGTTCTCGCTCACCAGCGTCTATGTGCCGGCGAACCGGTCGAACCTGGCCGCGTTCATCGCCGTGAACGGCGAAGCGAACAGCCCGGACTACGGGCATATCCGCATCCTGCGTCTCCCCGACAACACTCAGGTGCAAGGCCCGAGCCAGATCGCGAACACGTTCGCGGCAGACGACCGCATCCAGTCGGTGCTGCTGCCGATCAAGAACAACAGCCAGATCATCTACGGCAACCTGCTCACCCTGCCCGTCGGCGGTGGCCTGCTCTACGTGCAGCCGGTCTATGCCCTCCAGCAGTCCGGTGAGGGCAGCTATCCCGTGCTGCGCTTCGTCCTGACCAGCTTCGGCAAGGAAGCCGGCTTCGGCTCCACCCTCACCGAGGCACTCGACGACGTCCTCAACGTCTCGGCCGGCACCGTCGCTGGCGCCACCGGTGACACCGGATCGGGAACGGGCACTGGCTCGGGATCGGGATCGGGGAGTGGCACGGGCGGCAGCACCGGCCCGCAGACTCCGGGTGGGTCCGACGCGCTGGCGCTGTTGCAGCAGGCCGACGACAAGTTCGCCGAGGCCCAGACCGCTCTGAAGTCCGGGGACCTCCAGGCGTACGCCAACGCCATGACGGCCGCTCAGTCCCTCGTCAACCAGGCCATCTCGCTGCTCCAGGCCCAGTCCGGCGGCACCACCGGCTGAGCCAACACACCCGATTTGGATTCGCCCCAGCGGTCCCGTAACCTTGGCTTTCGCGACGCGGGGTGGAGCAGTTCGGTAGCTCGCTGGGCTCATAACCCAGAGGTCGCAGGTTCAAATCCTGCCCCCGCTACAAATGTGATGTCTCAGGACATCCCGGACGGTCCGAACCTGTCGGAGGGGTTCGGCCGTTCTTCATTTGCTGTGGGCTGGTAGTCCCGTTCTGGGTCGATGGTCAGTTCGCGGAGGAGTTCGCCGGTGATGGCGTTGACGATGCGGACGTGTAGGTCCTGGATGAGCAGGATGACGTGGGTTCGGGTGTGGGTTCGGCCGACGCCGATGTGGTGGAGTCTGCCGTTGACGCGGAGCGTGACGGCCCCGGTCTTGTCGATGCGGTCGTGACGGATCCGGTCGTGGGTGTCGGGGTCTCGGCTGTTGCCTGGTAGTGCTTTGGGCATGGTGTCGAATAGGGCTGCTGGTGTGGCTCGGTGGGGCAGCGAGCGGTGGGGTCGGCGGTGGTTGTACTCGTCGACGAAGGTGTCCAGGATCGTCTGCAGTTCGTCGATTGTGGATGGTTGGTCGGGTTGGGCGCGGAGCCACTTCTTGAACGTCTGCTGGAATCGCTCGACCTTGCCCTGGGTGGCCGGGTGGTTGGGTCTGCCGTTCTTCTGGGTGATGTGGAGGCGGCGGAGCTCGGCCTCGAAGCTGTTGCGTCCGCCTTGGCGTCCGATGCCGGCGAGACGGACGGTGAACACCATGCCGTTGTCGGTCAAGGTGGAGGCTGGGATTCCGGCAGTTTTGATCGCTGCCCGGAACTCGGCCAAGACGATGGGGGTGGTGACCCGGCGGTGGGCAGTGACCCGGATCGCCATGCGGGTGCAGTCGTCGAGCCAGGTCAGGATCTC
>CAWGNN010000010.1:0-417798 GCA_963824105.1 uncultured Actinomycetota bacterium
GACGTCGGTGCCGTCGGCGAGGCGGTAGTGGGTGAAGTCGGACTGCCAGGTCTGGTTCGGCATCGTTGCGGCGAAGCGGATGTAGGAGGACTTGGGTTTCTTCTTCGGCGCCGGGGTCACCAGGCCTGCCTTGACCAGGTGTCGCGCGACTGTGGCTCTGGAGACGATGACCTGGTGGTGTCGCTCGAGGTGCCACCGGATGGTGTCGGGGCCGGCATCGAGTCCCGCGGTCGAGAGTTGTCGGCGGAGCTTGAGGATCAGCTCGACCGTGGGTGCCGGTGTGGAGTTCGGGGTCGTCTTGGGTCGTCTGGACCTGGGTTCGAACGCGGCGTCGCCCTCGGCCTTGTAGCGGGCCAGGAGTTCGTAGAGCCATGACTTGGAGATGCCGTAGGCGGCGGCGACTTCGGCGGCGTCGCGGCCCTCAGCGACGACAGCGGTGATGACCAGACGGGCTTTCGACATTCACGGAGCATCACCGAGATGTCCGGGATGTCTTGAGACATCGGTCCGGGATGTCCTGAACCAACACACTGCCCCCGCTACAAATCAGGCTTGCGATCGCAGGCGTGACGTTCAGCCCTCCAGGCTCGCCCGGGGGGCTGAACGCGTTCTGGGACCGGCCCCGACACCGTGAGTCCGGTGGTGCTTGCCCTGGCACCTGCCCCGCTCCAAATGTGATGCTCACGGCGTCCCGGAGGGCCGCGGTCATGGGACGAGATTCGGTACACATCCGGTTGCCACACGCTTTCAACTGGACCGTCGATACGATGCCGGTACGTCGCCGCCTGGACCAGTTCGCGGCTTGGTAAGGGAGATCGGCATGCGAGTCCTCATTCTGGGTGGCGACGGGTTCTGCGGTTGGCCCACGGCGCTGCACCTGTCCAACCGCGGTCACGAGGTGGCGATCGTCGACAACCTCTCCCGCCGCAACATCGACAACGAACTCGAGGTCACGTCGCTGACCCCGATCCAGCCGATGAGCGTGCGCCTTGAAGCGTGGAAAGAGGTCAGCGGTAACGACATCACCTATCACCGCTACGACGTGGCCGAGAACTATCACCGGCTCCTCACCCACCTCGAGAGCTGGCGCCCCGACGCCGTCGTTCACTTCGCCGAGCAGCGGGCGGCGCCATACTCGATGAAGAGCTCCGCGCACAAGCGCTACACGGTGAGCAACAACCTCAACGCCACGAACAACCTGCTGGCCGCCATCGTGGAGTCCGACCTCGACATCCACGTCGTCCACCTCGGCACGATGGGCGTGTACGGGTACGGCACGGCCGGCATGAAGATCCCCGAGGGGTATCTGCGGGTCAAGGTTGAGACGGACAAGGGCGACGTCGAACAGGAGATCCTCTACCCGCCCAACCCCGGCAGCATCTACCACATGACCAAGACCCAGGATCAGCTGCTGTTCGCCTACTACGCGAAGAACGACCGGCTGAGGATCACCGACCTGCACCAGGGCATCGTCTGGGGAACGCAGACAGCCGAGACGAAGCGCGACGAGCGGCTCATCAACCGCTTCGACTACGACGGCGACTACGGCACGGTGCTCAACCGCTTCCTGATGCAGGCGGCGATCAACTACCCGCTCACCGTGCACGGCACCGGAGGCCAGACCCGCGCGTTCATCCACATCCAGGACACCGTGCGCTGCATCGAACTGGCGATTGAGAACCCGCCCGGCCGCGGCGACCGGGTGCACATCCTCAACCAGATGACCGAGACGCACCGGGTCAGCGACCTGGCCAAGATGGTCTCCGTGCTGACCGGGGCCGAGATCGACCACGTCACGAACCCGCGCAACGAGGCGGCCGAGAACGACCTGTTCGTCGAGAACCGGCAGTTCCTCGAGCTCGGCCTGGAACCGATCACGCTGGCCGAAGGCCTGGTGCGAGAGGTCACCGAGATAGCCAAGAAGTACGCCGACCGGTGCGACACGTCCAAGATCCCGTGCCGATCGCTGTGGCACCCGGAGAAGCCGGTCACTGACGGGCCGAACGTGTGACCCGAGCCGGACCGGCGCCTTCGGGGTGGCAGAGTGCGTCCGCTCACCCAGGGCGGCGGGCGGTGGAACTCAGACCGCGCAGCCGGGCGGTTCCGGTAGTCGCCATCGACCTGAGCAACGCCCCAGGCCCACTCCGCCGATGGAGCGTGAGTGGTGACTGCGCCTCCCGCTCCACCAGCCGGCGAAACGGCTCGCGGATCTGCTCGGGAGCCTCGATCACGGAGAGGTAGTGCTCGAGCCTCGCGGGATCAAGATGCTGCTCGATCGTGGTGTTCGCCGTCCGCCGAGGTGCGCGGAACAACTCTCCTGTCGCATCGTCCAAATAGCGTTGCGCCACCGCCCGGTTGCCCGCCTCCCACCGGGCCATGAGCTCGTCGAGAACCTCCCCGGGCAGCGTCAGGATCGGCCCGGTCGTGGCCTCGCGCAGCCGCGCGGCCACCGCCCGGTTGTCGATCTTGACCGGCTGCTGAAACGGAGACCTCTCCGCGAGCTTGCGAACATGACTCAGCGCAACGCCCGCACTCTTGATGCGGTAGAGATTGAAGAGCCGAAGGAACTCCACGCTCTCGGCATCGAGGCTCTCGTTCCTTCTCGGGGGTAGCTCGAAGTCCTCGACCCGCGCATCCACGCCTGCCGCATCGAGAAAGTCCGCCACCAACGACCCGCCTACGAAGCTGTCCTTCTCGAAGCGGCGCACGATGAACCGGTCGGGCTGCAGAAGGAGGTCCCAGGCACGCAACTGGGCGGCGTAGTCGTAGGGCAGGGACGTGTCCTGCCGCGCGAATTCCTCCAGCCGGCGGATCTCGGTGCCGTTCTGGATTCTCTGCTGGTAGCGGCTAATCAGATGATCGTCCTGACGGCGCAGATAGACGACCAGCCGCAGGCTCGTCGCGACCTCGTCGGTGAGCTCCCGCAGACGGGTGAGCGCCGGGTCCCTAGCTTGGTCGTACAGGGACTCGTCGGAGAGGATGACCCGGGACAGCCCGGACTGCTCGATCTCGGCCAGCAGCTTGCGTCGGAGATTCGCCCGGAAGACTGCCGGCCCGGCCTCTCTCTGTCGTTGCGTTCGTCTTTGCCACGGGATGGACGCTTCAAGCTCTTCATCGGACTTGATGAACATCCCCAACTGGATGTGCCGGGAATTTCCGGGGGCCCGTGGGTAGAGGTACCCCAGGTCCGCCAGCTGCTCCCGGTTGCGGCGGAAGAAGGCTTGGATCGAGCTCGAGCCGGTCTTGCCCGAGCCGATGTGCAACACCAGCTCGATCTGATCGCGTCGAGTTGAAGGTGGAGTTGGCAACGAGGTGCGCCTTTCGTCGACACGCTCACCATGTGGCGCTAACCCGCGCAGTGTTCCACACGGGCGCCCGGCGGACGCAGACCGCAGCCGTCCGCGAGGGGCTTGCGCGGGGGAGTGCTAGTACTCTGCTGCGCAAGCTTGGCGTCGACAAACCGAATCGGATCCCGCACGTATGACACGTCCTTACGCATTCACCTTCTGGCAGCACACGGGCGAGACCCCCGGCTACATCGAGTTGTGCCAGCGCAGCCTGCAACGCAACCTCTCATCGGCCTTCGAGCACATTCACCTCGACCTCGACTCGGCCAAGGAGTGGGTCCCGGAGCACGAGTTGCTCTGGGAGATGGCCGTTCCGGCGGGCGAGGGAAACTCGGCCTCCCGAGAGGGCCGACGGATCGCGCTGTTCACCGGGATGCTTCGCGTGGCGCTCATCCATCGCCACGGCGGGCTCTGGGTTGATGCCGACACCCTCGTCTTCCCGCAGTTCGGATTGCTTGCGGACCTGGTCGCCGACTTCGACCTGGTCTGCGGTGAGGCCGCTACCGGCAACCGACCCGGCAATGCCGTGCTCGGTGGTCGTCCTGGAAGCCCGTGGTTCGAGCAGTACTGGGCCACGATCCTGGAGCGGATCGAGTACAAGCGCAAGCAGCAGAACTACGCCGCCAAGTGGGGTGAGTTCGGTTTCCTGATGTTGCGCGATCTCTTCCTGGAGCGTGGCAGCGAACGGGCCTGGGTCGCGCCATGGGGTGTGCTGAACACGATCGACCCTCGCTTGGCGAACATGACCTTCGAGTCGGCCAGGACCGCCGCCGACACACTCTCACCAAACGCGCTCGGCGTCTCCGTCTTCAACAGCGCCATCTCCGCGGACCTGCGCGCCCTTCCGGCTCACAAGCTCCTCGCCGGCGATACTCTCTTCGCAGTTGGGTACCGCATCGCGATGGGCGAGGCGGAAAGCCCGCACCTGAACATCCGCGACAGCACCCAGCTTCGAGCCCTCAACCGTGCGAACCTCCTCCACCGGCGCCTGGAAGAGGACGCCCGGTTGCGCACGCAACTGCGCGAGTGCACCCAACAGCGGGACAACCTCAGACAACAGCTACACCAGCGCAACTCACAACTCGACGAACGCACCAAACAGCCCAAGCAACGCGACGCCCAGGCCCGGCAGCCGAAACAAGGGTCTCGGCTGGAACCCCCGCTTGCTTCCCTCCGGACAACCGCGCGCCGAATCAAGCACCGGCTGGCCCGTCGCCCCTGAACCGGGACCCTAAGATCCCCCGTTGGCCCGGCAGACCGGAATGCTGGCCGGGCGCCGTCGAGCCAAAGAAGTCGAACACCGGCAGAGCTGAGGACCCCGGGCTGTCTCGCCTCTGGTGCTTGCGCTGTTGGGAGTGGATCGGCGCGCGCTCAGCCATGAGCGGACGAGCCTTTCAGTCGGTTCGGGCCTCCATCACGAGCTGCCAGGCGATTCCCACACGATTGAATGGCTCTCGATCACACAGTTCCAGTTCAAGTTCCAGAAGGTCCCTGAAGAAGGCCGGATCGTTCTTGCTCGAGTTGTCCGGGAGTAGGTCATTGACGATCCGACTGCCGTACAGACCACATCGACGCAGCCCGGCGGATTCGGCCGCGGCTTGGACTTCTTCCCAGGTCACCTTGCGCGCGTCCGTTTGGAAGGTGGCGACTTTCGCTCGCTCCGAGTGGAGCTCGGTCATGGCTGCCTTGGGACCTGACCACACGAGTTCACGGAGAACTCGACCACTTGGGTTCACGTCCACGACGGACAGCCGACCACCCGGCCGCAAACGACTCGCCAGTGAAGCCACGTCCGGCGCATCGGAGGGCCTGTAGCGCAGCACGAAGTGACACAGAACCAGATCCCACTGACCCGCCGGTAGGTCGTCCAACCCGCCGCGCATTGTCGTGAAGGCGACCCCCGCCTCTGATGCTCGACGGTCAGCCTCCGCAAGCCAACCTTCGGAGGGATCGACAATGGTTACATCATGGCCAGCGATGGCCAGCGGCAGCGCATCCATTCCGTCGCCTCCGCCAACATCTAGGACCCGCAGCCGCTCGCCCAGATCGCCGGCGTGCCGACGCAGGATCTCACCCACAACCGTGTACCGGAGCCGAGCCCAGGGAGTCTCGGTGTGCTCCCTCCACGCAGCCAACTTCTCACCGAATACGTCTTCCACAGCCCCAGCCTGCCGCACCGCATCCCCCAGCAACACCCATCCGAACGGCCTTGCTCTCCTCGGGGAACGCGCGCCTGCTCAGCACTCCGTGTCTCCCTGCCGGACCTGGTTCCCGGGGATGCGAAAAGGATCTCGCTGAGGCGCTTGGCCGCCTCAGGGATGTCGTGCCCGAGGCGGAGCACCCCATCCGACGCCTGCTCCTACTGAGTGCCTCCAGCTCCGGTCAGCACGCCGATCATCGGTGGCTTGAGGCTTAGCGGAGACCTCGCAGGATCAAGTTGAGACTCTCCAGGAGTCGCTCGTTCAGCGGGAAGGGTTCGGGGTCCTGCGACGCCCACCTCAAGACGATTGTGAAGTAGCCGGCCGTGAGGAGCTGGCCGACATGGTCCGGGTTGACGTCTGCGCGGAACTCGCCCGACGACTGCCCACGCTTGACGACGACAGCCAGGTCGACGTCCAAAGTGGGTGACCGCAGAGCATCGCCCAGTCGGAGCGCCGGCTCCATCAGAGCGCGCGTCTCGTCCCTTGCTCTCTCGTTGAGAAGAGCGAACTCAGTCAGATAGGCGGCCAACTCGTCGGCCGCGGTCCCGAGATCCTGCGGGTGCTCCTGCAGGCGTTCGCGGACCAGGGCGCGTCGCCGTGCACCCCACTCCTCCAGGAAGGTCATCTTCTGAGGGAAGTGGTTGAACACCGTCGCCCTCGCAACGTCCGCACGCTCTGCGATCTGGTCCACCGTGGTGGCGTCGAAGCCGTTCTCGAGGAACAGCGACAACGCGGACTCATAGAGCCGATCACGACTGAGCTGGACCTTCCGTGCCCGCCGCCCGACTGGTGCAGGAACGCTCAGGGCAACCACCTCGTCTCCATGTCAACCACGTCTCGCGACAGCGATTCAAGCAGAAATTCAACGCCACCTCTTGACGTCGCATATGCCCGCGGTTAGTTTGTGTGGACTCAAGTCCAAGATTGAGACACAGTCTAACAAACTCTGCAGGGGAGACGGTATGCACCCTCACCGAACCGCGCACCGCGAGCAGATTGCAGACGGCTGCTACGCGTGGGTTCAACCCGATGGCGGCTGGGGCCTGAGCAACGCAGGGCTCGTCGTCGGGAACGAGTCCTCGCTCCTCGTCGACACCCTGTTCGACCTGTCCCTGACAGGGCGCATGCTGGAGGACTTTCGTCCGCTGCTGGACGAAGCACCCGTTCGCACTGTCGTGAACACTCATGCCAACGGAGACCACTGGTTCGGCAACCAGCTGCTGCCCGACGCCGAGATCATCGCCTCGGTCGCCGCGGCCCAGGAGATGCGGCGTGTGACCCCCGTGCAACTTCGCCAGCTCCTCACCTCGATTGCGCCGACGGGCCCCTTCGTTCGCGACATTTTCGGAAGCTTCGACTTCGACGGCATCACCCCTTGCTACCCAACCCGCACCTTCACCGGCGACCTCAAACTCGAGGTGGGCGGAGTCGAGGTTCACCTGATGGAGGTAGGGCCCGCGCACACCGACGGTGACGTCATCGTCTACGTGCCGTCCGCCCGAACGGTCTTCACCGGCGACATCGTCTTCAACGAGAGCACTCCGATCATGTGGGCCGGTCCAGCGAGCGGCTGGCTGGCCGCACTCAAGACCATCGCCGCGCTCGACATCGACACCGTCGTCCCCGGGCATGGCCCTGTCGCCGGCCCGGAGTGCCTCGAACCCGCCCGCCGCTATCTCGATCGTCTCCAGGCGGGAGCCACTGCCGGCTACAACGCCGGAAGGACGGCAATCAGCGCGGCGCGGGAGATCGCCGAAGGCGACCCGGCCCTATTCCGCAGCCCGCCCGAGTCCGAACGGCTCATCGCCAATGTGCACGCCATCTACGGCGAGCTCGATCCCAACTACCAGATCCCGAACCCGTCGCAACTCTTCGGCTGCATGGCCGAACTATTGGAGGCATGACATGGACGAGACAGCAACCCTTCGCGAACGAGACACCCCGGTGCACCCACTGCCGGTCTCCGAGACGCCGCCGCACACAGGAACGGTGGTCGCCGCCTGCAGCGCCGTCTTCGCTGCGCAGCTGGCTCTCGTCCTTCCTGCCGCCATCAACGGCGAGATGCAAAGGGGACTTCAGACCACGGGATCCGAGCTCACCTGGATCTCGGCGGCGTTTCTCGTTCCGATCGCGATGTTCAGTCTCTCGTTCGGCATGCTGGGCGACCGGTTCGGCCGCCGCAAGATCCTGAGCTTCGGTGCCGCCGCCCTCTCCATCGGGCTCTTGGTCTCAGGAATCAGCGGATCCCTGCACGGCCTCTGGGTGGGACAGGCGATCGCTGGACTGGGCGCCGCAGCCCTGTTCCCGACTTCGCTGGCGTCGATCACGGCCCTCACGCCCGGATCGAAGCAGCGCGCACGCGGTCTGGCGGCGTGGACCACGGCTCTGTCGACAGGTGCACTTGCGGCACCGCCGCTGTCGGCGGCTCTGACCGGATGGAGCGGATTCCGATGGGCCTTCCTCGGTGCCGCTGCGCTCGCTGCACTGAGCCTCGCGTTGACTGTCGCGTTGGCCCACGAGTCGCGGTCGCCGGAGCCTCGGCAGTTCGACATCCCGGGACAGGTGACCATCGCAGCCGGTCTTCTCGCCCTGCTGTTCGGGGTGATCGAGGCGGCGGAGCGTGGCTTTACTGCCCCGCTCGTCGTGGCCTCGTTCCTCGTCGCCGTCGTCCTACTCACTGCATTCGTGATCGTCGAGTTGCGGGCAGAACATCCGTTGCTCCAGCTGTCCCTGTTTCGGATCCCGGCGTTTGCTGGCGCTGCAGTGGTCTCCGTGATCGGGATGCTCGGCTTCCTTGGCGGTGCCTACGCTCTCTCGATCCGCTTGGGCGTGATTCAGCACGAGACCGTGATGCGCGCCGCTATACCGTTCGTGATCATCCAGGCCATCACGCCGTTCGTCTGGCCACTGCTCGTGCGTCTGCTGCGGCGCGTCGGGCCCCGCGTCATGCTCGTCAGCGGGTTGGTCGCGATCGCGTTGGCCGACGTCTGGCTCGTCGCGACTCCGGTGTCGAAGACCGGCATCGTCCCGATCTTGGGAGCCCTTGTCCTCGACGGGCTGGGCTTCGGGCTGCTGGTGTCGGCGCTCACTGCGGCTGCGGTCAACGCCGTCCCGGTTCACATGACCGGAATGGCGAGCGCGACCTCCAGCATGATGCGCGATCTGGGCCAGACCCTAGCGCCAGCCATCATCGGGAGCATCGCCCTCACCCGGGCCGCGCATCTTGCGACTGCGTCATTGAACGCTGCCGACCTCCCGCCTGCCGTCGCGGGACCCGCTCACGCCGTCCTGGAAGCAGGTGGCTCCCTTGCGCTCGCCTCGGTGCCGATGGGACCCCAGGTCGCACAGATCGCGCAGGACGCGCTCGCGCATGGTTTCAACCTCGGCTTCATCGTCGCAGCAGCAGCATGTGCGGTGGGCGCCGTCATTGCGGCCGTCTTCTGCAAAGGTGGAAAGAACCCTGCGACCACTCTCGAGGTTCACTGAGGTGCGTCTGGCCCGATGGACCGAGATCAGCAACGAAGACGGGCCAGCCTGGCGGGACGGCACGACGGGCTTTGTCGCCGACGACCGCGTGTACCAGTTCCGTGAGGGGGCCGACCTTGTCGAGCTGCTGCGTGACGATGGTGGAGCGCTCAGGGACGCCGTCGCAGAGGCGCTTCTCGGCCCGGGTACACCGCTTGCCAGTGTCCGGTTGCTGCCACCCATCGTTCCCCGCAGCGTCCGGGACTTCATCACCTTCCATCGGCACCTCGAAGGAGTGACGCGGCGCTTCGGCCAGGAAGTTCCCGACGCTTGGTACGAAGCACCGACCTTCTACTTCACCAACCCGCATTCCATGATCGGCGCCTACGACGCCGTGCCCACGCCACCGGGATGCGAGGTGTTCGACTTCGAACTGGAAGTTGCTGTTGTGGTCGGGCGAGACGGATACAACCTCTCGCCCGACCAGGCTCGTGACCACATCGCCGGCTACACCGTCCTCAACGACTGGTCAGCCCGGGACCTGCAAGCTCGCGAGATGACCATCCAGCTTGGGCCCAGCAAGGGGAAAGACACCGCCTGCACGCTCGGGCCGTGGATCGTGACCGCTGATGAGCTCGAACACTTCCGCGATGACGAGGGTTTCCTGTCGCTCGACATGGAGGTCCGGGTCAATGGCGAGGTGGTTGGCCGTGACAGCACCAGTCGTATGTCGTGGACCTTCGAGGAGATGATCGCCTACGCCAGCCGAGGCACGTGGGTTCGGGCAGGCGACGTGCTCGGCTCAGGTACCTGCGGCAGCGGCTGCCTTGCTGAGCTCTGGGGCAGATCGGGGACGATGGAGCCGCCGCCGCTGCGACCGGGCGACCACGTCACGATGACGGTGGAGGGGCTCGGCACGATCGAGAACCTGGTCACGACCAGCGCGCCCGTGGTCCCCCTTGCCCGTGCACGGGTTCGAACCTGAGCCGGAACGACGACCGGACGGGGAGAAGCGGCTCGGCCGTTGGATTGCACGCTCGACCTCGATGCCGAAGGCTGAACGCGCGGTCACCGAGCCATCCCGGTCGTCGATCGGCGGATTCAGGCGGTCGTTGCCACGAGGGGCGGTTCGGAGTCAAACATCGGAGAGGATCCAAGACACCTGCACCGAAGTTGTCGGTGCCTGGTGGTGGAATCCGCTGATCCTCGAAGGGTGTCGCAGATGCCAGTGCAAGTTGCGCGGGCCGTGAGGGTGCCCGGAGGGCCAACAGGGCAATCGCAGGTGTGCGCGATGCCCCCGCTACGACTCAAGACTGCGGTCGCGGCCCTCCGGCTTCTCTGGCATCGGAGCTACCGGGGTTTCTGCGACCCCGGTCGGGGAGTCATACGGCGCCCATCCAGCCCCCGCGAGAAGAGATCCGTCATGACCCCGTCTGCGCCACGTAGGCTGCTTGGGTGCACGTCATCGAGACCGCGGGGCTGACGAAGAGGTACCCGTCCGTTACCGCGCTCGACGATCTCGACGTGAGTGTCGGAGAGGGCGTCACCGGGCTGGTGGGTGCCAACGGCGCCGGCAAGTCGACGCTGATCAAGATCCTGCTCGGCCTCGTCCCCGCGACGAGCGGGACGGCGAGCGTCCTCGGGCAGGACGTCGTCCACGAGGGCGCGACGATCCGAGGTCTGGTCGGCTACATGCCCGAGCACGACTGCCTGCCCGCCGACGTCTCGGCGAGCGACCTGGTCGTGCACCTGGGCCAGATGTCGGGACTCCCGTACGCCGCCGCCCGTGAGCGCGCCTCCGACGTGCTTCGGCACGTCGGGCTGGCCGAGGAGCGCTACCGGCCGATGGGCGGCTACTCCACCGGCATGAAGCAGCGCACCAAACTGGCCCAGGCGCTTGTGCACGACCCCCGGCTGGTGCTGCTCGACGAGCCGACCAACGGGCTGGACCCGTCGTCGCGTGACGACATGCTGGACCTGGTCAGGCGGATCGGGCGGGACTTCGGCATCTCGGCACTGGTGACTTCTCATCTGCTCGGCGAACTGGAGCAGGTCAGTGACCACGTCGTCGTCCTCGACGGCGGCCGGTTGCTGCGCTCCTCCGCCACCACCGACTTCATGCACGCCACCGGCAGCCTGGTCGTCGAGGTGCAGGGCCGCCCCGACGCCGACCGCGAGCTGGGCCAGGCGCTGGTCGACGCGGGCCTGGTGGCGCGACCGCTCGGCGGCACCCTCATCGAGGTCGAGGTCCGCGACGAGACCACGCCCGACGTCGTACGCGACCTCACCGTCGACCTCGGCCTGGGGCTGGTGCGCATGCAGCAGCGCCACCACCGGATCGAGGACGTGTTCCGCGAGGGAGGTGCGGGCCATGTCCAACCCACCTGAGCACTCACCCTCCGGGGTCATCCACGACCTCGGCTACCGCTCCTACACCGGACCGCGGCTGGGCGAGGGCCCGGTCGCGTGGGCCTTCTTCCTCACGGGTCTGCGCAACGCGTACGGCCTGGGCCGGTCAGGTCGCTCCAAGGCGCTCCCGATGATCCTGCTGGGGATGATGCTGCTGCCGGCGCTCATCCTGACCGGCGTACTCGTGCAGGCCCGCAGCGTGCTCGGCCTCGATCAGCAGCTGGTGCCCTACTCGACGTACCCGCTCACCACGCAGGTGCTCATCTCGGTGTTCGTCGCAGCGCAGGCCCCGACCCTGCTCTCTCGCGACCTGCGGTTCCAGACGATCACCCTCTATCTCGCGAGGCCGATGCGTCGGTCGGTCTACGTCGTCGTCCGGGTGGCGTCGCTGACCGCGGCGACGTTCCTGCTGATCGGGCTACCGCTGGTGATCATGTACGTCGGGGGGCTGCTCGCAGGACTGCCCCTCGGCCGGGAGACGGGTCTGTTCCTCGGCGGGATTGCCGGTGCCCTCCTGCTGGCCGCCTGCCTCTCCGGCCTGGCCGCGGTGGTCGCTGCGCTGGTCGTCCGTCGCGGCCAGGCGGTCGCGGCGGTGATCGTCGTGCTGCTGGTCAGCTACACCGTGGTGGCGGCGGTCCAGGGCATCTCCTACGAGGCCGACAGCAAGACCGTCGGCGAGGTGGCCGGGATGTTCTCGCCCTACACCTTGGTCAACGGGGTCCAGGTCTTCCTCTTCGGCTCTCCCGAGGCCACGATCACCCCGCCGCACGGCACCGCGATGGGGCTCGCCTACTGCGCCGCAGTGCTGGTCATGCTGCTCGGCTCGCTCGGCGCCCTGATGGTCCGCTACCGGAGCGTTCAACCATGAGTGTCATCGTGATCGACCACGCCTCGCGGTGGTACCGCAACGTCGTCGCCGTCAACGACGTCTCCATGACCGTCGGCCCCGGGGTCACCGGGCTGCTCGGCCCCAACGGTGCGGGCAAGTCAACCTTGATCGCCATGATGTCCGGCTTTCTCGCACCCTCCACGGGGACGGTCACCCTTGACGGCGAGGCGCTGTGGCGCAACGAGCAGGTCTATCGCAAGCTCGGCCTTGTCCCCGAGCGGGAGGCCCTCTTCGACTACCTCACCGGCCGCCAGTTCGTGGTCGCGTGCGCGGAGCTCCACGGTCTCCCAGACCCGGGCGCCGCGGCTCAGCGGGCGCTCGCAGTGATCGAGATGACCGAGGCACAGGACCGCGAGATCGCGACGTACTCCAAAGGTATGAAGCAGCGGGTCAAGATGGCCTCGGCCCTGGTGCACGACCCGTCGGTCCTGCTCCTCGACGAGCCGTTCAACGGGATGGACCCCCGGCAGCGGATCCACCTGATGGAACTGCTGCGCCGGATGGGCGCCGAGGGCCGCACCGTGCTGTTCAGCTCACACATCCTCGAGGAGGTCGAGCAGGTCGCGCGGCAGATCGAGGTGGTGGTCGCCGGCCGGCACGCAGCCTCGGGTGACTTCGGGGCGATTCGCCGGCTGATGACCGACCGGCCCAACCGGTTCGTGCTGCGCACCGCCGACGACCGGCTGATGGCCTCGGTTCTGCTCGCCGACCCGTCGGTCCGCGGCGTCCGGCTCCGCTCGGAGGGCGGCATCGAGCTGGAGGCCTCCGACTTCGGCCGGTTCAGCGAGGTACTGCCCCGGCTTGCCCGCGAGCACGGCGTCCGGCTGCACGAGGTGACACCGACCGACGAGTCGCTGGAGAGCGTCTTCTCCTACCTGGTCGCCTCATGATCTCGTCGACCATCGTGAGGCTGGGCGTGCGCAGCATTTTCGGACGCAAGCGCGGCATTCTGCTGTTCGTCCTGCCCATGCTCCTGCTGGGCCTGGCCGTGCTGGTCCGGGCGCTGGTCGGCCAGGACGACGACGCCACCGCGCTCACGCTCAACGGACTCGGACTGGTCGTCCTGGTGCCGTTGATCGCCCTGCTCGCGACGTCCGGACTCCTCGCACCGGAGATCGACGACGGGTCGGTCTCCTACCTTCTGGCCAAGCCGATCTCCCGCTACACCATCGTGGCCAGCAAGCTCCTGGTGGCCCTCGCGTGTGTGCTGGTGTTTGCGGCGGTGCCGATGCTGATCGCCGGCCTCGTCCTACGCACCAGCGAGCCCCTGGTCGCGGTGGGCTTCGCGATCGGCTCGCTGGCCGGGGGCGCCACCTATTGCGCCGTGTTCGCCCTGCTGTCGGTGATGACCCGGCACGCCGTGGTGTTCGGGCTGATCTACGTGCTCGTCTGGGAGGGCCTGCTGGGCGGGCTGCTCGACGGCATCCGCTGGCTGAGCGTCACGCGCTGGTCTACCGAGGTGGTCGACAGCGTGTCCGGCCTGTCCCTCGTCGACGACCTGCCGCTGGCGTACGCCTTGGTGGCGATGCTCGTGGTCTCCGGGGTCGCCACCTGGCGTACCGGCTGGCGGCTGCGCGCGTTCAATCTCACCGGCGACGAGTAGGTCCCGCCACGCGTCCCAGCCAACCGCATCCCTGCCCGGGAGTAACGGAGGAGTTGCCGGGACCTGTGACGACGCGCCCTCTACGCACGAGGTCCCCGTCCCGGTGAGAGGGTCCGGACGGGCCTTACGGTGACGTCCAGAAGCTTGAAGCAGACCCCACGCTCGTCGCCAGGGTCGCGCGAGATCTCGTGTACGAAGGTGTCGAGGCAGTCCTGGCCACGCTTGGATCCCGCGGAGCAGTGCTCTTCGATCGCGCTGGAGTCGGGCACGCAAGTGCTCCGCCAACTGCTGTCGTCAGCACCGTTGGGGCAGGAGACTCGAGCCTCTTTGGATCCTTGCTCGGCGAGGTGCGGGGACCGCCCACCCCGGACCGCCTCGCACTCGCAGTCGTCTATGGCAGCGCGGACGCGAGCCTGCAGGGAACCGGCATCCCGCGCGCGGAGGATGTCGACCTCCACGCGGTCCAGGTCCAAGGACTCGGCTGTCCCTAGTCCGAACGTGCCACTTCGCCCTCGCCCGAAGGCGAACCATGTCCGCAAAGAGAGCCTGACCCGCTACTCCGGACACCCGTTGTGAGGCGATGATCATCTCGGCGAGGAGCCGAGACGCTGGCACCGAAGTTGTCGGTGCCTGGTCGTGGAATCCGCTGGTCTTCAAAGGGTGTCATCTGGCCTGTCAGTGACTTCCTTCCCGCGCAGACTCGCCTTGTTTGAGAGTGAGACGGCCAGACGTTCCTCTCTACGAAGGTGAGGTCCCAAGACATCGGTGACAAACGGACCTGCGAAACGCGGGTCCGTTTGTCACCGATGGATGCGCCCAAGCGCTCACGACAAGTGGGCGGGGGCGTTGAGCCGGTGCCTCGGTTCGGAGAAGAGCCCGATCCACGCCTCCACTTCCACCGTCAGGTGCTGACGGTCACCTTGTTGAGGCCGGTCGGCGAGTCCGGGTTGAGCCCGTGCGCCGCGGCAAGCGCCAAAGCGAGCTGTTGTCCACGGGCGACAGCGACAATCGGCGCGAGTAGCGCCGAGGCCAGCGGAGGCGTGGAGAGCGTGGCGGTCGCTCCCGGAGCGACGTCGGCGACGTCTGCTCCGATCTTTCGCAGGCGCACACGGAGATCCGCGATGTCGGAGGTCGTGGCCGGGTCGCCGTCGAAGAGCAGGACTGCCGCACCCGGATGCACCGCTGCTATGGGTCCGTGCAGCAGGTCCGCGCTCGACGTGCCGATGGCGGTGATCCCAACCGTCTCACGGATCTTCAGTGCGGTCTCGCAGGCCGCTGGCAGCAGGAACCCGCGTGCGACGGCGAGAAGTGTGGCGTGCTCGGCCCAGTGCTGTGCCAGGTCGAAGGCCGGCTCAGGGTCGGCCAGGGCTTCGTGTACCTGTCCCGGGAGCTGGTCGAGCGCTGCGCGAGTCATCGGGAGCGGCCCGAGGCCGGCTGCCACGGAGAGCACCGTCAGCATCTGCGCAGTGACGGTCTTCGTGGCAGGGACCGCCCGCTCGGCTCCCGCTTCCAGGGGCAGGACGAGGTCAGCGCAGTCGGCGAGCGGACTCGACCCGTCGTTGGTGACGGCGATGGTGCGAGCACCGGCAGCGCTCATGGCCTCGAGCGTCGTCGTGATCTCTGGGGTCTGCCCTGACTGGCTCAGGCCAACGGCGAGTACGCCGCGGCAGTTGCGAGGCTTCTGGTAGCGCGTCGTCAGGCTCGGTGCTCCGAGTGCCGCTGGCCGTCCCGTCGCGAGCTCGGCCGCGTAGCGTCCGAGGATGGCGGCATTGTCCGATGATCCCCGCGCGATGAAGACCACCGTCGAGACATCGTCTCCGACGAGATCGGAGACGGCTGAGACGTCCTTGTCGAAGCGAGCGGTTAGACGATTCAGAACATCGGCCTGCTGGGCCATCTCCTGCTCCATCAACGTGGTCACGGCGACTCCTCGGAGGTTAGTGGGTTGAGGGCCAAGCGGATCGCGTCATGCCGCGCGCAGACGCGGTCCCACATTTCCCGCCGGCCCGGATCGGGGTGGATCTGCTCTTGCTCGGAGGGGGGCCGTGCTATCCGCTCGCCCACCGCGATCGCGGCGATCCTGGCTGCCCCTGCAGCGGAGTAGTCGGTCCCACCCTGCGCGGGCGCGTGGACCACGCGATGGCAGGCATCAGCCAGTTCGGTCCGGAACCGCGGGTCGTTGCTCGCCCCACCGGCCACCAGGACGGGTCCGTTGATGTCTTGCTCTTGGAGTATCTCGAGGCATCGCTTGCTCTCGACGACGATCCCGGTGAGCAGGCCACGGGCCATGTGACTGGGCTTCGTGCTCAGGCTCAGTCCGGAGACGGCTCCGGTGAGCCGTGGGTCCCAAAGTGCGCCCTGCTCTCCGGGAGCTAGGTAGGGAAGGAAGGTCGGAGCCTCGTCGACGGGTACGTCGGCGGCGAGGTCGGCCAGTTCGTTCTCGTCGTCCAGCCGGAGGAGTCCGGCGAGCCAGCGGGCGGAGCTCCCGGTGGCGAGGAGGTCCATCTCCATGCCGATGCCCTCCATCCCCGCGAGCGGGGTCCCGATGTAGCGGTGCATCGGATCCGGTCCCCAATCATCGGCAATGCCGATGATTGCCGTACTCGTCCCCGCGATGTAGGCGACGTCCCCCGGTGCCGCCCCGAGCCCGAACGCTCCCAGGACCGAGTCAGCACCGCCAACGCAGACCGGGATCCCGGCAGGCAGGCCACATTCCCGAGCCACCTCGCGGCGCAGGGGGAAGGCGGTCTCCGACGGCACCACCGGCGGGAGTGCAGGCAGGGGAGCGCCGGAGAGATCGGCTGCAAGATCGAGGAGCGGCTGGTGCCACTGCCCGGTGTCGAGCCGGTAGGCACCCACTCCTGTCGCCGTGCTGGGGTCGGTGGCAACTTCGCTGGTGAGCCAGGCGAGGAGCCAGTCCTTGGCGCCGAGGAGGAGAGCGATCTCTCCATGCTGATCGGTACGCGACAGGAGACCGAGGTACATGGGCAACAGGTAGCGGCCGTCCAGCCATTGCCCCGTGAGCCGGTAGATCTCGTCCGCACCAGCTCCGTCACTGAGGCGAGCCCCGTGGCTCTCGGCCCGGGAGTCCTGCCAGGTGATGGCCGGTGCCAGCGGCCGGGCCTGGCGGTCGGCAACGACGAGGGTGGGGATCATGGCAGAAAGGCCCAGCGCGCGGATGCTTCCGGACTCTCCGACCGCTGCTGACACCGTGGCCAGCGCCTCGATGCAGGCTCGGGCCCAGGCCCGGGGGTCTTGTTCGTAGGCTCCCGCTGCCGGGCTCTCGGTCGGGTAGCGGGCATCGGCTCGCGCGATGACGTCGCCGTCAGCGCCCAGGGCAACGGCTTTGAGACCCGACGTACCGAGGTCCAGACCAACAAAGACATCGCCGGCTGCTGGGGTCCGGTTCACATGGCGCTCCGTGGGCTCAGTTCTCAGACTTCCTTCGCCAAGACTTGCAGGGACTCCTGCGCCGCAGCGAGCGTCTGGTCGATGTCATTGTCGCTGTGGACCAGGGAGACGAACAGGTTCTCGTACTGGCTGGGGTGGAATAGGACGCCTCGCAGGAACATCTCCTGGTACCACCGCGTGAAGCTCCGCTCGTCGGCGTAGGCGTAGGCGTCGCGCCAGTTGCGGATGGGGTGCTCGGAGAACCAGAGCTGGAAGACGGTGCCCAGCCCTTCGACCCGAACGGGGAGCCCGGCGTCTTCGGCCGCTACCCGAAGCCCTTCTGCGAGTCGGTCGCCGAGCGCCCGCTGGCGTTCGTAGAGCCCGGGCTCCGCCAGGACGTCCATGGTCGCCGACACCGCGGCGCACTGCACAGCGTTGGCGTTGTAGGTCCCGGAGTGTGAGTACCTGCCGTCGGCGATCATCCCCATCACCTCGCGGTTACCCCCGAGGGCTGCCACCGGGAATCCGCCGCCGAGGCCCTTGGCCAGCGTGGTGAGGTCCGGTGTCACACCGAACCACTCTTGGGCGCCGCCACGGCAGAAGCGGAAGCCGGTGATCACCTCGTCGAAGATGAGCAGGCTGCCGTGTTCCTGGGTGAGCCTGCGCAGGAGCTCCAGGTATCCGGGCTCGGGCAGGATGCAGCCGGTGTTGAAGACGGCGGCCTCGGTGATGACCGCGGCGATCTCGTGACCGCGCTCGGTCATGACGCGCGTGATGCTCTCCGGGTCGTTCCAGGTGAGGACGATGAGCGTGTCTGACAGCTCCAGCGGAACCCCCGGGCCCGCGGCGACGGGGCGCGGCGAACCTGCCGGCCCGGCAAGGGAGGGATCGACGTGGTTGCTCCAGTACACCGTGTCCTGCCACCCGTGGTAGTGCCCCTCGAATCGAACGATGACCCGGCGCCCGGTGAAGGCTCGGGCGAGTCGTACGGCGCTGCCCACCGCCTCGCTCCCGGAGTTGGTGAATCGCACCATCTCGATACCGGGGACCGCGTCGACGACCTTCTGCGCCGCTTCGAGCTCGAGCTCGTAGGGGAGGCCCGGGCAGGTCCCGAACTCGCTGATCGCGTCCACCACCGCCTGGGTCACCACCGGGTTCCGGTGGCCCAGGATCATCGGCCCGAGTCCGAGGAGGTAGTCGACGTACTCGTTGCCGTCAGCGTCGGTGAGACGAGATCCCGTTCCCTGCGCAATGAACGGCGGGTAGGGCTCCCACCCGAACTTCACGGTTCGCGCACTGCTGCCTGCGCCACCGGGGATCACGTCCTTGGCGCGTTCGAACAGCGCTCGCGAACGGGCAGTTCTGGTGGCGTACTGCTGCTCGAATGACAAGGCGACTCCTTCTGGCATACTGGGCATACAGACCATACTCTATTGTCTCGCGGAAAGAAACGTGAGGAGTTTGGTACGTCACTCTTCAGCCGTGGCGGGCCTGGCCCTCTAGTGCACGAGAAAGTCGCTAGGAACATAGCGATTCTCCCCGCTACTCGAGTTCCGCTCTGGTTCCAATGTCTGGTGCGGGTCCGGGGTTCGGAGCGCTCGGCGGTCGCGGCGATAGCGGCGGAGCCATTTCGGCGAGAAGTCGATCGATCCCTCAGGAACTACACAGCATACTGTGTCTACCTTATGCTACTGTCGCCGTCTACGTCCCGGTGGAAGGAAGGTCTTGATGACTAGAGCGCTCGGCCGACGGCACGCAGCCGCGGCACTTGGGGCCCTGCTTGTGGTGTCGACCATGGCCGGCTGTACGTCGCAACCGACCGCCAGTCCGCCGAGCTCCACGGGGGTGTCGAGCTCGGGTTCGGCTCCGAGCGGCTCGACTCCAGGACCGACGATCTCGGCGGTCCTCAGCACCGACCCGCCCTCGCTCGACCCCGCGAAGGGTTTCGACCCGACGTCGTGGTCGTTCATCCACGCAACCTTCGTCAGCCTGCTGACGTTCAACGACTCCAACGAGGTCGTGCCCTGGGGCGCCACCGCGATGCCGACAGTGAGCGACAACGGGCTCGTGTACACGTTCACGCTCCGCCAAGGCATGACCTTCACCGACGGGGAGCCGGTCACTGCTCAGGCGTATGCCGACGCGATCACGCGCATGCTCAACCCCAAGACTCGATCGCAACTGCAGGCCTTCTATGAAGGGATCAAGGGGGCGAACGCCTACGTAGCGGGCACGGCCACCGATGTGAGCGGCATCAAGGTGTCGGGCACGGACACGATCTCCTTCACGCTGACCCAGCCCGACCGCACCTTCCTGGACGTCATGGCGATCCCGAACGCCTCCGCTGTCCCCCCGAACGTGATCGCGAGCAACTCCGCGAAGTTCGGGCTCAGCCCGGTCGGAGACGGACCGTACAAGATCGCGAACTACACGCCGGGTCAGCAGATCACGCTGGTCAAGAACCCCGACTACTTCGACGCCAGCTCTGTGCCGGCGCAGCAGATCAACATCACTCTCGGCCTGTCGCCGCAGACCGAGCTGCTACGGGTCGAGAACGGCCAGACCGACGTGATGATGGACAACCTGGACTCCCCCTCGTACCTGGCTGTCAAGAGCAACCCGAAGTACGCCAGCTACCTGCAACACTTCACCGCCATCGCGGACAACTACGTCGCGCTCAACATGCGCAAGGCTCCGTTCGACAACGAGCTGGTGCGTGAGGCGGCCGCCTACGCCGTGGACAACTCCCAGATCATCAAGTCGATCGCCGGGATGGGAACGCCGCTGACTCAGATCATCGCTCCGGGGATGCCAGGCTTCGACCCCTCGGTGCAGCCCATCGCCTACGACCCGACGAAGGCGAAGAGCTTGCTGGCCCAAGCCGGCCATGCGAACGGAAGCGGGCTGCCCACGCTCACCTTCGCCGTCGCCAGCGGTGGCTTCACCGCGGGCAAGAATGTGGCGCAGGTGGTGCAACAGGACCTCCAGCAGGTCGGCTTCAAGGTTGAGCTCAAGGTGATGGCTCCCGGCGCGTTCCTCTCGTCGTTGGGTCAGTACCCGTTGACGATGGGGATCTATGGAATCGACTACCCCGATCCGTACGACCTGATTGGTAGCCAGTTTGAGTGCTCGCAGATCGCCGCCGGAAACAACTGGCAGTACTACTGCGACCACTCGATCGACAAGCGGCTGAGCGCGTCTTTGCCGCTGTCGCTGAAGGCGGCCATCCCGGTCTACCAGAAGCTGCAGCAGGAGATCCTGTCGAGCTTCCCCTGGATCCCGCTCTACTACCCGACTCTCTACTACTTTGTGAATCCAAAGCTGACGGGCTTCGGTGCGAACGCGTTGTACCCGTTCCTGTTCGCCAACTGGAGCAAGTGAGCCGGGATACAGCGTGCGGGTGCCGAGAGATGCCTGCATGGGTGGCAAGCTCTCGCACCCCGCACGCCCGTCAAGATAGGGCTGGCGATGGTGGATCAGAGAGTGCCTCCGTCCGCGCCGCGACCTAGTGGGTCGCGGCGCGGACGCGCGATGCTGATCGGTATGCCGCTCCTGACCCGGCGTGCGAGCGGTCCCTGTTCGCCGTGGGCCCTCATGCCGGATGCGGTCGATGGTGTTGACTGACAAGGACGTGACGGCTCCAGCAGCGGAGCACGGGACGGCCACGGGCCGGGCCAGGGTGCACCCCGTCCGGGACGCCTTCAAAGAGGTGCTCACCAGGCCGGCTGGCATCGCCGGGGCCTTGCTGACGGTCGTCGTGGTGCTCGCTGCGGTGCTGGCGCCCTACATCTCTCCGCACGACCCGAACTTCCAGTTCAACTCGGGCCTCACCGCCGACGGGAGCCCTGTCGGCCCCAGCTCGATGTTCCTCCTCGGCGCCGACGCTCTCGGTCGGGATGAGTTCAGTCGGCTTCTTTGGGGGCTGAGCAAGACACTGGAGATCTCGGTTGCCGCCAACGTCGTGGCGGCGGTGATCGGCGTAGCCGTGGGCTGCCTCGCCGGCTACTACCGAGGCTGGATCGACGCGATCCTCATGCGTCTCACCGAGGTGCTCATCGCCGTTCCGGCGATCCTGCTGGCCGCCTTCCTGGCAATCGTGGTCCGGCCCTCGCTCGTCTCGTTGATCCTCATCATCGGGGGAGTGAGCTGGTTCTACCTGGCCAGGATCGTGCGCGGCGAGGTGCTCTCGATCCGGCAGCGGGAGTTCGTTGACGCGGCGGTTCTCTACGGATCGAGCAGCGGCAGGATCATCTTCTTCCATGTCCTGCGCCAGGTGTGGTCGATTGTGATCGTCTACTCGACCCTGCAGCTGTCGAACACCGCCACCTTTGTCGCGGCGATGTCCTTTGTGGGCGTCGGCATCCAGCCACCGACCGCATCTCTGGGGAACCTGATCGCCGACGGGAGTCTGTACTTGGAGAGCGTTCCCCGCCTGGCGATCGTCCCCGGTATTGCTCTGGGTCTCCTGGTCCTCGGCTTCAATCTCCTGGGCGACAGCCTCCATGACGCTTTGGAGAACCATGGCTAGGCGCGAAGGGCGGGCGCTCCGATGACTCGTTACATCGTCAACCGGGTCATCGGCGGAGTCTTGGTGCTGTGGGGGATCGTCACGCTGGTGTTCGTCATCGGAGCTGTGCTTCCCATCAACGCAGCCAGGATCATCGCCGGCCCCAACGCGCCGGCATCGGTCGTCAACAGCATCCACCAGCAGCTCGGCTTGGACTACCCGCTCCCCGTGCGGTACGCGCAATACCTGTGGCAGCTCGTCCACGGCTATCTGGGCCACTCCTACGCCACGAACCAGGACGTCTCCCAGGCGCTCCTCCAGCGCCTGCCTTACACCCTGGAGCTGGTCACGCTCAGCGTGATCGCCGAGCTGCTGATCGGGGTGAGCCTGGCGGTCCTCGCGGCGGCACGCCGCCGCTCCGTATGGGACGGGTTCGCGAGCGTCACCGCCATGCTGGGCCTCACCGTGCCGAGCTTCTGGTTCGGCCTCGTGATGATCTACCTCCTCGGTTTCCGCTGGCCGATCTTCCCCCTGGGAGGGGTCACCGAGCCCGATTGGGTGGTGCTCCCGGCCTTCACCCTGGCGTTCACCGGGGCCGCCTTCTACACGCGGATCGGAAGGGCGAGCTTGATCGAGGAGCTGGGGGAGGACTACGTCCGGACCGCGCGGTCCAAGGGCCTGCGACCGTCTCGGGTGCTGTTCGTCCATGCCCTGCGCAACGGGCTGCGACCGATCGTGACGATGGCCGGGCTGGACTTCGCCACCCTCATGGGAGGCGTGCTCGTCACTGAGCAGGTCTTCGGCATCCCCGGTCTCGGGTCGCTGGCGTGGACCGCCGTGCTTCAAAACGACCTGCCTATGCTCGAGGGGGTCGTCGTCGTGATCGGAGTCGTGATCGTGATCATGACTCTTCTGACCGACTTGGTGTACGCGTGGCTGGACCCGCGCGTAGTCGTCACGAAGGCGGGCTGAATGCAAGCCACGGTGCATGGACAGCCGGCCGAGAGCGGCCCCCCACTGCTGCAGGTGGAGGATCTGACGACCCAGATCACCACCCGCCAAGGGGTGGTGCGGGCCGTCAGCGGCGTCTCGATGAGCATCAACGCCGGTGAGACTCTGGCTCTGGTCGGCGAGTCGGGATGCGGCAAGACCATGACGGCCATGTCCATTGTCCGACTGCTTCCACCGGGCGCCCGCATCGTGGGTGGCTCGGTCCGCCTCGAGGGCCGCGATCTGGTGCCGCTCTCCGAGTCACGGATGCGGGGGGTGCGTGGGAGCGACATCGGCGTGGTCTTCCAGGACCCCATGACGAGCCTCAATCCCACGATGACCATCGGCCACCAGATTGGCGAGTCCGTACGGCGGCACCGGGGCGCGTCGCGGCGGCAAGCGATGAGACGAGCCGAAGAGGTCCTCGACCTGGTCGGGATGCCCCGTCCCTCCGAGAGGCTCGGCGAATACCCCCACCAGTTGTCAGGCGGGATGAGACAGCGGGCCATGATCGCGGTCGCGCTGGCGTGCGAGCCGAAGCTGCTGATTGCGGACGAGCCGACCACGGCCTTGGACGTGACGATTCAGTCTCAGATCCTCGAGCTCCTGATCGACCTTCGCCAGCGGCTGGGGATGGGTCTTCTCCTCGTCACCCACGACATGGGCGTAGTCGCCGGGCATGCCGACCGAGTCGTCGTGATGTACGCGGGCAAGGTTGCGGAGTCGGCGACCACCGACGGGGTCTTCGCCAACCCCCGGCACCGCTACACAGAGGCGCTGCTGGCGTCGGTGCCTCGGATGGACCAGGACCGCTCGCAACGGCTGAGCTCCATCCCGGGGGTTCCTCCGGACCTGATCGAGCCTCCTCAGGCCTGCGCCTTCGCTCCCCGATGCGCCCATGCCACCGAGGAGTGTCATGAAGGCGATCCGGTCCTCGAAGAGCACCCGCCGGGCCATGCGTACGCGTGCTTCCACCCGAGCCCGACCCGGGCCGATCTCAACTCCCAGCCGCCGACGCAGCACGAAGCGCAGGTCCGGTTGACCGCGGTGACTCCTGCCGTGGAGCGCACGGAGGCGGCTGCCCTCTTGGAGCTTTCGGGCGTCAGCCGCCGGTACCCGGTCCGGGCGGGCCTGTTCGGCCGGGGCGGCGGTGCCGTCCAGGCAGTCACCGATGTCTCGCTCTCCGTCCGACAGGGCGAGACCTTCGGGCTCGTCGGGGAGTCCGGGTGCGGGAAGAGCACCTTGAGCCGGCTGATCGTCGGGTTGGAGAATCCGGACGACGGCTCCGTCAGACTGAACGGGACCTCGTTCGACACGATGACTCGCGAACAGCGGCGACAGCGGCGCCGTGAGGTGCAACTGGTGTTCCAGGACTCCTTCAGCGCGATGAACCCCAAGATGCGGATCGGCTCCATCATGCGCGATCCGTTGCGGGTCCAACGGGTCGGTAGCCGGTCCGAACAACGGCAGCGCGTGACCGAGCTGCTCGACAGTGTCGGGCTCCCCGCCGGGGTGGTGGATCGGTTCCCCCACGAGCTTTCTGGTGGCCAGCGGCAACGGGTTGGATTCGCCCGTGCGCTGACCCTCAGCCCGAAGCTGGTCGTGGCCGACGAGCCCGTCTCGGCGCTGGACGTCTCGGTGCAGGCTCAGGTAATCAACCTCATGCAGTCGCTCCAGAGGGAGTTCGACCTCACCTACGTGTTGGTCTCCCACGACCTGTCAGTCGTCAGGTACGTCGCCGACCGAGTCGGCGTCATGTACCTCGGCCGACTCGTCGAGGTCGGCCCTTCGGGGGCTGTGTACGGCCACCCTGCCCATCCCTACACTGCCGCACTGCTCGCCTCGATCCCGATCCCCGACCCGCACATCGAGAGGGCAAAGTCGGGCATCGCGGTACGCGGCGAGCTCCCCTCGGCGATCGATCCGCCGTCAGGGTGCCCGTTCCATCCACGGTGCGAGCGGGCTCAGGATCGATGTGCCACCGAGGCCCCTCTTCTGCAAGGCTTTGGCCCGGGCCACTCGGCGGCTTGTCACTTCCCCCTGGACCAACCCATGGTTCGCGGTGAGGGCCGGGACTCGGTCACGGGAGCACACTGACTCAGCGTGGGGAGTGCGGCACTGCGGCAACGCACAGGAGGCGGACATGGCGCGGGCGACAGAGAAGCAGCCGAAGGGCGACCGGAAGCTGCGCTACGAGAAGGTTCAGGAATACGTCCTCGAGCTGATCGCTGAGCGAGACTTGCAGCCGGGCGACAAGCTCCCCAGCGCGTCGAGACTGGCCGAGCTGACCGATGTAAGCATGATCTCCGTCCGCCGAGGTCTCACCGAACTTGAGAACGAGGGCATCATCTACCGACACCAAGGCGTCGGTACCTTCGTGGGAACCGGTCGTATCGTCACCGCACCGAGTCGCTCAGGTGAGTTGTTGAGTTCGCTCGTTGGCAGGAAGATGCGTCTCCGGGTGCGTACCGAACTGTTGAGCATGGTGGTCGGTGCTGCTAGTGCGAATATCGCCTCCGCCTTGTCAATCAAGGCGGGCGAGCCGGTCTGGGAGGTCCGACGACTGCGGCACGTCGGCGCGGCAGCCTCCATCTTCGAGCGCGCCGTCCTACCGATCGTCCGAGTCCCAGTCTTGGATGAGGCATACCTCAGCGCCGGCAAGTCGATGTACGCGTACCTGGAACGCGAGTACGGCCTCACCGACGCGATGACCGAGCAGGCCATCCAGGTGGATCATCCAACGAAGGAAGAGCAGAAGGTGCTCTCGCTGAGAGCCACCGCGAACGTCGTCCGGATTCGCGGCATCAGTTTGGACGTGGAGGGGACTGCCTTCGACTGCTACGAGCAGGTGTATGGGGCATCCAACTTCATCTTCTACGTGGAGAACGTCGATCGGCGTGAACTTCTCCAGCCCGCAGATATGGGCGACTGGTTGGTGGAGCCAATCGGCCCTCCCAGATCCACGCGCTCCTCGTGACGGCACGACAGCCGTGTTGTGAGGCATCGGGTCCTTGGGCGGACACCGTGACAAGAGTGTCGTCGCTGTAGGGGCGTCCAGGCTTGCAGATGCCCACATGTATTGCCATTGGTCGAGGTGGGAGCAATTTCTGCACGCGGATGGCGCCCAGGGTTAGCCCTCGTCGGGATCCTCCAACCTCCCCAGAGCGGTTCAGGGCAGAGCCCCTATTCAACTGGTCCGGATTCCGCTAGTTTCCGGCTGGCACCCTGACACCGGCCGAGCGGGGGCTCTTCACGGTCCGGTCCAGGGTTCCTACCGAATGAACCAAGGAGAGCCCCTATGGCGCTGTTCGATGTCGTCCTGTTCTTGCACATCGCGGTCGCGATCTCGGCGTTCGCGCTGTCCGGTGTCATCCATACCTCGGAGTACCTACTCGGTCGGTCCTCGACCGCCGCTGACGCCCTGCGGATGCTGAAGGTGCAACGACTGGCTCCGCTCTTCGCTGTGCTGATCTTGTTGCTGCTGAGTCTGGGCAGCTGGCTCGTGCAGCTGTCCGAAGCCCCCGACAAGTTCAGCTTCTCCGACCCCTTCGTCTCCACCGCGATGCTCGTCCTGTTGATCGCGTTCGTCGACGGTCCGGTGATTCTCGGTCAGCACGCCAAGAAGCTTGCCGGGGCCCTGGCGCAGAGCCCCGACGGCAGCATCTCTCCGCAGGCGCGAGCGTTGATGGGCAACCCTGTGCCGGCCATCGTCAGCTACGGCAACACGTTCCTCGTGCTTGCCGTCGTCTTCAACATGGCGGTCAAGCCGAGCCTTGTCGGGTGTCTGGCGTCGCTGCTGGTCGGGCTTCTGATCGGCGTGGCGCTCGGACTCAGGTCGGCCGGATCGGTGGCCGACCCCTCGGTCGTCCCTGAGGCTGCCTAGCCCTAGATTGGCGGCGTGACCGCCGTTTCTGCCGAAGGCCAGCTTCCCGAGCGTGCGAGGGTCGTGATCATCGGCGGGGGAGTGATCGGCTGCTCGGTCGCCTATCACCTCGCTCATGCCGGATGGACCGACGTAGTCGTGCTCGAGCGCGACCGCCTGACGTCGGGTACGACGTGGCACGCGGCCGGGCTGATGACCTGCTTCGGATCGACCTCGGAGACGTCGACGGCGATCCGCCTCTACTCGCGGGATCTCTACGCTCGGTTGGAGGAGGAGACCGGGCAGGCTACCGGCTTCAAGCCCGTGGGCCTCATCGAGGCAGCCGCTGACGAAGCCCGCCTGGAGGAGTACCGCCGGGTCGCGGCGTTCCAGCGGCATCTGGGCCTAGAGGTGGAGGAGATCTCGCCGCGGGAGATCGCCGAGCTGTTCCCGTGGGCGAAGACCGACGACCTGCTGGCCGGCTTCCACGTGCCGGGCGACGGCAGGGTCAACCCCGTCGACCTGACCGTCTCCCTGGCCAAGGGCGCCAAGCAGCTCGGCGTGCGGATCGTCGAAGGCGTGACCGTCGAGGACGTCATCACCGAGCGGGGACGGGTGACCGGCGTCCGGGTCTCCAGCTCCGGTGAGAGCACGAGCATCGAGGCCGAGTACGTCGTCAACTGCACCGGGATGTGGGCCCGCGAGCTCGGCGCTCGCAACGGCGTGCTCATCCCGAACCAAGCAGCCGAGCACTACTACCTGATCACCGACACCATCGAGGGGCTCGACCCCAACGCGCCGGTGTTCGAGGACCCGGCTGCCTACGGCTACTACCGCGAGGAGGGGGGCGGGATGATGGTCGGCCTCTTCGAGCCTCGGGCGGCGCCGTGGAGTGTCGAGGGGATCCCGCGTAACTTCTCGTTCGGCACGATCCCGCCCGACTGGGACCGGATGGCTCCCTTCCTGGAGAAGGCGATGGCCCGGGTCCCGGTGACCCTGGAGGTCGGCGTCCGCACGTTCTTCTGTGGTCCGGAGTCGTTCACGCCCGACCTCGCGCCGGCGGTCGGGGAGGCTCCGGGGCTGCGCAACTATTTCGTGGCGGCGGGGATGAACTCGGTCGGTGTGCTCTCCGCGGGCGGTCTCGGTCGGGTGCTCGCGCACTGGATCACCACCGGCCGTCCCGACGTCGACGTCACCGGCTTCAACGTCGACCGCTTCCGCCCTTGGCAGGTCGATGACGCCTACCGGCAGGCTCGCACCACCGAGATCCTGGGCACGGTTTACGCCGCACACACTCCGGGCAAGCAACTGCGCAGCGCGCGCGACATCCTGCTCTCTCCGGTGCACCAGCGACTGGTCGACCAGGGTGGCTACCTGCGTGAGGTGTCGGGTTGGGAGGGCGCTGACTGGTTCGCGGGGCCGGGGGCCACTCCGGTCGCCGAGCCGACGTGGGGCCGGGCGCCGTGGTTCGAGCAGTGGGAGATCGAGCACCGGGCCGTCCGCGAGGACGTCGGGCTGATGGACATGAGCTTCATGGCGAAGTTCCGGGTCCAGGGGTCGGAGGCCGGGAGCCTGCTCGACTGGGTCTCCGCAGGAGCGGTGAACGACAAGCCCGAGACGATCACCTACACGCAATGGCTCGACGAGGACGGCCGGATCGAGAGTGACCTCACGGTCACCAAGCTCGCGGACGGGGACTTCTTTGTGGTCTCCTCCGACACCGCGCACGGTCACACGCTCGCCTGGCTCGGGCGATACGGCCGCGATTACGACTGCACGGTCACCGACGTCACCGCCGACTACGCGCAGCTCAACCTGCAAGGACCCCGGTCGCGTGAAGTGCTGGCAGGCCTCACCGACACCGACCTGTCGACCGAGGCATTCGGTTTCCGCACCGCCCGCTGGATCGTGGTGGCCGGGGTGGAGGTGCTCTGCGTGCGCATCACCTACCTCGGCGAGCTCGGCTACGAGCTCTACGTCCCCGCGGAGCAGGCCCTGTCCGTGTACGACTCGGTGCAGGCGGCCGGGGCTGCCTACGGCCTGCGGCCGGTGGGGCTCAAGGCGCTGGCCTCACTCCGGATGGAGAAGGGCTACCGCGACTTCGGTCACGACATCGACAACACCGACTGCCCGCTCGAAGCGGGCCTCGGATTCGCCCTGGCCCTCGACAAGCCGGGCGGCTTCGTCGGCCGGGACGCCGTGCTGGCCCGGAAGTCCGCCAACGATGAAGCAGGCGGGATGGCGCAGCGGATCGTTCAGGTCCGGGTGCTCGATCCCGAGCCGCTGCTGTTCCACGCGGAGGTGCTCCGTCGGAACGGTCACGCGGTCGGCTACCTCCGGTCCGCGTCGTACGGCTGGACCGTCGGTGGGGCTGTCGGACTCGCCATGGTCTCGGGCGGGAGCGAGCCGGTGACCCTCCAGTGGCTGGAGGCGGGCTCCTGGGACGTTGACATCGCCGGGCAGCGCCAACCGGTCGAGGTGTCGTTGCGGCCGTGGTACGACCCCACCTCGGCACGGGTCAGGTTGTGAGCTGCACGCTGCCGGGTGACCGGTCGGAGCGACCGTGGAGCATGTCGTGAGACCTTGGCGACGGGGGTCGCCGGCGGCTCAGCTCGGCCGGGGCGCGCCCTTGCGGCTGTAGCGGAACCACGTGATGCCGACGCACATCGCCGCCCAGGCGATCCCCACTGCGTAGAAGGCGGTGGCTCCGATGGTGGTGATCCCGACGCCGAAGAAGAACGGTCCGAAGGCGGCGATCGCCGCGGTCCAGCCGATCACGCCGCCGGCCTGACGGCGCTCGAAGATCATCGGCATCTGCTTGAAGGTGGAGGCATTGCCGATACCGGAGAACAGGAAGATCGCGAGCATTCCCCACAGGAACTGGTGGAAGTCACCGCGGAGAGCCTCGGCCGAGCTCATGTTCGGCGTGAGCGCCGGCAGGGTCCAGGCGATCGAGACCATGAGACCCACCCCGGAGATCAGCGTCCAGACCGCGCCGCCCATGCGGTCGGTGAGCGGGGAGAAGAGCACCCGTGCGCCGGCGCCGATAAGGGGTCCCAGGAAGACGTACTTCACCGGGTCGGGAACGTCGTAGCCGTTCACCAGGATCTGCGCGGTCGCGCCGACCCCCCGGACGATCTGGTCGTTGCCCGACCCGTACAGGTTGTTCATCAGCAGCCCGAACTGGGCGGCCAGCCCGGAGAACGTGCCGAACGTCATGACGTAGAGCAGTGTCATCAGCCAGGTGTCGACGTTCTTGAAGATGTCGAACTGCTCCCGGATGTTCGCCTTGATGGGTACGGACTTCAGCATCGTCCAGGCGAGGAGCGCTCCGATGACCATGAGGGGGATCCACACGAACGACGCGTTCTGGAACGACACTTCCTTGGCCGCCCTTCCGGGGGCGGTCAACTGCTGGGTCCCACCGAAGACCGCCAGCGCGGATGCGGCGATGAGGTAGGGCGTGAGCAGCTGCACGAGGGAGACCCCGAAGTTGCCGAGGCCCGCCTGGACACCCAGCGCGATGCCCTGCTTGGCCCGTGGGAAGAAGAACGACGTGCTCGGCATGAAGCCGGAGAAGGCCCCGCCGCCGATGCCGGCCAGGAAGGCGAGGGTCATCAGCTCCCAGTAGGGAGCGGTGGGGGACTGCACCCGCACGCCCCATCCGAGAGTGGAGGCCACGAGGAGCAGAGTGGTCAGCGAAACCATCCTCCGGGTGCCCATGATGGGCGGGAGCACCATCCACACCAGCCGGAAAAGGCCGGCCGACAGGCCCGGCATCGCCGCCATCCAGTACAGCTGTGTGGTGCTGAAGCTGTAGCCCAGGGCATTGAGCTTCGGGATGATGGCGCTGGGGAGGAACCACGCCACGAAGGCCAGCGTCAGGCAGAACGTCGTGATCCACAGCGTCCGCCACGCGAGCCGAGAGTCCCAGGTCGCCTTGTCCTCGGGATCCCACGCGTCGAGCCACTCACCGCTGGTGTGGGGGGTGGTCGTCATCGGTTTCCTCCTGTGCTCGAAGAGGCCTTCCGGTTGCCGGACTGATCCCGCGTTTGGAGGATCTTGTCCTTCAAATCCATGTCGGAGCGTACGACGCGGGGAGGGACCTGGCGCAACGCCCGGGTGACTTTCGGCGCAAACTCCCGACTTTGGTCCCGCCCATCAGGGCATTTGGAGTAGTGCAAATCGAAGTCGGTCTGTCAGAGTGGGCGACGTGACCGAGAACCTCGCGGCCGAGGGTGCCTCCAGGCAGGGAGCACCGCTGCTGGACTCGCCCGTGCGGCGAGCCATCACCGAGGCCCTGTCGGCGCCGCCCCCCACGAGCGGGCAGGGAACGCCGGCGGCCCCGGGGTGGACCGCCGGCCTGTTGGCCGACGTGGTCGGGCTGCACGTCACCACCGTGAGGTTCCATCTCGACCAACTGGTCGCCAGCGGCCTGGTGACGGCGAAGTTCACCCGGGAGTTCGGGGTCGGTAGGCCCCGCAAGGTCTACGCCCTGGCGGCCGGAGACCCCCTCACGACCGGGTCCTCGGAGGCGCTCCCCTTGCTGGCGGGCCTGCTCGCCGAGTCCTTCGAGAGCGGCGCCAGTCCCGAGGAGGCTGGGGAGCGGTGGGTGCTCCGCCATCTGGACCTCGAGGACAGCGGTCCGGCCGGATCGATCAGCGAATGGCTGACCAAGGTGGGACGGCTGATCGGCGTGCTCCACGAGTGGGGCTACTCCCCGGTCATGTCGACCGAGCAAGGGGGCCGCGTGTGCAATCTCGAGCTCTCCCACTGTCCGTTCCTGGACCTAGCCCGGGCCAACCGCGCCGTCGTCTGCGGGGTGCACAAGGGCCTGTTGGCAGGTGCCATGCACGAGATGGGCGAGCGCCAGGTCGACGTCTCCTTGCAGCCATTCGTCGGGCCGGATGCGTGCCGGGCAAAGATCACCACACACACGCCGTTCCACCGTCCCGTCCCCCAGAGCCGAGGAGAGTCATGAGTCTCGAGAGCCCTGTCCAGAAGGCCCTGATCTCGGGGCGCAGGTTCTTCACCGGCGCCGAGGTTTCCGATGACGACCGGACGCTCTTCAAGAAGGGTGGGCGCCAGGGGGACGTGTTCTACCGGGACCGGTGGAGCCACGACAAGGTGGTGCGGTCGACCCACGGCGTCAACTGCACGGGCTCGTGCTCGTGGAAGGTGTACGTGAAGGACGGCATCATCACCTGGGAGACCCAGCAGACCGACTACCCCAGCACCGGCCCCGACCGGCCCGAGTACGAGCCGCGCGGCTGCCCCCGCGGCGCGGCCTTCTCCTGGTACACCTACAGCCCCACCCGGATCCGCTATCCGTACGTGCGAGGCGTTCTGCTGGACATGTACCGGGCGGCGATGGCCCGCTACGGCGACCCGGTGGTGGCCTGGGGGTCGATCGTCCAGGACCCCGAGCTGGCCCGCCGCTACAAGTCGGCGCGAGGCAAGGGCGGCCTCGTGCGGGCCAGCTGGGAGGAGGTCGCCGAACTGGTGGCGGCCGCCCACGTCTACACGGTCAAGCGCTGGGGGCCCGACCGCATTGCCGGCTTCTCACCGATCCCGGCGATGTCTCCGGTCTCGTACGCCTCCGGGTCTCGCTTCCTCGAGCTGATCGGGGCCCCGATGCTGTCGTTCTACGACTGGTACGCCGACCTGCCCAACGCGTCGCCCCAGATGTTCGGCGACCAGACCGACGTCCCGGAGTCCGGGGACTGGTGGGATGCGGGCTACCTCATCATGTGGGGCTCCAACGTGCCGATGACCCGCACCCCGGACGCACACTGGATGACCGAGGCGCGCTACCGCGGCCAGAAGGTGGTGGCGGTCGCGCCCGACTATGCCGAGAACGTCAAGTTCGCCGACGAGTGGGTGAGTCCGGCCCCCGGGACGGACGGTGCTCTGGCGATGGCCATGGGGCACGTCATCCTCAAGGAGTTCTTCGTCGACCGGCAGGTCCCGTTCTTCACTGACTACAACAAGCGGTTCACCGACCTGCCGCACCTGATCTGTCTGGAGGACGCCGGCGACGGCTCCTTCCGGCCGGGCAAGTATCTGGTGGCCGGCGACATCGACCATCCCGAGGGTGGCAGCGAGAACGCGATGTGGAAGCCCGCCGTGATGGACGCGTCCGGGCAGGTCCGGATCCCCCGGGGCTCGATCGGGCACCGGTTCGGCGAGGAGGGCCTCGGACAGTGGAACCTCGACCTGGGTGACATCGACCCCGCGCTCAGCGTTCTCGGTCTGGGCGACGAGCCCGTCGAGGTGGAGCTGCCGCGCTTCGACGCGGCCGGGGGCAACGCCACCCTGCATCGGCGCGGGGTGCCTGCTGTGCGGGTGGGGGAGCGGCTGGTCACGACCGTCTTCGACCTGATGCTCGCCCAGTACGGCGTGTCCCGCGACGGGCTCCCCGGCACCTGGCCATCGGGGTTCGACGACGCATCCTCGCCCGCCACTCCGGCCTGGCAGGAGCAGCACACCGGCGTGCCAGCCGCGCAGGTGACCCGGCTGGCTCGCGAGTGGGCCCACAACGCCATCGACTCCGAGGGCCGCGGCATGATCCTGCTGGGCGCGGGCACCAACCACTGGTTCCACTCGGACCAGATCTACCGCGCCATCCTGGTGCTCACCACGATCACCGGGTGCCAGGGTCGCAACGGGGGAGGCTGGGCCCACTACGTGGGTCAGGAGAAGGTCCGGCCGCTCATGGGCTTCCAGCACATGGCCTTCGCCCTGGACTGGCACCGGCCGCCGCGTCACATGAACCAGACCGCCTACTGGTACGTGAATGCCTCCCAGTACCGCTACGACACCTTCGATGCCCAGGATCTCGACGCGGGCACCGGAGTCTTCGCCGGGCGGACCGTGATGGACCTGCTCGCCCAGTCGGCGCGGCTGGGCTGGAGCCCGAGCTACCCGACGTTCAACCGCAGCAGCCTGGCCCTGGCCGACGAAGCGGCTGCCGCCGGGATGGAGCCGGCCGCCTACGTGGTGGACCAGCTGAAGTCGGGTCGGCTCCGCTTTGCCGTGGAGGACCCCGAGCACGAGGACAACCACCCGCGGGTGCTGAGCCTGTGGCGTGCCAACCTGCTCGGCTCCTCGGCGAAGGGGAACGAGTACTTCCTGCGGCACCTGCTGGGCACCGACAGCGCGGCGACCGCTCAGGAGGCCCCGCCGGACAAGCGTCCCCGAGACGTGGTGTGGGCCGAGCGGGCGCCCGAGGGGAAGCTCGACCTGCTGATGACGATCGACTTCCGGATGACCAGCTCGACGATCCTGTCCGACGTCGTGCTGCCCGCGGCCACCTGGTACGAGAAGCACGATCTCAACACCACCGACATGCACCCGTTCATCCATTCGTTCAACCCGGCGATCAACCCTCCATGGGAGACCCGGACCGACTGGGACGCCTGGAAGGCCATCGCCCGCCGGTTCTCCGAGCTCGCCGTCGACCACCTCGGCACGCGCAAGGACGTCGTCGCCAAGCCGCTGTGGCACGACACTCCCGAGGCCATGGCCACCGTGCACGGGGTCGTGCAGGACTGGAGCACGGGCGAGGTCGACCCGGTGCCGGGCAAGACCATGCCGGTCCTCGCCGTGATCGAGCGCGACTACACCGCGGTGTACGACAAGATGATCTCGATCGGCCCTCTGCTGGAGAGCCTGGGCATGGTCACCAAGGGCGTGGCGTACGACGCCGTTCGCGAAGTCGGCATCCTGCGCGCCCGCAACGGCGTGACGCACGGCGGCGCCGGCGACGGGCAGCCCAGGCTCGAGACGGACGTCCAGATGGCCGACGCGATCCTCCACCTGTCGGGGACCACGAACGGGCACCTGGCCACACAGGGGTTCCGCTTCCTCGAGAGGCGCACCGGCACCCGGCTCGCCGACCTGGCCGCCGAGCACGAGGGTAAGCAGATCACCTTCGCCGACACCCAGATCCAGCCGGTCCCGGTGATCACCTCGCCGGAGTGGTCCGGCTCGGAGACCGGCGGACGCCGGTACAGCCCGTTCACGATCAACGTCGAGCGCAGCAAGCCCTTCCACACCCTGACCGGTCGTCAGCAGTTCTACGTCGACCACGACTGGCTGCTCGGGATGGGCGAGGCGCTGCCGGTGTACCGGCCTCCGCTCGACATGACCTCGCTGTTCGGTGAGCCCGGGATCGGGGAGCGCGGCGAGCTCGGGGTGACGGTTCGCTACCTGACCCCGCACAACAAGTGGTCGATCCACTCCGAGTACCAGGACAACCTGTTCATGCTCTCGCTGTCGCGCGGCGGCCAGTCGATCTGGATCTCCGACCGTGACGCCGAGAAGATCGGGGTGAAGGACAACGACTGGATCGAGGCGGTCAACCGCAACGGAGTGGTCGCCGCCAGGGCGATCGTCAGCCACCGGATGCCCGAGGGCACGGTCTACATGCACCACGCGCAGGACCGGCTCATCGACGTACCGCTGACCGAGCGGGACCGCAAGCGGGGCGGCATCCACAACAGCCTCACCCGCATCCTGCTCAAGCCGAGTCACCTCGTGGGCGGCTACGCCCAGCTCACCTACTTCTTCAACTACATCGGCCCGACCGGGAACAACCGTGACGAGGTCACGACCATCCGCAAGCGGACCGCGAAGGTGGAGTACTGACATGCGTGTCATGGCACAGATGGCCATGGTGATGAACCTGGACAAGTGCATCGGCTGCCACACCTGCTCGGTGACCTGCAAGCAGGCGTGGACCAACCGGGCCGGGACCGAGTACGTCTGGTTCAACAACGTCGAGACCCGGCCAGGCCTCGGCTACCCACGGACGTACGAGGACCAGGAGAGGTGGCAGGGCGGTTGGGTGCGCAAGCCGAACGGTCGGCTCGCGCTCAGGGCGGGCGGCCGGGTCAAGAAGCTGCTCAACATCTTCTCGAACCCCAAGCTCCCCTCGATCCAGGACTACTACGAGCCCTGGACCTACGACTACGAGACGCTGACGAACACGCCGGCGACCGACACCTTCCCGACTGCTCGGCCGAAGTCACTCATCAGCGGTGAGGACATGAGCATCGAGTGGTCGGCCAACTGGGACGACGATCTCGGTGGCTCGCAGGAGCACGCCGCCCGCGACGTGCTGATCAAGGGCATCGAGGACAAGGTCAAGCTGGAGTTCGAGCAGACCTTCATGTTCTACCTCCCGCGGATCTGCGAGCACTGCCTGAACCCGTCCTGCGCGGCATCCTGCCCCTCGGGCGCGATCTACAAGCGCAGCGAGGACGGCATCGTTCTGGTCGACCAGGACCGCTGCCGTGGGTGGCGGATGTGCGTCTCCGGCTGCCCCTACAAGAAGGTCTACTTCAACCACAAGACCGGCAAGGCTGAGAAGTGCACCTTCTGCTACCCCCGGATCGAGGTGGGCATCCCGACAGTGTGCGCGGAGACGTGTGTGGGCCGGCTGCGGTACATCGGCCTCGTCCTCTACGACGCCGACAAGGTGCTCGAAGCCGCCTCCGTCGAGAACGAGCATGACCTGTACGCCGCGCAACGAGCCTGCTTCCTCGATCCCCATGACGCCGAGGTGCGCCGTGCCGCCCAGGCGGCTGGCATTCCCTCGGACTGGGTCGAGGCCGCTCGGCGCTCGCCGGTGTGGAAGCTGATCAACCGGTACCAGGTCGCGCTGCCCCTCCACCCGGAGTACCGGACCATGCCGATGGTCTGGTACATCCCGCCGCTGTCGCCGGTGGTGGACGTGCTGCGAGACACCGGCCACGACGCTGAGGACCGCGGCAACCTGTTCGCGGCCATCGAGGCGTTGCGGATCCCGGTGGAGTATCTGGCGAACCTGTTCACCGCCGGCGACCCGGCGCCCGTGGAGCGCGTGCTGCGCACGTTGGCCGCGATGCGCTCCTACATGCGCGACGTCAACCTCGGGCGTGACGGGGACCCCGGCATCCCTGCCTCGGTGGGCATGTCGGAGGAGGAGATGTACGAGATGTTCCGGCTGCTGGCGATCGCCAAGTACGACGAGCGCTACGTCATCCCGTCAGCCCACGCGGAGCAGGCGCACGCCCTCGAGGAACTCGCGACCGAGTGTCCGGTCAGCGACTACGGCGGTGGCCAGCGGGACCTGTTCGGTGAAGGGTCGGGCTACCCGACCCCCGTCGCCGTCGAGAACCTGCGGATGCTGCAGGACCGGCAGACGTCCGAGGGCCTCGTCGGGGGTGGATCCACCGCGTGGTCGGGTCAATCTCCTCAACTGGGACGGCCGCGGCACTCCTCAAGGGCTCTTCCCCCGGGACGCCGATGGCCACGAGGAAGGTGAGTCCTGATGTCCGCTCTCGCGCGGCGCCACGCGTGCCCGGACGGGGTCGAGCCGCTGTGGGCGGCCTGCTCGGTCCTGCTGGACTACCCCACCGAGGAGCTCGTGGCGTCGCTCGACGACGTCGAGGCGCTGATCCCGCAGAACCGGCACCTGACTCAGGTGATCTCCCACCTGCGCCGGACGCCCCTGCGTGAGCTGCAGGAGGAGTACGTGGAGACGTTCGACCTGTCTCGCCGGTGCGCGCCGTACCTCACCTACTTCGCGTACGGCGACACCCGCCGTCGCGGAGTCGCGCTCGCCCGGTTCAAGGAGGCCTACCGTCGGGGTGGCAGGCCCTGGGACGAGTCCGCCGAGGAGCTGCCCGACCATCTCTGCGCCGTCCTGCAGTTCGGGGCCACCGCGGACCCCGACACGTCCTGGCGCCTGCTGAACGACCACCGGGCCGGCGTGGAGATGATCCGGATTGCCCTGTCCGGTTGGGAGCGCAGTGGCGGACGCGGCACAGGCTCGCCGTGGTCGGGGGTGCTGGTGGCCGCTGTGCGAGACCCTTCCGGCCCTGCGGGGCGAGGAGGCCGAGGCGGTGCGCCGACTCATCGAGGCGGGCCCGCCCGCCGAGGAGGTGGGGCTGGAGCCGTACGGCCAGGTCATCGCCACGTCCATCCCGGTCGGAGCGCCCCGATGAGCACCTTCCTGTGGGTCATCGTCCCGTACGTGTGCCTGGCGACCTTCGTGGTCGGGCACGCGTGGCGCTACCGCTATGACAAGTTCGGCTGGACGACTCGCTCGTCCCAGCTCTACGAGGACCGGCTGCTCCGGCTGGGATCTCCCTTGTTCCACTTCGGCATGCTGGGCGTGGTCGGCGGCCACATCATCGGGCTGCTGGTGCCGAAGTCCTGGACCGACGCGGTCGGGATGGACGACCACCTCTATCACCTGGTCGCGATCGTCGGTGGGCTGGTGGCCGGTCTGATGGCCCTGGTGGGCCTGGCCATCCTGATCTACCGGCGCCGCACCGTCGGTCCGGTGTTCAGCGCGACCACGCGCATGGACAAGGTGATGTACGTCTTCCTGGGGGCAGTCATCGTCCTCGGCATGTGGAACACCATCGCCGGGTCGGTGTTCGCCTTCGGCGGCGAGTACAACTACCGCGAGGGCGTCTCGATCTGGTACCGATCGTTCCTCGCCTTCCAGCCCCGGCCCGAGCTGATGGCCCAGGCGCCACTCGGATTCCAGCTCCACGCACTGGTCGCGTTCGGCATCTTCGCCCTGTGGCCGTTCACGCGACTCGTCCATGTCTTCTCGGCTCCGGTCGGGTACCTCACCCGCCCCTACATCGTCTACCGGTCGACGGGACGCCCAGATCGGTGCCCGGCCGGGTAGACGCGGGTGGGATCGAGTGGGCTGATGTCCCCTGCCACGAGAGCCACGTTCGGCAAGCGACCCCTCGACACGGCAGGAGGTGGGGGAGATTCCCACGCCGGCACAGCAAGATCTTCGGCAGCTGGTCCGGGGCAACCGGACCAAGGCCCTCTGGATGGCCACTTTCGGGCTTCTTCGGCGGCTTCGCCGGGGTGTCGATCTTCGGGCCCCTCGTTCCGAAATTCACCGACCTGCTCGACCTGTCGCCGTTCGCCGCCGGGCATCCTCGCCGCGATCCCGGCGCTCACCGGCTCGCTGCTCCGGATCCCCTTCGGGGCGGCGGTGGACAAGGTCGGCGGCAAGCGCCCGTTCCTGACGCTCCTCGGCCGTCACCAACGTCGGCGTGGTCGCACTGCTGGTCCTGCTCGCGACGCGCTACCCGGACCGGATGAGTGGCACGTACCCGCTCCTGCTGCTCCTCGGGGTCCTCATCGGGTGTGGGATCGCGACGTTCTCGGTCGGGATCGGCCAGGTGTCCTACTGGTTCCCGGACAAGGAGCAAGGCGGCGCTCTCGGCATCTACGCGGGGCTCGGCAACACCAGCCCGGGCCTGTCGACGATGTTCCTGCCTCTCGCCGTCGGGCTCGCTCGGCATGCTCGGCGCCTACAGCTTCTGGTTCGCCATCCTGCTGCTCATCACGATCGCCTATGCCGTCTTCGTCAAGGACGCACCGTGGTTCCAGCTCCGCAGGCAGGGGATCGACGTCCCGGCCGCGGACCTGCTCGCCCCTCGGCGGCGGCGAGCGCCGTCCGAGCGGTTCGGCGGTCGCAGGGCCTGAAGCACGCGGCCGCGATCCCCGCCACCTGGGCGCTGGTCTTCTTCTACTTCCTCTCCTTCGGTGGGTTCCTCGCGTTCACCTCCTGGCTGCCGACCTACTGGCACGGGATGTACGGCTCCTCGTTGCGGGAAGCCGGGCTGCTCACCGCGACCTTCTCGCTGCTCTCGGCTCTGATCCGGGTCCCCGGTGGTCTGTTGTCCGACCGGATCTCGATCAGGTACGCCCTCCACGGCAACTTCCTGCTGATGCTGCGTCGGGATCCTGGGCCTGTCGTTCTCGCAGACGTTCTGGCTGTCGCTGGCCTCCTCCATCGCCGTCGCCCTGGGCATGGGCCTGCAGAACGCCATCGTCTTCAAGCTCCTTCCCCGGTATGTGCCGGATGCCGTCGGTGGCGCCTCGGGCTGGATCGGCGGCCTGGGGGCGCTCGGCGGCTTCGTCATCCCTCCGGTCATCGGGGCCGTGACCGGTGCCGTCGGCGGAGCCACCGGCTACGCCCGCGGTTTCCTGCCCGTCGCGGCTCTTGTCCTCCTCGCTCTGCCGGTCGTGACCTGGCTGCAGCGGTGGACTGCCCGCTCCGCGGACCGCTCCGGGCCCTGAAACTGGACTCCTCCGACCAGCCTCCGGGAGCTTCCGCGACGGGCACGGCGACCTCGTCGACGACCCCACGCGGAGACGTCGCGTCGCGCCGCCCCCGGTGTCGGTCGCGGATCAGCTTGTCGCGGCCGCTGCTTCCCGTCGTCGAGCCGGTGCGATCAGGGCCAGGGCGTTGACCCTCTATGCAACTGGTCTGGATTCCGCTGGTTTCCGGCTCGCACCCTGAGACCGGGCTGAGCGGGGGCTCTTCACGGTCCGGTCCAGGGTTCCTACCGAATGAACCCAGGAGAGCCCCCCATGGCGCTGTTCGGCGTCGTCCTGTTCTTGCACATCGCGGCCGCGTTCGTGGACGGTCCGGTGATTCTCGGTCAGCACGCCAAGAGGCTTGGCGGGGTCCTGGCGCAGAGCCCCGACGGCAGCATCACTCCGCAGGCGCGAGCGTCGATGGGCAACCCAGTGCCGGCCATCGTCAGCTGCGGCAACACGTTCCTCGTGCTCGCCGTCGTCTTCGACATGGCCGTCAAGCCGAGTCTTGTCGGATGTCTGGCGACGCTGCTGGTCGGGCTCCTGATCGGCGTGGCGCTCGGGCTCAAGTCGACAGGATCGGTGACCGCCCCCTCGCTCGCCCCTGAGGCAGCCTGGCCCGGTCACGCCGATCCGAAGGCGAGGGAGAGCCCCGGACCTCAGGGCCGGGCGCCGGACCTCGCTCCCGGGGATGCGGAAAGGATCTCGCTGAGGTGCTTGGCCGCCTCAGCGATGTCGTGCCCGAGGCGGAGCACCCCATCCGGCGCCTGCTCCTGCAGGGCGCCTCCGGCTCCGATCAGCATGCCGGGATGCCGATCGCGGATCGCGGTGACGAGCGCGGTAGTGGGAGCCACGTCGGCCTCCGTGGGCATCGCGACCACCAGGGCGGCAACTCCCGGCTCTGCGGCGGCACTCAGCCAGTCCTCGATGGGGAGGTCACAGCCGAGGTAGCCGGTGTCGAGCCCGCGACGCCGTGCCGCCACCGCGAAGGCGAAGAGTCCGATCTCGTGGCGACCACCGGATGCCATTCCGAGGAGGATCCGCCGACCTTTGCCGAAGGCCGCGGCCGCCTCATAGGCCGCGGAGAGACGTCGCATGATTGCGCTGGAGGCGAAGTGCTCGGCGGCGATGCTGACCCGCTCCGAGGCCCAGGCATCGCCGAGCGCAGTGAGCGTCGGGAAGAGATAGCGCCTGGCCACGGTCTCGAAGCTGCCGATGGAGAACATCTCGTCGAGGACGCTCGCGAGCACTGCGGTGTCAATGTCAGCAGCTGCCTCGACGAAACGCTCGGAGAGCTCAACCTGCGGACGCGAGCCGTTCTGGCCCACCCCCTCGTCAGCGGAGTCGTCCATGAGGACCGGCGCTCCGGGCAGCCCCTCACGACGCAACGCCTCGCGGGCCGCAAGACTCGGGGTCCACCCCTCGTCGACGAGGAGGCTCATCGTCCGGAGCACATCGACGTCGCCCTCGCTGTAGACGCGGTAGCCGGCTTCGGTGCGCTGTGGGCTCACGATGCCGTAGCGGCGCTCCCAGGCACGCAACGTGTTGGCGCTGATACCGACCTGCTCAGCCGCGTGCTTGATCGTGTACATCGCGCTCAGCCTAGGCGGCGAGCCGGCTGAAGGCCTCACGCAGGCCGCGCTCGGCGTCGTCGCCCAGCGCCCGGAAGGCGGGCGCCAGGAGCGGGGCCACGATTCGGGCCACGCCCTTGAAGGTGAAGCGCGCGCGGTAGGTGACCTGGGTGCCGCCTTCGGGAGTGGGTACGAAGGTCATGGTGTCCCGAGCGACGAGGGTCGCGTTCTCCCCACGCAGGATGATCACGGACTCGGGCACGTACTCCTCGACGACGTAGGTCAGCCGCGTTTCACGGCCCCGGAACGTGGAGACGTTCTCGTAGGTGGTGCCGACCCCGCCGTCCCCGCTGACGAGCGTCGTGCTCACCGTGCCGGGATCCCACTCGGTTGTCGACGTGAAGTCGGCCAGGTACGCGAACACCTCTGACGCGGGCACCGTCGTCGTCACCGTTCGGCAGATCTCCATGTCCTCACTCGCTTCCACATACTTTGAACGAACCTTTGACAAACATTGAACAGAACTCTAGCATCTAAACCACCGGGGGTTGAAGTCCCGGACCACGAGCAGACCAAACGTGCACCGACGAACCCATTCCGCTCGGCAGCCGAGAACTCAGGAGGTAGGCATGAACGCAGACCGACGACCGAGCGTCGCCGTGATCGGCGGAGGTGTGTCCGGCCTGACCGCCGCGTACCTGCTCTCCCGCACCCATGACGTGACCCTCTTCGAGGCCGCACCCCGGCTCGGCGGACACGCCCATACCCACGAGGTCGCCGGCGCTTCGGGCGAGGTGCTCCAGGTCGACAGCGGATTCATCGTGATGAACGAGCGCACCTACCCGAACCTGATGCGCCTGTTCGGCGAGCTCGGCGTGGAGACCCGTCCCACGGAGATGAGCATGAGCGTCGTCTGCGAGGACTGCGGCCTGGCCTACGCCGGCGGCAAGGGCCTGCGCGGCATCCTTGCCCAGCCCCGTCGGCTGCTCGACCCGCGCTTCATCGGCATGCTTGCCCAGGTGCCGCGATTCCATCGCGACGCACGTCGCCTGCTGAGCAGCGCCAGCGACGACCCGACCTGGGGAGAGTTTCTCGAGCGCGGCAGCTACAGCAGCTACTTCATCCGCCACTTCGCGATCCCGCTCGTGTCGTGCGTGTGGTCGTGCGGCGACGACGATGCCGCGTCGTACCCGGCCCGACACCTGTTCCGCTTCTTGGAGCACCACGGGATGCTCCAGATCTCCGGCTCGCCGGCGTGGCGCACGGTGGTGGGTGGGTCACAGACCTACGTCATCCGGGTCCGGGAGCGGATCCAGGACGTGCGCGTCGGCGAGCAGGTGATCGCGGTCGAGCGCGACGACGACGGGGTCGACGTCCGCACCGCCCGGGGGAGCTCCCACCGCTTCGACCGCGTCGTGGTTGCCACCCACGCGGACGAGGCTCTGGATCTGCTCGTCGACGCGACGGTGCAGGAGAAGACGGACCTGGCCGCCATCGCCTACTCGCGCAACGAGACCTGGCTGCACCGTGACTCCTCCCTGCTGCCCGACGAGGCACGGGCGAAGGCGTCGTGGAACTACCGCCTCTCCTCGTGCGACGGCGGGTCCGACGACGTCGTGGTGAGCTACTGGATGAACCGGTTGCAGGGCCTGGTCGACGACGACGACCACGTGGTCACCCTCAACGCCACCGACCACGTGGACCCGGCGACGGTCACCGCGCGCATGTCCTACTCCCACCCGATCTTCACGACCGAGGCGGTCGCGGCGGCCGAGCGGCTCAGGTCGGCCGGCGGTGACCGGCTCGCCTTCGCCGGTGCCCACCTGGGCTGGGGGTTCCACGAGGACGGCTGTCGCTCCGGCGTCGCGGCCGCCGAGTCGTTCGGAGCGACCTGGTGACCGGGGTGGAGCTCCCAACCCTGCCTTCCCTCGTGGTCGGTGAGGTGAGCCACACCCGACGGGTGCCGATCCGGCACTCGTTCACCTACCGTGCGTACCAGTGGCTGGTCGACGTAGACGCGTTGCCGCGACTGCCGCTCTGGCTACGGCCGCTCGCCGGCTTCGATGCCCGGGATCACCTCGACGGCGGCCGGAACGGCGACGGCATCCGCGGCGACCTGGAGCGCTTCCTCGAAAGCCGAGGCGTGGAGCTGGAGCCGACCGACCGGGTGGTGATGCTCGCCAACGCGCGGGTCCTCGGCCACGTCTTCAACCCCCTCACCGTCTTCTGGGCGGTGAGCCGCGAAGAGCTCGTTCGGGCCGTCGTCTTCGAGGTGCACAACACCTACGGGGAACGACACACCTACCTGCTCGACGTCGACGAGCGTGGGCAGGCCGAGACCGAGAAGGCGCTCTACGTCTCACCGTTCAACGACGTCTCCGGTAGATACGACATCCGGCTACGCATCGATCCAGCCCTGGTCAGCGTGACCGTCGGCCTCGACCGCGACGACCAGCGGGTCATGGTCGCGACGACGCGTGGCGTGCCAGAGCCCGCGACGAATCGCGCGCTGCTCCGCACGGCCTCCACGCATCTGCTGATGACCCAGCGGGTTACCGCCCTGATCCGGCTCAACGGCATCCGGCTCTGGCTGCGCCGGCTGCCCATCCGACCACGCCCCGTCCACGTCAAGGAGTCGCTGCGATGACGCTGACCTCGTCCGCCCCCACCACCCGTCGCGGCACCATCGACACCGAGCAGGCTTCACCGCCCGCCGTTGCCCTCCGGGAGCGGCTCGCCCAGACCCTGATCCGAGTGGTGGCCGGACGCGTTCCGGTGGACATCCAGCTGCCGGACGGCAGCCTTCTCGACCCGCTGCCCCGGCAGCGGGTCGACGGCGCCGGGGACGCCAACCGGCCCCGGATCCTGCTCCAGCACCCGGACCGCTTCTATCGGCGACTGGCCCGGGCCCCCAAGATCGGTATCGGTGAGGGCTACACCGCCGGTGACTGGTCGCCCGCTCCGGGCACCGACCTGGCCGACGTGCTCACGCCGTTCGCCGAGCGGGTTCCCACGATCCTGCCGAGCTGGCTGCTGCGGCTGCGCCGACTGGTGGTCCAGCCGATCCCGCGCGAGCAGCACGGCGCGAAGGAGCACACCCAGGACAACATCTCGGCTCACTACGACCTGAGCAACGAGATGTTCGCCGCGTTCCTGGATCGGACCATGACCTACAGCTCGGCGCTCTTCGACCGCGATCGGCCGCTCGGCGAGCAGGACCTCACCCAGGCCCAGCTGCGCAAGATCGACGGCGCCCTCGATCTCGCCGGTGTCTCACAGGGAACGACGCTGCTCGAGATCGGCACCGGCTGGGGCGCACTCGCTCTGGCTGCGGCCGGTCGAGGTGCGCAGGTCACGACGGTCACGCTGTCGGTGGAGCAGGCCGACCTGGCGCGCGAGCGGATCGCCGCCGCCGGGATGTCGGACCGGGTCGAGGTGATCGTGCAGGACTATCGGGACATCACCGGCACGTTCGACGCGATCGTCAGCGTCGAGATGATCGAGGCAGTGGGGGAGCGCTACTGGCCGGAGTTCTTCGCGACTCTCCGCCGTCTGGTGAGGCCGGGCGGATCCGTCGCCCTGCAGTCGATCCTGATGTCGCACGAGCGCTACCTCGCGACCCGTGACTCCTACGGCTGGATCCAGAAGCACATCTTCCCCGGTGGTCTGATCCCGTCGACGACCGCGATCGAGCAGCACGCCGGCGCTGCCGGTCTCGAGGTCACCGCCGCACATCGCTTCGGCACCGACTACGCCGAGACCCTGCACCGCTGGCGCTCGGCGTTCCTGGCGGCGTGGCCCACCATCCAGTCGAACCGCTTCGGTGAGGACTTCCGCAGGACGTGGGAGTTCTACCTCGCCTACTGTGAGGCCGGCTTCCGCACCGGGTACATCGACGTCGCTCAGTTGCAGCTCCGCCCGGGTGAGGCCCGATGAGCTCCGATCACGGTCTCGATCGGTTGCTCGACCGAGCCGTCCTGCCCGGCTACAGCAGCATCGGGTACGCCCTTCGCCGGGGCGCCTGGGCAGCCGACGACCCCCGGCCGGACGCACTGGTCGGCCGGCGAGCGCTGGTGACCGGAGCCGGTGGAGGACTGGGCGAAGCCACTGCCTTGGGGCTGGCTCGTCTCGGCGCGACCGTTCATTTGCTGGTGCGGTCGGCCGAGCGAGCGGCGCCCGCTCTGCAGAGGATCAGCGACGAGCTGAACTCCGCGGAGCACGCCGCGGCCCTGAACGTCGAGGAGTGCGACGTCTCCGACCTGTCCTCGGTCCGCCGATTCGCCGAGGGCTTCTCCGACCGGCTCGGGCAGGAGGGTGGCGGCCTCGACGTACTGATCCACAACGCCGGGGTGATGCCGCCCGTCCGCACCAGCTCGGTGGACGGCCACGAGCTCACCGTGGCGACCCATGTGCTCGGTCCGGTGTTGATGACCGAGCTACTCCTGCCGGCACTCCGCAACGCTGTCGATGGAGCCCGGGTCATCCTGGTCTCCTCCGGCGGGATGTACACCCAGCCGCTCCCCGTCGACGACATCGAGTTCGAGCAGGGCAGCTACCGCGGCAGCGTCGCCTACGCCCGTTCCAAGCGGATCCAGGTCGAGCTGACGCCGGTGCTCGCCGAGCGCTGGGCGCGCGATGGCGTCGCCGTCTACTCGATGCATCCCGGATGGGCGGACACCCCGGGGGTCGCGACGTCGCTGCCGTTGTTCCGCGCGTTGACGCGCCCCTTCCTGCGCACGACCGCAGCCGGGGCCGACACGGCGGTCTGGCTCGCAGCCACCGACGTAGCTCCGCCGAGCGGAACCTTCTGGCAGGACCGGAGCCAACGGCCCACCAGCTATCGAGCCCGCACCCGCCCCACTTCGAGCCAGGTCGACAAGGTCTGGGACTGGGTCCGGACCGCGACCGACCTGGCCTGACGCTTCAGTCAGCGGGCCTGTCGATGCTGGTCGGAGGTTCCGGCGCGGCCGGGCTGTTCGGGCACGCGGGGGTGATGCAGAATGCCAAGCACACCGCTGGCGTCAGCATCCCGGTCACGGCGCTGCGTCGCCCCTGATCCCCACCGGAGGGACACGTCCATGCCGATCGAGACCGTCGAGGATCTGCGCGCGCATCTCGAGCTGGCCATCAAGGTGGAACTGTCCACCGTGCCGCCCTACCTGTACGCGAAGTACTCCATCGAGGACCAGCGCTGCGAGGCTGCGATGCTGCTCCGGAGCATCGTCACCGAGGAGATGCTGCACGCCACGTTGGCGGCGAACCTGCTGCTCGCCGTCGGGGGGCGGCCTCGGTTCGACGATCCCTCGTATCTGCCGGTGTATCCGAGCCTGCTGCCACACCATCGGCCGCCGCTGCAGCTGGATCTCGCCGCCTGCACGCCCGAGACGGTGCGGGAGATCTTCATGGGCATCGAGCAGCCGGAGGTGCACGACGCGCCTGCCGAGCCCGACGAGTACGAGACGCTCGGGCAGTTCTACCACGCTCTCGAGGAGGCCCTTGTCGCCCTCGACGCTGGCGGCGACCTGTTCAGCGATCCGCAGGCAGATCGACAGCTCGGAGACCCGAGCTTCTACGGAGCGGTCGCGGGTGACGCCGAAGACAGCGGTGGCCTGGTCCTGGTGCGTGATCTGGAGAGTGCGCGGGCAGCCATCGCGGTGATCGTCCACCAGGGCGAAGGGCTCAGCGATGACAAGTGGGCCGATCCGGCGCATCAGGAGCTGACCCACTACTCGAAGCTGGTTCAGATCGCTGACGGCACGAGTCCGGTCCCGGGCCTTCGACCGGTCCCGACCAGCCCTCGCACCGCCGACTACCCACTGGCACTGCAGCCCGTCTCGGATCTGTTCAACCTCTCCTACCGGTACATGTATGTCCTGCTGGACGAGTTGATGCAGCCGGTGCCGGACAAGGGGCGGTTGGTGGGCGAGATGTACAGGATCATGTCCGGGGTGCTGTCGCCGTTGGCGAACTACCTCGTCGCCCAACCTCTGGGGGATGGACGTTGTGCGGCTCCGACGTTCGAGCGTGTCGATACCGAGGCGCCACTCGCTCGAGCGACGCTGCATGCGGCAGCGGCTGCCCTGCACGACACGCGGCCAGAGCTCGCGCCCATCGTCGAGGCCCTTGCCTGACGGGCGTGGGCGGCGGTAGTGACGCGAGCTGGTTACACAAACATATAGAATCCTCTAGGATTGTGTTCATGGCGAACTTGAGCGTGGCCGAAGCTGCCAAACGGCTCGGCGTCGGCGTGCCGCGGATCCACCAGAGGATCTCGGACGGTTCGCTGCGCGCTGAGCGGATCGGCTCCCAATGGGTGGTCGACGAGCTCTCCCTGTTGCGGGTCGCCGAGCGCAAGGCCGCAGGTCGCCCGCTCTCTGCCCGCTCCGCGTGGGCGATCATCGCGCTTGCCGAGGGCGATGTGGAGGAGCTGGCCGCGCTTGCTCCGGTCGAGCGGTCACGTGCCAAGGCCCGACTGGACGAGCTGCTCTCGCTCGTCGCAAGGCCGGTGAAGCCCGAGAGCGATGTCCGGCACATCGCCTCGGAACTGCGGCTGATGTTCCGGAACCGGGCAGAGTTGCTGTCACGCAGGGTCGCTGGCGCGGACCTGCCGAAGCTGCGCGAGGACCCTCGGTGGGAGTCCATAGTCAGCCCGGCTGCAAGTGGCATCGGTTCGGTGGACATCGACGGCTATCTTGCGCCGAACGACGTGGAGCCCGTGTCGCGCGAGTACCTGCTGATGCCGGCCGACGCCGATGCCAACGTGATCATCCACATCCTGCCGAACGACCAGAAGGCGTACGCCGACTCGAAGCTGTTGCTTGCTGTCGATCTGGCCGACCAGCGCGGCCCCCGCGAGGAGCTGCGAGCGGCAGAGTTGCTCCAGGAGCTCGCCGTCGAGTGGAAGGCGGCGAAGCGATGATCGTGCTCCCCGCGATGCCTCCCGAGCAGACCGCGTCCTGGCTTGGAGTCCTGGATCTCTACGACCGCCTGCCCGAAGGGTGGACTCTCATCGGTGGTCAGCTCGTCCACCTCCATTGCGCCTAACGCGACCGTTTCCCCGAACGCGCGACCAACGACGCCGACACCGTGACCGACGTCCGCACCGACCCCACGATCCTGCACAGGTTCACTCGGACCCTCACGGATCTGGGTTTCAAGTCGGCCGGCATCTCAGCCGAAGGCCGCCAACACCGCTGGGTGCGCGACAAGGCGTCCATCGATGTGCTGCTGCCCGAGGGAGTTGGGGAGCGGGCCAGCGAACGGCAGGGAGTGACCGGCGGCCCCACCTTGTCGACCCAGGGTGGCACCCAGGCGCTCCAACGCAGCGAGGTTGTCGCGGTCACTGTCGAGGGTCGCGAAGGCTTCGTTCGCCGGCCCAACCTCGTCGGCGCGCTCGTGGTCAAGGCCGCCGCGCACACCAATGTCGGCGAGCAGGATCCACGTCGCCATCGGCGGGACTTCCTCGTACTCGCCGGACTTGTCACTGCGAGTGACTTCGCCGGTGAGGAGTTGTCGAAGAAGGACCGAGAACTCCTCCTGGAGGTTCGGGGTGCCATCGACTCGATCACTCGGATTCGACTCGCGGCCGAGCTGGGCTGACAGCGGGGGGAGCCGATCCGTGAGTCGGTCGCTCGACTCCGCTACGCCCAGACCACCGGCCTGTGGGCGATCTACCGGTGCGATCGCAACCTCAAGTCCATGAGTACAAGCACAAGCGGCAGACTGAGGACATCCAGTCCCTGCTCGACCGCATCGAGAACAGTGGAGACCCGATCTTCTGCGGCTGGGGCCTGGCTTCAGCCGCCCTTCCACACGGCGTCCCGCCGCCCGGTCTCCGGCGGAACGCCTGCCCTGCCTAGACTCGGCGGCGAGCCCATGAGCAAGACCTCGAGCACCCCGCCCACCGACCCGGACGAGACAGCCGTCCTGGGGAGGCTCTCGGCGCTGGACCGATTCCTGCCGGTGTGGATCCTGGCCGCCATGGTGGGGGGTCTACTGCTGGGCCGGTGGTTCTCCGGGATCCAGTCGGCGCTGGACTCGGTCAAGGTCGGGCAGACCTCGCTGCCGATCGCCGTCGGACTGCTGCTGATGATGTACCCGGTGCTGGCCAAGGTCCGCTACGAGGACATGGGCCACGTGACCGGCGACCGCAAGATGCTGTGGCTCTCCCTGCTGCTGAACTGGTTGATCGGGCCGGCCCTGATGTTCACCCTGGCCTGGGTGTTCCTCGCCGACCAGCCCGAGTTCCGCACCGGCCTGATCGTGATCGGGCTGGCCCGGTGCATCGCGATGGTGCTGATCTGGAACGACCTCGCCTTTGGTGACAGGGAGGCGGCCGCGTTGTTGGTTGCGCTCAACTCGGTCTTCCAGATCCTGGCCTACGCGCTGCTGGGCACCTTCTACCTCAAGATCCTCCCGGGCTGGCTGGGCCTGGATACCGCCGACGTGCACTTCTCTACTTGGGAGATCAGCAAGGCCGTGCTGATCTTCCTGGGCATCCCGCTGGTCGCGGGCTATCTCACCCGCCGGGTCGGGCTGCGGACCAAGGGTCGGGAGTGGTACGAGCGCGAGTTCATTCCCCGGATCAGCCCGTGGGCGCTGTACGGCCTGCTGTTCACCATCGTGGTCATGTTCGCGCTGCAGGGCGACGCGATCACCTCCGACCCGGTCTCGGTGATCAGCATCGCCGTCCCGCTGCTGGTCTACTTCGCGATCATGTGGGGCGTCTCGTTCCTGGTCGGCTACCGCACCCAGATGACCTACTCCAAGACCGCAACCCTGGCGTTCACCGCCGCTGGCAACAACTTCGAGCTCGCCATCGCCGTGTCGATCGGCGTGTGGGGCGTGACCTCGGGTCAGGCGCTGGCCGGGGTGATGGGCCCGCTCATCGAGGTCCCGGCTCTGGTCGCCCTCGTCTATGTCTCTCTCTGGCTGCGCCGCAGGTACTTCACCCGGAAGCCCACTCCCGCCGGCCCCTGAGCCACTACCGCGGGACCAGCCACCCTCTGGACCCGTCGAGCAACAGCCGCCTGTCAGCTCTCCCGCGTCTCGCCGCCTGTCTTGCGTCGTGAGCGTCGTGTGATCGCAGCCAGGCCGCGTCCGAGCAGGCTGAGCAGCGTGCCGAGCGCATGGGCGGTGCCGCGCAGAACCGCCAACAGGCCGCGGAAGAACCCGACTCCCGATCGTTGTTCGTCGTTCACCGTTGTGTGCCCCTGTCCCCTCGGAGGAGTCGTCGGCGCCGGAAAGCCCGAACGACAGCCGTTGGAAATGATACGGGGCGGACTTTGGCCTCTACCTGGCAGCGAGATGTGCGCGCGATGCTGCTGTTGCAGATATGGCGCGGGATTTCGCCACTCGAGGAGTGGCCAGGTACATCAGTGTTGGAATGGTCGTAGTCGTTGTCATCATCATCGGGATCGTGTGGTTCCTGCGCCGCCGATGATCGGCTTCGGATGTCCTGCCCTCACGGCGGGGATGCCCTCACGGCGAAACCACCGCCGTCGATTCGGCCGGTGACGAGAATCCACACCTAAGGCGCGAGCCCGGACTCCGCCATCGCGAAGTCCGACCCAGGGAATGAAGGAGTCGTCATGGACAACAAGGATCAGGTCGAAGGCAGAGTGAAGCAGGCTGCGGGCGACCTCACGGACAACAAGGATCTGAAGAAGGAAGGCAAGGCTGACGAGAGGGCAGGCGACGTCAAAGAGTTCCTGGAGGGCGTCAAGGACAAGGCCGACGACCTCGTCGACACGGTGAAGGACAAGTCCACCAAGCACTGACTATCAGAGAGCGTCCGGGAACCAACGAACGATGGGACGATCAGCGACACGTCGCGGACCCTCGCCCCCATTGCCACTGTCAGGCGGTGAATATCCGACCGTGGGCGGGCAGCCTTGAGCAGCCGCCGACACACTCAAACACGCCGTGCATGCCGCCTGCCCGCATCGGGTCGGCGTCGTCGCCCAGTTCGAGGTGATCGCGAAGGGTCGCCGCGGGTCCACCCCCGGCCCGGTCGCACACGGCCTCGACTCGTCTTCGGCGAAGAACGGGTTTGCCCTGGGCGCTGCGGCGTCGTCCGTGAGGGCGCGTTCAGTGGTGCCCGGGACCGATATCCCGGGACCTATATTCCGCGGACATACGGGACTACGATAGGGAAATCCAGAGTGCCGACATAGATGTGACTTTCGTGGCACCTGTCGGCAATGGCCCGGAGGCCGTTATGCCCCGTATTCGTTTGTTTCTCGCTCCGATTACTCTCGCCATCGGACTTGTGATCGCATCGCCGCCAGGGGTGGCCTTCGCGGCGGAGCCCACGGTCGGCCTCGGCACGGCGACGTCGTTCGCTGTGCTGGGCGGCACCACCGTCACCAACACCGGGTCCACGGTCATTACCGGCGATCTTGGGGTCAGCCCCGGGGCCGCGGTTACCGGATTCCCGCCGGGCTCGTTGGTCGATGGGACCCAACACGTCGCTGATGCGGCGGCCCTGCAAGCACAGGCCGATCTCACCACGGCCTACAACGACGCGGCCGGGCGAACCCCCCCCACGGCGGACGAAACTGGCGTAGACCTTGGCGGCCAGACGCTGGTCGGTGGTGTCTACAACGCATCGACCGCGATGGCGCTGACCGGAACCCTCACCCTTGACGCTGAGGGCAACCCTGATGCGGTGTTCATCTTCCAGGCGGGCTCGACCCTGATCACGGCAACTGACAGCACAGTGAGCGCTCATCAACGGTGCCCAGGCGTGCAACGTGTTCTGGCAGGTGGGGAGCTCGGCGACGCTGGGCACCTCCACTACTTTCGTGGGGACCATCCTCGCGCTGACCAGTGCCACGCTGAATACAAGTGCCACGGTGGACGGACGTGTCCTGGCCAGGAACGGTGCGGTCACTCTCGACAGCAATACGATCACCCGAGCGACGTGCGCGGCGGCGTCTTCGGCTCGTCGGCATCGGCGACGCCGACGGTCACCGCGTCGAGCAGCCCGATTGTTCCGTCCGGGCACCCGGGGACCGGCAGGCCCCCCAGCGAGAGCGCGTTCAGGAGCCCTTGGCTGCTGGCGGTGGCCGGGGCGGCTCTGGTGGCTGCAGCCGGCGCAGCCGCGATGGCTAGTCGGACATCTCGGATGCGGAATCCGCGCGGGAGGTGAGACCCCGCGAGGGGGGAGAGAACACCCGCCGATGGCACGGCCGGACCTGGGGCGTCGCGGCCGTGCTCTTGGTGCTCGTGGCCGTGGGATGCCTGGCGTGGTGGGCGGACGAGCCTCCGGAGGTGACTGCCTCGAGATTCTCGTCGGTCTCGAGATCCCCGTCGATCTTGGGAACAGCGACAACCGCCCCGGTGACGCCCCTGACCCAGCAGGGCGACTCGCCCGGTGTGAGGAACCGGGTCGCTCGCCCCGTGCGTCTGAACATCCCTGCCATTGGTGTGTCCACTCGGCTGGTGCGTCTGGGTTTGCAGGGGAACGGCGCCGTTCAGGTCCCTGGCAATCCCGATGTCGCGGGCTGGTTCCGGCTCGGCCCCCCTCCGGGTGGGGTCGGATCGTCGGTGATTCTGGGCCACGTCGACAGCACGGCAGGACCCGCGGTGTTTGCGAACCTCGGCCACCTGCGATTCGGGCAGCGGGTGCGGGTGCTCAGAACCGACGGTTCGACCGTCATCTTCCGGGTCGTGAAGGTGGTGGCATATCCGAATGCCCGATTCCCGGCCCACAAGATCTACGGCCGCCTCCACGGCAGGAGGCTCAATCTGGTGACCTGTGGCGGGGCCTACGACAACAGCAAAGGCGGATACCAGTCCAACGTCGTGGTCTACACCCGCCAGCTCAAGGTCATCAGGTGAGGGCTCGCCCCGGGGGTCCAGGTCGCCGTAGCGACTCCATGTGAAGAGGCTTCTTCCCCCGGAGCGTCTGGCCGGGCCAGACTGAGGGGGTGAGCCTCCGGCTGAGTTCGCTGATGGAACGGATTCGGGTGAGTCTGTTCTTCATCCCGTTGGCAGGGGTGCTCATCAGCATTGTCGGCGCGGCGGTCACGATCTGGATCGACAGCCGGCTCGACCTGCACGGCAGCGGTCTACAGCTCGGGATGACCTCGACCGTGGCCAGCGCACGCGTGGTGCTGAGCACCATCGCTGCGGCGACGATGACGTTCGCTGCCATCGCGTTCTCGATCTCGCTGCTCATCATCCAGCAGGCGTCGAGTCAGTTCTCGCCCCGAGTGGTGCACACCCTGTTCCGAGACCCGTTCAACAAGCGAGTCATGGGACTGGTCATGGGGACCTTCACGTACTGCCTGGTCGTGCTCCGATCAGTGCGATCGGTGAGCGAGTCCGGCGGGGATGTCGTGATCCCGAACATCTCGGTCGCCATCGCGACCGTGCTCGGCATCGCCACGATCATCTCCATCGCCGCGTTCTTGAACCACAGTGCTCACTCGATGGATGTCAGCCAGATCCTCTACCAAATCGAGGACGAAGCAACCGGTCATGCCCGTCGCGAATGGAACGTCGCTGAGTCCGACGATCCGTCCCCGGCAGCGATCGCCGCACCGGACCAACCGGCGTACATCGTCCGGTTCGACCGCGCCGGATGGGTCCAGCAGATCGATACCGACGCAGTCCTCGCCTGCCTCCCCGACGAGACCACCGCGTGGGTGCACACCTACCCGGGCCACTACGCGATCCCAGGCACACCGTTGTGCGCGCTGTCGGCGGCACCCGAGCACGTTGAGGCGACAGAGCAAGCCATTCTCGGCGCCGTCTCGACTGGGAACACTCGCACGATGCAGCAGGACATGTCGTTCGGGCTCCGCCAGATGGCCGATGTCGGTCTCAAGGCGCTGTCAACGGGGATCAACGATCCGACCACGGCACAGGACTCGATCTTCCACAGCGCGGCGGTCCTCGCCGAGTTGCTCCGACGCGATCCGCCGCCTCGGGAGCTGAGGGGCGAAAGGGGTCGCCGGGTGGTGCTCGTGGAGCAGCCCAACGGCGACGATCTGGTCCGCCTCGCGTTCGGTGAGCTTCGGCGCGCCGCGGCCACGCAGCCGACCGTGTGCATCTACCTCCTGGAGGCTCTGCATCTCCTCCGCGAAGGCCTTGCCGCGACGGGGCTCTCCTCTCGCGCCGCGGTCCTCGTCGAGCAGGCGCGCCTCGTCGTCGCCGGATGCGAGGCGGCCAACGTGCTGCCAGCCGACCTCGACGACGTCCGTGGGGCATTCGACAGGCGCTTTGGTGCCGACCTGTTTGGAGCCTGACTCCGACGCTCGGAGCCGCCAGCTCTTACCCATGGCCCAATACCCAGGGCTCAGTCGCGGGACAGGGAATCGCCACCGGATACGCAGCCGATGGCCAGGACCGTGATGTCGTCGGACTGCTTGGCGCCCGTGGCGAAGCTCTGAACCTGCGTGAACACGGCGTCGACCAGTTCCGCCGATCCGGCGTCGGGCAGGGCCAGGCATCGAGCGAGCAGGCGGTCCTCGCCCAGCATGTCGCCGTCGACAGCCTCGGCTTCGGTGACCCCGTCGGTGTAGACGACGAGCCGGCTGCCCGGCTCGAGCTGCAGCTCAGCCGCCTTGTAGCGGAGCCCGGAGATCATGCCGACGGGCGGGTTGATGGGGTCGCGCAGGTATTCGAATGGCGCATGGCCGAGGGCCACCAGCGGTGGGTTGTGGCCCGCGATGAGGTAGCGGAGGTGGTACGTCTCGACGTCGAGCACTCCGAAGAAGGCGGTGAAGTACTGCCCGGCGTCGTTGTGGTCGCACAGCTGGTCGTTCAGACTCGCCACCAGGTCCTGCAGGTAGCCCTCCGGGGGAGTCTGCTGGCGCGGCTGAGCACGGAGGGCGGAGATGGCGCGCACCATGAACAACGCCGCCGGCAGTCCCTTGCCGCAGACGTCGGCGACCACGAACAGCAGATGCCGCGAGTCGAGGAAGAAGACGTCGTAGAAGTCGCCGCCCACCTCGCGCGCGGGAAGCATGCGGCCGTCCCCGTTGACCCGCGGCTCGTCGGTGAACAATGGCTCCTTCGGCAGCATGCTGGCCTGGATGTCGCGCGCGAGATCCATCTCGCGCCGCGCCTGCTCCACCGCCATGAGCTGCCGCATCCGCTCGATCGCCTGGTTGTTGCTGCTCCGCATGCGCTCGTCCTGGGCGGTCAGCAGATTGCGCGCCACCCTGGGGATGGCCAGGACCCGGTGCAGGAAGGTGTCCGCGTCGATCACGAGCAGACGGGAGCCCTTCGGTGCGACCACGAACGCCGACACCGGCTTGTCGTCGATCACCGACATCTCGCCCACGCACTGGCCGGTCCCGACCTCGATGAAGTCGTCCCCCTCCGGGCGGTCGAGGTAGACGCGAAGCGTCCCCTCGAGCACGACCAGGACGGAGTCGTTCGCCTGCCCGCGCTCGAGCAGTAGCTCGTCGTCGGCGGTCTCCCGGATCGTCAGCGCGCCGAGCCCGTGGTCGAGCATGGTCTCGGGCACGTCCCGGAACATCGCGACTCCGCCCAGGCTGTCCGGTCGCGGCGGGGACTGGGCCGGCTCCTTGAGCGCGAACGTCAGGGTGAGTCGGTTGTGGCCGTCGCGGTGCTCGTAGGCGATGTCGTCGCTCAGCGCGCGGATCAGCTGAACACCACGTCCGCCGACCTGCAGTTCGTCGAGCGTGTCGGGGATCGGCGCGGGATCGTAGTTGAGCGGGTCGAACGGCGCGCAGCCGTCGACGATCTCGAGGCAAAGGAGCTGCTCTCCCACGTCGGCCGTGACCGCCATCGGGGCGCCACCGGCGGGAGCGTGCCCGTACTTGACGAGGTTGGTCGTCAGTTCCTCGACGCACACTTCCAGGCGGTAGCGATCGGCGTCACCGAGCTGGAAGGAGGCCCCGAGATCCTGGGCCCAGCGGCCTGCCTCGTGCACCAGGGTGGGACCGACCGGCCCGGCCAGCACGCGACGCTGGATCATCGGGCCGTCACCCGTCCTCCACATCGCCCTGGCATGGCACCAGATCCCGGGTGATCGCGCAGACGCGGGTGGTCAGAACTGGGACTGTGCCTCTTCGAGGGTGGCGAACCAGGGGATGAGGATGTTGATGCCCGTGGTGTGCAGGATCGTCTGGGTCATCTCATCGACGCCGGCGAGGACCAGCTTCCCGCCGAGGTGCTCTTGTGCCTTGGAGGCGGTCACCAGCATGCGGATGCCGAGCGAGGCGACGAACGGGACATCGGTCATGTCGACGATGAGGTTCGGGCTTTCGGAGGCGGCCTCCTGGAACTCGGCCTCGATCTCGCCGACACCGTCGGCGTCGAGCCGTCCGGCGAGGACGATGCGACGGATGTCTCCGGCCTGGTCGACTGAGAACTCCACAGTGTGCCTCCTGACTTGGTGCCGATTCCCGACGGAGGCGGCACGGCTCATGTGATGGCGGTTGACCCAGGCCGGCCACAAGACCTGCTGGCCGAAGTCGAGATGCAGCCCGAGAATTGCTGGTGGTGATACGGGAGGGAGTATGCCGAGCCGGGACCCGTTTGGCTACCGTGTCGCAACCTCGGTGCGCCCTTGCCTCGTCCTGCATGCTGGGGTCCGTCCACGATTCGACCACTCCGAACGGAGGGTTCACGCAGATGAAGAGAGTGGAACCCCACACCTCCAAAGGCCCCGCTGACCGGTTCACCGGGGACGTCCACCTGACCATGGTGGCCACGGGGGAGGAGCCCTCCCGGGTCCGGTTGGCCTCGGTGCACTTCGCCCCCTGTGCCCGCACCGCCTGGCACTCCCACGTCCTCGGCCAGCACCTCCACGTCGTCGAGGGGACAGCGCTGGTCCAGGAGCGCGGCGGGGAGATCGTCACCCTTCGTCCTGGCGACACGATCTACACCCCGCCCGGGGTGGAGCACTGGCACGGAGCATCGCCCCACACCTTCATGGTCCACCTGGCACTCTGGGAAGGGGCCGAGGGTGGCGGCGAGCCGACCACCTGGGGTGCCCTGGTGTCCGACGAGGAGTACGAAGGGGGAGCGCGATGAGCGTCGAGCAGGTCCGGTTGGGCAGCTCCGGTTTGAAGGTCAGCCGCATCGCGCTGGGCTGCATGAGCTTCGGAGACACCTCACGCGGGTTCAGCGAGTGGGCTCTCGACGACCACGCCGGCGAGCCGATCTTCCGCCAGGCCCTTGAGCTCGGCATCACCTTCTGGGACACCGCAAACGCCTACGGTTTCGGCACCTCCGAGGAGATCGTCGGCCGGGCCATCGCCAAGTACGCCAAGCGCGAGGACATCGTCTTGGCCACCAAGGTCTTCTTCAAGATGCACGAGGGTGCCGGGGGATCGGGCTTGTCGCGCAAGGCGATCCTGGAACAGGTCGACGCCTCGCTGACCCGGTTGGGCACCGACTACATCGACCTCTACCAGATCCATCGTTTCGACCCGACCACTCCGGTCGAGGAGACGATGGAGGCCCTGCACGACGTGGTCAAGTCCGGCAAGGTCCGATACCTCGGTGCGTCTTCGATGTGGGCGTGGCAGTTCGCCAAGATGCAGCACGTCGCGGAGCTCAATGGGTGGACGAAGTTCGTCTCCATGCAGAACCAGTACAGCCTCACCCAGCGCGAGGAGGAGCTGGAGATGTTCCCGCTCCTGGCGGACCAGGGCGTGGGCAGCATCCCGTGGAGCCCGCTGGCCCGCGGGCGGCTGGCCCGAGCGTGGGGCGAGGAGACCGCCCGCAGCCGGACCGACGGCTTCGCTCAGCGGGCGTACGGCGATGACGACCGATCGATCGTCGACGCGGTCCAACAGGTCGCCGAGGGCCGAGGTGTGCCGATGGCGCAGGTGGCGATGGCTTGGGTGTTGCGCCACCCGGTCGTGGCCGCGCCGATCGTCGGTCCCACCAAGAGCCACCATCTGACCGACGCTGCCGCCGCACTGGAGATCAAGCTGACCGACCGCGAAGTCGCGGCTTTGGGGGAGCACTACACCCCGCGCCGCCCGACCGGCTTCCAGTAGAGGGGGCCGGCTGGCCCTGGCGCCGCGCGGCTCGCGCTCCCGAGGACGACTCGGCCCCGACGATCCACCGTGGGGCCCGGGGGATCATGATGGAGGTCGACGGACGCGGGCTCAATCAGGCCGTTTCACCGCGCCCATTCCCGAGCAGGAACGAGAAGGCACGATGGCTGACACCGCCTACCTGTACGACTCGCTGCGGACCCCGCGCGGAAAGAACCGCGGTGGCTCGCTGCACAGCGTTAAACCGGTCGACCTGGTCGTCGGCCTGCTCGACGCTCTACGCGAGCGCAACCCCACCCTCGATCTCGACCTCGTCGACGACGTCGTGCTGGGGGTCGTCTCGCCGCTCGGCGAGCAGGGCGGCGACATCGCCCGCACCGCGGCGCTGGTCGGGGGCCTGCCGCAGACGGTTCCCGGCGTCCAGCTCAACCGCTTCTGTGCCTCCGGGCTGGAGGCCGTGAACACCGCGGCCGCCAAGGTGCTGGCCGGTGACCGGCTCGTCATCGCCGGAGGCGTCGAGTCGATGTCTCGGGTGCCGATGGGCTCCGACGGGGGCGCGATCTTCCTGGACCCCACCACCGTCTACGACCAGTACGTCGTACCGCAGGGGATCGGTGCCGACCTGATCGCCACCCTCGAGGGCTTCTCACGCGAGGACGTCGACAGCTACGCCCTGGAGTCCCAGCGGCGGGCTGAGCTGGCCTGGCGCGAGGGCCGGTTCTCCCGCAGCGTTGTCCCGGTCACCGACATGAACGGGGTGCTGGTGCTCGACACCGACGAGCACCGTCGGCCGGAGGCGACCCTGGAGTCGCTCGGCGCGATCAAGCCCGCCTTCGCCGGCATCGGCGACCTGGGTGGCTTCGACGCCGTCGCGATCCAGCGCTACCCGTGGGTGGAACGCATCGAGCACGTGCACACCGCCGGCAACTCCTCGGGCATCGTCGACGGCGCCGGTCTCGTCCTCGTCGGCAGCGAGCAGGCGGGCCGGGACGCAGGGCTGACCCCCCGCGCCCGGGTCGTGGCTACTGCCGTCGTCGGCAGCGAGCCCACGATCATGCTCACCGGCCCGACGCCGGCCACCGAGAAGGTGCTCGCTCGTGCCGGTCTCTCGGTCAGCGACATCGACATCTTCGAGCTCAACGAGGCGTTCGCCGCGGTCGTGCTCAAGTGGATGCGCGACCTGAAGATCCCGCACGACAAGGTCAACGTGAACGGCGGCGCCATCGCGATGGGTCATCCCCTCGGCGCGACCGGCGCGATTATCCTCGGCACGCTGCTCGACGAGCTGGAGCGGCGTGACCTGCAGCGCGGGCTGGCGACGCTCTGCATCGGTGGCGGGATGGGAATCGCCACCATCATCGAGCGCGTCTGATCGCGCCGTACCCCTGCGAGCCACCACGACACCACGGACTTCAGACCTTGGAGAGCAGATGAGCGAGATCACCGGGATCCACTGGGACCAGGACGACGAGGGCATCGTCACGCTGAGCCTGGACGACCCCGACCAGAAGGTCAACACGATGAACGACGCCTGGTCGCGCGCCTACGGCGCTGCGATCGACCGGATGGAGGCGGAGAAGGAGTCGATCACCGGAGTCGTGCTGACCAGCGCCAAGAAGTCCTTCTTCGCCGGGGGAGACCTGCACCTCATGCGGCAGGCCACCCCGGAGACGGCCGCGGAGAATGCGGCACTCATCGACCACATCAAGTCGCTCATGCGTCGGATCGAGACCCTGGGTCGCCCGGTGGTCGCAGCGATCAACGGCACCGCGCTCGGCGGCGGCCTGGAGGTCGCGCTCGCGACCCACCACCGGGTCGTCCTCGACCGGTCGGACATCCGACTGGGCGTGCCGGAGGTGACCCTGGGGCTGCTGCCGGGCGGCGGCGGCGTGACCCGTCTTGTCCGCATGCTCGGACTCCAGCATGCGCTGATGGACTGGATCCTGACCGGCACCCAGTACCGTCCCGCGCAGGCCCTGGAGAAGGGCGTCGTCGACGAGGTCGTGGCCACTCCGGAGCAGCTCATCGCCTCGGCGAAGGCATGGATCCGTGCCAACCCCGACGCCGTCCAGCCGTGGGACGTCAAGGGTTTCCGGATCCCAGGCGGCGGGGCGAACCACCCCGCGATCGCAGCCAATCTCGCGGCGTACACCGCGAACGTGCGCAAGCAGGTCAAGGGCGCTCCGGTGCCCGCCCCCCGCGCGGCGCTGGCCGCTGCCGTCGAAGGCAGTCTGGTCGACTTCGACACCGCGACCCGCATCGAGACGCGCTACCTGGTCTCGCTGATGACCGGGCAGGTCTCGAAGAACATGATCAACGCCTTCTTCGACATGGAGAAGATCAACGCCGGCACGTCGCGCCCCTCCGGGCAACCGCCGTACCAGGCTCGGAAGGTGGGCGTGCTCGGCGCCGGGATGATGGGCGCCGCCATCGCCTACGTCTGCGCCAAGGCGGGGATCGACGTCGTCCTCAAGGACGTCTCGCTCGAGGCAGCCGTGAAGGGCAAGGGGTACGCCGAGCGGGTGGAGGCCAAGGCGCTCGAGCGCGGTCGCACCACCGACGAGAAGTCCGCGGCCCTGCTGGCCCGGATCATCCCGACCGCCGAGGCGGCCGACTTCGCCGGTGTCGACTTCGTCATCGAGGCCGTCTTCGAGTCCGTCGACCTCAAGCACCGGGTGTTCGGTGAGATCGAGACGGTCGTCGAGCCCGACGCGGTCCTCGGCAGCAACACCTCGACCCTGCCGATCACGCTGCTCGCCGAGGGGGTCTCCCGGCCGGAGGACTTCATCGGCATCCACTTCTTCTCGCCGGTGGACAAGATGCCGCTAGTGGAGATCATCCGCGGGAAGCAGACCTCTGACGCGGTGCTGGCCAAGGTCTTCGACTTCGTCCGGCAGATTCGCAAGACACCGATCGTGGTCAACGACCAGCGCGGCTTCTTCACCTCCCGGGTCATCGGCACCTTTATCAACGAGGGCGTGGCCGCGGTCGGCGAGGGTGTCGAGCCGGCCGTCGTCGAGCAGGCCGCCCTTCAGGCCGGCTACCCCACCGGTCCGCTGCAGCTGATGGACGAGCTGACGCTGACCCTGCCGCGGAAGATCCGCGAGCAGGGCCGCGCCGCAGTCGAGGCCGAGGGGGGCACCTGGACGCCGCACCCGTCGGAAGTCGTGATCGACACGCTGATCGACGAGTACGAGCGGTCCGGCCGCGCGGCGGGCAAGGGCTTCTACGACTACGACGAGTCGGGTCACCGGACCCGGCTGTGGCCGGGGCTGCGCGAGCGTTTCGCCTCGGGCACCACCGACCTGCCAATGCAGGACCTGCAGGAGCGGATGTTGTTCGCCGAGGCCATCGACGCCGTTCGCTGCCTCGACGACGGAGTGCTCACCTCGGTGCCCGACGCGAATATCGGCTCACTGCAGGGCATCGGCTTCCCGCCCTGGACCGGTGGCGTGCTGCAGTACATCAACGGCTACGACGGCGGCCCGGCTGGCTTCGTCGACCGCGCGCGCGAGCTGGCACGGAGCTACGGGTCGCAGTTCGAGCCGCCGGCCTCCCTCGTCGAGCTGGCCGCCGCGGATGGCCACTACGAATGAGCCCGCCCGTGACCACATCCGGGTCCGGACTCCGGCCTCGGGTGCCCACGGTTCGATGACTGCGGGGTGCCTACACGGTGGTGAGGTAGCGGTGCACCATGCCGACGCAGCCCTGCTCGACCATCTCCAGCAGTCCTCCGACCATCGCCGTGTGCCGAAGAGCTCCCGTGCCGCGGCGTTGCCCAGGAGGAGCACGCCCTCACGATCGGTGCGCAGCACCGGCTCGGGGTTCTTCTCGGGCAGCTCGGCCAGCTGCGCGAGCTCGCTGAGCTGGCTGTTATCCACCGGTGGATGCTGTGTCACCGGATCTCGGTCGAGCCATGGCCCGAGGCCGCTTGGCTGGAACGCTGCCCGGTTCGGCTGATAGGGAGACGCGGACCGGCTGCGAGGGTAGATTGCTACTAGATTCGCAAGAGTCCCATCAGATCCGTTTTGTGTGCTGACGAGGGAAACGTGGCATGCAACCGCGGGTCGTTCACCGTCGGGTCGGGAGGCTCAGAGGTGCATGCGACTGCGGTTTACCCGGCCTCGCACGGCGCAGGTGCGCCCCCACTCTCGAGTGGGTCGGCATGACCTCGCCTGACCAGGACCGTCCCACGCCGGATCCGAGCACATTCGACGAGTGCGCACGGTTGCGGGAGCGTGTCGCCGCCATCGAGTCGACTTTGGAGGACGAGCGTGTCCGGCGTGGGGCAGCTGAGTCCCAGGTCGAGCGGCTCGCGTCGAGTGTGCACCGTGACCCTTCTACCGGACTGCCGAACCGGGCGGCATTCCTCGAGGCGCTCCAAGCGGCTCTGGCCGACGGTCCGGCCGACTTCGGACAGACGCTTGGCGGAAATGTCGTGGTGCTGCTGGTCCAGGTGGAGGACTTCGCGTCCGTCGATGTGGGCGACGGGGTGCCGTCCGATCGCGTCCTGGCGGCCATGGCCCTGCGGCTCTTGGAGCTCGACGACGGGTCCGGCATGGTCGGAAGAGTCAGCGTGGACGAGCTGGCGATGGTGACCGTCTTGACCGAGGAGCCCGATCACCTGGCTCGGCTGGCAGACAGGATCGGCCGCGCGGTGATGCAGCCGGTGACCGTCGACGGCCGCCAGGTCACCGTGCGTTATCGGGCGGGGTTGCGTCTGGCGTCGTGGGGGCAGGAGGCCGACCACGTGCTGCGAGATGCCCAGGGTGCTCTCTATGGGTCACCGCCCCGAGATGACTCCGGACAGGTGGTGATCTTCGGTTCCGATCGAGGTCGCCACGTCACCGGCAGGGACTTCGAGGATGAGATGCGACGAGGCCTCCGCGAGGGCCATATCGAGGCGTGGTTCCAGGACCTGGTCGACCTGGCCAGCGGGCGCGTCGTGGGCGCCGAGGCGTTGGCACGTTGGTTCGATCCCATGCGCGGGTTCATCTCGACGTCGGAGTTCATCGAGCAGGCCGAGGACGCGCATGTGATCGGCCTGCTCACCGACCGCATGCTGGCCGAGGGATGTCGCTGGGCGGCAGCGCACCCAGAGATCGAGGGTCAGGTCCACGTCAACGTGTCGGCTGACGACCTGGTCGACGTCCAGTTGCTGAAGCGAGTGGAGGACGCGCTCGGCGAGGCGGGACTTGAGCCGCCTCGTCTCTGCCTGGAGTTCACCGAACGCGTCTTCGTCACCGAGAACAAGATCGCCTTCCGCAACCTCAGGTCCTTGCGCGAGCTCGGTGTGGTTCTGGCGATCGACGACTTCGGAGTGCAGTTCGCGTCCTTCGCGCGCCTGCGTCGCTTCCCTGCGGACGTGATCAAGATCGATCGCTCCTTCGTCGTCGACATCGAGACCAACGCCCGGGATCGGAATGTGGTGGCGGGGATCGTGACGATGGCGCGCGCCCTGGAGATGCGCACCGTCGCCGAGGGCGTGGAGACAGAGAACGAGGCGCGGATCCTTCGGGATCTCGGGGTCGACGTTGCCCAGGGATGGTTGTTCGGCCAAGCGCGCCCAGCAGAGGTGTGGGAGGTCGCTCGACAGTCTTCGGCGTCGACCGGGATCGGGTCCGAGGAGGCATGACCGTGTTCGCCGACGAGATCTTCGCGATGTCCCTGGCACCGCGCTCACCCCCGGCGTTCCAGCAGCTGCGGTGACCTGTCATGGCTGAGCATCTGAAGCGCAACTCGTGGCGCTACTACCTGGTGGGCGGCAGCGCCGCACTGGTCATCATGCTGACCAGCAGCAGCGCGGTCGTCCACGACCTGATCTACCTGGCGCTGAGCCTCGCGGTCGTCGTTGCCATCGGTGTCGGCGTAGGGGTTCACCGCCCTTCGCCGCAGGCCCCATGGCTGGTGATGGGACTGGCCCAACTCCTGTGGATGGCTGCGGACGCCACGGACTTCATCCTCGTCGACGTTCAGCACCGCGACTTGTTCCCTTCCGTCGCAGACCTGCTCTACCTGGTCGGTCACCCGGTGCTGCTGTTGAGCATCTACCTGCTGGTCCGGGCGCGTCCGCGCACCATGGGCTTCGCCCAACACGTCGACATCGCCATCGTGATGGTGGGGCTGGCTGTTGGTTACACCGCGCTGTTGGCTCAGCCGAGCGCCGCCAGCCTCCATGGCTCCTTGGGAGCGGCCGCGGTGGTGGTGGCCAACCCCGTGTTCGACATCCTGCTCATCGGAGGGCTCCTCGCACTGCTGGCCGCGGACACGACCCGCGCTCGGGCGCTGCGCCTGCTCATTGCCGCGTGTGGCCTGCTTGTGGCGGCCGACTCGCTGAGCCTCGTCGCCAACGCCGACGCCCGCCTGCTGGACGGATTGTGGGTGGGTTCCTACGTGGTCTGGGGAGCGGCGGTGCTGCACCCCTCGCTCGCCTACCGGGTGAGGGCGCGGGACACTTCCTTCGCGCTGTCCGGGAGGCGGCTCCTGGGCATGATGGCGGTGAGCCTGTCGCCGCCCCTGGTCCTGATCTTCGAGTGGGCCTCCGGCATGGCCCTCACGGTCTGGCCGCTCGTCCTGGGCTCCATGGCGTTGTTCGTCCTGGTGCTTGGCCGGATGGCCCTGCTGGTCCGGCAGGTCTCCCAGGTGACCGGCCACAGCGTCGAGCTGCAACAGGAGTTGGAGTTCCGCGCCACGCACGACGACCTGACCCTGCTGCCGAACCGGGCGGAGATGGTGTCACTCATCGGGACCGCGCTGAAGCGCGGTCAGGAGCACGGCGAGACGGTCGCGATCTTCTTCGTGGATCTCGACGGATTCAAGTCGGTCAACGACAACCTCGGACACCACGCCGGCGACCAGGTGCTCTGTCGGGTCGCCAAACGGCTGTCCCGGTTGGCGGGAGCCGGCCCCCTGGTCGCCCGGTTGGGCGGCGATGAGTTCGTGGTGCTGCTGCCGAGGATCGAGGACCGGACCAGGGTGCGTCTGTTGGCGGACCAGGTCGTCTCGCACTTGTCCGAGCCCATCGTCCTGGACGACTACCGGACTGCCGTGGTCGGGGCCAGCGTCGGGATCGCCTTCTCCTCCGACGGGCACGAAACCAGCGCGGGGGCCCTGCTGCACGAAGCCGACCTGGCGCTCTACCGGGCCAAGGAGCTGGGTCGCGGGCGCGCGGTGCCGTTCTCGGATCTGCTGCAGCGCGAGCACGACGCTCGTGCCGAGTTCGAGCTCGCGCTGGCACGGGCTATCGAGGAGGACGAGCTGGTCCTGCACTACCAGCCCATCCGCGATGTCGCGACCGGCCAGATGCGTGGCGCGGAGGCGCTGCTGCGTTGGAACCGCCCTGGCATCGGGCTGCTGATGCCCAGTGACTTCCTGCCGACGGCAGAGACCTCAGAGTTGATCTGCGATCTGGACCTGTGGGCGATCAGGACCGCGCTGAGGCAGCTGGAGGCTTGGTCGGAGCATCCCGATCTGACCGTCTGGGTGAACGTCGCCATACGCCACATCCGCAGGCCACGTGTGGTCGTCGACATCGAGAAGGTATTGCAGGAGTCCTCGGCCGAGCCGCATCGCCTGGTCTTGGAGATCAGCGAGCTCGCGCTTCTCGGGGACGACTCGGTGCTGCGGAGCCTGACCCGGCTGCACGCGCTGGGAGTGTCCATCAGTGTCAGCGACGTCGGGGCCGGGATCGGCGCCATCGGCGAGCTCGATCGGCTTCCGGTGGACTCGGTCAAGATCGGTCGCGACATGATCAAGACCGGATCCCCGCACATGCGCGCGGTGCTGGAGCTGATCGTCCGAGCGGCCGCCAACGCCGGTGTCCAGGTCGTGGGTGAAGGCGTGGAACGGGAGGAGCAACTGGCTCTCCTCAAGGACGTCCAGTGCCAGTCGGCTCAGGGCTTCTACTTGGGCATGCCGACCACTCCGGACAAGCTGGTGCTCCCGGCAGCCATCCCGGCCCTGGCCGAGGTCGGCGACATCCCGGTCAACTGAGCGAGCGCTCCGTCGAGGAGTCGGCACGTCGACGGTGCAGCGCCGGGTGCCAACGAGGGCAGGCCGAACCTCTGGCTGAGTCCCTCGACCGGGTCGGCCTGGGTTCGCGGCGCCTACCGGGCCAGGCCCGCGGCGCGAGACACCTCGGCGGCGTCGCGGATCTGCCAGCCGGACTCGTCGACGTCGAGCTCGTAGCCCGCCGCGGAGAGACCGCGGATCCGGAGGGGAAGGAAACGTTCCGGGACCTGCGGGTCACAGCTCGGCGGGTCGCCCGGCTGTAGGTCCAGCAGCGCCCGCAACAGCTCCACCGGGGCAGCGGCCGCCCACGCCTGCGGTGAGCACGCGGCCGGATAGGGGACCGGGAACCGGAACTGCTCGCGGTCGAAGCCGGCGAACAACTCGGGCAGCCGGTGGCCGAAGCTTGCCGAGGCCTCCACCAGACCGACAGCGATCCGGGCGGCCCCCCGCCGGAAGCCGTACCGAGCCAGGCCGCTGATCGCCAGCACCGTGTCGTGCGGCCACACCGACCCGTTGTGGTAGCTCATCGGGTCGAAGGCGCCCATGGAGGTGGCCAGCGTGCGGATGCCCCAGCCGCTGAACAGCTCAGGACTGGTCAAGTGCCGGGCGACGGCATCCGCCTTGTCGTCGTCGACGATCCCGGCCCACAGGCAGTGGCCGATGTTGGAGGTCAGTGCGTCGATCGGTTGCTTGTCCCCGTCCAGACCCACGGCGTACCAGCCCCGGTCGGGCAGCCAGAACTCCTTGTTGAAGGCGGCCTTGAGGGCGCGCGCCCGCTCGGCCCACCGGCCGGCTCCGTCGACATCCCCGAACACGGCGGCCAGCCGGGCTCGACCCTGGTAGGCGGCGTAGGCGTAGGCCTGGGCCTCGGCCAGCGCGATCGGTGACTGGGCGATCCGGCCGTCGGCGAAGTTGATCCCGTCCCAGGAGTCCTTCCATCCCTGGTTGACCAGGCCCCGGTCGGTCTTGCGCTGGTACTCCAGGAAGCCGTCGCCATCGAAGTCGCCGTACCGCTCCATCCACTCCAGCGCCCGGTCGGCGTGAGGGAGCAGCGCGGCGACCACCTCGTCAGGGGCGCCCCAGCGCTGGACCTCCGCGAGCAGGACCACGAACAGTGGCGACGCGTCGACGGTGCCGTAGTACGCCGACTGCCCGCCGAGACTCAGTGCGGCGGTCGGGCCGAACCTCATCTCGTGCAGCACCCGGCCGGGCTCCTCCTCGGTGGCCGGGTCGGTACGGGTTCCCTGGTGCTCGGCCAGTGTCTGCAGCGTGCCGATCGCCAGCCGCAGGTCGACGGGGAGCAGCATCAGCGAGGTGAGCAGGGAGTCCCGTCCGAACAGGGCCATGAACCAGGGGGCGCCCGCGGCGACCACCGGCCGATCGGGATGCTCCGGGCTGAAGATGCGCAAGGTAGCGATGTCGGCGATGCTGTTGCGCAGCAGATCGCTCAGGTCGCGGTCGGTGGTCGTGATAGTCGGCACCTGGCTCCACCACTCCCGGTGACGGCGGGCGGGTGCGGCCTCATGGACCGGTGCACCTCGGGGATGGTGCAGCGCCAGGGACTCGCCGTCGAACTGCGGCACCACCTCGACAGTGGTGGTCCAGGAGCCGTGGCCGGGGATCTCGGCGGTCCAGCGCAGCGCGTCCCGGTCGGCCCGTGCGGAGTCCTCGGCGGAGACGACCACGGCGTACTCCCGCTCGCCGGATCGACGCGACAAGGTGACCGCCCGTCCTTCCGCGATGCCGGGCGCCGCCGGGAGATCGAGCGCTCGCCCGTCCTTGACCTCGAAGAGGTCCGCGAAGTCGGCGCCGACTCTCAGTGTGAGAGTGACGGTGACCGGGGTCGATGAGCCGTTGCGCAGGGTGAGGTCCTCGCGCATCCCCTCGCCCACGTGCCTCTCTCGAGCACACATCAGGTGACCGCGGCCCCGGCCCGGAGAGAGCCAGCCCAGGAAGGTCGAGGAGTGCGGGTCCTCCGACTGCACTGCGAGCGGGAAGGGCACCTGTCCGTCGATGGTGAGCACCCACTCCGACAACATCCGGGTGTCTCGCACGAAGAGTCCGTGGGAGTGCTGGGGGCGGATGTCACCGGCGCCGTCGCTGATGCAGAAGGTGGTCCCCTCCATCAGGGCGACCTCGGTCTCACCCCTGCTCTCGCCTCCCGGCATGTCCTCGAAGAGCCACGGATCAGTCACCTCACCTCGCGCCTTCCATGATCCGGTCCCGGGCACGCCGGGATCGGCCGCCCTGGCGTTCGCCGGGCTTCGGGGCGTCGCCGGCCGGCTTGTCGCCTGCGGGCTGGCGCGGCACGAGTAAGGCGCCCTCCACCGCCCGACGGTAGACGTGCTCGTAGTCACGGGCCATCCGCTGGAAGGAGAAACGCTCCTCGGCGTCGCGTCGGCAGGCACGACGATCGAGAGTGGCGACCTGTCGCACACTGTCGATGGCCAGCTGCTCGGTCGGCGGCAGGTACCCGGTGATCCCGGGCAGGACGATCTCGGGAGCGGCTCCGTGGGGGAAGGCCACCACCGGGGTGGCGCTGGCCAGCGCCTCGATCATCACCAGGCCGAACGGCTCGGCCCACCGGATCGGGTTGATCAGCGCGATCGCGTGCTGCAGCAGATCGTTCCGCTCCTCGACGGACAACTCACTCGGCGGCTCGTCGTCGGGACCCAACATCGGCCGGATCACGTCCTCGAAGTAGACCCGCTCGTCGGGGTCGCGCAGCTTCGCCCCGATCCGCAAGGGGAGCCCGGCCGCGTGGGCGATCCGGATCACGGTGTCCACTCCCTTGTCCGGCGACATCCGGCCGACGAAGAGGAGGTAGCCCCCGTCCCCCGTCCCTGGCTGGAATGCCTCGAGGTCGATGCCGTGATGGATCACCGCGTCGATCCGGACCGGTCCGGCCCGGCGGGCCTGTGACTGGGAGATCGCCACGACCGTGGCGCGTTCGGCGATCGCGGTGAAGACGCGCTGGTTCGTCGGCGTGAAGTCGGCGTGGTTGGTGACCACGATGGGCGGGTGCGGCAGTCCGAAACGGTCGGCGAGCAGCGGGCCGATGATCGTGTGGTCGTGGATGACGTCGACGTCGGCGAACGACTCGTACGCCGCCAGGGCATGGGCTGCCTCGCTCGGGCTCGACCACATCGGGTCGGCGCCGGAGTCGAAGAGGTGCTCGCAGCTCACCGGACAGGTCGACTCGCCGATCGTGAAGAGCCTCACCTCGTGGCCGAGCTCACGCAGGCCGCGCGCCAACCCGTCGATGACCTCCTCGGCTCCGCCATAGCGCGGCGGTGGCACGGGGATCCAGGGCGGGGCGATCAAGCCGACCTTCATCGGACTCGCCTCCATCTCGGAGCGGAAGGGCGCATGGCCCCCCGGCTCCACCTCCGACCGTACGTCCTCAGGAGGCTGGAGTTCAGGGGCCTTTGGCCCGAGCCGCCCCGGACTCGGGTCGAACGCCCCTGCCCTCATTTCGGGTCCGGGAGCACCATGAGGGGTGAGGGGGTGCCCCCATGGCGTTCCGAGATCTCCTGCGTGAGCTGTCGAGGCTTCGTGAACGAGTTGTCGCGCCTGGTCCCCCAGGCCGGAGCGATGAGGGCGGGCACGATGCTTCAGCCGCATGACCCACCGAGTCGGCTGAGGGCCTTCACCTCCGAGCCGACCGCCGCGGCGGTGGTGCTGGTCGGCGAGCCCGATGGCGTCGAAGCCCTGGGCTCCCGTGTCGAGCGGCTCTCCGGCTTTGGGGTGCACGTGGTGGTCCTCGGCGCGCCCGCAGGAGACGCCTGGTCACCGGTCCGCGTGCCCGGCCCGGGTCGGCTTGTCCTGGTAGAGGACCGCGGAGTCGAGGCGATGAGGGGGCTGCTCGCCGACCTCGACCGGGAGGGCATCGGCAGCGGACTTGTCGTGGTGGTCGCCACGTCGGTCGATCCCGCCCTGACGATCCCCGAGCTGGGCCGAGCCGTCGTGGCATACGTGGGCGAGGAGTCTGCCGACATCCCCGCGACCGTCCTTCGGTACGGCGGGGGAGCGGCCACCATGCTCCGGCTCCTGGACGACCAGCTGCGGCGCCACCAGCAGCTCCGCGTCCCCGACATCGACCTCGACCCCGCCTGGACCGTCGACTTCGACGACGGCTGCGCCGCCGGACGGCGTGCGGTCGAAGCCGAGCTGACCGTGGCCACCGGCCGTGTCGCTACCCGTGACGCCGCCGAGGAGGGCGGGCCAGGATCGCTGCCGATGCTGCTCGCGGCGGGCGTCTACGAGGGGACCGGGGAGGCCGAGCACCTGCTGGTCGGGCCGGACTGGGCCGCTGTCGATCTGGCCCCCGCACCTGTGAAGGACCGTCGCACCCTCGACCTGCGCACCGGCGTGGTCCACCGGGTGGAGACCGGCCCCTGCGACGTTCCGCTGCGTTCGCTGCGGCTGGCCAGCGTTGCCGAGCCCGGGATCCTGGCGATGCGGCTGGAGGCGGCAGCGGACCGGCTCTCCGACACCGCCGTGCCGGGCGCCGCGGTCGGGACAGGGGAGTCACCGGACCGCTACCGCGGGGTGGTGGCAGACGAGGGCGGCGGTATCGGCGTGGTAGTGCGGCAGCGGACTGCAACGGACGGCCCGGTGCGCAGCATCGAGCGGGTGGCAGCAGTGGACGCCGAGGCGACCCGGAAGCCGAGCCCAGAGCGCGCGGCGGCCCGGATGCTGCGCAGCACCGGGGACTTCGAGCGGCTGCTGCACGATCAGCGGGAGGCCTGGGCGGAACGGTGGGACCAGGTCGGCATCTGGGTCGAGGGCGATGCCGACATCCAGCTGGCGTTGCGCTTTGCGCTGTTCCACCTGTGGGGGCTGGCCGGGCACGGCTCGGAGCTCGCGGTCGGAGCGCGCGGACTCAGCGGCCCCGCCTACTCCGGTCACGTCTTCTGGGATGCCGACGCGTTCGTTCTCCCGGCGCTGGCCACCATCGACCCGGTCTCGGCGCGGGCGATGGTCCACTACCGCACGCGCCGTCTGGGGCAGGCGCGGGTCAACGCGACCCGACTGGGCTACTTCGGGGCCCGGTACCCCTGGGAGTCCGCCCGCGACGGGCTGGACGTCACCCCTCAATGGGGCTACATCGGCAGCACGCGAATCCCGATCGTGTCCGGGGATCTCGAGGACCACATCACCGCCGACGTCGCCTGGGCAGCCGCCCACGAGGCCTCCTGGTCCGGCAACCCTCTCGAGGCGCGCACGCCCGCGGGGAAGATGCTGATGGAGACCGCGCGCTACTGGGCCTCCCGCTGCCACGTCGACGACCACGGCGTGGCGCACATCCTCGGCGTGATCGGCCCCGACGAGTATCACGAGCGGGTCGACGACAACGCCTTCACCAACGTGATGGCCCGCTGGAACCTGCGCACCGCCGCCCGGATCGCCGCCGGGACGGTGCCCCCGGACGAGGTGCGGGGCTGGGCCGACCTGGCCGAGCGTCTCGTCGACGGGTACGACGCCGCCACCGGCCGCTACGAGCAGTTCCGTGGCTTCTCCGGCCTGGAGCCGCTGCTGGTCCGCGACATCGCCACGCCACCGGTCGCGGCCGACCTGCTGGTCGGACGGGACCGGGTCGAGGCAGCCCAGATCATCAAGCAGCCGGACGTGCTGATGCTGCACCACCTGGTGCCTGACGAGGTGGCACCCGGATCGCTGGAGCCGAACCTCGACTTCTACGGGCCTCGCACCGCCCACGGCTCGTCGCTCTCGCCGGCGGTGATGGCTTCGCTGCTGGCGCGGGCCGGGCGGACCGACGAGGCGCTGGAGCATCTGGGTCTCGCCCTGGCGATCGACTTGGAGGACATCGGCGACACCGCCGGTGAAGGTCTCCACATCGCGGCGCTGGCCGGTGCGTGGACAGCAGTGCTGCGCGGGTTCCTCGGCGTGCACGTGCGCGACGGTGTTCTGCATCTCGACCCTCGCCTGCCCGAGACCTGGGGTTGGGTGGACGTGCGGTTCCACGTGCTGGGCCGTCGGGTCCGCCTGCGCGCCGATGGCGGCACAGTCGAGCTCACCTCCGACGGGAGGCTCATGGCCTCGCTGCGCGGCGGCGACGCCGCGCGCGTCGGTGCGGGTCAACCGCAGGTGTGGAAAGGGGACGTGTGATGAGCGAAATACTGGCAGTCCTGGATCCTGAGGACCATCGGGAGCAAGTCCTTGCCGTCGCGGCGGCGCTCGCCGAGACGCTCCAGGTGCCGGTGCGCCATCTGGTGCTGCTCGAGGAAGACGACCTGACCACCCGCTCGGCGACGGTGCTGGCCGCGATCGGCCGCGATGAGACCCTGCTGTCGGTGTTGGCCGGTGCCGCGGGGGTGGAGGCGCTCTGCTGGCAGGTGGTCACGGCGGCCCGCAAGCCGGTGGTCCTGGTGCCCACCCACCCCGGTCGTCCGGTCACCCGGGTCAGCCGGGTGCTGCTGCCGCTGGACGGCACCCAGGAGACCGCTGGGGCCGTGACCGAGGCGGTTGAGCTGCTTGTCGGTGCGGGCGTGCAGCTGGTGGCGCTCCACGTGTTCGACCCGCACACGGTGCCGGCGTTCTGGGACCAGCCCGCTCACACCGCGCGGGCCTGGTCCGAGGAGTTCCTCGCCCGCAACCTGGCCGATCACGGCGCCGAGCTGGAGACCCGTGCGGGCCGGCCCGAGCGCGAGGTCTCCGACGCCGCCGTCATGCTGGAGGCCGACCTGTTGCTGATGGGCTGGTCCCAACACGTCGAGCCGGAGCGCGCGGCAACGGTCCGCGCTGCCGTCGCCGACGGAACGGTGCCCGTCCTGCTGGTCCCCCTCGCCGCCGGTCACGTCGGCCGAGCCCGGTCCTGAGGTATGCCGGCCGGATCAGGGCGAGCCGAGCCCCGACGAGCGCGCCTTGGCCACAGCGGCGCCTCGGTCGGCGACGAGCAGCTTGGCGAAGATGTTGGAGATGTTGTTGCGCACGGTCTTCTCCGACAGCCCGAGTGACGCCGCGATCTCGGCGTTCGACTTGCCGTCGGCCAACTGATCCAGAACGTCACGCTCGCGAGAGGTGAGCTCGGGGAAGGGGTGGGCTTCGCCGCTCCGGCCGGCGGTGAAGAAGTGCCCCATCCGGCGGGCGAGCGCAGCCCCGAAGATCACCTCGCCGTTGGCCACGGTCGTGATCGCTCGGAGGATGTCGTCGGGAGCGGATCCCTTGAGAATGTAACCGCGGGCGCCGGCGCGCATCGCTGCGAAGACCGAGGTGTCATCCTCGAGCATGGTCAGCATCAGGACGGCGGTCCCCGGCAGTCTGCCGCTGAGGGTGCGGGTCGCCTCGATCCCGCTGGAGCCCCCCAGGTTGATGTCCATCAAGGCGACGTCTGGGACGACCTCCTCGCACATCGCCACCGCGGCGGCGGCGTCGGCGGCCTCGCCGACCAGCTCCAGGTCAGCGGCTTCCTCGACAAGGGTGCGCAGCCCGGCACGGAACATCGGGTGATCGTCGACGACTACGACGGAGATCAGCTCGGCAACCATGCCTGCACCACCGTTCCGCCACCCGGCGCCGACTCGATCACGCAGGTCCCGCCGAGCTCCGCGGCCCGCTCGCGCATCGAGCTGATCCCGACTCCGGTGCGGTAGCCATCGGCGAGTCCCATACCGTCGTCCTCGACCCGGAGCTGGAGCCCGCCGTTGAGCGAGATCGTCACCTCGCCACGGGAGGCTCGAGCATGCCGGATCGTGTTGGTCATCGCCTCCATCGCGATCCGGTACGCCGCTACCTCGGCGGCAGCACCCAGTTGCGGCATGTCGTCCGGGCCGGTCACCGTGAAGTGCCCGAGCGAGCGGGCGTGCTCGCCGAGCGCACCGACCAGGCCGAGTTGGTCCAGCTCGGGGGGGCGCAGGTCGTAGACAAGGTGGCGGACATCGGCCACCGCCTGCTGCAGGATCCCGGTCAGCTGCTCCAGCTGGTCGGCGGCTGCCTCGGGACGGGAGATCAGCAGCGCGTTAGCCCGGGCGACCCCCAGCACCGCGCTGCTCAGCGTCGGCCCGAGTCCGTCGTGCAGGTCACGGCGGATCCGGCGGCGTTCCTCCTCGGTGGCCGACACCAGCCGGCCGTGACTGGCCGCCAGGTCCCTGCTGAGGGCGGTGGCGCGCAGCGCCGCGGCGACCGGGCGCGCGATGCCGGCGAGCAGGGCCTCCCGCTCGGGGCCGAGCGGGGTGTCGCCCTCGGTCTGGATGGCCAGCAGGGTGCCGACGCGCTCGCCGGCGTAGACCAGGGGGACCTCGACCTGGCGACCGCCGCCCGGCGTTCCCGACTCGGCGGCGGCGCGGTCGCCGTCGAGGACCACCACATGCTGCAAGCGCAGGGTCTGCCGGAGGGACTGGGCGGCGGCGGGAAGCACGTCGTCGACTGCGGCGGCCCGCTCGAGCTGGTCACCGAGCGAGAGCAGGGTCGCGACCGGGTCGTCGCGCAGGCCGAAGACGAGCCGGTTGGCGGCGCGCTGAAGCCGGTCGCGAAGCGGGAGGGCGACCAGGATCCCTGCCACGAGCGCTGCCGGCTCGGTGGCCTGCGCCGCTCCGAGCTGCTCCAGCACGACGGCGGCGATGGCATACACGAGCAGGATCGCGGCGGTCAGCCCGCCGTACACCACGGTGCGGCGCACGACCAGGCGAGCATCGAAGAGTTGGTGACGGCGGACGGCCAGCCCGGCGGCGACGCCGAGTGCCGCCATCCCCATCGACTCCACCGGTAGCGAGTACAAGGTGGACACGCCCGCCGCCGCCAGGCCCAGGCAGGTCCACCACGACGCGACGATCAACCAGACCGCAGGGCGCACCTGGCGTGCCGCGGCCCGGGCGGCCGGATTCCCCAGCTTGCGCAGGCGCATCTCGAAGGCGACCGCCGCTGCCAGAGTGAGCGGCGTGACCAGGATGATCGCGCCCACCAGGCCGCCGGCGATCTCCCCAGCCGCCCCGGGCAGTCCGGTCGGGTTGGCCCGGTCGGGCCAGTCGAGCAGGGAGGAGCCGAAGAGAAGGGCGACAAGCAGAAGCACGCTCACAATCAGGGAGGCACCCACGTGGACGCGCCAGCGCCGGGACGGCAGCAGCCCGTCAGGGAAGAGCGCGGGAGCAAGCAGGGCGACCGGCAGCTGGGCGAAAACCCACGGCCAGCCGTCGAGCCACCCGGCGAGCGTTGCGCCTGGGAGCACGTGCCCGAGGTCGAACGCCGCGTGACCGTACAAGTAGGCGGAGATTGCGACCGGCATGAAGGTGCCGCTGGACAGGAGCAGCCATCCGACGGGGTTGCGAGCCGACGACCGCACGGCGATGGCTCCGACGACGACGAGCGGCAGCTGGGTGAGAGCCTCCACGGCAAGCACGGCTGAGAACAGGTCGTGGGCCCAGAGCGCCACCACGGCGATCGACAGGGCCGCACCGGCGGTCGCCGTGGCGACGCCGGCGCGACCCAGACGAGTCGCCCACCCGCTCATAGCGGGTGATTCTTCCTCGGCCCGAGGGCTCGTGGTCAAGAGGCGACCGCCGGCTCCGGTGCGAACGCCACGCCCGGTCGGGCCAGGCTCACGGCACTCGCCGTCCAACTGAACAGCAGGATGAGGTACCCGACCGCAGCGACGAGCGAGATGCCGAGCGCGATCCCTGCGGTCGCCAGGAACGGCCAAACACCGATCCCGATCGCAACCCATGTCGGCACGGTCCCGGCCCGCACCAGGGCGATGGCCAGCATCACCGAGCCGGCCAGCTGGCACACGATGTAGGGGATCAACCCAACCGCGAAGAATGTCGAGCCCTGCCAGGCGTCGACCAGCGAAGCCATCGCCGCCTGGTCGGGCCCGGCGGAGGCGAAGTAGGCGAGTGCATCGAAGCCGATCACCGTCGGCACGCTCATCAGGAGAGGGAAGAAGAGCAGCACGGCCGCCGTCGCCGCGAGCTTCGAGGTGCCCATCCGGCCGAGCGCTCCCAGGAAGAGCATCGCCGGCACGGCCAGAAGGAGTGCGAAGTCGAGCGCGACCGTCCAACCCATCGCCGTGCGATGCTCGGCCACCATCTGAAGCAGCTCCTTCCCCTGGAGATCCCCGCCCTTCAACGGCGTGACCAGGTACTGCAGCAAGACGGCCACGCCGCCGCCGATCAGCGAGACCGCTCCGGCCACCCTGTAGCGCTTCGAATCCATCACCGCTCCTTTCAGGTGCGCGCCCGGTGCGCGCCCGTGAACTCACCTTCGGCGGCATGCCTGTCCCGGTCCCAGAGCTCGGCGTCCCGGGTGCCAGGGATTCTCGCCGGTGAAGTGACTGCGGACGATCCGCTCAGATCTTGACCGGAACTTGACCTCACGCCGTCCCCTTCCTTGACCGGCAGCGGCCAGCATCGAGGTGAGGGGACCAACAGGCGAGGAGATGACGAAGATGATGGGCTACGGGTACGACATGGGCTATGGCTGGATCTTCATGCTTGTGTTCTGGGTCCTGCTGATCGGTGTGGTGATCTGGATCGTGACCTGGTTGGTCCCGAGCTCGAGCAGCCGCGCAACACACCACGTTCCCGGCCAGGAGACTCCGCTGGAGATCCTGGACCGTCGGCTGGCCAACGGCGAGATCGATGTCGAGGAGTACGTCCGGGTGCGAGGACAGCTCACGGGGAAGCCGAAGAACGGTGCGTGAGATGACGAGGGGAAGGGCGCTCAGCCTCGCCGGGCTCGTCGCGCTGCTGCTGATCCTGCTTACGGCGGAGATGTGGGCCTCCGCCCAGGGGAATGGCCGGTCGGGCCCAGGTTTCTGGGGCGCCGACGGCTCCCACGGGTACGGGATGATGAGCCACGACGGCGCCGGCCCCGATCGGGCCGGGATGATGGACGACGAGGACTGCCCCGGTGGAACCGGAGCGTGGGGCAGCGACGAAGCCGGTCGTGGTGGCCCCACGATGAATGGGCCGGGCGGTTCCGGCCACGGCCCGGGCCGCTCCTAGGTCAGCGTCCCGGCCCGCCGTCGCGCTGGCCCGCGAGTCGGCGCCGGACGTGATCGTCCTCGACGTGATGATGCCGCGGCTCGACGGCATCGAGGCCTGCCGGCAGATCCGCACCTTCAGCGATGCCTACTTCGTCATGCTCACCGCCCGCGAGGGGGAGGTGGACACCCTGATCGGCCTGTCGGTCGGTGCCGACGACTACATGACTAAGCCCTTCTCCCAGCGCGAGCTCGTCGCCCGGGTCAAGGTGATGCTCCGTCGGCCGCGCACCGTGGCCGGCGAGCCTGTCTCCCGTGCCTTCGGTGAGCTGGAGATCGACCCGCAGGGCCGCGGGGTCCGAGTCGCCGGTCGGTCGAGCTGACGCCCACTGAGTTCGACGTGCTCGACGTGCTCTCCGCCGAGCCGCGCGCGGCCTTCAGCCGAGCCCGGCTTCTGGAGCTGGTCTGGGGTGAGTGGTTCGGCGACGAGCACGTTGTCGACGTCCACATCGCCAACCTTCGCCGCAAGCTCGGCGACGACGCCAACCAGCACCGGTTCGTCCGCACCGTCCGCGGTGTCGGCTACCGGATGGGCGAGCCGTGACGAGGGGGACGTCGGGACTGGCGCCGCGGCTCTTCGCCGCGCTGGCGCTGGTGGTGCTCACTGGGGCGAGCACATTGGTCGTCGTCCTCTTCGTGATCGCGCCCGGAGAGTTTCACACCCACCTGCTCAACGCCCTGGGCAGCGTCCCCGCGGACCTCCTTACCCACGTTGAACGGGCCTTCACCACGGCAGTGCTGGTCTCCCTCGCCGCCGCTCTCGCCGCCTCGCTGGTGATCACCGTGGCGATCAGTCTCTTCCTGACCCGCCGGATCACCCGGCCGGTGCGTGAGCTCGCCGACGCGGCGGATCGCATCGCTGCGGGTCAGTACGACACCGAGGTCCCGGTGAGCGGGCTGGGCAGCGAGTTCGACCGGCTCGACGCCGCCTTCAACACCATGAGCCGGGAGCTGGCGACAACCGAACAGCGTCGCCGGGCGCTGTTGTCGGACCTGGCTCCCGAGCTGCGCTCCGGTCTCCACCTTGGACGGCTTCCTGGAGGGGCTCCAGGACGGTGTGGTCGAGGCGAGCCCAGATACCTGGAGGACCCTGCGCGACCAGACCGCGCGGATGCGACGGCTCGTCGAGGACGTCGGGACGGTGTCCCGGGCGGAGGAACGCAGGCTGGAGCTCTCCGCCGAACCGGTCGACCTGGGGGCACTCGCCGCGGGGGCCGTCCGCGCCGCCGGGCAGCGCTACCAGGACAAGGGTGTGGTCCTCGATCTCGCCCAGGTGCACGAACCGGTCTTCGTCACTGGCGACCCCGACCGTCTCCACGAGGTTATCGACAACCTGCTCGCCAACGCGCTGCGGCACACGCCCGCGTCGGGCCGAGGACAGGGTCACGTCGAGGTGTCGGTGCGGGCCTCCGGAGACAGCGTCCTGGTGGAGGTCGTCGACGACGTCGAGGGGATCGAGGCGTCGAGCCTGGTTCACGTCTTCGACCGCTTCTACCGGGCCGACTCCGCCCGCCTGCACGACACCGGAGGCTCCGGTATCGGCCTGACTGTCGCCCGGGCGCTGGTGCACGCCCACGGCGGCGTGATCGCCGTGCGGATCGAGAGGTCCGGCAGGGGAGCGCGGTTCACCGTGGTGCTGCCTCGCGCAGGGCAACCATCCCACTGACGCTGAGTGGCTGGGGCCCGGAGGCGTCAATGCTCAGGGCTGCTCGTCGAGGCTTTCCACGTGCCGATACATCCGGCCGAGCAGGCCGAGCAGGCTGTGCTGCTGCTTCTCCGACAAGCCGGCGGCCCACTCGGTCTCGGCACGGTGCAGCTCTGGCAGGACCCTCTCCACCGCGGCCTTCCCCTCCGGCGTGATCGCGGTGAGCACCCGGCGGCGATCGTCGGGATGAATGTGGCGCTCGATCAGACCCCGTCGTTCCAAGGTGTCGAGCACGCCGCTGATCGTCGGCCGGGACAGGAACGAGCGCCTGGCCAGCTCCGAAGGGAGGAGGGGCTCGCCCGCACCACGGAGCACCTCCAGCACGACGAGCGCCGTCGGGGAGGGGAGTCCGGCGTCCCGCACCAACGCATCGACGCGAGAGGTGAGGTTCTCTCCGAGCCGGACGATGTTGAGCACGACCTCCGTCGCTGCGCTGCTCGACTCTGGCCATTCCTCCTCGAAGCCGTCGGGTACCCGGAAGACCACGGCCTCGCGTGCGCTGATTGACATGAGCGCAGCGTACCTCTTGACACGAACTATTGGTAAGGCAATAGTTAGGCAACGAATAATACGGGAGCGAATGCTCCCCACGAACATGAGGAGGAAGTCATGGCACTTGTCGGAGCGGTGCACCACGTCGCGTTGACCGTCACGGACCTCGACAAGAGCGTCACGTGGTACCGGGAGCTCTTCGAGCTGGCTGGGTTGATGGAGGAGGAACACGGCGACGGCCGCGCGGTGATCCTGGCCGATCCCGAAGCCGGCCTGTATCTGGGCCTCCACGCCCACGACGGGAACCCCGGCGAGTCGTTCCGCGAGGTCCACACCGGTCTGGACCACCTGTCGTTCTCTGTCTCCTCACGCGAGGACCTGGAGAAGTGGGAGGCCCGACTGGCCGAGCGCGGCGTGACCTACTCGCCGATCTCGGACCAGCCGTGGGGATCGATCGTCGCCTTCCGCGACCCCGACGACATCCAGCTCGAGCTCACCGCACCCCCGTCAGCGAATGCCCACCACTGAGCATCCCCACCACTCAACAAGGAGCAGATCATGCACTTCATCGTCACTCTCACCCCGACCATCGACGCCGCCGACGCTCTCGACAACCAGCCCGGCGGGCCCGGCCCACTGTTCGACTTCATCGCCGACCGCTACCACCCGGAGGCCTTCTGGGTCTCCGCCGGCGAGCGCTCGGTGAGCTGGATCATCGACGCCCCCGACGCGACGGCGTTGCACGAGCTGGTCCACATCGCCTCGCTGAAGGGCAGGACGACTCCGCAGTTCACTCCGATCATCTTCGGCGCCGACGCCGCGAAGGTGGTTCCCGCCGCGATCCAGGCAGCCGCAGAAGCACCCTGAGCCGGCATCCGCGAGAGGCATCGACCACCCTTCCGATGACCGACGGGTCACTAGGGTGGTCGATGCCAGTTTCGATTGGGAGGAGCCACCATGGCTGAGCAGTCCGAGCACAACGTCGAGTTCGCCACCAACGGGCACACCGCCTACGGCTACCTCGAGAAACCGCAAGGCGGCAGCGGCCCCGGCGTCATCGTCATCCAGGAGTGGTGGGGACTCACCACCCACATCGCCGACATCACCCGCCGCCTCGCTGCCGAGGGCTTCGTCGCCCTGGCCCCCGACCTCTATGGCAACCGCGTCACCCACGACCGCGACGAGGCCATGAAGATGCGCCAGCAGCTCGACGAGGCCGAGGCGTCGAAGATCCTGTCCGGTGCTGTCGACTACCTCCTCGGTGTCGACGGGGTCACCTCAAGCACGGTGGGCTCGATCGGCTTCTGCATGGGCGGCGGCTTCGTGCTCTCGCTGGCCGCCGAGGTGGGAGACAAGGTCTCGGCCGCAGTGCCCTTCTACGGCATGTCAGCCGACGCGGACCTGACCAAGATCACCGCCGACGTGCAGGGCCACTACGGGCGGGAGGACCGGGGGATCACCCAGGAGACCGCCGAAGAGGCGTTCACCATCCTCGGCGACCGCGAGAAGGGAACGGCGGAGCTGAACTTCTACGACGCCGGCCACGCGTTCCTCAACGACGAGAACCTCATCGGCACCTACGACCCCGACAACGCCCAGCTCGCCTGGGAGCGCGCCGTCGCCTTCCTCCGCACCCACATCCGTTGACCGCTCCGGTGGTCGAGTCTGACGCGCTTCGGCGGGCCTGTGCCGTCCGGGCGATGACCGGGTGGCGCCTACGTTGGTCGTGACGCCGACATAAGGGAAGACGGGGCCCATGACCAGCAGAGTCGACCACCGCATCGAGGACTACGCGCTCATCGGGGATCTCCAAACCGCGGCGTTGGTCCACCGTGACGGGTCGATTGACTGGTTGTGCCTGCCGCGCTTCGACTCCCCGGCCTGCTTCGCTGCTCTGCTCGGCGACGAGTCCCACGGGCACTGGCGGATCGCACCCTCGGACGCCGGCGCGCGCAGCACGCGCCGCTACGTGGGGGAGACGCTGGTGCTGGAGACCGAGTGGGCGACCGAGTCCGGGTCGGTGCGGGTCCTGGACTTCATGCCGCCGCGTGACGAGGTGGCCGACGTCGTCCGCATCGTCGAGGGGGTGCGGGGGACCGTCGAGGTCTCGATGGAGCTACGGCTGCGGTTCGACCACGGCAGTGTCAGCCCGTGGATCCTGCAGGGCGACGGAGGCGGGCACTACGCCGTCGCCGGTCCCGACTCGGTCTGGCTGCACTCCGATGTGGAGGTGGCCCACCACGACCGCACGATCACCGCGACGTTCACCGTGGGGGAGGGCGAGCGGGTCGGCTTCGTGCTCACCTACCAGCCCAGCCATCTGGGGTCCCCGCGACGGATGGACCCCCACCGGGCGCTGTCCGGCACGAAGCGCTTCTGGGAGGAGTGGGTCGATGGCTGCGACGTCTCGGGCCCGTACGCCGAGGAGGTGCGCCGGTCATTGATCCTCATCAAGGCGCTGACCTACGCGCCGACCGGCGGGATCCTCGCTGCGGCCACCACCTCGCTGCCCGAGCAGATCGGCGGGGAGCGCAACTGGGACTACCGCTACTGCTGGCTGCGCGACGCCAGCTTCTCGCTCCAAGCCCTCCTGCACAGCGGGTATCTCGACGAAGCCCGGGCCTGGCGCGAGTGGCTGGTCCGCGCGGCGGCGGGGAGGCCGGATCAGCTGCGGATCATGTATCGGGTGGACGGGGGGCGGTGGATCCACGAGCAGACGGTGGACTGGCTGCCCGGGTTCGCCGGGTCGCGGCCGGTGCGGATCGGCAACGGCGCCTCCGAGCAGCGCCAGCTCGACGTGTGGGGTGAGGTTCTGGTCAGCCTGCACCTGGCGCGCGACGCCGGGCTGCCGCTGTCCGAGACCTCGTGGGAGGTGCAGCGCGAGCTGATGGACTGGCTGGAGGGCAACTGGGCCGACCCGGACAACGGCCTGTGGGAGATGCGTGGTGACCGACAGCACTTCGTGCACTCCAAGGCGCTGGCGTGGGCCGGGGTGGACCGCTCGATCCGCACGGCCGAGAAGCACGGTCTGGACGCGCCCGTCTCGCGGTGGAAGGCGATGGCTCAGCAGATTCACTCCGAGGTGAGTGAGAAGGGGTTCGACTCAGAGCGCGGCACCTTCGTGCAGTACTACGGCACCAAGGAGGTCGACGCGGCCCTGCTGCTGCTGCCGCGAGTCGGGTTCGTCTCGTGGGACGACCCGCGTGCGATTGGCACGGTCCGGGCGGTGCAGGCGGACCTCGAGCAGGACGGCTTCCTGCGGCGCTATCGCAACGAGCAAGGTGCCGACGGTCTCTCGGGCGGGGAAGGGGTCTTCGTGGCCTGCAGCTTCTGGCTGGTCGACGCGCTCAAGGCGACCGGCCGCGACGAGGAGGCGACCGCGCTCTTCGAGAAGCTCCTCGCGCTGCGCAACGACGTCGGCATGCTGAGCGAGGAGTACGACGTGGCGGGGAGCCGCCACCTGGGGAACACCCCGCAGGCGTTCAGCCTGGTTGGTCTGGTCAACAGCGCCCGCCACTTGGCCGACGGGCACGTGGGGACGCACGCACCGGGCGAGCCGAGATGAGGGTCGGGTCTGGTGATATCGGCACGCTCAACCACAGGGCGTGGAAGGGGTCCGGGCTTGTGGCCCGGACCCCTTCCAGTTCTCCAACGACGTTCGCTCAGCTCACCAGGTCGCTGAGCAGGTTCGCGACATCCGGTGAGCCCAGGCCGGTCGGGAGGTCGTAGCCAGTCCCTCCGTCGAAGCCCGGCACGCCGTCCCAAGCGTTGTTGCCAGAGGTCACGTCGTGGAAGTCATTCCCATAGCGCGGCGTTCCGTACAGGGAGTAGAGCGTTGGGTTGAGGAACCCGAGCCGGTGGCCGGCGGCCTGGTCGGCGATGGCGCCGATCGCGGCCCACTGCGGCGAGCCGGAGCTGGTCCCGCCGAAGAAGTAGAGGCCGCTGTTGTCGCCGAGGAAGCCCAGGTAGACCATCGCGGCGGTGTAGACCGACGCGTTGTAGCTGACGTCGGACGTGGTGCGGGTCGAGTAGCCGGTCACCCCCTGCTGGTACGACGGAGCAGCGAAGATCCGCGACGGCGCACCGCCGGTCGCTCCGATCGGGCCGATGGTGCAGCCCAGCGGGCAGTTCGCCGCGTCACCCCAGACGGTCTCGCCGACATAGGTGCCGTCGTCCTGTGTGTAGAGGTTGGTGCCGCCCACCGCGGTGACGTTCGGGCTAGAGGCCGGGTAGCTGGCTCCACCCTCCGTGCCGCTGTCTCCAGCGGAGGCGAAGACCGAGATGCCCCGCGCTGCAGCCTCCTTGAAGAGCTTCTCGGACTGACGCAGCTGGATGTTGTTGCCGCGGCCCTTGATCTGGCCCTCGGGCGATCCGTAGGACATCGAGATCACATCGCCGAGGTTGTGGCGGATGGCGTAGCGCACCGCGTTGTTGAGGACGTTGCCGTAGTTGCTCGAGGCGACGATCAGGTTGATCGTGGCGTCCGGGGCGATCGCGTGCGCCCACTGGACGTCCAGGCTGGTCTCTTCGGCCCACCCGACAGGCCCGCCGTGGTGGGCGGTCATCGTGCGGGGGCAGCCACCCGGGCAGTAGACGTGAACGGTCGTGCTCGGGATGTTCATCAGGGCGCTGAAGGTGTCCAGGTCGCTCTGCACCGTCGGGCTCCCGAAGGCGTCGATGATCGCGATGGTCCGACCGGCTCCGGTGGCACCGTCCGGGATGTCGTAGGCGGTGCGGATCTCGTCGGGCGTGTAGCAGGCGAGCCCGTAGGCGGCGATGCACTGCGACGGCGTCGGGAAGCTCGACACGGCTCCGGTCACCTTGCGGCTGGTGATCCCCTTCGCCTGGACGAGAGTGTGCGGCCCGACCTTGTAGACGATGTGCGTGCCGTGGTGTCCGTGCTTGCCGTGCGGGCTGTGGCCCGCAGCAGTGGCCGAGCCCGCGCTCAGGGCGGTTGCCGCGGCCAGGACGGCGGCGCCGATCAGCGCTGCGGCCCGGAACCGGGATCTCCCATGGGACGTCATACGGTGCTCCTCCGTGGGTGTACGGAATGTCCGATATGCCGGATTCTACGTTCGGGCACGGAGTTGCGCCAGAGGGACGCCCGAGAGACGACAGAGGGGCCCGGGTTGATGCCCGGGCCCCTCCGTGCTTGATGTGTCGGTTGTCGGTCAGCGGGCGACGTCGCGGAACAGGTTCGTGACGTTCGGTGAGCCGAGGCCGGTCGGGAGGTCGTAGCCCGACCCCGCGTCATAGCCCGGCACGCCGTTCCAGGTGTTGTTGCCACTGGTCACGTCGTGGAAGTCACGCTTGTACCTCGACGTGCCGTACAGGCCGTACAGCGTCGGGTTGAGGAACCCGAGCCGGTGGCCGGCAGCCTGGTCCGCCATGGCGCCGATCGCGGCCCACTGCGGCGAGCCGGAGCTGGTCCCGCCGAAGAAGTAGAGGCCGCTGTTGTCGCCGAGGAAGCCCAGGTAGACCATCACCGCGGTGTAGACCGACGCGTTGTAGCTGACGTCGGACGTGGTGCGGGCCGAGTAGCCGGTCACACCCTGCTGGTACGACGGAGCAGCGAAGATCCGCGACGGTGCGCCGCCGGTCGCTCCGATCGGGCCGTGAGTGCAGCCGAACGCGCAGAGTGCGTTGTCGCCCCAGGCGGTCTCGCCGACGTACTTGCCGTTGTCCCGCATGAACAGGTTGGTGCCGCCGACCGAGGTGACGTTCGGGCTCGAAGCCGGGTAGCCCGCGCCGCCGTCGGTGCCGTTGTCTCCGGCGGAGGCGAAGACCGAGATGCCCTGGGCCGCTGCCTCTTTGAAGATCTTCTCCGACTGCAACAGCTGAGTGTTGTTGCCGCCACCTGAGATGCCGTCCTCGGGTGCGCCGTAGGACATCGAGATCACATCACCGAGGTGGTTGTCGATGGCGTACTGCACCGCGTTGTTCAGGGCGTTGCCGTAGTTGCTGGCGGCGACGATCAGGTTGATCGTGGCGTCCGGCGCCATGGCGTGCGCCCACTGGACGTCCAGGCTGGTCTCTTCGGCCCACCCGATGGGTCCACCCTGCTGGGCAGTAAGCGTGCTCGGGCAGCTGCTCGCGCAGTAGACGTGCACGGTTGTGCTGGGGATGCCCATGGTGGCGCTGAAGGTGTCCAGGTCGCTTTGCACCGTCGGGCTGCCGAACGCGTCGATGATCGCGATCTGCTCGCCGGCACCTGTCGCGGAGCTCGGGACGTTGTAGGCGCTGCGCATCTCCTGCGGCGTGTAGCAGGCCAGCCCGTAGGCGGCGACGCACTGTGACGGAGTCGGGAACGCCGGAGCGGAGGCGGCGATGCCCGTCGCCGGGATGAGCGTGTGGGGACCGACCTGGTAGACGATGTTACCGGTGTTGCTCGCCGCCACGGCGGTCGAGCTCGAGCCGACGGCTGTGGCCAGCGCTAGCGCGGTGGCGCCGACGAACGCCACTGCGCGGAATCTCTTCGATCTGCGGAACTTCATGCATTCCCCCTCGTTGTATGGCGCTTGCTCCTCGCCGGAGCCAGCGCCTGATGGGTGCCGGCCCGTGCGGGGTGTCTCCTCGCGGAGGAGGACCGGCCATTTGCGATCTTGGTCCGGTATGTCCCGGATGGGAAGACGTGGGAGGGGATTCTCAGGTCGATGAAATCTGCTTCTCAGGTGGCATCTTGTCGGTCGCCCAGTCGGTCGCCCAGTCGGTCGCCCAGTCGGTCGCCCAGTCGGTCGGCCCCGCCGGGCGCGATCGGCGTGGCGATCCGCAGCCAGCTGAGTCGGCCAGGTGACTCGCGCGTAGCACCGGAGTCATGGAAAGGTCAGTCCTTGATCTGCGGGTTTCCGCGTGGACCTAGGTAGGGGTTGTGGAGGGAGCCATGTTCCGTCGTATCGCCATCGTCAACCGCGGTGAGGCCGCGATGCGGCTGATCCATGCGGTGCGCGACCTGCAGGCCGACGGCGCGGACCTGACCACGATCGCGCTCTACACCGACGCCGAGCGCGCCGCGAACTTCGTCCGCGAGGCCGACGAGGCCTACCCGATCGGCCCGGCCAGCGCTCGGCCGTACCTTGACCACGCCCTCCTGGAGCGCGTCCTGGTCGAGTCCCAGGCCGACGCGGTTTGGGTCGGCTGGGGGTTCGTCGCGGAGGACCCGGCGTTCGTCGAGCTCTGCGACCGGCTGGGCATCGCCTTCATCGGCCCCAGCGCCGAGGCGATGCGCCGGTTGGGCGACAAGATCGGCTCCAAGCTGATCGCGGAGGAGGTCGGCGTCCCCGTCGCTCCGTGGAGCCGCGGACCGGTGAGCTCACTGGACGAGGCGCTGGAGGCAGCCGAGCGGATCGGCTACCCGCTGATGCTCAAGGCGACCGCGGGCGGTGGCGGGCGAGGCATCCGGCGGGTGGACACCGCCGCCGACCTCTCCGACGCCTACCAGCGCACCCGCGACGAGGCCGAGCGGGCGTTCGGCTCCGGCGTGGTCTTCCTGGAGCGCCTGGTCACCGGCGCCCGCCACGTCGAGGTGCAGTTGATCGCTGACAGCCAGGGCACCGCGTGGGCGCTCGGTGTCCGCGACTGCTCGGTGCAGCGCCGCAACCAGAAGGTCATCGAGGAGTCCTCCTCGCCACTGCTGTCTCCCGAGCAGGTGGCCGAGCTGAAGGCGTCCGCCGAGCGGCTGGCCATCGCCGTCGGGTACGTCGGAGCCGGGACCGTGGAATTCCTCTACCACCCGGGCGAGCAGACCTTGGCGTTCCTGGAGGTCAACACCCGGCTCCAGGTCGAGCACCCGATCACCGAGGTCACCACCGGCGTCGACCTGGTCAAGCTGCAGATCCACGTCGCCAGCGGCGGCCGGCTGGAGGGGGAGCGGCCCGCTGAGGAGGGCCACGCCATCGAGGCTCGGCTCAACGCCGAGGACCCGGACCGAGACTTCGCGCCCGCGCCGGGCCGCATCACCCGGCTCGACCTCCCCGCCGGACCGGGCATCCGGGTCGACACCGGGGTGTCGGAGGGCACCACGATCCCCGCCGACTTCGACTCGATGATCGCCAAGATCATCGCCTGGGGTCGCGACCGCCGCGAGGCCCTCGCCCGCCTTCGCCGCGCCATGGGGGACACCACCGTGGTCATCGACGGTGGGGCGTCCAACAAGTCCTTCGTGCTCGACCTGCTCGACCAGCCCGAGATTCTGCGCGGGGACCCCGCCTGGGCCGACACCGGCTGGATCGATCGGGTGCGCAGCGAGGGTCGTCTCGCCACCGCCAAGGGCGCGGGCGCCGCACTCGTCACCGCCGGGATCCGGATCTACTTCGACGAGCTCGGGCTGTCGGTGCGCCGACTCCTCGACACCGCACGTGGCGGTCGCCCGCAGGTCCAGCACGAGGCGGGGCGGTCGGTCGAGCTGAAGCTGCGGGGCACGACGTACCGGGTGGCGACCCGGCAGGTCGGCCCCGAACACTTCCGGGTGACCGTGCGGGCCGGGGACGAGGCCCCGGTCGACGTGGACGCACGCTGGGAGCCCCTCGACGACACCGTCGCGCGCCTGGAGATCAACGGCGTGCGTCATCGCGTGGTAGCCGCGACGCACGGCCCCAGCCAGTTCATCGAGGTGAACGGCGTCGCCCACCGGGTCAGCGTCGACGAGGGCGGAGTCCTGCGCGCCCCGGCACCCGCCCTGGTGGTCGCGACCCCGGTCGCGGTCGGCGCCGAGGTGCAGGCCGGTGCCCCGATCCTGGTCCTGGAGTCCATGAAGATGGAGACCGTGCTCCACGCGCCGTTCCGGGCGCGGGTCAAGGAGCTGGTGGTCATCACCGGCAGCCAGGTCGAGACCGGCGCTCCGCTGGTGAAGCTGGAGCCCCTCGACACCGGCGAGGAGCAGCCGGTGAATCAGCCGCAGGGATCGCTCGCGGATCTCGGGCTGCCTCCGGCCGCTGAGCCGGCGCCGCACGACGCGGCCGAGCGAGAGCTCGCTGAGCTGGCCTCCGCCCTGCTGGGCTACGACGACGACGGGTCGGCGCTCACCGACCACCTCGCCGCTCGTGGGGGCCTTGCCGACCCGATGGCCGCCGAGATGGATCTGCTCTCGCTCGTGGCCGATCTCGCCGAGCTGAGCCGCAACCAGCCGGTGGACGAGGATCGCGCCACCGAGCTGCGCGTGCACTCCGCACGAGAGCACATGCACACCTACCTGCAGAGTCTCGACGTCGAGCGGGGCGATCTGCCGGACACGTTCCGGGAGAAGCTCACCCGGGTGCTGGCCCACTACGGGGTCCACTCGCTGGACCGCACGCCGGAGCTGGAGGAGGCGGTCTTCCGCATCTTCGTGGCCCAGCAGCGGGCGGCCGCCGAGGCGCACGTCGCGGCCGGGATCCTGCAGGGCTGGGTCGGCCAGGGAGTGCCCGCCGGGCGCGGCCGCGAGGTCCGGGCCCTCCTCGAGCGGCTGGTCCGCGCCACCCAGCTGCGGGCGCCGGTGGTTTCCGATCTGGCACGCAGCATCCGGTTCCGCTGGTTCGACCAACCGCTGGTCGACCGCTACCGGGCGGTGGTGCTCTCCGGCGTTGCCGCCGAGGTCGACGAGCTCGCCGATCCGCAGGCGCCCGATCGGGCCGCCCGCATCGACGCCCTGGTCAACATCCCCGAGCAGGTGGTCAGTTTCCTCGCCGCTCGTCTCGCCATCGGCCTGCCCGAGCGGGAGCCGCTGCTGGAGGTCCTCATCCGGCGCCACTACCGCGAGTACGAGCTGCACGACTTGCGCGAGGAGGTCGTCGGCGGCCGGCCGTTCTGCTCGGCCGACTACGTGATCGACGACCGGCCCACGCACCTGGTCTCCACGATCGGCACCGTGGCCGAGCTGGCCGGCGGGCCGCTGGTGGACGCACTCGGCGAGGAGCTGGCACGTCGCGCCGACCACCAGCAGATGGTCGCCGAGCTCTACCTGCACGGCCCCGAGGTCCCGACCGACGAGGACGAGGGGTCGGCCTATCTCGCCGAGCTGGTCGCCGCCCTGCCGTTCATGCATCAGGTTCGGCGCGTCGTGGTGGCCGTCTCCGCGGGCGAGGACCAGGAGATGGCCTACTACACGTTCCGGCCGGCCGAGGGCGGCGGCGTGTACGAGGATGAGCTGGTCCGCGGCGTGCACCCGATGGTCGGGCGCCGCCTGGCTCTGTGGCGTCTGTCGGGCTTCGAGGTGACGCGTCTGCCGGCTCCGCGCGACGTCCTGCTGTATGAGTGCGTGGCCCGCACCAACCCCGACGACCGGCGGCTCGTGGCGCTGGCCCAGGTGCGCCAGAGCGCGACCGTCACCGACGATTCCGGCAACGTGATCGGCCTGCCCCACGTCGAGCGTGCGGTCGAGATCTGTCTCGAGGCGATCCGGCGCACCCGCACCGCCCGCGGCGCGATCGGCGCCCGGCTCGACGTGAACCACGTCTGGGTCCAGGTGTGGCCAGTCGTCGAGGCCGATCCCGGCCAGCTGTCGGCCCTACAGGGCAAGATCACGCCGCTCACCGAGGGCGCCGGCCTGGAGGAGGTGCTCATCCAGGGACGGCTCCGCATGCCCGAGGGGGAGCCGATGCCCGTGGCGTTCCGGTTCCACAACAAGATGGGCACCGGGGTGGTCACCGAGATCGGGGAGCCGCCGACCGAGCCGCTGAAGCCGCTGGACGAGTACTCCTCCAAGGTGCTGCGGATGCGTCGACGGGGTCTGGTCTACCCCTACGAGCTCGGTGCCACGCTGAGCGGCCCGCACGGCTCGGTCACCGAGCTCGACCTGGACGAGTCCGGTGCGCTCGCGCCGGTCAGCCGCGCCTACGGACTGAACACCGCGGGCATCATCGTCGCTCTGGTGACGACGCCGACCAAGCTCCACCCCGAGGGCATCACCCGGGTCGTGCTCGCCGGTGACCCCACCAAGTCGCTCGGCTCGGTATCGGAGCAGGAGTGCCGCCGCATCATCGCGGCCCTCGACCTGGCCGAGCAGCGAAGCATCCCCGTGGAGTGGTTCGCGCTCTCCTCCGGTGCGCGCATCGCGATGAACTCCGGCACCGAGAACATGGACTGGGTCGCGTCCGCCCTCAAGCGGATCGTGGAGTTCACCCAGGACGGCGGCGAGATCAACGTGGTCGTCGCCGGCATCAACGTGGGCGCCCAGCCGTACTGGAACGCCGAGGCCACGATGCTCATGCACACCAAGGGAATCCTGGTGATGACTCCCGACTCGGCGATGGTGCTCACCGGCAAGCAGTCTTTGGACTTCTCCGGTGGAGTCTCCGCGGAGGACAACTTCGGCATCGGCGGCTACGACCGGGTCATGGGCCCCAACGGACAGGCGCAGTACTGGGCTCCGGACCTCGGCTCGGCGTTCCGGGTGCTGCTCCAGCACTACGAGTGCACCTACGTCGTGCCCGGAGAAGCCGGGCCTCGCCGCGCACCCAGCACCGACCCTGCCGATCGCGACGTGACCTTGATGCCGCACCCGGCCGGGGGCGACTTCACGACGGTCGGGGACATCTTCTCGGCGGAGAAGAACCCTGAGCGGAAGAAGGCCTTCGACATCCGCGCGGTGATGCGGGCCCTTGCCGACCAGGACATGCCGACGTTGGAGCGCTGGGCCTCGATGGGCGACGCGGAGACCGCCGTCGTCTTCGACGCGCGCGTCGGCGGCCACTCCATCTGTCTGGTCGGGATCGAGTCCAAGCCGGTGCCGCGTCGCGGCTTCCCGCCGACCGACGGCCCGGACACCTACACCGCCGGCACGCTCTTCCCGCGCTCGTCGAAGAAGGTCGCCCGGGCGATCAACGCCGCCAGCGGCAACCGCCCGCTGGTGGTGCTGGCCAACCTGTCCGGCTTCGACGGGTCACCGGAGTCGATGCGTCAGCTGCAGCTGGAGTACGGCGCCGAGATCGGCCGGGCCATCGTCAACTTCCGCGGCCCGATCGTCTTCTGCGTCATCTCCCGCTACCACGGAGGTGCGTTCGTGGTCTTCTCCAAGGCGCTCAACCCGTCGATGACGGTGCTGGCGATCGAGGGCTCCTACGCCTCGGTCATCGGCGGTGCGCCCGCCGCGGCCGTCGTCTTCGCAGGCGAGGTCGAGAAGCGGGTCGCCGGCGACAAGCGGCTGCAGGACCTGCAGGAGCGCATCGCCCAGGCGTCCGGCCCCGAGCAGGCGGCACTGATGGTGGAGCAGGCCGACCTGCGAGCGGGGCTGCGTGCGGAGAAGATCAGCGAGGTGGCCGCGGAGTTCGACGCCGTGCACAACATCCACCGCGCCGTCGAGGTCGGCTCGGTGGACGCCGTCATCCGGGCCGATCGGCTGCGCCCGGAGATCATCGCCGCCCTGGAGCGCGGCAAGCAGCTCGGCGAGTAGCGCGCAACGTCATGCGAGCGATCGGCGTGACCCACTTCGGTGGGCCCGAGGTCCTCGAGACGATCGAGCTCCCGCTGCCCGAGCCGGGGCCAAGGGAGGTGCGCATCCGGGTCCACGCCGCCGGCGTCAACCCGGTCGACCGGCTGTGGCGCAACGGCTACCTCGCCAAGCGACTCGCGGTCGAGCCTGCGCCGTACATCCCGGGGATGGATGCCGCCGGGGTCGTCGACGCCGTGGGGGAGGACGTGGGTGACGAGCTGGGTCTGTCGCCGGGGAGCCGCGTCGTCGCGATCGTGGACAACCATGGGCAGCACGGCGCCTACAGCGACTTCCTGGTCCTCCCGGTCGAGTCGGTGGTGCCCGCCCCGTCCCGAAGCACCCACGCTGAAGCGGCGTCCTTCCTCATGCCTGCGCTCACCGTGCGTGAGGCGCTCGACCACCTGGAACTCCCGGCCGGATCGACCGTCCTGATCACCGGCGCGGCCGGTGGTGTCGGCCAGCAGGCGGTCGCCTTGGCGCACCTCGACGGCTACCGGGTCGTCGCCCTAGCCTCAACCGGCGACGAGACGCTGGTGCGCCGGCTCGGCGCCGACGAGTTCGTCGCACGCAATGACGATGCCATGGCTCGGATCCGTGAGGTGTCCGATGGCGGCGTCGACGGGGTGATCGACGCAGCCAACCTGCACGCCGACGTGCCGGAGGCGGTCCGAGACGGGGGCCGGATCATCGTCGTCTCGCGATGGGCGCCCGAGCTCGACCGCGGGATCAGCGTCGTGCACGTCGACGTGCGGCATCGGGCCCGGGACCGGGAGGCGATCGGTGCCCTGCGCGACCTGGCCGCCGAGGGCGTCCTCCCGATGACCGTCGCCTTGACCTACCCGGCGGACGAGGTCGTGGCGGCACACCACCGCTTCGACCACGGGGGCCTGCGCGGCCGGATCATCCTGCTCTTCGCCGACGCCTGATCCCGAGCCGCACGGCATCAGGTCCGATCGGCCCCACCGGCGGGGCGCCGGTGAACAGACGTCACCCTCTCGTTCGCCCCTGCGGCAACGGCCGCAGCGACGGCGGTGACCTCGGTGATCGCCGAGGTCCAGATGGGCCAACCGACCCACTGTTCGTGCACCCCGTACAGACCGACCGTCGCCGAGACGAGGAAAGCGCCGAACGTAGCCAGGCCGAAGCCGGCTGCGAGGAACAGCGGAATCCAGTGTCGCCAGCCGATCAGCAGCACCGCGATCACCAGTCCCGCGACGGCGTTGACCATGAACGCGGGCCCGATGACATGCAGGCTGCTGAATCCCTCGAACCACAGACGCAGATGGACGACCGCGGAGACCAGGACCGCCACCGCAGCGACCGCTCGGATCTTCATCGCCTCTCCCTTCGGCCGGGCCCCGTCCACCGTGAGCCTGCTCGGCCCTTGACCGGGATGAGGTGCGCCGACGTCCGATGACCCCGTCCAAGGCTGACTCTTGGTTCGGCCGTCTGCCATCAGAGAACCACGCCTTAGGGCCATTACGTTGACTTGGGCGCCTCCGTGTGTCGGATGACAGCCACCCGGGAGCCATCCTGTCCCGCCAAGGCAACAGTCGGGCCGCACAAGGTGAGCAGCGGGGCGTCGGCACCGTTGACGGGGAGCTCACACCTTTCAATCGGGCGCTGGCGTTCCCCGTACCCGGTGTGACGAACGGCCGCGCCTTGTAGGTGACGGCCGCCGCGCGAGCGTCTCGGGGCACTCCCGCGGCGGTCATCCTCACTTGCTGCTGAGCGTGAGAACGCGACTCTGCCGATGAGAGGTCGCCTCTCGTTCGGCAGTGCTCTCACACGTGGCTAGAACGACAGTGAAGGTGAGCCTCGCGAGACCTCTTCCGAGACTCAACTCTTGGCCTTCTTGCCCAGGGCGGTCTGGAACCAAGCGGTCATGCCGCTGATCGCCTCGGCGGGTCCTTCGCCAGACGGTCCAGCGCCAGGCACTCCAGTGGGGCACCGCTCCATGACGGAGGTGCTGCTTGCGAAGGAGAAGGTTCCGTACAGCCCATCGGACACGAAGTATGTGGCGGGGTAATCGAACTCGTTGCCGACCAGGACCACCCACGTGCCAGGGGGAAGGAAGTCTCCGTCTTCGTCCAGACTCTTCACCTGGCCATTGGGCAACGTCCCCGCCAGAAGCGTCGCGGAATCGACGAGCACGAGACTCGAAGCGGTATTGGTCCGCTGAGCCGGCTGCGACACCGTGACCTCGACCAGCGCCACGGAATCCCCGTCATCGACCAGACGCTTCGCGTCGACCACCCCCGCCACCCCACATGGCTGGGGTCGCGGCGAGGTATGGGCTGCTCCCGGGTTCACCGAGTCTGACGCGGAGGGATGGGCGGAGGGCGTCGCCACTCCGCATCCGGCAGTGGTCAACACCAGACCCGCGCTCAGCACAGTGAGTATCCGACCGACTCGCAACATTCGGGTCCCCCGTCCCCCGCCAGCCGCGGGTCAGCGCAACGACTGTGGGACGTCCGCGAAGCGATGCTGGTTCCCTCGGACAAGTGCGACCACCGGCACGAGAACCGCCCGCCAGATTAGCGGGACCGGCGGGCCTGGTGCGTGGTCTGGACGGGCGTGTCCGTCGCCGGCGAGGCGAGCGGCATCTCAGGGCGCGTCGTAGACGCCGTGGTCACCGATTCGGCGCCAACGGCAAACCCACTCCCCGCGGTCCAAGACGAGATGGAAGGTGGCCCTCCCGTCGGGGGAAGCGAAACTCCAGGTCATCTCCATGACGCCGGGCGCTCCCCGCATCTCGTCGACGCGCAGCGACTTGGGCCACACGTAACTTGTCCGCTCGCGCTGCGCCTTAGCCCAAGAGTCACAGGCGGGCGCGAACTTCTCTCGCACCACCTTCTTGAACGTGGCCCTGTGTTCGGCCTTGAGCTTCTTGAAGTCAGCGATGAAGGAGTCGGTGAGCTCGTACTTCATCAGTCAGGGAGCGCGTCAAGGAACGACTCGGCGTCCTCATAGCGAGTGACGCGCCCGGCTGCGATGTCAGCGTCAGCCTCGCGCTCGCGCTGCTGCCACTCCTTGGTCCAAAACCAGCTCTGCGTCACGGGGACGGCCATCTGAGCCCGCACCTCGATGACACCGTCCTCCCGTTCGGTCATCTCCAACTGAGCGCCCGGCTCGTCGAGGTGCATCCGCTTGCGCAGCTCTCGGGGTAGCGCCACGACTCCGCGCGACTGCATGGTCACGAAGCCGTGGTAGCGGACGTCCTTGCTCATGACGTCCATGGTGCCGCTTGGCCGCATCGCCGTCAAGCAGCTGAACTGTATTACTGCTTGCGTGCCCGTCTCGGGTCACTCACGGTGAGCATCGGGGCTTCCTAGACGAACTGGCGGCCACCGTCGACCACGAGCATCTGGCCGGTGACGAAGCCGGCCTGGTCGCCGGCGAGGAAGAGGCAGCTCCCGACGATGTCGTCGGGGGAGGAGGAGCGCCGCAGCGCGCCGCGGTCGATGCCGTAGCTGGCGGCGTCCTCGCCGAGCTGGCCGTAGCTGGCCTCGGTGAGCACGAATCCCGGCGCCAGGGTGTTGACCCGGATCTCGCGGCGGCCCAGCTCCTTGGCCATCACCCGGGTCATCGCGACGACGGCTCCCTTGGAGGCCACGTAGTGCAGCCACTGTTCGGAGCCGGAGAGCACGGTGGCCGACGCGACGTTCACGACGCTGGACCCGGCGCCGAGATACGGGCTGGTGGCCCGGACCATCAGCCACGGTCCCTTCACGTTGACCCGCATGACCAGGTCGAACTCGTCGGGGTCGATCTCCTCCAGCGGGCTGCGGTGGAGTCCGGCATAGACCGCGGCGTTGTTGACCAGGATGTCGATCCGCCCGCCGCCGAAGTCGGCGACCTGCCGCGCCACTGCCTCGGTCGAGCCCACGCTCGACACGTCGAGGTGCCCCGACCAGGTCGCGGCCGCGCCGGACTCCGCCGCCAAGCGTGCGGTGTCGGCGGCGCCGGCCTCGTCCAGGTCGGCGACCGCGATCCGGTCCCCCCGGGCGGCGAAGCCGAGCGCGAAGGCTCGGCCCAGGCCGCCGGCGGCTCCGGTGATCAGCACGGTGCGCGGGTGAGGCTGGCTGGTCTGTGACTGGCTCATCGACGGATCATCTCGCGAGCAGAGGGTCAGGTGCGTGATTCACGGGGCACCGACCGGAGGAGCCACTTGGGACTTGCCACGTGCGTCACTCGTCGTACCAGCGGCGGTCGAGGGTGTCGACGGCACGGGCGACGGCGTGGGCGCAGGCGCGGAGGGGTTCCTCGAGGGAGGCGAGGTTGACCTCGGTGGAGGCGATGATCGCGATGGCGACCATGGCGGTGTCCCTGGGGTCGCGGGTGCTGAAGACGGGGACGCCGAGCGAGGCGACGCCGAGCCGGTTCTGCTGGACGCTGTCGGCAAGCCGGGTGCGGCGGACGACGGCGAGCTGGCGGCGCAGCAACTCCTTGTCGGTGACCGTGTACGGGGTCACGGAGCTCAGGTGGCCCAGCACCTGCTCCTGGACGCTCTCGGGGGCGAAGGCGAGCAGCACCTTGCCGAGCGCGGTGGAGTGCAGCGGGAGGCGCGACCCGGGCAGGTGGCGGGTGGTGAAGGTGCGGGAGCCGGCGAGGCGGTCGATCACCAGGGCATAGAGGCCGTCGCGCACTCCCACGTGCACGGTCTGCCCGGTGCGGAGGACCAGATCCTGCAGGTGTGGCAGTGCGGCCTCGCGCATGGAGGTCGGCCGTGCCAGCAGGCCCAGCTGCCAGGTGCGGGCGCCGATCTCGTAGAGCCCGTCGGCACGCTGCTGCAGGATCCGGCCGTCGACCAGGTCCCGCAGCCGCCGGTGGGTGGTGGCCAGGGGAGTCCCGGTGCGACGCGCGATCTGGCTGAGGCTCAGCACCCGGTGGGCCTCATCGAACGCGTCGAGCAGCCCGAGCGCCCGGAAGGTCACCGACTCCCCGGGGGCGGTGCGTGTGACGGCCATGGGATCTCCTTCCGCCGGCTCCTGCTGCTGGCCCCTTCCGCCGGCCCGGTCCGCTGGCCCGGTCGGCCACTGCGGGCCAGCGTCGTTCCGGCTGTGAGGACGGTCGCATGTTTTTCATCAGATGGAAAGGTGGCGGGTGTCGCACACCGGCTGAGTTCAAGGTGGGGCAACGCATCAGGAGTGTGGGAGAGGAGGGCTGCGATGACCGGGATGACCGCTTCGGCTCGGTACGACGCGGTTGTCCTCGGCGGTGGGCACCACGCCACCATCATCGCCCCCTACCTGGCGCGGGCCGGTCTCTCCGTGGGGGTCTTCGAGGGCCGCGGCCGGCTCGGCGGCTCGGCGCTGAGCAGCAAGGGGCCGCTCTCCGGCTACCGGATGAACAACTACTCCCACTGGACCCGCTTCTACTCCCACCCGGCCTACCGCGACTTCGACCTCTACACCGAGGGGCTGCGCTACGAGTTCCCCGAAGGCAACGAGGCGATGGTCTTCGACGACGGCTCGTCCTTCGTCGGATGGTCGGCCTGGAGGGTCGTCGACGAGCACGGCACCCAGGAGCCGTGGCCCGAGGGGGTGAAGCGGACCGAGGAGGCGATCCGCCGCTTCTCCGACGCCGATGCCGACACCTACCTGCGCATCCACGAGGCGTATGCCGGGTCGTGGAAGGAAGCGTTCGGGAAGCACCGCTACTCCGCGCCGCCGCCGTGGGGGACAGCGGATCCGCTGGAGTCGCTGCTCGAGGAGGGTGGGCTGCTCGAGCCGGTGCACCAGTTCATGAGCACCCGGCAGCTGGCCTACGACTTCTTCGAGTCCGACGAGCTGCGGACCCTGTTCCTGCGCGCGGCCACCACCTCGACCGGGTGCTACGGCGACGACGTCCCCGGCCTCCAGGGCCTGGTCCACGTGCTGGCCCTGACACTCTCGTTGGAGCCCGCCGCGATCGCCGTCGGAGGAACCCAGGCGATCACGGACGCGCTGGTGAGCGCCGGGCGCAAGCGCGGCGTCGAGTACCACACCCACAGCCGCGTCGCGCAGGTCCTGGTCCGCGACGGGCGGGCGACCGGCATCAGGCTCGAGAGCGGAGACGTCGTCGACGCCGATCTCGTGGTCAGCGGCCTGGGTCTCCCCCAGACCCTCCTCGACCTCACCCCGGACGTCTCCTTGGCCCGGAGGACCCGCAATCGGCTGGCGAACGTGCACTACGACCGTGGACAGCTGGCGTGGATCAACGTGGCCGTGCACGAGCCTCCCGACTACGCCTCCTTCACCGGAGACCCCGACGTCGGTCCGCAGCCCCGGCTCTACTGGGGGCCGAAGGACCCCGACTGGCTGGCCACCCGCTACCAGGCCGAGATCATGACGCGCGGCCACTCCAGCCGGTTCTTCGCCCTCAGCAGCACCGACACCCTCTGGGATCCCAGCCGGGCGCCGGAGGGACGGCACCTGGTCGGCGTCGAGGAGTTCTGTGCTCCGCTTCGGTTCTTCGATCGAGACGGCTGGCGGCGCATCGAGCGGGACGTCGAGCAGCTGCTCCGCGACTCCTGGCCGCGCTACGCACCCAACATGACTGCCGACAACATCGAGTCGGTGCGGCTGACCATGCCGCGGGACATCCTGGCCACCCACCCGGACATGCTCGAGGGCGGCTACAGCCAAGGCACCACGATGGCCAGCCAGTCCGGACGATTCCGTCCCATCCCCGAGCTGTCGGGCTACCGGACGGTGCTGCCGAACCTGTACAACTGCTCGTCCTCGATGCACTCCGGCTCCGGCATCGGCCGGGGGAACAGCCTGAACTGCTGGCGCACCGTCGCCTCCGACCTCGGCATCGACCCCGATGCCACGCTCACCCAACCGACCGACGCCTCAGAGTCGGGCACTACGAAGGAGCACGCATGACCACTCTCGATGACGGCAGCTCGACCTCCGGGGCTCCCGACGCGCGCTTCCCCGACCCCTATGAGATCGAGGTGCCGGCGGAGGCCGCGGGCTGGGAGGGCATGTACTCCTACTTCAATCTCTTCCTGCCGCAGCGTCGCGAGACCGACAGCAACAAGACGTGGTTCCGCAACGGCATGCACTTCCCCGAGCCGATGCCTCCCTTCGACATCGTCACCGCGGACAGCGCCTACATGAGCACCGGGGTGATGAACACCCGCGTCTTCGCCCTGCCCCCCGCGCTCGGCCTCGACGTCAGGGTGATCGGTGGCTACCCCTACATGTCCTCGCTCGGGGTCGAGGACCCCGAGGAGATCGGCCGTCGCGCCGAGGAGTTCGCCGTCCGCGTCGGTCACTACTACGCCAACTGGCCCGACCTCTACGCCAAGTGGGAGGACAAGGTCCGCGAGCAGATCGCCGCGCTGAAGGGGATCACCATCCCGGCGCTCGGTGAGTTCGAGCCGGTGGAGAACGTGCTGGCCGGTCGCGGCGTTACCGAGGCCAACGAGCTGCTCGTCGCGTTCCAGGCGATCCTGGCCTCGCTCGACGCCACCTGGAATCTGCACAGCGAGATGCTGAACATGGGGTACGCCGCATACCTCAACTTCCTCACCATCATGAGGAGCCACTTCCCCGAGATCTCCGACCAGCAGGTCGCCAAGCTGGTCAGCGGCGTCGAGGTCATCATCTTCAGGCCCGACGACGAGCTGAAGCGGCTGGCCGCCAAGGCGATCGAGCTGGGGGTCACCGAGGAGGTGGCCGGAGCCGCCGACTTCGGCTCGCTCACCGCGACCCTGCAGGGGAGCGAGGCGGGGCGCGCCTGGCTCGCCGAGTGGGAGACCTCCGCCGACCCGTGGTTCAACTTCTCCTACGGCAACGGCTTCTACCACCACCACCGCAGCTGGTCCGACGACCCGGCCTTCCCGCTCACCATGGTGGGCGAGTACATCGGGCGGCTGCAGCGGGGAGAGGACCTGTCCCGCCCGCTCGGGACCATCGAGGCCGAGCGGGACGAGCTCACCGCCCAGTACCGCGAGCTCATCCCCGAGGGCGATGCCCGGCAGGCGTTCGACGACGCGCTCGGGCTGTCGAAGACGGTGTTTCCCTACGTGGAGAACCACAACTTCTACATCGAGCACTGGTACATGACGGAGTTCTGGCGCAAGATGCGCGAGCTCGGGGAGCTCTTCGTCCGGTTCGGCTTCTTCGAGAACGTCGACGACCTGTTCTTCCTCCGCCGTGCCGAGGTTGCCGACGCCATCTCGGACCTGCAGTTCAGCTGGTGCTCGGGCGGTGAGCCGATCGGCCCGTCGTACTGGCCACCGATCGTCGCCGATCGCCGCCGCGTGCTCCAGGTGCTGCGCGAGTGGACCCCTCCGCCCGCGCTCGGCCCAGCACCCAGCGCCATCGTCGAGCCGATGACGATCATGCTGTGGGGTATCACCGACGAGCAGGTGCGCCGGTGGCTGACGGCGTCCGACGACGTGACCACCCTCGAGGGGTTCGCCGGGGCGCCCGGCGTCGCCGAGGGCCCGGCCCGCGTGGTGTTGAGCCCCCAGGGCCTCGACGAGCTGAAGGATGGCGAGATCCTGGTCGCGCCCATCACCGCACCGAGCTGGACCCCGGTGTTCGCCCGCATCAAGGGGGCCGTGAGCGACATCGGCGGCATCATGTGCCACGCTGCGATCGTCAGCCGTGAGTACGGCCTGCCCGCGGTCGTGGGCACCGGCAACGCCACGCACGTGATCCGCACCGGGCAGATGATCCGGGTCGATGGGAACACCGGGATCGTGACCATCCTCGATGACTGATGTGCTGATGCCCCCGACCGTCAAGGAGACCACGGTGACCACCTCATCTCCCACCCCGCCCGAGCCGATCCTCTGGTTCGAGGACCTGCGGATGACCGACCGTCCCTTGGTCGGCGGCAAGTGCGCCAGCCTCGGTGAGCTCACCAATGCCGGCATCCCGGTCCCGCTCGGGTTCGCGATCACGGTGCAGTCGTGGCTGGAGACGATCGAGCTCGACGACCTCAAGCACAGCATCGGCGGCCTCACCCGCTCGGTCGACCCGAGCGACAACGCCGCACTCCGTCAGGTGCAGGCGCGGGCGGCCGCGATCCTGGCCGAGGCACCGATCCCGCCGCGGGTGGAGCGGGCGATCCGCAACGGGTACGCCGAGCTGTGCGGGCGGACCGGCCGCCCCGACCTTCCGGTCGCGGTCCGGTCCTCCGCCGTCGCCGAGGACGGGGCCGCGTCCAGCTTCGCCGGCCAGCAGGAGACCTACCTGTGGGTGGTCGGCATCGACCAGGTGCTTGCCCGGGTGCGTGACTGCTGGGCGAGCCTGTTCACTCCGCAGGCGATCGCCTATCGCAGCAAGCTGGACGAGGCGGCTCGCGAGGAAGCCGTGCTGATGAGCGTCGCGGTGCAGGAGATGGTCGACGCCGAAGTCGCCGGGGTCGGCTTCACCGTGAGTCCGCGCACCGGCGACCCGTCGGTGATGGCGGTCAACGCGAGCTGGGGGCTGGGCGAGTGCGTGGTGGCCGGCGAGGTGACCCCCGACGAGTACTGGATCAACAAGGTCGGGGGCTCGGTGCGGAGCCGGACCATCACCCGCAAGCTGCACCGGCGCATCCCGTCGGCAAGCGGCACCGGGACCGACATGGTCGACGTGCCCGAGGAGCTGATGGAGGCGCCCTGCCTCGACGACGACCTGTTGGGTGAGCTGGCCGCGATCATGATCCGCATCGAGAAGCACTACGGCAGCGCCCAGGACATCGAGTGGGCACTCGCCCGTGACGCCGACGGCAGCCATCGGTTCATGCTCTTGCAGTCGCGCCCGGAGACCGTCGTCGCGTCGGCGCTGAAGGCCCGCCCCGTCACACCGGCCGAGGAGCCCACCGCCCCGGCGGCCGCTCACTACCTGTCGGTGGTCCAGTCGCTCAGCGGCAAGGCTCGGGGGACCTCGTGAACGACAGCCCCACGGCTACCTGGGCCGACGTGCTCGCTCTGGTCGCCCAGCTCGACGAGTCCGGGTTGGAGGAGGCGGAGGTCGTCACCGAGGGGGTGTCGGTGCGGGTGTCGCGGACCCCGGGCGGCCTGCGACACACGTCCCCTGCGTCGAGCATCGGACCGGCCGTCCCCGTGGCGCAGGCGGCTCCGGAGGAGCAGGCGCCCGTGGACGCCGAGCTGATTCCGGACCTGGACCGCAGCGACCTGATCGACCTGACCGCACCGATGCTGGGCGTCCTCTACCACCGTCCGGCACCGGACAAGGAGCCGTTCGTCCGCGTCGGCGACGTGGTCGAGCCGGAGACCACGGTGGCGATCATCGAGGTGATGAAGCTGATGAACCCGGTCCATGCCGGGGTCTCCGGTGTCGTCGTCGAGGTGGTCGCGCCAGACGGCACCCTGGTCGAGCACGGCCAGGTGATCCTGCGTCTGGAGCCGCTGGACGGGTCGGGTGCCTGACCGTGGCTCGTGTCCTCATCGCCAACCGAGGCGAGATCGCCGTACGCGTGGTCGCCGCCTGCCGTCGCCTCGGCTTCGAGGCGGTCCTCGCCGCGAGCGCGGCTGACAAGGACTCGATGGCAGCTCGGTTGGCCGACCGGGTGCTGGTGATCGGCCCCGCTGAGCCGTCCCGGTCCTATCTGCGCCCTGAGCTGCTGGTGCAGGCCGCGGTGCACGCCGGAGCGGACATCCTCCACCCGGGCTACGGGTTCTGCAGTGAGAAGGCCGAGCTCGGGGAGATGCTCGAGGAGGCCGGCATCGCGCTGGCCGGCCCCCGTCCCGAGACGCTGCGTGCGGTGGGGGACAAGAACACCGCGCGCGCCGTGGCCGTGCAGGCCGGCGTCCCGGTCGCCCCAGGGGCGGAGGTCAAAGACCTGGAAGGGGCGGTGCAGGCGGCCCGCGACATCGGCTTCCCCGTGCTGCTCAAGGCGGTCCACGGCGGCGGTGGCCGCGGCATCCACCTGGTCGACGCCGAGGACCGGCTCCCGCTCCTCGTCGAGCAGGCCGAGGCCGAGGCTCGGGCCGGCTTCGGCGATCCGGCGCTGTACTTGGAGAAGTTCTTCCCCGCCGCGCGCCACGTCGAGGTCCAGATCTTCGGTGACGGCGAGGGCGGGTGCGTCGTGGTCGGCGACCGGGACTGCTCGGTCCAGCGTCGGCACCAGAAGCTCATCGAGGAGTGCCCCGCGCCGGGCATCGGACCGCTCACCCGTGAGCTCCTGCACGACAGCGCCCGACGGCTCGGTGAGCACCTGCGCTACCGGGGAGCCGGCACCGTCGAGTTCCTCGTGGACACCACGTCGGTCGGCGACCCCGCCACCGTGGTCTTCCTCGAGGTGAACGCGCGGATCCAGGTGGAGCACCCGGTGACCGAGGAGGCGTTCGGCGTCGACCTGGTGGCTGCCCAGCTGCGGCTCGCCGCCGGTCTTCCGCACGGTCTCCCCCCGCTGCCCGCGGTGCCGCCGGCCCACGTGATCGAGTGCCGGATCACCGCAGAGGACCCGGCCGCCGACTTCCGTCCGTCGCCGGGCCGGATCACCGCCGTCGAGTGGCCGCTCGGCCCGGGCGTTCGGGTCGACACGCACGTCTTCGACGGTTACCTCTTCCCGCCCTACTACGACAGCCTGCTGGCCAAGGTCATCGTCCGGGCCCACGACCGGGAGGCGGCCGTCGACGCGATGCTCGCGGCGCTGCGCTCCACTCGGGTCGAGGGGGTCCACACCGTCACCCCCGTGCACGAAGCCGTCCTGACCCACCCCGACTTCCGGCGCGGAGGTGTCACCACCGAATGGCTGCGCTCAGTGTGGCCGCCCGCGTCCCCCAGCCCGGAGGAGCCGCACCGATGACCGCCCCTGCCGCCGCGCGATCCGTGCGCCTGGTCGACACCAGCATCCGAGATGGGAACCAGAGCCTGTGGGGTGCCGCCGGCCTGACCACGGGAATGGTCGAGGCGCTGGGGCCCCGCCTGGAGGCGGCCGGCTTCAAGGCCCTCGACTTCACCTCCTCCACGCATCTGTCGGTCGGGGTCCGCTGGCACAAGGAGAACCCCTGGGAGCGGATCTCCCGCATGCGGGCGGTCACCCCCACGACCCCGCTCTCCCTGATCACCACCGGCATGCGCTTCATGTCCTGGGACCGCTCGCCGAAGTCGGCGATGGAGCTGTCGATGCGGATGCTCGCCGAGTCCGGCCTCCGCAGGATCCAGGTCCTCGAGCCGATGAACGACGTCGCGGCCGCCTCTGTGGTCGCCCGGATGGCCAAGGACGCCGGCTTCGAGCAGGTCGTCGCCGCGGTGACCTTCACCGAGTCGCCGGTCCACGACGACGCTCTCTATGCGGCAGCGGCCAAGGCCCTGGCCCAGGACGAGAACGTCGACGTGGTCTACCTCAAGGATCCTGGCGGGCTGCTGACTCCCGACCGCGTCCGGCATCTCGTCCCGCAGATGATGGCCGCCGTCGGCGACACTCCTCTGGAGCTGCACAGCCACTGCACGACAGGGCTGGCTCCGGAGGTCTACGTGGTCGCCGCACAGCTCGGCGTCGAGACGTTGCACACGGCGATCGGTGCGCTGAGCAACGGGACCAGCCAGCCGTCGGCCACCCGCCTGGTCGAGAACCTCGCCGCGGTCGGCATCTCCACCGACATCGATGTCGAGCCGCTGCGCGAGGCTGAGCGGATCATCGACGTGATCGCCACCAGCCAGAGCCTGGAGCCGGGGCGTCCGACCGAGCTCGACCTGGCCTACCAGAAGCACCAGATCCCCGGCGGCATGATGGGGACGCTGCGACGGCAGCTCTCCGAGATCGGCAAGCTCGACCTGCTCCCGGCCGTCCTCGAGGAGGTCTCGCAGGTCCGCGCCGCCCTCGGCTACCCGATCATGGTCACCCCGTACAGCCAGTTCGTCGGCAGCCAGGCCGTGATGAACGTGATGGCCGAGCAGGCCGGCGGCACACGCTGGGAGCGGATGCCCGACGAGGTGCTGCGCTACCTCCTCGGCCACTTCGGGACGCCACCCGGGCCGATCGACCCTGAGGTGGCCCAGCGGGCCGCCGACAGCCCCCGCACCCGCGAGCTCGACAAGGCGCTGCCCGAGCCGAGCCTGGAGGAGCTGCGCAGCAGCGTTGCGGCGCAGCTGGGTGCGGCCGGCCGCGTGGCCAGCCCAGTCGCTGGCCCCCCCGACGACGGTGAGGTGCTGCTGCGCACGGTGCTTCCCGCCGACCAGGTCGACGCGATGTTGGCGGCGGGCCCGGCCCCGGCCTGGGATCCGGACAAGGCGTCCCACCCGTCGCTGCCGGAGGTGTCGACGGCAGCGGACTTCATCGGTGCTGTCGACGCGCTCCCGCACTGGCGAGAGCTCGAGGTGTGGATCGGTGAGGAGAAGGTCCGGCTGAGTCGCCCGTCCGGTCCCGAGGACAGGGAGATGGCATGAGTGCCACCACAGGAGCCCAGGCCAGCCTCGACGTGCGTCTGTCGCAGGTTGCGGGAGTCATGCTCGACGTCGACGGCTGCCTGATCCTCTCCAGCCAACCCGCCGGCAGCGACGGCCGGGTGCTGCCCGGAGCCGTGCAGGCGGTCCGGGACCTGCAAGCCCTGGGGTGTCGCACCCTGGTCTTCACCAACGCCAGCAGCCGACCCCCCGAGCAGATCGCCGCATCGCTGGCCGAGCTCAACTTCCCGATCGGCCCCGACGACGTGGTGACGCCGTCGGTGGTGGGTGCGCATGTCGTCCGGGAGCGGTACGGCGACGATCCGGTCCTCGTCTACGGGGGCAGCGGCGTGGTCGACGTGCTCCGCGACGCCGGCGCCAACGTCCTGGAGTCCCATGAGCCCGATGCCGCCCGGCGCGCCGCGGTGGTGCTGGTCGGTTGGGACGTCTCCTTCGACCAGCCCAAGCTGCAGGTAGCCGCGGAGGCGCTCTGGCGCGGTGTGCCGCTGCTCGTCACCTCCGACGCGCCGTACTTCGCCACCGCCGGTGGTCGCTCCGCAGGGCTGAGCGGCTTCATCGCCAACGGCCTGTCCTATGTCACGGGCCAGCCCTACGAGGTGCTCGGCAAGCCGTCGTCGGCCGCGGTGGATGTGGTTGCCCAACGGCTCGGCGTCCCGGGGTCGCAGACGCTCGTCGTCGGCGACGACCTCACCCTCGAGGTGGCGATGGCCAACGCCGCCGGTGCCGTCGGAGTCCTGGTGACCACGGGCACGCACACCCGTGACGACATTGCGAGCCTCGGCGCGGAGTGCCGCCCGGACTTCGTGGTCGACAGCATCTCCGAGGTCGTCGACCGGCTCCGCGTCGCACGGGCCGGAGCCGCGGCGAGGTGAGTAACTCCGATCTCGGGGATCCGAGCGTCGGGGAGGTCGTATGGACCCCGAGCGCCGATGCGCGTGCCACCACCCGGATCGGGCGCTACCTGCAGTGGCTGGAGGACGAGCGCGGCCTCTCCTTCGCCGACTACGCCGAGCTCCATGCCTGGTCGGTGGGCGAGCTCGCCGACTTCTGGCTCAGCATCTGGGACTTCTTCGGGGTGATCGGGCACCAGCCCTTCTCCGAGCCGCTGGCCGACCGGGAGATGCCGGGGGCGCGGTGGTTCCCCGGAGCCACTGTGAACTACGCCGAGCATTGCCTGGCCGCTGCGCCGAGTCGTGATGCTGTCGCCGTCCACGGGAGGTCGCAGACCCGTGGCGATCTCACCTTCACCTACGGGGATCTGGAGCGGCAGGTCGCGTCGTTCGCTGCCGCGCTCGCCGACCTCGGAGTGGGGCGAGGTGACCGGGTCGTGGGGTATCTGCCGAACGTCCCCGAGGCCGTGGTCGCCTTCCTGGCGACGGCCAGCCTGGGCGCCGTCTGGGCCGGGTGCGCCCTGGAGCTGGGGCCGTCCGGGGTGGTCGACCGGCTCGCGCAGGTTGACCCGGTGGTCCTGGTCACTGCCGGGGGCTACGACTACGGCGAGAAGCACGTGGACCGGCAGGCGCAGATCGCCGAGGTGCGGGGCAGGATCTCGTCCCTGCGCCACGTCGTCGACATCGAGTACGGCGGCTGGCGGGTGCCCGACTCGCTCGCCTGGGGGACGATCCTCGGCGAGCACGGTGATGCTGAGCCGACGTTCACCCCCGTGTCGTTCGACCATCCCCTGGTCGTCCTCTTCTCGTCGGGCACCACCGGCAGGCCCAAGGCGATCGTGCACAGCCACGGCGGCATCCTGCTGGAGCACCTGAAGAATCACGCGCTCTCCTGGGACCTCGGGCCGGGCGACTGCCTGCTCTGGTACTCCACGACCTCCTGGATGATGTGGAACGCGCTGATCTCGGGGCTCCTCGTCGGCGCCGCGATCGTCACGATCGACGGGAATCCGGCCTACCCCGACCTGGGCTGGCAGTGGCGGTTGGCCGCGGAGACCGGGGCGACCACGATGGGGGCCAGCCCGGGCTTCGTGATGGCCTGTCGTCGGGCCGGGCTCACGCTCGACGGCATCGATCTGTCCCCGCTGCGCGTGCTGGGCTCGGCCGGCGCGCCCCTGCCCGCGGAGGGATACCGGTGGCTTCGAGACGTGCTGCCGTCCGTCGTCCAGCCGAGCGTGGGAAGTGGTGGTACCGACGTGTGCAGCGGGCTGGTGCAGGACAACCCGATCACCCCCAGCCGCGCCGGGATCATCGGCGCCGCCTGCCTCGGTGTCGACGTGCACGCGTGGGACGAGCAGGGCCGCGATGTCGTTGGGGAGCCGGGCGAGCTGGTGGTCACTGCACCGATGCCGTCGATGCCGGTGGGCCTGTGGGGGGACCCCGACGGTCGACGGCTGCGTGCGGCCTACTTCGACCGGTGGCCCGGGGTGTGGCGGCACGGCGACTGGATCGTCGCGGAGGCCGACGGCGGCTTCCGGGTCACCGGCCGCTCCGACGCCACCTTGAATCGTGGCGGTGTCCGGCTGGGGACGGCGGAGTTCTACGGCGTCGTCGAGCAGCTCGAGGGGGTGGCCGACTCCTTGGTGGTCCATCTGGAGGATCCCCAGGGCGGCAACGGGCAGCTGTGGCTCTTCGTCGTGCCCGAGGGGGAGCCGCCTCCCGGGGTGGTCGAGCCGGACCCGGTGCTGGCCCGCCGGATCGCCGAAGCGCTGCGCACCGAGCTGTCCCCCCGGCACGTGCCGGACCGGCTGCTTCTCCTGCCCGTGGTCCCGCGGAACCTCACCGGCAAGAAGCTCGAGGTGCCGGTGAAGCGGATCCTCCTCGGCGGCGACCCCGACGTGGTGGCGAGCAAGGACTCTCTGGCGGTGCCGGGCTCACTCGACCTGTTCGTGGGGCTCGCCACCGGCTGAGCCGTCCCGGCCGGACCGCGCCGTCAGGGTCGCGGTGGCCCAGCCCACCAGAAGGAGCGTCGCCCCGATCCCCGGGCTGACCGGGACACCGAAGACGCTCCGACCCCCGATCGTGAAGAGGTCATTGAAGCCGGCCGCCGCGATGGCGGCGATCCCGGCTCCGCACGCGAGGGCGGCGGCGAACATCAGCCAGAGCGGACCGGCGGTGGCTCGTGGGCGGGGCTGTCGCCGCTCGACCGGCGACACCGCGGGCAGGATCACCGCGAGCGCGACGAGGGCGGTCACCAGCCAGACCGGCTTGAGCAGCCACCAGTGGGTCGACCCCAGCGGGGGCAGCGCCACACCCAGACCGATCAGGGCCACCGACGCCGCGATGAACGCCGTCAGGTGCCACAGGAAGACCGACATGACCACCGAGTTCGCCGCGACCGTCCTGCGCCATGGCCCAGGACGCTCCAGCCAGCGCGTGACGCGCGGGCGCACCGTGAGGAGCAGGGCCGCCTGCGCCACCGTGAGCAGGACGATGCAGAGCGTGGGTGGGCTCATGTTGGAGGTGGCCTCGCCGGGCACCCCGACCATGCTGAGCGGGTAGGGGCCCCACGTGGTCAGGGCGAGGAGCGCGACCAGCGCCACGGTTGCGGTGGCGAGGGCGCCGCGCACGGAGACGGCCCCGGCGGCCCCGTCGGCGTACCAGAACCCGAGCTCTTGGGCGAAGAGGAAGACCACGATGAAGTTGCCGTCCGCCAACCCGGGCGCGGTCCCCGTCAGATGCAGCACGTCCAGCGCGAGGGTGACCACGGGCAGGATGGCGAGGGCCACCCAGCGGTTCCGGCGGTGCGCGGCGAGCTGCAGTGGCGCCAGGATGATCAGGCCCAGGTAGACCGCCAGGAACCACAGGGGCTCTCCGGCGAGGGCTGCCGCTTGGCGCACCGCCTCGGGCTCCACCTCCAGGGCTTCGAGCGATGTCGACAGGACGATCCACAACACGACCAGCAGCACGGTCGGGGGGACGAGCCGGGCCAAACGGCGCCTGAGGAACTCAGAAGTCGACGCGCCGGGCCGGCCCAGGGCCTCCGCGTTGGTGAACCCGCCGACCATGAAGAAGATGGGCATCACCTGGAAGAGCCACGTCAGGGGCGCGAGCCGGCTGACATGGGCCAGCACGTTGTCGCCCAGCAGCTGACCGTCCTGCCGGACGACCCCGGCGATCAGCCAGTGACCCAGCACGACCATCCCGATGCTCACCACGCGCAGCAGGTCGACGAACCGGTCCCGGGTCGGGGGAGTCCGCGCGATCGGCGCGTCCGCGCGCGGCAGCCGGGTCCCCATGGGAGGAGTGCACCAGACCCGCGCCCGCCAGGCCAGCGGCTCGCGGACCGCTGTTGCCCCGGTTTGGCGGTGGCGGGTATGACTGGCGCATGTGGTTGGTCCTGGTCGCATCGATTGCGTTCGGCCTCGTCGGCTCCGCCATGGGCGGTGCAACGGGCTTCGTGGTGGGCTTCATCCTGCCGGTGATCTACGCCCTGCAGATGAGGCGGCTCCGCAACCGGCGAAAGAGCGGGAACTACTGAGCGTCGGTGTCGCCCGTCGTTCAGTGAGCGGCTGACAGGTCCTGCTCTGCCGCGGCGATGACTCGCTGGAGTTCCAGGCCGCGCCCTACGTCGAGCTCGTGCGGCTTCCCGGTCCGCACCGCCTCCACGAAGGCGGCCATCATCGCTCGGCGCACACCCTCGTCGGCATCCCCGATGTGGGGGAGCACCAGGGACCCCTCCTCGTGCACGACCTCGAGGTGGATGTCGCCGTCCGAGCGCGGAGTGGTCAGGGACAACGAGAACTGGCCGACGATGCCGCCCGCATGCACGGTGGTGACCGCGACCCACCGAGTGGGGTCCCCGGCCGCGCGGACCTGCTCCACCCTCCCCAGGACAGCCTCGGCCAGGTCGATCACGTGAGGTGCCAGGTCCAGCAGCGCCCCGCGCGCGATCCGCCACGGTGTCGCGAACCGCGCCGGCGGGATGGCTCCATCGGTCACGAAGCTCCCGACAACGGCCCGGGGGCGGACTGCCCGCGCCGAGGCCAAGAAGGCGATCACGGCCGGGTCGAACCGGAAGCGCAGCATCATCAAGGTTGCGACGCCCGCCTGCTCGACCGCGCCTGCCAGCCGTTCCGCGTCGTCCAGGTCGAAGGCCAGCGGCTTCTCCAGCAGCAAGTGCTTGCCTGCCGTGGCAGCTCGCGGAGCCAACGCGGCCTGAACGTCCGGGGGGACGGCGAACGCGACCGCATCGCTGACCTCGAGGAGCTCCTCGAACGTGGCGACCGGCTGCGCGCCGTGCTCGGCCGCGAGGGCTCGCGCAGCCTCCGCGCGGCGGGCCCAGACCGCGGTCAGCTCCACTCCGTCGGCCGCGGCGATCATCGGGGCGTGGAACTCCGAGGCCCACGGCCCCGCGCCGACCAGCCCGACGCGAATCACGGCTGGGCTGGTCTCATGAGGGCATCCGCAGGATGGGCTTGATGACCTCGCCGGCGTACGACGCGGCCAGAGCCTCCGCAACCTGCTCGAAGTCGAAGAAGGTCACCAGCCGGTCGAACGGGAAGCGCCCCTGCGCGTAGAGGTCCATCACCGCCGGTATCAGCTGGTCGCTGCGTCCGCTTCCGCCGAGGATGCCGACGATGCGCTTGCCCCACAGGGTGGAGATGTGGTCGAGGGTGAACTCGGCCTCAGCGGGCGCGCCGCCGATGAGATAGCAGGTGCCGCGCATGCCGACCGAGTCGGCGGCCTGGCGGACCACGCCGATCACGCCGGTGCACTCGAAGGAGATATCCGCAGGACCGCCGCAGATGTCGTTCACCGCGGCCACGGGGTCGTTGGTCGTCGCGTTGACGGTGTGGGTGGCGCCCAGCTCCTTGGCCAGGGCGAGCCGGCTCTCGTGGCGGTCCACGGCGATGATCGTGGTGGCCGGCGAGTTCCTCGCCGCCATCACCACAGCCAGACCCACAGTGCCGACGCCGAAGACGACGATGCGGTCACCGGCGCCAGGCCTGGCCTCGTTGAAGACTGCCCCGGCGCCGGTGGACAGGCCGCAGGCGAGCGGCCCCATCAGTTCGAGCGGCAGACCCTCGGGCACCTTGACCACGGATGCGGCCGTGGTGAGGGAGTGGGTGGCGAAGGAGGACTGGCCGAAGAAGTGGCTGTGCAGCGGCTCCCCGGAGTCCCGGTGGAGAGCCGACCCGCCTCCACCGAGGCGACCGCCGCCGGCGACCGCCTCTCCCAGCCGCAAGCAGTAGCGCGGCTGACCGTTGCGGCAGTTGCGGCACTGCCCGCACGAGGGCCAGCCGATCACCACGCCGTCGCCCTCGGCGACCTCGGTGACGCCGGGACCGACCGCGGCCACCACCCCGGCGCCCTCATGGCCGAGCACCCCCGGGAGGGGGAAGGGCAGGTCGCCGTGGCGGGCCAGCCCGTCGGTGTGGCAGATGCCGGTGGCGGTCAGCCTGATCAGCACCTCTCCCTGGCCCGGGTCGTCGATCTCGACCGTCTGCAGGGAGAACGGGCCGTCGTGCTCCTCGACGACCGCGGCGGTGATCTTCACAGGTGCCTCCGGATCAGAACGGGAAGATCGCCGGCTCTTCGCGGACGGTGATCCAGCGAGTCTCGGTGAATGCCTCGATGTTGGCGTCCGCGCCGCCGAAACGGGATCCGGTACCGGACGCAGCCACACCACCGAACGGGATGTTCGCCTCGTCGTTCACGGTCTGGTCGTTGATGTGGACGATGCCGGTCGGGATCCGGTCGGCGAGCGCCAGGCCGCGCATGACGTTCGGCGTGATGATGGACAGGGAGAGCCCGTACTCGTGGACGGCGAGCTCGACCGCCTCGTCCTCGGTAGAGAACTTCATCACCGGGGCAACGGGGCCGAAGATTTCCTCGGCGAAGGCCCGGGAGCCGGTCGTGACGTCGGCCAGCACTGTCGGCTTGTAGAAGAGCTCCTCGTAGCTGCCGCCTGCGGCGACCCGGGCACCGGCGGCCACCGTCTCGGTGACGATCTGGTGGATCTTGTCCCGCTGGCCGGCGTCGATGAGCGGGCCGAGGGCAACCTCACCACCGGCCGGATCTCCGACCGGGAGGTGGGACGCCTTGTCGGCCAGCTTGGACACGAAGTCCTCGTAGAGGCTCTCGTGCACGATGTAGCGGCCCGTGGTCATGCAGATCTGGCCGGAGTGGAAGAAGGTGCCCCAGGCGGCGAGGGTGACGGCCTTGTCGACGTCGGCGTCCTCGAGGACCAGCATCGCCGAGTTGCCGCCGAGCTCCAGGTGGGCACGCTTGAGGTGCTTGCCGGCGAGCTCGCCGATCCGGCGGCCGACGGCGGTCGAGCCGGTGAACGAGATCACGGGCACTGCCGGGTCGACGACCAGCGCCTCGCCGACGTCGGCTCCACCGGGGATCACCTGCAGGACGCCCGGGGGGAGTCCGGCCTCCTCGAAGACCCGGGCGATGTTGAATCCTCCGGTGATCGGGGTCCGCGGGTCCGGCTTGAGGATCACAGAGTTCCCGAGGGCCAGAGCGGGTGCGACCGAGCGGATGCTGAGGATCAGGGGCACGTTGAACGGCGAGATGACCGCGACCACCCCGACGGGGACACGGCGGGCCATCGACAGGCGGGGCTCCTCGCTGGGCAGCACCTGGCCCAGCGGTGAGCCGGGCAGCGCGGCGGCGGCGTAGCACTCCTCCTGGGCGACATGCAGGGAGAAGCCGGCCATCCCGGGGATGGCCCCGACCTCGCGGATGTTCCATCCGGAGATCTCGTCGGCGTACTGGCCGAAGATCTCCCCGGCCTTGCGCAGGACGGCGGCCCGCGCAGTGTGGGGGAGTGCCGCCCAGTCCTTCTGTGCCGGGACGGCCGCGGCTGTCGCACGCGCCACGTCGTCGGCGTTGCCGATGCCGACCTCGCCGATGGTGTTTCCGGTGGCCGGCTCGATGATCGGTGCGACGCCACCGGCAGCCGGGCCCCACTTGCCCTCGACGAAGATGTTGCCGGTCCAGATCTGGGGGTCGAGCAGCATGAGGCCTCCTCATTCGAAACGTCGGAGGGACGCTATGGCGGCCGGCAGCGCTCCACAATGGCTCGTTCCATTTCAGATGAGATGGTTTCAGCGGGCGGAACGACTGAACGGGAGAGGCGCCTCGCCTGTGGGGCCCGGGCCCGGCGTGACTTCCTCGTTACCGTCCTGGGCGCGGCAGACCGTCGTCTGCCGGACTGGGCTCGGAGAGAATCCCGGGCTACTGCTGGAACCCCAGCCGCTGGGAGATGTCATTCGCGGCACGGATGAGGGGATCCTTGTGGCGCCCGACGACGGCGTCCATCGATGCATTCCAGGTGCCCATGTGCAGCGCGATGTTGATCGCGGCGACCACCTGACCGGTCCGGTCGCGGACCGGCGCGGCCACCGAGCGTAGCCCGGGCCCGAGCTCCTCGTCGGTGACCGCGTAGCCCTGGGCGACAACCCGCCGGAGCGCGGACGTGAGCTGCTCGCGTGCGGTGATGGTCCTGGGGCCCCGGCGCGTGAGGTCGGTCCGGTCGAGGATCGCGCGGATCGTCGCCGGGTCCCGGTAGGCGAGGAGCACCTTGCCCATCGAGGTGCAGTAGGCCGGAAGCCGGGATCCGATCTGGGTGTTGAGCTCGACCCTGCTGGCGGCGCGGGTCGGGCGGCGCCGGTCGACGTAGACGATGTCGGGGCCGTCGAGGATCGCCATGTTCGAGGTGTAGCCGGTCTCGTCGGCAAGGGCTTGGAGCGGCTTGGCCGCCGTACGGGTCAGGTCGAGAGAGCTGATCGCGGCATGTCCGAGGTCGATGGAGCGAGGGCCGAGGCTGTAGCGGCGGGTCTCGCTGTTCTGGTCCACGAAGCCGAGTGCCACCAAGGTGGCGAGATAGCGGTGGCAGGTGGACTTGCTCAGCCCGACCTCTCGGCCGAGTTCGACAACTCCCAGCGGCTGGCGACGGGCGGCCAGGGCGGACAGCAGCGAGAGCCCGCGCTCGAGCGCTTGGTTGGTCGTGCCGGTGTCCGCACCCTGCTGCGGTTCGTCCGCTGACCTTGATGCCGCGCCTGGTGCGGAGGAGTCTCCCGCCATGCCAGAAGCATAACTGGAACCCCGTCCCACTGGATCGAACAAGGCGTTGACGTGTGTCGCTCGTCACGCGAGCCTGCGGGCACTCGATCCACCTCAAGCGGAGGCCAACGTGACTGAAGACCTGAATATTCCCAACGTCAGCCGTCGAGGCTTAATCAAGACGGGGGTCGGCCTGGGCGCTCTCGCGGTCGCCGGCCCGGCACTCGCCGCGTGCTCGGTCAAGGGGGGAAGCAGCACCACGTCGGCCGGGACTCTCAAGATCGGCTTTGTGAGTCCGCGGACCGGCCCGGCCGCAGGCTTCGGCGAGCCCGACGGCTATGCGCTCGATCTGGCCCGCACGGCGCTGTCGAGCGGCCTGACCGTCGGCGGCCAGAAGTACGACGTGACCATCGTCGACAAGGACAGCCAGTCCGACCCCGCGCACAGTGCTCAGGTCGCCAATGACCTGATCAACACCGAGGGCGTCGACCTGATGCTCACCACCTCCGCCCCCGAGACGGTCAACCCGGTCTCCGACGCCTGCGAGGCGGCCGGCGTTCCGTGCATCTCGACGGTGGTGCCGTGGGAGGCCTGGTACTTCGGTCGCGGCGGCACCCCGGACAAGGGATTCAAGTACACCTACCACTTCTGCTTCGGCGTCGCGGAGTTCGCCGGCGCCTATACGACGATGTGGCCGCAGGTGCCGACCAACAAGAAGGTCGGCGTGATGTGGCCCAACGACGCCGACGGCAACGCCATCCGTGAGAACCTCGGCCCCCTCCTCGAGAAGGCCGGCTACACGATCGTCGACCCGGGTGCCTACACCGACGGCTCCCAGGACTACTCCTCGCAGATCGCCCTGTTCAAGAAGGAGAACTGCGAGATCTTCAACACCTTCCCGATCCCGCCGGACTTCGCGGTCTTCTGGAAGCAGGCCGCCCAGCAGGGGTACAAGCCGAAGATCGGTCAGATCGCCAAGACGGGTCTGTTCCCCTCGCAGGTCGAGGAGCTCGGCCCGATCGGGGTCAACTTGGCGGCCGCCGCCTACTGGACGCCCACCTGGCCGTACTCGTCGTCCCTGAACGGCAAGTCGTCGGCCGACCTGGCAACGGGCTACCAGGACAGCACGAACAAGCAGTGGAACCAGCAGCTCGGAGCCAGCGTCGCACTGCTCGACGTCGGCGCGGCCGCGCTGCAGGCGGTCACGGATCCGAAGGACAAGACGGCGGTGGCAGACGCCATCGGCTCGCTCTCGGTCCAGACTCCGATCGGCACGATCGCGTGGAGCAGCACCGGCAGCCCGAAGACCCCGTTCCCGAACGTGGTCAGCACGCCGATCATCGGTGGCCAGTGGGTCAAGGGCACGCAGGGCTACCCGCTCGACTTCGTGCTCGTGGAGAACTCCGGTGACTCGAACGTGCCGGTGGCGGCCTCGCTCATTCCCTACGCATGAGCGTGACCGGACTTACCGAACGCGAACAACCGCTCAACCCGCGGGTGGGATCCCCGGCGCTGAAGGCCACCGGTCTTCACGTCGGCTACGGCACCAACCTGGTTCTCTCCGGCGTCGACTTCCAAGTCGGCGCCGGAGAGGCAGTGGGGATCGTCGGCCCGAACGGGGCCGGCAAGACGACTCTGCTCTCGGCGCTTGCCGGAAGCATCCTTCCGGTTGCCGGCACCGTCGAGCTGCTGGGCAAGGACGTCACCCGCGCGAACGTCGCGCTGCGGTGCCGCTCCGGTTTGGCACGCGCCTTCCAGATCCCCAAGCCGTTCCTGGGGATGACCGTCCTGGAGAACGTCGTGGTTGGCGCTGCCTACGGCGCGGGGCTGCGGCGACGTGACCGGTATGCCAAGGCCATCGAGGTCCTGGACATCTGCGGGTTGACCCCGATGGCCAACCGGAGGGCGGACGCTCTCGGGCTGTTGAGCCGCAAGCGACTCGAACTGGCACGGTCCCTGGCCACCGATCCCTCGGTGCTGCTCCTCGACGAGATCGGCGGCGGCCTGACCGACGCCGAGGCCGACGAGCTGGTCGGCACCATCCTCCGGCTGCGGGAGGGCGGGGTGTCTCTAGTTTGGATCGAGCATGTCGTCCACATCCTCGTCCGGGTCATCGACCGGCTCGTCGCCATGGACGCCGGCCAGGTGATCGCCGACGGCGATCCGGCGGTGGTGCTCAAGGACGCCGCAGTCGTCGATGCCTACCTCGGGAAGGGTGGACTGTGAGCCTGCTCGTGGTGGAACACCTCACAGCCAGCCACGGACTGCTGGACGCGGTCCGGGATGTCTCGCTGTCGGTCGATGAGGGGCAGACCCTGGCCCTCGTCGGAGCGAACGGCGCCGGGAAGACGACGTTGCTGCGCGCGATCGCCGGCGCCCACCCGGCCGCTGACGGCTCGATCGTGCTCGACGGAGTCGACGTCACCAAGCTCCCCGTGCACAAGCGGGTCCAGCAGGGGCTCGCCCTGGTACCCGAAGGACGACGGCTCTTCCCCGATCTCACGGTCAAGGAGAACCTCCAGGTGGCCGGGAAGCGCGGGCGGAAGGGGCAGTGGACGCTCGACACCGTCCTCGACGCCTTCCCGCTCATCCGCGACGTGCTGCACCAGAAGGCCTCGCAGTGCTCCGGCGGCGAGCAGCAGGCCACCGCGATCGGGCGCGCCATGATGGCCAACCCGCGAGTGCTTCTCATCGACGAGCTCTCGCTCGGGCTGGCGCCCGTCGCCGTCGACGCCGTCTACGAATCGGTGTCGAGCCTCCTCGGTGGAGGGTCCACCGTGGTCCTGGTGGAGCAGGACCTCGAGCGGGCCATGTCGGTCAGCTCGCGCCTGCTCTGCATGCTGGAGGGCAGCGTTGTCCTGGAGGCCGCCACCGCGGATGTCTCCCGCGACGAGGTGACCGCCGCCTACTTCGGCGTTCCGGAGGAGACCGTCGTCCACGCCCACGAGCACGCCGGCGACGCTCCCGCAACTGACCTGAACCCCTCCGGGCCGACGACCCCGGCCAACTGAAGGACGAACTGTGGATCTCGTCAACGCCATCGTGCAAGGGCTGTTCCTGGGCAGCCAGTACGCACTCGTCGCGACCGGGCTGTCGTTGATCTACGGCGTCATGCGCATCATCAACCTGGCTCACGGTGACCTGGCCATCCTGGGTGCCTATCTCACCTGGCAGGTCACCACGTGGTTCGACGTCTCACCGTTCCTCGCCCTGCTCATCGTGATCCCGATCATGCTGGCGGTCGGGTATGCCCTCCAGCGCACGGTGCTGGCCCGGAGCCTCCGTGGCGGCGAGCTGATCCCGCTGCTGACCACGTTCGGCATCGCCATCGTGCTGCAGAACGGCTTCCAGGAGGTCTTCTCCTCGGACTCGCGCGGGATCGGGGCCTCAGGCTCGATCTCCACCGGCAGCTGGACGATCACCTCCCAGCTGTCCATCCCCTATCTCGGCGTGCTCGTCCTTGCGGTGGCTCTGGCCGTCCTCGGCGGGCTGCAGTACGTCCTCAGCTCGACCGGATTCGGCCGGGAGATGCGGGCGACCGCTCAGGATCTCGACACCGCCGGTCTGGTCGGGATCCCGGCGGCGGCGGTCTATGCCCGGGCCACGGCGATCGCCATCGCCACGGCGGGGATCGCCGGGACGTTCTTGGGCATCCGCTCCACCTTCGATCCGCACCTCGGGCCGACCGTTCTGATCTTCGCCTTCGAGGCGGTCATCATCGGGGGCCTGGGGTCCTTGTGGGGCACGCTGTACGGCGGCGTGGTGCTCGGGATCTCCCAGACTCTCGGGGCGCACTTCTTCGGCCCTTCCTGGCAGGTGCTCACCGGACACTTCGTCTTCCTCGCCTTCCTGGTCGCTCCCCGCGTCAGGCTGGTGCTGCCCTGGCTCACGCGTCTCTCGTCCAGGAAGGCGGCCGCATGACCACCTCCGAATCCGCGGCGACGGTGGCGACACCCCGGCACCGGGTCGTGCGCTCGACGCGCGGGTCGCAGATCTCGACCGGGATCGCGATCGTGGCCGCGCTGGCACTCTTCGCGGCGCCGAACCTCTTCACCACCGGCGTCGTGCAGAAGCTCACCACCCTGTTCATCTACGTGATCCTGGCGGTGATGTGGAACGCCCTGGCCGGCTACGGAGGGCTGGTCTCGGTCGGCCAACAGGCGTTCATCGGCTTCGGCGCCTACGGCACTGTCTGGCTGACCCTGAAGGGGCTCTCGCCGTTCCCGGCGATGATCCTTGCCACCTTGGCCTCCGGCGTGCTGGCCGCCCTGGTCGCCCTGGTCGTCCTGCATCTCAAGGGTGGCCAGTTCGCCATCGGCACCTGGGTCATCGCGGAGACGTTCGGGCTCCTGGTGCTCCTGAACGCCGCACTGGGGGCAGGCACCGGGACGTCGCTTCGTGGCCTCAACGTCTACGACCCGGCGAACCGCGCGGCCTACATCTACTGGTTCACCCTCGGCTTCCTGCTCCTGCTGCTCGTCATGCTCTTCCTGCTGCTTCGGCTCAAGACCGGCGCCGCGTTGCAGGCGATCAGGGACGACGAGGAGGCGGCCGCGTCCCTAGGAGTCCGGGTCACGCCGATCAAGTTCGGCATCTACGTCCTGGCCGGCTTCGGCTGCGGCGGCGCGGGAGCGCTCATCTTGGCCCACACGATCTTCATCACGCCGACCTCGATCTTTGGGGTCCAGTGGTCGGCGATGATGATCTTCATCGTGCTGATCGGCGGGTTGGGGACCTTCGAAGGGCCGATCGTCGGGGCGGTCATCTACTTCCTCATGCAGGACCAGTTCTCGGACTATCAGACCTGGTACTTCATCGGTCTGGGCGTGGTGGCGATCCTGTTCGCGCTGTTCCTGCCCCGGGGCCTGTGGAGCCTGGTCGCCGACCGACTCCCGGCTCAGATGCCGGTGGGCTATCTCTTGAGGCCGGTCGCCGGGCGCCGAGCGACCCGCGGGGACACGTGATCGCCCGAGCGCACCACCGAGCACTACGGACGGGGAGGCCGGGTCGCGTGGCGGAGAGAGCAGTCCCTGGACGCGGAGACCGCCGATGAGTGTCGTCCAGCAGTACATCGACGGCAACTGGGTGGACGCGTACCACGGGCGCGTCTACGAGACCCGTAGCCCCTGGTCCGATGAGGTGGTCGCGACGGTTGCCGCGGGGGACGTCGAGGACACCCGGCGCGCGATCGCCGCTGCGGACCGTGCCTTCGCGTCCTGGTCCGAGACGGTGCCCCGCGTCCGCCAGGAGGTCTTCCTGCGGGCGGCGGACGTCGTGGCGCGTCGCCATGAGGAGCTGGTCTCGCTGCTCGCGCTGGAAACCGGATGCGGCCGGCACTTCGCCGAGGTGCAGATCTCCTTCACCGTCTCGATGCTGCGCCAGTGCGCCGCCCTTCCCTACTCGGCGATCGGGGAGGTCCTTCCCTCCGACGAGCCGGGCACCTATGCCACGGCGCTCCGGCGGCCGGTCGGTGTGGTCGGCGCGATCGCGCCGTGGAACGCCTCCTTGATCCTGAGCGGTCGGGCGATCGCCGGACCGCTGGCCCTGGGCAACACGGTGGTGCTCAAGCCGTCCGAGCAGTCCCCCCGGTCCGGCGGCACCGTCTGGGCGGAGGTGTTCGAGGAGGCGGGCCTGCCCGCCGGCGTTCTCAACGTGGTCACGCACGCGCCCGGCGAGGCCGCCTACGTCGGCGATGAGCTGATGGCGAGCGCGGTGGTCCGACGACTGAACTTCACCGGATCGACGGTCACCGGCCGCAAGCTCGCCGAGGCGGCCGGTCGGCACCTCAAGAGGATGGTCCTCCAGCTCGGCGGCCAGAACCCGATGATCGTGCTGGACGGGGTCGATCTGGAGTACGCCGTCAATGCCGCCGCCTACGGCTCCTTCCTGCACCAGGGGCAGATCTGCATGTGCGCGCGCCGGATCTTCGTCGAGGAGTCGATAGCCGAGGACTTCTCGAAGCGATTCGCCGAGAAGGTCTCCGCGCTGCCGATGGGCGACCCCGCCGACCCACGGACGGTGATCGGACCCGTCATCAACAAGTGGGCGCTGTCGATGATCGCCCGGCGGGTCGAGGAGGCGGTCGAGCGTGGCGCCAGGATCCTGGCGGGAGGCGTGGCCGAGCCCCCGTGCTACCCCGCAACGGTGCTGACCGATGTTCCCGACGACATCGAGCTGGCCTTCGACGAGACCTTCGGCCCGGTCGTCGTCCTCGAGGTCGTGAAGGACCGTCAGCAGGCCGTCGAGCGAGCCAACGCCTCGGCATTCGGGCTCACCGCCGCCGTGCTCGCCCGGGATGCCGAGGACGGCCTCGACGTCGCCCGTCAGCTCCACGCAGGCATCATCCACGTCAACGACCAGCCGGTGAACGACGAGCCGCAGATGCCGTTCGGGGGGGTCAAGGACAGCGGCTGGGGCCGTTTCGGCGTCGGCTACGCCGCGCAGGAGTTCACCGAGCTCCAGTGGGTCACCTCGCGCAACGACAAGCGCGAGTTCCCCTTCTAGGGTCCTCAGCCCAGGGCGGAGACGATCTCGCGCTCGAGGACGTTCAGCGGCAGCGCGCCCTGACCGAGCACGGCGCTGTGGAACCTCTTGATGTCGAAGGCGCCGCCGAGCCGCCCCTCGGCTTCCCTCCGCATCCGCTGGAGCTCCACCCGTCCGACCATGTAGCTGGTCGCTTGGCCCGGCATCTGGATGTAGCGATCGATCTCCGGGCGGACGACGCCCTCGCTCAGCGGGGAGTTGTCCAGCATGTACTGCACGGCCTGTTCACGCGACCAGCCGAGGGCGTGGATGCCCGTGTCGACCACGAGCCGGCAAGCGCGCATCGAGTCGGCTGAGAGCATGCCCATCCGGGCCAGCGGCGAGGAGTACAGCCCCATCTCGTCGGCCAGCCGCTCGGTGTAGAGGCCCCAGCCCTCGGCGTAGGAGGACGGGTGCACGTGCTTGCGCACCTCCGGGATGTCTCCGGGGAGCTCGGAGGCGATCGTGATCTGCAGGTGGTGACCGGGGATCCCCTCGTGGAAGGCCATCGCCTCCAGCTCGAAGGTGCCCCAGGAGGTCGGGTCGCTGATGTTCACGAAGAAGGTGCCGCCCCGGCTGCCGTCGGTGGCCGGCGGGAAGTAGAAGGCCTTTGCGCCGCTGGCGACACCCTTGACTCCGCAGGGCGCCTCGGGGAGCGTCTCGAACCAGTCCGGCATGGCCGCCCAGGCCCGCGCCATCGCTTCTTCGCTGTCGCGGACCAGGGCCTCCCCGTCGGTGTAGTGGAGGGCCGGGTCTTCGCGCATCAGCCGGAAGATCTCGGCCAGGTCGCCGGCCCCGACAGCCTCAGGCCCCAACGTGCGGTACTCCTCGGCGAGCGCCGCGACGGTGTCCAGGCCGAGCTGGTGGATCTCCTCGGCGCTCATGGTGGTGGTCGTGTAGAAGCCAAGCGCCGCTTCGTAGGCACTTGCGCCGCCGGGGACGAAGCAGAGACCGACCTGGTCATCGGGTCGGGCGGCCGGCAGGATCTCCTCCCGCAGGACCGCCGCGTACGCCGCGAAGCCAGGCATCAGGTGGTCGGTGACAGCACGCTCCAAGTCGGCCCGCCAGCGCGTCTCGTCGACTCCGGCGGGTGCCTTCAGGGGTGCGATCGCGGGGTTCTCGGCCGCGGGGGTCGCCAGGAGCTTGTCGAGCTGGGCGAGTGTGTCCGTGACCGAGAACGCCGGTGCCACCCGTCCGGACGCCAGCCCCTCCCGCTGACGTTCGGCGAACTCGGTGAGGTAGGTGCCCATCGCGGCGACCTTGTCCACCATCGCCGCGGCCACCGTCGCGTCGGGGATGCCGAACATCCCGGCATAGACGCCCAGCATCTCCTGGATCCCACCCACCGAGTCGACTGCGAACTCGGCGAGCCGGGCCTCGGTCAGGTCGATCGTTCGCCGTGCGTCACTCAGGAGGACTTCGCGCGTGAGCCGATCCTCGTGGTCCAGATCGGCCTCGTCGACCGCCTCGATCTTCGTCAACAGGTCGCGCAGGGTCGCGAGATGCCGATCCTCGTCCGCGCGAGATGCTCGCTCGAAAAGTCCGGCGAACTCCATCCGGCCGAGGAGGTGCCCCCAGCTGGGGCCCGCTTCGAGCGTGGCTTCCCAATAGGCGGCGGCGAGAGAGTCGATCTGCGATCTGGACATGATCGACAGGCTAGCTCTCGGGCCGCCCCCAGCCCATCATCGCTGAGCCAGCGTCGGGTGGGTCACGGCCGACGCGATGTCCTCATCAAGGCGAAGAGCATCAAGGCGACGCCGAGGAGGAACGCGAGCCCCGCGAGCACGAACAGCGTCACCCACACGGCGCTGAGCACCGGCAGCGTGGCACCCGCAGCGAGGCTGGCGGAGACTCCCGCGCTGGCGTCGGCGTTCATCATCACGACCGTCCAGTCGCCCGACTGCGGAGTCCACCGCAGCTCCACCGACCCGGAGCCGGAGGCCTGGGCGTCCCAGATGCCGAGCCCTTCGGGAGCCGCGGAGGGTGCTCCACCGAGGACCTCGGTGTAGGCCGGACTGCGCCCGGACGTGATCTGAGTGACGGTCGCGTGGGAGACGCCATTGAGGTAGGAGTCGACGTCCATCGTCTTGGCGATGCCGAGGAAGATGGTGCTTCCGGCCGGTGCGGAGGCTTGGAGCTTGACGTCACCGAGGAGCTGCCGCGGCACCCAGTCCGCCTGGCTGGAGGTGTGCAGCTCCACGCTCTGTGAGGTGATCGCGTACGACGCACTCGCGAACGACTGGCCCCTCGACATGAGGAAGCCGTCGTTGTCGCGGAGTCCCTGGTCCGCGAGAGCGACAGCGCCCCCGCCGATCACCAGTGCGAGCGACGTGAGCAGTGACACGCTGGCGAAGACCGCGGCGACGATTCGTCCGGCGGTCCACCTCGTGGCCGTCGGTGGGGCGGCCAGTGGGGCGCCCGGGGGTTCCAGGCCGGCAGCGGCCGACTCGGAGGTCCCCAGGGCCGGCGAGCGGTCGGGGTCCTCGCCGCCCTGGTCGAGCCGGAACGGCGGATAGACGTCGGTCATCAGGGCGGTGTACGCGTAGACGCGCATCGACCAGCGGCTGATGCCGATCACGAAGTCGAAGATGTGTCGCGGGTAGCTGGCGGTGAACAGCAGCACGACCGCCGCGACGATGACCAGGATGGCCAGGAGCCCCGGATAGCTCTGCACGTGCCAGCCGGACTTGCTCGATTCGTCCCTCCACCACAGGCTGCCTCCGGAGAAGGCGCTGAGCACCAGGAAGTGCGGGATCGCGAGCAGCCACCACTTCACCAGCACGAGCCCGCGCGAGAGCCGCGCTGGGTAGTCGATGGTCAGGTGGGTCGGGTAGTCCGCCACCTCGTTGAGGGAGAACGGGGGGTAGTGGTCGGTCCCCAGTGCTCCGTACGAGTAGTAGGCGACCCGCCAGGTCCAGCGCATCACTCCGACATTGAAGTCGAAGATCCCACGCGGGTAGCGGCCCGTAAAGAGGATCGCGAAGAAGGCCAGGACGGTGAGCACGGCGAAGGCCATCCAGAGGAAGACCAGCACAATCACGTGCGGGATCACCAGCAGCCACTTGACGAGCCAGAGCCCGCGGCTGAGCCTCTCGTCGAGCCGAGCCTCCAGATGGACGGGATTGTGGGCAGAAGACATCTTTTTCGCCTCCGATGGCGCCGAGCGCCTGCCTCCAGGCTCGTCGGGGCACGCCTCGGCGGTCCACCCGCCAAGGTCGCTCCGTGAGGGACCTAGGTCGGGCCCGCTCGTCGCCCTACTAGTGCGCCTCTCGGCTCAGAGGGGCTCGAAGCGTGCCGTGAAGTGACGGAGCGCCGGAGGCTCCTCGACGATCCGGTAGCCGCGCAGGGTGGGCGCCACCTCGAGCAGCCGCTCGGCCACCTCGACCACGTAGTCGACGTGGCTCTGGGTGTAGGTGCGGCGCGGGATCGCCAGCCGGACCAGGTCGAGGGCCGCGGGGTGCTCGGAGCCGTCGGGGTGGCGGCCGAACATCACGGTGCCGATCTCCACCGAGCGGATGCCGCCAAGCTCGTAGAGCGCCACCGAGACCGCCTGGCCCGGGTACTCCAGCGGGTCGATCTGGGGGAGCAGCGCTCGGGCGTCGATGTAGACCGCGTGCCCACCGAAGGGCTGGAGCATCGGTATGCCGAGCGTTGCCATGCCTTCGCCGAGGTAGGCCGTCGAGGTGATCCGGTAGCGCAGGTAGTCGTGGCTGACCACCTCGCGCAGGCCCTGGGCCAACGCTTCCAGGTCGCGACCGGCCAGCCCGCCGTAGGTCGGGAAGCCCTCGGTCAGGATGAGCAGGTTGCGGCACTGCTGCGCCAGGTCGTCGTCGTTGAGCGCCAGCCAGCCGCCGATGTTGCCCATCGGGTCCTTCTTCGCACTCATCGTCATTCCGTCGGCCAGACCGGCCACCTCACGGACGATGTCGGGGATCTCCCGGTCGCCCTGCCCCTCCTCGCGCTCGCGGATGAACCAGGCGTTCTCGGCGAACCTGCAGGCGTCCAGGAAGAACGGCTTGCCGTACCGGTCGCAGATCGTGCGCACCTCGCGCAGGTTCGCCAGCGAGACCGGCTGCCCACCGCCGCTGTTGTTGGTGATCGTCACGAACACGCACGGCACGTCGTCGGCGCGCTCGGAGAGCAGCTTGTCCAGGGCGACGATGTCCATGTTGCCCTTGAACGGGTGCTCGGCGCGGGGGTCCTTGCCCTCGGCGATCACCAGGTCGAGCGCCTCGGCGCCGGTGGCCTCGACGTTGGCCCGGGTGGTGTCGAAGTGCGTGTTGTTCGGGACCACCTTGCCCGGACCGCCGAGCACCGAGAAGAGGATCCGCTCCGCCGCCCGGCCCTGGTGGACCGGGATGACGTGCTCGAACGGGAACAGCTCGCGGACCGCATCGCGGAAGATGAAGAACGAGGGGGAGCCGGCATAGGACTCGTCGCCGTGCTGGATCGCGGCCCACTGGTCGCGGCTCATGGCGCCGGTCCCGGAGTCGGTGAGCAGGTCGATGAGCACGTCGTCGGCGTGCAGCTGGAACAGGTTGTAGCCGGCCTCGGCGATCAGCTCGTGTCTCTGCTCGGGGGTGGTCATCCGAAGAGGTTCGACCGAGTGGATGCGGAAGGGCTCGATGATCGTGCGGAAGTCAGAGTTCATGGCGTCAGCCTGCTGGGTGGGGTCTGCCCGCGTCGAGGTACGGAGGTCCCGGTACCTTCCCCTGGGAGCACTCCGACCGGAGGCTCGCCGTACAGGAGGATTCGATGAGCGTCGACCTGGTCTTCCACAGCGGAGTCATCTGGGGCCACGGAGGGCCGCAGGAGGCCGCTGAGGGAGCTCTAGCGGTCTCGGAGGGAAAGATCGTCGCGATCGGGCCGCAGGCCGCGGCACTGGCCTCCTCCGCCGGCGAGGTCGTCGACCTGGCCGGAGGGGCGCTGCTCCCGTCGTTCGGGGACGGCCACGCGCATCCCATGCAGGGCGGTCTGGCCGCGCGGTACGCCGACGTGAACGAGAAGGCCTCGGTCGAGGAGGTCCTCCAGAACGTCGCCGCGTGGGCCGAGGCTCATCCCGACGCGCCGTGGGTTCGGGGGCTCGGCTACACCCCTGAGCTCGCGCCGGGCGCCAACTTCGACGCAACCTGGCTCGACTCGGTGGTCCCGGACCGGCCCGTCTGGCTGCAGGCGAGCGACTACCACACCGCCTGGGTCAACACCCGAGCCCTGGAGCTGGCCGGCATCACCGCTGACACCCCCGACCCCGACGACGGCGAGATCGTCCGGCGTGCCGACGGCACCCCGATGGGGACGCTGAGGGAGTGGGGGGCCTGGCGGAAGATCGAGGCGCTCGCGCCGGAGGACACTCTGGAGACCAAGCGTGACGCTCTCCTCGACGCGGCACGCCACCTGGCCGCCCTGGGCATCACCTGGGTCCAGGACGCCTGGGTGGAGGGTGACGTCGCCGACGCCTGGCTGGCGGCCGCCGCCACCGGGCACCTCGCCGTACGGGCGAACCTGGCCCTCCTGGCCGCGCCGAACACGTGGCATGAGGACCTGGACCGGATGGTTGCGACCCGTCGGAGAGTGGCTGACGAGGGAGGCGGTCTGGTCACCGCTCATGCGGTCAAGCTCTTTGCCGACGGGATCATCGAGGGCGGCACCGGGGCCCTGCTCGAGCCGTACGTCGACTGCCCGCACAGCCACGGGATGCCCAACTGGGACTGGGCCGAGCTCGCCGAGGCCGTCACGGCGGTCGACGCCCTCGGCTTCCAGCCGCACATCCACGCGATCGGGGACGCGGCCGTGCGCGGGGCCCTCGACGCGATCGAGGAGGCCGTCCGGCGCAACGGCCCGCGCGACCGACGGGCCGTGGTCGCCCACACCCAGCTGGTGGACCCGGCGGACCTCCCTCGGTTCGCCGCCCTCGGCGTGATCGCCAACTTCGAGCCGCTGTGGGCTCAGGCCAACGGCACCATGACCGATCTCACCGAGCCGCGGCTCGGCCCCGTCCGCAGCGGGTTCCAGTACCCCATCGCCACGCTGGGCCGTCTGGGGCCGATCTCGTTCGGCTCGGACTGGCCGGTCAGCTCGGCCGACCCTCGTGAGGGGCTGGCCGTCGCGGTGTCGCACCATCGCGTCGACGCCCCGGACGTCAGCGCCTCGGACGAGCCGTGGCTGCCGGGGGAGCGGATCACGGTCGAGGAGGCGGTCGACGCCTACACGCGCGGAGTCGCCTACCAGGCGTTCGGGGAGTCGGAGTGGGGGACCCTGCGCGTCGGGAACCGAGCTGACCTGGTGCTTCTCGACCGGGACCCCCGGGTGGTCGGCCCGCTCGACCTGCCGTCGGTCCGGGTTGCCGGGACCTGGCTCGGCGGCCGCCGGACCTTCTGAGAAAGGCCCCTGGTCAGTCCTCCAGGAGCGGGAGCTCGCCCGAGGACCCTGATGCCTCCGGAGGCCGCAGCGGCAGGTGGAACGTCTCCTTGTCCAGCTTCGGCTCAACCGTCTCCAGCTGGTTGAGCAGGTCCACCGCGTCGGGAGCGCACAGCTGCCAGGCGGTCTTCGCGCCGACCGGCCGGACGAAGAGGCTCTCCTCGCGGGAGAGGGTGCTACCGCAGATCGCGCAGACGAACGAGGTCGGCTCACCCAGCGGGGCCGTCCACTCCCGCCAGCACTCGAGACAAAGAATTCCAGAATCGTCGCGGAGGGCGACCTCGCCCGGGTGGTAGCTGAAGCGGACCCCTCGGCGCTCTCTCTCATCATCCGAACCTGCAGGTAGATGCAGGTTTTCGGGGTCGATCAGCCCGGTCACGGGCATGCTGCACCGGTCGCATCGGGCGTTCGACACGCTCATGGTTAGTTAAGCCTTCCCTCTTGACAGTGACCTGACTGTATAAGAACCTGCGCATACCAAGTGAGCAGTGACCCGCGTCACAGACACGGCCTCGAAGACGGGAGCAGGAATGTCCACCGATCCCCAGCAGGTTCTCGACTGCATCGGGCTGAACTGCCCACTGCCTGTCATCAAGACTGCCCAGGCGATGAAGACTCTAGAGGCCGGCCAGGTTCTCGAGCTCATGGCGACCGACCCCGGCGTCGAGCCGGACATGAACGCCTGGACCAAGCGCACGGGCAACACACTGCTCGGCATCACCCAGGACGGCGAGGTCTTCCACGTCCTCATCCGCAAGGGCGCGTGAGTCGCTGATGTGGACCGGTGAGGGCGAGTCCAAAGTCCTGTACGTGATGACCCACGGGGTCGAGGACTCGGGTCGGTGCGCCACCCCGTTCTTCCTCGCCGCTGCCGCAGCGGCGATGGAGGCCGAGGTGATGATCTACTTCACGATGTTCGGGCCCACCCTGCTGCGGAAGGACGTCGTCGACAAGATCGGCCCCAAGGGTGACCGCGGGCAGAAGCTCCGCTACTTCATCGACCAGGCCCAGGCGCTCGGCGTGAAGCTGCTCATCTGCCAGCCGTCGCTCGACCTCAATGACCTGGCCATGGAGGACCTCATCGACGACGTCGAGATGATCGGCGGGGCCGCCTTCAACGACCTGGCCGTCGAAGCCGACGCCGTCATCTCCTTCTGAAGGAGGTGCCATGACATCCACGACTGTCGACTCCGAGGGCGGCACCGACGCCCGGGAGACCCACAAGGCGTACTTCAAGCTGCCGAGCCCGGCCGGGTTCCCCGAGGTCCCCTACGAGGAGAAGCAGCGCATCTTCGACGAGGTCAAGTCCGACATCAGGTACAACGACTACCTGTACGGCTGCTTCGAGTGCGGCATCTGCGTCGCGGTCTGCCCCTCGGCCAAGTTCTACGACTTCAGCCCGCGCCGGATCGCCCAGGCATCCGCGCGGGAGGACGTCGAGCTGGTCTACCAGCAGATGCAGGAGGACATCTGGGAGTGCTCCCAGTGCTTCTCCTGCCTGAGGTGCCCACGGGGCAACAACCCCGGCGGGATCGTCACGATCATGCGTGAGGTGGCGCTCAACAACGGCTTGGCCTCGGCCAAGGAGGCGTTGGGCGGCTACTCGCGCATCATCTACAAGATCATGTCGACGGGGACCCAGGTGTCACCCGACATGCTGCAGCGCGACGCCTTCCCGGACTGGGGTCCGGAGACCGGTGACGTGTCGGACAACCTGGACCTGTGGCGCCGCGCCCTCCCCTCGGAGACGCTGCACACCACGTCGACCGGGTGGGATGTCGCGGACCGGACTCTGGTCGAGCTCTACCTGATCTGGTTGTCCACCGGAGCGCTGGACATGATCCATGAGATTGACCCGGGGCTGCACTCGATCCTGCACGAAATCATGGAAGAGCGGCTCGAGGACGAGGAGATCGAACTATGACTATCCCCATCGAGGCACTGCGTCAGAAGAAGGCCGCCGGCTACGCCCACCAGCCCGACCGCTACCCCGACTTCCAGCACGAGCTGGCCGAGCTCGAAGCTGCCGGAGAGATCGTCGTTCAGAAGATCCAGGGCGACTACGTCGAGGTGCCGACGAAGCTGGGTCGGCCCAAGCGGATCCAGAAGGGTCACCTCTGGCACCACAAGTCGTGTGGTCAGTGTGGGCACATCCCGGGGTACTCCACCTCGATCTTCTGGATCATGCGACAGCTCGGCTACGACTACGAGGACCCGCGCGACCAGACGTCGTGCACCGCCTGGAACTACTACGCCAGCGCCACGTCGAACGTCGCCGCCCAGGCTGCCGTGGCCGTCCGCAACTTCGCGGCCGCCTACGAGACCGGCTACTACCCGCTGATCCACTGCGGCACCTCCTACGGGCACTACAAGGAGGTGCGCCACGAGCTGCTGGAGCACCCCGAGCTTCGTGCCGAGGTCCGCAAGGTCATGGAGAAGCTCGGCAAGCCGCTGGTCCTCCCCGAGGAGATCGTTCACTACTCGGAGTGGCTCTACGCGATGCGTCACGAGATCGCCGCTCGCCAGGTCCGTGACATGTCCAGCGTCGCGGTGACCGTCCACCCGGCCTGCCACTACTACAAGCTGGTCGAGGGCGACGCGATCTACGACCCGGACGTGTACGGCGGTCAGCGCACGGCGGTCGTCACCGGGCTCGCCCAGGTCCTCGGCGCCGATGTCCGCGACTACTCCACCTGGTTCGACTGCTGTGGCTTCGGCTTCCGGCACATCCTGGTCCAGCGTGACTTCACCCGCTCGTTTGCGACCCTGCGCAAGATCGAGCGGATGAAGGAAGAGGCCGACCCCGATGTCGTGCTCACCCACGACACCGGGTGCGTCACCACGCTCGACAAGAGCCAGTTCGCGGCTCAGGCGCACGACCGCAACGTCGGCGTCGCCGTGCTCAGCGAGGCGCAGTTCGCCGCTCTGGCCATGGGCGCGCATCCGTACAAGGTGTGTCAGCTGCACTGGCATTCGGCCAACTACAAGCCGATGCTCGAGAAGATGGGCATCGACTGGGAGGCCGCCTGGGCGGAGTTCCAGGACGACCTCAAGCGCTTGGAGCGCGGCGAGAAGCAGTACCTCGACTGGGACGACATGGACTGATCGAGCCGGGCTCAGCCGGACTGGGCCGGACTGGTCCGGACCGGCCTCCTGTTCGATCAGCGCCCTGGATCAATGTCACTGACAACTTCTGAAATCCACACCAACCAAACCGACCGCAAGGTCCCGACGCGAGGAACGATATGACCTCGGAGACTGTCGTCGTCATCGGTGGCGGACCGGGTGGCCTCCGTGCCGCCCGGGGCATCGCCGAACTGGGCTCCCCCGTGGTGCTGCTGGAGCAGGACGAGCGGCTCGGCGGCACGCCGATCCGGGAGAACTACGCCGGCCTCACCCCCCACGGAGTGGAGGCCGAGCCGCTCATGAACCAGATGGCCGAGGCGGTGACCTCCAACCCGAACGCCGACGTGCGGATGCAGACCAAGCCGATCGCGCTGAGCGGCGAGCCGGGCAACTTCACCCTCACGGTCGAAGGGCCGGATGGCACCAGCGACATCGAGTGCGGCGCCATCGTGGTCGCGACGGGCTTCCAGCACTTCGACCCGGGTCGCGAGACCCAGATGTACGGCTACTACGAGTTCGACGACGTCATCACCTTGCCCGACCTCGAGAGCATGCTGAAGGAGCACAACGTGGTCCGGCCGTCCAACGGCGAGCCGCCGAAGTCGCTCTGCTTCGTGCAGTGTGTGGGCAGTCGTGACCGCCACATCGGCAACGAGTACTGCTCGAAGGTCTGCTGCGGCGTTGCCTCGAAGGAGGCCATCGAGATCCGCGACCTCATCCCGGACTGCAAGGTCTACATCTTCTACATCGACATGCGGATGTACGGCTACTGGGAGAACGAGATCTACTGGAAGGCCCAGGAGAAGAAGCGGGTCCAGTACGTCAAGGGCGTCATCACCGAGGTCCTCCCCATGGGCGACGGACTCGTCGTGCGCGGCGAGGACACCACCATGGGCCGCCCGATGGAGCTTCCAATGGACATGGTCGTTCTCTCCGTGGGGATGGAGCCCTCGCAGGGCACCCGCGAGATCGCGCCGATCCTCGGGATCGAGGCCAACCGCTTCGGCTTCATCGACGGGGTCAACGGTCTGCTCGACCCGACCGCGACCAGCCGCGAAGGCATCTACGCCTGCGGCGCCTCGCTCGGTCCGGCCGATCTCGAGGACACCGTCTCCTCCGCCGCCAACGCGGCGCTGAAGGCCGTCGGTCTCGTGCGCGGACTGGTCCAGGCAGGCTGATCATGCCCGGTCAGGTCGTCGACAACCCGGCAGCCCTGGAGTTCTTCGACCAGGTGCTGAAGGTGACCTCGCGCGAGGAGCTCGCCGAGATCGCCGACGAGGTGCAGGGCAAGTCCGACGCGATGCGCGCCGTGGTGGGGGACGAGCCGGCTCGGCTCGACTCGGCCGGGCTGCGCGAGCTGCTGGGCTGGGTCTTCTGCGCGCGCCGTCACGTCGACAAGATCCTGGCCGTGGTCTCCCCGGAGGAGCTGGCCGCGGGGATCGACGACCTGCTCAACGGCACCGACCTGCTGTCGGCTCGCTTCGACGCGTTCACCGACCTCCTGGTCGACCTGCCCGACATCGCGGCGGACCTTCCGGGGGAGCTGTTGCACTTCCTCGACCCGGGACGGCATTGGCTGTGGACCCGATGGGTCTGGGACTCCGACGCCGACACCGGTGCGCTGCGGCTGGTCACGACCGACGAGGTGGGCCTCGACGCACCGACGCCGGGCGAGGGCTACGTGTCGGTCGGGGCCGCGATGGCGATGCTCGAGGAGAACGGCAAGGCCGTCGGGTTCACGTCGATGGGCTCCGGTCTGTTCGGCACCGATGTCTTCCTTGCCTCCGTCTACTCCACCTACATGTTCACCGTGCTGCGGATGCGCATGAGCCAAGAGTTCACCAAAGTGATGCCCCCGCTCCCCGGTCTGGTCCGGCGGCTGCTCGGGGTCCACGTCACCCCTGCCAGGAGGTCCTGATGCCCATCGGAGGCCGCAAGGTCGCACCGCACGCCATCGAGCACGAGGAGGCGATCGTCGCCTCCCCCATCAGCGGTCGCGAGGTCGAGCTCAACGGCATGTGGAACCGCATGTTCGAGCCCCGGGTGATCACGCACACCACGGACGCGGGCTTCGAGGAGCTCTACCAGCACGAGGGTGCACGGTCGCTGGAGTGGTGCTACGGGTGCGGCAAGTGCGTCCCGGTCTGCCCGGTCGACGTGGTCGGCGAGTACGGCCCACGCAAGCTGCACCGGATGGTGCAGACCGGTGGTCACCTCATGGACAGCGACGAGATCTGGAAGTGCACCACCTGCGCGAACTGCCTTCGGGTCTGCCCGAAGGAGGTCAACATGCTCGAGATCATGCCGGCGGTCCGGCAGGAGGCGATCCAGCGCGGCAACGTCCCCTTCGAGCTCCAGCAGGTCTTCGAGGCGACGTTCCGGCAGGGCAACGCGCTCGGCGCCAACCCGCGCCGACGGCCCGCGTGGACCAAGGGCGCCGGTGTCGAGGTCCGCGAGCTCCCCAAGGACCCGGCGCCGGTCGACGTTCTCTTCCTGGTCGAGGACTACTGGAGCTACCACCCGCGTGGCCAGGAGGCCGCCCAGGCCTTCGCCCGCATCATGACCGCCGTCGGCGTCGACTTCGCGATCCTCGGCGCCGAGGAGAAGACCCTCGGCGACTCCCAGCGGCTCGCCGGCGAGCAGGGTCTCTTCGAGGCACTCATGGAGGAGATGACCGCGACGCTGGATAAGTACGAGTTCTCGCGGATCGTCACGCCGGACCCGCACGCCTACAACGCGCTGGTCAAGGAGTACCCCAAGCATGGGCACACCTACGACGCGCTGCACTACACGCAGCTGCTCGCGCCGCTCGTCGACACGTTGGAGTTCACCTCCTCGATCGATAAGAAGGTCACCTTCCACGACCCGTGCTACCTGGGTCGGCACAACGGCGAGTACGACGCACCGCGCAAGCTGCTTCAGGCCATTCCCGGTCTCGACCTGGTCGAGATGGGTCGCTGCAAGCAGGCCGCCTACTGCTGCGGTGGTGGCGGCGGCGGGATGTGGCTCGACGGATTCATGAGCGACCACGTCTCGGAGCGGCTTTCGGAGCGTCGGGTCCGCGAGGCCGCCGAGTCCGGTGCCGACATCCTCGCGGTCTGCTGCCCCTACGAGGTGTCCCGCTTCTCCGACGCCGCAAAGTCCACCGGCAACGAGCACCTCCAGGTCCTCGACATCGCCGAGATGCTCGACATGGCCATGGGAAGTCCGGGCAAGGCGGCGGAGTGAGAACGATCGACTTCGGAGCAACGAGCGCGGTCCGCAGCCAGTCGGTCTGGCACGGACTGGCGGCGGCGATGCGCCCGGACGACGAGCCGGTCCTGTCGTTCGTCCAGCCGGCTGAGCCCTACGTCTGCTTGGGCTACCACCGCGACATCGCCGAGGTCGACACCGAGTACTGCGCGGCGGAGCACCTGCCCGTGCTGCGCCGCATGGTCGGCGGCGGGCCGGTCTACCTCGACGACCAGCAGTACTTCTTCCAGATCACGCTGCCCGTCTCTGCGGTCCCCGGGCGCCGGAGCAGTGCCCTGGCCACGCTGCTGGCCCCCGCGGTGTCGGCGCTGCAGAGCCTCGGCATTCCGGCGGTGCTCGACGAGTTCAGCGAGATCACCGTGGGGGAGGCCAAGGTCTGCGGCCACGGCGCCGGCCAGGTGGGCGAGGGCGTCGCCATCGTCGGGAACCTGATCACCGGCTTCGATCACGCCCGGGCGACCCGGATCCTGCGACTCAGCGACGATCTGCGCCGCGAGGTCCTGGGGCTCATGCAGTCCTACGTCGTCGCGACGCCGCTCGTCGACGCCGACGCCTGGAAGGCCGCGATGGTGCGCGAGTACGAGGTCGCCTTGGGGCGTGAGTCCAAGGGCTCGACGCTGCGGTCCGAGGAGGAGGCTGCCATCGCCGAGTACGACGTGACCATGGTCGACCCGGAGTTCGTGGCGGGCTTCTCTCGCCCGCTGCGGCCGGTCCGCACGATCAAGGTGCGTGCCGGGGTGTGGGTGCACGAGTACAACCCGGGACAACAGCACTTCGTGGTCACGATCGCCGAGGGCATGGTCCGCAGCGTGATCGGTGACCTGCCCGCGGACGTCGTCGGACTCGACGTTGCCCGGGCGGAGAAGGTGCTGCAGGAGGCGGAGGAGCTCGCCCCCCTCGCAGCGGCAATGGTTTCAGCTCATTCGGAGGTGGCGGCATGACCCAGCACGAGCAGATGGCGGGCCAGGGAGACGCCGGCCAGGGAGAAGCCCAGGTCGCGGGCTACGCCCTTCGTCTGGACCGCGATTACCACACCCCGACCCACATGTGGGTGCAGGACATCGGCGCGGGGCGCTTCCGGATCGGCCTTGACGCGCTTACGGCCGACACCTATGGCGTCCTGGCGCAGCTGATCCTGCTGCCCCCGGGCACCGAGGTCGTGACCGGGACCCCGCTCGGCAGCCTGGAGGCCGCCAAGTTCGTGGGTCCGCTGGTTGCGCCGCTCGCCGGCATGGTGACCAACACCAACCAGGCCGTGCTGGACAACCCCGAGATCGTGATGAACCAGCCGTACGACGGCGGCTGGTTGATGGAGATCGAGGCCTCCTCCGAGGAGCGCCCGCTCCCCGACACCCTCTCCGGCTCGGCTGCCCTGGCCTGGTTCGAGCAAGCTGTGGCCGACCACAAGGAGAAGGGGCTGGTGGCTGAATGACCATCTCCACCACCAGCGCCGGGTTCGAGATCCGGCAGCAGAACTTCGGCGGGGTCATGGACTTCTACGCCCCCGGGCTCAAGCAGTGGAGCACCTCGGAGTGGACTCCCAGCAACCCGAAGCAGTTCTTGCCGATCTCGGTGACCGGCTCGGCGTGCGCGCTGTCGTGCGACCACTGCCAGACCAAGGTGCTCGACGGCATGGCCGGAATCCCGGAAGGGGAGACTCTCTTCGACACCGCAGTCCGGCTGAAAGCGCAGGGCAGCAAGGGCCTGCTGGTCTCGGGGGGCTCGACCCGCACCGGTGGCGTGCCGCTGCGGCCGCATCTGGAGCACGTCCCCCGGATCCGCGAGGAGCTGGGCATGTCGGTGATCGTCCACTCCGGTGTCGTCTCCCCGGCCCTGGCTCGCCAGCTCGCTGACGCCGGTGTCGACGGGGTGATGCTGGACATCATCGGCGCCGACGAGACGATCCGCGACGTCTACCACCTGCCGCTGACCACCAAGGACTTCGACGAGTCCCTGCGGGTGCTCAGCGACAACGGGCTGCGGATCATCCCGCACATCATCCTCGGGTTGCACTACGGCACGTTCCTCGGCGAGCACCGAGCCCTGGAGATGGTCTCCTCCTACAACGTCAGCACTCTGATCCTCGTGGTCCTGGTCCCGCTGACCGGCACCCCGATGGCCCACCTGCCACCGCCGCCCACCGAGGATGTCGCCGCGTTCTTCGGCACCGCCCGTGAGGCGATGCCGACGCTGCCGGTCAACCTCGGCTGCGCCCGCCCGCTGGGCCAGATGAAGATCGACCTCGACCAGGCCGCGGTCGACCTGGGTCTCAACGGCATCGCCTACCCGGCCGACGGGATCATCGGCTACGCCGAGGAGCGCGGCGTGACGACGCGCAAGTTCGAGTACTGCTGCTCGCTGACCTGGGCCGGCGAAGAGGACCTCTCCAAGGTCGAGGTGGGCTGACCACCATGAGCAAGCGCGTGGACAGCCCGCTTTCGTCTTCGCCGTACGGCGATGCCTGGGACCTTCTGGTCGACGACGGCGCCGGCGCGGCTGAGGGTCTGGCCCTCGACGAGACGCTGATGGGACGGGTCTCGCGCGAGGTCGCCGACCCGCGACCCGCGCTGCGGCTGTACACCTACGCCGACCACGCCGCCCTGGTCGGTCGCTACCAGACGCTCGCCGCCGAGGTGGACCTCCAGGCCTGCGCCGAGACCGACACCGCGTTCAGCCGCCGTCCCACCGGCGGTGGCGCGATCGTGATGGGGGAGGGCCAGCTCGGCGTAGCTCTCGTGCTGCCCGCCCGGGCCGCCCGTCCCAAGGAGCTCATCGAGGAGCTGGGACAAGGCGTGGTGGCCGGCCTGGCGACACTCGGCATCGAGGCGGAGTTCGGTGGCAAGAACGACCTGATCAGCGACGGCAAGAAGATCGCCGGTCTCGGGCTGTACGCCGACGCGTTCGGCGCCATGCTCTTCCACACCAGCCTGCTCGTCGACCTCGACGTCGCGTTCATGCTGCAGGTGCTGCGGATCCCGGCCGCCAAGCTCGCCGACAAGGGCGTCGCCGCGGTCGGTGAGCGGATCACCACGGTCCGCCGCCAGCTCGGCACCGGCATCCCGATGGACGAGGTCCGCGCGGCGATCGCCAACGGCTTCGCCCGGCAGTTCAAGGCAGCGATGGAGCCCGGCCACCCGACCGTTGCCGAGGAGGCCTCGGCCGAGGGACTGGTCGTCACCAAGTACGCCGGCGACGCCTGGCTCCACGAGCAGCAGGCCCAGCCCGACGGCACCGGCTCGGCGACGTTCCGCTCGCCGGAGGGCACGGTCCGGGTCTACGTGGCCGCGCAGGGCAACCTCACCAAGAGCGTGATGTTCTCCGGCGACTTCAACAACTTGCCCCATGGCCTGAAGCACCTCGAGGCTGCTGTGCGCTGGCGGCGACTGGAGCCGGAGGCAGTCGCGGCCGCCGTTGCGGAGAGCCGTGAGGCGTTCGGTGACGACCTGGGCTGGCGCAACGACGAGGACGTGGTCAGGGCCGTCCTCGACGCCGGTGCTCGCGCCCAGGAGCGCAGCGTCGCCCACCCGCTGCGGGCCGAAGGCTCGTGCTACTTCCCTGAACCCACCCACGCCGAGGCGAGGAGCTCGAAGTGACCCAAACCGTGTTGCCGCTGGTCGACCTGCAGCGCCCGGAGCCCCGGATCAGTCCGGAGTGGGTGCGGATATCGATGGCCAGCGCCTACGCCTTGCGCTTCCGGTCCGGGCGCTTCACCCGCGACTTCGAGTTCGGCGGCATCAACCTGCTGCTCAACTACGACGAGGGCTGCCTGTCGGACTGCGGCTACTGCGGCCTGGCTCGCACCCGACCGGGCGACTACGAGGACAAGTCGTTTATCCGGGTCGACTGGGAGCTGGTCGAGACCGACGAGCTGATCGACCGGATGGTCAAGTACGAGGACAAGCTCACCCGGCTCTGCATCTCGATGGTGACCCACGGCCATGCCCACCGCGACACCGTGGAGATCACCCGGCGCATCGTCGAGCGGGTGAAGGCGCCGCTCTCGATCCTGTGCGCACCGCCCACCCTCAACCGGGAGCGGCTCGAGCAGTACAAGAGCCTCGGCGTCGACATGATCGGCATCGGCCTCGACGCGGTCACCGAGGACCTCTTCCGCAGCATCCGCACCGACGTGCCGCAGGGCGGCCTGAAGTGGGAGAAGTACTGGGAGGTCATCAACGACTCTCGCGAGATCTTCGGCCCCTGGAAGGTCAACGTGCACACCCTCGTCGGTCTCGGCGAGCGCGACGTCGACCTGGTCGACATCTTCGTGAAGCTCCGCGACAAGCAGATCTTCTCCTACCTCTTCTGCTTCAACCCCGAGCCGGACTCCCGGATGGGGGAGATGGAGAAGAGCACCATCACGCGGTGGCGGCGGGTTCAGCTCGCCCGCCACCTGGTCGAGGAGAACGGGTACGACATGGACTCGTTCACCTTCGACGACGAGGGGAACCTCACCGATCTGGGTGAGGACGCAGAGACGATCGACTCTGCTATCGACTCGGGGGTCCCCTTCGTCACCAACGGCTGCCCCGGCGAGGACGGCCAGCCCGGCTGCACCCGGCCGTACGGCTCCTACCGTCCGAGCGAGTCGTTCCGTGACTTCCCCTTCCTTCCCGAGGCGGGGGACCTGGTCGAGATCCGAGACCAGCTCGCATTGCACAACCCAGCAGGTCTGTCCGCACCCGTCACCGAGGAGAACTAATGCGCATCGTCGTAGCGATGAAGGCGGTCCCCGATCTCGTCGAGGAGTTCGAGATCAACGACGACGAGACCGACGTCGACCGCGAGTACCTGAAGTACGTGTTGAGCGAATGGGATGACCAAGCGCTCGAGGAGGCCCTGCTCTACAAGGAGAGCGCCGGCGCGGAGGTCGTGGCCGTCGGTCTGGCCGACGACCTGGACATCGACCAGTCGCTCTACACGGCGTTGGCCAAGGGCGCGGACAAGGCCGTGATGATCGAGGGCGGTTCGGGAGCAAGCACCCGGGCGCGTGCCGCGACGCTGGCGGCCTACCTCGCCCAGGAGCCTGCTGACCTGGTCCTCACCGGCGTGCAGTCGGTGGACGACATGGATGGGCAGCTCCCCTCGGCGCTCGGCGCGATGCTCGGCCAGCCGCACGTGTCGGTCGTCGCGAACGTCGCCGCGTCCGACGACGGGGTCACCGTTCGCCAGGAGTACGCCGGCGGAGTCGCTGCCGAGATCGGCGTGGCCCTCCCGGCTGTGGTCGGCATCCAGGCCGCGCACCAGGCCCCGCGCTACGCGCCGATCACCAAGATCCGTCAGATGATGCAGTCCGGCGCCCTCGAGACGGTGTCGGTGTCGCCCGCTGCCGCCGAGACCGGGCTGACCGTGCGCAAGATGCGCATCCCCGAGGCAGCCGGCCATGCCGAGATGCTCACCGGCTCCGTCGACGACGTCGCCGGCGCCATCGTCGAACTGCTCCGCGCTCGTGGACTCGTGAAGGGATAAGTGACAGACATGGGAAACGTCATGGTTCTTGCCGGTCGTACCGGTGGGGATTTCTCCGACGCCACCTTCGAGATGATCGGCAAGGCCCGCGAGGTCGCCGACGCTCTGGGTGGTCAGGTCGAGGTGGCCCTCCTGGGGTCCGGCGAGGGGGCTGACAAGCTCACCGGCGCCGACACCGTCCTCGTGGTCGAGCACGACGCGCTCAAGGAGTACGTCGTCGAGGCGTACGAGGTCGCGCTCAAGGCGCTGGTCGGTGAGCGGTCGCCGCAGCTGGTGCTGCTGCCCAACGACACCACCGGTCTGGACCTCGGTACGGCGCTGGCCGTCGCCACCGGTGGCGCCCACGCCGCCGGTGTCGTCGACCTGATCGTCGACGGCGGCACTCCGGTGGCCACCTGCCAGATCCTCGGCGGCAAGATCTTCGCCGATGTCGAGGTCAACGGTCAGCCGGGTGTGTGCACGGTGATCTCGGGGTCGTTCTCCCCGGTCGCCGGAGGCGCCGCGCCGGAGGTGACCAGCGTGGCCGCTCCGGCCGAGCTCGGCTCGGTGCGGACCGCGCTGAAGGAGATGATCGTCCCCCAGGGCGGCGACGTCGACATCACCGCCGTGGACCTGCTGGTCTCGGTCGGTCGCGGCATCGGGTCCAAGGACGACATCGACACGGCGCAGGAGCTGGCGGACCTGCTCGACGCACCGGTGTCCGCCTCCCGCCCGGTCATCGACGCGGGCTGGATGCCCAAGTCGCGGCAGGTCGGCAAGTCCGGTCTCAAGGTCAAGCCCAAGGCGTACCTCGCCTTCGGCATCTCCGGCGCGCCCGAGCACCTCGAGGGCATGCGGAGCGCGGAGCTGATCATCGCGTGCAACACCGACGCGAACGCGCCCATCTTCGAGGTTGCCCACTACGGCAGCACCGAGGACCTCTTCGACCTGATCCCGGCCATCGTCGAAAAGCTGGAGGGCTGAACTGATGGCTCTGACCGACGCGACTCGGCACGTCTTCGGGGGCATCGGGACCACCGGCACGGTGGTCTTCTATGTCCTCGCGACACTGTCGATCCTCTCCTTCTTGTATGGGGTCTGGCGTCGCGTCGCCAAGTACCGCCGCGGCCGGTCGGCCGGAAGGTGGTCGGCGATCAAGGCCGGCATCTTCGGGCGCCCGATGACCGGTGTGAAGTCCCGCTCCGACGGTGGCTCGGTGGCCGTGCTGGCCACCAACGTCACCATCGGGCGCGGGGCCCGCGCGGTGGGCTTGGCCCATTTCGGGGTCTTCTGGGGATTCATCGTGCTCTTCCTGGCCACGGTGATCCTGACCATCGACCACGACATCGTGGGGCCGGCGTCGTACCTCCTCGTCGGTCACGTGGAGAGCTTCTTCCACGGCACCTTCTATCTGATCTACTCGTTCGTGGCCGACACCTTCGCGCTTGCGGCGGTGCTCGGACTGAGCTACCTGATCATCCGCCGGGCGTTCATCAAGCCGTGGCGGCTGAACTACACCCGGGCCCAGCAGCCCGAGGAGGGCTACAGCCGCAAGCCGTTCGTGCTCGGTGACTGGCTCTTCGTGGGAGGGCTGGGACTGATCCTCCTGACCGGGCTCCTGACCGAGGCCTTCCGGATCATCGCGGGAGACTTCCCCACCTTCGAGGTGTGGTCCCCGGCCGGCTGGGTGATCGGTCGTCTGTTCAGCGCCCTGGGCCTGGGCGCGGGAGCGGCCGGTGCGGCCCACACCGTGACCTGGTGGATCCACTCGGTCCTGGCGATGGGCTTCGTGGCGTACCTCCCGTTCTCCAAGGCGATGCACATGCTGGCCGACGGGGTGAACCTGCTGTCCCACGACCGCACCGCGACCCTGGGGCTTCCCGACCCGGTGATGCGCGACGGCGTGCCCTCGGGCTACCAGTCGATGACCGACTTCACCTGGAAGGAGCTGCTCGACCTCGACTCCTGCACCAAGTGCGGTCGTTGCCACGAGGTCTGCCCGGCTCGGACGGCCGGCGCCCCGCTCTCGCCGCGGGACGTCATCCTCGACCTGCGTCAGTGGGTCGATGTGCAGTCCGGTGGGGTTGCGGTTCTCGACCGAGAGCAGCGCCCGAACGGCAGCGGCCCGACGCTTCCGGGCGACGCCAGCGTCGCCGGCGACGTGATCTCGGCTCGCGCCCTGTGGTCGTGCACCACCTGCATGGCGTGCGTGCAGACCTGCCCGGTCGGCATCGAGCACGTCCCGACCATCGTCCAGATGCGCCGCTCCCTGGTGGAGAAGGGCGACATGGACGCCAGCCTGCAGACGGCGCTGCAGAACCTCGCCGGACAGGGCAACTCGTTCGGCAAGTCAGCGCGGATGCGCACCCGCTGGACCAAGGGCCTGGACTTCAAGATCAAGGACGCCCGCAAGGAGCCGGTGAAGTACCTCTGGTTCGTCGGGGACTACGCGTCGTTCGACGACCGGCTCGCGGAGAACTCCCGGACCTTGGCCACCCTGCTCAATAGAGCCGGGGTCGACTTCGGCCTGCTCTACGAGGGGGAGTGGAACTCCGGCAACGACGTTCGCCGGGTGGGTGAGGAGGGCCTCTACGAGATGCTCACCGAGCACAACATCGCAGAGCTCGAGAACGCTCAGTTCGAGGAGATCTTCACCACTGACCCGCACTCGCTCAACGCGCTGCGCAACGAGTACCCGAAGCTCGGTGCGGAGTACAAGGTGTGGCACTACACCGAGCTGATCGCGCACCTGCTCGAGGCCGGTGACCTGGACGCCAAGCCCCTGGGGCTCAACGTCACCTACCACGACCCGTGCTACCTGGCCCGCTACAACGGGGTCACCCAGGCGCCACGGCGAATCCTGGAGGCGCTGGGCTGCACCCTCGAGGAGATGCCGCGCAACGGCACCAACACCTTCTGCTGCGGCGCCGGCGGCGGCCGGATCTGGATGGACGACTCCTTCCTCAAGGAGCGCCCGAGCGAGAACCGCATGAAGGAAGCGATGACGCTCGACGTCTCCAACTTCGTGGTGACCTGCCCGAAGGACTTCACGATGTTCAGCGACGCCGCCAAGAACACCGGAGCAGATCAGCAGATGGACGTCGTCGACGTCATCCAGCTGGTGCTGAAGGCGGTCGGAGGCCCGGCCGAGCCGGAGCCGCAACCGGAGGAAGTGCCGGCATGAGACCCATGACGACTCTGTGGGCGGGTGAGCAGCGATGATGCGCTGCCCCTACTGCGAGGTGGAGACCAGCATCCGTGCGCTCCACGCCCACTTGGCCGACGATCACGCCCAGGAGGTCAAGTCCGAGCCATACCTGGACTACACGGCGTACGTTGTCACGTGTCCGACGTGTGGCGAAAGCTACCGGCGGCAGATGCGCAAGAGCGCGAAAGACGCAGAGTTCGTCACCGAGTTCGACCGCGACATCCGACTGGTCGCGTTCGACATGCTGATCAACCATCTACTCGTCGAGCATCTGGAAGAGCAGACCCTTTCCTAAGGAGTACCCCGTGGCCACCATCCGCAGTTGCAACATCCCCGACGACCTGTACTACCTCGTCGAGAAGCACGTCTGGGCGCGCAAGGTGGGAGACCTGGTCGAGGTCGGCCTGACCGACGTCGCGCAGAACCTCGCCAAGGGCATGATCTCGGTCACCCCGAAGAAGGTCGGCAGGTCGCTCCGCGCCGAGCAGAGTGTGGCGACCGTGGAGTCCGGCAAGTGGGTCGGCCCGGTCCCCACCCCCGTCGCCGGCGAGATCGCCGAGATCAACCAGGCCGTCGTGGCGAATCCCGGCCTGATCAACTCCGACCCGTACGGCGAGGGCTGGGTCGCCCGGATCGCCGCGGCGGACTGGGACGCAGACTCGGTGAGCCTGAGCACCGGAGCAGAAGGAGTGGCGGCCTACGAGGCCTTCCTCGAGGCGCAAGGGATCAGCTGCGACGGCTGATGGGCAGATAGGAACCCCATGACCGAACAGGTGTGGCGAGGGTGCGTGGTGCCGGAGGACCGGCTCTACGACCTGGAGCTGCACGTGTGGGTGGTTCCCGATGGCGACGACGTCGTCATCGGGATGACCGACGTCGCCCAGAGCCGGGGCGGACGGCTGGTCACCGCGAGCTTCAAGAGGCTCGGCCGCACTCTCGACAGGGGTCACACCGTGGCCGTGGTGGAGAGTGCGAAGTGGGTGGGGCCGTTCCCTACCCCCTTGAGCGGCGTCCTGGTGGAAACCAACCAAGCAGGCTTCGAGGCCGACATCCTGGCCGCCAACAAGGATCCGTACGGCAAGGGCTGGATGGCTCGTATCCGTCCCACGGACTTCGAGGGCGAGCGGCATTTCCTGACCGACGGAGCGGACGCCTACGAGGCGTACCTCCCGTTCATCGACGACAACAACATCAACTGCTTCCGGTGCACGGACTAGACGGCCGGCGGAGAGAGGAGCCTGGAAGGTGTCCATGGAGGGCGAGCCGGAAGGCACAGGGGCGGCGGGTGTGCGGCCGCCGCGATGGATGATCCCGCTGATCGTGATCTTCGCTATCTACCTGGGGTTCCGCCTCGTTGAAGCTGTCATGTGGCTTGCAGGCAGGTTGTGAGGTCGGTCGTGTGGCCGACCCGGATAACAACGGAGGTAATGCAAAGTGAGTGAGGCTATCAACGTCGGGACTCCCGACGACATTGATGACGACACGAAGAGAATGGCGATGATCTGCTGGAGCAGCGATCTCGACAAGGTCTGGCCCGTCCTGATCCTTGGGACGACCGCCGCTGCGTCCGGCATGGAAGTCGACATCTTCTTCACGTTCTGGGGCTTGCGGGTCCTGCAGCGCAACGACGTGCGCGTCACCGGCGAGCGCTGGCAGCAGAAGATGGAGTCGATGGTGGACCGTGGTGGCACAGATCACCTGAAGCTCGGCAAGATCCACATGGGTGGCATGGGCACCAGCATGATCAAGGGCCTCGCCAGGGACTACAAGGTGGCCAGCCCGGGCGAGCTGCTCGAGATGGCGACCGACCTCGGCGTCCGCCTGCACCCGTGCCAGATGACGATGGACCTCTACGGCATCAAGACCACGGACATGATCGACGGTTTGCAGCCCTGCATCGGCGCTGCCAGCTTCCTCGACATGGCTGCGGACGCCGACATCACCCTGTTCATCTGAGCTCGTGGCGCTGTGACCACTGTCCTGCTCATTGGTGCCGACACCTGGGTGGCAGGGCGACTCTCACGGTTGGGTCCGACGGTGCAGGGGGACGAGACGACCCTCAGTGTCGACGACCCGGACGTCGTTGTGGTCGACCTTGCGGTCGACCGCGCGCTCGATCGTGTCCGATCGGCTCGCAAGCGCTGGCCGCTCGCACTCGTCGCCGGGTATCTCACCGTGCCCGATGCCGAGCTGTGGCTGGACGCCCAGCGAGCGGGGTGTGACCTGGTGGCCAACCGAGGCGCTCTGGTCAACCGATTGCGCCCGATGCTCCGGACCGGAGGGTCGGGGCGCAAACGGTATCCTCTGCTCGGCGAGGCGGATCTCGCCGGGCGGCTCGGTTTCGTCGCCCGCGTCGAGGACACGCCGGCGGGGCCGGTTGCCGTCTACCGAGTGGACGGCGAGCTCTTCGCCTGCGCGGACGTCTGCCCCCACCAAGGGGCCGTCCTCTCGCAGGGAGAGTTCGAGGCCGGCATCGTGACCTGTCCCCGGCACGGCAGCCAGTTCGACGTCCGGACCGGAAGCCGGACTCGAGGTCCGGCGGACGACGACATTGCCCGATTTCGTCTCGACATCGACGCCGGCCAGCTGTTCCTCATGGTGGATCAGCCGGACCGGCAGGAGTAGGGGTTGATCGAATGGCCAGCGACCACGGCGAGATGGTGGCCTTGCACGCCCACCTGTGCAAGGCGATCGCCGATCCCAAGCGACTGATGATCCTCGACGAGCTGCGCGACGGCCCGCTGTCGGTCAACGAGATCGCCGAGAGGATCGGCGTCTCCCAGCCGAACGCGAGCCAGCACCTGGCGATCCTGAGGGATCGCAACGTTGTGTGGACCTCCCGGTCGGGCAGCAGCGTGCACTACGCGCTCACCTCGCCGAAGGTGCTGGCAGCGGTGGATCTGCTGCGGGAGTTCATGGCCGACTTCATGAGCATCCCGATGCCGATCCGTTCCGTTTCTGAAGATGACGAACTCGGGCGAGCAGCCTCCGACTGAGCACCACCGCCGAACCGGCGCTTCTCGACGTCACCGCGGGCCCTACCTCCGGCCCGCGGTGACGTTGTGTGTTCAGGCCCGCGTCACGGAGTCACGCGGTGGGACACAGGTGCACGTCCGGGTTGTACTCGTGGAACATGCCGTTCGGGTTCGGCTTCCACACGTAGGCGTGCAGCTCGTAGATCGGCGTGCCGTCGGGAAGGTTGGACGGCTCGAACGTCTGCCCGAACAGGCTCGGCGCCGCGGAGGCGGCGGACTGCAGCTCGACGTACTCGACGGCGACCAGCTTGTTGGTGACGGGGTCGAAGACCAGGATGTTCGGCTCTCCGGCGACCGGGGCGTTGCCCAGCGTGGCGGGGTCCAAGATCCAGTGGTTGCCCATCCCGCCGTTGTTGTCACCGGTCCCCGGGTTGTCGAAGCACGGCAGGGGGAGCTTCTGCCAGCCACCGGCCGCTGCGAGGTCCGTGGTGTGGAACGGCGCGCTGTACTGCCGGGCGGCGGACAGCTCGGCCTGGATCTGTCCGGAGGTGGTGGGGTGGGCCGAAGCCGGCGTGGCGAGCCCCGCAGCGATCGTTGCGGCAACGGCCGCGGCGATGGCGGCTGTCCTGCGCAGTGAATGGGTGAACATGACTATGCCCCTTCCTGCACCGGGTAGATCTCGTCGGCGACCAGTCCGTGGGCCTCCTTGTGGACCAGGTTCGCGGCGTCGGCATCCGGGGCGTCGACCAGGCAGAAGATCTTGCCCTGGGACTCGTCGACCCAGTAGCGCAGGTACTGCACGTGGTGGGCGCCTTGGGTCTGCAGGTCGGCCATATGGGCCTTGGCGACGTCATCGACGGCGACGCCCCCGTCGATGTTGTGCACATCCATGAAGAGCGGCATCTCGGGTTCCTTCCGGTCCCCGGTCCCCAGCGGACCGGCTCTCGCAAGGGAACCGTCCGAAGGCCCCGCCTCACATCGGCGACGATGCCCAGATTGGGCACCGAGACTGCCTATCTTGCCGAGGAGTGTGCGAGGGAGCTGCCGAGCAGCTCGGTGCGCGAAGCGACGCCCAGTTTGGAGAGCACGGACGACACGTGGTGGTCGACGGTCCGACGGGAGATGAAGAGTCTTGCGGCGATCTCGGCGTTGGTCAGGCCCTCGCGCAGTAGCTCGGCAACCTCGGCTTCGCGGGTGGTGAGCCCGTCGGGGTGATCACGGGTGCTCCGTCGCGGACCGCGGACATGGACGCCGAGGTTCTGCAGCCTCTTGCGGGCCAGTGCCGCCGCCGGCTCGGCGCCGAGGGACTCGAAGATCTCCACGGCACGGGTGAGCGACTCGGTGTCTCCCGCGTCGTGCAGTGCGACGGCCTGCTCGAACGGGCAGCCGTGCTCGGCCCACCAGGCGGCGGCCTCGCCGTAGCGCCCGGCCAGCTCCAGGGACCAGGGCTGGGGGAGATCCCTGTCGGTCTCGACCCGAATGCCGATGCGGTGCAGCCACGACACCAGGTCGGCGTTGAGCCACCGATCCGCGCGCTCGGCGCGCCTGGCCCAGGCGAGGGCCTCGGCGTCCACCAGGCTCCGGTCGCCGGTAAGCCACGCCCCCTGGGCGGCAGCGGCGGCGACCTGCACCTGCCACTCCTCCTCGCCGTTGCCCCGGCCGAGCTCCTTGAGGATCTCGAGCTGCTCGCCGGCGTCGGCGTCGCCCCGGCGGAACTTCGATTCGACGTACCCGACCATCATGTGCAGCCGGTTGACCGGCGAGATCGTCTCCTTCAGCATCGGGTCGACCAGGGAGACAGCCTCGTCGAGCTTCCCCTGACGCATGAGGACGGTCCCGCGGGTGGCCCGCTGGCAGTAGGTGTAGACCGGCATGTCGGCGTCGAGGGCGAACTCCATCCCGTCGGCGTAGACCTCCTCGAACTCCGCGAAGCGCAGCTGGGCGGCGGCGATCTCGTAGACGTTGGAGTACTGGGTCGCCGCGACGTAGTCGTTGCCGGTGTCGAGCGCGAGCTTCAGCGACTCCACCATCGTCGACAGGCCGTCCTCACCGCGCGACAGCTGGTGGTAGCCGATGCCGACCATCACGCCGGAGCGCAGGGAGTCGTCGTCGCGCTCGTCTGCGATCCGCATGGCCTCGGCGAGGAGCTTGCCGCGTTGGTCCTCGTCGCGCTCGAAGGCGGTCGCGAAGTAGTACAGCGACCACGCGCGCTCAACGCTGTCGGGGGCGTCGCGGGCCAGGTCCAGCATCTCGGCGCCGATCCGGGCGGACTCCTCGCCCCGGCAGAGTCGCCACAGAGCGTTGGCGTACTTCCGCAGGTTGCGCAGCAGGGCGTCGGGGTCGGCGAGCGACCGATACAGCGCCACCGCACGCTCCCGGTGCACCACCGATCGCTCCCAGTCGTCGCGCATCGACAGCGCCTCGGCGAGCCCTTCCTCGAGCTCGGTCAGCAGCGACAGAGGTATGTCCGAGGCGACCCGGAGGGCCCGTTCGTACTGGATGACGGCCTCGCGGTGCGACCGCAGCGCCATCGCGGTGCGGGCGGCCTGGACGGCATGCGTGAGCGTCGCCCCGGGGTCATCGGCTGCCTCGGCGAGGAAGGCGAGCCGGGCGTCGTCGGGTTCTTCGGATTCGGTGAGGGCAGCGAGTGCCGCCGTCGCGAGCTGCATCCTGCGGTAGGCCGGGATTGCATGCTCGACCGCGAGCCGGGTCAGCTCGTGCCGGAAGCGGAAGGCCGGGCCGTCCGCGACCAGTACGCCAGCGGCGACGGTCTCGTCGAGCGGGTCGGGCTCGACGCCCGCGACCCGGGCCACCAGGTCGGGCGCCTCCGGCCGCCCCAGCACCGCGGCAGCCTCGACCAGCGCACGGGCTTCCGGGCCGAGCCGACCCACGCGCGCGCTCACCAGGTCGCTCACCGTCGCCGGCACCTCGTCCAGGCCGCCGTCGATGACCTCGTGCACGTAGAACGGGTTGCCTCCGGTCAGCGCCAGCACGTGGTGGAATCGGTCGCCCGCGATCTGCCTCACCGCGTCGGGGGAGAGCGCGGGCAGGGTCAAGCGGCTCGTCGTGCGGTGCGACGCCAGCTGCCCCACCACCCCCCGCAAGCCGATGTCGGCCACGCCCTCGTCGTCGCGGTAGCTGACCACGACCAGTGTCTGGGCGCCCCCGATCCGCCGGGCGAGATAGAGGAGGCAGTCGAGGGTCGCCTCGTCGGCCCAATGCAGGTCCTCGATGACCACAACCGTGGGCCGATTCGAGGACTCCAGGTCTCTGAGCAGCCCGTTGAAGAGCAGTCGACGGTCGACGTCGTCCCCGAAGAGCTCGACCAGCTTCCCGCCGACCGTCAACGCGATGTCGTGGAACGGGCCGAGTGGGTGTGGCGTGGATGTGCCGTCGCAGGCGCCCCATAGCCAGCGCATCTGGGGGTGCCGGTCCCGGAAGGCCTCGATCAGCGAGGTCTTCCCGATCCCCGCCTCACCGGTGACGAGCACGAAGCGGCCGCCCCCCGTCGTCGCCTCCGCGGCATAGCCGTCGAGGGCGTCGAGGAACCGACTGCGTTCCAGCAGGTCCATCCATTGATGGTAGGCACCTACAACCATCCGCGCACCCCCTCCCGCGGGTCGGGGCCGCGGCGGAGGGTGTCGGCGAGGCGGCGCTTAGGGGAACGTCACGCGACCGGCTTGGTGATCGAGTCCACGGAGATCGCGGTGAACGTGAGGTCGCTGAGGTCGATCTCGGTGGCGTTGGTCCCGAGGGTCGTGCAGTCCACCTCGGCTACCGCGTCTGCCTTGTAGCGGTGCACGGCCTGCAGCGCCAGGTTCGCGTAGCTGGAGGGAGTGCCGCTGATGCCCATGGTGGCCCACGTCGAGGTGTCGTACGCGCTGTTGCCCTTGACCGGCTTGAGGAGGCACGTGATGTCGGCGTTGTAGGTGCCGCCGTTGTTGTCGAGCGTCATCGTCGCGATGAGGACATAGCGCCCAGGACCGGGAATCTGCAGGGCGGCCAACGGGTAGGTGGTCTGCTTGGCGGGCATCGAGGCCTGGGTGACCTTGATGGTGTAGACGTTCGATCGCGCGGACCGGCTGAGCTTGCCGGCCTTGATCGTGTGGTTGTGGATGTCGGCGTTCTGGATGGTGCCGTTCTTGATCTGTCTCGACGTGATCAGGTTGGCGGCGTACGCGCTCCCGCTGAGGGCGACCACCAGCGCGAGGGTGGCGGCGACGTTGGCGTAGGTGAGGTGGCGGCGGATGTTCTTCATCGGGTCTTCCCCCAGTCCGTTGACCAATTCCGTTGAGGTTAGGTCTGTGCGGAGGCTGAGGTAACCCTTAAGGGGCAAAGACTTCGGTTTTCTCCCCGACGGGGCATGACTGGCGCCCCACTGCTCACGTCGCCCCGGTCACCGACGTGAACCGGCTGATGCCGAACGACTCACGGCGTCGTCACCGAGGCGACTCTCATCGCGGTCAGGGTGACGCCGTTGATTTGAACGGGGTTTACACCGGAGACATCGGCGAAGATGCTGCACTTGATGAAGGCTGTTGCCGGCCCGGTGTAGGTGTGCACCAGTTGGAGTGCGATGGTGCTGATGTCGGTCTCCGACGATGCACTCCCCACCGACGCGTATCCGACGTCAGGAGTCCCACCGTCACCCGGGTAGAGCGTGCACGTCACGTTGTTCGGGTTTGCGAGGTCCGCGTTGTACACGTTGGGAAAGGCGGACAGGACGTAGTGACCTGCGCTGGGGATGTCCAACTGTGTGACTTTGGGCAAATCAAGCCTGTAGCTGATCAAGACGCTTGCCTGCGACGCCTCGAAGACCTGGGTTTGAGCGCTGGGGGCGAGGTCGGCGGTCTGGATGGTGCCGTTGTGGATCTTGTTGGACTTGATGGCGTTGCGGTGGATGTCGGCGTTCTGGATGGTGCCGTTCTTGATCTGTCTCGACGTGATCAGGTTGGCGGCGTACGCGCTCCCGCTGAGGGCGACCACCAGCGCGAGGGTGGCGGCGACGTTGGCGTAGGTGAGGTGGCGGCGGATGTTCTTCATCGGGTCTTCCCCCAGTCCGTTGACCAATTCCGTTGAGGTTAGGTCTGTGCGGAGGCTGAGGTAACCCTTAAGGGCAAAGACTTCGGTTTTCTCCCCGACGGGGCATGACTGGCTCCCCACTGGCCACTGCGGCACCGGTACGTCGGCGTCTGGGGCGGTGGGGCAACGCTGTCCATCCCGGTGGCGCCCAAGATGACGTGCTGGATGCTCGGGCTGAGACCGAACGATCAGGATCTCGGGTTTGTCAGTTCAGCAGATCGACCTTGAGAGCGGTGATCACGGTCGAGTTGACCGCGGTCGCGATTGCGGAGTTGGCCGTGCAGAACACGCTGGCGCTTCCCGAACTCCCGGAGAAGGCCTGGGTCACCTGCATCGAGAAGGTGGCCGTGAAGACATTTCCGGTGCTGAACGGCTGCAAGCCGCTGGTCGCGTCATCCTGAATCGTGCCCAGATCCCCGGAGGATCCCAGGCTGCAAGTCACCACCGCGTCGACGCTGTCGAGGTTGAGCACCGCCGTCTTGGCAGTGATGAAGTAGGTGCCGGGGCTGCTGATGCTGAGGGTCTTGATCAACACGGGTGTGGAAGAGAGGTTTGCGCTCTTCCCCGCGAGACTGGCCTCGAACTCGTGTTCCTGGGCGCTGGGGGCGAGGTCGGCGGACTGGATGGTGCCGTTGTGGATCTTGTTGGACTTGATGGCGTTGCGGTGGATGTCGGCGTTCTGGATGGTGCCGTTCTTGATCTGTCTCGACGTGATCAGGTTGGCGGCGTACGCGCTCCCGCTGAGGGCGACCACCAGCGCGAGGGTGGCGGCGACGTTGGCGTAGGTGAGGTGGCGGCGGATGTTCTTCATCGGGTCTTCCCCCAGTCCGTTGACCAATTCCGTTGAGGTTAGGTCTGTGCGGAGGCTGAGGTAACCCTTAGAGCGCAAAGACTTCGGTTTTCTCCCCGACGGGGCATGACTGGCGCCCCACTCGCCACTGTGGCACCGGTACGTCAGGGGACTCTGATCGCGGTGATCACCGCGTCCGCAGCCGTGACGTTGGAGCCGCCGGAGTCACACTGCAGCGCGGCGGTGCCACTCGCCGCGAAGGTGTGAGTGCCCATGGCCGAGACCGTGTCGGTGGACGCGTTGGGTCCGCCCAGCACAGCCTTCACCTCGAGCGTCGTGACGGCGGCATCGATGGGGACGCCCTCGGCGTAGAGGGTGCAGGTGACCTGGACTCCGGCGGTCGTCTGGTTGTTGTTCAGGATCGTCTTGGCCGTGAGGACGTAGTCGCCCGGAGCCGGGATCGCCACGCTGTCCACGGTCGGCGTCGAGCTCAGGGTGACGTTGGTGTTGTTGCTGTTCGAGTAGGCCTCGACCCGGGCCGAGGAGGCGAGGTCGGCTGTCTTGATGCCGCCGTTGCGGATATCGACGCTCCGGATGGTCCCGTTCTTGATGTGCTTGGAGGTGACCAGGCCGGACGCGTAGGCCGAGGTCCCGCCCACGGCGAGGGCGAGCGCGAGAGTCGCGACGATGTTGGCGTAGCTGAGGTGTCGGCGGACTGAGTTCATGGGCGTGCTCCCTGGTCGATGGTCACGCCCGTCCTTCGGCGCAATGTGCCGTCGCTTGAGGAAATCGAGACGGGACGAGGGCGGCTCAGCCGTTGTCCGGCCGTTGTCGAAGCGGGGATCAGCCCCAGGTCAGGACCATCTTCAAGAGTGCCCGGGTGGCCCGGTAGATCCCGGGCTGGTTGCTCTCCCTCGGCCCTGCGACGTTCAGGGTGATCGGCCGACCGTCGGCGGGCAGTTGCGTCAGCCATCGCCTCACGTCCGTCGGATCCCCCTCCGTGACCAGGAGCGGGCGGCCCAGCTCCTCGGCGATTGCGAGCGTCAGTTCGGTGCCGGGGGAGTCGGTGCCCGGCGCTCGGACGACCAGGGTCGCATCGCTGTCACGGACGTTGAGCCTGGTCCGCAGCGCCGGGTCGGCCGACGTGGCTTCGCTCAGCAGGGGGTAGGCGTCGAGGAGGCCGGGCGGGGTGGGCAGGTCCTCGGCGAGCCCACCGGCCGGACACCAGCCCCCGTACGGCACGCCCAGCTCGATCGCGATGTCGAGGGCCGCGCGATCGGCGCCCGTCTGTCCGCCCGACACGATCCGTGCGAGCTCCACCTCGCCGAGCCGCATGCGTCCAGGCCCTCCCGTTCAGTCCTCGGCGGGCGCCGGCGAGGCGACCTGCTTCACGGCGGCGGCGACCGCGGGCGCGACCTTCGGGTCGAAGACGCTCGGGATGATGAAGCTCGGGTTGAGCTGGTCCTCGGTGACACAGTCGGCGATCGCGATCGCGGCGGCGACCATCATCTCGTCGTTGAAGTCGGTGGCCCCCGCGTCAAGCAGGCCGCGGAAGAATCCGGGGAACGCCAGCACGTTGTTGATCTGGTTGGGGTAGTCCGACCGGCCGGTGGCGACGACGGCGGCGTGCTGGGCGGCAGCGACCGGGTCGACCTCGGGGACCGGGTTGGCCAGCGCGAAGACGATCGCGTTCGGTGCCATGGTGGCGATGTCATCGCCGGTCAGCAGGTTCGGCGCGGAGACGCCGATGAAGACGTCGGCCCCGACCAGGACCTCCTTGAGAGTGCCCTCCTGCCGGGAGGCGTTGGTGTGCTGGGCGATCCAGTTGCGGTACTCGTCGAGGCCCTCCTGGCCGGCGTGGACCGCGCCGTTGCGGCCGCAGCCGATGATCTCGCCGGCGCCCTGGGCGTGCAGCAGCCGGATGATCGCGTTGCCGGCCGCGCCGACCCCGGAGACCACGATCCGGCAGTCCTCGATCCGCTTGTCCAGCACGCGCAGCGCGTTGGAGAGCGCGGCGAGCACCACGATCGCCGTTCCGTGCTGGTCGTCGTGAAAGACCGGAATGTCGAGCATCTCGCGGAGCCGGGTCTCGATCTCGAAGCAGCGGGGAGCCGCGATGTCCTCCAGGTTGATCCCCCCGTAGACCGGAGCCATCGCCCGGACGATCTCGACCAGGGTGTCGGTGTCCTGGGTGTCCAGGCAGACCGGCCAGGCGTCGACCCCGCCGAACTGCTTGAACAGCGCCGCCTTGCCCTCCATCACCGGGAGCGCGGCCGCCGCACCGATGTTGCCGAGCCCGAGGACGGCCGAGCCGTCGGTGACCACCGCAACGGTGTTGCGCTTGATGGTCAGTTTTCGGACGTCCTCGGGGTGCTCAGCGATCGCCATCGACACCCGGGCGACACCGGGGGTGTAGGCGCGGGCGAGGTCGTCGCGGTGCTTGAGCGGCACCTTGGGGTTGACCTCGATCTTGCCGCCCAGGTGCATCAGGAAGGTGCGGTCCGACACCTTGCGGACGTTCGCCCCGGGGATCTCGGAGATCGCCTTCGCAATGGCGTCGGCGTGCTCCTCGCTCGTGGTGTCGCAGCTGACGTCGACCACCATGTGGTGGGTCCGGGACTCCACGACGTCCAGCGCGGTGATCACGCCGCCCGCCGAGCTGACTGCGGAGGCCAGCGCCGCGGTCGCGGTTGCCGCGATCGGGAGCTCGGTGCGGATGGTGATCGAGTAGCCGGGACCTGGGGACGACATGTGCTGACCTCTCCGTCAGAGGAACGTTCTCATTTGGATGCTAGACCCGCCGATCCTGCGCCGGTGACCCCCCTGGGGGACGCACGGCCAACCCCGGTTAGCCCAGTGGTTGTCTCAGTGCGGCCCCACCCGCCTACGCTGACGCTATGCGTGTGCTCATCGTCGACGGCGCGAACGTGGTGGCCAGCCGTCCGAATGGATGGTGGCGTGACCGTGCCGGCGCCGCCCTTCGCCTTCATCAGGCGATCGCCGCGGCGGACCTGGGCTACGAGGCGGTTGTGCTGGTGCTCGAGGGAGAGGCCAAGCGTGGCCAGCCGATCGGCCTCGACGGCTCGGTGGAGACCGCGCACGCCTCCGGCTCCGGCGACGACGAGGTCGTGGAGCAGGTGCGGACCCGGACGGCGGACGGGGACGACGTGGTGGTCGTGACGGCTGATCGGGCCCTGCGCCAGCGCGTCACGGAGGTCGGCGGCGCCTCGGTCGGGCCCTCGTGGCTGCTGGACCGGATCGCCTGACCGGTCACGTTGCGGGTCGGGCGCCAGGGCAGCCGCCTGCGTGAGGGCCCCAGTGAGGACCCCCGTGACGACCACACGGGGTCCACAATGGGGTTCACGGCACACCGAGACGGGTCATTCGCCCCTACCGAGGGACCTTTGGCAGATGCAACCGTTTGAGTCGTAATGCGTCGGAGGTTCGAACGGGAGCTCGTCATGGAGCAGTATCAAAGTGAACTTCCCCAGGTCATCCAAGGTGGCATGGGTGTCGGGGTGTCCGCGTGGCAGCTTGCCCGTTCGGTCTCCCTCGCCGGGCAGCTCGGAGTCGTGTCGGGCACGGCGCTCGACGTGATCCTGGCTCGGCGGCTGCAGGACGGCGACGTCGGCGGAGACATGCGCCGCGCGCTCGCGGCCTTCCCCGTGCCGGCGATGGCCGAGCGGGTGCTGGACCGCTACTACAAGCGGCTCGGCCGCAGCGTGAAGGACGGGACAACGAGCCCGTACCGGCCCGTCCCGAAGCTGACCCTGCGCCAGACCGCCGAGAGCCAGGAGCTCGCCGTGGTCGCGAACTTCGCCGAGGTGTGGCTGGCCAAGGAGGGCCACGACGGCGTGGTGGGCGTGAACTTCCTCGAGAAGGTCCAGATGGCGACCCCGGCCGCCGCCTACGGCGCGATGCTCGCCGGAGTCGACTACGTGCTGATGGGCGCCGGGGTGCCGCGAGAGATCCCCCACTTGCTCGACGACCTGGCCGCCGGGAACGTCGGCGGAGTGACCATCGACGTCCACGGCGCGGAGGAGACACACCGGGTCGAGGTCGACCCCCGAGCGCTGTTCGGTGACGCACTGCCCGCCGTGCGCAGGCCCCGCTTCCTCGCGATCGTGTCGGCCAACGTGCTGGCCGCCTACCTGGCCCGCGACGAGGCGACCCGCCCCGACGGATTCGTCGTCGAAGGCCCCCGCGCGGGAGGCCACAACGCCCCTCCGCGCACCAAGGCTGTCGCCGGAGACACCAACGAGCCCGTCTACGGGCCACGCGACGAGGTGGATCTGGCCAAGCTCGCCGCCCTCGGCATCCCGTTCTGGGTGGCTGGTGGTCAGGGCACGCCCGAGCGCCTGGCCGAAGCGAGGGCGATCGGCGCCGCCGGTGTGCAGGTCGGCACGATCTTCGCGCTCGCGGAGGAGTCGGGCCTGACCCCCCACCTGCGCGACGAGCTCCGCGGGCAGCTGCTCGACGGCACTCTCGACGTGCGCACGGACCCCCGCGCATCGCCGACCGGATTCCCGTTCAAGGTGGCCCAGCTCGACGACACCTCCTCCGACCCCGCCGTCTACGGCGAGCGCCCGCGGCTCTGCGACCTGAGCTACCTCCGCACGCCGTTCCAGACGGCCGACGGCGACATCGGCTACCGCTGCCCCGGCGAGCCCACCCACATGTATCTGTCCAAGGGCGGCGACGAAGCCGACACCGTGGGACGCGCCTGCCTGTGCAACGCCCTCACCGCCGACATCGGCCTCGGCCAGACAAGACGCGACGGCTATGAAGAGCCTCCGCTGGTCACCCTCGGATCCGACCTCGACTCCGCGAAGGAGCTCGCCGCCCAACACCCGAACGGCTGGACCGCCGGTGAGGTCGTCACCTGGCTGACGCGCGTCTAGTACGACCCCTCGGAGGATCGCGCTCGCCGAGAGCTCGGCGGTGTTTCAATCAGTCAACTGACAGACGGGGGGAGTCGTGGCTGCCAAGTACAAGCCGTACTCGAGGGGTGAGTTTGGCAAGCGTCGTGTCGCTTGGCTGAAGCGACACTGGAAGTGGATCGCAGGGGTTGCCCTCGTATCTGTCGTGCTTCTTGTCCTCGAGACCGTCATCCTCGTGGGGCTGGAGCGCAGTTCTCCTCTCAACTGGTACCTGCTCGGTGTCACCCATGCGGCGATCGTCCTGGGCGTCTTCTGGATGCTCAACCACGCGTTCCTGGTGGCTGACCGAGATGCAATGGGCAAACTCCGCGGAGCCTGGGGGGAGGAAAGAACGCGTGACGAGCTCAAGCGTGCCCAGCGAGATGGGTTGATCTGGGGCTGGGTCGACAGCGTCGAAGTCGAGGGCGGCGACATCGATCACCTCGTGGTGTCCCGTGAAGCCGGGCTCCTGGCCATCGATTCGAAGTGGCGGTCGCGGACCAACCCAGCCGACCAGCAGCGGATGATTCAGGACGCGAAGAAGGTGAAGGTAAGAGCGGAGGGGATCGCCCGCACGATCGTCAAGAACAACTGGGGCCGGCGACGTGCGCAGGTCAACCCCTTGTCCGCGAGGGCCATCGTCGCCATCTGGGGAGCAGTGCAAGACGAGATGAACACCCTGGTTGCGTCCGAGGGCATCCAGTTCATCGCAGGTCGGGAGATCCGCGATTGGCTGGCAGGGCTGGGAGGGGAGACAGTGGACCAAGACGCGGCCACTGATCTCCTCAGCAAACTTGAGAGTTTCAGGGCGACTTCTCGGGGAGCAGCCGAGCACCGTTGATGCACGCCGGCTGAGGCGCAACTCTGCTGCGTCACCATTCCTGACGAGCCCCAGGGTGGCAGAGCATGAAGATGGACCGGAGAGCCCGCCAGCAGCGCGAACTGCTCCAGCGCTGGGCCCAACTCGGCTTCGAGGGCGGACCTTCGTACTCGACGAGTCCCGCTACGGTCGGTCAGGTAAAGCGGGACTACCAGGGCTCCACGTCGATGTTCTGTTAGCAATTCCGCTCAACTGGTCCGACCGTGATCGGATACCTGAACCGACTGGGTCCGTCGCGACCCCGTACTGTCGGGGGCTCCGCGAGAATCGTCCCTATGACGAGGTATCTGGCAGTCGTTGAGGGAGCCCTGCAGGACGAACTGACGGGGGTTCTTGTCGAACCGCCCCCGGAGTGTGAGTGCTCGTTATGCGATCTGCCTTGGGGACGCCCTCATGAGGCGGTCGCTTGGCGACTGATTTGGGACTTCATTCGATCACCCGCCGCCGTCCGGGGGATCGTCAGCATGCTTCTCTGTGAGCATTGTTTCGGCGACTGGATCGGAAATCCGGACGACTTCGGTGGTGATCCCGTTGGGTCTTACCCGGTCTGACGGGCATGCGGATTCGGGACCAGGTCCGATATCTGAACCTCCACCCCGTCTACTGAGTCGTATTTCCGACGCACGGCAACCGAGTCTGTGGTGCAGACTCTGCTCATGACTCACCTGCTCACCTGGAACCCAGACCGCTGGCAGATTCACGCGGATGATCTCGACGAGTGGGTGGAGGCCACTGCCTCGGGGCGCGTTACCGAAGGCCGTTGGTCCACGGGCAGTACCCGTAGGGTGCCTGAAGGTGGCCGAGTGTTCTTGTTGCAACAGGGCACCCACGGGCGCGGCATCATCGCGAGCGGTCATTTCGCGAGCGAGGTACGGCAGCGTGCTCACTGGGATGGACGCGGCGGTACCGCTAACTACGCCGATGTGTACTGGGACGTGTGGCTCTATCCCGAAGAGAGGCTGCCGATCGAGCGGTTGTTCGCCGAACTTCCAGGTGGCCACTGGGAACCGCGTGGCAGTGGTGTGTCCGTAAGACCAGATGTTGCGGCCGGGTTGGAACTGTTGTGGGCCGAGCACGTCGGCGTGATCGTTTCCCCGCCGAGCCCGGAGTCCGGGAAGCCGGCGATGTCCGCCAAACCGCGCGGCGGTGGCCAAGGCCGCCAGATGGACGTGGCGGTGCGAAAAGCGGTCGAAGACTACGCCCAGGACCTTGTGATGAAGCAGTGGCGTGCCGAGGGCTGGCGTGTCGACGACCTGCGGCGGGGGAACCCGTTCGACGCGAAGGCGACGAAAGATAGCGAAACTCGGTACTTGGAGGTGAAAGGCACGACGACCGATGGGGGGCGGGTCCTGGTTACCCGAGGAGAAGTCGAGTGGGCCAGAAGTCATCCCGGCGAGTGTGTGATCTCGGTGGTGTGGGACATCGGTGTCTGCGACGACGGAACAATCGAGGCCGAAACCGGCTGGGTGTGGGAATACGAATGGGATCCGGATGACGAACAGTTGGAACCAGTCACCTACGACTACTATCCGGACCGCAACCAGTTGATCGACATCTACGCTGTCCCGCCGCTGTGATCGGATAGGCATACCGACCACAATCCGACTCTTGGCGGGGTCGGAACTGGAATGGATTCAGAGGCGTCAAGTCGCCAGGAACTCCGCGTACCTCTCGTCAAGCCGTTCGGCATCCGGTCGAGCAGCTCGAGCGGTGGGGACCTTCATGAGGCGCTGGTTGTGCATGTCCTGGAGACCGTGACGAAGCATGGGCCCGTCCTTCTCCTCCAATATGTCTTGACGAATGTGCAAGGTGAGGTCTGGTCGGATCCCGAGGATCGATGAGTCGAATGCCGCGTGGTGGATCTTGCAGAGGGTGAGTCCGTTGGTTACAACTGGCTCTCCGTGTGGGCGACCGTCGGCGATGATGTGTGCCGCATCGAGCAAGCTGCCGTGCCCGAGATTGCATATCGCGCAGTGGCTCTCGTAGGCGAGGAGGACCTGGCTGCGGAAGACACGTTGATGGAGCCGTTGCTTGGTCAGCCGCTCGACGTACTGACGAGAGTCCTGGTCCAATTCCTCTCCGGCTTTGACGAACCGCTGCCCACGGTCCAGGGCTAAGGCGAACTCGAGCTTCTCTGGGTCGTCGCCGACGATCCAGACCGGATAGATCGGCTCATAGACACCCGGCCCGATGCCCACGAACCAGATCAGTGGGAGGTTCTGATCCCACGCGCGTCTCAGCGCCACGTTCTCCGGGTGGTTGGGGTCGTCACCTCGGTACTTGTAGCGCTGGAGACCATCGGGGCCGATCGAGTCGTTGTACGGCGGGACTTGGTTTGGCGGCGTGTAGGTGGTCCGGATTGCCAGGGCGGCATCGAAGCCAGCCGGCTTGCGGATGCCCCGCTGCCGGTCCATCAACGGGATGCGGCGGCCCTCGAACTCGAACGTCGTTGTGAATGCGTAGTCGACCGTGCCGGAGCCATGTGAGGCGAGCCAGCCCATAGCGGCCTCTCGCACCGGCAAGCCACCCTCGGTTGCCCCGTCGATCTCCACGGCCGTAGCTTGGCACGTTCTTCCCGAGCGCGGTATGCGCCAGCGTGGAGGTTTCGAGAGAAACCCTGCGGCTGGAAGGAGAGGCCAGCCTAGGCGCCGATCCGGCGCACCCATGGCAGGCTCGTGCCATGCCGAGACTGATCCCCGAGGCGCCGTCCTTCGTGACCGAGTCAGAACGCCTTGTCTGGGAAGCTCTCCGTGGCGGTCTCGGGCCCGACGATGTGCTGATTGCGAGCCTACGGATCACGGATGAACGCAAGGACCACGAAGCCGACCTCGTCGTTCTCATGCCGGACCTCGGCGTCGTTGTCCTCGAGGTCAAGGGCGGCAGCGTCTGGTACGACGACGGCTGGTGGATCAAGCGCGGCGGGGAGGACACACGAGTCGACCCGGTTGCCCAGGCGCGAGACAGCAAGTACGCCCTGCGGACGTTCGTGGAGCAGCGTTGGTCACGTGGGCGCGTGGCCTGGGCACACGGCGTCGTGGCTCCGCACTCCACCTTCGATCCGGACTTCGCAGTGCCCGATCTGCCGCGGGTGGCCCTGCACGACCTGTCGTCGATGGAGGATCTCGCGGCCGCCGTGCGGGAGAACGCCGTAGCACTCGCTCAGGGCGCACGAGCACCATCGGCGGATGAAGTCGACCTGGTCGTCGATGTCCTCACCGGAGCCCACGCGTCGTTCGACGTCGTGGCCGAGGCTGCTGAGCGGGAGGCTACGGCTGACCGGCTCACCCAAGAGCAGGCCATGTTGCTCCGAGTGACCCGGCTGATCCACCGCGTTGAGGTGAGAGGCGGAGCCGGATCGGGGAAGACGATGCTGGCGCTGGCACAGGCGAAGCAGCTGACGCGGGGCACCGCGGACGTCCCAGCACGACGGGTGGCGCTGCTGTGCTACTCGCTCGGGTTGGCAGAGTTCCTCAAACGCGAGGTCGCTTCATGGGGGCGGCGCGAGCGGCCGGCGTTCGTGGGCACCTTTCATGAGTTCGGGGTGCAGTGGGGTGCTCCGGCACAGGGCGACCGGCAGGACAGCCACTTCTGGGAGGTGGAGCTCCCGGAGACCATGGCTGAGTTGGCGGCGCAGCTTCCCGACGGGCACCGGTATGACGCGATCGTCGTCGATGAAGCCCAGGACTTCGCTGATCTGTGGTGGCAGCCGTTGCTGAAGTCGATGCGGGATGAGGAGAGAGTCCGGTCTCTACGTCTACAGCGACGAGAACCAACGGATCTTCGCCCGCTTCGGCAGGCCCCCCGTTCCGCTGGTGCCGCTGGTTCTCGACCACAACTTGCGCAACACCAAGCAGATCCTCGAAGCATTTGGCCCGATGGCCCCGAGCCGGATGTATGCGCGGGGCGGGGATGGCTTGGATGTGCGCTTCGTCGCGTCGACGGGGGAGGACGCCGTTGGAGTGGCCGACGATGAGGTCGACCGCCTGCTCGATGAAGGATGGCGACCCGAAGACATCTGCCTGCTGACGACCGGCGCACCGTCACCCCGTCCAGATCGAGCGCACCAACTTCCACGACCAGGACGGTTACTGGAAGACGTTCTGGGACGAGGACGAGGTCTTCTACGGCCACGTCCTGGGCTGCAAGGGCCTTGAACGTCGTGCGGTCGTGCTCTGTCTGAACGAGGCCAAGCCTCGTGACCGGGCTCGGGAGCGTCTCTATGTGGGGATGTCGCGGGCGACGGACCATCTCGTCGTGGTCGGCGATCCTGGGCTCATTGTCGAAGTCGGCGGCCCCGAGGTGGCGCGGCGGCTGGGGATCGACTGAGTGTTCTCGACTGATGGTGTCTGAGGCTCGCTCCGGCGTGGCTGTCGGAGGAATCCCCCCGCCAGGCGCGGCTTCCTCATAGGTGTCGTGTCACCCTAGACGCGAAGCGGGACGTGTATGGAATGAAGCATGAGAAGGAAGAATGAGCGAGCAGCCGAGCATCGAGGTCAAGTCGTGGCCTCGCATCAGCTACGCGATGGCCCACAACGGGATCCCTTTCATCGATGAGGTGCTGGTCCGCAACCCCCCAACAGGCCAAGGCGTTCTACAGCTCTCGGTGACTGTCACCGAGCGGGGCAGCAACCTGACGAAGCCGTGGAGTGCTCTCATCGACTCGCCGGGTGGACCGGCCTCGGGAACGGTCCAACCCATCACGTTCGACTCCACTGCGTTGGCGGATATCAAACTTGATCCCTCGGTGATGGCGGACATCGAGGAACAGAGACCGGCCGAGATCCTGGTAGAACTCACGGCCGGAGGGGTGAAGGTCGCCGAGACCCGGCGGGAGATCCGCACACTCGCCCCCAGGCAGTGGCTCTTCATCCCGGGCCGAACCGCCCTGTCGCTCTCCCTCTTGGGTGCCTTCATCATGCCGAACGACCCTGTGATCGGTGCTGTGGTGGCTGAGGCGCGAGAGCTCCTCCGCGAGAGGACTGGAGACTCGTCGACACCTGGCTACCAATTGGGAGCCGAGCGGGTGGATCAGATGGCCGAGGCGATCTGGGATGCGATGAGGGCGCGGGACATCAGTTACTCCAACCCACCGGCGAGCTGGGATCTGGAGGGGCAGAAGGTTCGGACTCCGCACGACGTTCTGGAGGCGCGGGTGGGGACCTGCCTCGACACGTCCGTCGTCCTTGCGGCGGCGCTGGAGCACGTGGGCATCAACTCCGTGATCTGCGTTGTCGAGGGTCACGCCTTCCTGGCGTATTGGCGTGTGGAGACGTCGCTCGGCACGTCGGCGATGACCGATGCAGCCGAGTTCAAGAACCTGTGCGACCTCGATGCCCTGCGTGTCGTCGAGACCACCGCCGTCACCGGTGGGACGTCCAGCCAGAGCATCGACGGCCCGGCCCGTTCCTCCACGGTTCTGACCCACCTCAGCGGCGACTTGCGCGGGGTGCATGGAGTTGTCGACACTCAGGCGTGCCGGAACGCGGACATCGTGCCCCTTCCCGCGAGCCGAAGGAAGCGGGACGGGACGGTCGAGGTCGTCGAGTACCGCCCCGAGACGCACTCTGGGCAGCACTTCGTCGCCGGCTCCGCCGGTCGCCGAACAGGCCGGCGTAGACGCCCGCGGCCGCGTTATCCCGCCGCGGGTGCAGCGCTGGAAGAACAGGCTGCTCGACCTCAGCCTGCGCAACAAGCTGATCAACTTCACCGAGGCCGGCACCGTTGCGCTGGCCGTGCCGGACGGCGCGCTGCCGCACGTCGAGGATCTGCTCAACGCAGGCAAGCCCATCACGCTGCTGCCCGCCGATGGCATGACCACATCCAGCAGGCCCGCGGCGTCCAGTTCGGGGCGCACCTGCCCCAAGACCAGCTGCACGAGTTCCTCGACAAGGGCCAGATGTTCACGCCGGTCAGCAGCGACGGCTACCTGACCCGGTTGCGCAGCCTGGCGTACAAGGCGAAGACCATCGTCGAGGAGACCGGCGCCAACAACCTCTACCTGGCGCTGGGTTCCCTGAACTGGTCGGTCGCACCCAAGCAGGGCGGCCCACGCCGTTCGGTCAAGTCGCCGCTCATCCTGGTGCCGGTCACGCTTGGTCGCAGGCCGGCGAGGCGGGCACTACCAGGCTGGTGCTCGACGAATCCGGTGCCAGCACGCCGAACTACTGCCTGATCGAGAAGCTGCGTCAGGAGGAGAAGCTGTCCATCCCCGGCTTGGAGAGCCCGGTCGAGGACGAGCACGGATCGACCTCGCAGCGACCTTCGCCGCCGTGCGGACCGCGCTCGCCGAGAACGGGCTCGACTTCCGCGTCGATGAGACCGCGGACCTGGCGATCCTGCAGTTCGCCAAGTTCCGCCTGTGGAAGGACCTCGACGAGAGCTGGGAGCAGCTCGACCGCCGCCCCGCTCGTCCGTCACATGATCGAGACCCCGGGGACCGACTACCTCGACCCGGCCGCAGCACGCCGAGCTCGGCGACCTCGACGACCTCGACGCGGCCTGCCCCATCCCGGCGGACGGCTCGCAGCTGGAGGCGATCGCAGCCGCCGTCGCCGGCAAGACGTTCGTGCTCGAAGGGCCGCCGGGAACCGGCAAGTCGCAGACGATCACGAACCTGCTGGCTCGCGCGATCGCCGGCGGCAAGCGGGTGCTGTTCGTCGCCGAGAAGCGGGCGGCCCTCGACGTCGTGAGCTCCCGGCTCGCCGCGGTCGGGCTCGGGCCCGTTCTGCCTGGACCTGCACGACAAGTGCAGCAAGCCGGCCGGCGTCCGGGCGCAGATCCTGCAGGCGCTCGACCTCGCCCGGTCGCCGACGAGCAGGGCTTCAGCGTGCACCGCCAAGACCTCGCCGCATCTGCCCGCGCCCTCGACCTGTACGCCCGCCGGCTGCACGAGAAGAACAGCGCCGGGCTCTCCTTCTACTCCGCCCGCACCCAGGCACTGGCACTCGGGGATGAGACGCCGGCGCTCCCGGTCCCATCGCCGCGCTCGGCCGCCTCGAGCCCCCGACGTCACCGCGAACCTGCGGCACCTGCTCGGCGACTGAACGAGACCGCGGACCTGGCCGGCCCGCGTCCGCACCACCCGTGGGGCTTCGTCCGGCGACCTGGCGACCGCGGTCGAGGACCTCAAGGCCGCCGTCCGCCGGGTGGACACGGCGGCGCAGCGGCTCGCCCAGGTGCCCGTAGCCCTCGGAGCTGCCCTGGACGCAGCGGCAAGCTCGCCCGAAGACGTCCCGCCACTCCACAGGTCCTGACCGGCCCGGCAGTCGGTCTGCGCGACCTCGACGAGGTGCGGACCCGTTCCTGGTCGGACCGGCGCGCCCAGTACGAGCAGGCCCTGACTTCCTTCACCGCGTCCGCCCACCCGGGCCTGGACCGGGCCGACCCGATGGCGCTGGACCTGCCGCTGGTCGGCTCCGGGCCGACGTCGCTGCTGCCGTCGACTCTGGGTTCTTCGGCCGCAAGAAACGGATAGTCGCCGCTTTCGCGCCCTTGACGCCGTACCTGTCGGCAGTCCCGAAACGCAAGGAGGCGCTGCCGCTGGTCGACGCGTTGCTGGAGACCCGCAGTCGCGCCGCTCAGCTGTCGCCAGCCGTGTACGTCCTGCCCGGCCTGCGCGTCCCGGCCGTGGAACCCGTGGGACCCGGCCCGCGAGCAGCAGCTGCAGGGCAGATCGCCTGGCTGCGTCGATGGGCGCGAGCGCAATCGACCCGGAGAGGGCGTCCGCCCACCGTTCACGGCCGCGCTGCGGCGTTCCTCGACGCCGACGTGATGGCGTCACCTGGCGTCGATCGACGATGTCGCCGAGCTCGCGCCTCGCGCTCGATCAGGCTCGCCCAGGCCGCCCCCGGCGCGGACGCTGGCGGACATCGCGCTCGGCTGGCGGAGCGCTGCTCGTCGCACCTGGTCCGACGGCACGCGCGAGCCCGGCAGTGCCCCGAGCACAGCGGTCGTTGACCCGCTGGCTCAACCACCTCCAGGCGCTCGAGCCGCTGCGCGAGTGGACCTGGACGAGGCGGCCGCCCAGCTGCGCGACGGCGTCGTCCAGGCCGACCTGCGGCCAAGGCCTTCGAGCGCGGGATCGCCGAGGCGTCGCTGATCGAGCGCCGCGGCGCCACCGGCCTGGACGTGTTCGACGCCGGTGCCCACAACAAGTCCGTCGCGCGGTTCGGGGTGTCCTCGGGTCGGTCCGCGAGCACCTCCGCACGGTCATCCCGGCGCAGATCGTCGCGGCTCGCCCGTTCTCGGCCACCGCGGAGCGGGGCCAGGTCGGCGACCTGCGGCGGGAGCTGGGCCAAGCAGCGCGGCGGGCATGAAGGTCCGAGCGCTCCTCGACACCTACGGCGACCTGATCACCCAGCTGATGCCGTGCGTCCTGGTCAGCCCCGACTCGGTTGCACGTTTCTTCCCGGTCGGCTCGCAGACCTTCGACCTGGTCGTCTTCGACGAGGCGTCGCAGATCCGGGTCGCCGACGCGGTCGGGGCCATCGGCCGGGCGAAGGCCGTAGTCGTCGTCGGCGACAGCAAGCAGATGCCGCCGACGTCGTTCGCGGAGTCCGTGCGTCGACGACGAGGACGTCGTGCAGCAGCTCGACGGTGTCGAGCTCGTGGTCGAGGACGAGGAGAGCATCCTCACCGAGGCGGTGCAGCGCCGGGCTCGCCAGCCCTGGCTGTCCTGGCACTACCGCAGCCAGGACGAGTCGCTGATCGCGTTCAGCAACGAGCAGTACTACGAGAACAGGCTGTCGTCGTTCCCGGCGCCGCCGCCGGAGCCCGACTCGCACGGCCGGCCGACCGCGGGTCTCAGCCTCGTGCGGGTGCCCGGCACGTTCCTCCGCAGCGGCGGGCGGCAAGGCTGCTGCGCACCAACCCGATCGAGGCGGAGGCGATCGTCGCCGAGATCCGCCGCCGGTTCGACGCTGTCCCCGGACCGGTCGCCCGTCGATCGGCGTGGTCACCTTCAACGCCCAGCAGCGCGCCCACATCGAGTCGCTGCTCCGCGACGGCGACGACGAGCGGTCGTCGAGGCCCTGGACGGCACCGACGGCGAGGGCCTGTTCGTCAAGAACCTGGAGAACGTCCAGGGCGACGAGCGCGACGTCGTCCTGTTCTCCATGGCCTTCACCAAGAACGACAAGGCGTGCTGCCGCTGAACTTCGGCCCGCTCAACCGCGACGGCGGCGAGCGGCGGCTCAACGTCGCCATCACCCGCGCCCGGCGGCAGGTGATCATCTTCTGCTCGTTCGACCCGGCGGAGCTGCGGGCGGAGGAGACCAGTCGGTCGGCATCAAGCACCTGCGCGCCTACCTGGACCTGGCGGCGCGGGGGCCGCGCTGGAGCCGGGACGGATTCGCAGCGGTCGTGGACCGGCACCGCGACGAGCTCGCCGCCGCACTGCGCGCGCGCGGGTTGTCGGTCGCCACCGACGTCGGCCTGTCCGAGTTCCGGGTCGACCTCGCTCTGGCCGGCCCGGCCACCGGAGGAGCCGGTCGTGGCCGTGCTGCTCGACGGCGAGGGGTGGGCGCCCGCCGCACGGTCGGCGACCGCGACGGGCTGCCGGTCAAGGTGCTCGGCCGGATGATGGGCTGGACGGCCGTTGAGCGAGTCTGGCTGCCCGAGTGGCTCAACAACCCCGATGCCGTCTTGGACCGGCTGGAGAGCGCCGTGCACGCACCCTTGTCCGCCGCGGAGGCGACGTTGGAGCTGGTCCCACCCGTGACCGAAACGAGTGCACTCTTGCTGTTCGAGGATGACGACACCTTCCCAGTCGAGGGCGAAGATGATCTGACGTTCTCCTCAGAGGAGTTCCGGTCCCGCACCGAGCCGTCGTCCGAGGCTCTTGCCGACGCGGAGCCTGGGCCGTCAACCTCGGTGTTCCATCCGTGGCGAGTCCGCCTCGTGGGGGACTCGTCCTGGCTGGATGCACTCGACGACCTCCGGGCTCAAGATCGGGTTCAAGGGGTCATCTCCGAGATCGTGGCGGCCGAGGGGCCTGTTCAGTTGGAGCGTCTCTGTCGTCTGACGGCGAACGCATTCGACCTGAGCCGTGTCGCCTCGAGCCGCATCAGCGCCATCTCTCGGCTGGTGCCGCGCAACCGCCGCGACGAGTACGGCTTCGTGTGGTCGGAGGAAGGAGCCCAGCACACGTTCATCGGGTTCCGTCTTCCGGCTTCGAGCGGGCCCCGGCCGCTGGAGGAGGTGCACCCACAAGAGATCGCGAACGCGATGGGGTCCCTGGCGACCGACGCCTGGGGGATCGACGAAGACGAGTTGATCCGGGAGACCCTCAACCTATTCGGATGGAAGCGCCTTACCGACTCGGCGCGCACCCCTCTGAGCCGGGGGCTCGAGATCGCCGTGGCGCAGGGGATTCTCGAGCGCCGGGACGGACTGATTCACCCCGTGGAGAGGTAGGACCCCTTCCCCTTGCCGCTGTGCCCCTCCGAGTTCAAGCTACGGGGCTGAGATCGTGACCCTGGCTCTGAGATCTGCCCTGTGGTCGGTGCCACCGGTGGCTGGGAGTGCAACTCCTCTGCCACGCTGAGGTGTTGTGCATCCAAGAGAGGGATCGAGCGGTGTTGCGACTTGGTGATGGGCTCGTCTGGAGCGCTTCGGATCTCAGTGCTGCAGCGCGGTGCGAGTACGGACTGCTCCGGCTCGTCGACCGCAAGTTGGGTTGGGCTCCGCCGCTCGAGGTGGAGGAGGACCAGCTCATGGCGCAGTTGGCCGAGGCGGGCCGGGCGCACGAGCTGCAGATCCTCGACGGACTGGTCTCGGAGTTCGGGGAGTGGGTCCCAGAGACCGGGTCGGGCGTGGCCCGGATCAAGCGGGCCGACCCGTCCGCGGAGGGTCTCGGTAATCTGGTGGAGCGGACCAAGTCGGTGCTGGAGGCTGGCGCCGACATCGTCTATCAGGCGGGCTTCTTCGATGGGGAGTTCCACGGCTATGCCGACTTCCTCCGCCCGTCTCCCGATGGTTGGGTCGTCGCTGACTCGAAGATCGCCCGCTCTGCCAAGGCGGAGGCGCTGCTCCAGGTGGTGGCGTATGCGGACCAGCTCGAGTCATGGGGTGTGTCAGTCGCTCCAACCGTCGAGCTCATCCTCGGTGGAGGCGAGATCGTCGCATTCGAGCTCGACGGGCTCATGCCGGACTTCCGCGCGAGCCGCGACAGGCTGCGCCAGCTGATCTCCGAACACCGGCGGGGTGGTGTTCCGGCCGAGTGGGGCGCTGCGGGCATCACGTTCTGCGGCTCCTGCACTGACTGTAAGGCCGCGATCACGGCCACCAACGACATGCTTCTCGTGGCCAACATCCGCAAGACGCAGCGGGCCAAGCTCAAGGCGGCTGGCGTCCATACCTTGGTCGATCTGGCGGACGCCGAGTCGGCACCCGAGGGGATGTCGCCGAGCATCTTCGAGCGGCTCAAGGGCCAAGCGTCCCTGCAGGCGCTCGAAATGAAGGACGGGAAGGTCAGGTACGAGATCGTCGACAGCGGGCCGATCCTTTCGCTTCCTTCGCCGAGCGAGGGCGACCTCTTCTTCGACTTCGAGGGGGACCCGCTCTACCGGGAGACGGGGAGCGAGCGCTGGGGGCTGGAGTACTTGTGGGGCGTGCTGCCCGCTCGGAAGCCCGATGGCAACCTGGGCGACTTCCTGCCCCTGTGGGCGGACAACCGGACTGAGGAGAAGCAGCGCCTCGTCGAGTTCCTCGACCTCGTCCAAGACCTGCGTAGCGAGCACCCGGGCATGCACGTCTACCACTACGCGCCGTACGAGATATCGGCGCTGAATCGCCTCGTGGCGGAGTTCCAGACCCACGAGGAGGTGCTCGAGGACCTGAAGGGGGACAGGGTCTTCGTCGACCTCTACGCGACCGTGCGAGGCTCGGTCCTCGTCTCACAGCCGTCGTACAGCATCAAGATGCTCGAGCCTCTCTACATGACCCACGAGCGGCAGGGGCTCGCCGCCGGCGGCGACTCGATCGTGCAGTACCAGCTCTATCGGGAGAAGATCGCCCTGGGTGACCAGGGGGCGGAGAAGCACCGTGCCGAGCTCATCCGGTACAACCACTACGACTGCGAGTCCACGCTCGAACTGCGTGACTGGTTGCTCAGACTGGTCTCTGGTCGCTAGCCCGGGCGAGGCCGGCTGTCTCGACGAGGGTCCGTCCCAGTTGTGGGCCCAGCGGATCGCGTGCAGCAGAAGGATCATCGGGCAAGCCAGCCTCGACGTAGCGTCGGCGGAAGCTGGTCGCCCACCATCCGAGGTCGGGTGCGAGCTCCTCCGTCGTCTCCAGGATCTGCTCGATCGACACCGAGCGAAGACGATCCGCGTGGGAGTCCGAGAGTGCTCCGCCAACGATCTCGACGGCCTTCTCGGCACCCTTGTCGTCACCGAGCGCCACCACCGTGACCGACCCTCTGCCTCGACTTCCGACGTGGTCGAGCTTGGCGGCCAGCATGACGTTGCGCCACAACTGGTCGGAGGCTCTGGCCCTGAGCTGCACTCCGGCATCGGGATCGTGGAACCAACCGGAGTGGTGCATCACGTCGTCGTACTCCGGAAGGTTCTTGCTCAGGGTCTGGCTGAAGGGCTCGGTGTACTTGGTCTCGATCCCGCAGAATCGCTGCTCACCGTTGGCGGTGTAGAAGACGACCGCGTCGAATGCGGTGCGGTCCCCGATCTTGGCTTCCTTCCCCTCGGGAGCCCACTCACAGAGGATCTCGGTGATGGCCGAGGCCTGGTCGTCGAACAGCGCCTTGAACACCTTGAGGAAGCCAGGCTCGGCCCGCATCGCCCCGAACAGGTTGAAGCAGAGCGGCATGCTCGAGAGCATGTTGTGGAAGAGGCGGGTGGACTCCAGTGAGCCCCCTTGCCCCGGAACAACCTTGGCGCGATCCTCGGCGTGCTGATGCGCATCCGGGTGCAGGAAGTTGAGGTCTCGCTGCTTCTTGACCGCGTCCTTGTGGAGATAGCTGCCGAGCTGCTGATATGTGCTGAACCGGCCCGCAGGGGCTCCGAACTGCACTGCTCGGTACCAGGACTGAAGCCGTCGGTACCGCGCAACCCTCGATGGCTCTTGTGAAGGCAGTTCCCCCGTTGATTCCCACGATCCGGCGCCACTTGTCATGGCTCGACGCTAGGGGGCTGGAGCTGGCATGGCAACGGAGTGTTGGGAGATGTGCTTCGCCCTACGTGGTCTTGGCTAGTCGCCGACCCGACTCCAGAACTCTCCTTCGAGGTCGTGCTCGGCGAGGAATGACTCGAGGGCCGGAGTCGAGCCGAAGCGGTGCCGGATCGCCTCGAGTAGGTCGGCATCTCGTTCGAGCTCCATGAGCGTCCGTAGTCGGTTGGTCTCCTCGGCGGTCAGCTTCGCTCGAACTCGTACTCGCCTAGGCCCCAGAACTCCTCCACCTCGGGACCGAGGTCGTGACCCTCGATGATGAGCCGGCCCGACGAGGTGTGGTGGAGCGCCCGGTAGGTGGAGCCGCGGGTCTCTCCTCGCTCGTCGACGAGGACCAGGGTCTGCCGTTCTTCGTTCTCCACGCCTTCAGTACGGTGCGGGCTCGGACAGGAACCGCGACTCGCGTGCTGCCGCCGGTTCGGCTACCCGGCGGTAGAGAGGGTGGCCGGCCGGCCTCGCAGGTTGCTGGAGAGCAGCGCTTCACCGTCCCGTCGCAACGGCTCGAGGAACGGCTTCATCCGTCGGTTGAAGTTGTCCTTGTGCAGCTCCTCGCCGACCACTGCCTCGTGGACCTTGCGGAGCTGGTGCAGAGTGAAGGGCTCTGGGAGAAGGCCGTCGGGGTCGGGTAGAACGTCGCGGTAGCGGTAGCGGAACTCGTAGCGCTCGCGAAGGTCGCCGATGGCGGCGTGGACGATCTTGTCGTGGTCGAAGAGCAACGGCCCCTCTCCGTCAGCCGCCCGTCCGGGGTGACGGGGACGAGGTCGCCCACACAGCCGACGAGCTCTGCCTCCTGCATGGGGAGGAGATGAGCTGCGGAGATCGCCCAGGTCCGGTCGTCCCGCTCCGGGTCGTCGAAGAGCCGCAGGAGCCGAGGCGCCCGGGGCGTGGCCGGGTCGACACCGACCTTGCGACGGAGGACATCGGCGACGGTCTCGGCGACCGTTCTGCGCTCTCGGATGAACGCTCCGGGGAGAGCCCGGCCGGTCGGATCTGCGCGGTCCTGGACCAGAACTCGCAGCGTCGGATTGTCGGTGGGCGCCGCTATCGTGAGGATTGCCAGATCGACGGTGACCCCCGGACGGGGGTAGGCGTCGAGGGGGAGCGGCTCACTCATAGCGGAGAAGTTAGCATGCTAGAGTCGCTAATAGTTAGAGACAGCGCAGTGCTAAAGGGGTTGATCGCATGGGGGAGAGGACCGACGAGCGCAGGGTGGCCCAGGGTGGCGCCAAGGACTCGGCGTGGGACGACTTCGAGCGCCAGCTTGCCGACTACCTCGCCACGATGGTGGACGAGGACGACCAGGACCACCTGATCCTCGAGTTGGCGGTGCCCGAGCCGGATGACGGGTGCGCGCCGTACGCGCAGCTCTCCGCCTTCGGGGGCGGGGAGCTCCTCCGGGCCGAGATCTCGGGCAACCACTACCTGGGAGACGATTTCCAGATCCCCGAGGACGGGGCGCGCAAGCTCTGGCGGGGCGGCTGGGACGGTGGGACCGAGGAGGAGCCGAACTTCTTCGTGACGAAGGGGACCGAAGAGGCCGCCGACGTCGCCCGCATGACCGTCCGAGCGCTGCGGTCGGTGTTCCACATCCCCCACCCGCAGCTACTCGGGTGCAACGCCTGGGGGCCGGCTGCGGCATTCGTGGACCGGCTGGGGCTGACGGCTTCCGACGACATCCCGAAGGACTTGTTCGAGGCGGATCAGGCGAGCGCCGACGGGGGCGTGGCGTTCCCCGCCGGCCGCAGTGAGCTCGTGGGGCTCGTCCAGGCCGCACTTGTCGGCAGCGAGCACGGTGACCCCCACATCGATGAGGACGGCGACATCGTCATCGTGCCCCTCGACGGTCCGGTCTGGATCCGGGTGCTGACCGATCAGCCGACCCTGGTCATCATGAGCAGGGTGGTCACCAGAGTCCGGTCGCGCACCCGTACGTCGGTCGAGCTGGGCGTGCTGAACAGGGACAGCCTGTGGGTCCGATGGACCCTTCGCGAACGGGACGTGTGGCAGTCGATCACGTACCCCGGCATGCCGTTCTCCGCGGGGAGCCTGAAGAACATGCTGGGCATGTTCCTCTCCGTCAGAGAGGAGACGCAGGGTGACCTCGCCCTGCGGACCGGGGGGCGCTCCTGATGGGACTTGACGAAGCCCAGATGGACCGAGCCTGTGGGGTGCTCCTGGGATCGGCGTCCGGTGATGCGCTCGGCGCCGGCTACGAGTTCGGCACTGCCCGACTCCACGGGGAGCCGCGGATGATCGGTGGCGGGCTGGGCAACTTCGCCCCGGGGGAGTGGACCGACGACACCTCGATGGCCTACTGCGTCGCCCGGGTGGCGGCTACTGGCGCCGACCTCCGCGCCGAGGAGGCGCTCGACCAGATTGCCGCAGGGTTCGCCGATTGGTACGCCGCCGGCCCGCCGGACGTCGGGGTGCAGACCTCACGCGTTCTTCGGACCGTCGCGAAGAACCCCACAGCAGCAGCCATGCGCCAGGCCGCCGCCGAACTCCACGAGCGGACCGGCAGGACCGCGGGGAATGGATCGTTGATGCGCACCGCGCCGGTCGCGTTGGCCTACCTCGACTCGGCCTCCGCCCTCGTCGAGGCTGCGATGGCCGTCAGCTCGCTCACTCACGCCGATCCCGTGGCGGGCGAGGCATGCGCCTTGTGGTGCTTGGCGATCCGCGGTGCCGTCATCACCGGCGAGATCGGCGACCTGCGTGACCACCTCGAGCTCCTCGCGGAGTCGTCGCGCGACTTCTGGTCCGCCAGGATCGCGGAGGCCGGGAGTCAGGACCCGTCCACTTTCCGGCCGAACGGCTACGTCGTGACCGCGTTCCAGGCGGCTCTGTCCGCCCTCCTCCACACACCGATCCCGCAGCAGGATCCGGCTCGTGGAAGCTTCGACTCCGATCACTTCCGGGCGGCGCTGAGCGCAGCCGTCGCGGTGGGCGACGACACCGACACAGTCGCTGCCATCGCAGGAGGGCTGCTCGGCGCCCGTTGGGGAGCGAGCGCCGTTCCGGCCGAGTGGCGCCGGGTGCTTCACGGCTGGCCGGGCGCGGTCGCCCAGGATCTCGTCCGTCTCGCCTACCTGACCGCCCGTGGGGGTGCTGCGGGCACCTACGGGTGGCCCGAGGTCGAACGCATCGACTACTCCTGGCATGCCGGGCACAGCACCGTCGTCCCGCATCCACATGACCATGGTGTGTGGCTAGGCGGCGCCGGGGCGCTCGATCGCATTCCGCAGGAGGTCACGGCAGTGGTGAGCCTCTGCCTGGTTGGCAAGGAGCAGGTCCCTGACGGCCTCGAGCACCTCCCGTTCCGCCTGCTCGACGTGACCGACTCGGCGAAGAACTCGCACCTGCACTTCGTTATCGACGACGCGGCCCGCAGCGTCGCAGCCCTCCGCAATGACGGCCACACCGTCTTGCTCCACTGCGTCGCCGCACAGAGCCGCACCCCAACAGTCGCCATCCGGTATGCACACCTTCTCGGCGTCGAGGCCGGATGCGCCTACCGTGAGGTGTGCGAGGTGCTTCCGGACGCCAACCCGAACTCGACCTTCCGGGCCGCCCTGGCCCACTTGGGCAAAGCCCAATCGATATGAGGGGGACTCGCGAGGATCGATCTGCACACTCATACGAACCGCAGTGACGGCTCGGACGCTCCCAGTCAGCTCGTCCGCAACGCATCGGCCGCCGAGCTGGACGTCGTGGCGCTCACCGATCACGACACAACAGTCGGCTGGGAAGAGGCGCAGGGGACAGCTGACGAGCCCGGGATCCGGCCAGTCAAAGGAATTGAGCTGTCGACCCGGAATCTCGGATTGCGGGTCACCGGCCCCAGTGACCATCACGGCACTCGCAGGAACGACCACGACCCGGGCTGCAACCTGACGACCAAGGAGGAGGCCCGGGAGTTGCACGGTGACTCTGCCTGACGCCCTCGCCCCCACGTGAGGCGCCGTCTGGCTGTGGGAGCACCACGCCCAAACCCTCTGATTCGAGGCAGCCCTCCAGGCGGCCATCGGGCCGTGGTTTCCGTCGGGCAACTCTGCTTGACTGCCCACATGGATCATCAATCAGCCGTTGGCGCCTTAGGCGTGTACGCAGACGGTCGCGCGGGATATCAACTTCCGGCTGGATGGGAGCCAGCGGGAGAGAAGGTCCTCGAGACTGCCTTGAGCCAAGCCCTCAGCGCCCTCAGCGACCCGCGCACCGTCGAGAGGGTCCGTGGTTACTACGACCGTGAGGGCGACTACGCGGGCACGACCTTCTTGGACGTTTACCCCAACGATCCGTTCGACGTCACGGCCGCCGATCTGTGGGCGGTCTCCACGCTCAATGTGCCGGTGATCGCCCGACAGGGTCGCTTCCTTCTCGATGCCGGGAACGCCCAGAGCCAAGTGCGACGTCATCTCCGGTACTTGGACAAGGTCACCCTCCCGGTCACGTCCCTGGAGCACGGGACGGATGGTTCCGCAGCCACCCTCGACCGGATGTGGGATCTGCACGACACCTTCCGGTCGTTGCTCGCTTCCGACGACCACGAATCGAATCGCTGGGTCTTCGCAGCGAAGTTGTGTGCCCGCAAGCGGCCTCTGCTATTCCCGGTTCGAGACGAGCTCGTGTGTCGCTGGCTTGGTGGCGGGGAGCCGCTGCGCAACGGCGACGGAAAGCCGGGTGACTTCAGCATCGACATCCAGGCCTATGCCTATCTGATGACTCACTCCCAGGTGCGCGACCATCTCTCTCGGATCCGTGCAGAGGCCACCGGAGTGCGCCTCGACGGGGAAGATCTACGACTCCTCGACGTCGTTCTCTGGCGGCGTGCGAAGGCCGAACTTTCGTAGCTCGCAGCCAGGTATCGGCATTCTCTTAGGGGGCATCAGTACGTTCCCGGCCATGGGGGAAGAGGATTTGCCGGCTGAGTCTGCTGCGGCCGCCGAGAAGCAGATGAAGCTTCGCTATGCGGGTAGGTGTCGGGTGTGCGGGAGGGAGCTCCCCGCCCGAGCCGAGGCGATCTATGAGCGCGCGACCAAGACGGTGCGATGTCTCGACGGAGAACACCTCGCCGCCCCTGCTCTCGATCCGGGGGCCGAGGCGCCGGAAGAGCCCGGCCCTGAGTCCTCGGCGGAGCCCGACGCCGAGGATGAGGCCCCTGACCCTGCTGAGTCCGGGGTGGCGGGTTCATCCGCTCGACGTGAGTACGAGCGTCGCAAAGCGAAGCGAGAGGAACGGATCCGGTCTCAGCACCCGAAGATCGGCGGATTCCTCCTGGCGGTCACCGATGAGCCCCAGAGCACGCGAGCGTGGGTTCAGGGCGCGATCGGCGAGGAACTGCTGGGCGCGCGCCTCGACTCGCTGGTGGCCGAGGGGATCGCCGTGCTCCACGACCGGCGGATCCCGGGGACACGCGCCAACATCGACCACATCGTCGTGGCGCCGACCGGGGTCTATGTGATCGACGCCAAGCGCTACAAGGGTCGACCTGAGCTCCGAATCGAGGGCGGCATCCTGCGGCCACGGGTGGAGCGGCTCTTCGTCGGCTCGCGTGAGAGCACCAAGCTCGTCGATGGTGTGCTGAAGCAGCGCGATGTCGTCCGCGGAGTCATCGGGGAAGACGTTCCTGTGCGAAGCGTGCTCTGCTTCGTCGAGGCGGACTGGCCCCTCCTCGGCGGTTCCTTCGTGACTCGTGATGTGTGGGTGCTGTGGCCGAAGAAGCTCTACACGAAGCTCGCCGAGCCGGGGGCGCTTGAGCCCAACGACATCGCAGGGCTGCATCAGCAGTTGGCGACGGCGTTGCCGCCGTCGTAGGTCACTTCAAGCACCCGGTGGGGCCGTGGGCCTTTGCCTCTTGTGGGGCCCGATGGGCGCTCGAAGAGTTGAGATGTGGGGTCCCGCAGGTCTTTGGGCTTGTGCCGGTCTCCTTCTGGGAACCGGGATGGTCCCGTCGTGCAAAGGCTGGCTTGGCCGGTCTGGTGTCGCTCGTCCTTGCCGGCTTCAGCCTGATCGGGGGGGGGTCCGTCGGCCGTGGCCGGCGATCGCGTTGATCTCACTCGGGATGGGCTGCTCTCGAGCTCTCCCTCACAGGTGCATTTGGTCGACAACTCCGCGTTCTTGCCGTCTGCGTCCGCGGGTCCGGCGCTGCACAGCATTGAGGGACGGCTGACCGTGCCGCGGACCGCGATGCAGAAGAGCACGCCGATGTACTCGGCATACGGCTCCCTTCCCGGGTTCTCGGTCGACTTCCTCACCGACGACGGAATCCTCGTTCCGGCCGACCGGTCGCTCATTGCCCAGCCGAGGGAGTGGTCGCTGATCCTGGGCCCGGGTCGGATCTGGTCGGAGCCAGGGGATGAGGGCACGTCGCGGGCGTCGTTCCCGTTCACCTTGGGCAGTCCACCCGGGCGGGAGTACGGGGCGAATGAGGCGCACAACGGGGGTGGCCACATTCCTGATCGGCGATGGCGGCGTGGTGAGCTGGCTCCGGTTCCAGGTCTCCCAGGAGATCGCGCCCGACGGCGACTCCTTCGACATGTGGGGCTCCGCCCCGCTGGCGTGTCAGCCGGAGTCGGTTCCCGGCCTGGACGCTCTGAGGGCCTCGCTCGGGGAGTTGCGGACGACCGGGCGAGGCGGCCCAGCGTCGTCAACAGCTCAGTCTTCCTCCTCATCGAAGGCGGAGAACTCCGTGCCGTTGATCTCCACGACATCCTGATGCGAGGCGAGCAGTGGGATGAGCCATTCCCGGAACTCGGCGGCGTCGAGACCGACGACCTCCGTTGCCTCGATGGTCATGTAGGTGGCGACGTAGTCCGCGACCGCTCTCTCGAGCGACGTGATGTGAGTGTGGGTCTCCTCCACCGGGGACTCAACGTAGCCCTGGTCGTCATAGACGCCCTCCTGCAGATCCCAGCCGTCCCCGTCGCGGGTCAGATGGGTCTCATACTCCCTGTCGGACGCCCAGAGGCTCATGCGCTCCACGCGGTCTTCGACGCCCTTACGGTCGTTCGTCATGTCAGGCCGCCTCCTCCGCACGGGAACCTCCGGGGAGCGCCTCCGGCTCCTCGTGCGGGCAGTCGGCCCGATGCCGGCCAGGGTAGTCCGACCGCTCGGTGACCACGGGGACATCGGCCCGGTGGCGACCCGCTGTTGTTGGATCAGCGACTCCCAGCAGTTCGCGGATGCCGATATCCCATGCTTCGGGCGCGAGCACGTCGGTCTCGACGGCAGCTCCCCGGTAGACGTCGCACCAGCAGGCCCAGCAGTCGGTGAGCCGGATGTGGGTGCTCCGTCGCGGGCACGCGATGTAGCCGAGCAACGGTGCCTGCTCGACCTCAGCGGGGGCCGGAGCGGGCTCGTCGGGCTGGTTGAGTACCCGACACTCGTCGCAGTCACAAGTGCTCTTGGTGAAGATCTCCTCGTCGGAGTCGAACCGCGAGGTGTCAGCGAAGGCCTTGAGAACGGCGGTCACTGCGTTGGTGAGGTCGTCGGTGTCCTCGACACCGTCGATAATGATGCGTGTCATCAGCTGTCCCCTGACGGGTAGGGGACCGGGGTCACGCCCCAGTCCGGTTTGACTGCTCCAACACCAAATGCTGGGCAGGCCGTGTCTTGACCTTCGGGGGCACCGCGCCGGACCTGGCCGGTTGCCTCCCACGCGTCCGAAGCCGCTCATCTGTGGGATCTCTCGACACTTGTTGAGTTGTGGAACAACCGTACGTTGGACCTCCGACACTTCTTGCCTCGGGGGGTGAGGGCATGGTTGCTCCAACCCGTTCAGGGGCAATGCGTGCTGGCGTTCCCGTCATGACCGCGGCTGTTGTTGTCGGCTCGGGTCTCCTCCGAAGGGCACCGTGCCGGGAAGCGCGGTTGCCGTCCGCTCACGTTCGGAGGCGTGAGGGCGTATCTCTTGACCCACATCGAGGGTGGGCGCGGGGTGGGACAGGAATGGGGTGGATTCAGACGCGAGCTTCGCTCGCTCCTCAGCGGCCGGGGTGGGTGGTGGCTGACCGGCCGCTGATGTCGGCCGCTGCCTTCTTGGCCGCCTTGCGGATGAACACGTTGCCCTGATCAGCCGCCTCCTCGGTGAGGTCCGGGATCGCGCGTTGGTCGCCGATGAGGGCGAGCGCGTGGGCGGCCGCCTTGAAGCGGCTGGAGGCCATGGAGTGGAGGATCATCTGCTTGCTGTTGTCGGTCCCGCCGGGCTCGCGCCAGGAGGCGGCGTCGGCGTGCAGCAGTGCCAGCAGGGGGTCCACGGCCTGCGGGTCGCGGAGTTCGCCGAGCTGCTCGATCACGGTGCACCGGACGGTGTGCTCGGTGGTCGACAACTTCGGGAGGAAGCCGGTGTCGACGTTGAGCAGGCTGATGAGAGCGGTCACCGCACGCGGGTCACCGCTGTGGGCGATCTTGCGCACGGCCTCCCGCTTCTGCTCCTCCAGGTCGCGATCGGAGTGGCTCGCAGGAGGTGCGGCGGAGACGAACGCCACCAGGTCGTCGACCGACCCGGCCGCCACCAGGTGGGTGGCGGTGGCCGCCGTTCCGCCGTCGCCGCCGGTGTGGACGACGATCTGGGACTCGCCCCGGTGCTCCTTGCCGAAGAGGCCGGTCGCGTCGACCTCGGCCGCCACATACCAGTGCAGGTCTGTGTTCGGGGTCGCGTAGGACGGCGGGGCGTCCTCGGGGATGCGGAGCAGGAACGGATAGGTGTAGGTCTGGCCGGCCTCGTAGTGCGTCGGTCCGGAGAGCTCGCAGGCCGTGTCGTTGCGCCACGGCGCGGTCCTGGCCGAGGGCCCCTGGTCCTTGCGGCGGTACGCCAGGAGGGCGGACGTCCGCTTGACGGCGAAGGACTCCTGCGGCGTCACTACGACGGTGCCGGCCACCTCGTCGCCGGGACGGAGCACGCGAGTGGCGGGCCACACCCCGATCGGGCACTTCTTCGACTTCACGGTCGGCTGCTCGTCCGCCCACGCGGCGTACTCGGCGAACGGGGACCGCACCTGGAGATCTGTCTGGAAGTGCGTCTCCCCGACCCATCCACGGGAGGCCGTCACCCGCACCTGCCACGACACCAACTGCCGCAGCTCCTCGGGACGGGTGGGGTCGAAGGCGGTCGGTGGCGCGTCCACGGGCACGGTCAGGGTGAATCTCTGCTCACCGTCGGTCGCGGCCAGGTCCTGCGAGCCGTGGGCCACCTCACCGATCCCGGCGTCGCAGTTCGGCACGTCGCCGGTGCAGACGTGGAAGAGGGCGCCCGTCGGTGTCGAGGAGGCCCAGCCCACGTTGAAGCGGTCGAGCTCCAGCAACTGCACGCGGACCGACTTGAGCTTGTTGTCCGGCTGGAGCCGGATCGTGCCGGTCACCTCGTCGCCCGGCTGAACGTCGCAGGTGTCCAAAGTGATGTCGATGGTGGGTGCGCGCATGGTGCCCAGCCCCTCTCGCGCAACTCGGGCCGGGAACCCTCCGGGCCCGCAACTCCATCGTCCCTCCGGGCACCGATCCCGGTCAGAGCGGGGAGTCCCCCTCGCAGGGACCATGGACCACGCGGACGGGCGCAGGGGACGGAGTTGAGAGGGTCTCCTGCGGCGCCCCCTAGACCTCCGGGTGTCGCTGCTCAACCACCTGGGGGCGAGGGTGGTTTCGAGACGCGAGCTTCGGGTGGATTCAACCGGTGAGTGCAACGACGGGTGGATTGGCGATTCATTCATCACAATGACCGTCTATCCGAACTCTATTGACCTACCTGCGTTCATGTCCCAGCACCTGGAGCGTGCCGAACGGGATCTTCTGAGTTCGAGTTTAGGCGTTGGGGTCGGCCGAGGCCGACACGATTGAGCAAGTGACAGGTCTCGGTGATGACCAACGAACTCGACGCCCACGTCGAGGACTTCCGACCCCGGCCCCTGCAAGTCTTGGCCGCTGATGCGTTGACGATGAAAGTCCACGAGGGCGGCCGGGTACCTGGCTGTCGTGGTTTCTGGGCAACTTTCCGGCTCGGATGCGAGGATGCCTTCATGGTCGAGCAGGCAGCCGCAGGGTGGTATCCCGATGGGCACGGAAATGAGCGGTATTGGGACGGATCCGCTTGGACAGAGCAGCTCCGACACCCGCAGGCGACAGGTCCGACCAGCCCACCCATCTCGACCCAGAGAAGAGACAGCGCCCTCACAAGAATCGGTGCGGTGGTCAAGAAGGTTGGGGCGGACAAGAAGGAAGCGAAGGACGAGGCGCGTCGAAAGCAGACCAAGGATGCGGCTGCTGCGGGGGCTCTCGTCACGAGCGGGGTATTCGGCGTCTCAACTGTTGAGGTCTATGAGGGGGGCTACGTCCGCGTTGCCTCCGCGCTTGACAATGCTTCGCAGGCTGGGTCCATAACCACGACCACACCGTACGAGAAGCTGCTATCCATCAAGTTCACCCCACCCGCGCAGGACGGGGCCTCTGGCTCATCCTCTGGGCTGGTGGGAACGGTCAACCCAGTCGTCGCAGGCCTCATCAAGGGCGGCAAAGGCATGCTGAAGGGAAGTGTGCCCGGTCTCGCAGTCGCAGGAATCGCTCACATCGCGGCCGCGGAGGGACGCAGGGCCTTCCTGACCATCGCCACAGACAAGCAGATCCACACGCTCACCAATCAGACCAGCGTTGGCCCCATCAGCAGGAGCCACAAGGGACACAATGAGGTTGGCCTCGCCCTGGAGGGCGCAGGTAATTCTGTGCTCCACGCGCTGGGGGGCACGTCGCTGGCGTCTGCCTCCGACGAGTCGCCTGCGAGTGAGCCGGAAGGTGTAGCGGTCAACCAGGCCTCTGCAGGACCGAACCTTGCAGATCGCGTGCGTGAGTTGGCCGAGCTTCACAGGGACGGAATGCTCTCGGACGAGGAGTTTGCTTCCGCCAAAGCGAAGCTGATCAGCAACCTCTAGTTCCCGCAGCTACCGCGGCGCAGCAGTACGTCGAGAAGCGGTGGGTCGGCTCTTGGAGAGGCTCAACAGGCGGCCCATCCCGTCTGACGAGACGTTTGGCACACCAATGACGAGCGCGAGACGACACCGTCCTGACGCCCTGCTTGGCTGCCGATGAATTCTCAGCGGAGCGTTTGCCGACCGCTCGGCCCGGGGTTCGCGCAACAGCGGTCGCGCCCAGTCCCGTCAGTGTGATCCGGTCGAATCTCGTTGGCGGCACCGAGCAGCGCAGAAAGAGCCACTTCCATCGCTCTTGCCGAGCCGCCGGGGACGCGCCTTCGGCGCTGTTCCACGGACCTGACGGAAGGGTGGAGGCGTGGGAGACCTGGCGAACCTGGACGTGGCGAGCTACCTCGCGCTGGTCGTCGTCCTCGGCGCGGCGTCGCAGGTGGTCGCCTGGCGGCTGCGGGTGCCCTCGCTGTTGCTGCTGCTTCCGGTCGGCTTCGTCCTGGGTCAGTTCGTGGTGCCCGACGAGGTGCTGGGCAGGGACGCGCTCTTCGGAGGTGTCTCGATCGCGGTCGGCATCATCCTCTTCGAGGGAGCGCTGTCGCTGGACCTGCGGGAGCTGCGGGAGATCGGCGGGCCGGTGCTGCGGCTCTGCTCGATCACCGTGGTGGTGGCGTGGGGGCTGCTGACCCTCGCCGGTCTCGCGATCAGGCTGTCGGTGGGCATCGCCATCCTGGCCGGAGCGATCCTGGTCGTCACCGGCCCGACCGTGGTCAGTCCGATCCTGCGCATCCTGCGACCAACCAAACGGGTGTCGCTGATGCTGCGCTGGGAGGCCATCGTCGTCGACCCGCTCGGGGCAGCCCTGGCGGTGCTGATCGCCCAGGCGCTGGTGACCGGTCGCACCCAGCAGCCGGTGATCGACCTGATCGGCGGGGTGGCGATGACCGCGCTGTTCGCGGTGGTCGCCGCCGGGCCGGCCGCCGTGCTGCTCGAGGTGCTGATGCGCCGGCACTGGGTGCCCGACCACCTCCAGGGCGTCGCGTTCCTCGCCGGCGCGGTCGGCACCCTGATGGCCTCCAACGACCTGCAGCCCGACAGCGGACTGCTCGCGGTGACCCTGCTCGGCATCTGGCTGGCCAACCGGCGGCAGATGCACCTGCAGCACGTGCGGGAGTTCAAGGAGCACCTGCAGGTGATTTTCGTGGGTGGACTCTTCGTGCTGCTCGCCGGGCGGATCAGTCCGACCCGGCTGCTCGACGTGCTACCGCAGGCACTGGTCTTCGTCGTGCTGATCGTGGTGGCGGTCCGGCCGCTCAGCGTCTTCATCGGACTGCTGGGGACCAACGCGACCGGCGCCGAGCGCCGACTGCTCAGCGGGATGGCTCCGCGCGGCATCGTGGCCGCGGCGGTGATCAGCACCTTCGCCCTGGACTTCGAGCGCGTGGCCTCAGAGCGGGTCCAGGAGGCGGCCTCGGCCACCGGCACCGAGGCGGTGGCGTTGCAGGCACAGGCCGACCGGCTCGCCCAGCTCGCGACCCAGGCGAACGACCTGGTGCCGCTGATCTTCCTGATCATCGTCGCGACCGTCGCGATCTACGGGCTCGGCGTGGGGCGACTGGCCCGACGGCTCGGGCTGGCCAGTGCCAACCCGCAGGGCGTCCTCTTCGCCGGTGGCAGTCCCTGGGTCGTGCAGGCCGCCCAGCGGCTGGAGGAGATCGGAGTCACCACCTTGCTGGTCAGCCGCGAGTACGGGCGGTTGGCCGGGGCCCGGCGCGCCGGGCTGTCCACGGTGACCGCGAACATCCTGTCCGACTACGCGGTCCGAGACCTGGATCTGTCCGGCATCGCCCGTCTGATCGCCTGCACCGCCGACGACGAGGTGAACTCCACCGCAGCCCGCGAGTTCGCCCAGGTCCTCGGCCGGGCCAAGGTCTTCCAGATCGCCCGGAAGGACAGTGCCGAGGCCGAGCGCAGCTCGCGCCGGGGCACCGCCGCCCACCTCACCGCCCAGGTCGCGTTCAGTCCCGCGCTGACGTTCGAGGAGCTCGACTCGCGGGTCGAGGCCGGGGCGGTCGTGAAGCGGACCAGCCTGTCGGAGGAGTACACCCTCGACGACTTCCACGCCCGGTACGGCGAGGACGCGGTGGTGATGTTCGTGGTCCGTGGTGAGCGGGTCGAGGTCGTCGGGGAGGGAACCAAGCTGCCGCAGAAGGACGCGTCCCTGATCGCGCTGGTGCGTGATCCCGAGCAGGCCGAGGGCGAGGCGACCGCCTCGGGGTGAGGTCGTGCGGACGGCTCCCGCGGAGCACTCCGCGCCCGTCGGGGCGTCCCAATTTCCCGTTCGGGTCGGGGACGGTCACCGTTCGTCGCGTCGATCTCGCCTTCTGCCGGTGTTTTTGCTTTCCCGGTCTTGCGAGGGCCGGTCTGCTCCGGGGAAGGTGGGGGATCCGCCTCGGGCGTGATCAGTGAATGTGAAGGAAGTGAGTTAACCGTGAGAATCCGTCGCCGTGCACGCATGCCGCTGACGCTTGCTATCGCCGCTCTGGCATCGATCGGAATGGTGGCCGCCGCCACCGCCGGGGCCGTGGCCCACACCCAGAAGGGCGGGCCCGCGAAGTTCGACCACATCTACGTGATCGTGCTGGAGAACCACCAGCAGAACACCATCGACACCAACATGCCGTATACCAAGAGCCTGGCCGACGCGTACGGCGTGGCCACGAACTACTACGGCGTGACCCACCCGTCGATGCCGAACTACCTCGCGATGATCGCCGGTGACACCTACGGCATCAACAACGACGACGACACCAGCGTGGTCAACCTCGACCGGCGCAACCTCGTCGACCAGCTCGAGGCACACGGGATCTCGTGGGGCGCTTACTTCCAGGACCTTCCCGCCAACAAGGTGGACAGCTACAACCCCAGCTCGTCGGTGAAGCTCTACGCCAAGAAGCACAACCCCTTCCTTCTGTTCAACGACATCAAGTACGACGCGGCGCGGATGGCGAACATCAAGGACTACTCGGCGCTGTCCACCGACTTGAACTCGCCGGGGGCTCCGCAGTTCAGCTTCATCGTCCCGAACCAGTGCAACGACCTGCACGGCGGCGTCTACTCCACGGTCGCCGGTCACCCGGAGACCCCGTGCCCGTACAACAGCGCCCCGGATGACTCGGCCGACCAGGTGCTGAAGGCGAACGCCGACGCGTTCGTCCAGAACACCGTGCAGACGATCATGGGCTCCTCGGCGTGGACCGCTCGCTCGGCGATCGTGATCGTCTCCGACGAGGGCGACTACAACGGCGACTCGACCACCGCCGGTTGGGAGAGCACGGCCGGGTGCTGCGACTCGCCGTTCATCCAGGCCGGTGACTCGTCGATCAGCGCTGCCTGGCCGGGCGGCACCTACGGTGGCGGGCTCGTCCCGGCGATCGTGGTGACCGGTCACGGTCCGCGGCACATCGTCGACAACACGCCGTACAACCACTACTCGCTGCTGCGCACGATCGAGGACAACTGGCATCTCGGCCACATCGGCTACAGCGGCGACACGCAGAACGGCGTCGTGCCGATGTGGAAGGCGTTCGGCCGCGGGGGGAACCCGAACTGATCCTCTGCTGAGTCACGCGCGAAGGGCCGTCCCCGTCGGGGGCGGCCCTTCGTCGTCCGAGACGCTCAGTTGCCGCCGAGCTCGGCCAGTCCGTCCGGCTCCAGGATGGTGATCCGGCCGCGGCCCAAGGAGATCAGCCCCTGATCGGCCAGCTCGCCCAGCACCTTGGTGGTGGTCTCCCGCGACGTCCCGGCGAGGGCGGCCAGCTGCTCGTGGGTGAGCTGCACCTGCAGGCCCCGGCCCAGGACACGGTTGCCGGCCAGCACGCTCAGCGTGCCGGCGATCCGCTGCGGGACGCTCTTGAAGATCGCGTCGGAGAGCCGCTGCTCGACCTGGGCGAGCCGGCGCCCGAGCGTCTCGGAGATCCGCGCCGCGATGCGGGCGTCGCCCAGCAGCAGGGTCTGCACGTCCCGGGGACTCATCACGCAGACCGCGACGTCGTCGAGCGCCTCGGCGAAGCTGTCGTGCATCTGCTGGCCGATGATCACCATCTCGCCGAAGATCGTCCCGGGCGTCACGATCGCGGTGGTGAGCGCGCGCCCGTCGGGGGAGACCCGGAAGATCCGGACCCGGCCGCCCTTGAGGATGAACAGCTTCTCCAGGGGCTGGTGCGGGGAGTAGATCAGCTCGCCGGCGCTGAACGCCGCCATTGGGGCGGCGGCCGACAGCGCATCCATCTCGGCGTCGTCGAGGTCGGCGAAGATGTCGACCTCGGACATGCACCAGATGCGCTCGGGATTCTCGGCGACATGCTCCATGCGGCGCTCACTCTCGCGTCGGCTCGGCAGCCAGGGCGGCTGCTCGGTCCCGATCATCTCGTCAAGCTTCTCGCCGACGCTGCAGGCGACGGTCTCTGTTCCCATCACAAGGCCCTTCGACTGGGGGTTGTTCCCACGGTCCGGGCGGCGGACGCCGGATGTCGCGCTCATCGGCCCCCCTGTGGTGCGGTCCGGGGCGCTCGGTTGCCGTCGAGGAACGCCGCGACCACCCCGGCTGGGTCGAGCTCGGCAGGAGGAGCGACCCCGCTGCGTGCCCACATGCCGCCGGCCACGAACGGGCTCATCAGCAGAACGAGACGCTGCCACGGGTCGCCCGGGGCGAGGGTTCCCCGCTGCTGGTGTGCTTGCAGGACGCGGACCGCTCCGCCCATGTTGGTCAGCAGCGGTGCCATCGCCGAGCGGAGCTCGGGGTGACGGGACGCCTCGGTGATCAAGGTGATCACCGCGCCCCCGAACATCGCGGTCGTGGCCCGGAACGCCTCGGCCATGGCGACCAGGTCGGCCTCGACGTCGTCGGTGACGGTGAGCTCGGCGAAGGGGACCGAGGCGAGCCGGTTCGCGATGGCCGCCTCGACCAGGGCGGCCTTGGTGCCGAAGCGCCGATAGATGGTCACCTCGTTGATGCCGGCGCGGGTGGCGACCTCCTGGGTGGTGAGCCCGTCGAAGCCGCGCTCGGCGAACAGGTCGACCGTGACCCGGAAGAGAGCCTCGGTGTCGATCAGCTTCGGCATGGCGAGCTCCTGGGCGAGTCGGCGAGGGGTGTGCACCGTCAGCATAATGCAAGTGGACACTTGCATAAAGCCCGAAACGTAACTACTCTTCGTTTCGCCGGCCGCCGAGAGGGCGCCGTTCGACGAGGAGCTGCCATGACGAGCAGAGACCCCGGGTCCGCCCCTACCGCCGGATCCTCGACCGGATCTGCGACTGGACCAGCGCCCGGCCCAGCTCGGGCAGCGCAGCGCAACCGCGAGCCCTTGATGGATTGGTTCATGAGCACCCCGCTGGGCAGGTTGAAGGCCCGGCTCCAGTGGACCGGCTGGCTGCAGTACGTCGGACCGGTCGCGCCCGCGGTGCTGCTGCTGCTGATCGCGGGGGTTGACGCCCTGATCGGCTTCGTCCCCTGGGTGCTCGTCTGGCCCCCGCTGCTCCTCGGCGCGCTGATCTTGCTCATCGTCGCGGTCGACCTGGTGACGGTGCGTTGGGACCTGCGCCCGCGCGAGTCCCACCCGCCCCGGCTGGACGGCCTCGACGCGTTCGGCGTGATGCGGGCCCGCCGTTCGAACCGTTCCTTCCAGAGCCGGGACCTCGACGCTGACGACCGCGACGCCCTGCTGGGCTGGGCGGAGCAGTACACGCGCCCGGAGGCGCTGCTCGGGACCGGTCCGATCCGCCTGGAATACGTGGCCCTCCCGCTGACCGTCTGGCCGGTGGTTCGGGCACACGAGTTCCTGGTCGCGATCGTGCCGCACGCCTACGACCGGACGGCGGTCATCGACGTGGGCCGGAGCCTGCAGAAGGTGGTCATCGAGGCAACCCGCGCGGGGATCTCCACCTGCTGGATCGGGCCCGGTGCCGACCAGTCCAGCGTCGTGGCCGGGTTGGGCGACCGGTTCGATCCGGAGGGGGATCACGTCATCTGCGTCTGCGCGGTGGGATACAAGTCTCGCTTCATCCCGCTGCTCATCCGGGGAATGAACCGCCTGATGCACCGCCGACGCCCGCTGGAGGACCTGTTCTTCGCCGACCCCGACCTCGCCCAACCTGTTGACGTCACCAAGGCGCCCTACGACGAGTTCGGGCGCTGCTTCGAGGTGTGCCAGTGGTCGCCGTCGTCCTACAACGGCCAGACCACGCGAGCGACGCTGCATGGGGGTGACGTTCTGGATCGAGTCGACTTCGGCTGCTCCACCTCCTCGCACTACTACGCGCCTGTCGCGGTGGGCATCTGGGTGGCCAACTGGGAGATCGGCTGTGAGGCCCTGGGCATCCATGGCCGTACCACCATCCTTCCTGCGTCCGAGCGCGAGATGACCGACGGGCCGGGTCTGCCCCGATACGGGGCCACTTGGTTGCGCGACGGCGCCGAGCCCACGTAGGCCGGTGCCGACCCGGCGCCGGCCCGGGTCGACCGCTGGTGGTGGCTTCGGACGGCCGCCCGATGGGGGGGCGGGGTGCGCGGGTGGGCGGCCGCCCGAAGCGAGGCTCAGCGGTCCGAGGGGGGATCGGTCTGCCGAAGAGCCAGGAGCGCGCCCAGGGCTGCTCCGTAGATGAGGTGATTGACCAGGAACGGCAGGTAGCCCGCGTTCTGGGCCATGTGGGCGATCTGGTCGCCGCTGCCCAGCAGGGCCGCCATCACCGGGAGCGCGATCCAGCTGCTCATCGCGAAGACCACGACGCCGAAGACCAGGCCGAGCACGATCAGCCAGGACTTGTCGAGCGAGAGGCGGGAGACGATCAGGGCGAACACGACTCCGTAGATCGCTCCGGTCATCATGTGGACCATCGCCCCGACCAGGGCGGGGCCGAGGGTGAAGTAGAAGACGCTGCCGCCCGCCGCGTGCTGCACGGAGGTCGTCATCGCCGTGGGGGAGATCAGCAGCGAGCCGATCTGGTAGAGCGGGGTGAAGAACCCCTTGCCGGAGGTGGCGGCGTGGATCATCGCGTACATCGCCATGGCGACGGAGGCCAGAACGCCGGCCCCGGCTCCCAGAAGGACCGTGCGGCCCAGCCCGGTGCGGGTCAGCAAGCCTGTTGCGGACGTGTCTGCGTGTGTCGAGGTCACGGTCGACTCCTTCTCAATCCGCGAGCGATCTGCCAGCGGTGACCCCGAGTCTTCGTCGCGACGTGACCCCGCGTCGGTGACGGTGCTTACACAGCGAAAGATTCGCGTCGCGACGGACGTCGTCACGACGGTCGGCCCCTGAGGAGGACGCGCTAGCGTCGCTGCTGGAAGCACATCAATCTCCGGGGGAGAGGACGACACCATGGTGCATCACCAGGAGTCGAACGACGACGCCGTTGCGCCGGCCTATGCGACCCGCTACGCCAGCCAGCCGATCCCGAAGAACCGCATGCCGGATGAGGGCACCCCGCCGCAGGCCGTCTACCGGCTGATCCACGACGAGCTGCTCCTCGACGGCAGCTCCCGGCTCAACATGGCGACGTTCGTCACGACGTGGATGGAGCCGGAGGCCGAGAAGCTGATGGCCGAGGCGTTCGACAAGAACATGATCGACAAGGACGAGTACCCGCAGACCGCCGAGATCGAGCGCCGCTGCGTCAACATCGTCGCCGACCTCTTCCACGCCCCTGGTGGCCAGGGAGACGCGGGCGATGCTGTCGGCGTCTCCACGATCGGCTCCAGCGAGGCGGTCATGCTCGGCGGGCTGGCGATGAAGTGGCGCTGGCGGCAGCGCCGTGAAGCGGCGGGGCTGCCGGCGGACCGGCCGAACATGGTGCTGGGATCGAACGTCCAGGTGGTGTGGGAGAAGTTCTGCCGGTACTGGGACGTCGAGCCGCGCTACGTGCCGATCGCCCGGGGTCGCTACGTCGTCGACCCCGACGACGTGATGGCCCGGGTCGACGAGAACACCATCGGGGTCATCCCGATCCTCGGCACGACGTACACCGGCGAGTTCGAGCCGATCGAGGAGATCCACGACCGCTTGGTCGCCTACAACACCGAGCAGGGCACCGACATCCCGATCCACGTCGACGCCGCGAGCGGCGGCTTCGTCGCGCCGTTCCTGCACCCGGAGCTGCGCTGGGACTTCCGGTTGCCGCAGGTGAAGTCGATCAACGTGTCCGGACACAAGTACGGCCTGACCTATCCGGGGATCGGTTTCGTGGTCTGGCGCTCGGCGGAGGATCTGCCCGAGGACCTGATCTTCCACGTGAACTACCTGGGCGGCGACATGCCGACGTTCACGCTCAACTTTTCTCGGCCCGGCAACCAGCTGATCGGGCAGTACTACAACTTCGTCCGGCTCGGGCGGGACGGGTACACCCAGATCATGGAGCGGCTGCGCGACACCGCGATGCATCTGGCCGCGAAGATCGGCCAGATGGGCCCCTTCGAGGTGGTCAGCGACGGCTCGGCGATCCCGGTGCTGGCGTTCACCGTGAAGGAGTCCTCGCCGTTCACGGTGTTCCACGTGTCCGGCGAGCTGCGCAAGGGCGGCTGGCAGGTGCCCGCCTACACGATGCCCGAGGCGGCTACGGACGTGGCGGTGCTGCGTATCGTGGTCCGGGAGGGCTTCGACCTGGACCTGGCCGACAGCCTGCTGGCCGCGCTGGACGCCGCGGTGCAGCACCTGACGGCCTATCCGCCGGCCCACGCCGGAGATGGACCCAGGTTCAGCCACACGTGACCTCTGGTATCCCTCGGGGGAACGAGCGCGGATGGTGGGGTGACACGCCGGTGGGCCAAGGCGGGGGTATTCCCTTCTGGAGGCTCGGCGGACACAATGTCCGGCGAGCGCCGGTCCGCGGCCTCGGGGGACGACGAATGCAGAGAGCGGAACGATGAACGACAACACCGCGTCGCACGAGGCCGATCAGATCGTTGCCGAGCTGGGCAAGGGACAGTCGGTCTGGGCGCAGACTTCCGTCGCCGACCGCCGCCGGCTGCTGGCCGATCTGATGAGCAAGATGGACCGCCATGGCCAGGAGTGGGTGGACCAGGCTGCCCGGATCAAGCGCCTTCCGGTGGGCTCGCCCCTGGTCGGCGAGGAGTGGATGAGCGGTCCTTGGGCGCTGCTGGCCTTCGCCGACGCCCTCGGGCAGACACTCGACAGACTCGAGCGTGGGGAGAGCCTGCTGGACGGCTTCCCGGTGCGAACGGTTCCTGGCGGCCGGATCGCGGTGAAGGTGATGCCGCACACCCTGTTCGACCGATTGCTGCTGAGCGGATTCTCGGCGGAGGTCTGGATGAAGCCCGGCGTCAAGGAGGACGACGTACGGCGGGACGTGGCCCACGCGCTGCGCAACCCCTCCGACGTGGTGGAGACCGCCTTGGTTCTCGGCGCCGGCAACATCTTCTCCATCGCCCCGCTGGACGCCCTCGACCAGCTCTACATGCACAACCGCGTCGTGGTGATCAAGCTCAACCCGGTCACCGATCCGCTGAAGCCTGTGCTGGAGAAGGTCTTCGCCCCCTACATCGACCTCGGTGTGTTCCGCGTCGTCTCCGGCGGAGCCGACCTCGGCCAAGCGCTCGCGCAGCACTCCGAGGTCTCGGCCGTTCACCTGACGGGAAGCCTGGCGACCCACGATGCGATCGTGTGGGGGACCGGTGAGGAGGGAAGGGCCAACAAGGCCGCCGGCACCCCGCTCCTGGAGAAGCCGATCACCAGCGAGCTCGGCGGAGTCTCCCCGGTGATCGTCGTCCCGGGACAGTGGTCGGAGGCGGATCTGGAGTTCCAGGCCCAGAACGTCGCGACCATGCGGCTGCACAACTCGGGGTCGAACTGCATCGCCGCTCAGATACTCATCGTCAGCTCCGACTGGGAGCAGAAGGACGCCTTCTACGGTGCCCTTCAGAAGGCACTGGCCCAGGCGCCCACCCGCCCCGCTTGGTATCCCGGCTCCGAGGACCGGGTCGGGAGGGCGCGAGACGGGCACTCCAGTGTTGTCGAGATCGGCGGCACTCCCGAACGCACCCTGCTCCTCGGCCTCGACGCGTACGGAGGTGAGCACGCGTTCGTGAACGAGTACTTCGCTCCGGTCCTCGGCGCCACCGAGCTGCCCGGGACGGGAGCGGAGTTCCTCGCCGCCGCCGTCTCGGTCTCCAACGACCAGCTGCACGGCACCCTGGGTGCCCACGTCATCGTCCACCCCGCCGACCGCAAGGCGATGGGCGCCCGGTTCGAGCAGGTCGTCGCGGACCTGCGCTACGGAAGCATCGGGATCAACGTCTGGACCGGTTTGGGCTTCTTGAGCGCCCATGCGGTCTGGGGCGCCTTCCCGGGCCACACTCTCGACGACGTCCAGAGCGGTATCGGCGCGGTCCATAACGCGCTGGGTCTGGTGGATGCCGAGCGCACCGTCGCCGAAGGCCCGTTCTGGCCGGCGCCCCGTTCCTTCAGGCACGGATCGATGTCGTTGTCGCCCAAGCCGCCGTGGTTCGTCGACAACAAGACCGCAGACGTCACGGCCAAACGACTCACGTCCTTCGCCGCGCGTCCCCGGTGGTCCGCGCTGCCCGGGATCTTCGCCTCGGCGCTTCGCGGCTGACACGTCTCCAGCCGTGGGTGGACGGGTTCGCGAGCCGTAGAGTGGCGCGGACGCCCGACGGCGGGCAGGGGGTGGACTCCGTGGAGCAGGGCTCAGCGACGGCGAGCACGAGAGCGCCTATCCGTGTGCTCCTCGCCGACGACAGCTATCTGATCCGCGAGGGACTCAACCAGCTCCTGTCGATGTCCGACGCGATTACGGTCGTCGGCTCGTGCACCGACGAGCCAAGCACCATCGCCGCGGTGGCGGAGGTGAAGCCCGATGTTCTGCTCACCGATGTGCGGATGCCCCCGACCCGCACCGATGAAGGCGTTCGCATCTCCGAGAAGCTCCGCACCTCCCACCCGGGCGTGGGGGTCGTGCTGCTGAGCCAGACGCCCAGTGCGCGCATCGCCGCGGAGCTGGTCCGGCACGGCGCGGAAGGGCGGGGCTACCTCCTCAAGGAACGGGTCAGTGACCTGGCCGAGCTCGTCGAGACCTTGCAGGCCGTCGCCGCGGGTGAGTGTCGGATCGACCCGACCCTGGTGGCAGGGCTGGTGCAGTCGTTCGACCAGGAGGCCCACGCCCTGGATCACCTGACACCGCGCCAGCGGGAGTTGCTCGCAGACATCGCTCAGGGGAAGAGCAACCAGGCGATCGCCCGCGACCGCTTCCTCACGCTTCGCGCCGTGGAGAAGCACGTCAGCGAGATCTTCGCGCGACTCGGCATCAGCGGGGACTCCGACGTCAGCCGCCGAGTGCGGGCCGCGCTCATCTACCTGGACTCCACCCGGGCATGAATGCATCCCGGTGGAGGCTGACGGGACTCCTCGCTGCCGGTGTCCTGCTCGTCGTCCTCCCGTTCCTCGCCTCCCTGGGTAGCTCGACCGTCCCCGATCTGGCCCCGGTGGACCGGCTGGCCATCGGGGTGGCGCTGACCTTCGCTGCCGGCATGCTGCTACGGACCCGCTCGCAGGACCGCCGACTCTCGTGGCTGGTCCTGCTGCTTGCCGCGACCTTCTCCGCGAAGGGGCTGACCGGCTCCGCCAGCCCCGAGGTGTTCACCAGTGGGCTCTTGCTGGGCCAGCTGTCGCTCCCGATGTTGGTCTGGATCGGCCTCGCGCTTCCCTCGGGGAGGCTGCGCTCGCGGTGGGACCGGTTCCTCGTGCTGGGCGCTCTGGTCTCGGTCACCGTGCTGTGGGTTCCCACCCAGCTGTTCACCGCAGGCCCGCTCTTCCTCGACCCGTTGCTGCCCTGCGGAGCCACCTGCCAGCAGAGCGCGCTCTTCGTGGTCGACCGGCCGGGGCTTGCCACGAACCTCGAAGTGGTCTTCCAGGTCGGGGTGGGGCTCGTCTCGCTCGCGGTGGGATGGACCCTGGCACGCCGGATGCTGAGCGCCAGCAGGCCGATGCGGCGAACTCTGCTGCCGATCTTTGTGGTGGCTCTGTTGCGCTTTGTCATCGTCACCGAGTTCGTGCTGCTCGCGAGGAACCCCTACTCCCAGCCGATGCTGACGGTCACCTACTGGCTGGTCCCGATCGCGATCATGACCGGGCTCCTGCTGGGCCGTCTCACCACCGCTCGGGCGATGCTGCGGCTCGTCTCCGGGCTGGAACGACGCCCGGACGCCTCCCGGCTTCGCGACGTCATGGCTGATGCCTTGGAGGACCCCAATCTCGCCATCTACTACTGGCTCCCCGGGCACGGGGCCTGGGCAGGACCCGGAGGGGTTGTCGCGGCCGAGGCCCTCACTCCCGCTCCAGGTCGCACCATCGAGAGGGTCGAGGGGGAGGGCGGTCTCCTCGCCGCGATCGACGTCGACGAGCGGTTGTCGATCGACCCCGAGCCCTGGGGGGCGGTCATGGCGACCGCCCGCATCGCGATGGAGGGCAACCGGGCGATCGCCGACCTCGCTCTCTCCGAGGCCCGTGCTGAGACGGCCGAGCACCGAGCCCGCCGCGATCTCGAGCGCGATCTCCATGACGGAGCCCAGCAGCGGCTGGTCGCACTGCGAATGAAGGTGAGCATGCTGCGAAGCCTTCTTGACCAAGACATCCGCCGCGCCGCCGATCTTGCCGACGAGCTGGGTCCCGACCTCGAGGCGGCGTTACAGGAAGTCCGCGCCGTCGGGCACGGGAGCCGGCCGGAGGCACTGGCCGACGGACTCGTCGAGGCGCTTCGGCGGATGGTCGGTAACGCTCCGGTGGCGGCGACGTTCACCAGCCTGGGTGTTTCCCGCTATCCGGCCTCGGTGGAGGAGGCGGTCTACTTCACCTGCTTGGAGGCCCTGCAGAACGCCGCCAAGCACGCCGGTCCCGCAGGCTCGGCGCAGGTCGCCCTCCGCGAGGCCGACGGCGAGCTCAGTCTCGAGGTCCGCGACAACGGCCCCGGGTTCGACGTCGGGTCGCAACCGGCCTCACAGGGGCGCGGTCTGGCCAACATGCGGGAGCGTTTCGCCGGGGTCGGTGGCACGTTGACTGTCGAATCGTCCGGCGGCGGGGGTGTCCGGGTGCGTGGCGTTATCCCGCTGAATTGACCGGTTCCATTTCCGAATCATTGACCAATTCACCCATATCGCCCCGAGCGGAGAAAACCGAACTATCGACCGGGATGTCATCCGTCTGGCGCCCCATCGCCCCTAGCCAAGATTCTGAGCCCTAGTGGCGATCGATCCCGAAGACGTTCCATCCCGCGTCATACCTCGGGGTCGGCGCCGCACCCGTTCGGATGACCTTGGTTGCGGGCCCCCGCATTGATGTCCGAACAGGGGTCGCCGTTCAGCCGGTCTGCAACAACTCAGGACCCGGCAGACCGGATGCCGTCGGTGGGCTTCATCCCCGACCCGCGCCGACGGTCGAGTGCTTGAGGCTTGCCGCCCGTCAAGGGCGGCAAGCCTCAAGCATGTCGGTCGATCCGAGATCTGAGCGGCGCGAGAGTTGAGGCAAGACCCCACTCAGCCTGGGTGCTCGGGGAGGTGGGCACGCCCAGAAGCTCCTTGAGGCCGCTGTCGCGACCTCCGGCGACCAGCGTGACCGCGCACCTCGACGGGGGCCCCGGAGTCGCCCCGCCGTCTTGGTGCCGGGGCCTCGCGGCCGAGGTGGGCCTTTGGCCCCAGATTTTCGTGACAGCGACAGCATCAATAAAGCCGCGTAAGATACATATTGGAGATCAAATGAAGCAAGAAAAGTTTGTGGTGGAACAAAACGAGAAGGGTGATGTCGGGGGCCCATCGCCGCTTCGGGTGCTTGTCGCGCACGAGCATTTCCTCACGCGCGAAGGCATGACGCAACTTCTTGCATCAGACGACTCCATCGAGGTGGTCGGGGCCTGTGGCGATGAGCAATCGACACTGGACGCGGTGGCTGCCGATCCCCCCGATCTGCTGCTGACCGCCGTCAGCATGCCGCCCACGTGGAGCGACGAAGGCCTGCGGATCTCCGCGCAGCTTCGCATCACCCACCCCGACGTGGGCGTGGTCCTGCTCACCGCGAACGCCAACATCAAGTTCGCCGCCGAGCTCGTCCGCCTGGGGGCCAACAAACGGGGCTACCTGCTCAAGGACCATGTCGGGGACGTTCAGGAGCTGGTCAGTGCTCTTCATTCGGTGGCGGGGGGCGACTGTGTCATCGACCCCGGAATGGTGACCGGAATGGTGAACGACGTCGGGGATGTTGTGCCCCTTGTGCTGCAGGTCCTGACCGACCGCCAGCGAGAGCTGCTGGCCGAAATCGCCCAGGGCAAGAGCAACTCAGCGATGGCCCAAGACCGTCACATCACGGTGCGCGCGGTGGAGAAGCACGTCAGCGAGATCTTCGCCCGGCTGGGCGTCAACGGCGACTTGCGGGTCAGCCGCAGGGTCAGGGCCGCGCTCCTGTACTTGGAGTCAGGCCGGGAGAGTGAACGGGTGGCGGGCTGAGCCCTCGTCCTGCTCCGTCGCATTGGCTGGGTTGAACTGGTCAGGGGCCGAGTCCTCTCGCGGTGTTCTCCGTGAACCTCCGTGGGCGGTGACGAGGGTTCGGAACTCCGAACAACGAGGCGCAGATTTCCGAACGACGCACTCGGGCCAGCCGGTTTGTGCGATGTCCGATTCGGGCGGATTATCAGGAATTGACGGACCGCCTGCTATACCCCCCTATCCCCTTGAGCGGACGGTCCATTCGCCGCCGTGAGAATCGGGCTCGGGATCGATCTCCCCCTAGGAAGTCCTGAGCACCGATCGATGCACCAAGTTGCCTCCACGGAGGGCTGAGAGCGGCAGATGCCGCCGGAGCGGTGGACCCCCATGCCGCTCCGGCGGCGAGCCGCGTTCTGGTCCTCACGCCTCGGTGAGAGTGCCCGCCTCTCCTAGCCGGAGGGTCCCTACTGGCTCCCTGGCCCGTCCTACCCCTCCCGCGTCCTGTTGGAGGAGAGCCGAATTCCAGTAGGGGGGAAAAGCGAACTCTTGGCGGGGGAAACCCGAACCTTCATTGAGTGCCCACAGGTTGGCACAAAGCCCGTGGGGGGCGCACCATGAGGTATGCGCAGAAGGACCCACCACCCCCAGATCAAGGTCTGAGCGCAGATCGAAGCAGAGGCCCCCTGTCATCTGGGAGGCTGACATAGGCGCTGATGCCGTCGGAGCAACTTTCCCCCCACCCCCCTCCGGCGGCCAGTCTGCTGTTCAACACCGCTGATGCCGTCGGAGTAACTACCCCCACTCCGGCGGCCAGCTGCTTTTCCGACGCGGTGGGCCGGACGGGTCGCCGCGATCGGCACTCGCCAGATCGAACTCGCTGAGAGCGATCTGGCGGGTTCAGGCCAGGCCGAGCTCGACGGCTTCCTCCCACAGCTCCTCGCGCACCTGCGGGTGCGCCGCCTGCTCGATGATGTTGCGGGCCTGTTCCCTCTGCTCGCGGCCGAAGACCTCCGCAGCCCCTTGCTCGGTGATGATCGCCGACATCTGGAATGACGTCACGGGATCCTCGATCATCGGCACCACGGTGGACACGTCGGCCTTGGGATGCCAGGAGCGCAGCGCGATCATCGCCTGGCCCCCGTCGCTGTGCAGGGCTCCCACCATGAAGTCGTTCTGGCCGCCGAAGCCGGAGTGGATCCGGTTGTGCACCCGAGACGCGTTGGCCTGTCCGAAGAGGTCGACCTGGAGCGCGGAGTTGATCGAGATCATCTGTGGTCGGCGGGCGATGACAGCCGGGTCGTTGGAGATCTCGGTCCGCAGCATCCGGACCCGTTCGTTGCGGTCCACCCACGCGTTGAGCTCCTCGGACCCGAAGAGGAACGACGCGTGGATGGGGGTGTCGGTGTCGAGGGCCCCCGCCTTCTCCAGGGCGAGCACGCTGTCGGAGAACATCTCGGTCCAGACCTTGAGGTGGCGGCGTCGCGTCAGCCCGCGCATCGCGGCGTCAGGGATGGCGCCGATCCCTGCTTGAAGGGTGGAGCCGTCACCGACCCGTTGGGCGACGAGCTCGCCGATGGCCAACGACAGCTCGTCCAGCGCTCCTGTCGGAGCGCCGGGCAGTGGCTCGTCGGCCTCGATGAACAGGTCGATGAGGTCGACGTCGATCTCGGAGTCGCCGAGCGTGTGGGGGAGGGAGGCGTTGGCCTGGGCGATCACCTTCCCTCCGCGGGCCCGAGCGGCCTCGATCGCCGCCGGCAGGACGTTGACCTCGATGCCCAGCGACACCTTCCCGTTCTCCGGCGGGGTCGTGTTCAGCACGACGAGGTCCGGCGGCATGGTCGTGGTGAACAGGCGCGGCACCATCGAGAGCCGGCAGGGCACGTAGCAAAGATCCGGGTGATGCCGCATCCCAGGGCCGACGAACGGCGTCTCGTAGCAGACTCCCTCGCGGTCGGGGATGCCCTTCTGCGCGTTGAGCATCCAGAGCCGATAGGAGTCCAGTGCGGAGTCGACCAGGGACAGGGCGTGCTTGGCGAGGGCGTGGTTGCCACCGACGACGACTCGGGGGTTGGGGGGCAGGCTTGCCAGCAGGGTGCGCAGATCCACGGGTCAATCCCACCACTCGCCGCACGGGTTGTCGAAGCGGCCCGCCTGCACGCCGCAGCGGCCGTGACCGGCTGATCCGGAAGGAAGGGTCAAAGGCCGGGAATGTCGCCTTCTGGGCGCCAGCGACGTTCGGCACTATCGCGGTCTTCCGTCGTCGGCAATGCTCGGGACATGGCTCGAGAGGCATGGCTCAGCGACGTCGCCACCGTGGCGGGAGCCCTCGACGTGAATCTGGAAGGTGGCCTGTCGGGGGCCGAGGCGGCCCGGAGGCTGGCGGCGGACGGACCGAACGAGATCTCCTCGGCGCCGCCCCTGTCGACGTGGCGTCGGCTGGTGCGCCAGTTCCGCGATCCCCTGGTCTATCTGTTGCTGGTCGCGGTCGCGATCTCGGTGGTCGTCTGGGCCATCGGACACGAGGAGTCCCTGCCGTACGACGCGCTGGTGATCCTCGTCATCGTCATCCTCAACGCGATCATCGGGCTGACCCAGGAGCAGAAGGCCGACCAGGCGGTGGCCGCGCTGCGCCGGATGACCGAGGCCACGGCGTCGGTCGTCCGGGACGGCACGATCGGCACCGTTGCGGCCCACGATCTGGTCCGGGGGGACCTGCTGCACCTGGCCGAGGGCGACGCGGTCCCCGCCGATGCTCGGCTGATCTCGTCGTCCGGGCTGGTGGTCTCCGAGGCATCGCTGACCGGTGAGAGTCTTCCGGTCCGCAAGGACCCGGCGACCCTGGGGGAGCCGGTTGCGATCGGGGACCGGCTCAACATGGTGCACTCCGGCACCGCTGTGACCCAGGGGTCGGCCACGGCGGTGGTGACCGCGACCGGCATGGACAGCGAGATGGGCCGGATCGCAACGATGCTGGAGTCGATCGAGGACGTGCCGACCCCGCTGCAGCGGGAGATGTCTCGCGTCGGCAAGATGCTCGGTCTGGCGGTCCTGGTCATCGCCGTGGTCGTGATGGTCACCATCGCCCTCACATCCGGCGTCCACGACCTGAGTGACGCCGAGACGATCCTGCTGCTCGGGGTGTCCCTCGCCGTCGCCGCCGTTCCCGAGGGGCTTCCGGCGATCCTGTCGGTCGTGCTCGCCCTCGGTGTCCAGCGGATGGCCAAGCGCCACGCGATCGTCAAGGAGCTGTCCTCGGTCGAGACTCTGGGCTCGGCCACCGTCGTCTGCTCGGACAAGACCGGCACCCTGACGCGCAATGAGATGACGATCACCCACGTGGTCACCTCGTCCGGGGAGTCGACTCTCACCGGTAGTGGATATGACCCGGACGGCGTGGTCGTTCACAACGGCGAGCCCCTGGGCGAGGGGCCGGTGCTCGGTGAGGTGGTGCTGCTGCTCGGCGGTGGCCGGATGGCCAGCCAAGCCTCCCTGGGCGAGGAGGAGGGGCGCTGGATCGTGCACGGCGACCCGACCGACGGTGCCTTCGTCGTCGCCGAGCGAAAGCTGGCCGGTCCAGGCCTGGACGAGTCGAGATTCTCCGAAGTGGCGCAGATCCCGTTCACCTCGGACCGCAAGCTGATGACCAGCGCGAACGCTGACGCCCATCGTGACGGCGCTGTCACGATCGTGACCAAAGGAGCGCCGGACGTCCTTCTCGACCGTTGTTCTTGGGTGCAGCGCGGCGAGGAGGCGCTGCCGCTCGACGAGGAGTCTCGCGGCGACGTGATCGCCGCGATCGACCGGTTGTCGGCGCAGGCGTTGCGGACCCTCGGTGTCGCCTACCGCCGTCTCGATGTGAACACGGTCTCGCCAGAAGACGACTGGGTGGAGCACGACCTGGTCTACGCGGGCACGGTCGGGATGATCGATCCGCCACGCCTGGAGGCAACCGAGGCGATCCGGGACGCTCATCGGGCCGGCGTTCGGGTGCTGATGATCACCGGCGACCATCCCCTGACCGCAGCCCGGATCGCGGAGGACCTCGGCATCGCCGAGGAGGGCGCCTCGGTGCTGACCGGCGTCGAGATCGAGGAGCTCGACGACGAGGCGCTGGCGGAGGCGGTGCGCTGGACCGACGTCTATGCGAGGGTCTCTCCCCGCCACAAGCTGCGCATCGTGGACGCGCTGCAGAGCCATGGCGAGATCGTCGCGATGACCGGGGACGGGGTGAACGACGCGCCGGCCCTGAAGTCCGCGGATATCGGCGTCGCGATGGGGATCTCGGGGACCGAGGTGGCCAAGGAGGCGGCCACGATGATCCTCGCCGACGACAACTTCGCGACCATCATCCAGGCGGTGCGCCAGGGGCGGGCCATCTTCGACAACGTCAAGAAGTTCCTCCGCTACCTGCTGTCCTCCAATCTCGGCGAGGTGCTGACCGTCTTCTTCGGCGTCGTCTTCGCCGGCGTGATCGGGTTGAAGGCCGGCGATGCGGCGCCAGCCGTCCCCCTGCTGGCCACCCAGATCCTCTGGATCAACCTGCTCACCGACGCCGGTCCCGCGCTGGCGATGGGAGTCGACCCCGAGATCGACGACGTGATGGTCCGCCCGCCACGTCAGATCCACGAACGGGTCATCGACCGCAGGATGTGGGGCGGGGTGATCCTGGTCGGCCTGGTCATGGCGGCCGTGACCCTCATGGCCCTGGATCTCTATCTGCCCGGGGGGCTCTTCGAGGGGCACCACTCGGTGACGAACGCCCGTACGGCCGCCTTCACCGTGTTGGTCCTGGCCCAGCTCTTCAACGCGTTCAACGCCAGGTCCGAGAAGACCACGGCCTTGCGGCGCCTCTGGGACAACCACTGGCTCTGGGTCGCCGTCGCGATCTCGTTCCTGCTCCAGCTGGCCGCGGTGTACGTGCCGTTCCTCAACACGGCGCTCAAGACCGCGCCGCTCTCGCTCGATCAGTGGCTGGTCTGCACCGCTCTGGCCAGCGCCGTGCTGTGGGTGGTGGAGTTGAAGAAGCTGCTCGTCCGGTTGCTCACCCGGCGGGACCGGCCCGTTCCTGCGGGGTGAACTCCCAGGTCAGCGCTACCGTGGCCCCGATCGACGAGCGAATTCAGTGTTTGCTGAGGTCGAGGTGGCACCATCGGGGTTCCGCCACGACGATGGCAGCACGATCCGCCCCCTCCCAGGAGGCGGGACCTCAGGTGACGGGGACAGGACAGGAGCCGCAGTGCGCGACGTTCTCGAACAGCTGGCTGAGCGGTATGCCCGCGGCGAGTCGATCGCCCTGGCCACCGTGGTGCGGACCTTCCGGTCCGCGCCCCGGCCCGCGGGAGCCTCGATGCTGCGCTGCGCCGACGGCTCGGTCGTCGGCTCGGTGTCCGGCGGCTGCGTCGAGGGCGCCGTCTACGAGCTCGCCGGAGACGTCCTGGACACCGGCGCGCCCGCGCTCGAACGGTACGGCGTCAGCGACGACGACGCCTTCGCCGTTGGCCTGACCTGTGGCGGAATCCTCGACATCTTCGTCGAGCCGATCTCCTCCGAGACCTACCCCGAGTTCGGGGAGGTGGCCTCCGACATCGCCGCCGAGCACCCCGTCGCGGTGGCCACGGTGATCGCTCACGACGACCCGGGGATGCTCGGTCGCCACCTGATCGTGCGGCCGGACTCGGTCCAGGGATCCCTCGGCGATGCGCGGGTCGACGCCGTCGTCACGGCCGACATCGCCGAGCGGCTGGCTGACGGAACCACCGGTCCGGTCGGCTACGGGTCCGACGGCACACCCGGAGGGGCGGACTTCGAGCTGTTCGTGGCGGCGTTCGCACCTCGCCCGCGACTGCTCGTCTTCGGAGCGATCGACTTCGCCGCGGCACTGGCCCGGCAGGGTGCGCTGGTCGGCTACCACGTCACCGTCTGCGACGCCCGGCCGCTCTTCGTCACCGCGGAGCGCTTCCCCGATGTGGACGAGCTGGTCCGGATGCAACCGGCGAAGTACCTCGCTGCCGAGCGTGACGCCGGTCGTCTCGACCGCCACACGGCGGTCTGCGTCCTCACCCACGACCCCAAGTTCGACGTCCCTGCGCTGATCGAGGCCTTCACCCTGCCCGAGAGTGTCTACATCGGTGCGATGGGCTCGCGCCGCACCCACGAGGACCGGGTGAGCCGCCTGCGCGAGCAAGGGGTCGCCGAGGGCGATCTGGCCCGCCTGCACAGCCCCATCGGGCTCAACATCGGCTCACGCACCCCCGAAGAGACCGCGGTGGCGATCGTGGCCGAGGTCATCGCCTGGAAGTGGGGTGGCCGCGCCGAGAGCCTGGTGCGGACCGCAGGCGCGATCCATGGTGAGCCGATGGTTGAGGAGACGGTGCGCGGATAGTCAACGGGTGGTCGGGGACCCCTACAGTCCCGGGACAGGTCGGCGGCGCGGTCGGGAAGGCGGCGGTGAGAGTGCAGGTCCCTGCACCCTTCGAGTACGAGCGGGCGACGAGCGTCGCCCACGCCGTCACGCTCCTGGACCGGCTCGGCCCGGAGGCCCGGGTGATCGCCGGTGGGCACAGCCTGCTGCCGATGATGAAGCTGCGTCTGGCGCACCCCGAGTTCCTCATCGACATCAACGACCTGGGCGGCGAGCTCGACTACATCAGGATCGACCGGCGCCAGGTCCGGATCGGCGCGTTGACGCGGCATCGCACCCTGCTGGACTCCGGCGAGCTCTTCGAGGTGTGCCCGATCTTCCGCGACGCCGAGGAGCGCATCGCGGACCCGCCGGTCCGCAACCGCGGCACCATCGGCGGCGCGCTCTGCCAGGCCGATCCGGCAGAGGACCTCTCCTCGGTATGCAGCACTCTGGACGCGAGCTGTGTGATCCAGGGGGTCAACGGCCGGCGGGTGGTGCCGATGGAGAGCTTCTACCAAGGTCCGTACCTGACCGATGTCGGGCCCGGCGAGATGCTGGTCGAGATCCGGATCCCGGTGCGCCCGAACGGCAGCAGCGCCTACGAGAAGGTCGACCGTCGGGCCGGGGACTGGGCGATCGTTGCCGCCGGGGCGGCCCTCTGGCTGCGACGGGGTGTCATCGAGGCCGCCCGCGTCGGGCTCGCCGCGGTGGGGCCGAACACCATCTGCATCCCCGAGGCCGCCGCTGCGCTGGCCGGCCGGGCGCCGACCGAGGAGAGCTTCTCGCTGGCCGGTCGGATCGCCTCCGAGCGCTGCTCGCCGCGGTCCGACTCCCGCGGCACGGAAGCCTACAAACGTCACCTGGTCGCCGAGCTGACCACGCGGACGCTGCGCCGTGCTGCCCGCCGACTCGGGGTGGGGGAGTGACGCGGCCATGCTGGTGACCGTGTCGGTCAACGGGGAGACGCACACGCGCGACGTCGAGCCGCGCCAGCTGCTGACCCACTTCCTGAGGGACGACCTCGGGCTCACCGGGACGCACTGGGGGTGCGACACCAGCAACTGCGGAGCGTGTGTCGTGCTGTGGGACGGCGAGCCGATGAAGTCCTGCACCGCCTTGACCGTGATGGCCCAGGGCCACGAGATCCGCACGGTGGAGTCACTCGGCCGGGATGGCGAGCTCGACCCCGTCCAGGAGGGGTTCATCGCCTGTCACGGACTGCAGTGTGGCTTCTGCACCCCGGGAATGCTGATGACCGCACGCGCCCTGCTCGACGCCGACCCGGATCCGTCCGAGGACGACATCAGGGTCGCGATCTCCGGGCAGATCTGCCGCTGCACCGGCTACCAGAGCATCGTCCGCTCGGTGCGGTGGGCCGCCGAGCGGGAGGCGCGCCAAGGACCGAGCCACCGGCCCCGTCGTTCACCGGAGGACCTGCGATGAGCGCGGGCCTGGAGGCACACCCGGTCTACGGCGAGGTGCCGCTGGGGCACGGGCCGATGCGGCGCAAGGAGGATGCGCGCTTCGTCCGGGGACACGGCACCTTCTGTGACGACATCACCCTGCCCGGGATGCTGCACCTGGCCGTCCTCCGGTCCCCGGTCGCCCACGCCCGGATCGTGTCGGTCGACCCGTCGGCCGCGCTGGCCCACCCCGAGGTCCGGCTGGTGGTGACCGGAACGGACCTGCTCGAACGGGAGCTGGCCTGGTTCCCCACGCTCGCCCACGACGTCCAGGCCGTTCTCGCGACCGACAAGGTGCGGTTCCAGGGCCAGGAGGTCGCGTTCGTCGTCGCCACGAACCGCTACGCCGCCCGGGACGCCCTCGAGCTGATCGACGTCGTCTACGACATGCTCGAGCCGGTGGTCGACGTGCGTACGGCGCTGGACCCGGGTCGGCCCCTCGTGCGGGACGAGATCGAGGGCAGGACCGACAACCAGGTCTTCGCGTGGGAGACCGGCGACGCGGAGGCCACCGCAGCCGCCTTCGAGCGAGCCGAGGTGGTGGTCTCCCAGGAGATGGTCTACCCCCGGGTGCACCCGGCCCCGCTGGAGACCTGCGGGATCGTGGCCGACCACGACCCGGTCACCGGGAAGCTGACCGCCTGGGTGACCTCGCAGGCGCCCCACGTGCACAGGGTCCTCTTCTCCCGCTTCTTCGGACTGCCGGAGAACCAGGTGCGGGTCGTCTCGCCCGATGTCGGAGGTGGCTTCGGCAACAAGGTGCCGATCTATCCGGGCTACCTCTGCGCCATCATCGCCTCGCTTGAGCTCGGCGTGCCGGTGAAGTGGATGGAGGACCGAGCGGAGAACCTGCTCGCCGGCAGCTTCGCCCGCGACTACGTCATGAGTGGGGAGATCGCGGCCACCAGGGACGGCCGGATCCTCGCGGTCCGTGCCCATGTGCTGGCCGACCACGGAGCGTTCAACGCGACCGCCGCGCCGTCGAAGTTCCCGGCCGGCTTCTACAGCGTCTTCACCGGGAGCTACGACATCGAGGCCGCCTACTGTGCGATGACCGCGGTCCACACCAACAAGGCGCCCGGCGGTGTCGCCTACTCGTGCTCGTTCCGCATCACCGAGGCGGTCTATCTCGTCGAGAGGCTGGTCGACCGGCTCGCCGGCGAGCTGGGCATGGACCCGGTCGAGCTGCGCCGGAAGAACCTCATCACCACGGAGCAGTTCCCTTACCTCACCAAGACCGGATGGCTCTACGACTCCGGCGACTACCACCGGACCCTCGACGTCGCCCTCGAGCTGGCCGGCTACGAGGAGCTGCGCCGGGAGCAGGCCGAGCGACGCGCGGCCGGAGAGCTGATGGGGATCGGGGTCTCCTTCTTCACCGAGGCGGTGGGTGCCGGACCCCGCAAGCACATGGATATCGCCGGGCTCGGGATGGCCGACGGGGTCGAGCTGACGCTGCTGCCGTCGGGGCAGGCCGTGCTGCGGGTATCGGCGCAGACCCAGGGCCAGGGGCACGAGACGACGTTCGCGCAGATCGTCGCCGAGGAGCTGGGGATTCCCCCGACCGAGGTCGAGGTCGTTCACGGTGACACCGACGCCACCCCGTTCGGTCTCGGGACCTACGGATCGCGCTCGATCGCGGTCTCCGGAGCGGCGGCGGTCACCGCTGCGCGACGGATCCAGGAGAAGGCGCGGCAGATCGCGGCCAGCATGCTCGAGGTCGCGCCGCACGACCTGGTGTGGACCCCCGGTGCCTTCCACGTGGCTCCGGCCCCGGAGCGATCGGTCGGCATCCGGGAGATAGTCGCCGCGGCGTACGGCACCCAGCTCCCCTCGGAGATGGAGTCGGGGATGGAGGTCGGGCTGACCTACAACCCGCCCAACCTGACCTTCCCGTACGGCGCCTACATCTGTGTCGTCGACGTCGACCCCGGGACCGCGGCCGTGACAGTGCGCCGCTTCATCGCCGTCGACGACTGCGGCACCCGGATCAACGAGATGATCGTGGAAGGACAGATCCATCGGGGGCTCACCGACGGGATCGGTCTGGCGCTGATGGAGTACATCGGCTTCGACGAGCTGGGCAACCACCTGGCCGGCTCGCTCATGGACTACGCGCTGCCCACCTCGCTCGAGGTGCCCAACTGGGAGACCGGTGCGACGGTGACGCCGTCGCCGCACCATCCGATCGGCGCGAAGGGGGTCGGCGAGTCGGCGACGATCGGCTCCCTGCCCGCAGTGGTCAACGCCGTCATGGACGCGCTCGCCCCGCTCGGGGTGAAGCACATCGACATCCCGCTCACCCCGCCGCGGGTGTGGGAGGGGATCGAAGGCAGGTCCCATCCGCCCATCTGACGGGCACACTGGAGACCCGGGCCCGCCAGCACGACCTCAGCAGCAACCAAGAAGGAGGCGCGACCATGCCGGACATGACGCTCGCCGAGCGCGCGGCCGAACTTGCGCGCCAGCGCACCCCGTACGTGATGGCGACGGTGGTGCGGGCCCAGTCGCCCACCTCGTCACGACCCGGTGACCGGGCCATCGTGCTCCCCGACGGCACCATCGAGGGCTTCGTCGGCGGACTGTGCTCCACGGGTTCGGTGAAGGTCGCCTCCCGGGCCGCCCTCGCCGACGGCGAGGCCGTGCTGCTGCGAATCATGCCCGAGGACGCCCTCGACTTCCCCGAGACGGCGGGAGCGTCGATCGCCGTCAACCCGTGCCTGTCAGGAGGTGCCATGGAGATCTTCCTCGAGCCGGTGATCCCGGCCCCGATCGTCCACGTGGTCGGTGAGTCCCCGATCGCGCGAGCGCTCCTCGCCCTGGGGGAGCAGGTCGGGTTCGAGGCCCGCGCCGCGGAGCCTCGTGACTCCGCGGACGGCGCTCTGGCCGTGGTGATCGCCCATCACGGCGGCGACGAGCTCGGCGCGCTCCGGGAGGCGCTCACCGCCGACGTTCCGTTCATCGGGATTGTGGCCAGCGCGAAGCGGGGCGCGGCGCTGCTGGACGAGTACGGTGTCACCCCCGAGCAGCGCGACCGGATCCACACCCCGGTCGGTATCGACATCGGGGCCGAGACGCCGGAGGAGATCGCCCTGTCGATCCTCGCCCAGGTCGTGCGGGCCCGCCGGACCGAGGGGGCGATCGCAGCCGCGGCCTCCACCGCCTCCACGGCGGCCGCCGGTCCTCAGCTCGTGGTCGACCCGGTCTGCGGGATGTCCGTGGTGGTCGGTGAGGACACCCCCCATGCGGTGGTCGACGGTGAGGACTTCTGGTTCTGCTGTCTGGGGTGCCGTGACGGCTACGTCGCGCAGCACGGGGGCGCGGTCGTCACCGCTGCCACCTCCCTCACTGCCCCCACGGTGGCTGCCGGTCCTCAGCTCGTGGTCGACCCGGTCTGCGGGATGTCCGTGGTGGTCGGTGAGGACACCCCCCATGCGGTGGTCGATGGTGAGGACTTCTGGTTCTGCTGCGGCGGCTGCCGGAACACCTACATCAAGCAGCACGGAGGCGAGATCGTGACCGGGACGCCGGGATGAGCTTCAGCGCGGGACTGGTCCTGGCCGCCGGATCGTCGAAGCGGCTCGGCCGGCCCAAGCAGCTGCTTCCCTGGGGCGACGGCACGCTGCTTGACGCCACGCTCACCCGGGTGCGCGAGTGCGGCTTCGACCAGATCGTCGTCACCCTCGGCGGGTCCGCCGACGAGGTGGAGGCGACCGTCGACCTCAGCGGCTGCACGGTGGTCCGCAACACCGAGTTCACCACCGGCTGCTCGTCGTCCATCGCGGTGGCGCTTCCCCGGATCGACCCGCGTGCGGACGGTTTCGTGCTGATGCTCGGCGACCAGCCCTTCATCGCCCCCAGCACGGTTCGAGGCCTGATCGCGGCCGCAGGGGGCAAGCCGATCGCGGTCACGCGCTACCGCGACGGGATCGGCCACCCGTTCTGGCTCGGCCGGGAGCTCTTCGACGACCTGGCCAACCTCCACGGGGACAAGGGCGTCTGGAAGCTCGTCGACCGGGCGGGGGACGGCCTCACGACGTACGACGTCGCCCTCGATGTCCCCGGCGACGTGGACACCTGGGAGGACTACGAGGCCCTCAAGGACGCGGCGGACTCACCCCGCGGCGCGTAGGGGTCCTTGCGGACGAAGCGGTCGCCGGAACCGGGGGCGAGTTGTCTTCCCATGCCGGGGGTCCGACCTTAGTCTGGGCCGCTACGGCCGTCAGCCCCCAGGAGCCCTTGGGTGAGGCGGGGTGGCTGCTGACTGGATGGGGACTGTCGTGCCGCGTGTGCGTCGTTCTTTCGTGGTGTCCGCTGTGGTGGCGCTGTTGGTGTCGGGGATCAGCTGGGTCGGTGCCGGGGTCCCGGCACTAGCCGAACAGAACGAGTCGTCGGCCTTCCGGATCGCGGCGTCGTCGATAGCCGCCGCGTCCGACCACACGTGCGCCCTGTTGGACGGCGGCACGGTCCGCTGCTGGGGATACGGCTCTCCCGGCCAGCTGGGCTACGACAACACCACCTCCGTCGGCGACGGGGTCGGGTCGGACCCGTCCATCGGAGCCGCGGGGGATGTCCCGTTGGGCGGCTCGGCCGTCGCGATCACCGCGGGCACCTCCCACACGTGTGCGTTGCTCTTGACCGGAGCGGTGCGCTGCTGGGGTTTCAACGGCGCCGGTCAGCTGGGCTACGGAAACACCACCACCGTCGGCAACGGGTATGGGCCGTCGATCGAGGTGGCCGGCGATGTCCCCCTGGGAGGCACCGCTGTCGCGATCTCCGCCGGTGCCTACCACACGTGTGCGTTGCTTTCGGCGGGCGCGGTGCGCTGCTGGGGGCAGAACAACGCTGCTCAGCTGGGGTACGGCAACACCCAGACGGTCGGTGATGGAGCCCCCGGTGACAAGTCCATCGTGGACGCCGGTGACGTCCCGCTGGGTGGCACGGCGGTTGCGATCGCCGCCGGGTACCACCACACGTGCGCGTTGCTCGCGACAGGTGCGGTGCGCTGTTGGGGTGACAACACCTACGGTCAGCTGGGCTACAACACCACCACCTCTGTCGGCGACGGGTCTGGCCCCTCCATCCAGTCCGCGGGGGATGTCCCGCTGGGTGGCACGGCGGTCGCGATCACCGCGGGGGGTCAGCACACGTGCGCTCTTCTTTCGAACGGCGCCGTGCGCTGTTGGGGCCTCAACGACGCCGGCCAACTGGGGTACAACACCACCACCGATGTCGGGGACGGACCCGGGCCGACCATCGAGTCCGCGGGGGACGTCCCGCTGGGTGGCACGGCGCTCGCGATCACCGCAGGGGTCTCCCACACCTGTGCGCTGCTCTCGACCGGTGGGGTCCGCTGCTGGGGCGACGGGACCTCCGGCCAGCTGGGCTACGGCAAGGCGGCCAACGTCGGTGACGGGGTCGGCTTCGACAAGTCCATCGAGACGGCCGGTGATGTCCCCCTTGGTGGCACGGCCGTCGCGATCACCGCCGGTGACAACGACACCTGTGCCCTGCTCGGAAGCGGCGCGGTCCGCTGCTGGGGCGCCGGCACCGCGGGCCAGCTGGGCTACAACGACACCAGCAACGTCGGGGACGGGTACGGGCCCTCCATCGAAGTGGCCGGCGACGTCCCCGTCGGCGCTGCCGTCCGCACCCAAGCTAGTCCAAGGCTGACCGCAACCTTCAAGCCCACACGTGACCGCACCAGCCCCTACACGTTCACGCTCCACGGCGCCCTGACGGCGACGGTCACCTCACCGTTCCAGCCCGACCCGGCGGTCTGCGGTGGCACCATCGCGATCCTGGTGAAGGCAGGGACCAAGAAGATCCTTGCCAAGACGGCCTCGGTCGCGGACGCGTGCACCTACCGGACCGCGTTGAAGGTCCCCTTCAAGAAGCTCCCGGCGGCGATGCGGCACCGGATCCTCACTACCACCAAACCCGGCATCCTCACCGTCAGGATCCGGTTCACCGGCACGGGGAACCTCAACGCAACCCTGACCAAGCGGCAGATCAAGGTCGGCTAGACCTGCCCGTCTCCCCGGGCATTCCGCGCCGGGGGAGGGCGTCACGACGTAGGACGTCGACCTCGACGTGGACACCTGGGAGGACTACGAGGCCCTCAAGGCCGACGCGCTGAGTCCTTCTCCGGGGTGTGCACGCTGTCACCCGATTCTCCTGCGACACGCCAGTTCCCGGCCCCCAAGAGGGGAGAGTCGGGTGACCCCCGGGTACGCCGCGACGGGATCGCCGTGGGGTTCAGCTCCAGAGGGTGACGTAGACCGAGGGCGTGAACCGCTTGATCGGCACCCCGCTGCCGCGGAGCATGCCCTGGATCGCGACCGGCGTGGACAGGAACTGCAGCAGTTGGGCCACGGGTGAGAGCCGGTCAGCCGGGAGGCAGCGTGCCGCCCAGGTGACCCGCAGCTTCGTGGTGAGCCCGGCCACCGGCACGATCCGGCCGGCCGCCACGTCGGACTTGGCGGCGAACATCACCGCGAGGGAGAGCCCGTTCGACCGCTTGGCCTCGTCGAGCGCGGCTGCCTCGGACTGGAAGATGCGCTGGTTCTCTTCGGGGACGGCCAGCCGCTCCAGCATCTCCTGCACCTCGCAGGAGGCTCCGATCGCCGTGGGCCCCAGCAGCCAGATCGCCTCGGTGAGCTGCTTGGCCGTCACGTGCTCCTGGGAGAAGGGGTGCTCCGGGCCGGTGACCACCTGCAGGTCGAAGGCGAGGAACGGCTTCTGCACGAACCCGACCGGATCGTGCATGGCCGGGCCGATCGCCACGTCGATGGCGCGGGACAACAGCAGCGAGTCCAGATCCTCGGCCAGATGCACGCTCAGCTCGATGTCGAGCTCCTTGGCCCGCGCGGTGAACTGCTCGATCAGGCCGGGCGCCGCGTGCTCGGCGAACATGCTGGTCGCACCGATCCTCAGCAGGTCCCGGCCCTCGGAGGCATGGGAGACCTCGGCGATGGTCTGCTCCTGCAGGCCCAGAATCTCCACTGCCCGCGTCGCCAGCCGGAGGCCCCCCGGGGTGAACGCGATGCCGGACCGGGTGCGCTGGAACAGCTTGTCCCCGAGCTCTTTGCGCAGCTGGGCCACATGCATGGAAATGGCCGACTCGGTGAGGTGGAGCTCCGCGGCGGCCTGCTTGACCGATCCGCAACGGACAAGCGTCGCGAACGCCCGCAGCTGGGAGGGGGTCACACGGCACAACCTAGGACATCCCCGGCGGTGGGACGGTGGCCCAACGTCGGAGGCGAGACGGCAAGATGGGTCTGGGGGCGACAGCAGGGCCGATTCAGGGCTGCCGACACTGGGCTGCCGACACTGGGCTGCCGACACAGGGCTGCCGACACAGGGCTGACAGGGGAGTGACAGGGTGACGCCGACACAGCTGCGCGCCTTCGTCGCCGTGGTCCGGCTGGGCTCGGTGAAGGCGGCCGCCGCCGAGCTGGGCGTCTCCGAGGCTGCTGTCTCCTTGCACGTCTCGCAGCTGCGCAAGGAGCTGGGCGACAAGCTCTTCGTCCGCAGCGCCTCCGGGCTCGCCTTTACCCCGGGCGGGCTCCGTCTGGCCAGCCGGGCCGTGGAGATGCTCGGCCTGCAGGAGCGCACCGTGATGGAGGTCCGGCAGGCCGGCGAGGGGCGTCGGCTGCTCCGGCTCGGGGCCACCAGCCTCTTCGCGGAGTACGCCGCCCCCGGGCTGATCGAGCAGTTCACCGACCACGTGCGGGACCTCGACGTCGAGCTGAGCATCGTCCGGTCGCAACGGACTCCGGTCCTGTTACACGACCGGGTCGTGGATGCCGCGGTGACCACCATGTCGCATGACGCGATTCCCGAGCTGGACTGCCGGCTGATCCTGAAGTACCAGGTCATCGCCCTCGCCGGCCCCGGCCACCCCATCCTCGGAGTGCCCCCCACCTCCTCGTTGCTACGCCGACAGCGCTGGCTGCTCGGGCCGTCGGCCACCGAGCAGGGCGGGGCGGTAAGCGCGCTGCTGGCCCGTCTCCGGGTGGACGAGGAGCGGGTGCAGATCTTCCAGAGCCACGCCGCGGCGGTCGAGGAGGTCAAGCGTGGTCACGGAGTGACCCTGCTCCCGTCGTTCGCGGTCAAACAGGACCTCTCCGACGGCGGTCTGGTCCAGATCACCGGGTCGCACCTGGAGGGCCAGGGGTCCTGGCATCTCTCGACGCTCGCGGCCGGCAACGCCTCGGCGGCGTCGCGGGAGCTTGCCGCCTTCTCCAGCCGGACCCGGGCTACCCAGGCGATGCTGCGCGGGCGCGGTGCGACGTACGGCCGGTTCCGGCCGACGGTGCACGTGACGCTCTGGAGCTGATCGGCTCATCGCGGCTTCACAAGCGATCGCTTAATTGGCGATTGTGCCGCCGTGGGGGTGACGCGAGAGTGGCCGCGCGGCCGAGGGTGCTCTCGGGCCGGCGCGGAAGGAGTCACCATGCCGATCGAGTCCGATGGACACAGCAGGGGCAACCCACGGCTGTACGAGGTGATCGAGGGGGCTCCCAAGACCGGGAAGAGCCCCACCATCTGGGCCTTCGGCGAGTTCGTCGACTTCCTCAAGGTGGCCGGTCAGCCCGTCCAGGGCCCCTGGCCCCCGCATCAGACTCCGCGTCCGGACCCCACCGAGGTGGAGTCGGGCCCGGTCGCCGTCGCAGATCCTGCGTCAAGCTCGGCCTCCGACAGCCAGTACTACCCCAAGAGCGAGCCCTCGACAGGCAGCACCCCCGGCGCGCTCTGAGCGCCCGCACGATCCGTCAGGAGGAACACATGTATCCCTCGCGATTCCGCTACGAGGCGCCGAGCTCGGTGGAGGAGGCAATCAGCCTGCTCGCCGGGGGGGAGGGTGAGGCCAAGGTGCTCGCGGGCGGGCAGAGCCTGGTCCCGATGATGAAGCTGCGTTTCGCCTCGCCCGAGATGCTCGTCGACATCAACGGTCTCCCCGGGCTCGACTACCACACCGTCGACTCCGATGGGACGATCCGGGTCGGCGCCCTGTGCCGGCACGTCACGCTGGAGCACTCGGGGATGGTGAAGGCCAAGCAGCCCACGATGGCCGCCGCGGCCCCGCTGATCGCCGACCCGATCGTGCGCACCCGCGGCACCCTGGTCGGGTCCCTCTGTCACGCCGACCCGCAGGGTGACTGGGCCGCGGTCGTGTCCGCACTCGGCGGCCACGTCGTCGCCCAGGGTCCCCGAGGCCGCCGGACCATCCAGATCGACAGCTTCGTCAACGGCCCGTTCCAGAACGCCCTCGGCTACGACGAGATCGCCGTGGAGGCGGTCATGCCCGGCCCGAAGGGCACCGTCGCCGGCGGCTTCCTCAAGCTGGAGCGCCGGGTCGGCGACTTCGCCACTGCCGGGGCCGCCGTCTCGATCGAGCTCTCCGGAGACCGCGTCATCCGCGCCGGCATCGCGCTCACCGGAGTCGGCAGCCGGACGATCGCGGCCACCGATGCCAACGAGAGCCTGACCGGCCGGGTCCTCGACGCGGCCGCGATCAGCGAGGCCGCCGACAAGGCCGCCGCCGCCGCAGACCCGAAGTCCGACCACCGCGGGAGCGCCGAGTACAAGCGCCACATCGTCCACACGTTCGTGGAGCGGATCCTGACCGGGATCGCCTCCAGCGAGGGAAAGGCCGCCTGAATGTCGAGTCTCTTCGAAGAAGTCGCCCCTACTCCCGGTGCCGACGTTCCGGTCCGCCAGATCAGCGTCCGGGTCAACGGCGAGATGCGCACCGTCAAGGTCGAGCCGCGGCTGTTGCTCGCCCACTTCCTCCGGCAGGCGCTGAGGCTGACCGGCACCCATACCGGGTGTGACACCACCAACTGCGGTGCCTGCACCGTCATGTACGACGGGGTGCCGGTCAAGAGCTGCACCATGCTCGCCGTCCAGGCCGACGGACACGACGTGATGACCGTCGAGGGCTTGGCGTCCTCCAGCGAGCTGCACCCGATCCAGGAGGGCTTCAAGGACGAGCACGGTCTCCAGTGCGGCTTCTGCACGCCGGGGATGATGATCGCCGCCAAGGCGCTGCTGGAGCGCAACCCCAACCCGACCGAGGACGACGTCCGGTTCGCCCTGTCGGGCAACCTGTGCCGCTGCACCGGCTACCAGAACATCGTCAAAGCCGTCCTGTGGGCCGCCGACAAGATCAACGCCCAGCAGGGTGCGACCGAGGGGAGCGAGCAGTGACTCAGGCACTCGATGAGATCAAGATCGGCGGGATGGGGGCCAGTCGCCGACGGGTCGAGGACAACCGCTTCATCCGCGGCAAGGGCAACTACATCGACGACGTCGTGCTGCCCGGGATGCTCCACATGGAGATCCTGCGCAGCCCGGTCGCGCACGCCCGGATCCGCTCGATCGACACCAGCAAGGCCTGGGACATCCCGGGCGTGCGCCTGGTGCTCACCGGCGAGATGATGGCCACCCGCAACCTCGGTTGGATGCCCACGCTGAGCTACGACACCCAGGCGGTCCTGGCCACCGACAAGGTGCGGTTCCAGGGCCAGGAGGTCGCCGCTGTCATCGCCGACGACCCCTACATCGCCAAGGACGCCTGCGAGGCGATCGTCGTCGACTACGAGCCGCTGCCGGTGATCGTGAACCCGACCCAGGCGATGGCACCCGACGCGCCGATCATCCGGGACGACAAGGAGAACCAGAGCGACAACGCCGCGTTCACCTGGGAGGTCGGCGACAAGGCCGGTACCGACCGGGCGTTCGCCGAGGCCGACAAGATCTCCAAGATCTCCATGCACTACCCGCGGTCGCACCCGTCGCCGCTGGAGTGCTGCGGGTCGATCGCCGACTTCGACCGCGCCACCTCCCGGCTCACCGTCTACATGACCAGCCAGGCGCCGCACATCGTGCGCGCCGCGGTCGCGCTGATCGCCGAGCTGCCCGAGCACATGATCCGGATCATCTCCCCGGACCTCGGCGGCGGCTTCGGCAACAAGGTGCCCGTCTACCCCGGGTACGTCATCTCGATCCTCGCCTCGATCCTCACCGAGCGACCCGTCAAGTGGATCGAGGACCGGACCGGCAACCTGATCTCGACCGGATTCGCCCGCGACGTCTACCTCGAGGGCGAGCTCGCGCTCCGCAAGGACGGCAAGATCCTGGGCGTCCGGATGCACACCGAGTCCGACCACGGCGCGTTCTTCGCCGACGCCCAGCCCACGAAGTTCAAGATCGGGCTGATGCACTCGGCGTTCGCCTGCTACGACGTGCCGAATGCGCATCTCACCGCACGCGGCGTCTATACCAACAAGGCGCCGGGCGGCGTCGCTTACCGGTGCTCGTTCCGGATCACCGAGGCGATGTTCTTCCAGGAACGCATGGTCCAGGCGGCCGCCGACGACCTGGGGATCGACCAGGCGGAGTTCCGCCGGATGAACCTGGTCCATGACGACGACTTCCCGCACCGCACGGCGTTCGGCTTCCTGACCGACTCCGGGCAGTACGCCAAGTGCCTCGACGTGGCCAAGGAAGCGATCGGTTACGACCAGTTCCTCAAGGACCAGGAGGAGGCCCGGAAGAACGGCCGCCTCCTCGGCATCGGCATCTCGACGATGACCGAGCCGCTGGGAGCCGGCAACAGCCGCGAGTACGACATCTTGGGCATCAAGATGTTCGACGCGGCCGAGCTTCGGGTCCACCTCACCGGCAAGGCGATCCTGCGCACCGGAGCGAAGACCCAGGGCCAGGGGCACGAGACGACCTGGGCCCAGATCGTCGCGCACGAGCTGGGCATCCCCGCCGACGACGTGGTCGTCGAGGAGGGCGACACCGACACGGCTCCGTTCGGGATGGGCACCTACGCCTCTCGGTCGACCCCGGTCGCCGGGGCCGCGGTGGCGATGGCTGCGCGCAAGATCAGGGCCAAGGCCCGCAAGATCGCTGCCCACCTGCTGGAGGTCTCCGAGGAGGACGTCGAGTGGGAGCTCGGACGCTTCTACGTCCGCAGTGACCCGTCGCGCGGAGCCTCGATCCTGGAGTGCTCGATGGCGGCCTACTCGAACATGCCCGACGGCATGGAGCCGGGGCTCGAGGCGGTCTCCTACTACGACCCGCCGAACCTCACCTGGCCGTTCGCGGCGTACATCTGCACTGTCGAGGTGGACCCGGTGACCGGCGTCTGGGACGTGCTCCGGTTCGTCGCCGTCGACGACTGCGGGGTCCGGATCAACCCGATGATCGTCGAGGGCCAGATCATGGGCGGGCTCACCGAGGCGTACGCCATGTCGAGCATGCAGTTCATCACCTACGACGCCGAGGGCAACTGCATCGGGTCGAACTTCATGGACTACCTGATCCCGTCGGCCTGGGAGACCCCCGGGTATGAGCTGCACGAGGTGGTCACCCCGTGTCCGCACCACCCGATCGGCGCCAAGGGCATCGGCGAGTGCGCGACGGTCGCCGGACCGGCCGCCTTCGTCAACGCCGTGATCAACGCTCTCGGCGGCACCGGGGTCCGCAACATCGACATGCCGCTGCTGCCCGACCGCGTCTACGAGGCGATCAACCAGCGGCACGACGTGTCCGGTGCGCCTCCGGTCAAGACCGACGCCTGAGAAGGGGAGGAAGGGATAGCCGATGATCATCACCAACGAGTTCAACGTCGACCAGCCGATCGACAAGGTCTGGTCCTTCTTCGACGACGTGCCCGCGGTGGCGCGCTGCCTGCCCGGTGCCAACCTCGATCAGGAGCTCGGCGACGACCAGTTCAAGGGGACCGTCGGGATCCGGATGGGCCCGGTGAAGATGACCTTCGCCGGCCTGGTCAAGATCGTCGAGCGCGACGACGCGGGCAAGCGGATCGTCATCGACGGCGAGGGCAGCGACGAGCGGGGCCGGGGCCAGGCCAAGATGCTGGTCACCGCCAAGCTCAGTCAGACCGCCACCGGCACCAAGGTGACGATGGACCAGGACATCCAGCTGTCCGGCGCAGCGGCGCAGTACGGCCGCGGGATGATCGCGGACGTCTCCTCGGTGCTCATGGGGCAGTTCGCGAACAACATGCAGGCCACCATCGAGGCGGTCGAGCGGGGTGAGTCACCGGCGGCTGTCGGCGGCGCGCCCGCCGGCGGGTTCGGCATCGCGCTCAAGGCGATGTGGATGGCCCTGAGCCGCGTCGCCCGCCGCTTCTTCATGCCCTACAGCCCGGCAGCCAACTAGGAGACAAACCATGGTTCTGTGGTGGATCGGAAACATCATCCTGCTGGTCGCGGTCGTGCCGGTGCTCGTCTGGCTGCTCAACCGCGTCCTGGCCGCCCTGGAGCGCATCCGCGGGGCCGCTGACAACATCCTGGCCGGCGGCGGTGCCCTGGCCGGTGAGCTCGAGGGCGTGCCCGAAGGGCTCGCCGTCACCGACCGGACCGTCCACGACATCGCGACCGGTGCCGCCCGCTACGGCGGCTCCGTCGCCAAGCTGCTGCCCTGAGAGGAGGATCAGATGCCTGCTGTTGCCGTAGTCACCCTGATCATCACCGCGCTCATCATCGCCGCGGCCGCGCTCGGTCTGCTCCGGGTGATCTTCCACCTGCGAGCGGTCGCCTCGACACTCGGCGGAGTGATCGCCGGAGTCGACATCGTGGCCGCCCGGACCAGCACCGTCCCGATCGTGCTGCCGTCGGTGAACGCGAGCTTGAAACCCGTCCGCGACTTCACCGACACGATCTGAGGTGTGACCCCGATGTCATCTGTGATCCCCATGGAGTCCAATCCGGGGTGGGTCGCCGGCTATGTGATCACCATCGTGGTGGTCCTCGTGGTCGTCGCGCTGGTGGTCCCGATTCTGCTGCTCGCGGCGAAGATCGCCAAGCAGGCCAAGCGAATCGACGACTCGTTGCTCGACTCGGTCGACAACACCGCGGCTCTCACCGAGCTGAACACGACCATCGATCACGCGTCGGCGATCGTCGCCGGACTCAAGCGTGGTCGGGAGAGGCTGGGTGGCTGACGTGATCCCCCTGCTGACCAGTACCCAGAACGCCTTGTGGTGGGGCGCGATCATCGGCGGCTTCGTCGTCGTCCTCGCCGTGGCCGCACTGCTCACCATCCTCGTCCTCGAGGTGCGCACGATCGACGTACGCGTCACCAAGGTCCGTGACACGCTCAAGGCCGCGGCCGCGAACACGTCCAAGACCGGGCTGATCGCGGAGACGGCCGACGGAGTCGAGGACGTCCTGGCCGAGGGCCTCCAACATCACCTGTTCTTGGGTCGAGTTCTCGGGAAGGTCCGGTACTGAGCATGAGCACCTTGGTTGTTCTGTCCGTCATCGACATCGTCCTGCTTATCGCGGGCCTGGCCGGCTACCTCTTCATCGTGGGCACTCAGCTCACCAAGGTGGCTGGGACCCTCGAGGAGTGCAGTGACATCGTGCGGGAGATCGTCGGCCACGCCGAGCCGATCCTGCCCGGTGTGAAGCACATCAACCGCACCGGCGGTGTCGTGGCCGGCGCGCTGCCGCTGCTCTACGGCATGGCCGAGGGCATCGTGAAGGGCGCCACCTTCGATCCGGTCGCGGCTCACGCCGAACGGCCTCCGGCCGCCCCGGCGTCCGGGACCCGTCGCAGTCGGCTGATGGAAGGCGTCGGCTACGCGCCGTCGGCTCCCCACCGTCACTGAGACGAGTCAGTCTCTCGGGTCGCTTGCCTCCGGCCCTGGCTGCTCCCGCCCCGGATCGCGGCGTGTGGTCAGAGGCCCGGCCGTGGGTGCCTGGTAGCTGCCGATCCAGTCGTCGGACCAGGCGTTCTCGAACTGCTCGGTGTTGCAACTGGGCTTGTAGGTGGCGTTCAGCTCCCGGACGATCTGCTCGCGGTGTCCGGCGGTGCCGCCCGGCACCGCGAACGTCGCGATGAACAGGCCGAACTTGCCTCCCGCACGCTCGATCCAGCACGGGGTCCGCGGGTGCTGGAACGGAAAGCCGACCGCTGAGAGGTCCTCGGCGTGGTCGACGTACATGACCGCGTATCGCTCGGGATACCGCTCGGCATCGGGGAGATACAGGATCACGAAGACGCCCGGCTCGACCGGGGCCGTCCACCCGGCGAGGACCCGGGGGCCCTCGAACGCGTAGCCGGCCAGCGAGCCGAGTCTGATCATGGCGCAATCACCGTCTGATCACCGGCTTGTCACTGGTCGCCGCTGTAGGTCACGTCCCAGTAGCCCTCGGCGACCTCTTCCTCGTCGAACTCGCCGACCACCTCGCTGTCGGTGACTGGCCAGGCGGGGAGGCCCGCCTTGGCGACCGCCTCAGCGAACCGGGACTTCGCGGTGGAGAGCGCCTCATCCTCGCTGTCGGCGGTGACCACCAGGGACGCGCCGTACGACGGGGCGCCGATGCCGGTCGCGATGCCGTTCCAGCCGGCGACGGCGTCGGCGAGCTCGACGATCTCCTCGCGGGTCATCTCACGGTCGCCGTCGGCGATCAGGGTGACTTTCCAGAGCAACGGTCTCTCCTCAGTTCAGCCGGTCGGTTCAGCCGGTCAGTTGAGCGCGGGAAGCTTGCGGGCGAAACACTGCAGGCTCGGCAGGTCGTGGCAGGTGGCCAGCAGGTCGATGTGCGGGGCAGCAACCATCATGCCGAGGGTGTTGGGCACGGTGTCCGGGTCGTCCCCGACGAGTGGGTTCAGCCAGACGATCCGGTGGCAGAGCCGCCCCAGCCGCTCCAGCGCTCGGTCGAGCAGCTCCGGGTCGCCGCGGTCCAGACCGTCGGAGCAGATGATCACGATCCCTCCCCGGCACCGGCCACGGCGCGCCCAGTCCTTGACGAACTGGTCCAGGCAGGCGCCGATCCGGGTCCCACCCTCCCAGTCGGTGACCGCCTCGGCCGCCTGCGCCAGAGCGTCGTCGGGCCGCCGCTGGTCGATCTCGCGGGTGATCCGGGTCAGGGTCGAGCCGAAGCAGAAGACCTCCGCACGGTCCGCGGCCCGGCTGGTGGAGTAGGCGAACTGGAGCAGGTTGCGCGAGTAGTCGGCCATCGACCCGGAGACGTCCAGGACGAGCGTCAGCGGACGGAGCCGGTGGCGCCGCTCGCGCCAGAGCAGCCGGTCGAGGGGCTCGCCGTGCTGGCGCATCGCCGCGCGGACCGTCCGGCGGAGGTCCGGCTTGGCGCCGGCGCGGGACGGGGTGAGACGGCGGGTGCGCCGCTTCGGCGGGGTCACCCGGATCGTCCGCATGATCCGGCGCAGCGCGTCCAGCTCCTCCGGGGTGCAGGCCGAGAACGCCTTGGCCTTCGAGGTGGCCACATCGGAGGCGACCCGCCCCATCAGCGCCTCGCGCTCCTCCTGCGGCCCGTTCCGACTCGGCTCGTTCTCCGGCATCTGCAGCACCGACTCGGTGTCCTCGCGCGACTTCGGGGTGAACGCCTTGGCCCTCTCCTCCGCCTCGGCGGTCTGGCCGAGGAAGAAGGCGCGGAAGACCACGTCGTACGTCGGGATCTGGTCCCGGTCCGAGACCAAGGTGGCGCGGCCCGCCCAGTACAGGTCGACCATGTCGGTCGGGTCGAGCGGCGTCATCGCGTCGCAGTAGGTGAGCACGTCACCGGTCCCGACCGTCACCCCGGCATCGCGGAGGGCGCGGCCGAACATCACGAGGGTCTCGACCAGGTCCATGTCAGACCCCGGGAACGACGTGATCGAGGTTGCGAGTGACCTGCTCGAGATCGTCGCGGTCCTTGATCACCGCGCCCAGGGTGTCCTGGGCGAACTCCGGGGTCAGGTCGTCGGCGCCGACCACCTCGAGGCTGCGGACCCAGTCGATAGTCTCCGCGACGCCCGGCGGCTTGGCCAGGTCCATCGACCGCAGCCGGTTGACCGCAGCCACCACCTTGTCGGCCAGCACCTGAGCCACGCCGGGCTGCTGGACCATCACGATCTCGACCTCGCGATCGTGGTCGGGGTAGCCGACCCAGTGGTAGAGGCAGCGGCGCTTGAGGGCGTCGTGCAGCTCGCGGGTCCGGTTCGAGGTCAGGATCACCACCGGGGGCTGCTCGGCCTTGATGGTGCCGACCTCGGGGATGCTGATCTGGAAGTCCGACAGCAGCTCGAGAAGGAAGGCCTCGAACTCGTCGTCGGCGCGGTCGATCTCGTCGACCAGGAGCACCGCGGAGTCGCCGGCGCGGACCGCGTCCAGCAGCGGTCGCTCCAGCAGGAACTTGGGGCCGAAGAGCGCGTCGACACTGTCCGGGTCGTGCAGCTCGGACTCCGACAGCGCGCGGATCTGCAGCATCTGCCGGGCGTAGTCCCACTCGTAGAGCGCCTGGCTGGTGTCGATGCCCTCGTAGCACTGCAGCCGGATCAGTCGGCGCCCGGTCATCTGGGCGAGCACCTTGGCGACCTCGGTCTTGCCGACGCCGACCTCACCCTCGAGCAGGACGGGGCGCTGCAGGGTCAGCGCGACGTGGAGGACGGTGGCCAGGCCACGGTCAGCGAGGTAGCCCCCCTGCCGCAGGGTCTCAGCGAGCGCAGCGGCGCTCTCGGGGGGTGGCACGTCCGGTCACCGTCAGGAATCGGAGGAGCTCTGGGGGCTGGCCGAGCCGACGGGGCCGGCGGGGCCCGCGGTGTCGTCGAGGACGAGGTCGCGGATGCTCATGCCGCTCTGGCCGAGCTTGCCCTCGCGCTGGAGCCGGGTGCGCCACGCGGTGCGCAGGTCGGTGCCGGGCTCGGCGAAGCCGTCGAAGGTGACTTCCTTCATGTTCTTGCAGGTCTTCTGCGGCGCGCACGTCTCGTCGAAGGCGCTGTCGTCCTGCCCGCTGGCCGACCAGATCGACCGCAGGACGTCGACGGCGTCCGACCGCTGCTCCGACATGCGTCCTCCGAACCTCTCGTAGGTGTCCCAGGGTACGTCGGCGGGCCCAGGAGCAGCGATTCCCGATTAAGCAAAGACTGTCCGAGGACATCTCGGGCGATCCTTGGGCCGTCTTCAGGGCGCCCCTGGGAGGCCCGCGCTACGTTGGCCCGCGACCGCTGCGTCGCACCTGTGTGACCCCCTGTGTCCGGTTCCTAGCGGAGGTGAATGACCGAGTTGGCGCACACCGAGAAGACCCCCGATCCCGCCTCCGATCCCGAGGCCCCCTCGGGGCCTTCCCGTGGCACCACCACCCGCCGGGCCCTGCTCTGCGCCGGGTGCGCCCTCCCGTTGCTCGCCGCCTGTGGGAGCACGTCCTCCCCGACCGCCGCGGGTGCCACCCCGAGCCCGCCCGCCCCCTCGCCGTCGGCGACCAAGAGCAAGAAGCAGAAGGCACCCAGCGCCCCGGCTCCCCCCGGTGGCCTGGTGGCGACGAGCGCCGTCCCCGTCGGTGGTGGCGTCGTCGTGTACAAGCACGGTTACGTGGTCACCCAGCCGGCCAAGGGGGTGTTCCACGGCTTCAGCGACATCTGCACCCACCGCGGCTGCATGATCGGCGCGGTCTACCAGGGCAAGATCATCTGCCCCTGCCACGGGAGCGAGTACTCCATCAAGGACGGCTCGGTCCTCCGCGGCCCGGCCACGAGGGCTCTGCCCGCCAAGGGGATCAAGGTCCACTCCGGCTGGGTGTTCCGGGCCTGAGCCGAGGGGATGAGGGCCACCCCTCCTGGACCCGTCTTCGTGCCGCGCGGGAACGAATGGGCGCCGAGCCGGGTCTCTAGGGTGTGGAGACGTCGGACGTACGGCCGGACCTACGGGGGACCCAACGAGTGCTGAACTTCGAGACGTTCTGCGCGGAGCGGACCGAGGACCTGGTCCGGCTCGCCCTGCTGCTGACCGGCAGCGAGGCCGACGCCCAGGACGCCACCCAGGACGCGCTCGAGCGGGCATTCAAGAGCTGGGACCGGGTTGCCGCGGCCGACAGCCCGTACGCCTACGTCCGCGCCATGGTGGTCAACGCCAGCCGCTCCTGGTGGAGGCGGACCCGGGCTCGTGAGACTCCCGTTCCCAGCGTGTTCGAGGTCGACTCGGCTCCTGCCTTCGACCCGGCTCAGCTGGCGGACGCCTGGGCCGTCTGGGAGTCCTGCCTGACCCTGCCCCACCACCAGAAGGTGGCGGTGGTGCTGCGCTTCTACGAGGGGCTGTCCTACGCCGAGATCGGCCAGACTGCGGGCTGTTCCGAGGCGACGGCTCGCACCCGCGTCTTCCGGGGGCTCGGCCGGATGCGGGAGCACCTGGGGGAGGAGGAGCGATGACCGACTTCGAGGAGCGTGTGCGGCGGGGGCTCTCCACCGTCGCGCGGACGGTGCCGATCGGACCACGCCAGGTCCGGCGTCAGGCGACGGCACAGGCCGCACCGAGCATGGCTCTGCTGACCGTCGCCGCGCGCTGACGGCGGTCGCCGTCCCGCTCGCGGTCATCGCCGCGATGCACGATCGGGCGGCTCCTGTCGGCCCGACGGTCGCAGACGACCTCGGAGTCGGCTCACGGTCGTCGAGCCCGTCGGTCTGACTCGAGCAGCTCGGCGTCCGGCGCGAGTCGGCCCGCCGTCCCAGGTCGTCGTCCCGTCGGCGCATCCAGGTGCTGGCCCGACAGGTCGCGGAACGGATGCTCGGTGTGCAGGGCCTCTATCCCGGGCCCCTGGGTCCGCACACCTGTGGATGTGCCAGATGGGGATCTACGGCAACGACGGGCCGCGCACCCTCTACGCGAAGTCCTCTGTGCCAGTTACTCCACCGGGCCGCGAGCGAGGATGAAGAGCGGCATCCACCTGGCCATGGTCCTGCACGTCGACGGAGACCGGCGCGGAGACCCATCTCGTCGGCTTCCACAACCCCGGACCAGGGGAGCATGTAGCAGGACCTCAAGCGGATGTTCCCGCCGCGCATCCTCGCGAATGACCGACGGACGTCAAGTACGTCACTCGTCCTGCTCCCGACCCAGGAGCAGATGCTTGCCGTCGCTCGCGCAGCCGGGAGCACGCCGTAGCGGTCGCGGCGGCCGACGTCAGGTGCCGGAGGGGATGGCGAAGCGGGCGTCGGCGGCCTCGTCCGAGCGGGGCACCGCGGCGAAGGGGGAGAGCTGGAGCCAGCGGGGGAGTGCCTTGCGGGCCCAGGCGGGCCCGTCGAGGGTGAGGTCCTCGCGTGCGGCCTGGTGCCAGGATTTGTCGCCGATCCACACGTAGGTCAGGGTCCGCAGCGACGTGGTGATCGACAGAGTCAGGTCGTAGCCGGGGTCGGAGTCGCACACGTCGACCCCTTCCGGGCTGATCACGATCCACCAGCGGCCGGCCGCACCTGGGACGTTCGTGAAGTGGAAGTACAGCACCGTGCGACCGTCGGGGACCGCAGTGAGGTCGATGTTGCGTTGGATGTCCCACAGCAGCAGGTGCGGGTCGAGATCGTCGTCGCCGAGCTCGGGGATCCAGCGGACCCCCCAGGCCCCCAGCCCCTCGACCATCGGGCGGAGCTCCTGTCCGGCCTCGGTGAGCTCGTAGACGACCCGGCCGCCGTCCTGGCGACGCACGACAACCCCGGCTCTGGTGAGCGTGCGCAGTCGCTTGGAGAGCAGGGCCGGTGACATCTTCGGGACTCCGCGGCGCAGGTCGTTGAAGTGCTTGGTGCCCACCAGCAGCTCCTGGATGACGAGCAGCGTCCAGCGTTCGTCGAGCAGCTCCATCGCCTTGGAGACGGGGCAGAACTGGCCGTAGGCGGTCATCGGCGGCTCCTTGCGGGATGCCGTGGAACCACACGTTAGGGCGGGGTCCGCGCAGCCGCTAGCAAAAATCCTGAACCGCCTGGATACAGAACGAGTACTGGAAGGGGCGGCGCCCTGATCGGACTCTGACTCGTGTCCGTCCAACCCGAGTCGAGGAGCAGGACATGACCTCAGTAGTTCACACACCAGAACCGACCGTCACGCTTCAGGAGCAGGCCCCGCGACTGCTTGCGCACATCGCGGGGTACGTCGGCCACAAGGTCGTCGCGCTCGGACTCCGTCAGGGCCTGATCGCCGAGCTTGCCGCCGTCGAGGGCGGCCTGACCGCCGACGAGCTCGCCGACCGGGTCAGCCTCGACCCCTTCTACACCGCCGTGTGGTGCCGGGGAGCGGTCTCCAGCGGCATCTGCGACGTCAGGGCCGACGGCCCGCACGGCGCCGGGCTCGAGGCCCACTACCTGCTCGCGCCCCACCTGGACACGCTGCTGCTCGACTCCGAGCACCCGGCGTTCGCGGGTGGGGTGTTCACGGTGCTGGAGCAGCCGGAGGTGTTCGACCGGTTCGAGGCGATGCTGGCCACGGGCGACCGGATGTGGTGGGACGGCTGCAGCGAGGCCTGGATCGCGGGGGTGGCGGGCACCGGGACGCCGTTCTACGTCCGGCTCGCCCCGGCCGGTCTGACCCACGTGCCGGGGCTGTCCGAGCGGCTGGCCGCGGGCGCCCGGATCGTCGACACCGCGTGCGGCTCCGGCCTCGGCGTCGAGCGGCTCGCCCAGGTCTATCCCGCCTGCGAGATCGTCGGCGTGGACGGCGACCGCCACTCGATCGACGTCGCCGAGCAGCGGATCCGTGAGGCCGGCGTGGGCGACCGGTGCCGGCTGGTCCACACGCCCCTGGAGGAGATGGAGCTCGACGAGCCGGCAGCCCTGGTGGTCAACAACATCTCGATGCACGAGTGCCGAGACATCGACCGGGTCACCGAGAGGGTCTTCGCGGCATTGGAGCCGGGCGGCTGGTTCGTGATCTCCGACTTCCCGTACCCAGACTCCGTCGACGGCCTGCGCAGCGTCCCCGGCCGGATCATGAGCGGGATCCAGTTCTTCGAGGCCCAGATCGACGACCAGCTGCTGCCGCGGACGGCGTACGACGAGCTGCTCACCCGGCACGGTTTCACCGAACTCGGCCACGCCGACCTGTCTCCGGTCCACGCGATCACCGTCGGGCGCCGGCCCTTCTGAGGTGATCTCGGGCCCGTCCCCGCGTCAGGCGGGGGAGGGCTCGGCCAGGAACACCGGGATGGTCCGTTCGGTCTTGTCCTGGTAGTCCGCGTAGCTGGGGAACGCCTCGACCGCGCGGTCCCACCACTCGGCCCTCTCGTCACCCTCGAGCATCCGCACGGTCATGGCCTGCGGGGTGGGTCCGTCCTGCAGCTCGATCTGCGGCTGCTTCAGCAGGTTGAAGTACCAGGTCGGATGCGTCGGTGCGCCACCTTGGGAGGCGACCAGCGCGTACTTGCCGTCGTGCTCGACTCGCATCAACGGCGTCTTGCGGAGTTTGCCGCTCCGCGCGCCGACCGAGGTAACGACCACGACCGGCTGGCCGGTGTCTCTCAGCGTGTTGCCCCGGGTGCCGCCGGAGGACTCGTAGGCCTCGACCTGATTGCGAACCCATTGCACCGGGCTCGGCTCGTACTCTCCCGAAAGTGCCATATCGCCACCAACCGTGAGCCGCGTGTCGTTGTTCCCCGCCGTCCACCGAGGCGGCCACGTTGGCTGCGTGCGTTCCGGGGAGGCGGCGGGGTCAGCGAGCCTTCTTCCATCTGAAGTGGACGAAGACGCGGCCGAAGTTGTCGGAGTCCTTCTCGACCCGGTGGTAGAGGGCCTTGATGTCCTTGCGGTCCAGGAAGCGCAGCACCCGCTTCTTGAGCTGGCCGGAGCCCTTCCCCGGGATGATCTCCACCAGGGGCGCCTTCTTGTCGATCGCCTCGTCGATGATGGCCCGGAGCGCTCGCTCGATCTCGTCGCCCCGGTTGTAGATGTCGTGGAGGTCGAGTTTGAGCTTCACGACACGATCTTCCAGCCCCGGCGCCGACGACGCCAACTACCGGCGCCGACCGCCACTCGTGCCGCGTCGAGGATCCGGCTCGGTCCGGGCACGGTTCAGGTGTCGTTCCGGCCGGAGTGGGCTGAGATCGCCTCGGCCAGGATCGCCACGGCGGAGTGCGCAGGGGAGGTTCCGCCGATGTCGAGGCCGGCCGGCCCGTGGATGCGGGAGATGTCGTTTATCCCGCGGCCGACCAGCCAGTCGCGCCGCGCCTCCTGACGCGCGCGGCCGCCGAGTGAGCCGATGTAGCCGACGGGGGAGCGAAGCGCGGTGAAGAGCACCGGACCGGCGTCCTCGTCGTCGTGCATGGTCACCACGAGGCTGTCGATGGCAGACAGCCCGGTGACCATCCCCGCCGCCGCCTCGGGGTCGGTCGAGGACCGGACGATCCAGCCGATGTCGCTCGCCAGCCGGGCCAGGTGCTCGGCGATCGGGCCCGCTCCGGCGATGACCAGGACCGGGACCGGGACGAGCACCGTCACGATCCCCTGCGGAAGGACGGTCACCGCGCTCCGGCCCTCGGCGAGGATGCCCGTGACCGCGGCGGCGACCGCCTCGTCGGCCTCGTCGTCGGAGACCAGCACGGTCTCGGCGATGTCACGGCCGTCCAGGCGGGAGAGCAGCGCCACCGGCTCGCGGGCCAGCAGCCGGTCCCACAGCTCCGCCGGGAGCGCGTCCCCAGAGGCGACGGCGCAGGCGATCTCCCCGGTGGTCAGCGCGGCCCCGCTGCCGATGCCGACCGTCGAGGCGGTGATCAGCCGGGAGACGCGTCGGCTGTGAGCCTCGTCCGCGATGGCCGCGTCGGCGCTCGGATCGATCGATCCGGATCGGCCGCCGCCGGGGGTCAGCGCCATCGCCCGGCTCGGGTCGACGGTGCCCTGAGGCGTCGAGACCGGCCAGACGACGGTCACCTCCGTCCCGGAGCGCAGGCAGGAGGAGACGGTCAGCGCGATGTCATACACGCGGTGGAACCTACGCCGCATCTGCCCTCCCCGGCAGGGGAAGTTCAGGTCCCGCTGAGGTCCACCTGATGCATTGGTACAAAGCAGGTAACCCATTTGTGACACGGGCCGGGCTAGGGTGACTTGCCATGACGGCAGAGGTCACGACGTCGGCGCAGGGCACCGAGACGGTCATTGCCCTGCGCGGAGTGGTGAAGCGCTTCGGCAGTCTTCGCGCCGTCGACGGGGTCGATCTGGACATCGCTCGCGGAGAGTTCCTCTCGCTGTTGGGCCCGTCCGGCTGCGGCAAGACCACGATGCTGCGGATGATCGGCGGCTTCGAGCAGCCCGAGGAGGGCGACATCGTGCTCGGGGGGAAGTCCGTCCTGGGCGTCCCGCCCCACCGCCGTACGGTCAACACCGTCTTCCAGGCGTATGCGCTCTTCCCGCACATGACCGTGGCGCAGAACGTCGCCTACGGGCTGCGCCAGCGCAAGGTCAAGAAGCCCGAGATCGTGAACCGGGTCGCCGAGGCGCTGGAACTGGTCCGGATGCAGGACTTCGCCGACCGCCAGCCGCGCAACCTCTCCGGGGGTCAGCAGCAGCGCGTCGCCATCGCGCGCGCCATCATCAACAAGCCGGACGTGCTGCTCCTCGACGAGCCGCTGGCGGCACTGGACCGCAAGCTGCGCGAGCAGATGCAGGTCGAGCTGAAGCTGCTGCAGCGCCAGGTGGGGATCACCTTCGTCTTCGTCACCCATGACCAGGGGGAGGCCCTGGTGATGAGCGACCGGATCGTCGTCATGAGGGACGGGCACATCGAGCAGGTGGGCAGTCCCCAGGACGTCTACGAGAACCCTCAGACCGCCTTCGTGGCCCAGTTCATCGGCACCCAGAACTTCTTCGACGCCGTGGTCCACGCCGACGGCGTGCTGGACGGTGAGGACACCGTCTTCGAGGCTGTGACCGGCGCGACCCACGGCTACTACGCCGGAAGCCAGCTCCAGCTGGCGGTGCGCGCCGAGTCGATGACGGTGTCGGCAGTGGAGCCACCGGTCTCCACCAACCGCGTCCCCGGCAAGTTGGCGGGGACCTCATTCCTCGGGGGCGAGGTGCAACACGTCGTGATCACCGACAACGGTCGCGAGCTCTTCGCCCGGACCCCGGTCAGCGCCGCCGAGCGGCTGGAGCCGGGGTCGAGGGTGTGGTGCCACTGGTCACCCGAGTCTGTCCGCGTATTCCCACGAGAGGTTTGAAGATGAGGATCCTTGCTCACGAAGATGCCGTTCCGCGCCTCACCCGGCGAGCGCTGCTCGGCGGAATCACCGTCGTCGGAGTGGGGGCTCTGGTCGGCTGCAAGGCGCCCGGATCTTCCAGCACCGGTACCAGTGGCGGCACGTCGTCGCTGCCGCCGGGTCCGGTCCTGACCTACACCGGCAAGCTGCAGAACCACCTCAACATCTACTCCTGGGGCGACTACGACTCACCGGCCAACATCAAGGCGTTCCGTTCCGACAACAACGTCAAGGTGCAGTTCGACAGCTACGCGTCGAACGAGGAGATGATCGCGAAGCTGCAGGCTGCGCAGGGCAAGAGCGGCTATGACATCGTCGTACCGACCGGAAACTTCGTGCCGCAGATGGTGGCCAACGGCCTCCTCGCCCAGATCAACCTGGACCTGATCCCCAACTTCTCTCACCTGGCCTCGGAGTACAAGGGCCAGTACTGGGACCCCAACAACCAGTACGTCGTCTGCAAGGACTGGGGGACCACTGGGTTCGTCTACGACACGACGAAGATCACCAACAACCTGAAGTCGTGGTCGGACTTCATCGCCGCCGCGACGACCGAGGCGGCCAACAGCACGACGGTGCTCGACGACCCCTTCGAGTTCGCCTCGATCTACCTCGGGTCCAAGGGCTACGACCTGAACACCAACGACGCCGGCCAGTTGGCCGAGGCGAAGGACTTCCTGGTCAACACCTTGGCGCCGAACATCAGGGCCTTCGACTCCGACCCCTCGCAGAGCCTCGTGCAGAGCAACTTCGCCCTCATGCAGATGTACAACGGCGACTGCCGCTGGGCACTGCTGGAGAGCAAGAGTGCCTCCAAGTGGAAGTTCGTCTACCCCACCCCCACAGCGAACCTCTGGGTGGACAACTGGGCGGTGACGTCGGACTGCGCCCACCCCGACACGGCGATGGCCTTCATCAACGACATGCTCGACCCCGATGTCAGCTATCGGGAGATGAAGTACAACGGCTACCCGACCGGCGTGACCGGCCAGGCCAAGCGCGCGAAGAAGGACAACCTGAAGATGTACGACCTGGTGTTCCCGTCGCAGGAGATCATCAACCGGCTGACGCCGCAGCGGCTCACTGACGCGCAGACCACGCTGGTCGAGATCCTCTCCGAGGCGAAGGCCGCCGCCGCCTCGTGAGCAGGTCGAGTCGGGCCTCGGCCCTGATGTCGTTGCCCATCTGGGCCTGGCTCGTCTTCTTCATCTTCATGCCGCTCGGTGTGATCGCGTGGTACTCCTTCGGCTACAAGCCGGGACTGTTCGGGACTATCGCCGTGGACCACCTGTCGTTGGGGCGCTACGCCGAGGCGACGTCCGGGGCCTTCGTCAAGACGTTCTGGAACACCCTGCGGATCGCCATGACCGGCACTGTCCTGTGCATGCTGATCAGCATCCCGTTCTCGTACTGGATGGCAGTGAAGTCCAACCCCAAGTACCGAGGGCTCCTGATCGCGCTCGTCCTGGTGCCGTACTGGACGAACTTCCTGGTCCGTACCCTCGGTTGGCAGATCATCTTGTCGCCGACCGGCTTCCTGTCGAACTTCCTGCAGTGGGCCCACCTGATCAACGGGCCGCTGGGCATCCTCTACACCAAGAGTGCGGTGCAGCTCGGGGTCGTCTACAACTACCTGCCGCTGATGATCCTGCCGCTCTATGTCGCGTTCGAGCGGACCGACCCGGCATTGCGCGAGGCGTCGCGCGACCTCGGTGCCGGGCGCCTCCGGACATTCCTGTCGGTGACTCTGCCCGAGGCCATGCCCGGGTTGGCAGCCGGGAGCCTCCTGGTATTCGTCCCGCTGATGGGTGACTACATCACCGCCACTGTCCTCGGTGGGGCGAAGGGCAACATGGTCGGCCAGATGGTGGCCCTGCAGTTCGAGTCCGCCCAGAACTGGGCCCTCGGCTCAGCGATGGCCTTCGTGCTGATCGGCTTCACGATCGCCACCGTCTTGATCACGATGGTGGTCGTGTTGATCCTGCGCGCCGTGGTGCGAAGAATCCGGCGGATCAACGTCGCGAAGGCGCTGGCGTGATGGCGCGCGCAACGGGCAAGCGAGCGATGGTGACCCGGCGTCGGCGCCGGGACCCGGTGTCGATCCTCTTGGCCGTGCTGGGGATCCTCATCTTCGCCTTCTTGTTCGCCCCCATCGTGGTGATCGTCATCTACTCCTTCAACACCGGGCGGCTGCTCGGCGCCTGGAACGGCTTCGGGTACACCGCCTACATCAACGCCTGGGAGAGCCAGTCGGTACGGGACTCGGTGCAGGTCAGCATGGTCGCCGGAATCCTGGCGTCGACGTCGGCAACCATGCTGGGCACGATCGCTGGAGTTGCCCTGGCCCGGTGGCGATCCAAGTTGGCGGTGATCCTGACCGCCCTGCTGGCGTTCACCCTCGTCACTCCGGAGATCATCGACGCGGTGTCGATCCTGCCGTGGTTCGTCTACCTCGGGCACGACTACGGGATCGGGCCGTTCAACAACGGACTGGTGCGCCTCGTCGTGGTGCACACCTCGGTCGCCCTGGCGACCGTGACCTTCATCGTCCGGGCGCGGATGTCGGGGATGGATCCGGCGATCGAGGAGGCGGCCTCGGACCTTTACGCCACCGCCTGGAACAGGTTCCGCGAGGTGACGCTGCCGCTGGCGCGGCCGGCGATCCTGGCGGGCATGCTGATGGCGTTCACGCTGAGCCTGGACAACACGATCGTGTCGTCCTTCGTGGCGCTGCCCGGGTACACCTCGTGGCCGGTCTACATCTTCAGTCTGGTGCGGGTGTCACCCAAGCCCGATGTGGCCGCGGTCTCCACGGTGATGCTCGCCTTCACCCTGGCCGCGCTGGCCCTGGTTGCAGTCGTCCTGCGCCGCGGTGGTGAGGAGAGCATCACCGAAGTGCTCGCCGCCGCCTAACCCCTCCGCTGACCCGTCGCCTGTGGCGCGCTGACCCGTCGCCTGTGGCGCGCTGACCCGTCGCCTGTGGCGCGCTGCCCCCCACATCCACCTGTCCAGCGAGAGAATGGGCGACATGGAGGTCATCGATGAGTGAGGAGCACAGCCACGGCGTACCCGACCACCGGGGCCGGCTCGTGCTCGTACTCGCCATCGCGATCACGGTTCTCGTCGCCGAGGTCGTGGGTGCATTCCGGGCAAACAGCCTGGCTCTGTTTGCCGATGCGGGCCATCTGCTGAGCGACGTGGCGGGGCTGGTGATGGCCCTGGTGGCCGCTGTCTTGATGCGCCGCCCGCCTACCAATGCGCGGACGTGGGGCTTCCGGCGAGCTGAAGTCCTGGCGGCCGCGGCCCAGGCGTCGATCCTGCTCCTGGTCGGTGTCTTTGTGCTCTGGGGAGCCGTGGCGCGGCTCATCCACCCCCCAGTCGTCGAGGAGAGGACGATGCTCCTCTTCGCTCTGTTGGCCCTGGTGGGGAACATCGCCGCAGTGGCCGTGCTGGTGGGGCAGCGGGGGTCCAATCTCAACATGAGGGCGGCATTCCTCGAGGTGGTCAACGATGCCCTGGGGTCGGTCGCGGTCCTCATCGCGGCGGCGGTGATCGCCGGCACCGGGTGGACACGGGCGGACCCGGTCGCGTCCTTGGTGATCGGCCTGCTGATCCTGCCCCGGACACTGCGGCTGCTCTGGGAGAGCCTGCGGGTGCTGCTCGAGTCCACACCGAAGGGCCTGGACCTGGGCGATGTCAGGCAGCGGATGCTCGGGCGCGAGCATGTCCTCGACGTTCACGATCTGCATGCGAGCCAGGTCGCTACCGGTCTTCCCGTGCTGACAGCGCACGTCGTGGTCGATGACTCCTGTTTCTTCGACGGCCACCTCACCCAGATGCTGGACGAGTTGCAGGCATGCTTGGTCGACGACTTCGACATCGAGCACTCCACGATTCAGTTCGAGGCATCCCGCCATCTCGAGCACGAGGGGGAGACCCATCCCTGACGGGTCAGCGCACCACACACGACGGGTCAGCGCACCACACACGACGGGTCAGCGGATGATCTTGAGGTTGAAGTGGGTGGTGCCGAGGACGCCCATCAGGCTGAGCCAGAGGGGGAGGAACATCTCGGCGCCGCGTGCGGTGGTGATATCGCCGAGGTCGATCACGTCGGTGTGGCCGAACGACTGCAGCAGGTCTGTGACGATGCGCTTGGCGTCGGCGTCGTTACCGGAGACGAAGACCGTCGTCGGCTCGGGGAGCGTGTCCGGCCGCACCATCAGGTCCGCGTTCAAAGTGTTGAGTGTCTTCACCACCCGAGCCTCGGGGAAGGCCCGTTGAATCTGCTCGCCGAGCGAGTCGGTGTCCTTCACCAAGAGCGTGGGCGGGAAGCCGTGGGAGAAGTCCAGTGGGTTGGAGAGGTCGGCGACCACCTTGCCGGCGAGGTTCCCCTCTCCTGCCAGAGCGAGGACGTCCAGGGCGGCTGTTCCGTTCGAAGCGTTCACCACGAGTTCGGCACCGGCTGCCGCCTCCGGGAACGGCGCGGTCACGATGTCGGGGTGCGCCGCCGCCCAGTCGCCGTACGACGCGTCGTCCGCGCGGCTCAGCGTGCTCTCCGGGTCGCGGGTGCCGACGGTGACCGGGTGGCCCAGCTCGGCCAGCCTGGCCGCCAGGGCTCGGCCGACCATTCCGGTGCCAAGGACGGCGATCTTCACGGTTCCTCCTCGAAATGTCGCGCCCGCGGGGCACCTTCACTCTAGAAGGCCGACTCTTCCCGGGGTAACGCCCGGGTGAAGCCCTACCCGAGCAGGCGGAGCCGCCCTAGAGTTCACCACCTAGGAGTCCTTGGAGGTATGCATGTCTCGTCTCAAGACACTGGCGTCGGCCACGGTAGTCGCGTTCCTACTGGTGGTCGCCGCCGACTACACCTCGTTCGCCGCCACCGGCCAGAGCCTGCTGCTGGGCAAGCTCAACTCCACGAACAGGATCACCACGGTGCATCGGACGACGGCCGGCGCGGCTATGAAGGTGGTGACCAAGTCCAATGCCAACCCACCATTCGTGGTCAACGGACACGGCAAGGTCGCGCATCTGAACGCCGATCTACTGGACGGGAAGAATGCCAGCCAGATCGCGCCTCGGGCGTTGCAGTACGTGATCCCCGGATTCACCGGAGCGGGCACAAGCTTCTCGATCGACCTGGCGGTGCCCGCCGGTACCTATCTGGTCACCTACCACCTGTTGTTGTCTCCAGACACCGGCGTCCTCTGCTCGGTGAGGGTGAACTCCACAGACAAGGTTGCCGAGTCCTTCACCTCGCCCGACCCGAACGATGCCTACGCTCGCGTCACTGCCTCCGATCTGGTCACACTGCCCGAGGGGGCGACGACGCAGCTCTACTGCTCTGAAGGGGCGGGGACCGATATTGCGATGGTGACGCAGTCCGGCGTGGTGAACTCGGTGATCTTCGTTCCGCTGGAGCACGTCACCCAGACGACGGCGCCGACTGTTCCCTGAGACCTGCGGCAGTCGGCCGTAACGCTCTCAGTGTCTCCCCGGCGGCCCCAACCCGTCAGTGCTGGTGCGGCACACGGGCTCAGACGCCCCATTCTTGATGGGTCAGCGGGAGGTTGGGAACACGCAGCGGCCCTCCCGGGATTGCCTCGGGAGGGCCGCTGGTACCCGGAAGGACCCGGGAGTCAGATGAAGAGCATCTGCGCGCCGTCCGTCATCTCGATGAAGTCGGACGCGTTGATGATGCCCTCGACCTCGTCGTAGAGGTCGTCTTCGGTCAGGTGCATCATGTCGGCGGACATCCGGCATGCCCACAGGTGGCCACCGGAGTCGACGATCTGCTGCAGGAACTCGGGAACGTCGGGGATGCCCAGATCTCCAATCTGCTTCTTCATCTGGTGCGTCGCCATCGCGGTCATGCCGGGCAGACCGCCCAGGCCCTGCGGCATGTGCGTCGCGGTGTTGCCGAGCATCGTGAACTTCAGGTCGTCCATGGTCTTCTTCGTGATCATGTCGAAGCCCCAGAAGGTGAAGAACAGGTCTACCTGGGCGCCCTCGCCCAGTGCGGCGTTCGCCAGGATCAGGCCCGGGTAGGCCATGTCCAGGTTGCCCTTCGAGCAGATGATCGCCATCTTGCGATCAGTCTCTTTGCCGCCGAAGTCAGGAACCACGGGGGCGGTTTCGGTCACACTCATGACGTCTCTCCTTGAGCGTCGGGGACGGGGGTCAGACGCAGCCGTGCGGCTTGGGCAGGCCAGCGATGTACGAGGCCTTCTTGGCCGGCTTCTGCGGGAAGAGCTGGAACATCGTCTTGGTGGCGATGCCACCGTTGGCTTGGATCCGGCGCAGCGTCGGGGTCTCGCCCTCCTGGGAGTAGTCCTCACGCATGAACTTGATCGCCTTCCAGTGCTCGTCGGTCAGGTCGATGCCGATCTGCTCCGCGAGCCCCTTCGCCAGATCCTCGTCCCACTCGGAGGGATCGGTAAGGAATCCCTCGTCGTTCACGTGGATGGTGTGTCCGTGGATGGTGGTCTCAGGCATGGGGTCAGGCCTCCTCAGTGGGGTTGTGCTTGCCTGCCATCGACATGTGCGCTGGCAGTGGGATGGGACGTCCGGGGAGCAGCAGGTTCCAGTAGATGTGGCGGAATGCGAGCTTCCCGAGGTGGTTGGCGCGGGTCTCCTTGAGCAGGCTCATCGGACCCACTCCGGGGACAGGGAACTTGCCCGGAAGCGGCTCGACGTCGTAGTTGAAGTCGATCAGCAGAGCCTTGTCGTCGCCGGACTCGATGAAGCAGTTCGCGTGTCCGTCGAACAAGTCGGTCATCGGCTCGCCCTTGATGTGGTGCACGAAGTTGTGGGCGAAGCCGTCCACCGCGAAGTGGGCCACCGATCCAGCCTTCGACGCCGGGGCGTCGCCGGCGTCGCCGAGGGCGAAGATGTTGTCGTGCTTCGTCGACAGGAACGTGTGCTTGTCGACAGGGACGTAGTTCAGGTCATCCCCCAGACCGGAGCGAGCGACGAAGTCCGCACCCATGTTCAGCGGTACGGTGACCAGCAGGTCGAACGGGATCTCCCGCTCGTCGTAGGAGACCAGCATCTTCTGTTCGTTGTCGATGTGCTCGACCATGAAGTCGGTCTCGAGCAGGATCTTGCGGTCATCGAGCAGGTAGCCGAGGGCCTTCGAGCAGATCGCCTTGGTGAATGCGCCGTCGAGCGGAGTCACGTAGACGATCTCCGAGCGGTCCTTGAGTCCTCGCTCGCGGAGGTTGGCCTCGGCCAGGAAGGCGAACTCGAGCGGAGCTACGGGGCACTTGATCGGCATGTCGGTGATGTGGACGACGAGTCGTCCGCCGTCGAAGTCCTTCAGCGCCTTCGCCAGAGCCTCGGCACCCTCGAGGGTGTAGAAGTCGAAGATGCTCTTGTGCCACTCGGGGCCGAGCATGCCTTCGGTCTGGTCCGGGCGAGGCGTGGCGCCGGTCGCGATGACGAGGTAGTCGTAGTCGAGCGCCTTGCCGTCGGCCAGCAGAACCTTGTTGGCTTCGGCGTCGACCCGGTCGATCTCCCCGGTGACCATCTGGACACCCTTAGGGATGAACTGGTGCCGGGTCTTGATGATGTCCTCGCGGTTGTAGCCGCCGAAGGGCACGAACAGATAGCCGGGCTGGTAGTGGTGCTCATCGTCCTTGTCGACGATCGTCACCGACCACTCGTGAGTGTCGAGGCGGTGACGGAGCTTGTTGGCGATCATGGTGCCGGCTGTACCGGCACCCAAGATGAGGAGATTCCTCATGGGGGTCCTCCTTAGGTCCTTCCTGTCTTCGACTTTATTTGTTTGAATGCGCAACCACGCAGAGTCGATAGGTCCTCTCCGGGGTGCCCGTGGTCCCCTCTTTGGCTCCGAGCCTGTGACCTGTAGCACAGACACGTGCGCTAGGTTCCGTGAGAGAGGGCCGGGCCGCCCCGGCGGGGCGACGCGGCACAGTCGGACTCGGCACAGAGCGCGGCCCGGAGGGACCTCCTGCCGCCGGAATGGAGACGGTAATGACCGCGTCGTACGCGATCGGTGAGAGCACTCCTCAGCTACTCGAGGACACCATCGGCGCCAACTTCGAGAAGACCGTCGCCGCGTACGGCGACCGCGAGGCGCTGGTCGACGTACCGACGCGTCGGCGGTGGACCTATGCCGAGCTCAACGACGATGTGGACGCTCTCGCCCGGGGTCTCATGGCCGGCGGGATCGAGAAGGGAGACCGGGTCGGCATCTGGGCGCCGAACTGCGCCGAATGGGTGCTCGTCCAGGTCGCCACGGCCAAGATCGGGGCGATCCTGGTCAACATCAACCCGGCCTACCGGACCCACGAGCTCAACTACGCGCTCAACCAGTCCGGGGTGAAGCTGCTCATCTCGGCCACCGAGTTCAAGACCAGCGACTACCGCAAGATGGTCGACGAGGTCATCGGCGGCACCCAGGTCGAGCGGGTCGTCTACATCGGCACCGCCGAATGGGACGAGCTGGTCGCCGCGGGCGACGGCGTCGAGGGGCTGGCCGAGCGGATGGCCACGCTGGACCGCAACGACCCGATCAACATCCAGTACACCTCGGGCACCACCGGCTTCCCGAAGGGCGCGACCCTGTCGCACCGCAACATCCTGAACAACGGGTACTTCACCACCGAGCTGATCAACTTCACCGAGAACGACCGGCTCGCGATCCCGGTGCCCTTCTACCACTGCTTCGGCATGGTGATGGGCAACCTGGGCTGCATGTCACACGGGGCGACCATGGTGATCCCGGCGCCCGGCTTCGACCCTGCGGTCACTTTGCAGGCCGTCCAGGATGAGAAGTGCACCGGCGTCTACGGTGTGCCGACGATGTTCATCGCGATGCAGAACGCGCCCGGCTTCGACAAGTACGACCTGTCGACGCTGCGCACCGGGATCATGGCCGGCTCGCCCTGCCCGGTCGAGGTGATGAAGCGTTGCGTCAACGACATGAACATGTCCGAGGTCTCCATCGCCTACGGCATGACCGAGACCTCACCGGTGTCGTGCCAGACCCGCGACGACGACGACCTGGAGCGCCGCACTTCGACCATCGGCAGAGTCCACCCGCACGTGGAGATCAAGATCGTCGACCCGGCCACCGGGGAGACCGTCGAGCGCGGCGAGACCGGCGAGTACTGCACCCGCGGCTACTCGGTGATGCTCGGCTACTGGGACGAGCCGGAGAAGACCGCCGAGGCGATCGACGCGGACGGCTGGATGCACACCGGCGACCTGGCCGTGATGCGCGAGGACGGCTACGCCAACATCGTCGGCCGGATCAAGGACATGGTGATCCGCGGCGGGGAGAACGTCTATCCGCGCGAGATCGAGGAGTTCCTCTACACCCATCCGGACATCGAGGACGTCCAGGTGATCGGTGTGCCCGACGAGAAGTACGGCGAGGAGCTATGCGCCTGGGTGAAGATGCGGGCCGGTGCCGGGCCGCTCGACGCCGCGGCGATCCGGGAGTTCTCCACCGGGAAGCTCGCGCACTACAAGATCCCGCGCTACGTCATGATCGTCGATGAGTTCCCGATGACGGTCACCGGCAAGATCCGCAAGGTCCAGATGCGTGAGGAGACCGCCGCGAAGCTGGGCCTGAAGGAGACCCAGACCGCCTGACCTGTGGTTGAGCCGCCTTTCGGGACAGGGCTTCCGCGTCCTCCCCGGCGACCGCTGTCGTGGCCCTGTTCCTGCCGGAGCGCATGAGGGGGTGCGGCCCCTGAAACGTTCGGAGTCGTTCGGACTCTTGTGGGGGGATCGTGGTCAGATGTCTGCGGTGGAAGACTTCAAGCCGAGGGAAACGTAGCCATCGGGTCACACGGGGGCTGGCCCGATGGCTACGTCACTCTCCTGGGCGGGATGGGAGAGTAGGGGGATGGCCACGCGGGCGGAGTCGCTGGAGCGATTCGCAGATGAGTTGTCCGCCCTTCGTCGCGAGTGCGGCAATCCCTCCTACGCCCGCCTCTACCGATCGTCTGCCCTCCTGCCCCCGGCCACTATCAGCGACGTGCTGCGGGGGAGGAGCGTCCCCCGGATCGAGTTCGTGATGGCCTTCGTCCAGGCCTGTCTGGACCATGCTGACGCCTCCGATATCCCGGTCGACCCCGTTGCGCGGTCGCGCGATGCGTGGCGCGCTCGATGGCGCTCGATGAGGGAGCAGATCGATCGCGCCGGCGGGGACGTGCCCGGGGGACGGGCGCGGCGGGCCCGAGAGGACGTCCCCTGGCAGCTCCCGCCGACCCCACGATGGTTGACGGGGCGGGAGGCCGATCTCGCCTGGCTCGACCAGGAGGCGTTCGCGGCCGACTGTCAGCTCACCGTCCTGCACGGCCCGTCCGGCGTCGGGAAGACGGCTCTGGCCGTGCTCTGGGCCCACCATCGGCGCGACCGCTTCCCCGACGGTCAACTGTTCATTGACCTTCGCGGCTTCGGACCGGAGCCGCCGGTGCCTCCGGAGGACGCGCTGAGGTACTTCCTGACGTCACTCGGCCAGGACGTCGCGTCGCTGACGGGGACGCGCGAGGAGCTCCTCGGGATGTTCCGTACGGCGGTCGCCGACCGGCGGATGCTCATCGTCCTCGACAACGTCCGGACCTCCGAGCACGTGCGAGAGCTGCTCGCGGCAGGGGAGAACGCCCGCGTGCTGGTGACCTCGCAGGAGCGGCTGAAGGGCCTGGTCATCCGGGAGGGGGCGACCAACCACGAGGTTGCGACGCTGTCGGAGGAGGACGCGGTTGCTCTCATCAGCCGTCACCACCACGAGCTCGGGCCCGATCGGGCCCGGCGCGTGGCCCGCGCCTGCGGCTACCTCCCGCTGGCACTGCGGATCGTCGCCGAGAGGCTCGAGCAGGACCCCTCGTCCGAGACGATCGACAGGTTCCTCGCCGACGTCGAGGCCGATCCGGGCGTGCTGGTCCGCACCGACACCGGTGATCCCCGCTCCAACCTCGACCTCCTGTTCGCGTGGGCGCTCGACGCCCGCTCCGCGCCGGAGCGCAGGGCGCTCCTCCTTATCGCCGACTTCCCCGGGACGATGATCACCACCTTCGAGGCGTCCGTCATCATCGGGGTCCGGCTCAAGGCAGCCCAGCGCATCCTTTCTGCGCTGGCCGGCCAGCACCTGGTCCAGCCACGCGGTCCGGGTCGCCAGCAGTTGCATCCGCTGTTGCGGGCCTGGGCCTCCTCGGTCGCAGCCGCGGAGATGCCCGAGGAGGAGCGGCGCAAGGCGCGGTTGCGGCTGCTCGGGTACTACCTGTGGACCGCAGACGCGGTGGACCGAGTGCTGCTCCCCCAGCGCAACCGCCCGGAGCTTGTCTCGGATCTGCCCAAGCCGATCACCATCCCCCCGATCGCCTCACGCTCCGCCGCCATGGAGTGGGCCGACTTCCATCTGATCAACTTGGTCCTCAGCGCCGTCGGCCCGCATGCCGAGTCGTTCGCGCCGGTGCTGCCGCACGTGCTGTTGAGCTATCTGAACCTGCGCAAGCCATGGGGCCACTGGCTCCAGCTGACCGAGGCCGGTCTCGCCGCGCTCGGTCAGGGAGGAGACGACCGCGATCGTGGCAATCTGCTGATCTCGCACGGGATCGCACTGCGTGAGACCGGGCGAGTGGACGAGGCGGTTGCAGCCTTCCAGGAGGCGGCGCTCGCCTACGAGCGGGCCGGCGTCGCCACCGGCCGGGCGATGGCACTGAACAACGTGGGCGCCGCCCGCAACGGCCAGGGGCGGCCCGCCGAGGCCATGCCTGCGGTCACCCAAGCGCTGAAGGCGCTGGAAGGAACCGATGACGGGTTCCGTCGTGCGATCGTGCTGCACAATCTCGCCGAGACGCACCTCGACCTAGGTGACCCTGCCGCGGCGACCCCGTTCGCCGCGGAGGCCGTGTCGATCGCCGAGGAGATCGACGACCACCAAGGCGCCGCGCTGTCCTTGGTGACCCTTGCCAGGGCGCACCACCTGATGGGCGAGACCGACGCGGCGCTCGCCGAGTACGCCCAGGCCCTGAAGGTCCAGGAGGAGCACGGGGACGTCTTCGGCCAGGTCGAGGCTCACAAGCGGTTGGCGAGCCTGATGGACGACCTCGGACGCTCGGACGAGGCCGAGGACCACCGGTCCCGCTCCGCGGCGCTCAGGCGGGAGTTCGGCGACACGGACTAGGTCCCGGGCTGGTCAGCCTGCGGTTCGGCCTGAAGCTCGCTCACCGCCGACTTGGGTGCGGTGTCGACGGTCAGCCGGAAGACGTCGCTTCGTGAGTAGTGGCCGACCGGGTCGAACTGGCGCTTGGCTCGGACCACGCGATCGAGATCGAGGTCGGCATAGATAATGCCCTCGGTCTCCATCAGCGGCCCGGCGACGATGGAGCCTCCGGGGGCGACGATCGTGGTGTTACCACGGGACATCCAGTCGTCCTCGCCCCCGTAGATATCGTCCCTGCCGGGGATCGAGTCGGGCACGTCGGAGCCGCGCAGGCAGGGGGTTGCGCCGATGACCCAGCAGCGGCCCTCCTTGGCGATGTGTCTCAGGGTGGCGACCCACTCCTCGCTGTTGTCCCAGGTCGGGGCTACGTACACGTCGACGCCCAGACCGTAGAGGGCCGCTCGCGCCAGGGGCATGTAGTTCTCCCAGCAGAGCAGCCCGCCGAGCCGTCCGAACGGAGTGTCATAGACGCGGAGTCCCGAGCCGTCGCCGAAGCCCCAGACCAGCCGCTCTCCGCCGGTCGGCATCAGCTTGCGGTGCTTGCCGAGGAGGGAGCCGTCAGGTCCGAAGAAGAGCAGGGTGTTGTAGAGGGTCCCCCCGCGCGGCTCGATCTCGTCGACACCCATCACGACGTACGTCCCGGTCTCGCGAGCCGTCTCGCCGAGCTTTGTTGTGGTCGGCCCGGGAACGGTCACGGCCTCCGCGGCGAGCCGGCCGAACCAGTTGGCTTCCCCGTCGTCCCAGGGCTTGCGGCGCCACACCCAGTCCGGGTAGGTCGGGATGAAGGCCTCGGGGAAGACCACGAGGCCGGCTCCCTCGCCGGCGGCCTCCTTGATGAGCCCGCAAGCCTTCTCGGTGGTGGCCTCTCGGTCGAGGAAGACTGGGGTCCCCTGGACGGCTGCTGCGCGCACGGTGGTCATGGCACCTCCGGATGCTGGGCGGCCCCCGTCCCGACTCACCGTAGGGAAATTCGCAGCGGGGCGGTACCCCTCATGGCGTCTTTCAGCAATGTCTATAGCGCCGATATATAGTCGGGGAGTGACTGACGCCCCTCGCCGCCGTACCCGACGTGGTCTGGAGACCCGCAAGAAGGTCGAGAACGCCGCGTTCCCGCTCTTCGTGGAGAGGGGCTTCCAAGGGACGTCGATGCAGGACATCGCCGACGCCGCCGGCGTGCATGTCCAGACCCTCTATCTCGCCTACGGCACCAAGGCGGCGCTGCTGCACGAGACCGCATCGCGCCGGGTGGCCGAGGGGGAGGACCAGTCGGTCCCCCCGCCGGAGCGCAAGTGGGTGCGTGAGATCGTCGCGACCGACGACCCGCTGGAGAAGCTCCGGCTGTACGTTCGGCATGTCCGTCACATCGCCGAGTCGTGGGCGCCGATCCGTGACGTGATGCGCGAGGCGCGCGACGAGCCCGACGTGGCGGAACGGCTCGCGGCCATGGAGTACGGCCGCTACGAGGGGCCGCTCAACCTATTGCCCCCGATCCACCGGGCCGGGCAGATGCGTCCGGGGCTCACCGTGGAAAAGGCGGCGGCGATCACCTACGCCATCGCCAGCCCCGACACCTTCTTGCAGTTGCGGGACCGAGGAATGTCGGGGAGACAGGCCGAAAGTACCGTCACCGACATCCTGACCCGCGCGATCCTGGCCGACTGACGTCACCGCGGCGAACGACCCGCGAGCACCGCCTCCACCCAGTCCCTTGACGGGAGAGCTCCATGTTTCTATAGTCATGCTACATATAGTGGAACTATAGAAATCCACTCAGAGGTGAAGGAGTGCCGAGATGACCGCAACAGTTTCCGAGACGGCCGAGGGCAAGGTCGCGGTGGTGCGCCGTCTGCTCGAGGAGGGATTCAGCGCGGGCAAACTCGCGGTCTGCGACGAGGTCATCGCCGAGGACTGCCTTGAGCACCAGCGCGGAAATCCCCCGGGACGCGAGGGCCACAAGCAGGTCATCTCGACCCTGCGCTCGTGGTTCGAGGACTTCCACATCGAGATCGAGGACTACTCCGTGAACGGCGATCTGGTGTGGCTGCGGAACAAGGCGACCGGCACCAACACCGGCAGCATGATGGGCTTCCCCGCGACCGGGAAGCGTGTCGAGATCACCGTGTACGACACCGTGCGGGTCCGTGACGGCAAGATCGTCGAGCACTGGGGTGTCCCGGACCAGCTCGGCCTGATGGTCCAGCTCGGGCTCCTCCCCACCGGCCGCTCCGAGCACTGACCCAGCAGCGGGGGCTCGCGGTCAGCTGCTCGACGGAGGCACCGGTCCACGCGAAGGGCCGAGGCCGTGGGGCTCAGGTGTCAGACCTTGGCGGCCTTGAGCTCGTCTGCGGGGGCGGCCGCGAGCTGTGCGGTGAGCCTCTGGCCCTCCACGTCGAGGTCGGGGAGGATTCGGTCCAGCCACTTCGGCAGCCACCACGCCCTCTCCCCGAGCAACGACATCACGGCCGGAACAATCGTCATCCGGACCACGAACGCGTCGATGAAGACTCCGAACGCCAGGGCGAACCCGATCGACTTGATCACCGAGTCGTGCGAGGTGACGAAGCCGGCGAAGACCGACACCATGATCACCGCCGCCGCGGTGACGACACGGGCACCGTGCCGGAAGCCAAGGACGATCGACTCCTGTGCCGTGGCGCCGTGGCCGTGCTCCTCATGCATCCGCGTGACGAGGAAGACCTCGTAGTCCATCGCCAGGCCGAACAGGATGCCGATCAGCAGGACCGGCAGGAAGCTCATGATCGGCCCGGTCGCGTCCACACCCAGCAGGCTGGCCGGCCACCACCCCTCTTGGAACACCGCGACGACCGAGCCGAAGGCGACAGCAACGCTGAGCAGGAACCCCAACGCCGCCTTCAGCGGCACCAGGATGCTGCGGAAGACCAGCATCAGCAGCACGAACGCGAGCCCGACGACGATGGCGAGGTAGGGGAGCAAGGCGTTCGACAGCGTCTGGGACACGTCGATGGCCACCGCTGTCGCGCCGGTCACGTAGACCGACGCTCCGGTGCTGGCCTTCCACGCCGCTGACTCGGCGCGGATCGTGTGCACGAGGGTCTCGGTCGCCGTGTCGGAAGGTCCGGTGGTCGGGATGACCTGGAAGATCGCGGTGCTGCCGGGTGGGATCAGCTGGGCGGGGGAGGCGAAGGCAATCCCAGAGGTCCCGGCCAGGTCCTGGCCGATCCGATTGGCGGCCTGCTGAGGCTGCGAGACCCCGGTGAGGTCCGCGACCACGATCAGCGGCCCGTTCACCCCGGGGCCGAAGGTGTCGGCGATGGCCATGTAGGCCTTGTACTGGGTGGAGTCCGGTGCGGAGTTCTCCCCCGACGGCATGCCGAGATGGAGGCTGACGCTCGGGATCGCAATGACTCCCAGTCCAGCGATCGCCACCACGAGGGCAGCCACCCGGTGCCGCAGGATCCCGCGTGCCCACCGCTCACCGAACGGGATGGCGGCAACTGCGTCGTCGGCTTCGCTGTCCTTGGCCGCCAGTCCCTTGCGCCCGAGCACCTTGACTCCGGTGAAGCCAAGGATGGCCGGCAGCAGCGACAGGGCGATGAGGACTGCCATGGCGACGGTGCCGGCGGCGGCCAGACCCATCTGGGTGAGGAACGGGATGCCGACCACCGACAGGGCGGACAAGGCGATGATGACAGTCAGGCCCGCAAAGACGACTGCCGATCCCGCCGTGCCGACCGCTCGTCCGGCTGCCTCCTCGGTCGTTTGCCCGTGCAGCAGCTCGTGGCGGTAGCGGGACACGATGAGCAGTGCGTAGTCGATGCCGACGGCCAGACCGAGCATCACCGCCAGGGTTGACGTGGTCGCGCTGAGCTGGAAGAAGCCGGTGGCGATCGTGATGCCGAGGAATCCGAGGCCGACGCCGATCGCTGCGGTCAACAGCGGGAGCCCCGCGGCGAGGATCGAGCCGAACGTGATGAGCAGTGCTGCCGCCGCGACGAGGATGCCGAGCGCTTCGGCCGGGTTCTGCTGTTCACGCGGTTGGACCGCGTTGCCGGTGAACTCCACCGAGAGGCTGGAGGACGCCACGCTCCGGCCCGCGGTCATCAGTGCGCTCTGGTCGGCCGGAGTGATCTCGCTGGCCGGGATCGCGTAGGTCACCGTGGCCAGCGCAGTGCTGCCGTCCTGAGAGATCCGCTGGGTCTGGAAGGGATCGGAGACGCTTCCGACGTTCGGGAGGGTGCCCAGATCCTTGACCGCCGTCTCGATCGCCTGCCGGGTCGACGGCGAGGTGACCGTGCTGCCGTCCCCGGCGATGAACACGACCTCGGCGGTCGCTCGGTCGGCGTTGGCGCCGGTGCGCTGGCTCAGCAGGTCCAGGGCCTGCTGAGACTCGGTGCCGGGAATCGAGAAGGTGTTCGAGGTGGGGCCGGACAGTGTCGCCGCTCCGATCGCCACCGCGACCACCGCCGCCGCCCAGAACGTCACGACGTACCCACGGCGCCGGAACGCGAACTTGCCGAGGCGGTACAGCGCAGAAGCCATCAAGGTCCTCCGGGTGCGAGAGGGGTGATCGACGCCGAATGTACGTCTCACTCAAAGTTAGCCGATCGGCTAGACCCGAGCAAGCCGATCGGCTAACTTGGACCCACGAGCACTGGGAGGACTGATGGCGAGACCCGCCGGCCCGCGGGGCCAGGGGCGATCGCGCGTTCTCCGCGCCGCAATGGAGATGTTCGCTGCGCACGGCGTGAGCGGATCCTCGCTGCAGATGATCGCCGACCACCTCGGAGTGACGAAGGCCGCGGTCTACTACCAGTTCCAGGCCAAGGAGGACATCGTCCTGGCAGTGATCGAGCCGGCCCTGGACGAGCTGCGCAAGGTGGTGGTGGAGGCCGAGGCCGCGGAAGGCCCGGCCGCGTCCCTCGACACTGCCGTCCGGGGTCTGGTCGCCATGATGATCGGCCAGCGCGAGGTCGTCGCCACCTTGTTCCGCGACCCGGAGGTCCAGACCCTCCTCGAGGGCCAACCCGAGTTCCTCGAGCTCACCGAACGGCTCGTGGTGATCCTGGGAGGTCCGGGTGCGGGCGTACGGCGCCGGGTCGCCTCGTCGATGTTCGGCGCCAGCCTCGCCTCGGTCGGGGTGGACCCGCTGATCGCCGACCTCGACCCCGAGAAACTGCGCGAGGAACTCCTCTTCCTCAGCCGGGCCCTCTTCGCCGCCAGCGCCGACTGACCGAGTCCCATCGCACGGACGGTCCCGGGCCAGACTCTGGCTGCTATGCGACGGTCGGACGACACGCTGCCAGTAGGTCGCGGACCTCCGCGACGGTGGGCACCCGTCCTGACAGGACAAGCTTCTCGTCCACGACCAGTGCCGGCGTCGCCATGACGCCGTAGCCGACGATGGTGGGGAAGTCGGTGACCTTCTCGATCTCGGCCTCGAGGTGGAGGTCGTCGACCGCCTGCCGGGCGGCCTTCTCCAGGTTGAGGCAGTTCTTGCATCCGCTGCCGAGCACCTTGATCAGCATGGGTGGGCCTCCTTGGTCGTTGAGCTCAGATGAGTAGTGCGTTGAAGAGATAGCCGACACCGACGATGCCGGCACCGACGACACTGACGTAGGTGGCGAGCAGGGGGACCTTCAGGACCCGGCGCAGGAGGATCAGCTCCGGCAGGGACAGGGCCACGACCGACATCATGAAGGCGAGCAGGGTGCCCATCGGCAGTCCCTTGTCGTAGAGCGCCTGCACCAGCGGCAGGATCCCGGCGGCGTTGGAGTAGAGGGGCACGCCGATGCCGACGGCGACCAGCACGCCGAGGGCGTTGCCGGATCCGGCGTAGCGCGTGAAGAAGTCCTCGGGGGCCCAGCTGTGGATGGCGGCACCGAGGCCGATGCCGACGACCAGGTAGGGCCAGATGCGTCGAAGGATGGTGCGGACCTCTTCGACGGCGATCTGGACACGCTGGCCGAGGGTGAGCCCCACGGTGGTGTCGATGACTTGGCCGCCGAGCCGGGTCTCGAAAACGAACGGCTCGACCCATCGCTCAAGCCGCATGCGGCCGAGGACCCAGCCCGCGACGATCGCGATGGTCATCCCGGCCACGACGTAGGCGGCCGTGATCTTCACGCCGAAGAGGGTGAGCAGCAGGCCGATCGCGATCTCGTTGACCAGCGGACTGGCGATCAGGAAGGAGAGCGTCACGCCGAGCGGGACGCCCGCGGCGACGAAGCCGATGAAGGCGGGGACCGCGCTGCAGGAGCAGAACGGCGTGATCACCCCTAGGCCCGCGGCGAAGACATTGCCAACCCCTTCGCGCCGGCCCCCGAGGAGGGCCCGGGTCCGCTCAAGGCTCATGAACGAGCGCAGCAAGGTGACGACGAAGATGATCCCGGTCAGCAGCAGCGCGATCTTGACGGTGTCGTAGAAGAAGAAGTGCAGGGACTCGGCGAGGCGCTCGGTGCGGTCCAGACGGAGGAGGTGGTAGAAGACGAGGTCCCACAGCGGGCCGTTGAGCCAGTACGCGACCGCCCACGCCCCAGTTGCCGCAACAGCCGTGAGTCCCCACCCTCGGCGGGTCGCCGGAAGGTGTTCCAGGAGAGCCATTGCCGTACCTCCGACGGTCCGGCCGAGCGGCACGCGATAGCGGCCTCGCCGGGCCTGATTCGACGGTAGGTCTGGAAGCGCTCTGGGCGTCAGGGACCAAGGGCACGCCGACACGGCCGGACGTCGCCGACGCCCACCCTCGGGCGGGCCGGCTCGACCACTGGCTACGTCGTGCGCAGCGCCTCGGTGGGGGACAGGCGGGCGGCGCGGATGGCCGGGTAGACGCCCGCGATCACACCGATCCCGAGCGCGGAGCCGACTCCGTAAAGGATCGCGGAGGCGGGGACCACGACTGGCAGGCTCTGGCTCATGGCGTAGCCGGCGGTCACCAGCGCGCCCAACACCACTCCACTCACGCCGCCGAGGACCGCGAGGAAGAGCGCCTCGGTGAGGAACTGCAACCGGATGTGCCGCTTGGTGGCGCCGAGCGCGCGACGCAGGCCGATCTCGCTGCGGCGCTCCAGCACGGAGATCACCATGACGTTTGCGATGCCCACTCCGCCGACCAGCAGAGCGACAGCACCCAGGCCGAGGAAGAGCGAGGTGAAGGTGGACTGGGCCGCGGCTCGGGCCGCGAGCGCGTCGGACGGGCGGGAGGTCTCGACGTTCTCCGGGTGCTCGGGGTTGGCCTGCGCCGGAAGCACCGCGCGGACCGCGTCGACCTGGCTCGGGTCGGTGCGGACGTAGAGGCGCGAGGCGTTGTTCGCCTCATCGAAGAGGTTCTGCGCCGCGGGGTAGCCGATCAGCGCGGCCCGGTCGATGTCCGGCTCGAGGGGGAGGGAGTTCAAGATCCCGACGACGAGGAAGTAGTGGCCGCCGATGTAGACCTGGACGCCGTCGTTCGCGCTCCCGATGTCGAGCCGTTGGGCCGCGACCGCACCGAGGACGGCGACCGGGTAGTTCTGAGTGGCATCGGTGAGGAACTCACCCGATGCCAGTGACCCGCCGAGCGTGTTGAGCAGGTTCGGGCGCGCGGCCATGGTGGTGAGTCCGCCGGTGATGTCCGGGTTCGCGTATCGAGACCGCAGCACGCTCTGCGACACCGAGGCGATCGAGGAGACCGACTGGACCGGGGCGATGTTGCTGACCTGGAGTTCGACGGTGTCGGGCAGGACCGAGCGACCGAGACCGATGCCGGAGCCGGCCTGCGCAGTCAGCAGATTGGTGCCCAACGAGTCGAGCTGGCGGATCAGGTTGTCCTGCGATGATCGGCTCACCCCTAGGACTGCGACGATGGCTGCGATTCCGATCGCGATGCCGAGCGAGGAGAGGACCGCTCGGAGCTTCCTCGTCCGCAGTCCGATGGTGCCGACCCCGACGATGTCGCGGGGCAGGAGCCGAGACGGGCTCAACGGAGTGCTCATCGGCGTCCCTCCACCGCACGGGCGGTTGCGGAGTCTGCTGCGATCCGGCCGTCGAGCATGTCGATGTGGCGGTGCATCTGCGCGGCCACATCGTGGTCGTGAGTGATCACAACCAGTGTGGTGCCGGTTGCGTTGAGGTCGGTCAGCAGCTGCAGGACCTCGGCTCCGGACTCGGTGTCGAGGTTCCCGGTCGGTTCGTCGGCGAAGACGATGGCGGGGTCGGTCAGGAGCGCCCGGGCGATCGCGACACGCTGCTGCTCGCCTCCGGAGAGCTGGTTGGGGGAGTGGTGAAGGCGGTGCCCCAGACCCACCCGGTCGAGCATGTCCGAGGCCCTCTCTCGGCGCTCCGGCGCCGGCGTGCCGCTGTAGAGCAGGCCGGTCGCGACGTTCTCGAGTGCCGACATCCCGTCCAGGAGGTGGAAGGACTGGAAGACGAAGCCGATCTTGTGCGCCCGCAGCGCGGCGAGGGCGGCGTCGCTGAGCCCGTTGGTCTCGATCCCGTCGACGTGGACCGAGCCCGCGCTCGGCCGGTCCAGAGTCCCCATCAGGTGCAGCAGCGTCGACTTGCCCGAGCCCGAGGGACCGACGACCGCGACGAGCTCGCCGGTAACGATGCTGAGGTCGATGCCGTGCAGGACCGCGAGCGGGCCGTAGGACTTCTCCACTCCGCGCAGCTCGAGGGCGGGCGGATTCGGTGGTGTCACCTCGTCACTCAAGGTTGCTCGGCACCTCGACCTTGTCGCCCTGCTGGAGACTCCCCGAAACCTCGACATACCCGTTGGCGTACAGCCCCGGAGTCACGGCGACGAGGTGCTGGCCTGCCGCCGAGGTGTCCGGCATATAGACGGCATAGCCCCCCTCGGTGAGCGCCACGAGCGCAGTGACCGGGACCGTCAGCACGTCTTTGTGGATCTCCCGAGTCAGGGAGACCGAGACGCTCGCCGACTCCCAGGTGGCCAGCTTCTTGGTGTGGGCGAAGCCGACCGTCACCGGGACCGACGACGTGTTCGAGTTGCCCTGGGAGACACTCGTCGCCGCCCCCTTGCTGGTGATCCTTCCCTCGACCGTCGAGCCGTCGGGCAGCTCGACCGAGACCTGCTCGCCGACGGTGGCCAGCGAGCTCAAGCTCGGGTCCAGCGCGATGTCGACCTCCCGGGCAGTGCCGGTGGAGGCGTACGCGGGAGATCCCGGCCCCACTCGAGCGCCGACTGTCGTCTGGAGCTGGCCGACGCGGATCGGGCTGGGAAGGAACGTGAACGCCTGGGACGTCACGATGCCCGTCTGTGCCAGGCCGTAGTGCTTCTGCATCTTCTCCACGGCGGTCTGAGTCTTTGCGGTGAAGGTGCGGTCCACCGTGCCGGGGTGGTAGCCGAGGGCCTTGAGGTTTGCCTCGAGCTGTCGGACGTCGTTGCCGACAGTTCCCACCGCGAGCGGCCGGTAGAGGGGGATCTTGCCGTAGAGGAGGACGGTCCGCGCCTGATCGACCTTGTAGAGCGTGCCGCCGCGGCGGACGACGGCCGCCTCGGCGGGCAGCCAGGTGACCGTGCCGCTGGCAGAGACGGGCACGGTCGACGCCGTGCCGTACCCGAGGGTGCCCGAGACCGACTGGGTGTCGGCGAGTGTCTGGACGGTGACCTCAACGGCCTTGCGCTGGACCTGGGTGGAGGCTGGGCTGGCTTGGACGGTGCGGTTGCGCTGCACGACGAGTGTGACCGCCGCCGCGATGGCCAGAACGCCGAGGGTGATGAGCACCGGCGTCAGCCACCGGCGGGTGGGAGATGTGGTCACTGGTCGCCTTCCAATTGTCGGGTCCCGGGGGCTGCGGTTCATGTTGTGGACCGGCAACGGCAGTTCCTCAGGGGCTGGAGGAGGCGGAAGGTCCGCCGCCAAGGCCACGTCCTCCGAAGCCGGGCAGCTTGTCCTGGCAAGCGGAGAAAGCCTTCTGGAACGCAGGGTCGTTGCGGTTGATGCTTCCGAACGGACCACCGTCCCCCGGTGACGCGCCCGCGCTCGGCTGGGATCCGAACTGGGGATCCGGCATGTTGTAGCCGTTGGCCCGCATGCACTGGGCGAAGGCCAGGATCGCGTCCTCCATCTGCTGACGGTCCTGGCCGGAGAAACCCGCCCGTAGACCCTCGGCGTACTGGCTGCAGGCCTGGAACGCAGTGCGAAGCGTCTGGAGGTCGCCCGTGGAGAGCCCCGCGATCCCAGACGGCGGACGCAGCACCAGATTGCCGTTCTGGTCGACTGTCGGGTCCGGGAAGCTGGGTACGCCGTTCTTCCGCATGCACTGGGAGAACTGGAGAGCCATCTGCTCGCGCTGGGCTGCCGACAGTGTCGGGGTGGCCGAGGCACTCGCACTGTCCCCGGAGAGCGTGGCGACCTGATCGGTCGAGCCCGAGGAGCAGGCGGAGAGAATCAGCGCGAGTGCGGGAACGACGAGGAGCAGGCGCCAGGCACCGCGCTGGCGCGTCATCTGCCGCTCCGGTGGCGATCCAGCCGAATAGGCAGGGGCAGGCGCGACTGCATGGGGGCCTCCGTCGATCGGGTGCAGTCCCACTATGCCCGCCGGCACCTAGGAGCATCGCCTCAGGTGCCTGGGTGCCACCTGTGAGCGGGCTGCGAGCCAAGCCCATCGCGCGGGCCTAATCGTGGCCTTCGACCCTTGAGCGGATCCCCCCGAAGGCGCAGTCTGGAACACAGGCTGGGACCGAGGGGGTGCTCTGATGTCCGACTACACCACCTATGACACGAGTTCACCGAGTCTTGAGGTGCGCGTATACCGCAACGGTGAGGTGATCGCTCGTGAGTTGTGCGAGAGCGAGGACGAGGCGACTCTGGTCGTCGAGCGGTACGCAGATGAGCACGAGGTGTCGTTCGAGGTCGAGGATCTGAGCAATGACCGCTGGCCAGGCGAGATCCTGGGGTCCCGCAGTGTCGGGTTCGACGACGGCTACGGGTCCGAAGAACCGTCCATCCTTGAGCAAGAGGGAGGGCGATGATGCGCACGCCCACCAGGTCGGCCCAACGGCGCAAGATCGCGGAGCGCTCCTTGGGGGCGCTCGGTTCCGAACGGCCCCAGAGCGAAGTGCTGGTGCTGCAGTGCAACCGGGGCCACCATCTGGTGAGCGTTTTCGACACCGAGGCCGGACCCGTCTTCGTCGCAAGGACCGGGCCGCACGCCCACGGTCACAAGGACTTCGTCGACACCGGACATCACGGTGCGCCCGGCGGTGAGGAGTACGTCGACCTCCTCTCGACCGGCGACCCCGCAGAGGACGACCTGATCGCCTGGTGTGACTGCGGCCCGTGGGTCCTCTCGCGCCGCGACGTGACCGACGATCTCAGGCTGGGTCACCGGACGGTCCGCCTGCCCTGAGCGGGCCGCGATGGAGGGAGTCGGTGCGGTACCGGCCGGATCCCGGCAGAATCGAGGGATGGCTCTGCGTATCCGGGCAGCCCACGCCCGACCCGACCTGCGACCCCTTCCGTGGGACCTGCCGCTCGAGGAGTGGGGGGAGGACATCTGCGTGGAGCTCCCGCAGGGCATCTCCCGTCACGTGGTGCGGATGGTGCGCCTGGAGGACTCGACCCTTGCGATCAAGGAGACGCGGACCGAGTTCGCCGATCGAGAGTTCGAGATCTTGCGGACGCTTCGCCGGCTCGACCTTCCGGTCGTCGAGGCGTTCGCCGTGGTCCACGGCCGGGGCAGCAAGGACGACGAGCCGATCGAGCCGGCACTGGTCACGGTCCACTTGCGCTACTCGTTGCCCTACCGGGCCCTGTTCAGCCACGGACTTCCGGTGGAGAGTCTGCACAAGATCCTCGATGCCTTGGCCGTCCTGCTCGTGCGGCTGCACCTGGCGGGCTTCTTCTGGGGGGACGTCTCGCTTTCCAACGTCCTCTTCCGGCGCAGCGCGGGCGCATTCGTGGCGTACCTCGTCGACGGGGAGACCGGGGAGTTCCACGACCAGCTGTCCTCGGGTCAGCGCAGCTACGACCTCGAGATGGCGCGGATCAACTTGTACGGGGAGATACTCGACCTCCAGGCCGGCGACTTCCTCGACTCGAAGATCGACCCGGAGGTCCTCGTCGACGAGGTCGTCGATCGCTACGCCGAGCTATGGGAGGAGCTGACGGCCACGGAGGTGCTCCGGGCCGAGGAGACCTGGCGGATCGAGCAGCGGATCGACCGGCTCAACGCCATGGGTTTCGACGTGGCCGAGGTGGAGATCGTCACCGACTACGACGGCGCGACGGTGCGGATGACGCCTCGGGTCGTGGAGGCGGGGCATCACCGGCGAGAGCTGCAGCGGCTGGTGGGGCTGGAGGTGGAGGAGAACCAGGCCCGTCGACTCCTCACCGACCTCAGCTCGTATGCGACACACCTGGGCATCGAGGACCGGAGCGAGGTGGCCCATCACTGGCTGATCGAGATCTTCGACAAGGTCTGGTCGATGGTGCCCGAGGACCTGCGCGGAGAGAGGGAGCCGGCCGAGGTCTTCCACGAGGTGCTCGAGCACCGGTGGCTGCTCTCGGAACGGGCGGGGCACGAAGTCGACATCTTCGACACCACCGAGGACTACATCAAGACCATCCTGCGCCCTCGACACGTGGGTGCCCTCGACTGAGGGGTGACGACGGGTGGGTCAGTCGTCGGCCTTCTCTTCGCCGGGGCAGAGGGGCAGGGAGAGGATGAAGCGTGCGCCACGAGGCTCGCCCGCGGCGTACTCCAAGGTCCCGTCGTTGGCGCGCACCAACTCGCTCGCGATGTAGAGGCCGAAGCCGGTGCCGCGCTGCCGGGCGGCCACTCCCGACGCTGCGCGGCGGAACTTGTCGAACAGCTCCGGGACGAAGCTCTCCGGCACGCCCTCGCCCTGGTCGGAGACGGTGACCCTGCCGCGGCCGCCCGCGATGTCGACGATGACCTCGATCGGTGGCTCCCCGTAGCGCTCGGCATTGCTGATCAGGTTGGCCACGACCTGCTGTAAGTGGAACGGGTCGACGTCGACGACAGCATCCTCGATCAACTCGAGAGAAGCCGGTGTCGCGGCGACGATGGGCGCCAGCTCAGCACCCAGGCTCACGTCCCGTCTGCGCACCTCGAGTGTCCCGGTGTCGACGTTGACGAGAGTGGTGATGCCGTCGAGCAGGGAGTGCATCCTGCGGCCGGCCGAGAGCGCGCGGCGGACGCTGTCCTCCACCTGCTCGGGCGGAGCTCCTTGCCAGGCCTCGAGGGCGAACTCCAAGAACCCTGTCACCGACTGCAACGGCTGGCGCACGTCATGACCCACCATCGCGATCATGTCCGTGAGTAGCTGGTTGGCCCTCTCCAGTCCGAGGTTGGTGCGGCGCAGCTCGTCGGTTGCCAGCGCCATGTCCGTCTCGTCCTGGACCGTGCCGGACAAGGAGACGACCCGTCCGGCCTCGCTGCGCTTCGCCGTCGAGAGGCTGTGCATGTGGCGGACCGTCCCATCGGGAAACAGCAGCCGGTAGCGCAGGTCCGAGTCGCTCATCGTGTCGATTGCCTCTTGGAGCTTCTGGCGGACTTCGACATCGTCAGGGTGGACGTACCGGCTCCAGGTCTCGAAGGTTGGCTCGTCGGTCTCCGGATCGGCACCGAAGAGGCGGTACAGCTCGCGGGACCAGCGGATCTCCCCGGTGTGTGGGTAGTAGGACCAGTTGCCGATGTTGGCCAGCAGCTGGGACTCGTCCAGCTCCTGCTGGGCCTCGACCGCCTCGGTCTGGTCAGTCACCAGTGAGAAGAATCCCTGGACGACGTCATCGACGACGTCGGGCACGTAACGCACGCGGACCCGGCGTGGGCGGCCGCTCGAGTCGAGCACGTTTCGGGTGAAGTCCTGCTCCTCGCCGGTGAGAGCCCGCTCCATGTGAGGCTTGCTCGCCTGAAATGCCTCGTCGTAGAGCAGCTCACTGGCGTGCTTGCCCCGCATCTTGTCGGGGGTGAGGCCGAACCAGGCGGCGTACGGGGCGTTGGCGGTGCGGATCCTCAGGTCGGGATTGAAGTATCCCGCGAGCACGGGCACGCGGTCGATGAGCGCCCGCAACAACTCGGGCTCATCGAACCAGGGCTCGTTCCTCTGCGTCATGTCACCTCCGCGGCAATTCTGCCCAAAACCTGAAAGAAAAGGCAGAAACCTGAAAAACGCGCACGCTTTCTCCCACTATGTCCACTAAATGCATTTTGCGGCGTTCTACTCCGATTCTTCGATGAGCGCGCGGACCCGGACCAAAGTGACGGTCCCTGGGCGGCGGCGCGGGAGGAAGAAGCCGACCGAACCCAACCAGGCGCCGCTCACCGGGACACCGGACGTAGGCCCCTGTTTCGGGAGGGCAGTGGCCATGCTGGTCGCGCTCAGGTCGGTCGGGCCTTCCCAGCCCAGCGCGTAGGTCTGCTGGGGAGGCAGGCGCTGGACACGGACGCGGACGCCTCGGTTGTGGGCCGACTCGTCCAGCTGCACGTGCGCGAGCAAGCCCTCGCTGGCATCCTGGGCGACCACCCCGTGCAGCAACACGGCAGGGTCGCTGGAGGTGGGCCGGACCACCCTTCCGGAGTGCAGCAGGTCCCGGTACCGCTTGTGCAGCTCCACCCAGGAGGCGAGCTCCTGAAGCTGACTCTCCTCGGCTTCGAGCAGGTCCCATTCGATCCCCATGGCACCGAAGAGGGCGGTCGCGGCTCGGAAACCCAGGTCCCAGGTCCGCCCGGTCACATGGTTGCGAGGTGCCGACACGTGGGCACCGAGGTACTCGGGGGCCACGAGCTGGACGGTCCATCTCTGGATCTGCTGACGAGCCAGCGCATCGGTCATGTCGGAGGCCCACACTCGTTGGACGCGCTCCAGCACGCCGAGGTCGATCCGGCCGCCCCCGGAGGCGCACGACTCCCACGACACCGTGGGGTGCCGCGCGATCAGCCTGTCCAGCAGCCGGTAGAAGGCAACGGTCTGGTCGTGCGTGCTCGGGGCACCGCCGCGCCGGGGAGAGCCCGCTTCGAGGAGGTCGCGATTGTGGTCCCACTTCACTGCCGCGATCTGGTGGGTCTCGATCACCTCGGTCATGCGCTCGAACAGGTGCTCGCTCACCTCGGGGTTGGCCAGGTCGAGCACCTGCTGGTGGCGCTGCGGCCGCGGGAGGCGTTCCCGAGGAGAGAGCACCCAGTCGGGGTGCGCTCGGAAGAGCTCCGAGTCGGGGTTCACCATCTCCGGCTCGAACCACAGCCCGAACTCCATCCCGAGTCCGCGCACGTGGTCCGCCAGGGAGCTCAGACCCTCTGGCCATACCGACGGGTCCACGACCCAGTCTCCGAGCCCTCGAGTGTCATCGCGTCGGCCGAGGAACCAGCCGTCGTCGAGCACGAACCTCTCCACCCCCACCGCAGCGGCCCGGTCCGCGATCGCGCGCAGTCGGTGCTGGTCGTGGTCGAAGTAGACGGCCTCCCACACATTCATGGTGACCGGCTGGGTCACAGGATGGCTCGGGAGTGATCGCAGGTAGTTGTGCCAGGCGTCGGCCACGCCGTCGAGCCCGCCATGCGAGGCGACGAAGTGGACCCAAGGGGTCGTGTACGACGTGCCCTCGGCCAGCACGACCTCTCCCGGGAGGAGGAGCTCGCCGCCGCCGAGGGTCGTGCCGCTGGCCGCGTCCCGCTCGATCCGGAGCACGCTGTTGCCGCTCCAGGCGACATGGGCGGCCACCACATCGCCGGCGTCCGTCCCGAATCCGGGGGCCCCGACCGCCAGCAGGGTGGGCGATCCGAGGCCGGGACGGCCCCCGCGTGACTCCCGCAGGTAGAGGCCGTCGGTCAGCTCGTGCCGCTGGGGTGTCCGCTCTCGTTCATGGCGACCGGTGAAGTCGAGCACCTCGGTCAGGCGGTCGGAGACGGGCAGGACCACCTCCAAGCCCTCCAGCAGGTAGCTCCCTGCCGCAATGTTGGTCACCGTGGCGCGTGCCCGTAGCGCCCCCCCGGGGACCGACTCGAACTCGTGGCTCAGCGTCAGCCCGGCACCGCGGTCCTCGGCCCGGACGCCCAGGGTCGTGGTTTCCCGCCGCACCTCGAGCGCCGAGAACGCCGTCGTCCAGTCGCGTCCGGCTCCGTCCACGGTGACGCGGTGACCACGCAGATGCGGACGGGTCAGCAGTCCGCTGCTGTGCTCGCCGACGAGCGGGCTACAGCCAGCGTCGAAGGCCGTGCCGCCGGGGTCGGGGAAGTCCACGACCCCGAGCCAGCAGACCTGAGGCATCGAGCCCGGGGCCTCTGCCAGGTTCAGGCCGGTCACGCCCGGCGTACTCGGAAAGAGCATGGACGTGGGTCGGGCCGACTCAGCCCTTGACCGCTCCTGACGTCATGCCTCGCACGAAGTACCGCTGCAGGAAGAGGAAGACCGCGATCGGCACGATCATCGAGAAGAAGCCTCCTGCGGTCACCAGGTTCCAGCCGGCTCCCTGTTGACTCAGCAGGTTGTTCTTGATCGCGACGGTCAGGGGTGCGTACTTGCCCGGCCCGACGAAGATCAGCGCCACCATGAAGTCGTTCCAGACCCAGAGGAACTGGAAGATGGCGAACGACGCCAGGGCGGGCATCGACATCGGCAGGACCAGCCGGTAGAAGGTCTGGTAGTGCGAAGCCCCGTCGATCTTCGCCGACTCGATCACTGACTTGGGCAGCGTGGCCATGAAGTTGCGCAGGATGTAGACCGCCAACGACATTCCGAAACCGATGTGGGCCAGCCAGACCTTGGGGAACCCGGTCATGCCCAGCTGGTCGTAGATCGACTGGATCGGGACGAGAGCCACGAAGTTGGGCACCACCAGCATGCTGACGATGACAACGAAGAAGATGTCGCGGCCCGGGAACTCCATGAAGGTGAAGGCGTACGCCGCGATCGCCGCGATCATGATCGGGATGAATGTCGCCGGCAAGGCGATGGCAACGGTGTTCATGAAGGCCTGACCCAGGTTGGCCTGGGACATGGCATCGCCGTAGTTGCCGAGTGTGAAGGTGCCCCACTGCGAGGGCAGGAACGACGTCCACCAACCGGAGGTGTTGGCGCCGTCGACGGTCCGGAAGGAGGTGACGAAGAGCCCGAGCGTCGGCATGAACCAGAGGAAGACGAGGACCGCGACGGCGATCTTGATCGGCCAGCCGGCCCGGCTCGGGTCCTTCAGATGGCCGGACCTGCGCCGCTGTGCCCCGGTGGGACCGGTGGGCTTGGCTACCGCAGTCGTGGTCATGCTGCCTCCTCAGCCCGGAAGTGCTTCACCTGGTAGTACATGATCGGGATGACCGCGATCATCATGATCACCACGATGGTCGACGCCTTCCCCTTGTCGTAGTACGCCAGCATCTGTTGGAAGAACTCGTTGCCGAGCACGTTGGTGCCCATCTTCCCGTTCGTCATCACATAGACGATGTCGAAGACCTTCAGCACCATGATCGTCACGGTGATGAAGACGGTGATGACCGTGCCCTTGATCTGCGGCACGACGATCCGGAAGAACACCGCGCGCTCACCGGCGCCGTCGATGCGGGCAGCCTCGAGAGTGTCCTCGGGGACGCCCTTGACCGCGGCGGAGAGCAGGACCATCGCGAAGCCGATCTGACCCCACAGCAGCATGAGCATCAGCCAACCGCTGTTGATGTGGAACTGCTGCTGACCCAGCCAGTACGTCGGGCTCCCACCAACGAGCTGCCAGGCGGCGTTCTGCAGGCCGATCTGCGGCTTGCCCAACGCCGTCCGCTGGGCGTCGTAGCTGTACATGAAGCGCCAGATGGTGGCCGAACCAACCATGCTGATCGCCATCGGGAGGAAGATGATCGTCTTGGAGAACTTCTCGGCCCCTGGCTTGAGCTTGTCGGTGAGCACCGCGACCGCGAGGCCAACGATCACCGAGAGGATCGGCACGATCGCGATCCACAGGACGGTGTTGAAGATCGTCCCGCGGAAGTCGGAACTGCCGAGGAGGGACGTGTAGTTCTTCCAGCCCACCCAGTTCTGGCTCGCGGCGTCCTTGAAGGAGTAGATCACCGTCAAGATCGCCGGATAGATCAGATAGACAGTGATCGCGACGTAGGCCGGGAGGATGTAGACAAGCGGTTTGACCTTGTCGCGGAATCGATAGGGCAGGAGCTCGCAGGCTCGGTCAAGGAGCCAGAAGACGACGATGGCTGCGCCGATGCCGGCGGCGACAGTGATGATCGTTCTCAGGGTCAGACTCCACATGCCAGTTCCCTCCTCGACTGCGACGCACCCATGAAGCACTGCGGGGGGCGGAGCCCGGAGGCCCGGGGCCGCCCCCCGCAGTGATCAAAGGTGCGTCAGCTCGACGGCCAGCTTGCGTCGATGTTACTCAACGCGGTGTCGAGACTCTCGTCTCCCTGGATCCACTTGGTCATGTCGGTCCAGAATGTTCCAGCACCCACGACACCCGGCATCTGGTCGGAGCCGTCGAAGATGAACGCGCTGGCGTTGTAGGCAACCTCTGCCACCTGCTTCGTGAGCGGGTCGTAGAGACTCGTGTCGAAGTCCTTGTGCGGCGAGATGAAGCTACTGGTGCCAGCGGCCTGGATGCCCACCTGCTTGTCGGCGAGGATGTTCATCGCGATCTTGGTGGCGTCGTTGTCGGTCAGCATGATCGCTGAGTCGCCGCCACCGAGCACCGGGGCGTCTCCGCCCGCCTGCAACGGCGGGAAGGGGAAGAAGCCCGCATCTGCGGAGAGGTTGTCCTGGACGTCCTGCGGGAAGAACCCGGTGATGAACGACCCCATCTTGTACATGAAGCAGCCCGGCGTCGGGTCGAACATCGGGTTGCCCGCCGTGCCGAAGTTGGTGCTGGCGATCGCGTCGCGGCCACCGAGGACGTTGCCCTTGGTGAACATCAGCGTCTCGAACTCAGCCGCGGCCTTCTTGACCAGGTCGGAGTTGAACATGATCTGATGGGTTGCCCACTGCTGGTACTCGGCGGTGGTGCCGTAGCGGCCCACCAGTTCCTCGATCCAGTCGGTGGCCGGCCAGCCGGTCGCCGTGCCGGACTCGATGCCCATGCACCACGGGACCTTGCCCTCGTTGCGGATCTGGTCGGTCAGCGCGTTGAGCTCATCGATCGACTTCGGGATCTGGTAGCCCGCGGCGTCCCAGGCCTTCTTGGGGTACCACACCAGGCTCTTGACGTTGGCGGCCACCAGCAGCCCGTACTGCTTGCCGTTGATGTTGCCGGAGTCGAGCGTGCCCGGGATCATGCTCGCCTTGAGGGCGCTCATGTCCACCACGTCGTCGATCGGGAAGCCCGCCCCCCGGGCGACCATGTCCCGGATCACGCCGGGCTGCGGGATGAGCGCGATGTCCGGCTTGTCGGCCGCGTTGAGCTTGGTCATGATGACCTGGTTGATGTTGTCAACCCGGTTCCACTTGATCGTGATGCCCTTGGCAGCGGCCATGACGTCGGTCTGCTTCTGGATGCCGTCGACGACGGCTTGGTCCATGCTGGTCCAGACGTTCACCGTGGTGGAACCGGTGATGCCGCCGCTGCTACTGGAGCTGTCGCTCGCGCTGGGAGTACTGCTGCTGCTACAGGCAGCCAGGCCCATGGCTGACGCAGCGATGGCTGCGCCCACAGCCAACAGCCGCCCCCGCCTCATGTGGTGAAACATTCTGTCTCCTGACGTTGGTTGCGATCCGTCTCTGCCGAGACATCTGAACGATTCCTGTGCTTGTGATTGACATCACCTGCTGAATCGAATCAGCATTGATCCTGGTTTGATCCTTGTTGTGCGCTAGAGGGGTGTCAAGTAACGATTCCGCAACGCCACTTCGCTTGTCACCTCAACTGCGGTAACCCTGGGCGGCTGTCTCGAGAACCGAAATCCGGACCAGGCAAGGCGGAGGGAGTTCCGTGGCCAAGTGGGCTCGCGTGACGCTTCAGGATGTCGCGAAGGCGGCGAAGGTGTCGCCGACGACAGCCTCCTACATCCTCAATGGCCGTAGTGCGCAGATGCGCATCTCGTCCGAGGCTGAGCAGCGGGTGCGCGATGCGGTTGAGCTGCTCGGCTACCGACCCAACCGCAGCGCGCAGAACCTACGAACCGCCACGACGCGGACCATCGGCCTGATCTCCGACTCGGTCGCCAGCGGTCACTACGCGAACAACATGCTTCGCGGGGCCAGCGCCGAGGCGGCCGATCGGGGTCACCTGCTCCTGATCGGCGAGACCGAGGGTGATCGCGAGACCGAGCGACGGATCCTGCACGAGATGATCGACCGTCAGGTCGACGGTGTCGTCTTCGCCACCTTGGTCACCCTGGGCATCGACCCACCGCTTCTGCCCGCCGCGACGCCAGTGGTCCTGCTGAACTGCACGGTGCTCGATGACGTGGGTCGGCACCGGTCGGTCCTCCCTGATGAGTACGGCGGCGGCAGGACCGCGGCCCGGCTGCTGGTCGAGGCCGGTCACCGCCACATCGACGTGATCGGCGTGGATCCGAATCCCCGCGCCCTCGCCGGGCCCGCCCGGCTTCGCGGGATCACCGACGAGATGGCCGAGCACGGGCTCCCCGAGCCCACTGTGGTCTCCACCGACTGGGACGTCATCGAGGCCCGTGCAGCCGTCGGTGCGTGGATCGCCACCGGAGAGCGTCCGAGCGCCGTCATCTGCCTGAACGACCGGGTCGCCATGGGGGCGATGCAGGCCTTCGAGTCCGGTGGGCTCCTGGTTCCCGACGACGTCTCGCTGGTCTCCTTCGACGGCTCGGAGCTGGCCGGTTGGCTCCGGCCTCGGGTCACGTCGATCTCGATCCCCTACACGAGCCTCGGCATGGTCGCGACGCGGATGTTGCTGCAGCCCGAGTCCTTCGAGGCGAGCGAGCAGCTGGTGCCGATGCCTGTGCTGGAGGGCGATTCGGTGCGCTCGCCGAATCGGCACTCCCCCTCTCTCCCCGGATGAGGGCGTGAGATCAGCGCGTGGCCGGCGAGTGATAGCGGGGGAGCGCGATCGGGGACTTGGGGCTAGGGTGACCAGCGTCACTTCACAACGGATCGTCCGGCACGTACCTGCCGGTGAAGGGAGTTCATCACCATGGCCACAGTCACCTTCGACAAGGCCCAGCGTTGGTATCCGGGCGCGGAAGTGCCCGCAGTCCCCGGGATCAGCCTCGAGATCGAGGACGGGGAGTTCATGGTCCTCGTCGGGCCTTCCGGATGCGGCAAGTCCACGACGCTGCGGATGCTTGCGGGCCTCGAGGAGGTCACCTCCGGCAACATCTACATCGGCGACAAGGACGTCACCGACATGGCGCCCAAGGACCGCGACATCGCCATGGTGTTCCAGAACTACGCGCTGTACCCGCACATGACCGTGGCCGACAACATGGCCTTCGCGCTGAAGATGGCGAAGGTTCCCTCGGCTGAGCGGGACGAGCGCGTCAAGGAGGCCGCCGCTCTGCTGGGTCTCACCGACTACCTCGAGCGCAAGCCGAAGGCTCTGTCCGGTGGTCAGCGTCAGCGCGTGGCGATGGGACGTGCGATCGTCCGCCAGCCGCAGGTGTTCTGCATGGACGAGCCGTTGTCGAACCTCGACGCGAAGATGCGGGTGCAGACCCGGACGGACATCGCCAAGCTTCAGGCGGACCTCGGCGTCACTACCGTCTACGTGACGCACGACCAGGTCGAAGCGATGACGATGGGGGACCGCGTCGCGGTGATGAACGTCGGCGAGTTGCAGCAGGTCGACACCCCGATGGCCCTCTACGACCGCCCGGCCAACATCTTCGTCGCCGGCTTCATCGGCTCGCCGGCGATGAACCTCATGCAGGGCGTGGCGCAGGGCGACCGTGAGGTCAGCCTCGGTGGATACGTCGTCCCGGTGAAGGCACACAAGGCGTCGGCCAACGCAAAGGTGACCGTCGGAGTCCGTCCGGAGTCGTGGCGAGTCGTCACCGCTGAGGAGGGAGGCCTGCCGGTGGAGGTCAACCTGGTCGAGGACTTGGGTGCTGACGCATTCGTCCATGGCACCAGCTCCATCAGCGGGGAGGAGCAACTGGTGACCGTGCGGGTGGGCGGCCGCGACGCCGTCCGCAAGGGAGACACCATCCACGTCATCCCCGACCCGGAGGCGGTCCACGTGTTCGACACCGAGTCCGGCCTGCGCGTCTCGGACTGAACGCGGACCCGCCCGTCGGGTTCGTTGATCATGGCGCGTCAGGAGAGGTGTGCTTCGGTGCTGCGTGCACGCGCGGCGAGCCTGCGCAGCACTGCGCTGGAGCGCCTCGGCCCGATCGAGGGCGAGGCGTTCCTGGCGCGCCTCGCCCAGATCGGCTCCGACCTGTGCGAGGCGCTGCAGGAGGTCTACGGGGAGGATGCCGCTCCGCTGATCGAACGGGCTCTCGACGATGCGTTGGCGGCAGCCGCGTCCCGATCCCTGGACCTCCGGGTCCTCGACCGCAGGCGCGAGGTCGACCCGCGCTGGTTCCACTCCGAGCAGATGGTCGGGTACGTCGCGTACGCCGACCGCTTCGCCGGTGACCTCCCGGGCGTGAGCCGTCGATTGGACTACCTGGACGAGCTGGGAGTGCGGTACCTGCACCTCCTGCCGCTGCTGAAGCCGCGCGAGGGGGAGAACGATGGCGGCTATGCGGTCGAGGACTACGACGCGGTCGACCCCAGGCTCGGCACCATGGCCGACCTGGAGTCACTGGCCGTCGACCTCCACGAGCGTGACATGGCGCTCTGCGTCGATCTGGTGCTGAACCACACCGCCCGCGAGCACGAGTGGGCGCGGAAGGCCCTGGCCGGGGACCCGATGTACCGGGACTTCTACCGCTTCTTCCCCGACCGGACCGAGCCGGACATCTACGAGGCCACCCTCAGCGACGTGTTTCCGGACATGGCGCCCGGCAGCTTCACCTTCCTCCCCGAGACCGGCGAGTGGGTGTGGGCGACGTTCCACGAGTTCCAGTGGGACCTGAACTGGGAGAACCCCGAGGTCTTTCGGGCGATGCTCGGTGTGCTCTACTCGCTGGGCAACCACGGCATCGACGCGTTGCGCCTCGACGCGGTGCCGTTCCTCTGGAAGCGCAAGGGCACCAACTGCCTGAACCAGCCCGAGGCGCACCGCATCCTCCAAGGCCTTCGGGCACTCACCCACCTGGCGATGCCTGGCGTGGTGCTCAAGGCCGAGGCGATCGTCGGGCCGGACGACCTCGTCCCCTACCTCGGGGCCCATGAGGTGTTCCGCCCCGAGTGTGACCTGGCGTACGACAACCAGCTGATGGTGATGCTCTGGTCCACCCTGGCCAGCCGCGACGCACGGCTGCCGATCCAGGCGCTGACCCGACGGCCTCCGCTCCCCGACAGCGCCGGCTGGGTGAGCTACGTGCGCTGCCACGACGACATCGGCTGGGCGGTCTCGGACGAGGATGCCTCGGCCGTCGGCCTCGATGCCGCCGCGCACCGTGCCTTCTTGGCGTCCTTCTACGATGGAAGCTTCCCTGGCTCCTTCGCTCAGGGGGCTGACTTTCAGGCAAATCCCGCCACCGGCGATGTCCGCACGTCGGGCACCGCGGCGTCCCTGGCAGGAGTGGGATCCGCGCTGAGCTCCGGTACCGAGCTCGAGGTGACCTATGCGGTCGACCGGCTGCTGCTGATCCACTCGGTGCTCTACTCCTTCGGTGGGATCCCGTTGGTCTACATGGGCGACGAGATCGCGATGCTGAACGACGAGGGCTGGGCCAGCGACCCGGCTCACGAGGACGACAACCGCTGGATGCACCGTCCGGAGATGGACTGGAAAGCAGCGAGGCGACGGACCGAGCCCGAGAGTGTCGAGGGCCGGGTCTTCTCCGGACTCGTCGAGCTGGCCCGGGCGCGAGCCAGCTCGGAGTCGCTGCGCAGCGACGCCGCGCTCTCGGTGCTGCCGACGGAGAACCCTCATGTGCTGGCGTACGTCCGGCGGCATCCACGGGCCCTGCCGGTACTGGCTCTGGCGTGCTTCAGCGACACCGAGCAGTACATCGACCTCGAGATCCTCCGCCGGGCGGATATCTCCTGGCCCCGGCACCTGCACTCCTCGTCGGAGTCGGTGGACATCAGAGGCAACAGCCTCGTGCTTCCCCCCTGGGGCTTCCTCTGGCTCACCCGGTGAGGGTGCTCACCGGTTCAGCGGGGCCAGTCGCGCGGTAGCTCGGTGCGGCGAGGCGGGTCGGCGCCCGGCCGGGTGCAGGTCACGGCTGCCGCGGTGGCGGCGCCCCGCACCAGCGTGCCGAGCCCAGCCTCGTCGAGATCGGGCAGGGTCTGCGCGCCCCACTGGTCCACGATCGCGAGGAGTGCCGCCATGAACGAGTCACCGGCACCCACCGTGTCGACGACCCGGTCGCTTGCTGGGACTGGGACGCGGGCGCGGTGCCGTCGGGTGTAGGCCTCCGCGCCCTCCCCACCCAAAGTGACCACCAGGACATCGGTCATCCCGTGAGCGAAGACCACCTCTGCGACGTCGGCGGGGGTGGCGCCGGGCGCGAGCAGGGCGAGATCCTCATCGCTCATCTTCACGATCCGGGCATGAGCCGCCCAGGCGAGGAAGCGGGTCCATTCCTCGTCGATCGGGCCGAGGAAGGCCGTCCGCATGTTCGGGTCGAAAGAGACGACCAGTCCCTCACGCGTGGCGTCCTGGACCAGGTCGGCCACGGCCTCGCGCCCGGGCTCCACGGCTGTGCCGATCGAGCCGATGTGCAGCGCGCTGGTGCCTTGGGGCAGGGCCCGGGCAACCATGTCCCAGGCGAGGTCGAACTCGTACGTCGCGGCGCCGGTCGCATCCAGGTGCGCGGTCGCCGTCGCCGTCCGGCTGCCGGCGACCACGCTCCCGTCCACGAGTCGCACTCCGCTCTCGGAGAGGTGTCGACGGATGCGTGCGCCGTACGGGTCGTCCCCGATCCGGGTGAGGAACGACGTGTCGATGCCCAGGCGGGCAAGTCCGACCGCGACGTTCATCGGGGATCCGCCCGGAGCCTCGCGGACGACACCGTCCTGTGGCACGACGATGTCGACCAGCGCCTCGCCGACGACCAGGTGTGACATACGCAGCCCCTTCCGGACCGGAAGGCTACTGCGCTTGGGTGCTCGTGGTCACGGCCCGGTAGACCAGTCCGCGCATCCCGTCCTCGGTGGTCAGGGTCAACGTGTCGCCGTCGATGGTGTAGGTGACGGTGCCGGTGAGCACTCCGAGCACGGCCGCCTCGATGTGGCCGCGGCGGTCGTCTCGCACCGGGCGAAGGGTCACCATGAGCGATCCGAAGGTGATCGTGTTGCCGGAGACCGTCACCGGCCCGCTGCCGACGTTCACTCCGGCAGAGAGGCTGATCCGGCCGTGGTCGATGGAGACGGTCGCGGGGTCGGTGGCGAGTGTCGCGTCCTGTGCCGTGGCGTCCGGCCCGGAGCCGCCGAGGATCGTGGTGAGCACCCAGGTGGGGCCTTCCAACGGCTGGTCGACGGCGATCTGCTCGGACAGGACGATCCGGGTCACACCGCTGGTGAGAGTCAGGGTGGAGCCCGTCAGCGTGAACGTCGGGTCCGAGCCGAGGACCTCGGCGACCCACTGGTCCTGGTCCATCTTGGTGGCCGGCTCGCAGGCCATCTCGGTCATGGAGAGGGTGCCGATTCGCAGGGTGTCTCCGTCGAGTGAGTAGCCGCCGCCCATGTGGTTGCACCCCGCGTCGGCACCGATCTGCGATGCGCCGAAGGTCAAGGTGATCCGGGTGCCGGGGACCAGGTCGTGGCCGGACACCGAGGTCGAGACGAAGGTGTGACCGCCGAGGGGGTTGCTGGTCGAGCCGACCGAGCAACCGGTGAGTTCGGCCGTGAGTCCGACTGTGAGCAGGGCGGCCAGGACGGCGACCACGGGAGCGATGGGTCTGCGGTCGGCCATCGGGGTCTCCTCGGAATGGGTCGGCTCCCGGATCTGACGCGCAGGTTCAGGAGGCGGTTCCGGCCGATCGGTTGCTGAGCTCTCCGGCGGCCTCGAGGTCGATCGTGTCGGGCGCGGCCCGGCGAGCCGGAGTCGCACACGAAGTCTGCTGGTTGAGCCTCTGGGTCAAGCCGAAAGTCATCAGCAGGGCCGCACCGATCGGACCGAGGAGGCTCCCGGCATAGGTGTGCATCGCGACCATGGATCCAACAACGGTGACGCCCGACATCACCGCGCAGGGCCCACACCCCAGGTCGACACCGAAGCCGTTCGCGGGCACATAGCTGGCCACGATGAGTCCGCCCAGTACGGCGGCTCCCAACGTCAAGGCGATCAGGGCCGGGCCGGGACTCGACGCCCAGCCGAAGCCGGCCATGGCCGCCGCGACCACCGGGGTGGCGGCTCCCGCGGTCACCCACCGACGCATGGGCCAGTTCCTCATCGTGCGCTCCAAGCTGCTCGGGACCGTGCCGGGAATGAAACCGGCGGAGTCCGACTTTGAACCACAATACCCCCTGGGGTATAAATCATCCACCCGATCCAACTACGGAGGAGACAACGAATGCGTGAGGTCAGTGTCCACGAGTTCGCCTCGGCCCGAGCCGACGGTGCCGTCGCGATCGATGTGCGCGAGCCCTACGAGTACGTCGCCGGCCACGTCCCAGGGGTCGCGTTCATGCCCGAGGCGGAGCTCTTCGAACGCCTCAACCACCTGCCCAAGGACGAGACGATCTACGTGCTCTGCCGGTCGGGCAACCGCAGCGCCTTCGTGGCCGCGGCGCTGAGCCGCCTCGGTCTGGACGCCGTCAACGTGGCCGGAGGCACTGCGGGCTGGGAGGCCGCGGGTTACCCGGTCGTGCGCGGCGCCGCTCTCAACGTCGCCTGAGTCGCCGGCCCGCCGCTCACGGCGCGACGGGCAGCTCAGGAGGCGCCATCCGCAGCGGGGCGGCCCAGGGCCAGGGTGAGCGCGAGCACCGTGTCGGGGTCATCGAGGCGGTCGCCGAACAGATCCCGGAGCTGGTTCAGCCGGTAGCGCACCGTCTGCGGATGGACGAACAGGGCTGCGGCGATGTCGTCACGGCGCCCGTGATGGAGCAGCCAGGCGCGCAGAGTCTCCCGGAGCTTCTCGGCGCTGGAGTCGCGCACGTCGGCGAAGGGGGCCAGCACCTCTTCACGGAGGTCGGCCATGGCCTCCGGGTCAGCGGTCAGCACCAGGTCGACCAGGTGATCCTCGGTGTCGACCACCGGACCACGGCTTCGCTGGGCGAACTCGAGCACGCGCATGGCGCGTGCGAACGAGGACGCGACCTCCCGCCAGGGCCGCGCCGGCCCGATGACGGCTTGCGCCCCGTCCAGGGCGCGCACCAACTGCAGCCGCGCTCGGCCGTGTGCGTCGGGGACCAGGAGGACCGACATCCCCTCGGGGAGCGACGTCCCCTCCTCTCCGGGTTCCAGGGTGCGGGGATCCAGGCCAGCGAGGGCGCTGCCCACCCGAGGCTGCGGCAGGAGCACCGCTGTCAGTGTCGTGGGGGGCACCCACTCCGCCCGCTCCGCGGCTGCGTCGACCGCCGCCGACGGGGATGCGATGAGCAGGTGGTGGCACAACTGCTGCAGGTAGCGCTGCCGAACCCGCCCGGTGGTGGCCAGCTCGTCGGAGTGCCCGGTCACGCTGGCGGCTGAGAGCTCGTCGATGTAGGCGAAGACGAGCTGGGCGAACTCCGCGATCGCGCCGGCATCGGTACCGGTGGCTACGGGCACTTTGACGAACTCTCGCCAGGAAACGCGTGCCCCGACTCGGTAGGCGGCGAGCAGGGCGTCCATGCTGCGGCCGCTGCGTGCTTCTCCGCGGCCGAGCGCGTACGCGCCGTCCAGCACCGGCCGTAGCACGACTCCGGTATCGGCCTGCTGGGGCAGAGCCAGGAGGTTGAGCAGGCCGCCGAAAGCCAGGCGCACGGCGTTGGCGATGGTGCCGCCCATCGGGCCGGTGAGCGCTTGCGAGTAGCTGGGCACCTCGATGATGATCGCCTCGACGGTCCGCTCGGCGATCTCGTGGACGCGCTCGCGCATGGCCTGGACGACCTCGGGGGAGAGATCCAGGGAGACAGCCGCAGTTACTGCCTTTCCGGACCTGACTTTGTCTCTCTGTGACAATTTCACTCCTCAGATTCACGCGTTGCGGACAGGACTTTACGCCCTCAGTCAAAGATGATGGAAGCATGACGAGTCTTGTCCCCGCGCGTGCACCCCGGGCCTCCGCCTGGCGCGCGGGTGTCACCGGGATCGGGCGTGCTGCCGGGTGGGCAACCACGCCGCTGCTCCCGCAGGACTTCCTGGATCTCTTCTTCCCGCTGCGCCGGGGCGCTGACCTGCGCGGCCGTGTGGTCGCGGTCCACCCGGAGACGCGCGACGCAGTCACCCTGGAGATCAAGCCGGGCCGTGGCTGGGCCGGCCACACCCCTGGTCAGTACATCCGGATCGGGGTCGACGTGGACGGGGTGCGTCAGTGGCGCGCCTACTCCCTGACGTCGGAGCTCGGCTCCCGCACGATCTCCATCACGGTCAAGGCGATCCCCGACGGCGTGGTCAGCAACTACCTGGTCCGCCGTGCCCGTCCCGGGATGCTCATCCAGCTCGATCAGGCAACCGGCGAGTTCACCGAGCGAGGCGACGGCGAGCCGTTGCTCTTCGTCACCGGCGGCAGCGGTATCACCCCGGTCATGGGGATGCTGCGCAACGGCGTCGCAGCCCGGCGCGACGTCGTCGTCGTTCACTCCGCTCCCGCCCGCGACGATGTCGTCTTCGGTGGCGAGCTGCGGCGGTTGGCCGCGGTCGACCGGATTCGCCTGGTGGAGGTCCACTCTGACCACGAGCCGATGCTCGACGCAGACCGATTGGTCGAGCTGGTGCCCGATCTGGAGTCCCGCCACACCTTGGCCTGTGGTCCGGCGGGGATGCTCGACATGGTCACCGAGCTCTTCGAGGCCCGCTCGCTTCAGGACCGCCTCCACATCGAGCAGTTCCGTCCCACCATCGTGGTCGCCGGTGAGGGCGGCACGGTCGCCTACGGCGCCGGCGGGCCCGTCGTCGACGTCGACCCGTCCACCACCATCCTGGACGCCGGCGAGGCGGCGGGCGTCCTGATGAAGTCCGGATGCCGCATGGGCATCTGCTACGGCTGCGTCGTCCCGCTCAAGGAGGGCGCCGTCCGCGACCTGCGGGATGGAGCCCTCACCATCGCCGTCGAAGGCGACGGCGTCTTGATCCAACCCTGTGTATCCACGGCAGCCGGAAGCTGCCACCTAGACCTGTAGGAGCGAGATGACGATCCTGGAGAAGAAGGCCGACAATCCCATCGGCCACCTCACCGCCGAGGACATCGAGAACCTCGGCCGGGAGCTCGACGCGATGCGCGAGCAGGTGATCTCCACCCGGGGCGAGCGCGATGCGCGCTACATCCGCCGTCTGATCAAGATTCACCGCGGCATCGAGCTCGGCAGCCGGGCCGTGCTGCTCGTTTCCATCTTCCCGCCGGCGTGGATCCTCGGCACGATCGGCCTCTCGATCTCCAAGATCCTGGACAACATGGAGATCGGGCACAACATCCTGCACGGCCAGTGGGACTGGATGCGCGACCCGAAGATCCACTCGACCACCTGGGACTGGGACAACGCGACCCCGGCCAGCCAGTGGAAGCACGCCCACAACGAGCTGCACCACACCTACACCAACGTCATCGGCAAGGACAACGACCTCGGCTACGGCATCATGCGCGTGGACGAGGACCAGCCGTGGACCAAGGCATATCTGGGCCAGCCGCTCTACAACTTCGTCAACATGATCTTCTTCGAGTACGGCATTGCCGCCTACGACCTGGACCTGGGGCGCAACCTCAAGTCCAAGAAGCGACGTCAAGACCCGGTCTTCCGCAAGAACGCCAAGGCCGTGCTGAGCAAAGCCGGTCGCCAGGCGACCAAGGACTACGTTGTCCACCCGCTGCTGTCCCTGGTGACGGGGTCGTTCTTCACCACGCTCGCGGCGAACTTCGTCGCCAACATCGTGCGCAACGTCTGGAGTCACTCGATCATCATGTGCGGTCACTTCCCTGAGGGTGTGGAGACCTTCTCCCGGCGCTCGATCGTGGGGGAGACCCGGGGCGAGTGGTACCTGCGTCAGATGATCGGCTCGGCGAACATCTCGGGCGGCCGACTCACCCATCTGATGAGCGGCAACCTGTCGTTCCAGATCGAGCACCACATCTACCCCGACCTCAACAGCAACCGCTATCAGGAGGTCGCACCGAAGGTGCGTGAGGTGTTCGAACGCTACGGGCTGCACTACGTCACCGGCTCGCTCCCCAAGCAGGTCGCCTCGGCGTGGTGGAAGGTGATTCGGCTGTCGTTCCCGAACAACTTCCTCGGGCTCAACAGCCGGCACAAGGTGATCGACGAGCCCCGCAAGACCCGCGTCGCGGCCTGACCGATCCCTGGGCGTCTGCCCTAGGCAACCGCTTTCCTTCCCGATAGCGTCGGGGCCTCAAGAGGCGGAAGCGGTCTGGGGGTTCTGGTGCGCAAGACAGTAGTTCGTGGTGCGGTACTTGGTCTGGTGGCAGGCTCGCTCTCGATCATCCCGACGTTGGTGAGTCCGGCATCGGCGACGGTGAGGCCGTCGGGCACGATCCAGTTGACGAAGGCGACCGGCACCCCGGTCTTCCTGGGCGGCACGGTCACGCTCAGGGGAAGGTTCAAGCACGGAGCCCACCGGGACTTTGTGATCCAAAAGCGCATGCTCACGTCACGGACGTGGCGGGGCATCGCATCCACCCGCGGCAAGACGAACTTCCGGGGAGTCTTCAAGGCCGGCTATCGGCCCCGTCACACCTACAAGTACCGTGCGGTGCTGAAGGCGACCGCGACCAAGCCGATGCGGGTCAGCAAGATCCTCAAGGTGAACGTCGTCGCGACGTGGGCGCAGGTGAGTGCGGGCGATCAGCACTCCTGTGGCGTTCGCACTGGGGGCACGCTGTGGTGCTGGGGCGACAACGGCAACGGCGATCTGGGCAACGGCTCGATGTACATGTCGTCGCTGCCGGTGCGGGTCACGGACTCCGCGGCGAACCAGAGCGCGACGAAGACCTGGTCGAGTGTCAGCGCTGGCTCCGACTACACCTGCGGCATCCGTACCGACGGCACGCTGTGGTGCTGGGGCAACGGCGCGTTCGGTGTCCTGGGCATCAACAAGCTCGGCGTCTTCCGGCACCCCCAACAGGTCGGCAGCGCCACCGACTGGACTTCCGTGACCACCGGCTACGCGGACACGTGCGGCATCAGGTCGGGCGGAAGCCTCTACTGCTGGGGGGCCAACGGCTCCGGCGAGCTCGGCATCGGCGACGCCTCTGAGCGCGACACTCCGCAGTCGGTCACCGGCACCTGGTCGAGTGTGGCCGTGGGGAAGACACACACCTGCGGCATCCAGAGCGATGACTCGCTGTACTGCTGGGGCGACGACAACTCGGGCGAGCTCGGCCAGGGGTCGACCAGTGGCTCACCGGTCACCAGCCCGACCCTGGTCGACGACAGCTCGGTGAACACCAGTGCGGCGCAGACCTGGTCAAGTGTCAGTTCGGGCAACGCGTACACCTGCGGGATCAGGACCGACAACTCCCTGTGGTGTTGGGGCGACAACACCAATGCTCAACTCGGGATCAGCTCCGTGTCGACTCCGCAGACCAGCCCCGTCCAGATCAGCGACGGCTACTCCACATCGCAGAGCTGGCTCAGCGTGACCGCGGGTATCGATGAGACCTCCGGCGAGAGCCATACCTGCGGGGTTCGCGACGACAGCACGCTGTGGTGTTGGGGCTACAACCTGCACGGACAGCTCGGTGATGGGAGCTTCGCCGCCAGCGACGCGCCCGTGCAGGTCAGTGACGGTTATGTCTCCCAGTCGTGGAACGTCACTTCGGCTGACCAGCCCAGTGCTGGCTCGGCGCATACCTGCGGGATCCGCGACGACGCGACCCTGTGGTGCTGGGGCAATGCCAGCGGCGGTCAGTTGGGCAATGGATCCGACATGACGCGCAAGAGGCCCAGTTCGGTCGTCGTCGGCTAGAGCAGGGGCGCGCGGGGAAGCATCTCGAGGTCGCGCTCGCGAGAGGCTTCCCGCGGTCCGACGACCATGAGAGCCGCGATGACTGTGGTGATCGGGACGGCGAGGACCAGACCGATCGCCGAGCACATGGTGCGGACCACCTCGGTGGCGATGCTCTCGGTGCCCAGGAGCTGGTTGAACGGCTGGTTGTAGAGGAAGAGCACCAGCAGGACCGACATGGCCGCACCGGCGTAGGCGAAGACGATCGTGTAGATCGTCGAGGCGATGTGGTCCCGCCCGATCCGCATCGCGCTCTTGAAGAGGGCGAAGCGGCTCAGCTCCGGTCCGGCCGCGCGTAGCTCCCAGACGGCCGACGCCTGGGTGATCGTGACGTCGTTGAGGACACCCAGCCCGGCGATGATGATGGCGCCGGTCAGCAGGACGCGGAAGTTGAGGTTGGGCAGTGCCGAGGACAGCAACGCCCCTTGGTCGTCGCCGACACCACTGAGGCGAGTGCCTCCGACGGCCCAGATCGCGACCAGGGCGGTGACGGCGACTCCGCCGAGAGTGCCGGCCAGGGCGGTGCTGGTCCGGATGGACGGGCCGTGGGCCAGGTAGAGAACGGCGAACATGATCGCGGTCGCCGCGATCAGCGACACCAGGACGGCAGGCTCACCGGTGACCAGCGCCGGGAGCATGAACTTACCCAGGACCAGTCCCGCGATCCCGAGACCGATCAGGGCGAAGAGGCCGCGATGCCAGGCGACGGCCAGGACCACGACCAGGAACAGCAGGAAGAGCAGTCCCAGTGGCGCGGTGCGGCTGACCCCGTTGAACGAGTACTGGGTCGCCCCCCCGTTGGCGTCGGGGACCGCCATCAGCTGGATCGTGTCGCCCGGCACCAGCCCCGACCTCGCGTTCGGGCCCTGGGTGTCGACGGCGATCTTCTTGCCGGAGTCCAAGGTGACGTGGAACGTGGCGCAGGCCTGGTCACCCTGCGTCCCGGCGGGGCACTGGGTGTCGACCGAGTCGACGGTCGCTTGGGGGAAGGTCACCCCGGGGGCCGAGAACTGCAGCCTGCTGGCGACGTCGTGCAGGGCCGAGGAGCTGGGCCAGTAGCGGTACATCCCGAATCCGGCGCCGATCGCGATGGCCAGCAGGAGGAGCAGCAGGACCACGCGTGAGGCGGTCGGGACCTCGACGGGGTCGACGTGGCGGTGGCTGTGGCTGTGGCCGTGGCCGTGGCTGTTGGCCATGTGTCCCCCTGGCTCGGGTGCGAGGTCACCTGGATGTGGCCTCAAACGCCCCCACCCTAGGGGGCGATGCCAGAAGACTGTCTCAAGGGTGCGAACCGGCGCAGCCGCAAGCTGTTGCTGACCACGAAGACCGACGAGAACGCCATGGCTGCTCCAGCGATCAGCGGATTGAGCAATCCGGCAGCGGCGAGGGGCAGGGCCGCTACGTTGTAGGCGAACGCCCAGAAGAGGTTCCCCTTGATGGTGCGCAGCGTCGCTCGGGACAGCCGGATCGCGTCCGCAGCCGCTCGAAGGTCGTCGCGGACCAGGGTGAGGTCGGCCGCCTCGATGGCGACATCGGTGCCGCTGCCCATGGCGATACCCAGGTCGGCGAGAGCAAGCGCGGCCGCATCGTTGACCCCGTCTCCGACCATGGCGACGACCCGTCCCGACTGTTGCAGGTCACGGATCGCGTCCAGCTTCCCCTCCGGGAGCACTCCGGCGACGACCTCGGAGATCCCGACCTGAGCGGCGACGTCCTGGGCGGCGGCGGCATGATCGCCGGTCAGCAGGATCGGCCTGAGCCCGAGGTCGCGCAAGGCGGAGACTGCTTCGGCGGAGGTCGGCTTGACGGTGTCGGTCAGGGCGAACACCCCGCGGATCCGACCGTCCCAGCCGGCCCAGACCGGGGTGAGCCCGCGGGCGGTCCAGCCCTCGGCCTCGTCCAGCAGGCCGGGCTCGACCTTCATCGACCACTCGTCGGTCAGCCACTCCAGGCGGCCGACGGCCGTGGCGTGCCCGTCCACCACCCCGGTGACTCCGAGGCCACCGGTACTGGTGAACCCCTCCACCGGGCCGAGCTCGACCCGGCGCTCGGCGTAGGCGGCGACGGCTCGGGCCAGCGGATGTTCCGAGGCGGACTCCAGCGAGGCGACCACGCGCAGGAACTCTTCGACGTCGCCGGCGGCACGAATGTCTGCGACCTGCATCCGCCCCGTGGTGATCGTTCCGGTCTTGTCGAGCACGATGGTGTCGACCCTTCGGGTGGACTCCAGGATCTGCGGCCCGCGGATCAGGACGCCGAGCTGGGCTCCCCGGCCGGTGCCCACCATCAGCGCTGTGGGAGTGGCCAAGCCCAGAGCACAGGGGCAGGCGATCACGAGAACAGCCACGGCGGCCGTGAACGCGGCGGTGGCGGAATGACCGGTGAGGAGCCAGCCTGCCAAGGTCGCCGCCGACAGCCCGAGCACGAGCGGGACGAAGACGGTGGAGACCCGGTCGGCCAGCCGCTGCACCTCCGCCTTGCCGGTCTGGGCTTCGTCCACCAGGCGGGCTATCTGGGCGAGCGCGGTGTCGGATCCCACCCGGGTCGCTCGGACGACGAGGCGGCCGCCGGCGTTGACCGTGGCCCCGGTGACCCCGTCACCGGGTGAGACCTCGACAGGGACCGGCTCGCCGGTCAGCAGCGAGGTGTCCACGGCCGACGTGCCTGACTCGACGACGCCGTCGGTGGCCACCTTCTCGCCCGGCCGCACCACGAAGAGGTCCCCGACTCTGAGTGCGCCGATGTCGACGCGGACCTCGGTGCCGTCCCGGAGCACCGCGACATCCTTCGCCCCGAGATCCAGCAGTGCGCGCAGCGCGGCCCCGGAGCGCGCCTTGGCCCGGTGCTCGAAGTAGCGCCCCGCCAGCAGGAACGTCGTGACCCCGGTGGCGGCTTCGAGGTAGACGTGGGTCGAGCCGTCCGACACGAAGCTGAAGTGCATCCTCATGCCGGGCATGCCCGCGTCGGTGAAGAACAGCGCCCACACCGACCACAGGTAGGCGGCGAGGACGCCTCCGGACACCAGCGTGTCCATCGTCGTGCCTCCGTGGCGCAGGTTCACCCACGCGGCCCGGTGGAAGGGCAGCGCCCCCCAGACGACGACGGGGGAGGCGAGGGCGAAGGCGAGCCACTGCCAGTGGTCGAACTGAAGGACCGGCACCATCGACAAGACGATCACCGGGAGCGTCAGGACCGCGGACACGAGCAGTCGCTGACGATAGGGCTCAGCCAGACCAGCGGAGTCCTGCGGCTCACGCTGCGACCTGGAGCGAGGCGGCGCGGGAGCGGTCGCGGTGTAGCCGGTCGCCTCTACCGTTGCGATCAGGTCCTCGACCGACACCCCGCCGGGGAGGGAGATCTTCGCCTTCTCGGTCGCGTAGTTGACCGTGGCGGCGACCCCGTCCAGCTTGTTGAGCTTCTTCTCGACTCGAGCCGCGCAGGATGCACAGGTCATCCCGCCGATGTCGAGGACGACGCTGGTGGTGGAGTCGGGCACGGGTGGCGACATCGTGCTGCTCAGGCGCCGACCAGGGTGTAGGCGCCGGCCTCGTCGAGGGCCGCGGCGATCTGCTCGTCGGTCAGCTCAACGGCTGTTTCGACAGTCACCGTCGAGGTGCCGCCGGCGACGAGCTCGACATCGACCGACTGGACTCCGGAGAGTGCCGAGACCTCCTCGGTGACCGCGTGGACGCAGTGTCCGCAGGTCATCCCGGTAACGCCATAGGTCTGCGTTGACATGTGGTGCTCCTCCTGTTGGGTGTAGTTGGTGCCTGCAAGTTCTGGGTCACGAACGGACGAGGCGTGCGATCGCGGCGGAGGCCTCGTCGATCTTGACGTCGAGGTGGTCGGGGTGACCGGCTGCGTTGGCGACGCAGTGCCGCAGGTGCTCGTCGAGCAGCGACAGCGCGAAGGACTCCAGCGCCCGGGTCACCGCCGAAACCTGGGTGAGGACGTCGATGCAGTACTGCTCCTCATCGATCATCCGCTGGAGGCCTCGGACCTGGCCCTCGATGCGGCGCAGCCGCTTGATCTGCTCCGGCTTGGTGTCCAAGTAGCCGGGTGACTCAGGGGTTTCCATGTCGGCCATGATACCCCGCATGGGTATCTCCGCACGGGACGAAGGTCGCAATCTCGGGCAGCTCTTCGCTCGGGACGTGCGCCCCTACCCGCAAGGCAGCCTCGGTGACACGGTGGAGGCAGGTACTCGCAGAAAGGCACGATCATGAAGGCCAGTGTTGGAGATCGACTTGTCATCCGCGGTACTCACGTCGATGAGCCTGTCAAGGACGGCGAGATCATCGAAGTGCGACACCCCGATGGCGCTCCTCCGTACCTCGTGCGTTGGTCCGGTGATGGGCACGAGGGGCTGGTCTTCCCAGGCCCGGACGCCTTCGTCGAACACCCGAGCACGAGCAACGACGAAGCCGGCGAGTGACCGCTGAGGGCACGGTGACGAACAGACGCACCCGGAGGGTTCCAGGTGCGTCTGTCGTGGACCAGAGGCGGGTCGTGCACGGTGGGGAAGCCGACAGCTCGGTCTAGTTGTCAGCGTCCTTGCGGACTACGGGATCATCTTGGTGGCCTCCTCCGGCTCCTCGAGTTGCGGGATCCGCACCGCCAAGACACCGTCGGAGTAGGTCGCCGTCACTTGCCCGGGCTTGTCTCCCTGCGGGAGCGGCACCGTCCGTGGGAACGATCCGTAGTGGAACTCGCTCAGGTGCTCGTCGTGGACCTTCTCGTGACGAGTCCCCTTGATCGTCGGCATCTCGTGATCGACGGTGAGTTCGACGCCCTTGTCGGGGTCGATTCCCGGCATCTGCGCGCGCAGCACGTAGCCGAAGCCCTCAACCCGGATCGTCGGGGAGGGGCAAGTGCCTTGATCGGTGCCCACGGAGGATCCAGGTGTGGTCCTTTGTCCCGTCCATTCTCGGTGGGTCGGGGGCTGGCGCGCATGAAACTGATGTCCGGAGTAGGTCCCGAATGCGAGCCGACTGCGGTGCTCGCTACGGGTCGATGAGCGAAGGAAGGACCATGGTCGGCGCGGAATGGGCGTGTCTACCTGTGTCTGACCCATATCCATGCAGGTACCTTCGAGACACGGGCAAGACCCAGCAAGGGGGGTGGCATGTCAACCAAGGTCGTCGCCCACGGATCGGACTTTGCCGGACCAGCCGCGGCGCTCGACGTCAAACACGAGTTCGGGGACTAGGCGGACACGTCCGCTTTCTGCGAGCAATCCGAGGGGCTCGCGGAGTACCACGCCGAGGAGGTGAGGGGATGAGGCGGCACAAGCGACGTCCGTTCGACGAGACGGACGTCCACGACCTCGCGGCTCAACCCGTGGGATCGGCTCCCGAGTCGCCGGCCTACCTCGATCCCGCCCAGTCCCTGGCCGAGGTGCTCGCCTCGCGCGACCTGATTGTGCTGCGCTGCGAGATGCTCGTCCACGACCTCGTCGACCGGCTGGACGCCACCTGGCAGGCGCACCACCGCCGTTCGGTGGAGGACCTCCGCGAGCACACCGTGGGCTTCGTCTCCCATTTTCTCGGGGCACACCTGCGCGACCTCGCCGGGCAGGCTGACAGTCCCGCGCACGCCCGGGCAGTGCAGGCGGCGGTTGGGGCGGCTGAGCAGGTGGGGGAGCAGCGTCTGCGTGAGCTGCCACTGCTGGTGACCCGCCGGTCACTGCAGGAGTTCTTTGCGCCGAGCCAAGCGACCAGCCGCTTCGAGGACGTCGGGGACGAGATGGCCGTGGCTGCGGTGGATTCTTTTGTGCAGGCACTGCGACAGGACGTCCGGGAGCCTGTCGCGGACGGGTCCGGCACGGACGACGAGCTCGGCGGGCTACCCTCAACCCGTGCTGAACCAGACCTGCCACGTCCTGTCCGCGTCGAGTCTCAAAGACGCCGCGTTCGAGTCGATGCCGTTGTTCCGAGACCAGATCCTGACCGGATCACCCGAGGTGAGCATGAAGGAGCTCGCCCATGACTCGGTGATGGAGGTCGGCGTCTGGGAGCACACCCCGGGCAGGACCACCGACATCGAGGCCGACGAGGTCTTCGTGGTGCTTGCCGGGCGGGCGACCATCGAAGTGAGCGGTGGCCCGACCCTCGAGCTCGGCCCCGGAGACATCGGTTTCCTGGCCAGCGGAGCCTCCACGGTGTGGACCATCCACGAGACCTTCCGCAAGTTCTACGTTGCCGGTGTGGGTCAAGGGCCCAGCATCAACGCTGAAGACTGAGCGTCACGCGGCCGGCCGCGGTCAGCATCCGATCGAGAACACCTCATGCACGGGTCGCCGCGGCGTCTGCGGGATGGGGTCCGCGTCAGGGTCCGGGCGTGACACCTGCACCACGATCTGGAGGCAGAGCGATCCTCCGAAGAGGCGCTCCTCGAGGTGTCCCCGGGTCTGATCGACCTCCACCGCTTGGCTGAGCGGCAGCACCGCCAGCCCGTCCGCGGTGCCTTGAAGCAGGAGTGCGCTCAGCGCCTCACCGGCCCTGAGTCGGGAGAGGGGATCGTCTGAGGAGGTGCCGATGGCGATCCAGTTGCGTTGCGGCTCGTGTTGGCGCTGGGGGAGGTCAGCCAGGGCGCCGGAGGGGAACCGGGTCACCGGAGCCAGCTGTGTCGCGAGGGCCCCGGAGGTTCGGAGGCGGTTCGCGGGCGGAACCCCATCGTGTGGGTTGTCCTCCATCCAACGTGCCATCTCTGCCAGCCCCGCCTCGTTCGAGTCCTGGATCACTCGGGCGAAGAGCAGCATGTCGGAGAGCTGCTGCTGAGCGTGGTGGCCCTCCAACGAGACCGCTGATGCGCCCTGACGGGCAGCGCTCACGGTGAGGTAGTCGAGGTAGCTCAGACTGACCGGAGGTGCCGAGTGGTGCCGCCGGTCGCTGCGCCGGGTGAAGATCGCCGCGTATAGGTCGTCGGCGACCTTTGGCGGCCTCCCGCCCGCCGGCTCCAGCCGGAGCTCGGCGAGCAGATTGTCCCGTCCGCGATCCGGAACGCGACGGACGACGGTCTTCCAGCCCTCGTGCTGAGCTGCGACCCGGAAGTGATGCAGCGCCGCACCGCAACTGATGATCAGGTCACGCGTTTCGGAGTCCTGGTGTCGGATCTGACGTGAGTGGTCCGCATGCAAGGAGACCACTCCGCCGGAATAGCGCCAGGACCACGGCTGGGTGTTGTGGACCGAGGGCGCGCGCACGGCTGCGTGGATCAGGGTCTCGACCTGATCTTCCGAAGGCGCTTCCATGAGCACCACGGCCACTCCTCCGTCTCGGTCCCCGATGGGTGCCCTTACGGCAGGATCCGGGGCGGCTGAAGGCATTTGGGCCACGGACATCGACTGTTGACTCCGGGTTGAGAGACGATAGACCCATGGGTGGGCTCTCCGGCTGGGAGGCGATCGGAGTCGCTGCCGCGCTCGGCCTTCTCGTTGGCGCCGAACGTGAACGCACCGGCCACCGCCCGGCGGGCATCCGCACCTTCACCTTGGCCGCGGTTCTCGGCAGCGTCGCCACCTTCGTCCCCTGGTGGATCGGCGTCCCTCTCGTCGCGGTGGTCGGTCTGCTGGTCGTCGTGGCCTACGGGGTGGCCCGTGAGCGTGAGCCCGGCATGACGACCGAGGTCGCCCTCGTGCTCACCGTTGGGCTGGGTGCGCTGGCGCATACCGAACCGGCGCTGGCCGTCGGGATCGCGGTCGGCGTGACGGCGTTGCTCCTTTCCAAGCAGGGACTCCACCGCTTCATCCAGACCACCGTGACCGACCTCGAGAGGACCGACGCCCTCAAGTTCCTGGTCGCGGCCTTTATCGTCCTGCCGCTGCTGCCCGACCGCGCGGTAGGACCGTACGACGTGGTGAACCCCCGGGCCTTGTGGTTCCTGGTCGTGCTGATCACCGGGATCGGCTGGCTGGGGTACGCGGCAACCCGACTGCTGGGTCCGGCGCGTGGCTTGATGGTGACCGGACTCGCCGGTGGATTCGTGTCCGGTATCGCCACGACTGGGGCCATGGGAGCCCGGTCGCGCGAGCCCGGCCGGGCCAGCCCGGCGCTGGCGGGCGCGTTGATGGCCAGCGTTTCGACCTTGGTACTGGTCACGGTCCTGCTCTTCGTCATCTCGCCATCGATCGCCCTGGACCTGGTTCCCGGCACCGCGACCGGCGCGGCATTCCTGTCCCTGGAGTCCTGGTGGCTGCAGCGCGGCCAGCCGGCCCGCGGGGAGGACACGTCCGGGCGCCCCTTCGACCTGGTGCCGGCACTCGTACTGGCAGTGGTGCTGTCGACCGTCCTGCTGGCCACCCGCTGGTTGACCGACCTGCTGGGCAGCGCCGGCGCCGTCCTGGTGGCCTCCGTCGGAGGTCTGGCCGACAGCCACGGCACCAGCGTGGCGATGGCGACTCTGGCCGTCCAGGGCTCGATCAGTCAGCCGGTTGCGATCGCCGCGATCGCCATGGCACTGGGGACGAACACCGTGGTGAAGGTCGTGGCGGCGCTGACTGGTGGTCCTGCTTTCGCAGTTCGCGTGACCTTGTGGCTGGCGCCGGCCGTCGTGGCCGTGGCACTGGCGGCTGCCCTGTGATCTGACCGGGCCGCCTCGCTCGGCGGCGGGCTGCACAGTGGCGTCAGGTGGAAGCGCCCTCGGTCGGGTGCACATGGACGGCCACCACGCCGGCGACGGAGGCGGCCAACCCGCGGGCCAGCCTCGTCTCCGAATCGGTGGCGGCGCCTTCGATGGTGACCGCTCCGGAGTCGACGGCGATCCGCCAGGCGTAGCCGGCGGCGTGGGCGAGCCGCTCGATGGCGTCGTGGATGTCTCCGTCTCGCCTGGCCAGGGCGTGCACGATGTCCCGGCGACTCAGCATCCCGACGACGCGCCCCTCCGAAAGCACAGGAAGACTCTTGACCACGGTCCCCGTCATCAACGCCACCGCATCGGTGACGTCATCGTCGGCGTTGACGCTCAGCACCTGACGGGACATCACATCGGCGACGCAGTACGGGCGGGCGTCCTCATCCATATGGACTGGGATGAGGTGTTTGCGCTCATCGGGCCGTACGGCGTTCTGAATCAGGTTCGCCTCGCTGATCACCCCGACCAGCCGCCCCTGCGAGTCCACCACCGGCATGGACGTGATCGAGTGCTCGTCGATGACGACCAAGGCCTCCTTGAGGCGGGCCTCGGGATTGATCGTGATGGCCGGCCGGGACATCAGTTCACGGACGAGCAATCGGTCCTCCTAGCGGATGGCGGCGATCTGGTCCTTGTCGGCGGAGGACCGAGGAGAGTCCTCGGGGGTCGGAACCACCATGACCGGCACCCTGCTGTGCCGCACGCAGTAGTCGCTGACCGACCCCAACAGGGCGCGCCGCAGTGCGCCCTTGTGGGAGTGGCCGACAACGAGGTACGACGCGTGGTTGGCCATGTGCACCAGAACGGGTCCGGGCTCTCCTTCGACGACCAGTCGTGAGACGACCGGCACGACGTCGAGTTTGCGGATGACCTCGTGCAACTGCTGGTCCTGGATCTCCTCGGCGGCCTGGCGGGCCGCATCGAGGCCGGTAGCCATCGCCTCGTAGGGCTCGCCCCAACTCCAGGTGGTGACCACTTCGACGGAGCAGTCGCGCCTGACGCCCTCGTCGAGGGCGAACAGAAGCGCAGCGGCACCTTCTGGGGTGCCATCCACCCCGACGACGATCACAGGTTCCCGATCCTGCAGCACAGCAGCCTCCTCGTGTGGGCTACACCGACAGGATGGCGGCTGCGCGGGGCCTACCTACAGTGGCGAAGGACGCGAGCGTGGGGGACGAAGGTCTAGGTCACAGGGCGGTTGACTCCGGTGCTGGTCAGGGGTGCGCCCATGGGTCGGCGGACTAGTCAGTAGGTCCCCGAAGGGTCGGAACTCGGCCCCGACGTCGACGCGTCACCGGTCTCGGCGAGGATCCATCCGTGATGGCTTCAGCGCTGCCATCGCCGCTGCGACCCGGGCCTGGACAGGGGTCAGGGCAGGGGGACGGACCAGGTCAGGACGCAGCCGCCCGACTCGGGGGAGTCCAGGCTGAGCGAGCCTCCGAGGTTGTCGGCCCTCTTGCGGAGGTTGGCCAGGCCGCTTTCGGTGCGCGAGGCAGGTAGACCGATCCCGTCGTCCTTCACGACCAAGGTCACCGCCGGCTGAGGCGTGCCCGTCGCGCTGACCGAGACCTCCACCGTGCTCGCGCGTGCGTGACGGGCGACGTTCGAGAGGGCCTCGATCAGGACGGCGACCAGATGCGGCTGGATGGGCCCGGGCACCAACGTGTCGATGGGGCCGCTGAAGGTGAGGCGCGGCCGGAGTTTCAAAGCGCTCTGCGCCGCTCCCAGAACGTCGGTGAGCTGGGACTTCAGCGCCTCCCCCGCATGGGTATTGCTCAGCTCGAAGATCGTGGTCCGGATGTCGCGGATCGTGGCGTCCAGGTCCGCGACCGAGCCCTTGATCCGGTCCGCGAGCGCAGGGTCCTCGAGCTGGCGGGTCAAGCCCTGCAAGGAGAGCCCGGTGGCGAACAGTCGCTGGATCACCACGTCATGCAGGTCCCGTGCGATCCGGTCCCGGTCGGCCAGCACCGCCAGTGACTCGCGATCCTCTCGGGCCCTGGCGAGCTGGAGCGCGATGGCTGCCTGTGACGCGAAGCCGCGTAGCGCTGCAATTTCCTCGGAGTGGGGTGCAGCTCCGGGCCGCTCGCGTGGGGTGCTCACCAGCAGGGCGCCACTCTGATCGTCGGCAGCCCGGAAAGGCACGACGAGAGCGGAGGTGATACCAGGCATGCCGGGGATCCGGACTCCCTCGGCGGCGTGAATGGTGGCCCCGTGCTCCACCACGTCGGACCAGACTCCTGTCCGAGGGAGGCTGCGTCCGATCATCTCCGAGTCTTCTCCGGACACGGCCTCGACGATCAGCTCCCCCGAGGCGTTCTCGAGCACCACGACGGCGACGTCACCGTCGGTCACCGCGCGGGCGTGACTGGCCACGAGATCGAACACGTCTTCGGCGACCCGCGCGCCCAGGAGCGTTCGCTGGATCTCCGCTGTGGCTCCCAGCCAGCGGCTGCGCCGCTCCGAGGACTCGAAGAGCGCGGAGTTCTCAATCGCCACGGCTGCGGCGGCGGCCAACGCGACCACGGCGTGCTCGTCGGTGTCGGTGAAGTGGCCTCCGCCCCGCTTCTCGGTCAGGTACAGGTTGCCGAAGACGCGATCGCGGACCCGGATGGGGACGCCGAGGAACGAGGTCATCGCCGGGTGTCGTTCCGGGAAGCCGTGGGAGTTCGGGTGCTCGGAGATCCGGCGCAGCCGAAGAGGTCTCGCGTCGGAAATGAGCTGGCCGAGCACTCCGAGACCTTGCGGGAGGTGCCCGACCTGCTCGATCTCGCTCTCATCCATTCCGTGGACCACAAACTCAGCGAGTCCGGAGGCGTCGTCGTCAAGGACTCCCAGCGCGCCATACCGTGCGTCGGCCAGGGCGGCCGCAGCCGAGACGATGCGCTGCAGGGTCGCCGCAAGGTCGAGATCGCCGGCGATCGCGGTCACCGCGTCCAGGAGTCCCCGGAGCCGGTCCTCGGTGGCGGCGCCCTCCTCCACGCGGTTCACGACGCGTCGAAGCAGGGCGGACAACGACTCCTGAGGTGCGCTCACCGAACGATCCTAGACATCGCGAGCACGTTCGTGCCCGGGTGCGGCGGGGCCGAGCACGCCGGGTGATCGGCGCGGGCTGGCCCTGAGGGGGTAGCCTGACACGCCGGTTAGACGCCGGTTTGGCGACGAGCGTGAGGTAGAAAGTCCCCATGGACAAGGTGCGGGTGTATCTCCTGGACGACCACGAGGTGGTCCGTCGCGGTCTGCGTGAGCTGTTCGAGGCCGAGGGCTTCGTGATCGTCGGCGAGTCGGGGTCGGCCAAAGAGGCCGAGACCCGGATCCCCGCGCTGAAGCCCGATGTGGCGATCCTCGATGGCCGGCTGCCCGACGGCAGTGGCATCGACGTGTGTCGCGCCATCCGGTCAGTGGATCCCACGATCAAGGGACTCATCCTGACGTCGTACGACGACGACGAGGCGCTCTTTGCCGCAATCATGGCCGGGGCAGCCGGGTATGTGCTCAAGCAGATCCTCGGTAACGACCTCATCGACGCCGTTCGTCGCGTCGCCGACGGGCAGTCTCTGCTCGACCCGGCCGTCACCCAGCGCGTCCTTGAGCGGGTTCGCAAGGGCGAGCCGTCGGAGCCGGCCGAGCTGAGGTCCCTCACCCCGCAGGAGCGCAAGATCCTCGCGTTGGTGGCCGAGGGACTCACGAACCGGCAGATCGGCGAGCGGCTCTTCCTCGCCGAGAAGACGGTCAAGAACTACGTAACGAGCATCCTCACCAAGCTCGGGTTGGAGCGGCGCACGCAAGCGGCCGTTCTCGCCTCCAAGCTGTTGGGCTGATCGCATCGGTGCTGTACGGCGTCGGTGATGACGTTCTCGATGGCGCCGGGAGACTCCCGGCTCGATGACGAGCGTCGCTCGGCTCTTCGGCGGATGCGGCTGCTCGCAGCAGCGCTGCTCCTCTTCGCCGCCATCGTCTACCTGCTCACCCTCGGCCAGACCGGCTTCTGGGGCTTCGTCAATGCCGGTGCCGAGGCGTCCATGGTGGGAGCCATCGCGGACTGGTTCGCAGTCACCGCGATCTTCCGTCACCCGCTCGGAATCCCCATCCCGCACACCGCCCTCATTCCGCGCCGCAAGGAGATGCTCGGGCGCAGCCTCGAAGGCTTCGTCACGGAGAACTTCCTCCACGAGGACGTCGTCCGCGAGCGGGTGGTCGACAGCGGATTGTCCCGACGTGTCGGGGGGTGGCTGGCCGACGAGGAGCATGCCCGTCGGGTCGTACTGGAGATCGGCTCGCTGGTCCGCGCCGGGCTGGGGCGGATCAGCGACGAAGACATCGCGGCGATCGTCCGTGAGGCGATCGTGCCGCGCCTCGCCGAGGAGCCGCTCGCCCCGGCGGTGGGCAGGTTCCTCGCCGAGGTCGTGGCCGACGGCGCCCATCGGGGGGTCGTCGACCTGGTGCTCGTGGAAGCTCACCGGTGGCTGGAGGAGAACGAGCGCACCTTCCTCGACGTGCTCGGGCAACGCGCTCCGTGGTGGGCTCCCGGACCGGTCAGCGATGCGTTGTCTCGGCGGGCGCGTCGCGAACTGCTCGCCTGGATCGAGGAGATCCACGCCGACTTCGGCTCCCCGGTCCGGGTCGCCCTGGACGATCTGCTCGGGGCCCTTGCCGAGGCCCTGCTGCACGACCCCGAGACCCAGCAGCGGGCCGAAGCGTTCAAACAGCGAGTGCTGGCTCACCCACAGGTGGTCGACACATCCATCGCGCTCTGGCGGGCCTTTCGGACCGTCCTCATCGAGAACCTCTCCGAGGGGATGCTCGTCGACCGGCTCGTGGCCGAGCTCCGCTCCTTCGCCGAGCAGCTGACCCAGGACGAGGCCCTGCAAGCCCAGCTGGACACCCAGGCGTCAGATCTCGCCGTCTTCGCCATCGGCCGGTACGGCAGCGAGATCACCGCGGTGATCACTCAGACGATCAACCGGTGGGACGGCCGCGAGGCGGCCCGCCGGATCGAGCTGCACGTCGGCAAGGACCTGCAGTTCATCCGGATCAACGGGACCATTGTCGGCGGCCTGGTCGGAGTCGTGATCCACACCGTCTCGGTGCTAGTCGCCTGAGCGGGGCTGGTGGGCACGATCCGCGCGATAATCGCCCGGTGAAGCCACGTCCGGTCGCGATCCGCGACGACTCCATCCGGCTCGGTCAGTTCCTGAAGTTGGCCGACCTCATCGACACCGGTGCCGATGCCAAGCCTCTCCTCGCGTCCGAGGAGGTGCGTGTCAACGGCGCGGTCGAGACCCGCCGCGGGCGTCAGCTGGTCGTCGGCGACGTGGTCGCGGTGGGCGGCTCGCACGCAGTGGTCGAGCGCATCGACCCCTAGAACCCAAGGTCGCCTGGGGGCTGGTTCAGCTCGCCCGTGGCGCCTAGCGGACGTCGACCAGGTCGACGACGAAGATCAGCGTCTCGCCGGGCTTGATCACGCCGCCCGCGCCACGGTCGCCGTACCCCAGGTGGGGTGGGATGACCAGCTGGCGGCGGCCGCCGACCTTCATGCCCTGGACGCCCTGGTCCCAGCCGGCGATGACCTGGCCGACTCCCAGCCGGAAGTTGAGCGGCTCGCCGCGGTTGTACGACGCGTCGAACTCCTCGCCGGTGGAGTGCGCGACGCCGACGTAGTGGACCGAGACGGTCTGCCCGGGTCCGGCTTCGGCGCCCTCGCCCTCAGCGAGATCGGTGATGAGCAGGTCCTCGGGGACGGGGAAGTCGGGGAAGTCGATCTCGGGCTTCTCCATTGCTTGCCTTTCAGGTCTGGGAGGAAGACACGTAGTGCTCCAGCTCGTTGCGCTCGAACTCGAGCTCGCCGATGCGGTTCTTGACGATATCGCCGATGCTGACGACGGCGATCAGCGCACCCTCATCGATGACAGGGACGTGCCGGATCCGATGCGTGGTCATGGTTCGCATCAGGGACGAGACCGACTCCTGGAGCTCGCAGGTGAAGACCGGGGTGGTCATCAGGTCCGCGACGCTAACCTCCGCGATCGAGCCATCCTTGTGGAGGTGGCGGACGATGTCTCGCTCGGAGACGATGCCGACGATGTCGGTGCCGTCGTTGGAGACCACGAGAGCGCCTACGTTGTTCTCGACCAAAGCCGAGAGGAGCTCGCTGCCGCGGGCGGTCGGTTGAATGGTGAGAACCCCATTGATGGCCTTACCGGCGATCACGTCTTTGACCTTCATCTGGATCGACCTCCTCGTCGTCCGGGGGATCGAATCAGGCTAGACGACCGGCGGGCTGGAGGGTAGTGACCGCTCCGCGTGCAACTACTCGGGTGATGGGGGTGTCCGTCGGCGGGAGTCCAGGTCGTAGACGGAACCGCCCACGCGCTCATCGGTCGAGGCCGATCCCAGGAAGCCCAGCGCCTGCTCGTGGAGCCGACCGTTGCTGGCCAGCGCGTTGCCGCCGTGCGGTCCGGGCGTCCCGTCCAGCGAGGTGAAGGTCCCGCCCGCCTCCCGGACGATGATGTCCAGGGCTGCCATGTCGTAGAGCGCGAGCTCGGGTTCGCTGGCCAGGTCCACCGCGCCCTCGGCCACGAGCATGTAGGACCAGAAGTCGCCATAGGCACGGGTACGCCAGCAGCGCCGTGAGAGATCGAGGAAGTCCTGGAGCCGCCCCTTGTCCTCCCAGTGGCTCAGGGAGGAGTACGACAAGGAGGCGTTGTCGAGGCGCGACACGTCGGAGACCCGGCAGGCAGTGGCCTTGATCAACGATCGACCGGTCCACGCCCCACCGCCTTCGGACGCCCACCAGCGACGCCCCAGCTGCGGCGCCGACACCACCCCGGCGACGACCTCTCCGTCGACCTCGAGACCGATCAGGGTCGCCCAGACCGGGACGCCCCGGACGAAGTTCTTGGTGCCGTCGATCGGGTCGATGATCCAGCGACGGCTACTACTGCTGCCGGTGGTGCCGCCCTCCTCACCGATCACGGAGTCGCGTGGCCGCGCCCTGGCCAGGGTGCGGCGAATGGCTTCCTCCACGGCGATGTCGGCGTCGGTGACCGGTGTCAGGTCGGGCTTGGCGGTGACGTGCAGGTCTTGGGCGCGGAACCGGTTCTCGGTCAACGAGTCCGCGTCGTCGGCCAGGATCATTGCCAGGCGCAGGTCGTCGGTGTGGTTGGCTCCCATGGAGCACAGGCTATGCCCAGGGTGCGGTGCGAGCGGCCAAGAGGCGACGGTACGACTGAACACGCGCTGGGTCCGCTTCCTGGTCGAGGGCGCACTCGGGCTCGTCCGCGCTGTGGGTGCAGCCCCGGGGGCACGACTCGGTACAGGCCTCCAGATCCGGGAAGGCGGCCATCAGCCGGTCCGGGTCCACGTGGGCAAGTCCGAACGACCGGATCCCCGGGGTGTCGATGATCCACCCGTCCTCCAGCGCCAGCATCACCGCGGAGGTGGAGGTGTGTCGGCCGCGCCCGGTGACCGCGTTCACCGCTCCGATCTCCCGTCGGGCGTTCGGCACCAAGGCATTGACGAGGGTCGACTTGCCCACCCCGCTGTGCCCGATCAGGACGCTGGTGTGCCCACTGAGCCGGGCGCGCAGCTCGGACGGTTCGGCGTCCTTGCGCGTTGAGACCGAGTCGACGCCCAGCGGCCGGTAGACGCCGAGCAGCTCGTCGGGTGAGGCGAGGTCGGTCTTCGTCAGGCACAGGATCGGGGTCAGGCCGGCGTCGTACGCCGCCACCAGCGCACGGTCGATGAGCCCGACGCGAGGCTCGGGATCGGCCAGAGCGGTCACAATCACGAGTTGGTCGGCGTTGGCGACGATAACCCGCTCGACCGGATCGTCGTCGTCGGCCGTGCGACGCAGCGCCGTTCGCCTTTCAGCGACCTCGACGATGCGCGCCAGGGTGTCCTTGCGGCCGGAGACGTCGGCGACCAACCTGACCTGGTCTCCCACGACGACAGCCTTGCGGCCGAGCGATCGCGACTTCATCGCCGTCACTGTCCGGTCCGCCACCGCGCAGGTGAATCGGCCGCGGTCGATCGTCACGACCAGCGCATCGACCGCGTCGTCGTAGGTCGGACGGTCCTTGGTGCGAGGCCGGGTGTGGCGCCTGGGGCGGTCGAAAGACTCGGGATCGACGTGTTCGTACTGCCGACGCGACATTCAGGCCCCAGCTCCCTCGACCATGCCCGACCAGGCATCGGGGAAGCCGGGGAAGGTCTTTGCGGTGGTCGCGACATTCTCGATCTGGACCCCCGCCACCACCAGGCCGATGACCGCAGCGGCATGCGCCATCCGGTGGTCCTCGTAGGTGTGGAAGACACCACCGGCCAGCTGCGCCGGCCGGATCTCGAGCCCGTCCTCGGTCTGCCGGACGTCCCCACCGACAGCGGTGAGCTCGTCGGCAAGTGCTTGTAGGCGGTCGGTCTCGTGGCCGCGGATGTGAGCCACTCCGCGCAGCCGGCTGGGCGACTCGGCGAGCGCGCAGAGAGCCGCCACGACCGGTGTCAGCTCGCCGACATCGTGAAGGTCGATGTCCAGGCCGGTGAGGCGGCGCGGGCCTCGGACGGTGAGGCCCCCGGGTCCACGCCTCACGTCGCACCCCATGAGAGCCAGGATCTCGGCCATCCTGTCGCCCGCCTGGGTGGTCGACTCGGGCCAGCGGGCCACCTCGACCTGGCCGCCACTGACGGCGGCCGCGGCCAGGAACGGCGCGGCGTTGGAGAGGTCCGGCTCGATCTGGACGTCGAGGGCGGCAATACGCCCTGGAGCCACGATCCAGCGGTTCGGCTCGGAGTCGTCGACCTCGATCGCGCGGCGCCGCAACTCGTGCACTGTCATCTCGATGTGCGGTAGCGAGGGGACTGGTTTGCCGACGTGCAGGACGTCGACGCCCTTGTCGTACCGGGCCCCCGCCAACAGCAGTGCCGAGATGAACTGACTCGACGAGGAGGCGTCGAGCTCGACCTGACCGCCGCGGAGACCACCTTCGCCAACCACCGTGAACGGCAAGGCGCCCCTGTCGTCGTCCTGCACGATCGCGCCCAGGGAGCGCAGGGCATCGATCATGCGAAGCATCGGTCGGTGTCTGGCGCGTGCGTCCCCATCGAAGGTGACCGTCCCCTCGGCAAGCGCGGCGACCGGCGGCACGAACCGCATCACAGTGCCGGCGAGGCCGCAGTCGACCTGCGCCGGGCCACGGAGCGGTTGTGGCTCGACCCTCCAGTTGCTTCCGTCGGTTGTCATCTGGGTGCCCATCGCGGCCAGCGCCGACGCCATCAACTCGGTGTCTCGTGACCGCAGCGCCGCGTGGACGGTGGAATCGCCGTCCGCAAGCGCCGCAAGCACCAGGGCACGGTTGGTGAGGGACTTCGAACCGGGGACCTCCACCCGAGCGTGCACCGGCCCGGCCGCGTGCGGCGCTGGCCAGGGGTCGGGGTAGAGGGCGTCAGTCATCGCGGTCAGCCTAGTCAGCCGGGCCGCCGGGCACTCTGGTCAGGCAGCCAGTTCCCTGGGTGAGGTGGCTACTTGTCGTGGCCCTTCGCGAGGCCCTGGTCGTGAGGGTCTTTCGCGCTTGAGGTGCCGAGCGTCACCGTGACCGCATTGTCGGCTGTGTGCACGTCAGTGATCTTGAGCGGGGTGACCTGGAGAGTCACCGGAGCCGGGGCGTGGTGCTTGCTGTAGCGGAACGTGAACAGGACCGAGTCGCTGCCGTGAACGGCGGTGAGATCGCAGCGCACGTGGGTGCGGTCGATCCTGGTGCAACCGGCCGGCACCTTGGAGAGGTGCGCCCACCTGCTCGTCACGGTGTACTCGACGGCCACGTTGGCCGTGGGCAGGCCGGTCACGCTGGCCCGCACATGCTGTGCGTCCACGACGCTCGCAGTCAGGGTCAGGTCAGGACCGGACGATCCGCCGGTGGCGCCGCCCGAGGTGCCTGTTCCGGAAGTACCACCTTTGGTTCCGCCGGTGGTTGTGCCGGTGGTGCTGCCAGATGTCCCTGTTCCGGAGGTTCCGCCGGTGGTGCTGCCGGGAGTACCACCCTTGGTTCCGCCGGTGGTGCTGCCGGAGGTGCCTGTTCCGGTGGTTCCACCCTTGGTTCCGCCGGACGTGGTGCCGGTGGTGCTGCCGGAGGTTCCGCCCTTGGTTCCGCCGGACGTGGTGCCGGTGGTTCCGCTCTTGGTTCCGCCGGACGTGGTGCCGGTGGTGCTGCCGGAGGTTCCGCTCTTGGTTCCGCCGGACGTGGTGCCGGTGGTGCTGCCGGAGGTCCGCCCTTGGTTCCGCCGGTCGTTCCACCGGTGGTGCTGCCGGACGTTCCGGCCGTCGTTCCACCGGTGGTGCTGCCGGACGTTCCGGCCGTCGTTCCACCGGGGGTGCCCGTCCCCGAGTCAGGTGCCAGCAGCCCTGGGGCTCCCGCGCCGATCCCGGACAATGTGTTTGGCAGACCAGGACTGGTATTGCGGGGCGCTGCTCCCGTCGAGGGAACGGTCTGTTTGGCGATATTCACCACGCTCGACGGGCGGGGGGAATTGGCCTCGACAGTGGTGTTCGCGCCGCCGACAATCACCGCCACCGCTGTCACGGTGGCGACGCCAGCCGCGATCCCGGTCGCTGCCGCCGCGGCAGAGTGGCCGATGACGAAGTCCTTGGCCCGGTCGATGAACCCCGTCGTCCCTGCCACGAGGCTGCCCTTGGCACCGGTGTACCCGAGTGCTGCGGTTCCGAGGACAACCGGGGCGATGATCGCCCGCAGGTCGCTGTTGACGTCGGTGAGCTCGAGATACATAGCCGTGCAAGCGCGACATCCCTCGAGGTGCTCGCCGACCTTTGCGGAGTCCCGCTTCGACAGGCCCTTACGCACGAAGGCACCGAGGTGCTCGGTGGTCCAGCGGCAGTCCTCCGCGGGGGTGTCGGCCAAGTGAGCGTTGAGGAAGGCCTGCCGCAAGCCCTCACGGGCGCGATAGGCAAGTGCGGACACCGAGTTCGCGGTCATCCCCAGCAAGGGGGCGATATCAGCCGGTTTCTGGCCTTCCACCTCGATGTGCCAGAGCACCATCTGCCACCGCTCCGGGAGCGTGGCGAACGCCTGGGCCGCGGCACCGGACTCGAAACCCTCGATGACGGTGTCCTGGAAGGGGATACCCGGATCGAAGGCGGTCATATCGTCGGTGGTCGTCAACCGGGATGAAGCGCGCACCCGGTCGACGTGGAGGCGACGGATCGAGGTGAGCAAGTAGGCGCGGAATGCGACGTTCGGGCCGCCGCCGCCCTGTAGGACGCGCATCACCTTGGTGAACGCCTCCGAGACGAGGTCGTCTGAGTCGGGTCCTCGCACCAGTTGACGGGACAAGCGCCGAGCTGCGAAGACATGACGCTCGAAGAGCACTCCATAGGCTTCGAGATCTCCGCCGCGGACGCGCGAGATCAGCTCCGCGTCACTGGGAGCATCCAGCGCGGTCTGCGTAACTTTCGCGGGGGTCTCGGTCACGGTCTGCAAATCCTGACGGTTGCCCGGCGGGGGCCGAGCGGCGCAGCGCCTCTACTGCACCTTCCTTGAGGCTAGCGGTAAGCCACGCCCCGTGGGGCGGTTCGCCAGAACTCGTCGGGAGCCCACATCAGCACCTGACCGGCACCTGAAGGGGGCGTACCCACTCGGCCGAGGACCGGAGCCGATGCCTGAGCCTCCCAGGAACTTCGGAACCGGAGGAGGAAGTGCCTCTCATTCGCGTCACGACTCGCCGACTACCCCGTCCCATCTATAAGGCCCGGTCACCGACGTCCGGTCGCCTGATGAAGTCCACGGGCAAGCCGCCTGATGGGATCGGAGGGAGACACGCCGATGGTTGGGGCAATCAACACCTTCACGAGGCGCTCATTCGACGGCTCGGATGTGCTGTCGCGATCGGTCAGGGACGCGTTGCCTGACGGGTTCGAGGCAGTCGCTGAGGCGCTCGCCCACGGCGAGAACCCGGCGCCGGCCTGCGAGGAGCGCGGCCGCACCGCCGTCCGAGATGGCGTCTCGCTCGGCGAGCTTCTGTCGGGTCTTCGGGAGACCTACCGGCTGCTCGACAGTGCAGAGCCGGATTTTGTCGCGACAGAAGCCCTTGCGGTCTCCTGGAGCGAGAGCACCCTTCAGTTCCTCCATGAGTTGTCCTGCGAGGACCCGATCACGGGGCTGTCCAGCCAGCCGCACCTGCGGAGCCGGCTTGCCGACGCCTACCGCGGGGCCCAGCGGCGCGGAGAGGAAGTCGGGAACATCTCGGCGCTCGTGGTCGTAGAGCTACCGGCAGATGAAGATCGGAGCGTCGATCACTTCGAGCGGCTGCTGTGGCTGTCGCGGGCCGGGGAAGCGGTCCGGACGGTCTACTCCGGCGATGAGTCGATCGCCGCGCTCGGGACCAGTCGGGTCGCAGCTCTGGTCAGTCGGCACGCTGCGCTGGGAGCCTCGGTCTCCCTGTTGCGTGGGCTGTTGGGCGAGCTTCGCCTGCCCCACGGGAACCCACGGGTCTGGATCGAGGGGCTGCCACCGTCCTCGGACCTGGCCGGACGGCTGCTGGACGAGCTCGCCCGCTGAACCTCGTCTACTGGCCTGGTTCGCTGGCCCCGCGTACTGGGCCTGGTTGAATTGGCTCATGTGCGGCCGCTACGCGTCGAGCCGGCGCCCCGAAGACCTCGTGGAGGAGTTCGGGGTCGAGGCCACCCATGTCGCTCACGACCTCGGAGCCAACTACAACGTCGCCCCGACCCAGGACGTCTACGCCGTGCTTGAGCGGCATTCCACCAGCGAGCATCCTCGTGAACGCCAGTTGCGTACGCTGCGCTGGGGGTTGGTCCCCTCCTGGGCCAAGGACCCGTCGATCGGGAACCGGATGATCAACGCCCGGCGTGAGACCGTCCTGGACAAGCCGGCCTATCGGAGGGCCGCTCGGTCTCGACGGTGCCTCCTGCCTGCCGACGGCTACTACGAGTGGTACGTCACCGAGGAGGTCGACGCCAAGGGCAAGCCCATCAAGCAGCCGTTCTTCATTCATCCGGCGGACGGATCGATTCTGGCCATGGCTGGGCTCTACGAGATCTGGGTCGACCCCACCCGGGCGGAGGACGATCCGGATCGCTTCCGCTGGACCTGCACCGTGCTCACGTCCGAGGCCGAGGACGACCTCGGACGGATCCACGACCGGATGCCGCTGCTCATCGAGCCGGACCGCTACGAGGCCTGGCTGGATCCCGGCAACGACGACGCCGAGACCGTCCTGGGCCTGCTCCTTCCCGCCGCTCCGGGGCGCCTCGAGGCCCATCCGGTGAGCAAAGCGGTGAACAACGTCCGCAACAACGGTCCGCAGCTGGTGGAGTCGGTATGAGCGAGGTTCGCGAGGTGGACACCCGACACGGGATCGGTCGGCTCCATATCGACCGGGGTCGACGAGCCATGGCCACGCTCGTCCTCGGCCACGGAGCCGGCGGCGGTCCCGATGCCGTCGAGCTGGTGGCTCTCGCCCAGGAGCTACCGCGTCAGGGGATCACCTGTGTGCGGGCCGAGCAGCCGTGGCGCGTGGCCGGCCGCAGGATCGCGTCGGCGCCGCGCACGCTCGACGAAGCGTTGGAGGACATGGTCGGCTCCCTTCGCATCCGGGGGCCCCTCGTCCTGGGTGGCCGAAGTGCGGGCGCGAGGTCCGCCTGTCGGGTGGCGCGGAAGGTCGGAGCGGTCGGAGTAGTCGCCCTGGCCTATCCGCTGCACCCGCCGGGGAAGCCGGAGTCGTCGCGGATCGCCGAGCTCGAGGGCGCGGGGGTCCCGACCCTGGTGGTCCAGGGCGAGCGGGACACGTTCGGGCGGCCCGAGGAGTTCCCCGCCGGTGTCGAGCTCACCGTCGTACCCGGAGCCGACCACGCGATGCGTGTTCTGAAGCGCGGCGAGGTGGATCAGGACATGGCGCTGGCGGTCGTGGTCGAGGCCGTGCTGGAGTTCATCGTCCACGATGTCACCGGCGCGCCGGTGACCCGGGGGAATCAGGGCTGACCTCCCGTTGTTCCTCACGATGTGACGGCGACCCTTCTTTCCCCGGATGCAGCGCTAGGCTGGTTGGCGATGCCTGATTCTCGTGAGTCCGTTGGGGCCGCCCATTCCGTTGCCCAGTCCGCCGCCCAGTCCGCCGCTGAGACCGAAGCTGGACGAGCGGAGCGGTTCGAGCGCGACGCGCTGCCCTTCTTGGACCAGCTCTACTCCGCTGCGATGCGGATGACGCGCAACCCGCAGGACGCCGAGGATCTGGTTCAGGAGACCTTCGCCAAGGCCTTCGCGGCCTTCCACCAGTTCAAAGAGGGGACCAACCTCAAGGCCTGGCTCTACCGCATCCTGACCAACACGTTCATCAACTCCTACCGCCGCAAGCAGCGCGAGCCGCAGCAGTCCGGCGGGGACGAGATCGAGGACTGGCAGCTCCACCACGCCGAGTCCCACAGTTCCACGGGGTTGAAGTCAGCGGAGATGGAGGCCTTGGCGCGGATCCCCGACAAGGACGTGCGTGAGGCCCTGGCTGCGCTTCCGGAGGACTTCCGCCTCGCGGTCTACCTCGCCGACGTCGAGGGCTTCCCGTACAAGGAGATCGCGGAGATCATGGGCACTCCGATCGGCACGGTCATGTCTCGGCTGCATCGGGGGCGAAAGCAGCTTCGCGAGATGTTGGCCGACTACGCGCGTGAGCGCGGTATTCGTGGCGCAGAGCAGGTGGAGGCGCGATGAGTGACCAGGAACACCCGCACGCCAAGTGTGCGGAGGCTCTCGACCGGATGATCTTCTTCATCGACAACGAGGTCGACCAGATCGACCACGACGCGATCGCGCAACATCTCGATGACTGCGCACCCTGCCTGGGGGAGTACGACGTGGAGCGTACGGTCAAGGCGATCGTCGCCCGGTCCTGCTCCGAGCACGCACCCGAGGCGTTGCGCGACCGGGTGTTGTTTCATCTGCGGGCCGCGCGGATCACGCTCCTGAGCGACGAACCCTCCTGAACGAGAATGGACCCCGGGCTAAGCCGGGGTCCTTCACGCACGTCAGGCGTTGGGGCGCTTGCCGTGGTTGGCGCTCTTCTTACGGCGAGCGCGACGCTTGCGGCCGGTCTTCCCCATGATCACTCCTTGTCTTGGGACCGGGCCATTCTGCCAGCCCTGCCGGTCGCCTAGCCAATTGGCAAGATGGTCCCCATGACAGAACTGACGTTCGAGGTCACTCCGGCGGACACCGCTGAGACGCTCGGGTCCGGTGAGGTGCCGGTGCTGGCGACACCGCGGCTGCTCGCCTGGTGCGAGGCGGCGACCGTCGCGGAGGCCGCGGCGACGGACGGATGCGTGGGGTCGGGAGAAACGTCGGTGGGCACCCGAATCGCTCTGGAGCACCTCGCCCCCTCCCCGGTCGGGGCCCGGCTGCGAGTTGCAGCGCGGATGGTGCACCGTGACGGACGGCTCTTGCGCTTCGAGGTGCGCGCGAGCGACGCCGACACCGACCAGGCCGTCGCCCACGGTGAGGTGACGCGGGTGGTCGTCGACCGGGAGCGCTTCCTCAGCCGGCTGGGTCGGTGAGCACCAGCCGGTAGGCGAGCAGGTCCACTTGGGCATTGGGCGACCAGTCCAGCTCCGGGACCCGGACGAACCCCATGGCTTCGTAGAGACGGTGCGCCGCACGCATCGTCGGGGCGCTGGAGAGCATCACCGCGCGATAGCCGAGCTCCCGTGACCGCTCGACGCAGAAGGAGGCAAGACCGGCTCCGATCCCTCGGCCGCGAGCCCCCGGGTCCACCCCGAGCATGCGGAACTCGCCCTCGCCGGGGGAGGAGATCTCGGCGGACTTCGAGCCGTTCGGGCAGAAGGTCACCGTCCCCAGGATCTCGCCGTCCTCATCGGCCACCACGACTTCGGAGTCTTCGGCCCGTCCCGCGACGTCGGAGAGGTGGCGCTCGTATCCGGTGCCGGTCGGGATCAGACCGTCCGCCAGGTAGGCGGCCACCAGCACCTCCGCGACCGCGCCATACTCCTCCGGCCGAGCCAGTCGATAGTCGACGCTCATCAGACTCCGTAGGTCGCGCGAGGGTAGACGGCGTTGACGTCGGTGATCACGTTGATCAGGTAGGGGACTCCGGAGGCGAAGGCCCGGTCGATCGCGGGGCCGATCTGCTCGGGGTCGGTTACCAGCTCGCCGGCTCCGCCGAGGGCCGTCACAACCTGGTCGTAGCGGGTCCGGTGGGCCAGGTCGGCGAGGACGTCGTATCCGTACAGCATCTGCATCGGGCCCTTCTCCAGCCCCCAGGCGGAGTTGTTCCCGACGATCATCACCACCGGGAGGTTGTGCCGGACCAGTGTGTCGACGTCCATCAGGGAGAAGCCGGCCGCGCCGTCGCCGAGCAGGAGCACCACCTGGGACGACGGCCGGGCGAGCCGAGCGGCGATCGCGGCTCCGAGCCCGGCTCCCAGACAGCCGTACGGGCCGGGGTCGAGCCACCCTCCCGGGCGCTTGGGCTCCACGAACTTTCCGGCGAACGACACGAAGTCACCGCCGTCCCCGATCACGACCGCGTCGTCGGCCAGCCGGGGCAGCAGCTCACCGTAGATGCGCGCAGGGTGTATCGGGTCCGCCGCCGCGGTCAGCAGCGCCGCGTCACGATCCACCGCGGCTGCGACGGCCCCCTGCAACTCCTCCACCCAGCCGCTCCAGTCGGGTATGTGCGCCACCTGCTGCACCGCGTCGACGAGCCCGTCGAGGATCTCGCTGAGGTCGCCGTGCGCGGACCCGGCCAACGTCACATGGCTGGCGACCTGGCCGGCGGAGTCGACCAGATGCACCACCCGTGCCGCCGGAGCGCCGTCCTTGCCGCCGAAGGCGCCGTAGCCCAGACGGAAGTCCAGGGGAGTTCCGACCACGATGACGAGGTCACTGGTGCCGAAGGCGAGCCCGCGCGCCTTGGTCGCCAGCAGCCGATGGCCCCCGGGGACCACGCCGCGGCCCATCCCGTTCGTGACCGCCGGCAGGCCCAGGGTCTCGACCAGGCGGAGCGCGGCGGCTTCCGCCCCGTCGCTCCAGACGTCGCTGCCGAGGACGACCACCGGACGCTGGGCATCGGCGAGCATCGTGCCGATCGCGCTGATGGCATCCGGATCGGGGTGGAGCGGGTCGGCGGGTGTGTAGGCCGGCCGGGCCGACTCGGCCGAGTCGAAGAAGGCATCCATGGCCACGTCGACGAAGGTCGGTCCGCGATGCGAGCTCCGGGCGAGTGTGAAGGCGTCGTTGACCAGAGCCCCGACCTCGGCGGCAGCGTGAGCCGTACGTGCCGACTTGGTCACCGGGGCGAGGAGTGGCGGATGATCGAGCTCCTGCAGGCTCCCCATGCCCCAGCGGCTATCGGGAGCCCGGCCACCCACGACCACCAGCGGCGAGCCGCTGAAGTAGGCCTGGGTGATCGGGCTTACCCCGTTAGTGACGCCGGGACCCGCGGTCAGCACAGCCAGACCAGGGATGCGGGTCAGCTTGCCCATTGCCTCGGCGGCGAACACGGCGGTCTGCTCGTGGCGCACGTCGATCAACCGCAGCTGCGGATCGGTCTTGACTCCAGCGTCGTACATGGGGAAGACGTGGGCCCCGGAGAGAGTGAACATCGTGTCGACGCCGTGGGCGACGGCCGCGGCCAATGCGTGGTCACCGCCGTGTCCGGTCAGCGCTTCGGGAGAGTCATCTGCCATGGCAGGACGCTACCGCTGCCGGACTAGGGCTTGGTCACGGCGACGCGGACCACCGGGAGCAGGCTCAACAGGAGGTCGCCACGGACGGCCGGTGCGGGCGAGTCCGCCGAGAGGGCGATGTAGAGGGCTCGCAGGAAGGAACGTGCGTTGCCCGATCGCTCGAACGGGTCCCTGCCGTCGTCGTCGAGGTGGGCGGCCTCAGCGATCCGGGCGACCCACGGCTCGAGAATCTTCAGCTCCACCAGGTCACGGTGCAGCGCGGACATCGCCGCCGCCGCCAGCGCGTCGTCCTCTCCGTGCAGGAACCGGTATGGCGTCGGCTGGGTCACCCGGTCCGCGACCACGTCGAGCAGGACCGTGAGCTCGAGCATCTGCATGCTCGGTGACTGGGCAAGCTCCTTCAGCGCCAGCCCGCCGTGGTGGCCGGCGCGGGCCCAACCCCCGCCTGGCACGAAGCCACGGGTGTCTTGTTCCCGGACCAGCCAACTCATCAGCGCGTCGCCCCAGCGATGGATGGTGCCCTCCGGGGTGAGTCGCTGCTCGTTGTCCCGGCGGATGCAGTGGGCCAGCACCAGGGCCGAGTAGCTGCGGCGGAAGACACTGTCGGTCCCGTCTTCTCCGAGTCCGGCGGTAAGCCCGGCGGTCATCCCGTCTCCGAGGGCGGTGAGCAGGTCGTCGTACACGCCCCTGTCGATCCAGTCTGTCAACGTGCCGGCAGCAAGGTCGGCACGGACGTGGGGGTCGCGATCCCCGAGCATCCGGGTGAGCTCGATGGTCAGGTCGGGAAGGGGACGGTCGGCGGGAACGCTTCGCCCCTCGGCAGCCACGGACTCCCAGAACGCCGTATCCATGCCGGAGATGATTCCACGGCGCCGGGTGAAAGTTGACGGTTGCCCGAAACGGAGCGGGGGTCGTGCGGCCGCTGAAGGCTGCGTCCGACGCCATAGTCTTGGCGGGTGCCTTCGCTCAACGACGTCGTGCGTGCCCACACCGAACTGGGCGACGACGACCTGGCGTGGCTGCATTTGCTGACCGCCGATTGGCAGATCATCGCCGACCTTTCGTTCGCGGATCTGGTGCTCTGGCTTCCGGACCGGGAGGGGCACGGCTACTGGGCCGGTGCTCAGATGAGGCCCACCACCGGCCCGACGGCCTTCATCGACGACCTGGTCGGGGGGTTTGTCCCGCGTGGGCGAAGGGCGCTCATCGACGCGGCGATGGACCAGGGCCGGATCGCCCGGGAGGGGGACCCGGAATGGCGCGACGAGGTACCGGTACGAGTGGAGGCAATTCCGGTCCTCCGCGACGACAGGATCCTCGGGGTCATCGCCCGCAGCACCAACCTGATGGGCATTCGCACCCCGTCGCGTCTTGAGCTGGCCTACTTGGATGCCGCCGCCGACCTCACCCGGATGATCGCCCAGGGGCTGTTCCCGTACCCGGGTCAGCGGTCGGATCACGCCGACAGCCCCCGTGTCGGGGACGGCATGATCCGGATCGATGCCGAGGGAAGGGTCGTCTACGTCAGTCCCAACGGTCTTACGGTCTTCCGCCGGCTGGGACTCGCCGCGGACCTCACCGGTCTCGATCTCGCCGAGAAGGTCCGCCAGCTGGTGCCTGCTGATCGGCGACCGGATGAGGAGACGATCAGTGCCGTGCTCGGCGGTCGGGCCGCGCGCGAGGTGGAGCTGGACTCCGGAGATGCGGTGGTCGTCATGCGCTCCTTGCCGCTGCGACCGGCCGGGGACCCGTCGGGGGCGCTGGTGCTGCTACGCGACCTCAGCGACATCCGCCGCCGTGACCGGGAGCTACTCACCAAGGACGCGACCATCCGGGAGATCCACCACCGGGTGAAGAACAATCTGCAGACCGTGGCCGCTCTGCTCCGGCTCCAGGCCCGTCGGATCACCTCCCCCGAGGCCAAGGCGGCCCTGGAGGAGGCGGTGCGTCGGGTCGGCTCGATCGCGGTCGTGCACGACACGCTGAGCCAGGGTTTCACCGACGAGGTGGAGTTCGACGAGGTGGCCGACCAGCTGCGGGCGATGCTGGGGGACCTCAGCGTTTCCGGCGGGGAGGTCGCGTCGTCGCGGGAAGGGTCGTTCGGCACGGTCTCGGCCGAGGTCGCGACCGCGCTGGCGATGATCCTTGTCGAGGTCATGCAGAACGCCATCGAGCACGGACTGGCCGGCCGGGCCGGGCATCTGACCATGCGGGTCATCCGGACCGAGGACCGGTTGCGGGTCGACGTGGACGACGATGGAACGGGGCTTCCGGAGGGGTTCGTCCTGGAGGAGTCGCCCAGCCTGGGGCTCTCGATCGTCCGCACGCTGGTGGATTCCGACCTCGGAGGCACCTTCACCCTCGGACCCAGACCCGCAGGGGGGACGCGCGCCACCGTCGACGTACCGCTGGGTCGACGAGGCGACGAGCTGAACTGATCCGGGGGTGCGCCGCGCGCGGCGGCGCGGCCTCAGACCCGGGCGCGGATCCGGGCGCGGGCGTTGCGCCGCTTCAGCGCACGCCGCTCGTCCTCGGACATGCCGCCCCAGACACCGTGGTCCTGTCCGGCTTCCAAGGCCCAGGCCAGGCACTGTTCGCGCACCTCGCACCGACGACAGACCTTCTTCGCCTCCTCGATCTGGAGGATGGCGGGGCCGGTGTTGCCGATCGGGAAGAACAACTCCGGGTCCTCATCGAGGCATGCGGAGCGGTGGCGCCAGTCCACGGTGAGTCCCCTCTCTTGGCTCAGGCTCGTGATCGTTTTCACGAGCGAAGTGGCGTCCGACTTGGTCCGATGGTGGGAGGACTCAAACCGGGTCAGGGCACGCGACGGCATTTGACCGTTCACATGGCCGTCTCCGATGGTGTCAGGGGTGAGGAGAAGGATCAACCCTTCGACGCATGGTGTTGGTCACGGATGTGCCGTCGGCCACCGTACCATTTGTCCGTGCATTAGGGGTGCTGCGTCGTTCCGGCGCGTCCGTGTCAGCCAGGGGCACGCTAGGCTCCGCCCCGTGACAGAGCCTGTGACCCCCGCTGAGCGCCTGCCGATTCCGCTTGCCGTGGCCGCCATCCTGGCGGCGGCTGAAGGGGTCGTCCTGTTCGTCTACGGCCTCGTGCTCATCCCGACGCTCTCCTCCGAGCGGGTCGCCATGGGTTCGACCTCGGTGGCCTTCTTCGTCCTGTACGGGCTCTTCTTGGCTTTCGCGGCGTTCAAGCTCGCTCGCAGGCACTCGTGGGCGCGTGCTCCGATCATGCTCGCCCAACTGATCCAGATCGCGGTCGGGCTCACGTGGGGCAACCCCCTGGTCGCCGTGGTCCTCGCCGTCCCCGCGGTGGTCACCGCTGGGGCGATGCTCTTCCCCACTTCGGTCCGAGCTCTGGCCGAACGCTGACCACCCGCTGGACCACCGGGCGCCGACGGGGCGCTCGGATGAGCCGAGCGCCCCGTCGGCGCATGCAGCGCTGTGCAGGTGCGACTGCGCTGCGATGAGGTGAAGGCGAAGCCGGTCAGGCCTTCTTGGTCTCCCAGAAGATCTCGGCGATCTCGTCGATCTTGGCCAAGAGCTGGTCGGCCAGGGCAACGTCCATGGCGCCCTTGGTGCCCGCCGCACCGGCGAGCTTGGTGGCCTCGTTGAACAGGGTGTGCAGCTGCGGGTACTTCTCGAAGTGAGGTGCCTTGAAGTAGTCGGTCCACAGCACCCAGAGGTGCTCCTTCACCAAGTGGGAGCGCTGCTCCTTGATGATGATCGAGCGGGTGACGAAGTCGTGGTCGTCGCTGGCGATGGCCTTCTCGATGATGGCCTTGACCGACTGTGCCTCGATCCGGGCCTGGGCGGGGTCGTAGACGCCGCAAGGCAGATCGCAGTGGGCGTGGACCTCGAGCGTCGGAGCGAAGAAGCGCGCGAACATGAAGGTTCCTTCCTGTGGGAACGTTCCAGGGATGGCTGCTGCGACACTACCCTTCGGACCCTGAAGGGGGTCACTCGCGTGGGAGGAGAGCAGGTTGCGTCGGCTGGGTCTGGCGATCGTCCGCGGAGCGTCGATGGAGCCGACCTTGTTCGAGGGCGACCGGCTGGTCGTCCTCCATGGGGGGCGACCGCGCATCGGGGGCCTGGCCGTGCTCCGGCTGCCCGATGGCGTCATCGGGGTCAAGCGGGTGTCTCGGCGTGAGCAGGGCGGCTGGTACGTCGTCAGTGACAACTCCGGAGTGGGGGCCCGTGACTCCACGCTCTACGGTGCGCTCCCCGACTCGGCGGTGCTCGCACGGGTGCTGGTCAGGCTCCCCCGGCGCCGCCGTTCCTGACTCGGCCCTGTGCAAGACTGAGTGATGTAGGGCGACCCCCTCAACCGTGCCGACCGCTCTCCGACCCGAGCCGCCCGCGTGCGCGGCCCCTCACTCCTACGACGATGAAAGTGCACGGCATGGCTGAGACATCGCACGGCTCGTCACCCGATCCGGTGTTCGCGCTGCACCGCGGCGGCAAGATGGGGATCGTCTCCACCGTGCCGCTCGCTGATCGAGACGATCTCTCCCTCGCGTACACGCCCGGGGTGGCTCGCGTCTGCCAGGCGATCGCCGACGATCCTCGGTTGGCAGCTGAGTACACCTGGGTCTCCAACACCGTCGCGGTCATCACCGACGGCACGGCCGTGCTTGGCCTGGGCGACATCGGCCCAGCGGCGGCGATGCCGGTGATGGAGGGCAAGGCCGTCCTCTTCAAGCAGTTCGGCGGGGTGGACGCCGTGCCGATCTGCCTGAACACCACCGACGCCGACGAGATCGTCGAGACCGTGGCCCGGCTCGCCCCGAGCTTCGGCGGTATCAACCTCGAAGACATCTCTGCTCCCCGTTGCTTCGACATCGAGGAGCGGCTCAAGCAGCGTCTCGACATCCCCGTCTTCCACGACGACCAGCACGGCACCGCGGTGGTTGCTCTGGCGGCGCTGGAGGGCGCGCTGCGGCTGACCGGCCGACGTCACGGTGAGGCGCGGGTGGTGATCTCCGGCGCGGGAGCGGCCGGCGTCGCGGTCGCGCGGATCCTGCTCGCGGCCGGCATCGGTGACCTCGCCGTCTTGGACCGCCGCGGCATCCTCCACCCGTCACGGGAGGACCTGACCCCAGTGAAGATGTCGCTGGCCCGGGACACCGCCGGGGTGTCCGGTCGGACCGGCGGGCTGGCCCAGGCTCTGGACGGAGCCGATGTGTACATCGGGGTCTCCGGCGGCACCGTGCCCGAGGAGCTGGTCGCCACGATGGCAGACGAGGCGATCATCTTCGCCCTGGCCAACCCCGATCCCGAGGTGCACCCCGACGTTGCCCACCGATTCGCCCGGATCGTGGCGACCGGACGGTCGGACTTCCCGAACCAGATCAACAACGTCCTCGCTTTCCCTGGCATCTTCCGCGGCGCGTTCGACGTGCACGCCTCGGCGATCACCGAGGGGATGAAGCTCGCCGCCGCCGAAGCGCTGGCCGGGCTGGTGACCGCCGACCTGGCCGACGACTACATCGTGCCGTCACCGTTCGACGAACGCGTCGGACCCGCGGTCGCGGAGGCTGTCTCCGCGGCGGCGCGCCGCGACGGCGTGTCCCGCCTCTAACGCCGTACGTCGAAAGGAGCCGTCTTGTTCGCCGTCTACGCCGAGTCGCTGTCCGCCGAGGACCCGCTGTCGGGCCTTGTTGTGGGAGAGCGCCCGGAGCCCGAGGTGCCCGAGGGGTGGACTCGGGTGAGGGTCAAGGCCGCGGCCCTGAACCACCACGACCTCTGGTCGCTCAAGGGCGTGGGCCTCGCTGCGGAGGCCCTTCCGATGATCCTCGGCTGCGACGCGAGCGGCGTCGACGAGGACGGCAACGAGGTGGTGGTCCATGCCGTCATCGGATCGGCGGGCTATTCCGGCGACGAGACCTTCGACCCCCGTCGCAGCCTGCTGAGCGAGCGCTACCAGGGCGCGATGGCCGACATCGTTGCCGTACCCCGGCGCAATCTGGTGGCCAAACCGGCCTCGATGTCGTTCGAGGAGGCCGCCTGTCTGCCGACGGCGTGGTTGACGGCGTATCGGATGCTGTTCGTGCGCGGCCGGGTGCGACCCGGCGAGACCGTGCTCGTCCAGGGTGCCGGCGGAGGTGTCGCGACCGCCCTCATCGTGCTCGCCCGTGCGGCAGGGGCGCGCGTCCTGGCCACCAGTCGTGACGAGGCGCGACGTCAGCGAGCCCTCGAGCTTGGTGCCCACGAGGTCTACGAGAGCAACGCCCGGCTGCCACGGAAGGTCGATGCGGTGATGGAGACGGTCGGCCGGGCCACCTGGTCGCACTCGGTGCGCTCGATGCGCCCTGGGGGTCGGCTGGTGACGTCCGGCACGACGAGCGGGCGCAACCTCGACGATGCCGAGCTCGCCCGGATCTTCTTCCTGCAGCTGGAGGTCATCGGCTCCACGATGGGGACGCGCGAGGAGCTGGGCCAGCTCATCGACTTCATGGACGCCAGCGGGATCAGACCGGTCATCGACTGCGCGATTCCCATGGAGCAGGCCCGCGACGGATTCGCCCAGATGGCCTCCGGAGACCTCTTCGGCAAGATCGTCTTTACCCGCTGACCCGTCGCAAATGGTGCGCTGACCCGTCGCAAGCGGGCCGCTGACCCGTCGGGAATGGTGCGCTGACCCGTCGCAGGCGGTCGTCCGGCTCGCTGAAGACCTGGGGATGGAGACCAGCAGACTGGAGCGGAGGGCTCGACCATGGCCGGATGGATCTTCATCACTTCGAGCCGATTCCCGAGCTAGCCGCTTCCGGATTGGACCAGACTCGCCCGTTCACCTTGGCGCAGGCCAGAGGCCTCGGCCTGGAGCGGAGCCTGCTGCGCCGGCTCCATGGTGAAGGGTTGCTCCGTCGTTGGTTTCGGGCCGTGTACGTCCACCACATGGTCGAGTCCGACCCCGTGAACCGGGCGCAGGCCCTCTCTCTTGTGGTGCCGCCGCGCTCGGTCGTGGTCGACAGGTCGGCCGCATGGCTACTCGGCGTCGACGCGACCTTTCCCTGGGAGCAGGGTCAGGAGTTCTTGGTCGAGGTGTTCAGAACCCAGGAAGGGGCGAGGCTACGTCGACCTGGGTGCGCAGGAGGTGAGCGACGGCTTGCGTCGCGAGACGTGATGATCACCGGACAGGTGCGTCACACGACTCCACTGCGGACGGCGCTTGACCTGGGCAGGTTGCTCCCCAGGGAGCGCGCTCTTGCTGCGATGGATGCGTTGGCGCGCCTGGGAGGCTTCGGTGCTCCGGCTCTGCGACAACAGCTGCCCAGGTTCAGGGGCTACCGAGGGGTGGTGCAACTGCGCGCATTGGCCTCGATGGTCGATCCTCTCGCGGAATCACCAGCGGAGAGCCGGCTGCGGCTCTCCTGGCTGGACTCGGGCTTGCCGACACCTTCGCTGCAACACCAAGTCGCAGATGGTCGACGCGTGGCCTTCCTGGACATCGCAGATCCAAGGTCGAGATTCGCCGCGGAGTACGACGGCCAGGCTTGGCACTCCTCGGCGCGTGACCGGGCGCACGATCGGAGCCGGCGGGAATGGCTGACGTCGCTTGGGTGGCACATCGAGGTCTTTACCAAGGCGGACTACCGGGGCGAGGCCGTCTTGCCGGAGGTCCGGTTGCGGACGGCGTACCGGCACTCAGCGAGGTAGCGGCACCATTCGCGACGGGTCAGCGCACCATTCGCGACGGGTCAGCGCACCATTCGCGACGGGTCAGCAGTCAGTCGGGGTCGTCCAGGCGGGAGAGCCAGGTGGCGAGCCGCTCGATGGGGGTCTCGAACTCAGGATTGATGTCGACGAACTCCTGGAGTCGATCGGCGACCCATTCGAGGGTGACCTCCTCGTCACCGCGTCGGGACACAAGCTCCTCGATGCCTCGGTCGGTGAAGTACATCAGCCGAATGCTGCCTCGAGGATCGCCTTCTGCTCGGCGATGTGGCGGCTGTGCTGACCAACGGCCGGAGACGTCGACTCGGGCCTGGACACCACCCGCATCGGCACCGGCATCTGCGGCGCCACCTTCAGTCCGTAGTGAGGCCACGGGCCCAGGTTCTCAGGCTCGTCCTGCACCCAGAGAAGCTCGCGCAGGCGCGGGTACCGCGCCAGCTCGGCCTTGATCTCCGCGATCGGGCGTGGGTAAAGCTGCTCCACCCGAACGATCGCGGTCGTCGGGGTCTCGCCCTGGACGCGGTTGCGCTCGGCCAGCAGATCCCATGTGATCCGACCACTGCACATGACCACCCGCTCGACCGCATCGGTCGCCACCACGTCGTCGCCGATGACAGGCCGGAAGGATCCGGAAGTGAAATCCTCTGGTGCCGACCCCGCGTCCTTGCGCTTGAGCATCGACTTCGGCGTGAAGACGATCAGCGGTCGATGCTCTTCGCCGAGCGAGTGCTGCCGCAGCAGGTGGAAGTGGCTTGCCGGCGATGACGGTTGAGCGATGACGAACGCCTCGTCGGCGGCCATGGTCAAGAACCGTTCGATCCGGGCCGACGAGTGGTCCGGGCCCTGTCCCTCGTAGCCGTGCGGCAGCAGCAGGACGACCCCGGACTCCTGACGCCACTTGGTGCGTCCAGAAGTGATGAACTCGTCGATAATCGTCTGCGCCCCGTTGGCGAAGTCTCCGAACTGGGCCTCCCAGAGCACCAGGGCCTCAGGGCGTGCGACCGAGTAGCCGTACTCGAAGCCCATGGCCGCGTACTCCGACAGCAACGAGTCGTAGACGTAGAAGCGGGCCTGGTCGTCGCTCAGGTGCGCCAGCGGAGTCCATTCGTCCGCGTTGGTGCGGTCGATGATGGTGGCGAATCGCTGCACGAACGTGCCGCGTCGGGAGTCCTGGCCCGCGAGGCGGACGGGTCGTCCCTCCAGCAGCAGCGAACCAAGAGCCAGGATCTCGCCGGTGCCCCAGTCGATCGGACCCTCGAGGATGCTCGCGGTGCGGCGCTGTAGCTGCGGCAGCACCTTGGGGTGCACGGTGAAGCCGTCGGGGACACTCACATGGGCGTCCGCGATCCGGTTCATGGTCTCGGCGCTGATCGCGGTGGTCGTCACGGTGACCGGCTTGCCGGGATAGGCGGGGACGGTCGTCCAGCTGTCGGGGGCGCTGTCGGCCTCCCGGACCTCCGAGAAGACACGCTCCAACTGCTGCTGGTAGTCGCGGATGACCTGCTCGGCTTCCTCGATCGTGATGTCGCCACGACCGATGAGGGACTCGGTGTAGAGCTTGCGGACCGAGCGCTTGGCCTCAATCAGGTCGTACATCAGGGGCTGCGTGTACGACGGGTCGTCCCCCTCGTTGTGGCCACGGCGCCGGTAGCAGACCAGGTCGATGACCACGTCCTGCTTGAACGCCTGGCGGTACTCGAACGCGAGCCGCGCCACGCGCATGCACGCCTCGGGGTCGTCGCCGTTGACGTGGAAGATGGGTGCCTGCACCATGCGAGCCACGTCGGTGGAGTACAGCGACGACCGCGACGACGCCGGTGAGGTGGTGAAGCCGACCTGGTTGTTCACCACGAGGTGGATCGTGCCGCCGGTCTGGTAGCCCCGCAGCTGGGACAGGTTCAGGGTCTCGGCGACCACGCCCTGACCGGCGAAGGCAGCATCGCCATGGACCAACAGCGGCAGCACCGGGAAGAGCAGGCCCTTGTCCAAGACGTCCTGTTTTGCCCGCGTGATGCCTTCCAGGACCGGGTCGACGGCCTCGAGGTGGGAGGGGTTCGCGGCCACCGAAACCTTGATCCGGGCACCGGTCTCGGCGGTGAACGCCCCATCCGCCCCGAGGTGGTACTTCACGTCCCCGGACCCCTGCACAGTGCGTGGGTCGATGTTGCCCTCGAACTCGCGGAAGATCTGCCCGTAGCTCTTGCCGACGATGTTGGCAAGCACGTTGAGCCGGCCGCGGTGGGCCATCCCGATGCAGACCTCGTCCAGTCCGTTCTCGGCGGCGTTCTGGCAGATCTCGTCGATGAGCGGGACCGTGGTCTCGGCTCCTTCGAGGCTGAACCGCTTCTGGCCGACGAACTTGGTCTGGAGGAATGTCTCGAAGGCCTCCGCCTGGTTGAGCTTCTTGAGGATGCGGAACTGCTCCTCACGCGGCGGCTTCTGGTGGGGGAACTCGACGCGCTCTTGGATCCACGCTCGCTGCTCGGGGTCCTGGATGTGCATGTACTCGATGCCGACGGTCCGGCAGTACGAGTCGCGCAGGATCCCCAGGATGTCGCGGAGCTTCATGAACGGCCGGCCCGACGGCCCGAACGACCCGGTGGCGAACTCCCGATCGAGGTCCCACAGGGTCAACCCGTGCGAGGTCACATCCAGGTCGGGGTGGCTGCGCTGCTGGTACTCGAGCGGGTCGGTGTCGGCCATCATGTGGCCGCGCACCCGGTAGGCGTGCACGAGCTCGAGGATCCGGGCCTGCTTGGTGACGTCGTCGTCGTGGCTGGTGGCGATGTCGCGAGCCCACCGGATCGGCTCGTAGGGGACCCTCAGCGCGCCGAAGATCTCGTCGTAGAAGCCATCGTCACCGAGCAGCAGTCCGTGGATCCGCTTGAGGAACTCGCCGGACTGGGCGCCCTGGATGACCCTGTGGTCGTACGTCGAGGTAAGCGTCAGGATCTTGCTGACGGCGTTGCGGGTGATGATCTCCTCGGAAGCACCCTGGTACTCGGGCGGGTACTCCATCGAGCCGACGCCGATGATGCAGCCCTGGCCCTTCATCAGCCGGGGCACCGAGTGATTCGTGCCGATCGTGCCCGGGTTGGTGAGCGAGATGGTCGTGCCCTGGAAGTCGGAGACCTCCAGCTTGCCGTCACGGGCCTTGCGGACCAGATCCTCGTAGGCCGTCCAGAAGGCCACGAAGTCCATCGACTCGGCGGCCTTGATCGACGGCACGAGCAGCTGCCGCGTCCCGTCCGGCTTGGGCAGGTCGATGGCGAGCCCCAGGTTGATGTGGGCGGGATCGATCAGCGTCGGCTTGCCATCGATGACGTCGAACCCGTTGTTCATCTCCGGCATCGAGGTGAGCGCCTTGACCATGGCCCAGCCGATGATGTGGGTGAACGAGACCTTCCCGCCTCGAGCTCGGGCGAGGTGGTTGTTGATCACGATGCGGTTGTCCCAGAGCAGCTTCACCGGGATCGATCGCACGCTGGTCGCTGTCGGGACGGCGAGGCTGGCGTCCATGTTGGCCACGGTCCGAGCGGCGGCGCCGCGCATGACCACCAGTTCCGGCGCGTCGCTGGCCTGGGCCGGTGCGGTGTCGGGCCGCTCCTTCGGCACGGGCGTCGAGACCGGCGCGGAAGGCTGGACGGCCGCTGCGGGGGCCGGCGCGGCTAGCGCAGGTGCAGGCGCTGCAGGACCAGACGGGGGCCCCGATGCGGCGGGCGACGAGGCCGGGGGACCACCCGGAGCGGGGTGTCGATCCCCCGTTGGCACGGCTTGTCCGTTCGGGGGGCGGTGTTGGAAGAACTCGATCCAGGCCTGGTCGACACTGGATGGATCCTGCCGGTAGCGGTCGTACATCTCGTCGACCAACCACTCGTTGGCCCCGAACTCGGCCATGGGGTCGTCGGTGTTCTGCGGTGAAGCCGGGTCAGGCACGTCGCCTCTTTCCTGCACGGGCGGAAGAACGGATCCAGGCTAGCCCGGTTATCCTCCATTGCGGACCCAAGCGCCGTTGCCATCGGCGTGGTGTACGCCACCTTCCTTGCCCGACGTTATTGGATGTGTCTATGTCTCCTCGAGCTCGCACCGGTTGGTTGCGCGCCTCCCTGATCGTCGGGGTAGTGGTCGTGGCCCTCGCCGCAGTCGGGGCGATCGGCTATGTCTTCTACCACCAGCCCTCCGAAACAGCTCTTGTCGCGCAGCCCACTGAGGCGCCGGTGACGATCAGTGAGATCCCCTTGACGACCAAGATCGTCAAGGTTGCCGGCAAACTGCCCGCCAAGGCCAAGGCGAAGGCGGAGATGCAGATCGACGAACTGCTCACACGTTACGTCTCGGCCGGTTACCTCGGCGTCTACCCGCGGAGCAGCTTCTCCGACACCTACTCGCTGATGGACCCCAACCTGGTCAAGTTCGCGAGCAAGGACGCTGACGTGATCGCGGGCAAACAGTGGGCCACCCAGAGCGTGAGCGTCGACCCGGGCACACTCGTCGCCAGGATCTCACTGCTGGCGGTGAACAAGAAGCCTGTCGGGGGCACGGCGAAGATCAACTGGGCCTTCCAGGTCACGGCTCTCACCCCGGACGAGTCCTCGTCTGGGGCTGTGGCGCCGGCGGACTCCGGGAGCACGGCCGCGACCGCGTCGACCAGCACGACCGCGGAGCCGACCACCGTCACCATCAAGGGCCAGATCCTGCTCGCCATGGGCAAGAGCGGCTGGCAGATCTTCGGGTACGACGCGACCGCACCCGACGTCACGGGAGGTAGTGGTCAGTGAGGAAGCGACTGGTTTCCCTGCGCAGGGTCCTCGGGTTGACGGTGGTCCTCGCCCTCACTCTGGTCGCTGTCCCCAACTCCCAGGTCTCGACCCCGGACGCCTACTTGGTCAAGGTCAACACCGCCGACGCGATCGCCCACAACGCCAACGTGGTCTGGATCCTCTTCCTAGGCTCCGATGCCCGGCCTGGTGAGACCTTCACCGGGACCCGCAGCGACGCGATCCATCTGGTCGGGATCAATCTCAAGACGGGGAGCGTCGCGTCTTTGGGCATTCCCCGAGACTCGTGGGTCCCGATCCCTGGTTGCTGCACCACGAAGATCAACGCCGCCATGGTCTATGGAGGCCCGCAGATGATGGCCAAGGCTGTCTCGAACCTCGTGGGCATCACGCCCGACTACGTCTTCGTCACCAGCTTCTGGGGGTTCAAGGACCTCATCAAGACGATCGGCAACGTCACGGTCATCTCGCCGAACACCTGGTCGGACCCGTTCCTGCACGCCAACTTCAAGGCGGGCAAGACGGTTCTCAATCCGCAGAACGCGCTGCGCTTCGCCCGATCCCGGCACGGGCTTCCGCGAGGAGACTTCGACCGGTCCGGTGATCAGAACCTGCTGCTGCTCGGGATCCTGAAACAGGTCCTCAAGCAGAAGGACAAGCCTGGGTTCATGGAGCGGGCAGTCTTGGCCGGGATGAAGGATCTCTACCTGGACAAGATGTCGCCGACGGATCTCTACAAGCTGGCGCAGCTGGTCACCCTGGCAAACCCGAAGAAGGCCAAGATGTGCGTGCTGAACGGCACCACCGGGATGGTCGGCTCCGCGAGCGTGGTCCACCCGGACATAGCCGAGGCGCATGCGTTCGCCAAGGACACGATGAACGACGCCAAGATCAACTACGCCTGCTGAGCTGGTCTCGGGGCGTGAGCCGCAGCCCTGTCCAGACGGTCGACGCGAGGAGCAGAGCCAGCACCGAGACCACCACGGCGGAGGGGGCGGGCGTGCCCCGCAGCCATCCCGCGCCCAGCCAGACCAGGGCGGCGCCCGTCCAGAGAGCGGCGCCGCGCCCCGCCCACACGAGCAGCTGACGCGGGTCGGGTGCCATCGAAGCCGGCCCCTGGGCCGCAATCAATAGGCCGACGTGGGCGATCACGACGCCTGCTGCGGCGAGCAGTAGCCAGGGACTGTTCACTGATTCCGGATCCTGGGTCAGCCAGAGTTCGCCGATCAGCAGCAGCAGGCCCAGGCCCGCCATCGAGTCCGGGCGGGCGACGGCGACGGCGGCGAGCAGCCCGACTCCGACCTCGACCCAGCCCGGGACCGGTCCCACGGGGTCCGCGGCGAGAACCGCGGTCGCGCTGCCCAGGAGCACCACGGCTCGGAGGAGTGCCTGACCCGGGTGCACGGCCATCGCGATGCGATCAGTCATCGGGCCGCCGCTCTGGGCATCTGCGATCGGCGGGCGAGCCGATGCATCACCTCGTCCAGAGTCCCGGGCCCCCGCCAGGGGACGACAGGGATGCCGGTGCGGACCAAGGAGACGAGCTCGAGCCGTCGCTCGAGCAGTCTGAGCCGCCAGGCGAGTGCCTCCTCCGCATCCACCCGCCGGCCGGCCGCCGGCTCGGCGGGCAGGGTGTCGATGGCGACCACCGGCAACCCCCGGTTGGCCAGGTCCACCAGGGTCGTGACGACCAGCGGGGAGAGCAGAGGCGAGAGCGCGATCACGGTGGTGCCGGCTCCGGCCCCCAGGCGGAGTCGCTCGGGTGCCTGAGCCCAGGGCGCTGCCCCCACATGCGCGAGGATCTCGAGGATCCTGCGCTGGTGACGTGAGCCGGCCGCTGGCCGCAACACCTGCTGGGTGCCACCGACGACCCGCAGACCGACCCGGTTTCCGATCCGGAGGTGGTGTTCGGCAAGGGCGGCCGCTGCCCGAACGGCGGTGTCCAGGCTGCTCGCGGGGCCGTCGATCCCTCCGCTCTCACCGAGCACGGCCAGCGCGTCGACGAGCAGCAGCACCTCGCTGTCCTGCTCGGCCGTGGTGGTGATGGTGTGCAGCCGGCCGGTCCGCAACGACGTCCGCCAGTGGATCCGGCGAAGTCGGTCTCCGGCCTGGAACTCCCTGATCCCGGAGAACTCGGAGCCCTCTCCGTCGCGGGTGCCCCGGTTGGCGCCGACCAATCCGGTCGGCCGTGGGGTCTCGGCGCGGCTGTCGAACGGCAGCGGGGTGGGCAGGGTGGTCAGCCGGCCGCCCGTGAGCGGCGTGGGCCCCCACCGGTAGCCGCCCCACGTGCTGGTCACCGCGACCAGACCCGCACCCACCTCACGGGTGCCCCAGCGGCGCTGGTTGACCCCGAACCGGGCCACGAGCGGCTCGCCCGGGGTCCGCGTCGAGGACGACAGGGCGCCCGTGAACGGGCGCACGGCGGAGAACCTGACCGGCGCGACCCTCCGGGTCATCTGCTCGACGCCCTCACCGGTGACCTCGGTGAACAGCGTGGTCGCGGCGCTCTCCGTCACGACGTGAGTCTCGACGCCGGTGGTGACCTTCGGCTCGGTGGCCGGGCGCCGCAGGGCACCGGCGAGGAAGACCAGGACGAATGGAGCCGCCAGCACCACGAGCGCCGGCCGCCCCAGAAGCACCCCGGCCAGGCCGAGGACGGGTCCGGCGAGAGCCGCGCGGACCAGGGCTCCGGTCGGTCGCCAGGTGACAGCAGTTGGGGAGCCAATCATCAGCGGGGCGTGTCCGGGCGCTCGGTGGGCGCGGGTGTGGGCACCCGGTCGAGGGTTGCATCGATCACGGTGGAGCCGCTGACGCTGGTCATCCAGAGCTCGGGCTTGACAGTGATCCGATGGGCGAGGACCGGTTTGGCAACCTCCTTCACGTCTTCGGGGAGCACGAAGTCCCGGCCCTTCAGCACGGCGAGCGCCCGGGCGCTCAGGACCAGCCCCAGGGAGCCGCGCGGCGACGCGCCGATCAGCACCTGGTCGTGGTGACGGGTCGCCTCGACCAGGGCGACGCAGTACCGGCCAACAGCCGGGTCCACCTCGACGGACTCCACTGCCGCCTGCATCGACAGCAGGCCAGCCGCGTCGGTCACGGGAGGGAGAACGACCTCCTCCCGACGGCGCTCGAGTCGGTTCCTGATCAGACCCCACTCGTCGGTGCTGGACGGATAACCGAAGGTCACTCTCATCAGGAACCGGTCCAGCTGGGCCTCTGGCAGGGGGTAGGTGCCCTCGTACTCGACCGGGTTGGCGGTCGCGAGAACGTGGAAGGGCGGAGTGAGCGGGAAGGTGGTGCCCTCGACCGTGGTCTGGCGCTCCTGCATCGCCTCGAGCAGCGCCGCCTGGGTCTTCGGCGGAGTCCGGTTGATCTCATCGGCGAGGAGCAGACCACAGAAGAGCGGACCCGGACGGAACACGAAGTCGCCGGCCGCCTGGTCGTAGACGAAGGCGCCGGTGAGGTCGGAGGGCAGGAGGTCGGGGGTGAACTGCGCGCGCTTGAAGTCCAAGCCCAGGCTCTGGGCGAGGCTCCGGGCCGCCAAGGTCTTGCCCAGGCCGGGGAAGTCTTCCAGCAGCACGTGTCCGCCCGCCAGGATCCCGGCCAGCACCTGGGTCAGGGCCTCACGCTTGCCGACCACCACCTCGCAGACCTGATCGAGCACGCGGGTCGCGAGTTCGAAGGCCCGCGCCACTTCCGGGTGGGATCCGTTCATAGTTCCTCGATCTTGTCGATGATGCGGTTGACCTCGGTGGGAGTAAGCCGGCGTGGTGGCATCAAGATCCCGACGATCGGCTCGAGCCGCTGCAGGACGTCGTCGGGGTCGGTCTCGCGGCTGAGCCCGTGCTTCTGCTCCAGGCTGCGCTCGGCCAAAGCGAGCAGCTGGCGCTGTAGCCCGTCGTCGTGCTTGCGGGACACCCGTTGTCGCTCCAGCAGTCGCTGGTATCTCGCCAGCGATGCCTCGTTGGGCACCGGCACCTCCGACGCCGGCTGTTGGGTCCCCCAGAGCACGGGCGGAGCCGCGCTCATGCTGCCGGCCACCGCCTCGATCAGCGCGACGAGGCAGAAGACGATCAACGTGACGATGACATAGTCGTGGTGTCGAGTGGAGAAGACCAGCGCCAGGTTGACGACCACGGCGGCCGCCAGGGCGAAGGCGACCCGGGTGAGCAGGCCACGTCTGGTCATGACCCGGCCTCCGCTACATCGCTACCGCGTCCGGCGCCGAGTTGCGCATGCACCTCGAGCAGAGCTTGCCGGGCTGCTGCCCGGTCGGCCTCGGTGAGCGGGTGGGACGAGAACCTGGCCACGTGGTACAGCTCCGCCAGGCGTACGCCGGGACGTGGATCGACCTGGAGCTGCTCCAGCAACCGGGTCAGGAACTCAGTCGGGGTCTCCGTCAGCCTTGGGGGCAGATCCACCGCCGTAGCGGCCTCCTCGAAGGCCATCCAGCACCGGACGATCCCGTTGCGCGGGGGGCCGTCGGCGAGACGGGTGAGATGCACCTCGCGAGCAGAAAGGAGCTCCTCCTCGAGCCTTGACGTCTCGGGGAAGTCGGCGAACTCCACCCGCTCCCGGCCCCAGCGTCCTCTCGACTCGAAGCGACCAGCCATCCAGACGTACAGGGCCCAGGTCAGCAGTGCCGCCAGAGTGAGCAGGACGATGCCCCCGAAGATCTTGCCGATCCAGGTGAGATCCGGGCCCGAGCCCGGGTTCTGATCCTGCTGCAGAGCCTTCGGCCCCGCCGTGTCCGGATAGAAGGTGCCCGACGCGGAATAGGAAGGGGGTGCGTACTGCACCGTGCGCTCGCCGCTCGCGAGCTGGCCCACTCCGGTGGAGGCGGCCCACGCGACCGCGATCAGGACCAGGCAGGCACCGAGGGCCGCACCCATCGCCAGAACCGCTCGAGGCATCCCCACGGAAGAAGACTAAGAGGTCAACGACTTCAGGACCTCGACCGGACCAGCAGTGTCCTGGCTCCCACGTTGCGCCCCCGGTGCTCCTCGTTCGCTGCGCTCGCTCGTCGACCGGGGTTGGCCGGTGGTGGGGTTTGTGTTCGGGTTCCGGGTTGCGCCCCCGGTGCTCCTCGTTCGCTGCGCTCGCTCGTCGACCGGGGTTGGCCGGTGGTGGGGTTTGTGTTCGGGTTCCGGGTTGCGCCCCCGGTGCTCCTCGTTCGCTGCGCTCGCTCGTCGACCGGGGCGCTCGCTCGGCCCAATGGAGCAAGCGAGCTTGCTCCATTGGCCTCGCTCGCGCCCCCGGTAGGATTCGAACCTACGCACCCGCCTCCGGAGGGCGGTGCTCTATCCCCTGAGCTACGGGGGCTCACAGGTGCGGGGCACAGCGTACCCGCACCGGCTTCGGGACCAGAAACCGCTCGCCCCCGGCGTGGGCCGTCCGGCCAGGAAACCGAGGAGAGACCACCGGGGCTGCGCCGATACCCTGTGCAGGTGACTCCGGAGCAGCTCTCGTCGACCATCCACGCCGTCATCACCGATCTGGTGGCACGCGGAGACGTTGGTGCGTCCGTGCAGATCCCCGATCAGATCGTGGTCGAGCGGCCCAAGAACAGGGACCACGGCGACTACGCCACCAACATCGCGCTGCAGCTGGCCAAGCCGGCCGGCATTCCCCCGCGCCAGCTGGCCGAGCTGGTCGCCAGCGGGCTCAGGGGAGCTGATGGGGTAAGTGGAGTCGAGATCGCCGGCCCGGGCTTCCTCAACATCACCGTCGAGGCGGCTGCCCAGGGGCAGTTGGCGGCCGACGTGGTGGCAGCAGGAGCGACGTACGGGTCTTCGGATCTTCTTGCCGGTGAGCGGATCAACCTTGAGTTCGTCTCGGCGAATCCGACCGGTCCCATCCACCTCGGCGGCACCCGATGGGCGGCGGTGGGAGACGCGTTAGGCCGGATCTTCAGCGTGTGCGGGGCCGAGGTCACGCGCGAGTACTACTTCAACGACCACGGTGCTCAGATCGACAAGTTCGCCCGGTCCCTCCTGGCCAGCGCCAAGGGCCTGCCGGCTCCCGAAGACGGGTACGGCGGTCAGTACATCGTCGACATCGCCGAGGCCGTGATGCAGAAAGACCCCGGCGTCCTCTCGCTGCCCGACGAACAGGCGCAGGAGCGGTTCCGGGCCCTCGGCGTGGAGATGATGTTCGCTGAGATCAAACAGACCCTCCACGACTTCGGGGTCGACTTCGACGTCTACTTCCACGAGAACCACCTCCATGAGTCGGGGGCGGTTCGCCATGCGGTGGAGCGCCTGACCGAGCTCGGCAACACCTATGAGCACGACGGCGCGCTCTGGCTGCGCAGCGAGCAGTTCGGTGACGACAAGGACCGGGTGATCATCAAGTCCGACGGCTCGGGTGCCTATCTGTCCGGGGATCTGGCGTACTACCTCGACAAGCGCGAGCGGGGCTTCGACCGGTGCCTGATCATGCTGGGCGCGGACCACCACGGTTACGTCGGCCGGATGATGGCCATGTGCGCGGCCTTCGGGGACAAGCCCGGGGAGAACCTCGAGATCCTCATCGGCCAGATGGTCAATCTGCTCGCTCATGGTGAGCCGCTCCGGATGTCGAAGCGGGCGGGCACCGTCATCACCCTCGAAGACCTGGTCGGGGCCATCGGCAAGGACGCGGCCCGCTATGCGTTGGCGCGCTACACGACTGACAGCACTATCGATATCGACCTGGAGCTGTGGGCGAAGCAGTCCAGCGACAACCCCGTCTTCTACGTCCAGTACGCCCACGCCCGGCTGGCGTCGATCTTGCGCAACGCCGCCGACCTCGGGATCGCCCCGGCAACCCCGGACGACTTCGACCCCGGGTTGCTCGACCACGAGAAGGAGGGGGACCTGCTGCGTGCGCTGGCGGAGTTCCCGCGTGTCGTCGCGTCTGCTGCCCAGCTCCGGGAGCCGCACCGGGTGGCGCGCTATCTGGAGGAGACCGCGGCGGCTTTCCACAAGTTCTACGACTCGTGTCGGGTGCTGCCCCAGGGCGACGAGGAGCCAAGCGACCTGCACCGGGCGCGACTGCTGCTCGTCGACGCAACCCGCATCGTGATCGCCAACGGGCTGCGTCTGCTGGGCGTCGGCGCTCCGGAGCGGATGTGACATGAGGGCGCACGAGGCCGGGGCGCTGCACGCCGACATCAACACTCGTGGGCCCGCCTGGCTGCCCGCGCCCGAGGACGTCAACGCGATCGACCCAGCGTTGTGGCCGTCCTCGGCGATCAGGAACGCCGCCGGCGCGCTGGTCGTCGGGGGGGTTGACCTCCGCGATCTGGTCAAGCAGCACGGCTCGCCTGCGTACGTCTTCGACGAGGACGACTTCCGCGCCCGGGCGCGAGCCTTCCGTGACGCCTTCGGCGAGTTCGACGTCTACTACGCCGGCAAGGCGTTCCTCTCCACCGAGGTCGCCCGTTGGGTCGCCGAGGAAGGGCTCAGCATCGACGTTGCTTCCGCCGGTGAGCTCACGGTGGCGCAGCGAGCCGGCTTCCCCATGGCCCGGGTCGGCTACCACGGCAACAACAAGTCCTTCGCCGAGCTGATGAAGGCCGTCGATCTGGATGTCGGCCGGATCATCGTCGATTCCTTCGTCGAGATCGAGCGACTGGCGGAGGTGGCCCGGGAGACCGGCAGCGTGGCGCGGGTCATGGTGCGGGTCACGGTCGGGGTCGAGGCCCACACCCACGAGTACATCGCCACCGCTCACGAGGATCAGAAGTTCGGCTTCTCGCTCGCCTCCGGGGACGCCCTGGAGGCGGTGCGACGCATCAAGTCAACCCCGTTCCTCGAGCTCACCGGGCTTCACAGCCACATCGGGTCGCAAATCTTCGACACGAGTGGCTTCGAGGTCGCGGCCCGCCGAGTGCTCGCGCTGCATGCCCAGGTGGCGGAGGAGCTCGGCGTCGTGATGCGCGACCTCGATCTGGGCGGGGGCTTCGGCATCGCCTACACCAGCCAGGACGACCCGTCCTCGCCGGCCGAGCTGGCCGCGGGTCTTCGCCAGATCATCGATCACGAGTGCAGCGCCCTGGGGATCGAGGTCCCTCGTCTCTCCATCGAGCCCGGCCGAGCGATCGTCGGACCCGCGATGTGCACCGTCTACGAGGTTGGCACGGTCAAGCCAGTCGATCTGGACGCGGGCGTGATCCGCACCTACGTCTCGGTCGACGGAGGGATGAGCGACAACATCCGTGCCGCCCTCTACGACGCCGACTACTCCGCGACCCTGGCGTCTCGCCGGTCCGGGGCCACACCGGTGCTGGCCCGGATCGTGGGCAAGCACTGCGAGGCCGGAGACATCGTGGTCAAGGACGAGTTCCTCCCGGGCGACGTCCAACCCGGCGATCTGGTGGCGGTCCCGGCGACCGGTGCGTACTGCCGGTCGATGGCAAGCAACTACAACCACGTCCCGCGGCCGCCCGTTATCGCGGTCAAGGACGGCCAGGCGAGGGTGCTGATCCGACGCGAGACCTTCGACGACCTGCTGGCCACGGACACGGGGGCCTAGCGGTCGATCCGGCCCTTCGGTCCGAGTCGGCGCCGGTCGGGCCCGGGCGACCCGCCGCGCCGATCAGTGGGACCGTCCGGGACGCGGCGGCCGATGGGTCAGAATGGTTGGCGGACAAGGACTGGGTGAAGGCAACGGGCGAAGGGAACGGTGGAACGGCGGTGAATCGGCCCCTCAAGGTGGCTCTGCTCGGCTGCGGGTCGGTGGGCAGCCAGGTGGTGCACCTGCTCCGGGAGCAGGCAGACGACCTGGCCGCGCGGGTCGGCGCGCCGCTCGAGCTTGTGGGCATCGCCGTGCGCCGCCCCGAGCTGCAGCGCGACACCGACGTTCCCGCCCACCTGCTCACCACGGATGCCGAGGCACTGGTCCGGTCCGGAGTGGACGTGGTCATTGAGGTCATCGGCGGGATCGAGCCGGCTCGCTCACTGATCCTCGCTGCTCTCGAAGAGGGCGCATCCGTCGTCACCGCCAACAAGGCACTGCTCGCCGAGGACGGAGCCACACTCTTCGCCGCGGCGGAGAAGGCCGGCCGCGACCTCTATTTCGAGGCCTCGGTCGCCGGAGCGATCCCGATCATCCGGCCGCTGCGGGAGTCCCTGGCTGGGGACCGGGTTCGTCGCGTGCTCGGCATCGTCAACGGCACCACCAACTACATCCTCGACAAGATGGACACGACGGGCTCGGGTTTCACGGAGGCACTCGACGAGGCGCAGGCCCTGGGGTACGCCGAAGCGGACCCCACCGCCGACATCGAGGGGTTCGACGCCGCAGCCAAGGCCGCCATCCTGGCGAGTCTCGCTTTCCACACCCGGGTCACCGCGGCGGACGTCCACCGCGAGGGGATCACCGACGTATCGGCCGCCGACGTGTCGGCGGCCCGCGAGATGGGCAAGGTCGTCAAGCTGCTCGCCATCTGCGAGCTGGTCGACACTCCCGACGGCCCTGCCGTGTCGGCGCGGGTCCACCCGGCGATGATCCCGAGGAGCCACCCGCTGGCCAGTGTGCGCGAGGCATTCAACGCCGTCTTCGTCGAGAGCGAGGCGGCCGGACAGCTCATGTTCTACGGTCGCGGCGCCGGAGGCTCACCGACCGCCAGCGCCGTCCTCGGAGACCTGGTGAGTGCCGCGCGCAACCGGCAGGCCGGCGTCAGGGGCGTGGGCGAGTCCGCCTACGCCCAGTACGAGGTGCTGCCGATGGGCCAGACCTTCACTCGCTACCACGTGTCGATCGACGTCGACGACCGCGCTGGAGTGCTCGCCGCCGTCGCAGCGGAGTTCGCCAAGCACGATGTGTCGATCCAGACGGTGCACCAGCAGGGGCGCGGCGACGACGCCAAGCTGGTGGTTGTCTCCCACCGGGCTCTGGACTCCGACCTCGCGACCACGGTCGAGGCTCTCGGCTCGATGCCCGAGGTCCGCGAGGTCTCTTCGGTGATGCGCGTCGAAGGGGAGGCCGAATGACCATGACCGGTATTGGCGCCCGCCACCAGTGGCACGGGGTGATCGAGGAGTACCGCGACTGGCTGGACCTCCCCGAGGGCACCCCGACCTACACCCTGCGCGAGGGCGGGACCCCGCTCGTGGAAAGCCGGTGGTTGTCGGAGCTGTCCGGCGCGACTGTGTGGCTGAAAGTCGAGGGGGATAACCCCACCGGGTCCTTCAAGGACCGGGGGATGACGGTGGCCCTCTCCGTCGCCGTGGGCGAGGGGGCCGAGGCGGTGGTGTGCGCGTCGACCGGCAACACCAGCGCATCGATGGCCGCCTATGCCGCCAAAGCGCGGGTCAAGCCGCTCGTGCTGGTCCCGCAGGGCAAGATCGCGTCGGGCAAGCTTGCCCAGGCGATCATCCACGGGGCACACATCATCATGGTGCGCGGCAACTTCGACGACTGTCTGCGGATCTCCCGCGAACTCGCCGACACCTACCCGATCGCGCTGGTGAACTCGGTCAACCCCTACCGTCTCGAGGGTCAGAAGACCGCGTCGTTCGAGATCGTCGACTTTCTGGGCGACGCCCCCGACGTGCATATCCTCCCGGTCGGGAACGCCGGCAACATCTCGGCGTACTGGAAGGGGTACACCGAGTACGCCACCGCCGGCCGCGCCACCCGACGGCCACAGATGCTGGGCTGGCAGGCGGCCGGGGCCTCGCCCCTGGTCCGCGGTGAGCCGGTGCCCGACCCCGAGACGGTCGCCTCGGCGATCCGGATCGGCAACCCCGCCTCCTGGCACTTGGCGGTCGCGGCGGCGGAGGAGTCCGGGGGACGGTTCCGTGCCGTCACCGACGACGAGATTCTCAGCGCACAGCGGTCCTTGGCAGCCAACGATGGAGTCTTCGTCGAGCCTGCATCGGCGACCGGCGTCGCGGGGCTCCTGCAGGACCTCGCCAACGGTGAGACCTTTGCCGGCAAGCAGATGGTCATCACCGTGACCGGACACGGGCTGAAAGACATCGACACCGCGCTGTCGACCTTCAGCAACATCGTCCACACCGTGGTGGACGCCGACGTCGAGGCCGCCGCCCAGGCCGCAGGGTTCCGCTGAGCCGGAGATGGCAGCCAGCGATCTCGTGGGTCACCGGGCACAGGTCAGTGTTCCGGCCACCAGTGCGAACCTCGGACCAGGCTATGACTCCCTGGGGCTGGCGCTGGACCTGCGTGATGTCGTGACCGCAGAGATCGTCGCGGGTGCCCTCGAGATCAGTGTCGTGGGGGAGGGGGAGACCACCGTGGACCGCGGCGCGGACCACCTGGTCTATCGGTCACTCGCGCGCGGGTTCGAGGCGGTCGGACTGGATGCTCCAGCGGTACGCCTGGAGTGCCGCAACGCGATCCCGCACGGTCGGGGTCTGGGATCGTCCTCGGCTGCGATCGTCGCCGGGCTCGGACTGGCGCGGGCTCTCGTCCCGGACGGCGAGCGTCGGCTCGACGAGGACGCGCTGTTCCGGCTGGCGGCCGAGATCGAGCAGCATCCGGACAACGTCGCTCCGGCGGCGTACGGCGGCTTCACCATCGCCTACCAGGAGGGCGGAGCCTTTCACGCCGCCCGAGTCCCCGTCTCGGAGCGCATCGCAGCGGTCGCCTGCATCCCGGAGACGGCGCTTGAGACCAAGGTGGCCCGCGGGCTGATTCCCGAGGTGGTGCCGCACGCCGAGGCTGCCGCCGATGCGGGTCGCGCGGCGCTCCTCGTCGCGGCCCTCTGTGGGCGCGTCGACCTGCTCTTCGACGCAACCCGCGACTGGCTGCACCAGAGCTACCGGGAGCCGGCCATGCCCGGCACCATCGCCTTGGTCGCCGCCTTGCGGGAGCAGGGGCTGGCAGCGGTCGTCTCGGGCGCCGGGCCGACCGTCCTCGTCCTGGGCGAGGCGGGCAGCCTTCCCGACGCGAGTGCCCTCGCCCCGGCGGGGTGGCGGGGGCTGGCACTCGGCGTCTCCTCCGCTGGGTTGCGCCGGGAGATGTGAGGCGAGAGGCGATGCCGGACCGGTCCGACACAAACGGTGAGATGCGCAGCCAGGGAGGACCGAAGTGCTACGCTGGTTGCGCGCCCCTGAGCGGGATGGACCGTGACCGGACCACCAGTTAGCCGCTTCACTCGCCTTGACCCGGCGCCTCACATTCGCTCCTCCGTCGAGTATCCGCATTGCGGGGAGACATGGAGCGAGTATCACCCGTTCAAGCCCCCGCCTCGGTGGGCATGACGTAGAAGGACTCACGTGACCGAGACCGTCGAATCCACCCCTGCCCAGGCGACGAGCTCCGCCAAGGGGGGACTCAGCAGCAGGCTGCTCCCCGAGCTCAAGCAGATCGCCGGTGGCCTCGGCATCAAGGGTGCTGGCACCATGAAGAAGGCCCAGTTGGTAGAGGCCATTCGTGCTGCCCAGTCCGGGGACCAGAGCAAGGAGCGCCCCGCGACGTCGGGGGGCGAGCAGGCCGAGAAGTCCGGGCGACCCAAGAAGTCTGACGAGTCCCGCCAGCAGAGCGACCAGGGACGTAAGCACTCCAGCGAACAGAGCGAGCCGCGCGTGGAGAACGAGCAAGGCAGCCAGCAGGGCAACCAGCAGGGTAATCAGCAGGGCAACCAGCGTCACGAGGGCAGCGACGGCAGCCGATCTCGCAACCGTCGTCGCCGTGGGCGCGACCGTGACCGCAGCAGCGGCGGCGGCAGCAGCAACAACCGCCGTCGTGAGCCGATGGATGTGGAGCCGCAGATCACCGAGGACGATGTCCTCGTGCCCGTCGCCGGCATCCTCGACATCCTCGACAACTACGCGTTCGTCCGGACCAGCGGCTACCTCCCCGGCCCGAACGACGTCTACGTCTCCCTCTCCATGGTCCGAAAGCACGGGCTTCGCAAGGGCGACGCCGTCACCGGCACCGTCAAGCAGTTCCGCGAGGGCGAGCAGCGCCGGGAGAAGTTCAACCCGCTGGTCCGTCTCGACTCGATCAATGGCGGCAGCGTCGAGACCGCCAAGGAGCGGGTCGACTTCAACAAGCTGACCCCGCTCTACGCCTCCGAGCGGCTCCGTCTGGAGACCGATGCGACCAACATGATCGGGCGAGTCATCGACATCGCTGCCCCGATCGGTAAGGGCCAGCGCGGCTTGATCGTCTCGCCGCCGAAGGCCGGCAAGACCATGGTGATGCAGTCCATCGCGAACTCGATCACGACCAACAACCCCGAGTGTCACCTGATGATCGTCCTGGTCGACGAGCGCCCGGAGGAGGTCACCGACTTCCAGCGCACCGTCAAGGGCGAGGTCATCGCCTCGACGTTCGACCGCCCGGCCACCGACCACACGATGGTCGCCGAACTCGCCATCGAGCGGGCCAAGCGGCTGGTCGAGCTCGGTCACGATGTCGTGGTGCTGCTCGACGGCATCACCCGTCTCGGCCGCGCCTACAACCTCGCGGCACCGGCGTCCGGCCGGATCCTGTCCGGTGGCGTGGACTCGTCGGCGCTCTACCCGCCGAAGAAGTTCTTCGGAGCGGCACGCAACATCGAGGACGGTGGATCGTTGACTATCCTGGCGACGGCGCTGGTCGAGACCGGCTCGAAGATGGACGAGGTCATCTTCGAGGAGTTCAAGGGCACCGGAAACATGGAGCTGAGGCTGCGTCGCGATTTCGCCGACAAGCGGCTTTTCCCGGCCATCGACGCGATCCAGTCCGGCACCCGTCGCGAGGAGCTCTTGATGAGCCGCGAGGAGCTCGCGATCGTCTGGAAGCTGCGTCGCGTGCTGTCCGGCCTGGACGGTCAGCAGGCGCTCGAGCTCCTGCTGGAGCGTTTGAAGAAGACGGCCAGCAATGTCGAGTTCTTGATGCAGGTGCAGAAGACGACTCCGGGCTCCAACGGCGACGACTGACCGCGGGCGGCCCTGGTCCGCTATCGCCCTTTCTCGAACGCGGTGTGAGGTTCGGCCTACTCTCGCCTAATTCGGGACATAGGCCGCTAACCTGAACGCATGGCACGGATCCTCATCGCCGAAGATGACGGTGACATTCGTGATCTGGTGACGTACAAGCTGAAGGCCGAGGGACACCAGATAACGGCGACTCGCGATGGCACCGAGGCGTGGGAGACCTGCCAGTCGTCCCCGCCCGAGCTAGCCGTCCTGGACGTGATGATGCCCGGCATGACCGGGTTCGAGGTCTGTGGGCTCATCAAGGAGCATCCTGACCTCGGCTCCGTTCGGGTGGTGCTCCTGACCGCACGGTCGCAGGCGGATGACATCGAGCGGGGCTACGCGGCCGGAGCCGACGACTACATCCTCAAGCCGTTCAGCATGTCGGACCTGGCCACCCGGGTTGCCGCCGTGCTCGAGCGCTAGTCACGGGCGGCGCTGGTCACCGGCGAGGAATGCCGGCGGTCGCCGAGTTGTTGGGTCAGGGCAAGGTTTGGCAGACTGTCTCCTTGGCTCCGGTTCACGTCGATGCGACCGCGCTCGGCGACCCGGCGGCCGGCCCGAGAGGAAACCATGAAGAAGGACATCCATCCCGAGTACGTCGTGACGCAGGTGACCTGCACCTGCGGGAACACCTTCACGACGCGCAGCACCGCGACCAGCGGCGTGCTCCATGCCGACGTGTGCTCGCAGTGCCACCCGTTCTACACCGGCAAGCAGAAGATCCTCGACACCGGCGGCCGCGTCGCCCGCTTCGAGGCCCGATACGCGAAGGCTGACAAGACAGCCAAGTCAGGCAAGCGGTAGTTGTAGCCGAGCGCCGGTTCCGCAGTTCGCGGACCGGCGCTCGTGTCATGTCCGGGTCGTTGTCGGGATCAGTCGAGGAGGCGCCATGTTCGAGGCGGTCGAGTCACTCGTTGCCGAGCACGCCGAGCTCGAGCAGCGCCTTGCCGACCCCGGGATCCACTCCGATCAGGCTCTCGCCAGGCGGCTGAACCAGCGGTACGCCGAGGTCAGCGCAATCGTCCGCACCTACCGGGAGTGGCTGGAGCTCGGGGATGACGCGCAGGCGGCCGACGAGCTTGCCTCCGACGACCCGTCGTTCGCCGACGAGGCCGAGGCTCTGCGCCACCGGCGCTCCGATGTCGAGGAGCACCTCCGCCGGCTGCTGGTGCCTCGGGACCCCTCCGACGGCAAGGACGCGATCGTTGAGATCAAGTCCGGTGAGGGAGGCGAGGAGTCGGCCCTCTTCGCGGGGGACCTGCTGCGCATGTACACCCGGTATGCCGAGCGGCGAGGCTGGAAGACCGAGGTACTGGACGCCACCGAGTCAGACCTCGGTGGATTCAAGTCCGTCACTCTCGCGGTCAAGGCGAAGGGGACCCCGGAACCGGGGGAGGCTCCCTATGCCCAGCTCAAGTTCGAGGGCGGGGTGCACCGGGTCCAGCGGGTTCCGGTGACCGAGAGCCAGGGACGCGTGCACACCTCCGCCGCGGGCGTGCTGGTCATGCCCGAGGCGGATCCGGTGGACGTGAGCATCGACGAGAAGGACATCAGGGTCGACGTCTTCCGCTCTTCGGGACCGGGCGGGCAGAGCGTCAACACCACGGATTCAGCGGTGCGGATCACCCACCTGCCGACCGGGATCGTGGTTTCGTGCCAGAACGAGAAGAGCCAGCTGCAGAACCGTGAGCAGGCGATGCGGATCCTCCGGTCCCGGCTGCTGCAGGCCGCGGAGGACGCAGCGGACGCCGAGGCATCGCAGGCTCGCAAGAGTCAGGTGCGCACCGTGGACCGGTCCGAGCGGATCCGCACCTACAACTTCCCGGAGAACCGCATCTCCGACCATCGCACGGGCTATAAGGCCTACAACCTCGATCACGTCATGGGCGGAGACATCGGTCCACTCGTCGAGTCGTGCGCCGACGCCGACCTGGCGAGCCGCCTCGAAGGGCTGGAGTCGGAGTGACCAACGGCCTCCATCGACGGTCGCTGGTGTCGGCGGCGGTCGAAGAGCTCGCGGCGTCCGGGGTCGAGTCGCCGGAGGCCGACGCGGTCATCTTGCTGGCTCACGTCCTCGGCGTGGAGCTTGGCCAGGTCGCCCTGGTGGACACCGTGCGGCCCGAGCTCGCCGCCATCTTTCGTGAACTCGTGTCGCGGCGCGCTACCCGCGTTCCGCTGCAGCACCTGACCGGCATTGCCGCCTTCCGTCTCAACGACCTGGCCGTCGGGCCGGGGGTCTTCGTGCCTCGGCCGGAGACCGAGGTCATGGCCGGATGGGTGATCGACCGGGCGCGTGAGCTGGTGGGCCGAGGGCACGTGCCACGGGTCGTCGACCTGGCTACCGGATCTGGTGCGATCGCCCTGGCCGTGGCGACCGAGGTGCCGGAGGCCGAGGTGCACGCGGTCGAGCTGGAGGAGTCCGCCCTCGTGTGGGCGGCCAGGAACCTGCAGGGGAGCAGTGTCGACTTGCGTCCCGGCGACATGGCCGACGCCTTCGCCGATCTGGACGGCCGGGTCGACATCGTCGTCTCCAACCCGCCGTACATCCCCCTCGAGGCCTTCGAGTCGGTCGCCGTGGAGGTCCGTGATCACGATCCCGCTCTCGCGCTGTGGTCGGGGGAGGACGGTCTGGACGCGATCCGGGTCGTGGCTACCGTGGCTGCGCGCCTTCTCCGCCCGCTCGGGGCGGTGGCCGTGGAGCACGCCGACGTCCAGGGTGAGTCCGTTCCGGCGATCTTCGCTGCCCGAGGTGAGTGGCGCGACATCCGTGATCATCCCGATCTGGCAGGTCGCGCACGCTTCACAACCGCGGTGCTGGCACGATGACCCCCGTGAACACCCGGTTCGATGTCTCCGACGACGAGGCCCGCCAGGAGGGCTTGGAGGCCGCCTCGCTCGCGCTTCAGCAGGGCAAGCTGGTCGTCCTCCCCACTGACACGCTCTACGGCGTGGCCGCAGACGCCTTCAACCCGACCGCCGTGCGCCGGTTGCTGCGCGCCAAGGGACGGGGTCGGGAGATGCCGCCACCGGTTCTGGTCGGCACGTCGTCGACGCTCGATGCCTTGGCCGTGGGCGTCCCCATGTTCGGTCGCGAGCTCGTCGCACGCTACTGGCCGGGGCCGCTGACGCTGGTCTGCAAGCAGCAGAGCTCGCTGCAGTGGGATCTGGGAGACACCCGCGGCACCGTCGCGGTCCGGATGCCCGACAACGAGATCACCCTGCAGCTGCTCAAGCGCACCGGTCCGCTCGCGGTCTCCAGCGCGAACCTCAGCGGACACCCCGCGGCAACCAACATCGACGAGGCCGAGGCCATGCTGGGCGACTCGGTCGCGGTCTACCTCGACCAGGGGGAGTGTGGCGATGGCACCCCCTCAACGATCGTGGATGTCACCGGCAGGGACGTGCGGATCCTTCGTCATGGTGGCGTGACCCGCACGATGATCGAGGCTGCCGCCAAGGAAGCCGGTGCGACCGTCGCAGACGACGAGGCGTAGCGCGGGCTGTGCGCGAGTACCTGATCGTCTTCCTGGTCGCCCTGGTGGCGACCTACCTGCTGGTTGTACTCGCGCGGGAGCTCGCCACTCGTAGTGGAGCGGTCGCCAAGGTCCGCGATCGCGACGTCCACGAGGTGCCGATCCCATATTTCGGCGGTCTGGCAATGCTGGGCGGACTGACTGCCGCCTACCTCGTCGCCCAGCACCTGCCGTTCCTCTCAAGCAGCGGTGAGCAGGTCTTCCACGACGCCCGGAGCGTGCTCATCGCCGGGGCGATCATCTGCGGGGTCGGCGTGCTGGACGACGTGTTCGAGCTCGACGCGCTCACCAAGTTCGGGGGCCAGGTCGTGGCTGCGGGCTTCCTCATCTTGGCGCACGTGCAGCTCTACGTGATCCAGCTCCCGAACGGCGACCAGTACAGCCCAGACGCCGCCCAGGCCGCGATCGTCACTATCTTCCTGGTCGTGACCACGGTCAACGCGGTCAACTTCATCGACGGGCTCGACGGACTCGCCGCAGGGGTGATCGGCATCGGGGCTGCGGCCTTCTTCGTCCTCGCATCGTTCATCGCGCTGCGCAGCGGGGACACCATCGCGGTCACGCCGGCGCTGCTGTGTGCGGCCCTGGTCGGCGCCACCACCGGCTTCCTCTTCCATAACGTGCACCAGGCCCGCATCTTCATGGGCGACTCGGGCTCGATGCTGCTCGGCCTGGTCCTCTCGGGGGCGGCCCTCACTCTGACCGGCCAGTTCCCGGCGCAGGTCCTCAAGGGTCAGTTGGCCGGCCCGGGCGGCGCCTTCTTGCCGTCGCTCCTACCCATCCTGGTGCCACTGGCGATCCTGATCGTGCCCTTCGTCGACCTGGTCCTCGCCATTGTTCGCCGGACCAGGGCCGGGCGTTCGCCGTTCTCCCCGGACAAGCAGCACCTGCACCATCGGCTGCTGGAGATCGGTCACTCCCACCGCCGCGCGGTCTTCATCATGTGGCTGTGGACTGCGCTCGTCGCGTTCGGGAGCGTCGTCGCCAGCCTCTTCTGGAGCCGGCTCACGCTGGTGCTGCTGGGAGGTTGGTTCGTGGTCACCGTCGCGTTGACCTTTGTGCTGCCGATGGTCTCTCGGCCACGGCTGCTGAACGACGATTGAGCGCTGGTCGGGTGGATTTCGTCCGGACCCGCGCTTTGTGCTAGTTTTCACAAGCGTTCAGAAAAGTGACCACCACCACTCGACGAACCCGTTCGCTCAGCGGACGAAGACTCCCTGCCCACGACGACAGAACGGCCGCCAGTCAGATGACGACCGCGCTCACGCAGACGCCCTGGGGCCCGTCCGGGATCCTTCCGACACCCCCGGCGCTCGGGCCCGCCGCCTGTGGTAGTTTCACGCAATCGTCGGGGGCAGACGGGGCACGTTCGCGTGTCCGCACCGGTTCCGGCGTCTTTTGTCTTTCCAATGGAAGCGACCTGGGTGGATGGCTGATGAGGGCCCTGACAACACTCTGCGAGGACGCGACCTCGTCGGGCTCGGGGGACTCCTCGTCGGCTCCGTGGTCGCGGGTGTCGTCGTCGGTGTCCTCGCTGACAACCTGGCCGGCACCTCGCCGATCTTCTCCCTGGTCGGTATCGGCCTCGGCATCGTCCTCGGGGGCGTTGGATTCTGGCTCCGAGTCCGGGCGGCGCTGCGCGAATGAGGTGGCGTGTTGACTGGACAGGCCGTGGCTCCGATGACTGCCGCTGATTCGGCCCCTTCCGGTCGTCCGTCCGTGACCCGGGTGCTCCGTGACCAGCGCAAGACCCTGATCGTGGCTGTCGTGCTGGTGGTCGCGACGTACTGGGTGGCCGGACAGATGGGTGAGTGGACGCTCGCCTCCTGCATCGCCGGCGGCGTCCTGCTCGGACTTGCCAACCACTTGGTGACCGAGTTCTGGCTGTTGCGGCTGATCAGCTCCGGCAACCAGCCGACCAGGAAGCGGATCGCGGCCTCGACGTTCATCCGCCTGCTGGTGATCTCGGTGATCGCGGTGGGCATCGCCGTCATGGTCTGGCCCGATGGGATCGGGCTGCTCCTCGGTCTGGCAATCTTCCGTCTCATCGCGCTGGTGATGACCGGCCTCCCCTTGTTGAAGGAGTTGACCAAGCCATGAGCGGCTTCGTGCCCCTGGACTCCAACATCGAGATCGGCGCACACACCGAGTGGACCCTCGCTGGCTGGACGTTCAACATGGACACCATCTGGACCACCCTGATCGCGGGGGCGATCGTCATCGCGCTGGGCTTCTGGGCCAGGGCGAAGCTCACCAAGCCCGAGATCGACCATGTCCCCACCAAGATCCAGCTGGTCTGGGAGGCGATCGTCGCCGAGGTGAACACTCAGGTCGAGGACAATCTCGGCAAGGTGCACCCGTTCGTCGCCCCACTGGCGGTGGCCCTCTTCTTCTTCATCCTCACGGCGAACTGGCTGGAGCTGATCCCCAGCGAGCTGGGTGGCGGGATCCATCTGCTGCCGGCTCCCACCGCAGACACCAACCTGACCTATGCCCTTGCTGCGATCACCATGGTGGGCGTGTGGATCTACGGGATCCGGCAGAAGGGCGTGAAGGGCTATTTCAAGCACTTCCTCGAGCCCTTCCCGGTCCTGCTGCCGCTGAACATCCTCGAGGAGCTGACCAAGCCGATCACGCTGGCACTGCGACTCTTCGGGAACATCTTCGCCGGCGGCATCATGATTGCCCTGATCGGGTTGATGCCCCTCTATGCGCTGTGGGCGCCCAACCTTCTCTGGAAGCTCTTCGACATGTTCATCGGGGGGATCCAGGCCTTCATCTTCGCCCTGCTGGCCGTGTTGTACTTCGGTATGGCCGGTGCGGGTCACGGGGACGACCACGGGGACGACAACGGGGACAAGCACGAGAGCGACACCACGACTTCGGCGGACGAGACAACCGCCGGGAGCATGAAAGCAGCACCGATCGGCGCGCAGTGACCGGCCAACCGGTCGGGCGTGGCAGCACAGAAGAACCGCAACACATGTGACAGGGCACCGGCCTTCGGTGCGTAATCAAGGAGAGACATGGCAGACACGAGCACTCTGGACTCGGCCATCAAGACCGCCGGCGCGTTCGTCGGAGGCGGCTTGGCCCTCGCTGGCGGCGCCATCGGTGCCGGCATCGGTGACGGCCTGGCCGGTTCGTCCTACATCCAAGGCGTGGCCCGTCAGCCCGAGGCCCAGGGCCGCCTGCAGACCATCTTCTTCCTGACGGTCGGCCTGGTCGAGGCGATGTTCTTCATCAACCTCGCGTTCATGGCCTTGTTCGTCTTCGTCCTCGGCAAGTGACGCACAGGGCCACCAGGCACCTCGGTCACCGCCGGAAGCAAAGGATCATGTGATGGCAAGCGCCGCGATTCAGCCCATCCCGCTGGCGAGCAACTTCCTCGTCCCGAACGCCACGTTCTTGGTCGAGCTGTTTGCTTTCGCGATCATGGTGTACATCCTGGGCAAGTTCGTCATCCCGCCGATCAACCGTGCGATGACGGCTCGCCAGGACGCGATCCGGCAGCAGTTCGCCGACCTTGACCAGGCCAAAGAGGATGCGAACCAGGCCGAGCAGGAGTTCCGCGCGCAGATCGCCGACGCGCGCCAGGAGGCGGCCCGGATCCGCGAGGAAGCCCGCGAGCAGGGGGCGGTGATCATCGGGGAGATGCGCGAGCAGGCCCAGGCGGAGGCGAACCGGATCGTCGAGCATGCGCACACCCAGATCGAGGCGGATCGCAAGGCCGCCGTGGTCTCACTACGCAGCGAGGTGGGCACGCTCGCAGTCACGCTGGCCGGGCGCATCGTGGGCGAGGCTCTGGACGACGAGGCTCGCCAGAGCCGCGTCGTCGACCGGTTCCTGGCCGACTTTGACGCCACGGGTGGAGCCAGCTGATGCAGGGTTCCTCGAGGGAGTCTCTGGCGCGGCTCACCGACCAGCTCGGGCAGCTGATCGACGGTGGAGCTGAGGGCTCGGCCGTCGGCAGCGGCCTCTTCCTGGCCGCGGGGTCGTTGCGCAGCGAGCCCGCGCTCCGTCGTGCCTTGACCGACCCTTCCTCGGAACCGGAGGGCAAGGCTGCGCTGGCGCGCACCGTCTTCGCTGCGCACGTCGACGATGTCGCCGCGGACCTGATCGCCCGTGCGGTCACGCTCCGGTGGGCCGCGAGCGGCAACCTGACGACCGCCCTGGAGCAGCTCGGGGTCGTAGCCGTGGTCAAGACTGCCGAGAAGGCGGGCGAGGCCGAACGCATGGAGGACGAGCTCTTCCGGTTCGGTCGCATCGTTGCCGAGAGCCCCCACCTGCGCGACGCGCTGTCGGACCGTGCTCGCTCGTCGGAGGACAAGCAGGCCCTGGTGCGCTCGCTGGTTGAGGGGAAGGTCTCCGAGACGACAATGATGCTCGCCGAGCGCTCGGTCGTGGGGGCCCACCTCACAGTGAACCGGGCGATCAACGAGTACGTCAGAGTGGCTGCCGAGGCCCGCAACCGCAGTGTCGCCCTGGTCCGAGTCGCTCGGCCGCTTCCGCAGGACGAGCGTCGCCGACTGGCCGACGCCCTCGCTTCCGAGTACGACCGACCGGTCCACCTGAACGTGGTCACCGACCCTGAGGTGATCGGCGGGTTACGCATCGAGATCGGTGACCAGGTCATCGATGGCACGATTTCCAGCCGCCTCGACGCCGCGCGACGGCGTCTCGTCGGCTGACCAGCACGCAGACCAGCCCGTAGACCTGAGGCAGAGACAAGAGAGTAGGGACGAAGATGACGGAGCTCACGATCCGTCCGGAAGAGATCCGGGACGCGCTCCAGAAGTACGTTGCCGACTACCAGCCCACGGCTGTCAGCCGGGAAGAGGTCGGCACCGTGGCGGAGGGCGGCGACGGTATCGCCCGGGTGACCGGGTTGCCCTCGGCGATGGCCAACGAGCTGCTGGAGTTCGAGGACGGGACGCTGGGTCTTGCACTGAACCTCGACACCCGTGAGATCGGCGTCGTCGTCCTGGGTGACTTCGACAAGATCGAGGAGGGACAGACGGTCCGCCGGACCGGCGAGATCCTCTCCGTTCCTGTCGGGGACGGCTTCATGGGCCGAGTCGTCGACCCGCTCGGCACTCCGATCGACGGGCTCGGCGACATCGAGCCGGATGCCCGCCGAGCGCTGGAACTACAGGCACCGTCCGTCATCAACCGCAAGTCCGTGCACGAGCCGTTGGCCACCGGCATCAAGGCGATCGACGCCATGACCCCCATCGGCCGCGGTCAGCGCCAGCTGATCATCGGTGACCGGCAGACCGGGAAGACGACGATCGCGCTCGACACCATCATCAACCAGAAGGCCAACTGGGAGTCCGGCGATCCTGCCAAGCAGGTCCGCTGCATCTACGTCGCCATCGGTCAGAAGGGATCGACGATCGCCGCGGCCCGGGGCGCTCTGGAAGCGGCAGGAGCCTTGGAGTACACCACGATCGTGGCCTCCCCGGCGTCGGACTCGGCGGGCTTCAAGTACCTCGCGCCCTACACGGGCTCGGCGATCGGCCAGCACTGGATGTACGCCGGCAAGCACGTCCTGATCATCTTCGACGACCTGACCAAGCAGGCCGAGGCATACCGTTCCGTGTCGCTGCTTCTTCGCCGTCCGCCTGGTCGTGAGGCGTACCCCGGCGACGTGTTCTACCTGCACAGCCGTCTGCTGGAGCGCTGCGCCAAGCTGTCCGACGACATGGGCGCCGGCTCGATGACAGGTCTGCCGATCATCGAGACCAAGGCCAACGACGTATCGGCATACATCCCGACCAACGTCATCTCGATCACCGACGGACAGATCTTCTTGCAGTCGGACCTGTTCAACGCCAACCAGCGTCCCGCGATCGACGTCGGTGTCTCGGTGTCCCGCGTGGGCGGTGCTGCGATGACCAAGGCGATGAAGAAGGTCACCGGCTCGCTGAAGGTGGATCTGGCGCAGTTCCGCGCGATGGAGGCCTTCGCGATGTTCGCCTCCGATCTCGACGCGGCGTCGCGCCAGCAGCTCGACCGTGGCCAGCGACTCATGGCGCTGCTCAAGCAGCCGGCGTACTCGCCGTACCCGGTGGAGGAGATGACGGTCTCGCTCTGGACGGGCACGAGTGGCCGGCTCGACGCCGTGCCGACCGTGGACGTCCTGCGGTTCGAGCACGAGTTCCTCGAGTACCTGCGCCGGTCCGAGGCCGGGATCCTCCGGGGGATCGCCGAGTCGCTCGACTTCAACGACGACACGGCCCAGGCCCTCGGGCGTGCCTATGACACCTTCGCCGACCACTTCCAAACCTCCGACGGAGGCTCGATCAAGGCGGGTCGCGAGGAGCACGAGGCCCTCCCCGAAGAGGACATCGAGCAGGAGCAGATCGTCAAGCAGAAGCGGGCGTGACGACAGATGGCTGTCTCGCTGCGTGAGTATCGCGCTCGGATCCGATCGGTCGAGTCGACCAAGAAGATCACCCGCGCCATGGAGCTCATTGCTGCGTCCCGCATCATCAAGGCGCAGCAGCGGGCGCACGCCTCCGCGCCGTACGCCCGCGCGCTGACACGGGCGGTCTCGGCCGCGGCGACGTACTCGAACGTCGACCACGCCCTGACCACCGAGTCCGAGCAGCCCCGCCGTGCCGCGATCCTGATCGTGACAAGCGACCGTGGCCTGGCGGGAGCCTATTCGTCCAGCGTCCTGAAGGAGGCCGAGCGCCTCGCCGAGACTCTGCGCGAAGATGGCAAGGAGGTCGTCATCTACGTCTCCGGCCGCAAGGGCGTCGCGTACTTCAAGTTCCGGCGCCGCCCGGTGGCTCAGGCGTGGACCGGTCACTCGGACCAGCCGACCTACGACCTGGCCGCGGAGATCGCCGACACTCTGATTGGGACCTTCCTGGTCGACTCCGAGGATCCTGCCGGCGTCGACGAGGTGCACGTGGTCTACACGCGCTTCCGGTCCATGCTGTACCAGGAGCCGACCGCGGTCCGCATGCTGCCTCTTGAGGTCGTCGAGGGCGAGGAGCGTCCGTCCCCCGAGGAGGTCCTCCCGCTCTACGAGTTCGAGCCGAGCTCGGCCGAAGTTCTCGACGCGCTGTTGCCAAGGTACGTCCAGAGCCGGGTCTACTTCTCGCTGCTCCAAGCCGCGGCCTCCGAGCTGGCCGCCCGGCAGCGGGCGATGAAGTCCGCGACGGACAACGCCGAAGAGCTCATCAAGAAGTATCGACGTATCGCCAACCAGGCCCGTCAGGCCGGCATTACCCAGGAAATCAGCGAGATCGTCGGCGGAGTGAACGCACTTGCCGACGCCACCGCCGGGAGTGAGTGAGAGAAATGACTGCCACCATCAACGAAGCCTCCACCGCGGGGACCGGATCCGTCGGCCGCATCGCGCGGGTTATCGGACCCGTCGTCGACGTCGAGTTCCCACTCGACTCGATGCCGGCGATCTACAACGCGCTCAAGGTCGACCTGACCATCAGCGGCGAGACCCAGACCATCACCCTCGAGGTGGCCCAGCACATCGGTGAGGGCATGGTCCGGGCCATCTCCATGAAGCCGACCGACGGTCTGGTGCGGGGTGCGCCGGTCAGCGACACCGGCTCGTCGATCTCGGTACCCGTCGGAGACGCGACCCTGGGTCACGTGTTCAACGCGACCGGCGACTGCCTCAACCTCGAAGAGGGCGAGAAGCTCGAGGTCAACGAGCGCTGGGGCATCCACCGCAAGGCACCGGCGTTCGACCAGCTCGAGTCGAAGACCCAGATGTTCGAGACCGGCATCAAGGTCATCGACCTGCTCACCCCGTACGTCCTGGGCGGCAAGATCGGCCTGTTCGGCGGTGCGGGTGTCGGCAAGACCGTGCTGATCCAGGAGATGATCGCCCGCGTCGCCAAGGACCACGGTGGCGTGTCGGTGTTCGCCGGAGTCGGCGAGCGCACCCGCGAGGGCAACGACCTCATCGCCGAGATGACCGAGGCCGGCGTGATCGGACAGACCGCGCTGGTCTTCGGCCAGATGGACGAGCCGCCGGGCACGCGTCTTCGCGTGGCACTCTCCGCGCTCACCATGGCGGAGTACTTCCGTGACGTGCAGGGGCAGGACGTGCTGCTGTTCATCGACAACATCTTCCGGTTCACCCAGGCCGGCTCCGAGGTGTCCACGCTGCTCGGCCGGATGCCGTCGGCGGTGGGCTACCAGCCGAACCTTGCCGACGAGATGGGCACACTGCAGGAGCGGATCACCTCGACCCGTGGACACTCGATCACCTCGATGCAGGCGATCTACGTGCCGGCCGACGACTACACCGACCCCGCTCCGGCGACGACCTTCGCCCACCTCGACGCGACCACCGAGCTGTCGCGTGAGATCGCCTCCCTCGGTATCTACCCGGCCGTGGACCCGCTGGCCTCGACGTCGCGGATCCTGGACCCGCAGTACATCGGCGAGGACCACTACAACGCGGCGATCCGGGTGAAGCAGATCCTGCAGCGCAACAAGGAGCTCCAGGACATCATCGCGATCCTTGGTGTGGACGAGCTGTCGGAGGAGGACAAGGTCGTCGTGAGCCGGGCCCGCCGTATCCAGCGATTCCTGTCCCAGAACACCTACGTGGCCAAGCAGTTCACTGGCATCGAGGGATCGACCGTCCCGGTGGCCGAGACCGTCGAGGCGTTCAACAAGATCTCCGCCGGCGAGTACGACCACGTCGCTGAGCAGGCCTTCTTCATGTGCGGTGGACTCGACGATGTCGAGCGCAAGTGGGCCGAGATCCAGAAGAACCTCTGACGCACCCGGCGTCCCCCCTCCCGCCATACCGGGCGGGGGGCGACCCCCAGAAAGGAGTCACCGGTGAGTGACGATCTGCTGCATGTGGAGCTGGTCGCCGCCGACCGCGTCGTGTGGTCCGGCGAGGCGAAGATGTTGATCGCTCGCACCACCGAGGGCGACATCGGTGTGCTGCCGAACCACGCGCCGGTCCTGTCGCTGATGGTGCACGGCGTGATCGACGTGACCACCGCGGAGGACGAGACGTGGGTCGCCGCGGTCGATACCGGATTCCTCTCGGTTGCCAAGAACTACGTCTCGGTCCTCTCCGAGCACGCCGAGATGTCGCACGACATCGACCTCGAGCGGGCGCGCGCCGACCTGGAGCGGGCACACCGTGAGGGTGGCGGGCTCGCCCAGGACGCCAAGGCTCTGGACCGGGCCTGGGCGGAGGCTCGAATTCGCGCAGCCGAACATGCATCCTGAGGGACCGGCCGAGGTGAGCGGTCGGGGGGTGCATAGGTGAGCGAGCTGATCGGGCTCGCTGACATCCTGGGACTGATCCTCGTCCTGTGTGTGCTCTATCTGGGTGCCATCGTGGCTCGCCGGCGCCTCATCGGCCGTCACGGTGGCACTTTCGAATTCAGCCTGCGGCTCTCGCCCGGCGCAGCGAGTGGGGGATGGGCGGTCGGGATTGGCCGCTACTCCGGTGACCACCTGGAGTGGTTCCGCACCTTCTCGGTGAGCCCGCGACCCTCGCGCAGCTGGACCCGCGACGACTTGCGGTACGCCGGCCGGCGTGAGCGCACCCCCGCCGAGGAGTACGCCATCTATCCCGACCACGTGATCGTGCGGTGTGATGGGCCGTCCGGAAGCCTGGAGTTCGCGATGGCGCTCACGGCCGTAACCGGCTTCCTTGCCTGGCTCGAGGCCAGCCCGCCCGGCCGCGGCCACCGCCCCATCATCTGACGCAAGATTTTCACGTTAACGTGGTAATTGGGGCGTGGGCACGAGATGTTCCTCGTGCCCACGCCCCAATTCTCGTGCTTACTGTGACGGTGGCGCCGCGCCCGAGCGACGACCCGACCGATGGCTACCGTTCCCCTCCGGGGACCCACAGAACGTCGCCGTTCGTCCGGTTCTCGTAGCGGGCCAGGATAAACAGCAGGTCGCTCAGCCGGTTGAGGTACGTCAGTGCGATCTCGTTCATCGACTCGCCGTAGGTGTCGTAGGCCGCCCAGGCCGCCCGCTCTGCCCGCCTCGCGATGGTGCGTGCCACGTGCAGCCGGGCCGAAGCCTCCGTCCCGCCGGGCAGGATGAACGAGCGGAGGGGCTCCAGGCTCTCGTTGAACTGGTCGCACGCATCCTCCAGCCGCAGGACGTACTCCTGGTCCACGCGCAGTGGAGGGTATTCGGGATCGGGAACGACGGGGGTGCACAGGTCGGCACCGACATCGAAGAGCTCGTTCTGGACACGGTTCAGCACGGCACGTACCTCGTCGCTGACCGCTCCGGCGAGTACCACCCCGAGGCTGCTGTTGAGCTCGTCGACATCGGCGTAGGCAGCGAGTCGGAGGTCAGTCTTGAGCACCTCGGAGTTATCGCCGAGCCGCGTCGTCCCGCTGTCACCGGTGCGCGTGTAGATCCTCGTCAGTTTGACCACGAAGGCCACTCTAGGGTGACTCGCGGCATCTCGGTGCGTCAGGTTCGTCGACGCGCTCCCCAGGAGGGCCCCTCTAGCGGCGCAGGGTTAAGAGTGCAAAGGTGCCGAGTGGGCGTCTCACCGTAGTGGCGTCCGATTGTCACTCGACACCCTGGGGAGGGTCGATGTACTTGTCACGAAGCAGGCGGCTGACCATGGCCGCTGCCGCAATCGTCGCCATCGGAACGATGACGGCAACGACAGGTCCGGCGGTCGCTCGATCGTCGTCTCCGTCTACGAGCCCGAGTACGGGCGCGTCCACTGCTCACAAGGCAGTCAACAAGTCGCGCGCACTCGTCCAGCTCAACGCCGACGCCGTCCTCGCGGCCGTGACCGCCCGCACATCGGACGGCCGGGTGAACCTGCGCGGCAAGCAGGCCAAGGACGCCCGCTCCGCCATCCTTGCCGAGCGGAAGGCATTCCGCCTCTGGCTGCGGGCCAACGCGCCCAAGGCCAAGATCGTCGGATCGTTCTCGCTCTCGGTGAACGCAGTGAGCGTCAAGCTGCACGGCACGTCGCTCGCGACGCTGCGCAATGCGCCGCAGGTCAAGTCGGTCCAGTACGACACGCTGTACTACCCGTTGGACAACAGCGACCCCGACCTCGGTCTGATCAACGCGATCGACGCGTGGAGCACCCTCTCGGGCGGCGCCGCCGACGCGGGCAAGGGAGTCAAGGTCGCCGTGGTCGACACGGGCATCGACACCACGCACCCCTGCTTCAGTGACGCAGGCTTCCCGAGCACCCCCCAGCTGGGTGACCACGGCTTCACCAACAACAAGGTGATCGTGGCCAAGGTGTTCTACAACAAGGCCAAGTCCCGCGGCCTGACCGCTCAGGCCATCCAGGACCACGGCACCCACGTGGCAGGCACCATCGCCTGTGACCTCGACACTCCGGCGACCGTGAACGGCGCCACCATCCCCTACGCCATGTCCGGCGTGGCTCCGGCTGCCCAGCTGGGCAACTACAACGTGTTCCCGGGCCAGGTCCAGGACGCGCGCTCCGAGGACATCCTCAACGCCCTCGATGCGGCCTACCAGGACGGCATGGACGTGGCCAACATGAGCCTCGGCGGCAACGCCAACGGCATCCAGGACCTGCTCACCATCGCGGTGGACAACCTGGACATGGGCGGCATGGTCGTCGCGGTCGCCGCCGGCAACAGCGGCCCTGGCCACTACACGGTGGAGTCTCCAGGCTCGGCCCAGCGGGCCCTGACCGCGGGGGCTTCCAGTGTCGGACACAACGTGTCCACCCCGGTTACCGTCGGCTCGACGACGTTCAACGCGGTTTCCGGCGACTTCGAGACCGTCATGGGAGCGGACCTGACTGCACCTCTCGGCGTCATCCCTGGCTCCAGCAACGGGATGAGTACGGCGTGCAGCTCGATCGGCAGCGACCTCACCGGTGAGATCGCGGTCCTCTCGCGAGGTGCCTGCTCGTTCAGCACCAAGATCCGCAACGCTCAGGATGCAGGCGCCGTCGCAGTGCTCGTCGTGAACAACGTCGCGGGCGACGCCATCTCCATGGCGCAGGACGGTACGGCGAACCAGCCGACCATTCCGGCGTACATGCTGCCGTTGTCCGATGCGGGCGCGATCGTGGCCGCAGACGGGCAGAGCGCGACGATCGGGGCGACCCCGGTGTACACGTACAACCCGGCGACGAACAACATCATGGCCGACTTCTCCAGCGAGGGTCCGACGGACGTCAGCTGGATGATCAAGCCCGATGTTGTCGCCCCGGGCGTCAACGTGCTCTCGTCGATCCCGACGTCGTACTGCGACGGGAACCCGTGCTTCGCGTTCTTCAGCGGTACGTCGATGGCGACACCGCACCTGGCGGGCTCCGCAGCCGTCGTGATCAGCGCCTTCCGCGCCGAGCACCTCGACTACACCGCGGCGGACGTGCGCTCGGCGATCGTGAACACCGCAACGCAGGGCTCGCTGTTCAACTGGAAGGACACCTCGTCGGTCGAGAACGACGTCAACGTGGTCGGTGCCGGCTTCCTCAACCTCGACGCCGCTGTCGGGGCACAGGTGGCGGTCGGTCCGGTCAGCACGTCGTTCGGGAAGATTCCGCACGGCTCGGGCCAGACGGCAATGGCGGATGTGTCGTTGAGCAGCCTCACCGGCTCCTCGTTCGACGTGACGCTGAGCATCGACGACGCCACCAGCGGGGTCGCTTTCTCCGTCGGCGCCACGTCGGTCACCGTCCCGGCGTCGGGCTCGATCTCCGTCCCGCTCCGGTGCACGTGCCCAAGCGCACGGCACCGGGCAACTACCAGGCACAGCTCGACATCTACGACGGAGGCACGCTGATCGCACACAGCATGCTGTACGTCTACGTCAGCTGAGCCGAGATCGACGGCGGGGCCGTCCTCCTCCGGGAGGGCGGCCCCTCGCCGTACCCGGAGGTTCGGCGATGTTGGACACTTCACACCGTGTTACCCCGCGGGTCACTTACGACGTACTCTCCGCGCTATGAGCGAGCAGTCCGTCCCCGCGCGATAAGCCCTGGCTGATGCGCACCTACGCCGGGCACAGCTCGGCGACCGAGTCGAACACGTTGTTCCGGCGCAACCTGGCCAAGGGGCAGACCGGGCTGTCGGTCGCCTTCGACCTGCCGACCCAGACCGGCTACGACCCCGACTCGCCGTTGGCCCGCGGCGAGGTGGGCAAGGTCGGCGTGCCCATCGCCCACCTGGGTGACATGCGCAGCCTCTTCGCCGACATCCCGTTGACGGCGATGAACACCTCGATGACGATCAACGCCACCGCAATGTGGCTGCTCGCCCTCTATCAAGTGGTCGCCGAGGAGGAGAACGGACTCACGGCGGGATCGAGCCCCGAGGAGTTCGAGGGCGTGCACCAGGCACTGGCCGGCACCACCCAGAACGACATCGTCAAGGAGTACCTCTCGCGCGGGACCTATGTGTTCCCCCCCGGACACTCGCTGCGGCTGACCACCGACCTGATCACCTACTCGGTGCGGCACATCCCGAAGTGGAACCCGATCAACATCTGCAGCTATCACTTGCAGGAGGCCGGCGCGACGCCGGTGCAGGAGCTGGCGTTCTCGCTCAGCACGGCGATCGCTGTGCTCGATGCCGTCCGCGACTCCGGCCAGATCGATCCCGGGGAGATGGGCTCTGTCGTCGGGAGGATCTCCTTCTTCGTCAACGCCGGGGTGCGGTTCATCGAGGAGACCTGCAAGATGCGGGCCTTCGTCCAGCTGTGGGAGCAGATCAGCCGCGACCGCTACGGGATCGCTGACGAGAAGATGCGGCGGTTCCGCTACGGCGTGCAGGTGAACTCGCTCGGGCTTACCGAGGCGCAGCCGGAGAACAACGTGCAGCGGATCGTGCTGGAGATGCTCGGCGTGACGCTCTCCAAGGACGCCCGTGCACGCGCCGTCCAGCTGCCGGCCTGGAACGAGGCGCTCGGACTGCCCAGGCCCTGGGACCAGCAGTGGTCGCTGCGGATGCAGCAGGTGCTGGCCTATGAGTCCGACCTGCTGGAGTACGACGACATCTTCGCCGGCTCCCACGTGATCGAGGCGAGGGTGGCCTCGCTGGTCGCCGGGGCACGGGAGGAGATGGACCGGATCGCCGCCATGGGCGGGGTAATGGCCGCCGTCGAGTCCGGATACCTTAAGCAGGCCCTGGTCGCCTCCCACGCCGCCCGCCGAGCGCGAATCGAGTCCGGTGAGGAGAAGGTCGTCGGGGTGAACTGCTTCGAGTCGGCCGAGGAGTCGCCCCTGACCGCCGGCGACGTCAGCGCGGTCCAGGCGATCGACCCTGCGGCGGAGTCTGCCGCGATCGCGTCGCTCAACGCCTGGAGGGCCCAGCGCGACGGCGCTGCGGTGGACCTGGCACTGCGCCGCCTCACCGAGGACGCCAAGTCCGGGGAGAACCTGATGGAGGCCACCTTGATGGCGGCTCGGGCCGGTGTGACCACCGGGGAGTGGTCTGGGGCGTTGCGGGAGGTCTTCGGGGAGTACCGCGCCCCGACCGGGGTCACCGGCGTCGTCGGGATCGCCGAGGCGGGATCGGAGCTGGCTCAGGTCCGGCAGGACGTGCGCCGTACGGGGGAGGAGCTCGGCGGGCGGCTGCGTCTCTTGGTCGGCAAGCCGGGCCTGGACGGCCATTCCAACGGCGCCGAGCAGGTGGCGGTGCGGGCGCGTGACGCGGGCTTCGAGGTCGTCTACCAGGGGATCCGGCTGACGCCGGAGCAGATCGTCGCGGCTGCAGTCGCCGAGGACGTGCACTGCGTCGGGCTGTCGATCCTGTCCGGCTCGCACATGGAGCTGGTACCCGAGGTGCTCGAAGGTCTACGGGCCGCGGGGCTGGGCGAGGTGCCGGTCGTCGTGGGCGGGATCATCCCACCCCGGGATGCCGTCTTGCTCAAGCAGCTGGGCGTGGCCGAGGTGTTCACCCCGAAGGACTTCGGCCTGACCGGGATCATCGCCGGCATCGTCCGGGTGATCCGCCGAGCCCACAACCTCCCGTAGGTCACATGATTTTCACGTTAACGTGAAAAACTGCCGGTGGGCATGGGGAATTCCTCGTGCCCACCGGCAGTTCTTCATGCTCACCGGGCGATCGACGTCCCACGGCGTACGACGCCGGGGCAGCCCTTCGGGGAAGCCTGAGCTAGCTCAACCCAGAGACGAATCCTCACTGGGGGCGGCAGACTGGGCTCTGTGGAACGGATCATCGTCATCGGAGCCGGGGTCATCGGGCTGACCACGGCGGTCCGCCTGCTCGAGGACGGTCACCGGGTCGACATCCTCGCACGTGACCTGCCTCTGGAGACGACCTCTGCGGTGGCAGCCGCCCTCTGGTACCCGTATCTGGCGCTGCCGGTCGACCGGGTGACCGCTTGGTCTGCTGCTTCCTACGAGTGCTTCGCCCGGCTGGCTGCGAACGACGAGACCGGCGTCCGCCTTCGCCAGGGCACCGAAGTGCTGCGCGAGCCTTCGGCTGATCCGTGGTGGGCCGAGGCGGTGCCCGACCTGGAGCGCACCGCCGCGCCTGCCGGCTATGCCGACGCCTGGACCTTCGTAGCCCCGGTGATCGAGATGCCGGTCTACCTGCGCTGGCTGGTGGGCCGGGTCGAGTCGCTTGGCGGCACCATCACCCGGATGGCCCTCGGCGGTCTTCCCACTCACGCCGGCGTCGTGGTGAACGCCACCGGCCTGGGTGCCCGCCACAGTGCCGACGACCTGACCGTGCAGCCGGTTCAGGGTCAGGTCGTCTACCTCTCCCAAGTCGGGCTCGACCGCTGGTGGCTCGATGAGAGCGGTCCGACGTACGTCGTCCCCCGCAGTCACGACATCGTCGTCGGGGGGACAGATCGGGAGGGGGAGTGGAGCCGGGAGCCGGACGACAGGGTCGGCGCAGACATCCTGGCCCGCTGTCGTGCGCTGGTGCCTGAGCTCGCCGAGGCGCGGGTGCTGGGCGCTCGGATCGGTTTGCGCCCCAAGCGTCCGGCGGTGAGGTTGGAGGAGGGTCACCTCGACGGCCACCGAGTCATCCACAACTACGGGCACGGCGGCGCGGGAGTCACCCTGTCGTGGGGCTGCGCGGACGAGGTCGCCGCTCTGGTCGGTACGGCGTAGAGGGGCAGCAGCGCGTTCTCCGGATCCTTCAGGAGCCACCGTGGGCACGGAAAACTGCCGGTGGGCACGTGGAATTCCTCGTGCCCACCGGCAGTTTTTCAGGTTAACGTGAAAATCTGCCGACTGCTCAGAAGAGGCGGAGGGAGGGGTCGTCGAGCCCGCGCAGGGCGTTGTAGTCGACCAAGGCGCAGGTGATGCCGCGGTCCTCGGCGAGGACCCGGGCCTGGGGCTTGATCTCCTGGGCGGCGAAGATCCCCCGTACCGGTCCCTTGACGGTCAGCAGCGGATCCCGGTTGAGCAGGTCCAGATAACGGGTCAGCTGCTCCACCCCGTCGATCTCCCCGCGGCGCTTGACCTCCACCGCGACAGAGGCTCCGGAGGAGTCCCGGCACATCAGGTCCACCGGTCCGATCGCGGTCGGGTACTCCCGGCGGACCAGGGCCAGGCCCGCCCCGAGCGTGGTGGGGTGCTCGGCGAGCAGCTCCTGCAGGTGCTTCTCCACGCCGTCCTTCTGCAGGCCCGGATCTACCCCCAGATCATGGGCGCTGTCGTGGATGACCTCCTCCAGCAGGATCCGCAGCGTGTCGCCGTCCACGCCGTCCCGGCCGGTGACCGTCCACTCCAGCGCCCCGGTGGGGGAGGAGCCCTCGGTGATCCGGCAGGGAGGGGACATCCAGTTCAGCGGCTTGTAGGAGCCGCCGTCGGAGTGAATCAGGACCGACCCGTCGTTCTTGACCATGATCAGCCGGGTCGCCATCGGCAGATGGGCGGTCAGCCGGCCGGCGTAGTCGACCTGGCAGCGCGCGACGACCAGTCTCACCGACGACCCACTCCTCGACCCACGACACCATCCGGACGGTGGGCAATCTACCTGCCCGGACCCCCCGGGCCGAGTAGGTGAGTTGGGTCACGGCACAACTGACCGGAGGCGTGCGAGGATTCGATCCATGGCACGTGAATTCACCACCATCGGCGTCATCGGGCTCGGCACCATGGGTGCCGGCATCGCCGAGGTCTTCGCCCGGAACGGTTATCGAGTCGTCGGCGTCGAGCTGAACGACGAGACAGTGGCCATCGGCCGCGAGCATGTCGAGCAGTCCACCGGCCGGGCGGTCAAGCGCGGCAAGATGACCGAGGAGGAGCAGGCCGAGCTCCTCGGCCGGATGACCTTCACCAGCGAGCTCGCCGACGTCAAGGAGTGCCAGCTCGTCGTCGAGGCGATCATCGAGCAGCTCCCCGTCAAACGGGAGCTCTTCCGCCAGCTCGACGGGATCATCGCCGAGGACGCCATCCTCGCCACCAACACCTCCTCCCTCTCGGTGACCGAGATCGGTACCTCCACCGGCCTGCCCGGTCGGGTTATCGGGATGCACTTCTTCAACCCGGCCCCGGTCCAGAAGTTCGTCGAGATCGTCAAGACCGTGGTGACCGAGCCGTGGGTGCTCGAGGAGTCGACGGCGCTCGCTGAGTCCCTCGGCAAGGTGCCGGTCGTCGCGGGCGACAAGGCCGGCTTCATCGCCAACGCGCTGCTGTTCGGCTACCTGAACCACGCGGTCGCGATGTACGAGGCGCACTACGCCAGCCGTGAGGACATCGACACCGCGATGAAACTGGGGTGCCGCTACCCGATGGGCCCGCTCGCGCTGCTCGACCTGATCGGTCTGGACACCGCGTACGAGATCCTGGACACGATGTACAAGCAGGGCCGAGACCGGCTCCACGCGCCCACGCCGATCCTCAAGCAGCTGGTCACCGCCGGGATGCTCGGCCGCAAGTCCGGACGAGGCTTCTACACCTACGAGGCCAGCGGCAGTCCGGTCGTCGTCGACGACGAGCTCACCCCGTCGGGCGATGCGGGGCCGCAGTTCCGTCGCCCGGTCAAGAAGGTCGGTGTGGTCGGCACCGGCACGATGGCCACCGGCATCGTCGAGGTCCTCGCCCGTGGCGGGTACGACGTCACCTTCGTCGGTCGCAGTGCCGCCAAGGTCGCCGCCGCCCGCTCCGCGGTCGAGAAGTCTTTGGAGAAGGCCATCCAGCGCGGCAAGCTGGAGGAGTCCGAGCGCGAGACGATCCTCGGCCGGATCACCGGGTCGCCCCGGCTCGACGACCTGAGCGGGGCCGATCTCGTCATCGAGGCAGTCGTTGAGGACATCAAGGTCAAGAGCGCCCTCTTCGAGAACCTCGACGAGATCTGCAAGCCGGGAGCGATCCTGGCGACGACCACGTCATCGCTGCCCGTCATCGAGCTGGCCACGGCCACCCACCGGCCGCAGGACGTCGTCGGCATGCACTTCTTCAACCCGGCCCAGGTGATGGAGCTGGTGGAGGTCGTCTCGACCGTGTCCACCTCCGACGAGGTCGCCGAGACAGCGCGAGCCGTCTGCGGGTCCCTGGGCAAGACCGCCGTCTCCTGTGGTGACCGGGCGGGCTTCATCGCCAACGCGCTGCTGTTCCCGTACCTCAACGACTCGATCAAGATGCTGCAGGCCCACTACGCGACCGCCGACGACATCGACACCGCGATGAAGCTCGGCTGTGCGCTTCCGATGGGGCCGTTCGAGCTGCTCGACGTGGTTGGCAACGACGTGTCACTGGCGATTCAAAGGGAGCTGTATCTGGAGTTCCGGGAGCCTGGCTTCGCCCCGGCGCCCCTCCTGGAGCAGCTGGTCACCGCCGGCTACCTCGGCCGCAAGACCCAGCGGGGTTTCCGGGACTACTCGACGCGATGAGCCGCCGCAACCGCCGTCGGAGCGACGGGGGCAAGCCGGCGGGCGGAGCGGCGATCACTCGAATCGAGGAGTTCGGCGGTGAGGAGTTCCACGTCCGTGCGATCACCGGGTCGAGCTCGACCAAGGACTACCGGTGTCCGGGGTGCCAGCAGCTGATCCGGCCGGCCACACCCCACGTCGTCGCCTGGCCGGTCGTTCCCGGTGTCTTCTCCGACGACGGGCTGGACGAGCGCCGACACTGGCACTCCGCATGCTGGTCGCGGCGGGAGAAGATCGCGCGCTGAGCGGTGTCGGGCACAATGACCGCGGGCCCGTCCGAACGACGGGGTCCGCAGCACAGAGTCAGTGATGAGGGGAGATATGGGCAAGATCCGTGGTACGTCGGTGCTCCCCGCCCGGCGCGAGCCCATCGAGTTGCACACCGCGGACGGGTTGCGGCTCATCGGCGAGATCGCCCTCCCACCGGACCGTGCGCCGATCGCGACGATGATCTGTCTGCACCCGCTGCCCACGCACGGCGGGATGATGGACAGCCACCTGTTCCGCAAGGCGTCCTACCGGCTCCCCGCCCTCGCCGGAATCGCGGTGCTGCGCTTCAACACCCGCGGCACCTCCAGCCTGCAGGGGACGAGCGAGGGAGAGTTCGGCGGAGCCCGGGACGAGCGGTACGACGTCGCGGCCGCGATCGAGTACGCCGACTTCCACGACCTGCCCCGCAGTTGGCTGGTCGGCTGGTCCTTCGGCACCGACCTGGCCCTGATGTACGGGCTCGATCCGCACGTCGAGGGCGCGGTGCTGCTCTCACCGCCGCTGCGCTACTCCCGGGAGGAGCATCTGCAGGCGTGGGCCGATGACGGCCGGACGCTGGTGGCGCTGGTCCCGGAGAAGGACGACTACTTGCGCCCGCCGGAGGCCAGGCGGCGTTTCGCGGTCGTGCCGCAGGCGCGCGTCATCGCCGTCGCGGGAGCCAAGCACCTGTGGGTGGGGGACAGTGAGCGGGTGCTCGACGAGATCGTGGGCACCATCGCGCCGGAGGTCTCGGTGCCGCTACCGACCGAGTGGGACGGTCCTATGGAGACCGCCGACACCTCGGCGTACGCCAGGTGGCAGCACTGAGCCGGATCGCCAGGGGACGAGCGGCTTCGCCGGTGTCCACGGCTTCCGGGAGGTCATTCCTCCTCGGCCATGGCGGCCAGGACCTCGTCGACAGGTGCCATGTCGGATGCCTTCCCCGACGATTTCCCCGACGATTTCTCTGACATCTTTCCCGGCGACTTCTCCGATGTCTGCTCGGGCGTCCCGGCCTCGGCCTGGGCAGACTGCTTGCCCGTGGCCCCCGACACCGCCTTGCTTGCGGCGCCCTTCATCTCTTGGCCGAAGCCCTCGACGACGTCGCGCAGAGTGGTCAACTGGGAGACCACGACCTCACGCCGCTTCTCCAGTCGGTCGACCTCGGCAGTGAGGACCGCGATCGCTTTGCGCGCCTCGGCCTTGCCGTTGGTCAGCAGGTCGTCGACCTCCTTGCGGGCGGCGCCGACCAGCTGGTGGGCCTCCTGACGGGCCACGAAGAGCAACCGTTCCGACTCGGCCTCGGCCTGGGAGCGTTGGGTGGCTGCGCTGGCGACCGCCTCGCGCGCCCGCTGGTCGGCCGCCTTGGCCCGGCCCTCGGCCTCCTCGACCAGGCGGGATGTCTCGGATACGGCCGACTCGTGGGTCTCGGCGGCCTCGTGCGCCAGTCGCTCCCGCTCGAGCGCGAGGGTGCGGCGGGCGTCCTGGAGCTCACGGTCGGCGCCGGCCTGGACCTTCTCCGCCTCGCGCCTGGCCTCGGTGCGCAGTGCCTTGGCGTCATGGGCGGCGGAAAGCCGGGTCTGGGCGGCTTCCCGGTTGGCTGCTTCGGTCAGCTCCTCGGCCTCGGCCTTGATTCGGGCCCGCTCACGCTCGAAGTCGGCGTGGGCCGCGGCCTTGGCCTGGTCGAGCTCGCGCAGCTGGGAGTTCTGCACGTCGGTGAACTCCTTGGCCACCCGGAAGCGGTGGTCCTCGGCGTCGATGCGCGCGTTGGCGAGGATCTCGTCGGCGTGCTGCCGGGCCTGGGTGAGCACGTCCTCGGCCTGCTCCTCGGCGAGGCGGAGCATCTCGCTGGCTCGTCCGCCGAGGCCGGCGTAGGTCGGGCTGCCGATCTCCTCGAGCTCGCCGGAGAGCTTGTCGACCTTGGCCTGCAGGGACGCGATTTCGGCGGCCTGCTGGTCGGAGAGCTGCTGGGTCGAGGCGAGCTGGTCGGAGAGGCCGGAGACCTGCTGGCTCATCGCCCCGACATGTCTGTCGACGGCGTCGGGGTCATAGCCCTTGCGCACTGTCGGGAAGGTGGGCTTCCCAGTCGGCGGGGACTGTCCTGCGGAGGCGGGGGGAGTGGTCTGCGACATTGTGTTGGGTTCCTTTGTCGGGGACCGGGACAGCCTAGCCGCCGCTCCCATCACCGGACAGGGACCGTCCCACCGCGGTGTCGCCGCCGGCCTAGAGCCCGCGGAACCGGTTGATCTCCTCCAGGTGCCGCTCTCGTGTGACGGCGTCGCGCACGCCGAGGCCCTCCTCGGGCGCCAGGCAGAGCACCGCGACCTTGCCCTGGTGAAGGTTGCGGTGCACGTCGTAGGCGGCCTGGCCGACCTCGTCCATCGCATAGGTTTTCGACAGAGTCGGGTGGATCATCCCCTTGGCCATCAGCCGATTCGCCTCGAAGGCCTCCCGGTAGTTGGCGAAGTGCGAGCCGACGATGCTCTTGAGGTTCATCCACAGGTAGCGGTTGTCGAACTCGTGCATGTATCCGGAGGTCGAGGCACAGGTCACGATGGTGCCGCCCTTGCGTGCGACGTACACCGACGCTCCGAACGTCTCCCGGCCGGGATGCTCGAACACGATGTCGGGGTCCTCTCCGCCGGTGAGCTCGCGGATGCGGTTGCCCAGACGCCGCCACTCCTTGGGGTCCTGGGTGTGCTCGTCCTTCCAGAAGCGGTAGTCCTCCTCGGCGCGGTTGATGATCAGCTCGGCGCCCATCCGGCGGCAGATCTCGGCCTTCTCCTCGCTGGAGACCACGCAGATCGGGGTTGCGCCGCCGTTGAGGACGTACTGCGTGGCGAAGCCGCCCAGGCCGCCGCTGGCGCCCCAGACGAGCACGGTGTCGCCCTGCTTCATGCCGGCGCCGTTGCGGCTGACCAACTGCCGGTAGGCCGTCGAGTTCACCAGCCCGGGGCTGGCCGCCTCCTCCCACGTCAGGTGGGGCGCCTTGGGCATCAGCTGGTTGGACTTCACCAGCGCCAGGTGGGCCAGTCCGCCGAAGTTGGTCTCGAAGCCCCAGATCCGCTGCTCGGGGTCGAGCATGGTGTCGTTGTGGCCGTCGGGGCTCTCCAGCTCGACCGACAGACAGTGTGCGACCACCTCGTCGCCGGGTGCCCAGGCGTGCACGCCCGGCCCGGTGCGCAGCACGACTCCGGCCAGGTCCGAGCCGACCACGTGGTAGGGCAGATCGTGCCGCGCTCCCATCGGGGAGGACCTGCCGTAGCGCTCCAGGAAGCCGAATGTCGGGACCGGCTCGAAGATCGAGGTCCACACGGTGTTGTAGTTGATGGCGCTCGCCATCACCGCGACGAGGGCCTCGCCCGGGCCCAGCTCGGGGACGGCGACATCCTCGAGGTGCAGGGATTGGCGGGGGTCCTTGTCGCGGGTGGCCATGCCGGCGAACATCTCTGTTTCGTCCTTGTGGACGGTGACGGCTCGGTAGGACTCCGGCAGTGGCAGTGCGGCGTACGCCTCGGAGGTGGTGTCACCGGCGAGGATCGCTTCGAGGATCTGCTTCACGCTGGGCCTCCTGGGTCGAGCCTGCGTCGAGTTTTGCGAAATGTACCCGCGGGTAATCGCAGGTGCACGCCGATGTGACCTACGTCAAAGCATGGACCGGACCCGCCGGGATGCGAAAGGGCGGAGGTCCCAGGCTCGGGCGGGGCGCTCAGTCCGCGGCGTGCGCGGTCGGCGCGGCGGGTTGGACCAGCTCCACCAGGACGCCACCGGCGTCCTTGGGGTGGATGAAGTTGACCCGGCTGCCAGCCGTCCCGCGGCGCGGCGCGTCGTAGAGCAACCGCAGTCCCCGGCCCCGCAGCACCTGGCTGACCGACTCGATGTCGGAGACGCGGTAGGCGATCTGCTGCAGGCCCGGCCCGGACCGGTCCAGGAACTTCGCGATCGTCGAGGACTCGTTCAGCGGGGCCAGGATCTGGATCCGGGTGTCGCCGTCACCGACGGCGACCATCGCCTCCTTGACCCCCTGCTCCTCGTTGACCTCGACGTGGTCGACCTTCATCCCCAGAGTGCCCTCGTAGAACGCGATGGCCTCGTCCAGGTCGGGCACTGCCACGCCGACGTGGTCGATAGCGGTGAACAGTGGGTCCACGGAGCCGGTCATGCACATATCGTCCAGCGTCGGGTGCGGCCGGGCGAGGGAGTGTGACTAGTTCCTCACCGGTCCACCTCTCCCCACCCGGTCGAGCCGTGGGTAGTGTCGTGGGGTGTGGCCGCCCGTTCTGGGCCGCCACCAGAACCGTCGTATGCGCAGGAGGCGTCATGGCTGGATCCGTCATCGTTGCGGGGGCCCGCACCCCGATCGGCCGTCTGTTGGGAGGGCTCAAGGACCTTTCCGCGGCCGACCTCGGCGGGATCGCGATCAAGGGTGCGCTGGAGAAGGCGGAGGTGAGCCCCGACCAGGTCGAGTACGTGATCATGGGCCACGTGATCCAGGCCGGCGCCGGCCAGATCACCGCCCGCCAGGCGGCGGTCAAGGGCGGCATCCCGATGACCACCCCGTCGATCACCATCAACAAGGTCTGCCTGTCCGGCATGAACGCCATCGCGCTGGCCGACCAGCTGATCCGTGCGGGTGAGCACGAGATCATCGTGGCCGGCGGCATGGAGTCGATGACCAACGCGCCGCACCTGCTGCCGAAGTCGCGCGAGGGCTTCAAGTACGGCGACGTCTCCCTCGTCGACTCGATGGCCTACGACGCTCTCTACGACCAGTTCACCGACCAGGCGATGGGCATCCTGACCGAGTCCTGCAACGTCGCTGCCCAGCGGCTGACTCGTGAGGAGCAGGACGCGTTCTCCGCGCGCAGTCACCAGCGGGCAGCCGAGGCGTGGAAGAACGGCGTCTTCGACGACGAGGTCGTGCCGGTCACCATCTCGACCCGGCGCGGCGATCAGGTCGTCGACCACGACGAGGGCATCCGCGCGGACACCACCGCAGAGTCTCTGGGCGGGCTCCGCCCGGCCTTCAGCAAGGACGGCACCATCACCGCCGGGTCGTCCTCGCAGATCTCCGACGGAGCCGTCGCCGTGGTCGTGATGAGCAAGGCCAAGGCCGAGGAGCTCGGCCTGACCTGGATCGCCGAGATCGGTGCCTCCGGGCAGGTCGCGGGCCCGGACTCGTCCCTGCAGATGCAGCCCGCCAACGCGATCACGAAGGCGGCCGCCAAGGAGGGCATCGCGGTCTCCGACATCGACCTGTTCGAGATCAACGAGGCCTTCGCCGCGGTCGGCATCGCGTCGGCTCGCGAGCTCGGCGTCGACGACGACAAGGTCAACGTCAACGGAGGAGCGATCGCTCTGGGTCACCCGGTCGGCATGTCCGGCGCGCGGATCGTGCTCCACCTGGCCCTGGAGCTCCAGCGCCGCGGTGGCGGCACCGGTGCGGCGGCCCTGTGCGGCGGCGGCGGTCAGGGCGACGCGCTGATCATCCACGTCCCGCAGAGCTGACCGCGTGGCGATGCTTCGAGGGGCCGGCTCGGTCCCGGATCTGGTGATGCGTGCCCGCGCCGGTGAGGCGCGGGCCGTCGCCCGGTTGATCACCCTGGTGGAGGACGCCTCCCCCATGCTGCGCGAGGTGATGGCTAGCCTCGCGCCGTACGCCGGGCACGCGCACGTCATCGGGATCACCGGGTCTCCGGGCGTCGGGAAGTCGACCTCGGTCTCGGCGCTCGTGAAGGCTCTGCGTGCGCGCGACCAGCGCGTCGGGGTGCTCGCGGTCGACCCCTCCTCGCCGTTCTCCGGCGGTGCGCTGCTCGGTGACCGGGTCCGGATGCAGGATCACGCCCTCGACCCCGGCGTCTACATCCGCTCGATGGCCTCCCGTGGTCACCTCGGCGGCCTGGCCTGGACCACTCCGCAGGCGCTGCGGGTCCTCGACGCCGCCGGCTGCGACGTCGTGCTGGTCGAGACCGTCGGCGTCGGCCAGTCCGAGGTCGAGATCGCCGGTCTCGCCGACACCACGATCGTGCTGCTCGCCCCCGGCATGGGTGACGGAATCCAGGCCGCCAAGGCGGGCATCCTGGAGATCGGTGACATCTACGTGGTCAACAAGGCCGACCGAGAGGGCGCCGACGCCGTCAAGCGCGACCTCCGCGGGATGCTCAACCTCGCCGAGCGCCGGGAGGGGGCCTGGAAGCCGCCGATCGTCAGCACGGTTGCCGAGACCGGGCAGGGCACCGACGAGCTCCTGGCCGCGATCAGGGATCACCAGGCCTGGCTGTCGGAGAGCGGTGAGCTGGACAACCGGCGCGTCGACCGGGCCCGGGAGGAGATCGAGGCGATCGCCCTGACCACCCTCCGCGAGACCTGGGGCCAGATCGGTGCACGCACCGGCCTGCAGGGTCTGGCCGAGAAGGTGGCGTCCGGAACCCTCGACCCGTATGCCGCAGCCGACACCTTGCTGGGATCACTGGGCGACTGACCCGGTAGTTTCACCTCGTGACCGAGAAGCGGCTGCCCTTCGACCCGATCGACGAGGCCGCGCGCCTGTGGGGGGATCGCTGGGAGGGCGTCCCGCAGATGCACGCGGTCACCTCGATCATGCGGGTCCAGCAGTTGGTGCTCGGCCGGCTGGACGAGATCCTCAAGCCCCACGGGCTCACGTTCGCCCGCTATGAGGCCCTGGTCCTGCTGACCTTCTCCCGACGCGGCTCACTGCCGCTCGGCAAGATGGGGGAGCGACTTCAGGTCCACCCCACCTCGGTGACCTCGATCGTGCAGCGCCTGGAGTCGGCTGGGCTCATCACTCGAGAGCCCCACCCCAACGACGGGCGGGCGGTCCTCGCCTTCATCACCGACGAGGGGCGCGCCCTCGTCGAGAAGGCCACCGCCGACCTGGTCGATGCCGAGATGGGCCTGCCCGGCGTTGCCGAGGAGGATCTGCGCCACCTCTCCGCCCTGCTCAAGCCGATCCGCGAGTCCGCCGGCGACTTCTGACCCAGGGTGGTTGGGGGATCCCGGAGCGATCGTCTCGAAATCACCGACCTTCTCCTGCCCTCCTGCCCCCGGTTATCCGGTCCGGGGACGAGGTGGGTGAGGGCGCTGACGGTGCGCTCGGGCCTGTTTCGGGAGGGCGGACGGCCTCGTCAACCACCCTCGGAAGTGATCTGGGTGCCGGTGGTGCCGCTGGCGAGGTCGGTGGCCGCGTCGAGATGGCCGATGGCGGCCCGAGCGCCGGTGGCTCTGACGTAGTCGATGGCGGCACGAAGCTTCGGGCGGACCGATCCGGCGGGGAAGTCCGAGGGGTGGATCTCGTCGGCGGTGACGTGCCCGATGGCTCGGGGGTGCTCGGTGCCGAAGTCGGCGTAGACGTGGGTGACGTCGGTGAGCAGGAGGAGCAGGTCGGCCTTGAGCTTCTCGGCGAGCAGAGCCGAGCTCAGGTCCTTGTCCACGACCGCCTCAACGCCTGTGAAGGTGCCGTCGGTGGCTCTTGCCACGGGAATGCCCCCGCCGCCGACGCAGATCACGATGCTGCCGCCACGGACCAGGTCCTCGATCTCGGCGAGCTCGATGATCCGTTGGGGGACCGGTGAGGGGACGACCCGGCGCCAGGAGTCCCCGTCGGCGGCGATGACCCAACCATGGCGTTCGGCGATCTGGCGGGCGGTCTCCTCGTCGTAGGTCGGGCCGATGAACTTGGTGGGGTCGGAGAATGCGGGGTCCTCCGGGTCGACCTCGACGTGGGTGAGCAGAGTGCAGGCCCGCTCGCCCAGCGCATTGGAGATCCAGTGTCCGATCAGGCCCTGCGTCTCGGCGACCAGGCTGTCCAGCGGGTACGGCGTGGTCAGGCGCGGGTCGCTGGAGGACTCCAGGGCGAGCAGGCCGACCTGCGGGCCGTTGCCGTGGGTGATCACCAGGTCGTGCTCCTCGGCGAGCTTCAGCAGGCCGGTGACGGACTCCTTGACGCGGGTGATCTGGGCGGCGGCGTCGGGCTCCGCTCCGCGGGGGAGAAGCGCGTTCCCCCCGAGCGCGGCGACGATCAGCATGTCTTCATCATGGACCCTCGTTGGGGGTTCTCGCGGGTGGTAGAGGGGCGACGGGGCCGCCTTGTGGCAGATAGTTGGACGTCCTAGTATCTGGACGTGAGCGAATCCAGGAAGCAGTGGCGCGCGGCGTACGCGTCGGCGGAAGCGAACGGAAAGGTCCGCGACGCGGACTTCACCACGTTGTCGGGTGTTGAGGTCGACCCGGTCTACGGTCCCGACGGCGAGGTGGATCCCAATATCGGCTGGCCCGGGCAGTTCCCGTTCACCCGGGGGCTCTACCCGACCGGCTACCGCGGCCGGACCTGGACGATCCGGCAGTTCGCCGGATTCGGCAACGCCGAGCAGACCAACGAGCGCTACCGGATGATCCTGGGTCGTGGTGGCGGGGGGCTGTCGGTCGCCTTCGACATGCCCACGTTGATGGGTCGCGACTCCGACGACCCGAAGAGCCTCGGGGAGGTCGGGCACTGCGGTGTCGCGATCGACTCCGCCGCCGACATGGACGTCCTCTTCGGCGACATCCCGCTGGACGAGGTCACCACCTCGATGACGATCAGCGGACCGGCAGTCCCGATCTTCTGCATGTACCTCGTCGCCGCCGAGCGGCAGGGCGTCGACACCGGTGTGCTGAACGGCACCCTGCAGACCGACATCTTCAAGGAGTACATCGCCCAGAAGGAGTGGCTCTTCACTCCCGAGCCGCACCTGCGCCTCATCGGTGACCTGATGGCCTACTGCGCGGAGAACATCCCCGACTACAAGCCGCTGTCGGTGTCCGGGTACCACATCCGGGAGGCCGGCTCGACGGCCGCACAGGAGCTCGCCTTCACCCTGGCCGACGGCTTCGGCTACGTCGAGCTGGGGCTGTCGCGGGGCCTCGACATCGAGACCTTCGCCCCCGGCCTGTCGTTCTTCTTCGACGCTCACGTCGACTTCTTCGAGGAGATCGCGAAGTTCCGCGCTGCCCGGCGGATCTGGGCGCGCTGGATGCGTGACGTCTACGGCGCCCGCACCGAGAAGGCGCAGTGGCTGCGGTTCCACACCCAGACAGCCGGGGTGTCGCTGACCGCGCAGCAGCCGTACAACAACGTGGTCCGCACCGCGGTCGAGGCTCTGGCCGCGGTCATGGGCGGGACCAACTCGCTGCACACGAACGCGCTCGACGAGACCCTCGCCCTGCCGTCCGAGCAGGCCGCGGAGATCGCCCTGCGCACCCAGCAGGTGCTGATGAACGAGACCGGCGTGATCAACGTCGCCGACCCGCTCGGCGGCTCCTGGTACGTCGAGGCGCTGACCGACAAGATCGAGGCCGAGGCCAACGCCATCTTCGACCGCATCCTCGCCATGGGCGGCTCCGACCTGACCCACGACGACCTTCCGGGCCTCGCGGCGGCAGTCCAGGCCAACCAGGCCAACTCAGGCGCTGCCACCTGGCCGATGACCCGCGGCATCCTGCGCGGCATCGAGGACGGTTGGTTCATGGCGGAGATCGCCGATGCGGCCTTCATCTACCAGACCGCCCTGGAGAAGGACGAGAAGTTCGTCGTCGGGGTCAACACCCTCACCGAGTCGATCACCCCGGAGCTGGAGATCCTCCGGGTGTCCCACGAGGTGGAGCGCGACCAGGTCAGCCAGTTGCAGCGACGCCGTGCCGACCGCGACGAGGCGGCCGTGAAGGCGTCCCTGGACCACATGATCGAGGTCGCCCGGACCGACGAGAACATGCTCCCCGCGATGCTCGAGGCCTGCCGGGTCGAGGCGACCCTCGGGGAGATCTGCGACGTCCTGCGCGCCGAGTGGGGCGAGTACCGCGAGCCGGCCCGCTTCTGACTCTCGGCACCACGTGTGACGGGTGGGCGTGGGGGTCGGCAGAATGGCACCCATGAGCATGCCGTTCTCACGCCCTGGCGCCTTCGACCTGTCCGCCCTCAAGCGACCCGCCGCCTCGCCTTCCGGCGAAGCGGGTGGTTCACCGTCAGATGCCGCAGGCGGATCGTTCTCCGTCCTGCTCAACGAGCAGAACTTCGCCGAGACGATGGACAAGTCGCTCAGCGCACCGGTCGTCCTCATCGTCTACTCGCCGTCCCAGCTGCCGCAGAGCGCGACGATGGCCGCCGACCTGGGGGCGATCGCCGACGAGATGCAGGGCCGCTTCCTCGTGGCCAAGCTCGACGCCGACGCGACGCCCCAGCTCGCCCAGGCGCTGCAGATCCCGTCGGTCCCGCTGGTGGCCGTGGCGGTGCAGGGCCGGCTGGCCCCGCTGCTGCAGGACGTGGTCGACCGAGACCAGCTCCGCGAGATCATGAGCCAGGTGCTGGACCAGATGGTCGCCCAGGGCGTCACCGGGCGGCACCAGCCCGCCGGGGGAGCGGCCCCCGAGCCCAGGGATGCGGCGGACGACGAGCCCGAGACGCCGCCGCGGCTGGTCCCCGCGGAGGAGGCCCTGGTCACCGGCGACATGGCCACGGCGATCGCGGAGTACGAGAAGCTGCTGGCCGACAACCCGGGCGACGTCGATGCCGCGATCGGGCTGGCCCGCGCGCAACTGGTCCAGCGGACCACTGGGCTCGACCTCAACCAGGTCCGCGCCGCAGCGGCCGAGTCGCCCGACGACGTTGACGCCCAGTTCAAGGTGGCCGACCTCGACCTGATCGGCGGTCACGTCGACGATGCGTTCAACCGGCTCATCGATCTGGTCCGGCGGACCTCCGGCGACGACCGGGACCGGGTGCGGGTGCGCCTCATCGACCTCTTCGTGGTCGTCGGCGACGACCCGCGAGTGATCAAGGCCCGCCAGAACCTCGCCAGCGCCCTCTACTGACCGTCGGTGCGGCCGGACTCGGAGTACGGCGCGGTGCCTCCGCGAAGGTTCCCCAGTGCCGCCCGGATCCGGCGCAGCGTGAAGTCGGTCGCCTTGCCCTCCAGCTCGTCGACGGGGAGGAACTCCACCCCGGCGATCTCCCGTGGCTGCAGGGTGAGCGTCTCCGTGATCGCCGGATCCCACACTCCGCCGTCGAAGACCAGGCAGAGCGCGTCGTCCCAGCCGCCCCACGGCGGCAGCCAGTCGGTCAGCAGCAGGTCGCCAGCAGGAGCGTCGAGTCCGAGCTCCTCCTTGATCTCACGGGAGACCGCGAGCTGGGGCGACTCCCCGACCTCGATCACCCCGCCGGGCAGGTCCCAGTCCTTCTTGTAGGTGAGCCGGCAGACCAGCACCCGGTCCTCGGCGTCGCGCATCAGCATCTGCGAGATCGCCCTCTTGCGGGGCAGGAACGAGTTGAGCAGCGCCCGGAAGCCGCTGGGTTCGGTCACCGGCTCGTCGGAGACCACCCGGGCGAAGAGGAGCCGGTCGTGCCGATCGCCCTCCATGTCGACCAGGCCGCGCATGAGGCCCTCTCGGTGCAGGCCCGCCCAGGTGGCGATCCGTGCCGAGACGGGCTGAGACGGGTCGACCCACGCCTCAACGCGGTGCTGCTTGAGGTCGACGAAGGCCATCTCGAGCATGGCAGCGACGCGTTGCACAGCCTCGGTGAACCCGAGTTCCTCGACCTCGACGGTCCACCAAACCCGGGCCACCCCGTTGCCGATCGGCGACAGCGTCACGCCGTCACGCGTTACCTCGTCGCCGGCCACCCTTGCAGGCTAGCCGTACTGCATGGCCGTCCGGTGGGGGACATCTCTCGAACGCAGTACCCCTTGGTCGCCTGAGAGGGTTTCTACTTGGCGGCGTAGATGCCGTCGATCTGGACGGGTCTGCCGCTGCTGAGCACGACGATCGACAAGGTGCCCTTCTTGACCCTGCCGAACTTCTTGAGGTTGATGACGACCTTCTTGTGGTTCTTCGGGCTGGCGAGCCGGTAGGTGCCCAGGTCGGTCCCGTTGAAGTGCACCCAGATCTTGCCGTTGCGCGGCCCCTTGGCGACCAGCAGAGCCAACTGCTTGGCCTTGATCCCCTTGAGGCTCATGGTGGCGCCCCGCCAGGTGGTGACGGTGGCGGTGCCGCGGTAGAAGCCCTTGACCTTCTCCCGGGTCCAGCCGGCGCTGACCGTGGCGGTCCGGTCGTCCACCGGCGTCGTCGTGCACCGCTGGGTGAGGAACACCTCGGGGTTGCCCCAGACATCGGTGGCGGCAGAACTGAAGCAGTAGGTGTGTCCCGGTTTCGCGGCGTGCCTGGCTCGCGTCGTCGTCACGCCGCTCTTCCAGAGCGACCAGGAACCGAAACCGCCGTTCCACGGGGCGACCCTCGCCCTCACGTCATATCCGGCGATGGCCGACCAGTCCGTGGCCTTCCACGACACCGGGATCCGTGCTCGCTTCCAGAGGGCTGCAGTCGGCCCGGTCGTCACGGTGAACGGCGAACCGAAGTCGTAGCTCGACTCGAAGATCTCGCTGATGCTGCCTCCAGAGGGAGTCTGCGACCAGAAGGCGGAGATGTTGCCCAGCGAGTCGGTGGCGAGGGTGAAGCTCGAGACCGAAGAGTTGTTCGAGTCCGAGATCGTCGTCGGGGTGGCCCATGACCCGTTGAAGGTGCGCAGTGTCCCCGTGAGCTGTCCGTTGGACTGCCAGACCGCGACCGCGTCCCCGAAGTTGTCGATGCCGATCTGGGGCAAGCTCGCTGATACGGAGGTGTCCGAGAGCGGCGTCGCGTTCCGGGTCCAGCTTGATGCGCCGTAGTTCTTCCGGCCCGTGATCACCATGTCCGTGGACGTGCCGGTGTTGTACTCCCTCCAGACAGCCACGGTGTCTCCATAGGAGTCTGCGGCGACCTCAGGCCAAGAGGCGTCCGTGCTGGTGTCGGAGATGAAGCCTGCGGTACCCGACCACGAGGTCGGGTCGAGACCCAGGTCGGCGGCCTCGATGCCAGTGCCGGTGCCGTCGCCCCGCGTCCAGACCGCCGCGAACGTGCCGATGCCGGTTGCGGCGAGGTGGACCTGCGCTGGACTGTTGCTGTTCGCGGAGACAGGTGCCGGCGTGCCGCTCGCCCAGCCGCTGCCGGCCACGTAGCCGGCCCCTTGGACTTCGGCCGTCCCGGCGGTCGGGTCGGCGACCCAGAGGAACATGAAGTCGCCGACGGCGTCGGCCGCGACCACGGGTGCGCTGACGTCCGAGGCCGCAAGACCGGAGACGACTCGGATGGAGCTCCAGCTCCCACCCAGCGGACGCATCGCCGTCATGATCCGGTTCATGCTCTGGCCGGGGTCGTACGCCTTCCAGGCAATAGCCACGGTGCCGTCGCCGCCGACGGCGAGCTGGACATCACCTGGGGCCACGTCAGCGTCCAGTTGGTTGGGGATCGCCGCCGGGCCCGTCCAGGTGGCGCTGCCAGCCGGCTTGGTGTTGGTCCAGACCAGCTTGTTCGCGGTGCCCGACACCGCCTGAACCCAGACCGCGGTGACGTTGCCCAGTGGGTCGGCCACCAGCAGGGGCCGGCCGCCGCCGACCGCGTACGTGTGGGAGGTGTCGGAGATCGCCACCGGGGTGGGTTCGTTCGTGGCCCAGTCGTTGCCGGTGGAGGTCGCCGGCAGGTAGCTGGCCATCACCGCTCCGTTGCCTGAGTTGGCCGCTGGCTCGACGTAGGCCATGGTCGAGTTGCCGAGGGAGTCGATCACCACGTTGGGCCAGCTCCGGGCGTTGCTGTCCGTAGTGAACTGATACCCGGGCTCCGGTGACCAACCACTGTTCGCGGTCGCCGAAGCCGTCGGGGCTGCTGCGAGAACCCCTCCGATGAGCGCCAGGGCGATCCCCCCGGCAAGTCCTACGCGTCGCACGTCGCTCTTCCCCCGTTTCAGATCCGGTTCAGCGGCCCGCGGGTCTGACACGTGTCCGACCGGGCCGAGTTGCGACGTTAGCGAGGAATTCCTGTGCGGGGGAGGGCGCACGCGGGCGTGTCAGTGAAATTGGCAAGAAACCCGCCGTCCCGATGGGCGATCAGCGTGCGTGGGAGAGCCAGACCGCGCCGAGCGGGGGAACCACGACGTTCGCCGAGTGGGACTGCCCTCGGTGCGGCACCTCCTCTGCGGTGACCGCTCCGAGGTTGCCCACTCCGGAGCCACCGTAGGCGTGGGCGTCGGTGTTGAGGACCTCGTGCCATCGACCGCCGTATGGGAGCCCTAGCAGGTGCGACTCGTGGGGGTGGCCGGAGAAGTTGGCCACACAGGCGATGGCGTTGCCCTCGCCGTCGAAGCGAAGGAACGACAAGATGTTGGACGCGGCGTCGTCGGCGTCGATCCAGGAGAAGCCCTCAGGCCGGTTGTCCTGCGCCCACAGTGCGGGCGCGTCGCGGTAGACCCGGTTCAAGTCGCCGACCAGCTGCTGGACCCCCCGGTGCTCGCTGTGGTCGAGGAGCCACCAGTCCAGCTCACGGCTCTCGGCCCACTCCGACTCCTGACCGAGCTCGGCGCCCATGAAGAGCAACTTCTTGCCCGGGTGGGCCCACATGTAGGCCAGGTAGGCGCGCAGGTTGGCCAGTTGCTGCCAGCGATCCCCGGGCATCTTGCGGAGCAGGGAGCCCTTGCCGTGCACGACCTCGTCGTGGGAGAGCGGCAGCACGAACTTCTCCGCGTACGCGTACATCATCGCGAAGGTCATCTTGTCGTGGTGGTACTGCCGGTGCACCGGGTCCTGCTGGAGATACCCGAGGGTGTCGTGCATCCAGCCCATGTTCCATTTCAGGTGGAAGCCGAGCCCATCGGCGCTGGTGGGGGCGGTCACGCCTGCCCACGACGTCGACTCCTCGGCGATCATCGCGATACCTGGGTAGCGGCGCGAGCAGGTCGCGTTCGCCTCCTGCAGGAACGACACCGCCTCGAGGTTCTCCCGGCCGCCATAGACGTTCGGCGACCACTCCCCGTCCTCGCGGGCGTAGTCCAGATAGAGCATCGATGCGACCGCGTCGACCCGTAGGCCATCGGCGTGGAACTCCTCCAGCCAGTAGAGAGCGCTGGCCACCAGGAAGTTCCGGACCTCCTTGCGGCCGAAGTTGAAGATCAGCGTGCCCCACTCCGGATGCTCCCCGCGGGCGGGGTTGGGGTCCTCGTAGAGCGGGGTGCCGTCGAAGCGGGCCAGCGCGAATGCGTCCTTGGGGAAGTGCGCCGGCACCCAGTCGAGGATCACTCCGATCCCGGCCTGGTGCAGCCGGTCGATGAGCAGGCGCAGCTCGTCGGGTCGGCCGAAGCGGGCCGTGGGGGAGAAGTACGACGTCACCTGGTAGCCCCACGAGCCGCCGAACGGGTGCTCCATCACTGGGAGGAACTCGACGTGGGTGAATCCCTGCTCGGAGACGTAGGCGACCAGCTCGTCGGCCAGCTCGGCGTAGCTGCGCCCCCGCCGCCACGACCCGAGGTGCACCTCGTAGGCCGACATCGCGGCGTCCTGGGGGTTGCTCGTCGCGCGCCTCTGCATCCACTCCTCGTCACCCCACTGGTACGTCGACTCGGTGACGACCGAGGACGTGGCTGGTGGGCACTCGCTCTGCTGGGCGAGCGGGTCGGCCCGCTCCCGCCAGGCCCCGTCAGCTCCGAGCACGACGTACTTGTAGCGGGTGCCGGGTCCGACATCGGGCAGGAAGATCTCCCAGACGCCCGAGACGCCGAGCTGTCGCATCGGATGGGCTTTGGGATCCCAGTCGTTGAAGTCTCCCTCGATCCGCACTCCCTGGGCGCTGGGGGCCCAGACCGCGAAGGAGGTCCCGGTCACCTCGCCATAGGTGTGCACGTGTGCGCCGAGGACGTCCCAGAGCTGCTCGTGGCGCCCTTCGTTGATCAGATGCAGGTCGACGTCGCCGACGGTTGGCAGGAAGCGGTAGGGATCGTCCATCCGATGGATGATCCCGTCGGCGTAGGCGACCTCCAGCCGGTAGTCCGGCACGTGCTCACCGGGGAACCGGGCCTCCCACACGCCGTCGGTCTGGTGCTCCAAGGGGACGCGTCGGTCGTCGAACACCGCGACGACGGTTTCGGCAAGCGGGCGCAGTACCCGGAGCGTGACGATCCCCTCGCCCCAGTGCGGTCCCAGTACGTCGTGCGGCGAGCCGTGGCGGCCCTCTGCCACCATCCGCATCGCGCCACTCTCGGATTCGTCGGTGCTCATAGCGCTCTCCTCACGGTCAGCAGATGAGCGGGCTCCTCGGGCCCGAGTCGGACGTAGTTGTTCTCGCCCCACGTCCACATCTGGCCGGTGGCGGCATCTTCCATGGTGAAGGGCGGCTCCATACCGAGCGCGGCAACGTCCAGATGCACCGTCGTCTCGCGGGTCGCATGCGGGTCGAGATTGATCACCACCAGCACGACGTCGTCACCGGCCCGGCGCGAGTAGACGATCGTGTGGTCATCCTCGGCCGCGTGCACGGTGAGGTTGCCCAGCTGCTGCAGGCTCGGGTGCCGGTGTCGCCAGGCGTTGAGCATCGAGACGTACGGCGCGAGCGAGCGACCCTCCTTCTCGGCCTTCGCCCAGTCACGGATCCTGATCTGGTACTTCTCCGAGTCGAGGTACTCCTCGCTGCCCGGGCGGACCGCGACGTGCTCGAACAGCTCGTAGCCGGCGTACATGCCCCAGCTCGGTGAGGACGTGGCTGCCAGGACGGCCCGGATCTTGAAGGCGCCGGGGCCGCCGTACTGCAAGAACTCGTGCAGGATGTCGGGGGTGTTGACGAAGAAGTTCGGCCGCAGGAAGTGGTTGGTCTGCTGATGCACCTCGCGGAGGTAGTCCTCGATCTCGGCCTTGCCGGTGCGCCAGGTGAAGTACGTGTAGGACTGGTGGAAGCCCACCTTGCCGAGCAGGTGCATCATCGGCGGCCGAGTGAACGCCTCGGCGAGGAAGACCACGTCGGGGTCTGTCGCACGAAGCTCGCCGAGCAGCCACTCCCAGAAGTCCACCGGCTTGGTATGCGGGTTGTCGACCCGGAAGATGCGCACCCCGAGTCCCATCCAGTACCGCAGCACCCGGAGAATCTCCTCGCGAATGCCGATGGGGTCGTTGTCGAAGTTCAGCGGGTAGATGTCCTGGTACTTCTTGGGCGGGTTCTCGGCGTAGGCGACGGTGCCGTCGACCCGGGTGGTGAACCACTCGGGGTGCTCGGCCACCCACGGGTGGTCCGGAGACGCCTGGAGGGCGAAGTCGAGCGCCACCTCCAGGCCCTGGCTCGAGGCCCGCTCCACGAACGCCCGGAAGTCCTCCTCGGTCCCGAGGTCGGGGTGGATCGCGTCGTGCCCGCCGTCGGGGGAGCCGATCGCCCACGGTGAGCCCGGATCGTAGGGCCCGGGATCCAGGGTGTTGTTCGGGCCCTTGCGGAAGGTGGTGCCGATCGGGTGGATCGGCGGCAGGTAGACCACGTCGAAGCCCATCGCGGCGACCGCGGGCAGGCGCCCGGCGGCGGTGCGGAAGGTGCCGCTGCGAACGTGTCCGTTCTCCGTGAGAGCCCCCTCGCTGCGTGGGAACATCTCGTACCAGGCCCCGGCGGTGGCGCGGGGCCGGTCGACGAAGACGGGGTAGGGCTCGGTCGAGGAGACGAACTCCCGTAGGGGGTACGCCGCCAGCACCGCGTCGATCTCGCCCCGCAGCGCGGGAGCCAGTCGGGCCTCGTCGGGACGCGAGGTGTCCGACAGCGCCTCGATCACCCCGGTCACCACCTTCCGGGCCTCGACATCGGCCTTGCGTCGCCGGCGGCCGATCGCCATCTCCAGTCGGCGCAGCACCTCGGCGCCCTCGGCGAACATCAGCTCGGCATCGATCCCGGCCGGGACCTTGATCGCGGCGTCGTGCCGCCACGTCGCGACCGGGTCGCTCCAGCCGTGCACCCGGAAGGCCCACATCCCCTCCAGGTCCGGAGTGAACGACGCCGACCAGCGATCGACGGCGTGGACGCCGTGCGTCATCGGCACCGGCGCACGCTCGTTGCCCTCGGGGTCGACGAAGAAGACCTCGGCGTTCACGGCGTCGTGACCCTCGCGGAACACGGTGGCGCGCACCTCGACCGGGGCACCGAGCGACGCCTTCGCCGGGTACCGGCCGTGCTCGATGACCGGATGCACGTCGAGAACGGGGATACGGCCCACCATGCCTTCAACCTATCCTCATCGCTCTCCCGGGAGAGGAGTTCGCAGCCCGAAGGCCGGACACCCTTGGATCGTTCAAGTCCTCTGCACTACGTTCGTTCCGTGCGAGCCATTCGACGATTCACCGTGCGCCCGGCGCTTCCGCCGGAACTCTCCAAGCTGGACGACCTGGCCCAGAACCTGCGCTGGTCCTGGCATCCAGCGACCCAGGACCTCTTCCGCCGCGCTGACCCCGAGCTGTGGGAGTCCTCCGGTGGAGACCCGGTGACCTTCCTCGGGTCGATGTCGGGCAGCCAGCTGGCCGGGCTGGCTGCCGACCGTGACTTCCTCGACCAGCTTGCGTCTGCCGAGGCAAGCTTGCGTCGCTATCTCGACGAGCCGCGCTGGTACCAGTCCCTGGGTGAGCAGGCGCCCGCGGCGGTGGCCTACTTCTCGCCGGAGTTCGGCATCACCTCCGTCCTCCCGCAGTACTCCGGCGGGCTGGGGATCCTGGCCGGTGACCACCTCAAGTCGGCCAGCGATCTCGGTGTGCCGATCATCGGTGTCGGCCTGCTCTACCGGCACGGTTACTTCAAGCAGTCGTTGTCCCGGGATGGCTGGCAGCTGGAGCGTTACCCGGTCCTGGACCCGGACGGCCTGCCGATCTCCCAGCTGCACGAGCCGGACGGGAGCCAGACCCGCGTCGTCGTCGGGCTGGCCGGCGGCGAGCAGGTGATGGCCCGCATCTGGATCGCCAACGTCGGGCGGGTCCCGCTGCTGCTGCTCGACTCCGACATCGAGGAGAACTCCGCCCCGATCCGCGACATCACCGACCGGCTCTACGGCGGCAACACCGAGCACCGGCTCCGCCAGGAGATGCTGCTGGGCATCGGCGGGGTGCGGGCGATCCGCGCCTACTGCCGTATCACCGGGCGCCCGGCCCCCGAGGTCTTCCACACCAACGAGGGGCACGCGGGCTTCCTCGGTGTCGAGCGCATCCGTGAGCTTGTCGAGGAGCTGGGCGTCGACTTCGACGCCGCACTCGAGGTGGCTCGAGCGGGGACGGTGTTCACCACTCACACTCCGGTCCCGGCCGGCATCGACCGTTTCCCCAAGGACCTGGTTGAGCAGTACTTCGGCGGCGACAACGCCAACCCCGTGATGCCCGTGGATCGCATCCTCGCTCTGGGGACCGAGGACTACGAGAGCGGCGACCCGACCGTCTTCAACATGGCGGTCATGGGACTGCGCCTCGCGCAGCGCGCCAACGGCGTCTCGACACTGCACGGTGAGGTCAGCCGCCGGATGTTCGGCGGCCTCTGGCCGGAGTTCGAGGAGCGCGAGCGGCCGATCATCTCGATCACCAACGGGGTCCACGCCCCGACGTGGGTCGCGCGGGAGATCCTGGAGATGGTCTCCTCGTCGGGCACGATGACCGGTGACGAGGCCCGCGTCGACGAGGATCAGATCCGCCGCTTCCTCGACGAGAAGTCCGACCGCACGATCTGGGACATCAAGCGCCTGCTGCGCGGTCGCCTTGTCGACGATGCGCGCAAGAGACTGCGCTCCTCGTGGCGCAAGCGCGGCGTGCCCGACGCGGAACTCGGCTGGACCGACGAGGCGCTGTCGGAGGACGTGCTGACCATCGGCTTCGCTCGCCGCGTCCCGTCGTACAAGCGGTTGACCCTGATGCTGCGCGATCCCGAGCGACTGAAGGCGCTGCTGCTCGACCCCGATCGGCCGATCCAGCTGATCATCGCGGGCAAGTCGCACCCGGCCGACGACGGCGGCAAGAAGCTGATCCAGGACATCGTGCGATTCGCCGATGACCCAGAGGTACGCCATCGCATCCTCTACCTGCCCAACTACGACATCTCGATGGCGCAGGCGCTCTACCCCGGATGCGACGTCTGGCTGAACAATCCACTGCGCCCCTACGAGGCATGTGGGACGTCCGGCATGAAGTCGGCCCTCAACGGGGGCCTCAACCTGTCGATCCTCGACGGGTGGTGGGACGAGTGGTACGACGGCAGCAACGGCTGGGCCATCCCGTCGGCCGACGGCGTCGGCGACCCGGGGCGCCGTGACGACCTGGAGGCCCAGTCGCTCTACGAGCTGCTCGAGAACGTCGTCGCGCCGCTCTACTACGACCGCGATCACGAGGGCCTGCCGCGGCGTTGGCTGGAGATGATGCGGCACACGTTCGAGTCGCTCGGTCCGAAGGTGCTCTCCAACCGGATGGTCGCCGACTACGTCGAGACGCTCTACATGCCGGCGACGGACAGCTCTCGCCTCCTCGACGGCGGCTATGCCGTCGCCAAGGAGGTCGCGCAGTGGAAGGCCACCGTCCGGGCAGCCTGGCCCGAGGTGCGGATCGACCATGTCGAGTCGAGCGGCCTTGGTGACTCGCCTGCATTGGGCGCGACCATGGGTGTGCGGGTCTACGTCTCCCTCGGCTCGCTCACCCCGGACGAGGTCGACGTCCAGGTGGTCCACGGCAAGGTGGTGCGTGACGACGAGCTCGTAGACACCAAGGCCGACTCCATCCCGCTGGTCGAGTCCTACGAGGCGGGTCGACACCAGTTCGCCGGAGAGGTCACCCTCGACGAGAGTGGACCATTCGGCTACTCGGTGAGGGTTCTCCCCAAGCACCCGCTGCTGGCCTCGCCGGCGGAGCTGGGCTGCGTCACCCTGCCGGTGGAGTGAACCTCATGTCCCCCGTTCGGGGGACTGCACCTCATGTCCCCCGTCCGGGGGACTGCACCTCATGTCCCCCGTCCGGGGGACTGAACTCATCGTCCACCGTCGGGATCACCGGTTCCCCGCGCGACAACTGCCGCGCGGGAAGGGGGAGCTCCTCGCGGGCTCGTGAGTGACGATCGCGCGCGGCGTCCAGGCTCTCCCGGCCCACGATCTCTCCGTCGTCCACCAGCACTCTCAAGAGCGCCCGGGAGGGGGCGAGCGGCTCCGGGCCGTGGGCGCGCACCAGCTCCGCATAGGCGGTGCCATGGCCGTCGAGCAGCCGGTGAGCGGCCTTGCGCCCCCCGATGGTGGGCTTGCCGGGGCTGGTCTTGGCGACGTCGACCATGTCGCCGTCGGTGTCCCCCCGGGCGACGAGCTTGTAGACGAACCCGCAGGTGGGATGCCCGCTGCCGGTGACCAGGGATGTCCCGACGCCGTACCCGTCGACGGGGGCGGAGGCCAGGGAGGCGATCGAGTGCTCGTCGAGGTCGGAGGTCACGATGATGCGGGTGCCGGTCGCGCCCAGACCGTCGAGTTGGCGGCGCACCTGGTCGGCAACCATGCCGAGGTCGCCGGAGTCGATGCGGACAGCCCCGAGCTCGGGTCCCGCGATCTCCACAGCCGCGCGCACCGCGGCCTCGACGTCGTAGGTGTCCACCAGCAGGGTGGTCGACGACCCGAGGGAGCGGACCTGGGCGGTGAATGCGTCGCGTTCAGAGTCGTGGATGAGGGTGAAGGCGTGTGCGCTGGTGCCGGCCGAGGGGACTCCATAGCGCTGCTTCGCGGCGAGGTTCGAGGTGGCGCTGAAGCCTGCCACGTAGGCCGCGCGGGCGGCCGCCACCGCGGCGAGCTCGTGAGTACGTCGAGAGCCCATCTCGATGATCGGGCGGTCACCGGCGGCCCTGGTCATTCGAGACGCAGCCGAGGCGATCGCTGAGTCGTGGTTGTAGATCGACAGGAGGAGGGTCTCCAGGACGACGCCCTCGGCGAAGGTCGACTCCACCGACAGGACCGGCGAGCCGGGGAAGTACATCTCACCTTCGCCGTAGCCCCAGATCGTGCCGCTGAAGCGGTAGTCGGCCAGCCACGCCAGGGTGCGCTCGTCGACGACGCGCTGGTCGCTGAGCATGCTCAGCTCCTCGTCGCCGAACCGGAACCGCTCGATCGCGTCGAGCACCCGTCCGACCCCTGCCACCACTCCGTAGCGCCGGCCCTCGGGGAGGCTCCGGGCGAAGAGCTCGAAGACCGACCTGCGGTCGGCCAGACCGCTGGTCAGCGTGGCCTCGACCATGGTGAGCTCGTAGTGGTCGGTGAGCAGGGCCGTGGAGGGTGCCGAGGACGGGGTGGACACGATCTACACATTAGGGTGGTAGCCGTGTCCGCGCCCATTCCTGTGGAGACCTCCGAACCCGATCTGGACCTGTCGCTGGAGCGTCCCTGGGTCACGATCGTGTGGAACGACCCGGTGAACCTCATGTCCTACGTCACGTTCGTGTTCCAGGAGTACTTCGGCTACGCCCGTGCGAAGGCGGAGAAACTGATGCTTCAGGTGCACCACGACGGCAGGTCGGTGGTGGCCAACGGCACCCGCGAGGCGATGGAGCGAGACGTGCAGGCAATGCACGAGTATGGACTGTGGGCGACCCTGGAGAAGACCGACGCATGACCACCGGATTCCTTCCCGCGCCCGGTCTTGGCGCCACAGCGACCTTCAGCGGGTTCGAGGCAGACCTGCTGCGGTCGCTGGCCCAGCAGATGGTCGAGCTGCTCCGCAATGAGCAGGCGACCCCCCACGCGGTCGATCCGTTCGAGGCGATGCTCGACTTCTCCGGCCCGACCTCCGCGCCGGAGGACCCTGTTCTGGCGCGGCTGTTCCCCAGCGCCTACCGCGACGACGAGGACTCGGCCTCGGACTTCCGCCGGTTCACCGAGGGAACGCTGCGCGACGACAAGGCGAAGAACGCCGCCGACATCATCGACCAGCTTGAGCAGGGCGGACTGCCTTCGCACCTGGGTGAGGACGGACTCGTCGTCGAGGTCGAGCTGGACCGTGGGGTAGCCATGGCCTGGCTGAAGGCATTCACCGACATCCGGCTCGCGCTGGCCACCCGTCTCGAGATCGAGGAGGGTGACGAGGACTTCTGGGAGTCTCTCCCCGAGGACGACCCCCGGTCCCACGTCTACGACATCTACCAGTGGGTCGGGTTCCTGCAAGAGACGCTCATCTCGGCGGTGTCCGCGGCCTGACCCGCGGTCAGAGCGACCAACCGCGGGGTCCTAGGCTGGTCGGGTGCTGACCATCGACCGTGCCACTGTCGACGCCATCGTTGAGCACGCCAAGCGCGACCACCCCGACGAGGCGTGTGGCATCGTCGCCGGCGCGGCGGGCTCGGACCGGCCCTCGAGATTCGTGCCGATGGTCAACGCCGCCGGGTCGACGACGTTCTACGAGTTCGACTCGATGGACCTGCTCACCCTTTACAAGGAGATGGACGAGCACGACGAGGAGCCGGTGATCGTCTACCACTCGCATACCGCGACTGAGGCGTACCCGTCGCGCACCGACATCGGCCTGGCCTCGGAGCCCGGAGCTCACTACGTGCTGGTCTCGACCCGCGACCACGGGAATAGCCCAGGCCCTGTGGAGTTCAGGTCCTACAGAATCGTTGACGGAATGGTGACCGAGGAAGAGATCTCGGTCCTGGAAGCACACGAAGCACAAGGAGAGTGACCTGATGGCCATCGAGGTCCGCATCCCCACCATCCTGCGCACCTACACAGGAGGGGAGAAGGCGGTCAGCGCTTCGGGAGCGACGCTGGCAGCCGTCATCGACGACCTGGAGACCAACCACCCCGGCATCAAGGACCGTCTCGTCGACGGGTCGGACCTGCGCCGGTTCGTGAACGTCTACATCAACGATGAGGACGTCCGCTTCCTCGGCGGCATGGAGGCCGGGGTCTCCGACGGCGACCAGATCGTCGTCCTGCCCGCGGTGGCTGGCGGCTGAGCTTGCGCTTCGACTCTCTCCTCGCCTCGGTCGGCGGGACCCCCCTGGTCGGGCTCCCGCGGCTTTCTCCGTCCCCCGAGGTGCGGATCTGGGCGAAGCTGGAGGACCGCAACCCGACCGGCTCCATCAAGGACCGGCCCGCCCTCAAGATGATCGAGACGGCCGAGAAGCAGGGGCTGCTCACTCCTGGCTGCACGATCCTCGAACCGACCAGCGGCAACACCGGCATCTCGCTGGCGATGGCGGCCAAGCTCAAGGGCTACCGGATGGTCTGCGTCATGCCGGAGAACACCTCCGAGGAGCGGCGCCAGCTGCTACGGATGTGGGGGGCCGAGGTCGTGTCGTCACCGGCCGCGGGCGGTTCCAACGAGGCGGTCCGGGTGGCCAAGCGGATGGCGGCCGATCATCCCGACTGGGTGATGCTCTACCAGTACGGCAACCCCGCGAACGCCCAGGCGCACTACGACGGCACCGGACCGGAGCTTCTGGCGGACCTCCCGACGATCACTCACTTCGTCGCCGGGCTCGGCACGACGGGCACGTTGATGGGAGTCGGCCGGTTCTTCCGTGACCACAAGCCGGACACGAAGATCGTGGCGGCCGAGCCGCGCTACGGCGAGCTGGTCTACGGGCTGCGGAACATGGACGAGGGCTTCGTGCCCGAGCTGTACGACCCGAAGCTGATCGACACCCGCTTCTCGGTCGGCCCTCGAGATGCCGTACGTCGGGTCCGTGAGCTGCTGGAGCAGGAGGGCATCTTCGCGGGGATCTCGACCGGGGCGATCTTGCACGCGGCCCTCGGGCAGGCTGCCAAGGCGGTCCGCGCGGGCGAGGCGGCCGATATCGCCTTCGTCGTCTGTGACGGTGGCTGGAAGTACCTATCGACCGGCGCCTACGAGGGCACCCTCGAGGAGGCCGAGGCCCGCCTCGAAGGTCAGCTCTGGGCGTGACCCGGTGCGTCTAGTCCTGGCGGCTCAGGCGGAGCGGAAGCACTGTCAGCCGTGGTGCTGGATCGGCTCACAGGGGAGGTAGAGCTCGGTACGTGGCTCGGCCACTTCGGGCCCGTCCAGGTAGGACTCCCACGGATCGGAGATGGGCCGGTACCCCCGCTCGGCGGCGAAGGCATTCACGGCCTGATACGCCGACGCCACCTCGTCGTAGGCACCGACGTGCGTCGTCTGGGCGACGGTCCCGCCGGGCAACGTGTCCGGCTCGACGTCATCGGTCGCCTCGACCGTTCCCGAGACCGGGAAGCCTGCCTCGATCTCCCAGTGAATGTCGTCGTTGGGCCGGTAGCGGCCGAATGGGGGCCCGGTGATCTGCAGCCCCTGGGCTCCGGCCACCTCCGCCACGTGCTGGAAGGCGGTCGCGAGGAATTCGGCGATCTCCTGTTGGGATGCCATCCCGCGTACGACGGCGACATCCTGCGCCGGCATCTCCGTCAACGTCACGGTGTACCTCATGCCGCCAGCGTGCACATTCTGGCGGGGGGTCAGGAAGGGTCGAAGGCCCTCGCGCGGGTCCCGCCGTGGGTCTGGGGCGCCCGGTCGGGCAGCCTGGCCGGGACGAACTGCCGCAAAAGGGATATAGCCGACGCTTCGTCCATAGGTGATGGCCGGAGTGCGTAACGGCCATCGCATCTGGGGGACAGAAGGGGACCCGAACCCCTAACGTGTCCCCGTGGCAGACGCGCCAATCGGCATCTTCGACTCGGGTTTCGGTGGACTCACCGTGGCCCGAGCAGTCATCGATCAGTTGCCGCACGAGTCTGTCCTCTACCTGGGCGACACCGCACGCCAGCCTTACGGCGAGAAGCCGATCGGCGAGGTGCGTGAGTACGCCCTCGAGTGTCTGGACCACCTCGTCGCCCAGGGCGTGAAGATGCTCGTCATCGCCTGCAACTCCGCCAGTGCTGCCGTCCTGCGCGACGCGCGCGAGCGCTACGACGTCCCCGTCGTCGAGGTGATCCTCCCGGCGACCCGCCGCGCGGTCGCGGCCACGAAGTCCGGCAGGATCGGTGTCATCTGCACACGCGCCACGGCAGAGTCCCAGGCCTACGACGACGCCTTCGCCGCCGCCCCGCAGGTGGGGCTCACCACCCAGGCGTGCCCCCGCTTCGTGGAGTTCGTCGAGGCTGGCATCACCAGCGGCCCGGAGGTCCTCGCTGCAGCCCACGAGTACCTCGATCCCTTGGTCCGCGAGGGCATCGACACGCTGGTGCTCGGCTGCACGCACTACCCGCTGCTGACCGGTGTCATCTCCTATGTCATGGGAGAGGACGTCACCCTGGTGTCCAGCGCCGAGGAGACCGCGAAAGACGTCTACCGTACGTTGGCGAGGCTCAGCATCGAGCGCGATCCGGCACTCGGACCGCCTCAGCACCGTTTCCTCACCACCGGCGTTCCCGGGGAGTTCGAGGTGCACGGCCGGCGTTTTCTGGGTCCTGAGGTTGGAGAGGTCAGGCAGTTCGCCTGGGTGCGCGCATGAGATTGACAGTGATCGGGTGCTCCGGGTCCTACGCCGGTCCGGACTCGCCTGCCAGCAGCTACCTCCTCGAGCACGAGCACGAGGGCCGGACCTGGAGGGTCGTGCTCGACCTCGGATCGGGCGCGCTGGGCTCACTGCAGCGTTTCGCTGATCCGCTCCAGATCGACGCCGTGCTCATCACCCACCTGCACGCCGATCACTACTTCGACCTCAGCGGTTACTACGTGATGCGCAAGTACCACCCGACCGGCTCGCAGCCGCAGATCCCGGTCTGGGGCCCTCGCGAGCTCAACCGCCAGTGCGCCGTCGCCTACGGCCTCGACACCGACGTGGGCATGAAGGAGGAGTTCGACTTCCGGCTGCTCGGGGGTGACCCGTTCGAAGTGGGGCCTTTCCGCTTCTCCTCCATCCCGGTGCGCCACCCTCTCGAGGCCTACGCCATCGGGGCCGAGGCCGGGGGACGACGCATGGTCTACTCCGGGGACACCGGCCCGTGCGACTCCCTGGTCGAGTTCGCACGCGGCGCGGACCTCTTCCTCTGCGAGGCGGCGTTCCGCGACCGGGACGACAACCCGCCCGACGTGCATCTCACCGGATCCCAGGCCGCCGAGTACGGCAACCGGGCCGGGGTGGGACGACTGGTACTCACGCATGTGCCTCCCTGGCACGACGCGGACGACGCGCTCGTGGAGGCCACGCCCGTCTTCGGTGGCCGACTCGACCTGGCCAAGGTCGGCGCCGTCTACGAGGTCTGAGGGCTCACCCCAGGTTCCTCGACGGTTCACCTGCCGTGCTCGTATGCCGGCACGTCGCAAGTCCCAGGGCGCAGGGCCAAGGGCGCAGGTCCAAGGGCACGGGCCGCGGTCACGTTCGCCTGCACCGGGGCCTGCCATCGGGTCAGGAGCGAGCCGGTAGGGTCGGCGGCATGACGCGACCCGACGGACGGGCCAACGACGAGTTGCGCCCCGTCACCATCACCCGCAACTGGTTGGACCACGCCGCCGGCTCGGTCCTCGTGGAGTTCGGCAAGACGCGTGTGCTGTGCGCGGCGTCGGCTTCGGTAGGGGTGCCTCGCTGGAGGAAGGGCTCCGGCCTGGGCTGGGTGACCGCGGAGTATGCGATGTTGCCTGCGTCCACGCACGAGCGCTCGGACCGCGAGTCGGTCAAGGGGCGGATCGGCGGCCGGACCCATGAGATCTCCCGGTTGGTCGGAAGGTCACTGCGAGCGGTCATCGACTACAAGGCGCTCGGTGAGAACACCATCGTGATCGACTGCGATGTGTTGCAGGCCGACGGGGGCACTCGGACCGCCTCGATCACCGGGGCCTACGTCGCGTTGGTCGACGCGGTGGCGAGCCTCCGGGAGGAGGGGGCGCTCTCCGGCGACCCGATGACCGGATCGGTGGCGGCCGTGTCGGTCGGGATCATCGACGGGGAGCCGCGACTCGATCTGCCGTACGTCGAGGACGTCCGCGCCGAGACCGATATGAACATCGTGATGACCGGCGGCGGCCGGTTCATCGAGGTCCAGGGGACGGCGGAGGCAGAGCCCTTCGACCGGGCGCTGCTGGACCAGCTGCTGGATCTCGGCGCCCTCGGCTGTGCGCGACTGACCGAGATTCAGCAGTCGGCGCTCTCGTCGTGACTCAAGTCTTCCTCGCCTCGCGCAACCTCAAGAAGATCGAGGAGATGCGCCGCATCCTCGCCGCGAGCATCCCCGACATCGAGGTCCTTGGGCTCGACGACGTAGCCCCGTACGACGAGCCCGCGGAGACAGGCGCGACCTTCAAGGAGAACGCGCTCATCAAGGTCCATGCCGCGGTCTCGGCCACCGGGATGCCGTCCCTTGCCGACGACAGTGGGCTCTGCGTCGACGCGCTCAACGGGATGCCAGGAGTCCTGTCGGCCCGCTGGTCGGGTCTGGCCAAGGACGACCTGGCCAACAACCAGCTCCTCCTGGCCCAGCTGGCCGATGTCCCCGACGAGAGGCGGGGGGCACGCTTCTGCTGTGCGGTGGCCTTCGCCTATCCGGTCGGGGCCGGAGGGGTGGTCGAAGAGGCGACCGAGGGGGAGATGCACGGCCGGATCATCCGTGAGCTCCGCGGGACTCGTGGCTTCGGCTATGACGTGCTCTTCGTGGCCGATGGCCGGGAGATCACCTCGGCGGAGATGGAGTCCGACGACAAGGACGAGATCAGCCATCGAGGCAAGGCGTTGCGTGCGATGGCGCCGATCGTGGCCGACATCCTGGTGGGTCTGTAGCGCAACCCTGGTTGAGGCTCGGCCGTTGCGACTTCGGGGCCACGCCCCAGCTTTCCCGCATTGCGCGCTCGCCGACAGACTCGATCATCCGTGCGCCCGGCGAGATTCGAACTCGCACTGAACAGGACCTAAACCTGTTGCCTCCTGCCAATTGGGCTACGGGCGCCGCGCCCGATTCTAGGCGGGTGGGGGGCGGGTCAGTCCAAGCCGAGATCGCGGCGGAGCTTCGCCACGTGACCGGTGGCCTTCACGTTGTACTGGGCCAGCGAGATCGTGCCCGTCTCGTCGACCACGAACGTCGAGCGGATCACACCCGTCACGGTCTTGCCGTACATCGTCTTCTCGCCGAAGGCACCCCACTCCTGCATGACCGCGCGATCGGGGTCCGACAGCAGGGTGAGCGAGAGCGCGTCGCGCTCCCGGAACTTCGCCAGCTTCTCGGGCTTGTCCGGGGAGATGCCGAGCACCTCGTATCCGGCCTCACGGAGCGACTCCATGGAGTCGGTGAAGTCGCAGGCCTGCTTGGTGCAGCCCGGCGTCATCGCCGCCGGGTAGAAGTAGACGATCACGCGGCGGCCGCGCAGATCGGACAGGCTGACCGACTCACCGGAGTCGGTGCTGAGCGTGAAATCGGGGGCGGGGTCGCCCACAGCCAAACGATCCGTCATAGGGCTAGTTTGCCCGACGGCCACCAGATCGGCTGAGGGGGCGCTCGGTCCCCCTGTTGGATAGCCTGGGATCAGTCCAGTCGACGAGGAGCACCCCGTGCCGAAAGCAGCCACGACCGATCAGTTCGAGTCCGAGATCGAGGCGGCACGTGCGCGCCTCGCCGAGACCATCGACACGCTCGGCTTCCGGTCCAACCCCAAGACGATCATCCGGCGGCAGGTGCAGTCGGTGACCGCCTTCTTCGTCGACGAGCAGGGCGCCCCCCGCACCGACAACGTCCTGCGGGTGGCCGGGGCCGTGGTCGGCTTCGTGGCCGTGGTCGCGCTCATCCGCAAGGTCACGCACTAGGGGTGGGTACCGACAAGACTCCGGTCCGCATGTTGCACGACCGAGTACTCGTGCAACTGGACAAGGACGCGGGGGAGCGTCGTTCCTCGAGTGGGATCGTGATCCCCGCGACCGCCGCGGTCGCCGATCGCCGGCTCGAGTGGGGCAGGGTGGCAGCAGTCGGGCCGAGTGTGCGGGTGATCGAGATCGGCGACAGCGTGCTCTTCGACCCCGATGAGAGGGCCGAGGTCGAGATCACCGGAGACGTCTACCTGCTGCTGCGTGAGCGCGACATCCACGCGATCGCCGCCGACCGCCTCGAGGAGTCCGAGACAGGGCTGTACCTCTAGGGACCTCTAGGGACCTCTAGGGACCTCCAGCGACCGCTAGAGACTTCCAAGGACCTTTGGAGTCGGCCCGTCGCCGGTCAGGACCGACGGAAAGACGCGTGCTCGGAGCTGCCGTCAGCCGGGTTGACCGTTGCGAGCGCCGCAAGCTCCTCGGAGCTGGGCTGCCAGGAGACGGCCGCGGCGTTGCTCTCGACCTGCGCGGGCGAAGTGACGCCCGCGATCACGCTGCTGACGCCGGGTTGGGCGGCCAGACCGCCGATCGCCAGATCCAGCATCGAGATGCCACGCGAGTCGGCGAACGCCTGGAGCGCATCGATCCGGTCCCAGTCGGCGTTCTCCAGCCTCCTCGCTTGAGCCGCGAGGGCCAGACGCGTGCCGTCGGGGGCTGGGGTGCCACGCCGGTACTTGCCGGTGAGGAGGCCGTAGGCGAGCGGGAAGTATGGCAGGAGTCCCATGCCCAGCTCGACGAGCGTCGGCACGAGATCGGACTCGGCGGCGCGGTTGTACAGCGAGTACTCGTTCTGCGCCGTCACGAAGCCGGTGGCGCCGAGCCGGCGCGCCACGTCTGTGGCTGCCCGGACCTCGGCGGCGGTGAAGTTGGAGCAGCCGTACGCACGGATGGTCCCGTCCGAGACCAGCCCCTCCAGGGCGGTGATGGTCTCTTCGAGCGGGGTCTCGGGGTCGGGCTGGTGCAGCTGGTACAGGTCGATGTAGTCGGTGCGCAGCCTGCCCAGGCTGGACTCGACCGCCGCCCTGACGTACGTCGCCGACCCCGGGCGTCCCCAGGAGGGCTCGGACCCGGCGAAGTCCATGCCGAACTTGGTCGCCACCACGGCCCGCTCCCGCCGGCCCTGCAGCGCCCGCCCCAGGAGCTCCTCGCTGCGGCCCGAGCCGTAGACGTCAGCGGTGTCGAAGAAGGTCACCCCGAGTTCGAGAGAGCGGTCGACCACGGCGTGGGACCGCTCCTCGTCGATACGGGTCCCGAAGGCGTTGCATCCGATACCGAGTGGGGGCACGGCAATGCTGCTCGTCCCGAGGGTCCGGTCTGCTGCGAGAGTGGTCATTGGACCTCCAGGGTGGCAATCACGATGTCGTTCTGGTGCTCTTCGATCTGGACCGTCCCAGGCTTGTCGATGACGATCTTCAGCGGCGTCGTGCCGGGGGCCACGTTGTACTCCTGCTCGGGAGTCGAGTGGACGTGGATCGTGGCATCGCGGTCGGTGTCGACGTTGAGGGTGAAAGTCTTCCCGACGCCGAGGGGGATGCGTTCGGCGTTCGGAGTGATCTGTGACCCTCGGATCGTGACGTCGAGGGAGGCGTCACCGGCTGCGGACGGGGCCGACGAGCACCCCGTCAGGCTTGCCAGCACCACCAAGAGGGTCGCAGCGATGCGCAGCATGGAGTTCTCTCTCTCGGTGACCATTGCGTCGCGTCCTCGGGTCGGACCTCTGGGCTTGGTCTGGGGGCTGGGTGACCATGGTAGGCAGGCCCGGGCGGCCGGGTGCGGGGAGGTTGGCCGCGGACGAGCTAGTGGGAGCCGCGAGCGAGGTACCGCCGTGCCAGCCAGGCGAAGAAGCGGTTGCGGTCGGCCATCCCGACTGCAGTGAGACGAGCCCGGTAGCCCAGCGCGCGCCCCGAGGAGGTGAGCTTCTGCGCGGGCGTGGCTTCGGTGTCGATCACCTTGGCGCGGCGGAGCCGACGCTGGTTTCGGCCGTACTCGCCGGCGAGGGCAGTCAGGATCCGCTCGGTGGCCGCGAGGAGCTCGCCGTCGCTGGGTGACGTCGACGCGTCGGCCGGGCCGCCCGCCAGCGGGGTGAGGTCGGCTAGGTCTCCTACGACGGGGAAGCCCGCCTCTCGGATCTCCGCGATCATCGCGTTGGCCCGCTCCTGGACCCACGAAAGCTCTTCCGGTGGGAGGGTGAGCCGGCCCGAGGTGCGGTCGCCGAGCCGGGACATCACTGCGGGTCCGACCACCTGGCCGTGGGCATCCGACGTGCCGAGGCGCTCGTTCAGCCGTCGGAGCACCTCGAGCTCTGTCGGTCCGGCGGACTGGTTGACCGGAGCCTTGGACAGGCTCAGCGTCTTCTCGGGTATGGCGAGCAGCGTGGCGAACCGCTCCAGCAGCAGTCCGGCGGGCTGGCCGTCGGCAGGCACGGTGACCAGGTGGATGTGGTCGTCGGGGACCAGCTCTCGCCAGGGTGAGAGGACGCGGAGGGGATCTTGGCGCAGCCAGAAGGTGACCCCGGCTCCGGTGGGACCCTCGGCAGGGTCGCGCACGGCGGAAAGGAACTCGCTCCAGGTGTACGTCTGCCCCTGGAAGATCTGCTGCTGCCACGACGAGCAGATCGTGCGGGAGAGATCACGGATGCTCACCACGACGTGCACGTCGTGGTCGGGGAAGGCCGACAGGAGCTTGCGGATGGAGGCCGGCCGCGCCAGGGAGAGGAGCTCTTCGCTGATCACGGTGACGGGGTCCGGGTGCGCGTGGATCTCGCTGACCAACAGGTCGAAGCTGCCCGCAACGCTCTCGTCGGCGTCGCCCGGGACACGGCGCCCCATCAGGTCGTAGATCGCCAGGCGCTGCCGGTGGTGACGCCCGAAGGGCACCTGCACCCCGTGTTCGGCGAGGGTGGACGCAGAGGACTGCAGGGCGGCCTGGACGGAGGAGGTACCGGTCTTCGGGAGCCCGATGTGCAGGAAGAGAGTGGCCATGTCAGTCGCCGGCCAGTCCCGTTCGAGGCCCGCTGCCATCGGCGTCGTGGTAGGCGCGGAGGCCGGCTCGAAGCGCGATCGCGACGGCATCGGTAGCAGCCCTGGCCGGGTCGGCCGCCGTGCGCCAGCCGGCCATCCGGTCGCCGCTCGCCTCGTGGTCCGCGGTGGTGGAGTGGCTGGATCCCAGCGCTGCGGCCTTGGCGTCCAACGCCGCGATGGCGGTGTCGGCGGCGACGAGGTACTCGTCCAGGTTGGGTTCCTCGACCTCGGCGGGCAGGACGGCCAGTCGGGCCTCGTCGGGTGTGACCGGCAGCTCGTCGAGGTTGCCGATCACCGGGACGGAAGAGGCGATGAGTGCCCTGCGGTTCCGGATGTTCTGCCGGATACCCGCCCGGTAGACCTGCCGAGTCAGGGGGATGGGCGCCTCGAGCTCGGAATGCGGAGACAGCACCTCCTCGCACAAGAAGCGACGCACCATGATCCGGTATGCAGGCGCTCGGGTCGCGTCGAACTTCTTGTTGACCCGGCTGACCAGCGAGGCGGAGGCGTAGCCGAGCGACTGCCGGGCGAACCGGGGACGTTCCGGGGCGGACTCGGGTGGGATCGACGTTGCTTCACGGAACCGCTTCCAGAGCAGGTCCGGGTCCTCCCGCGACATCGGGACCAGCACCGTGTGGAAGTGCTCGGGGGGGATGCGACTGAGCCAGGGGCCGAGGACCAGCTCGACGCTGTGACGCAAAGCGAAGTGGCGCGCAGCCTTCATCATCGGGACCCGCGTGGTGAGGCGGGGGGAGGCCCGCCCGACGATCGCCATGCTGCGGGCGTAATCGGCCCAGGAGGTCTTCATGCCGCTGCGGACGTCGGTCTGCCACTGAGAGGGAGCCGCCGCCGTGGAGTCCCGCAGGGTCAGCACCACATGCAGATCGGCTCCGGCCAGCGTGCTCGCCACGTGTTCGATCTGGTGGGGCTGGGCCACGAAGAGGAACTCCATGGACAGGATCGAGGTCCCCGGGTGGGCCAGCAGCGCTGCGGCCATCTCGTTCCACAGGCGCGGCTCTGGCTTGCCCGGTCTCCAGTCGAGCAGGTCGTTGACTGCTCGGACCTGGGCACCCCAGGACCTCCCGGGCCAGTTCACTCCGTGCCTGGCGAGGGAGTCGCGGTTGGCGGAGAGCCGCTGCTGGAGGTACGTCGTCCCCGATTTCATGGTGCCGATGTGCAGGTAGACGACCGGGCGCGTGGCCGTGTGGTCGGGCTGCGACACTGCTCACCCTCCTCGCCTGGGTCGTCGGCAATCTATCAGCGGGGCTGCTGTCCCTTGGACCTGCCACGAACGCGGTAACATATACCCTGAGGGGTATCGGGAAGGTTGCCCGGGTGTGGAATAGAAGCCAGAGGCAACCCGTTGATACCCCCAGCGGTATGAAAACCGGGGTTGGCCCCTGCGCGGGTCGCCCACACTGACGTCGATCACCCGGGAAGGGACACCATGGCCACAGTCAACCTGACGGCTACCGACTTCGAGAACACGATCACCGAGAACGACATCGTCCTCGTCGATTTCTGGGCGGAGTGGTGCGGTCCGTGCAAGATGTTCGCACCCACCTTCGAGAAGTCGTCGGAGACCCACACCGATGTCATCTTCGGGAAGGTCGATACCGAGGCCGAGCAGTCGCTCGCGGCCGCCGCCAACATCTCCTCGATTCCCACCCTGATGGCCTTCCGCGAGGGTGTGCTGGTCTTCGCTCAGCCGGGCGCCTTGCCGCCGGCCGCGCTGGAACAGGTCATTACAGCGGTCAAGGATCTCGACATGGAAGAGGTCCACAAGGCCGTCGCCGAGCAGCAGGCCGAGACCAAGTGACGCATCGCTCGATCTGACCGTCGCTCGGCAGCAACCGAGCAGCGCTGCAGCAGCAACGAGGCCGCCCTCCCCTCAGGGGAGGGCGGCCTCGTTCGTTGTGCGGGCCTGCCGGTCTTAGCCCTTGATTGCCGATACCTCGAACTCCAGGGTGATCTTGTCGCTGACCAAGAGGCCGCCGGCCTCGAGGGCGACGTTCCACGTCAGGCCCCAGTCCTTGCGGCTGATCTCGGTCGAGCCCTCGAAGCCCACTCGGGTGTTCCCGAACGGGTCGACGGCCGTGCCGGTGTAGTCGAAGTCGACGGTCACCGGCCGCGTCTGGCCCTTGACCGTGAGGTCTCCGGTGAGCCGCAGGGAGCCGTCCTGGGCGCCCTCGACCCGAGTCGAGGCGAAGCTGATCGTCGGGTAGCTCTCGACGGCCAGGAAGTCCTCGCCGCGGATGTGGTCGTCACGCTGGCCGTTCCGCGTGTCGACGCTCGCGGCGTCGAGCGAGACCTTCGCCCAGGACGACGAGAGATCGTCGGCGATCTCGAAGGACCCGTCGAAGGCGTTGAACGCCCCGCGGACCTTGGTGACCATGGCGTGACGGGCCACGAACCCGATCCGGCTGTGGGCCGCGTCGAGGGTGTAGGTGCCGGTCGGCAGGGTGGTGGTTGCCAGAGCAGACATAGGAACTCCTTTGTTGAAGCATCAACACTTTACTTGAAGCAACAACCACCCGGGACGGGAATCTATTCCACGGTGCGGATCAACCGTCGGTGGGCTTGTCCTGCGCCTGCTGCGGCGCCCGTAGCTGGGTTCTTGCGTTCGGGCACGCGCTGCGCCGGTCGTCCGTAGACTCCCGGCAGGGATCACCCGCTGTATCGGGGGCAGCAGGACGGTCTCGGTTCCCTAGGCAGCCAATTCTTGGGAGGAATCGGTATGAAGCGCACGATCGGTCTCGTGGGAGCGGCCGTTGTTGCCGTGCTGGCGTCGGCTCTCCCGGCGCAAGCCATCACGAACGGCACCGCCGACGCCGGCGCCCACCCGATGGTGGGGCAACTCTTCTACTACAACCCGGGCGGGTACGACTCCCGCTTCTCCGACACCTCCGGCAACTGGTACAGCTGCACCGGCACGCTGGTCGACGAGACACACGTCGTCACCGCTGGCCACTGCACCTACCCCATCGGATCCGGCGGTACGGACGTGTGGTTCGACGTCACCGACACCCCGGACCTGAGCTCGCTGCCTCCGAGCGACTGCTTCGCGGACGCTGCGGGCTACACGCCTGACCCGGCCAAGACCGCCACCTGCGCGGGTCTCGGCGTCACGACACTGGGTCAGGGCAACGATGCCAGGGCTATCGCCTGGCGGGCCGCGCTCAACGCCAGCAGCGAGTGGATCCACGCGACGGCGTACACGTCACCTGAGTACAACTCGGCGACGTACTACATGGACGACCTGGGCGTCTTGGTCCTCGACGCGGGCATCGTGCTCGACACGTACGCCTCGCTCCCCAGCCAGGGCTTGGTCGACCAGTTCTACAGCGCCGACAAGAACGCCACCTACACGGTCGTGGGCTACGGCCGTCAGGGCTCGTCGCCGCTCGGCGACTGGGGCGGCGGCACCCGCTACGACGGGACCGTCGCCATCACCAACACCAACGGCGTCTGGGGCCTCGGCAAGGGGCCGCTGATCGCGCTGTCGAGCAACAACGGCAAGCCGCACCAGGGCGGGACCTGCTACGGCGACTCCGGGGGGCCGGCATTCCCGAACGATCCTCAGTACGCCAACACGATCATCACGGTCACGTCGTTCGGGGTGGACCCGTACTGCAACGCCGGCACCGGCGCCTACCGGCTCGACATCAGCGACTCCCAGTCGTTCCTGCAGACCTTCGGGATCGAGATTCCGGCGAGCTGAGCACTCCTGGCAGAAGCAGCCACGTGGGGCCCGGCATCAGCCGGGCCCCACGTGCGTTCCGTCCCCGGTCGAGCGTGAGTCTCGGTCGGGGGAAATGGCCGCGACGGCCAGGCTGCGCTCCGGGTGCGAGGTGCCTCGTCGAGCCCTGACGGCGTCGAGGGGGAAGCCGCTCCCATCGGGGACCCTCACGAGTCGAGGGGGCCCTTCACGGTCAGCACGATGCCAGCGACGACGGACCGCATCAGGATCGCCATCCCGGCGAAGAAGCCGACCGCAGTCAGCTGCGTCACCGCCAGGATGACGGCGATCCCGACCGACTCGGGGCAATGGATGGTCCGCTCAACGCCCTTGCCACCGAGGCTCCCGACCGGTAGGAACGAGACATCTGCTCGCGACCCTTCCTCGGAGGTCTGCTCATGCATCGCAAGCTCGCGGTCCTCGTCCTCTCCGTTCTGGTGTTGATGGTCCCTTCCCTGCCCGCACAGGCGATCACGGACGGTCATTCGGACGGTGGAGCTCACCCGTACGTCGGAGAGCTGCTGCTCTTCGACCCGACCTATCACGATTCGCGCTTCACCCAGCCCGGCGGATGGTTCACCTGCTCGGGCACCCTGATCGACGCCACGCACGTCGTGACGGCCGGGCACTGCACCTACCAGGTGGGTGAGGGCTACGGTCTGGCCCCTGACGTCGGCGTGGGCGGCGAGGCGGTGCCCGGCTCCGGCGGGACCGACGTGTGGTTCAGCACCGACGAGGAGCCGAACTTCTCGATCCTTCCGAAGAGCTACTGCTTCGCCGACACGGGCATCGCGCTGAGTGGGGCGCAGATCGTCACCTGTGCCGGATTCGGCATCACCGTCGACGGTACCGGCTTGGACGGTGCGGGCAACGAGGCCCGATTCGATGCCTGGGAGGCGGCTCTCGACGGCAACTCCCACTGGGCGCGCGCCACCTCGTTCCCCTACCCGACGTTCTCCAGCGCCTCCTTCGTGTTCAACGACGTGGGCGTCCTGGCCCTTCACGCCCCGATGACCATGAGCCAGTACGGCGTCCTGCCGAGCCCCGGCCTGGTCGACGAGCTCTACGCGGCCGACCACCAGGCGACCTACACGCCGGTCGGCTACGGCCTGGAGGTCTCGACGCCGCACTACGGGCTCGGAGGTGACAACCGCAGGGTCGCGACGGTCAAGATCAACAACCTCAAGGGTGTCTACGGCCTCGGCAAGGGGATCGCCGTCGGCTACTCCAGCAACAAGGGCAAGCCGCACACCGGTGGGACCTGTTTCGGCGACTCCGGTGGACCGACCTTCCCGGACGCGGCCGGCTACGAGAACACCATCATTACGGTGACGTCCTTCGGCATCGATCCGAACTGCTCGGCCGGTGGCGGTGGCTTCCGCCTCGACCAGCCGCGCATCCTGACGTGGATCGGCGAGGCGCAGGCCTACTCGGCCAACTGACGGATTGACATAGTGAAGTCGTGGGGCCCGGCGTCGAGCCGGGCCCCACGACTGCTTCTGCCGGGGGACCCCGCACGCGCTCTCGGGCGTGATCGACCCGGTCTTCTGAGCGCGCGGCTGGTGATCGAGCGTTCCTGGGTCGCCCGGTGCTTGGCTGCGCGGACACGGACGACCGGGGGAGTGGGGTGGTGCGCCATCAGGGACTCGAACCCCGAACCCGCTGATTAAGAGTCAGCTGCTCTGCCAATTGAGCTAATGGCGCATGAAGCGGAAGGAACTCTAACAGCGGCGGAGGGCCCCGGCGAAATCGGGCGGTCTGGCCGGGCTCAGTCCAGTTTTCCGAGGTGATCGAGCAGCGCGTGAGCCGCGTTGTGGCCGCCGATGCCGCTCACGGCGCCGCCTCTCCTTGCGCCCGATCCGCACATGAAGATGTTGGCGTCCGGCGTCTCGACCCCCCAGCGTCCGGCAGCAGTCTGAGGAGCCGACCGGCCGTCCAGCCAGGGCCACTCCAAGTCCCCATGGAAGATGTGACCGCCAGGCATGGCCAGGTCCTCCTCGATGTCCAGGGGGGACTTGGCCTCCAGGCAGGGGTTTCCGTTGGCGTCGAGGGCGAGCAGCGACTCGATCGGCTCCTGCAGGTGAGCGTTGATGCCGTCGAGCATCCGGACGGCGATCTCGTCGCGGACCCGTTCCGGCTCCTGCGTGAAGAGCCGCGCCGGGGTGTGTAGGCCGAAGTAGGTCAGGGTGTGGTAGCCCTTCACCGCCAGCGGACCCAGGATGGTCGGGTCGGTGAGGGAGTGGCAGTAGATCTCGCCGGGGACCTCGATGGGGATATTGCCCTCCGAGGCCTCCTTGAAGGCGGCCTGGAGCTGGTAGTAGCTCTCGCTGACGTGGACAGTCCCGGAGAACGCCGTGCTGGCGCTGACGCCCGAAGTCAGCCTCGGCAGTCGCTCCACGATGATGTTCACCTTCGTCTGGGAGCCCTCGGGTCGCGGTCCGGGATCGCGTCCGGTCAGGAGCGAGAGGACCCACGGCGCGACGTTGCCGAACACCCAGTCGCAGTCGACGTGGTGCTCGGTCCCGTCGCTGGACCAGGACACCGACGCGGAGGTTCCGTCGGTGTCGATCCGGGTGACGAACGCATCGGTGACGATCTCGACGCCGTGGCGGTGAGCAGCCCGCTCCAGCGAGGCCGCGACCGCCCCCATGCCGCCGACCGGCACCTTCCACTCCCCAGTGCCGTTGCCGATCACGTGGTAGAGGAAGGAGCGGTTCTGCGCCAGGGAGAGGTCATGAAGGTCGACGAAGGTGCCGATCAAGGCATCGGTCGCGACAACTCCGCGCACGACATCGTCGTGGAAGAGTGCCTCGATGGTGTTCCCGATCGGCTCCTCAGCGACGATCGGCCAGATCTCCGAGCTGACCTGCTTCCGGATCTCGCGGGTAGTGGGGAGCGGCGTGAGCAGAGTCGGCGCAAGCACCTTCGCCAGATAGCCCACCTCGGTGTAGAAGGCCCGCCACGCGTCGTACTCCTCGTCGCTGCCGGTGAGAGCGGCGAACGACTCCCTGGTGGCATCGGACTCCTTGCGCTCCACGGCGAGCCCCGTCGAGTGCCCCTCACGCAGGGTGGGGGTGTAGGAAGCATGACGTCGTGACCGCAGATCGAGGTCGAGCTTCAGGTCGCTGATGATCTCGTCCGGCAGCAGGCTGACCAGATAGGAGTAGCGAGAGAGATCCGCGGGCATGCCGGCGAACGGGCGGGCGCTGATTGCGGCTCCGCCGGGTTTGGCGTTGCGCTCGAGGACGAGCGTGCTGAGGCCCGCCTTGGCGAGATAGGCAGCAGCGACGAGTCCGTTGTGGCCTCCACCGACGACCACGACGTCGTATTTGCCCTGTTTGCTTTCTCCCACGGCAGCAAGGTAGCGCGTCGGCTCCCGGTTCTGGTTCACAACGCACGCGAGTCCTGGGCATTAGGGCCAGGAACGGCAAGACCCGCGCGGCATCGGAGTGCCACGCGGGTCTTTGTTGGGGTGAGCGACGGGACTTGAACCCGCGACCACCTGGACCACAACCAGGAGCTCTACCAGCTGAGCTACGCCCACCATGCTTCGGGCGCTGCCGCCACGAGCACAGCGATTGTAGCGGCTGCTACGCGGTGGTTTCGCCTGCCTCTGGGGACAGCGCTCCGTGGTGGGCCTCGGCGAGCGATCGGGCCTTCGCCGAGTCCGGACCGGGCTGCGGGACGAAGATCGCCTCCCGGTAGTAGCGCAGCTCCTCGATGCTCTCGCGAATGTCGGCCAGAGCGCGGTGGTTGCCGTTCTTGCTCGGCGCGGCGTAGTAGGCGCGGGGGTACCAGCGCCGGGCCAGCTCCTTGATCGAGGAGACGTCGACGATCCGGTAGTGGAGGAACTCGTCCAACCGCGGCATGTCGCGGCTGATGAAGATCCGGTCAGTGCCCACCGAGTTGCCAGCCAGAGGGGGCCTCGATCCAGGCGGGCAGTGCGCCTGAAGGTAGGCAAGGACGGCGTCCTCGGCCTCTTCCAGGGTCACCCCCTGCTCCAGCTCGTCGAGGAGACCCGATGAGGTATGCATGTCCCGGACGAAGGGAACCATCTGCTCGATGGCCTCCGGCGGCGGAGCGATGATCACGTCGATCCCGTCTCCAAGCACGTTCAGCTCGGTGTCGGTCACCAGTGCGGCGACCTCGATGAGTGCGTCCTCCTCAGAGTCCAACCCGGTCATCTCACAGTCGATCCAGACCAGGACGCCGTTGGCCTTGCCATGTGTCTTGTCGCTCACTGTTCACCCTCTTCGCCAGCCACAGGGGCACCCTACCGAGCCCTTCGGGTCCACCCCGTAGAGTCATCGGCATGCGCTGGTACGGATGGCTCACCCGGCTGTTCGCCTTGGGGTGGTTCGGGTTCTTGGCCCGGATGGTCGTGGGCATCGTCTGGGTCTGGGCGGCCCTGGCCAAGCTCCCCGATCCGGCTGGGTCGGTGCGTGCCGTTCGTGCCTACGACCTGCTTCCCGAGGCGATCGTCCCCACCATCGGCCACGGGTTGCCGATGGTGGAGGTCCTCGTCGGGGCCATCCTCGTCCTGGGGATCTTCACCCGGCCCACCTCCGTGGTCTCGTCGCTGATGTTCGTGGCCTTCGTGATCGGCATCGCGTCGGCGTGGGCCCGTGGGCTTCAGATCGACTGCGGCTGTTTCGGCGGCGGAGGGTTCGACGCGAGCGCTACCTCGAAATATCCGTGGGAGATCGCCCGCGACGGCGGTCTGCTACTGCTCTCCCTTTATCTTGTATGGCGCCCCCGCACACCGCTGTCGGTCGACAACCTGCTCGCCCGCCTGTCCCAGAAGGAGTCGTGATGGCGAAGAAGTCGTCCACGAGGACCTCGTCGGTTCGCAAGAAGAAGACTGCCGCCAGCACCTACTACATCTCGATCGGCGTCGGGATCGTGCTGATCGCGATGGTCTTCTCCGTCGGCTACGCCATCCTCAGCGCCAAGGACACCTCAGGCAAGGTGGGCGCCATCCCGCAGAACACGACCAACAGCTATGGCTGGGCGGTCGGTGACCCCAACGCCAAGGCGAAGGTCGTCATCTACGAGGACTTCCAGTGCCCCTACTGCGACGAGTTCGAGACGGCGGGCCGCGACCAGCTCCGGCAGGCGGCAGCCGACGGCAAGGCCTACATCGTCTACTACCCGATCGCCTTCTTGGACCAGTCCTCGACGACCAACTACTCCACGCGCGCGCTCAACGCGTTCGGAGTGGTGCTGGACTCGGCAGGAGTTCAGGTCGCCGACAAGTTCCACGATCTGCTCTACCAGAACCAGCCGGCTGAGGGATCGGCCGGGCTCTCCGACGACCAGCTGATCAACTACGCGGTCCAGGCCGGGGCCGACAAGTTGACGGTGACCAACCGGATCCGCAGCCAGGTCTTCCTCCAGTGGACGATCAACGCGACGAACGCCGCGTCCCAGAACCAGATCACCGGGACGCCGACAGTGCTGGTGAACGGGGTCAAGATCGACGGCAAGGCGATGGCTGACTTCGTCACCAACACGATGGCCGCCGTCAACGCGGCCCAGTGACGGCTGCGCTGGAAGAGTTCATTGCCGGGCTGCCCAAGGCGGAGTTGCACGTCCACCACGTCGGCTCGGCCTCGCTGGGAACCGTGGCACGGCTTGCCGAGCGGCACCCCGGCACGGTGCCGGCGGACCCGGAGGAGCTGCGCGAGTTCTACAGGTTCACCGACTTCGCGCACTTCATCGATGTCTACCTGGCCGTCGTCGACCTGATCCGTGAGCCCGAGGACGTTCGGATCCTCACCTACGAGATCGCCGCCGACCTGGCCGGGCAGAACGTCCGGTACGCCGAGCTGACGTGCACGCCGTTCACGGCCGTGCGGGCCGGGGTCCCGATCGAGGCGTACGTCGATGCCATCGAGGACGCGCGCATCACCGCCGAGCGTGACCTCGGTGTCGTACTGCGCTGGATCTTCGACATTCCCGGCGAGGCCGGGATGGAGGCGGCCGACGCCACCCTTGCGGCCGCGCTCGAGCACGGCCCCGACGCTCTCATCGGCTTCGGGCTGGGGGGACCTGAGATCGGGGTGCCTCGCCCGCAGTTCAAGGAGCACTTCGACCGGGCCCGGGCCCACGGACTGCGCAGCGTCCCCCACGCCGGAGAGACGACGGGGCCGCAGACCATTTGGGACTCGCTGCAACTCCTCGGAGCCGAGCGCATCGGTCACGGCACCAGCGCTGTGCAGGACCCGGTGCTGGTGCGTCATCTCGCGGAGGTAGGCATTCCCCTCGAGGTGTGTCTCACGTCGAACGTCGCCACCGGTGCGGTGGAGCGACTTGAGGACCACCCGCTGCGTCAGCTGGTTGAGGCAGGGGTCCGGGTATCCATCAACAGTGACGACCCTCCGATGTTCGGGACCACCCTCAATCGCGAGTATGCGATCGCGGCGCGGCTGCTCGACCTCGACGTCTTCGGGGTTGCGGATCTGGCCCGCGACGCGGTGCGCGCGAGCTTCCTCGACGGCGACTCGAAGCGGCTTATCGACCAGGAGATCAGCGAGTACACCTCAGGCTTCCTGGGCCGGCCCTCCGCCTGAGCCGAGAATCGGCCGAAGTCGGTCACCTTCACCTGTCGTCCGGCGCTGCCGTACGTCGTCCATGACCGGCGTGCGCTCTGCCTATCTCAGTGGCGGACGGGAGCGCCCCCGGCAGGACTCGAACCTGCGACCAACGGATTAGAAGTCCGACGCTCTATCCAGCTGAGCTACGGGGGCTCGCGGCGTACACCCTAGACCGCGACCCGCCACAAGCGACGGGTCAGTGGGCCACAGGCGACGGGTCAGTGGGCCACAAGCGACGGGTCAGCGGGAGGGTCAGCCTCTGAGGGAGGCCATCCACTCCTCGACGGCGTCGGGGTCGCGGGGGAGTGACTCCGACAGGTTCTGCCGTCCGTCGGCGGTTACCAGGATGTCGTCCTCGATCCTGATGCCGATGCCGCGCAGCTCCTCGGGGACCAGCAGGTCGTCCTCCTGGAAGTACAGGCCCGGCTCCACGGTGAGCACCATGCCCTCCTCGAGGGTTCCCTTGGCGTAGTTGTCGGGGCGGGACTGGGCACAGTCGTGCACGTCCATGCCGAGCATGTGGCTGGTCCCGTGCAGCGTCCAGCGGGCGTAGACCTTGCTGTCGGGGGAGAGCGCCTCTTCGGCGGAGACCGGCAACAGGCCGAGGTCGGCCAGGCCGTGGGCCAGGACCTCCATCGCGGCGTTGTGCGGGTCGGTGAAGGCCGCCCCAGGGCGGACCTTCTCGAATCCGGCCTGTTGGGCATTGAGCACCAGTTGGTAGAGATCGCGTTGCAGCGGGCTGTAGCGACCGCTGATCGGGAGCGTCCGGGTCACGTCGGCGGTGTAGAGGCTGGTCGCCTCGACTCCCATGTCGAGCAGCACCAGCTCTCCGGGCTGGATCTCACCGGTGTTGTCGATCCAGTGGAGCGTCGTGGCGTGCCGACCCCCGCCGACGATGCTGTCGTAGCCGATGTCGTTGCCCATCGAGCGGGCGCGACGGAAGAACGTGCCCTCGATCCACCGTTCTCCGTAGCGGATCGCGTTGTCCCAGTCGCGTACGGCGTCTTCGAAACCCAGCGTGGTGATCGCGCACGCTTCGGCCAGTTGACCGAGCTCCCACTCGTCCTTGACCAGGCGCAACTCGGACAGCACCTGGGCGAACTCGGTGTCGCGGCCCTCGTCGGCGACGACGGCCTGGTCGATCCTCGTGTCGACCCCGCGCAGGACCCGCGTCTTGCCGGTCTTGGCGAGGTCCTCCCCGAGTGAGTCGATGTGGCGACAGGGGATCCCGAGCGAGTCCTCGATCTCCTTGAGGGACGGGCGGCGGCCCGTCCACAGCTCCCCGTAGACCCGGTCGCGGAAGAACTCGTCGGTGTCCCGAGAAGAGCGAGGGCGGGCATAGAGGACTGCCTCGCCGTCCTCGATGACCAGTACGGCGTCGCTGGTCTGGTTCCCGGTGAGGTAGGTGTGGGCGGTCTCGGGGCGGAACCGGTACTCGGTGTCGTTGGCGCGGGGTTTGAAGGTGCCCGCCGGGATCACCAGGCGCTCGCCGGAGAACTGCTCGGCCAGGCGGGCACGGCGCGCGCTCGCCCACTCCGTGACGGGGTGTCGGGGCAGGTTCAGCTCGCGGTCGCCCCAGCCGGTCCGCATGAAGGCGGCGTACGCCTCAGGGACCCCCGGGTCGTGCTGCTGGGTCCGGTTCTCGGTGTTCTCGCTCACGCCGCCACTCTACGCGTCAGGCGGCGCTCCTTCCGGCCCTGGCGGGGCTCCGGGGAGGGTCCCATCCTTCGCGCCAGTCGCACAGTTTGCGAGCGGCGCCACACTCTGGTTCCGTATCCTCATCTCAGTGATGCAGAAGTCGCCGTTCCCCGTCCAGGCGGGGGCGGAGCTCAAAGTGAAGCGGAGGGCCGGGTGGTGACGTCGCTCGCTGGCTCCAAGCTCACCGGGCCTACCGCCGACATGATCACCGGCATCACTCAGTTGAGAGAGGCCCTGGGGCTGGTACGACTGCCGTTCGCCTCGGAGGCGCGGGAAGAGGACCGGGATCTGCTGGTTGCGGTCACCGACCAGATCGACGACTACATCCTGCCGAGGCTGATGGAGTCCGCGGCCCCCGTTCTGGCGGTCGTGGGCGGCTCGACCGGGGCGGGCAAGTCCACCTTGGTCAACTCCATCATTGGCACCCAGGTGACCGAGCCCGGTGTGCTGCGGCCCACCACCCGAGCGCCCGTCCTGGTGCACCACCCGGCTGATGCGCCCTGGTTCGAGGAGGCCAAGCTTCTGCCGGCGCTTGAGCGATCGACCACCACCTCCGGGGATCCCGGCAAGCTCCACCTTGTCTCCTCCGACGTGCTCCACCCGGGTCTGGCCCTGCTCGACGCGCCTGACTTTGACTCCGTCGACGCCCAGAACCGGGCGATCGCCGCGCAGCTGATGGCGGCCGCCGACCTGTGGATCTTCGTCACCACCTCGGCCAGGTACTCAGACCAGATCCCCTGGGACTACCTCAAGCGGGCCGCTGAACGCAGCCTGTCGGTTGCCGTCGTCTTGGACCGGACCGCTCCTCACGCGGTCGCCGAGGTGCGCACGCATCTTGCCCGCACGCTCACCAGCCGGGGGCTGCGGGACTCTCCCCTGTTCACGATCCCGGAAGTTCGACTCGGGCCGGACGGCTTGCTGCCCCGGGAGGTAGTCGCCGACATCATCGGCTGGCTGCGCGACTTCGCCGGAAACGCCTATCTGCGGCAAGACATCGTCGACAAGGCGCTGCAGGGCGCGATCCGTCAGCTGGCGCAGCACAGCCACGCCCTGGCTGACGAGGTGGGCCTCCAGATCGACCGCGCTCACACGCTCGCCGAGTCGATCACCGAGACGTTCGCCGAGAGCGGCAGGGTCGTGGGTCAGCGACTCGTCCGCGGAGAGCTCCTGCGTGGAGAGCTCCTGGCCCGGTGGGATGCCCTGATCAACAGCGGAGACCTGACCGCGCCCCTCATGTCGCGATGGGCCCGGTTCCGGATCCGTCTTGGCGGGGGCTCGTCGGCAACGCGTTCCAGGCACGCTGAGGTGACGATCGATGCCCTGGACGAGGGTATGCGCCTGATCCTCCTCGACGAGGCCGAGATGACCCGGATGCGGCTCAGCGACGTGATCCTCGCATCGGGGCTGGTCGAGCGCGACATCGCCGACGAGGCCGGGGTGATCTCCTCCGGGTTCGGCGAGGCAACTGCCCGGATGGTCGCGGCGTGGCAGGAGCGACTCGAGGATCGGGTCGCTGAGCTGGTCGCCACCAGCTCCGTTCGCCGAGTTCCGATCTCTGACGTCCCGGGGCTCGCGGTGGCCGTGGCGGTGTGCGCCGCCACATCCGACCGTGACGAGGTCGGCCCGGACCCGAACGCTGCCGAGGCCAACGAGGCGGCCTGGCGGCTGCTCGTCGCCGTATTCGGTGTCGACACAGCCCGGTTGCTGACCCTCGAGGTGGCCGACTGGATGCTGGACCTGGGCGTGAGCACGTTCGCCCTCGAGGCTCGACGGGCCGAGGCCGAGGTGGTTCGACTCGGCCTCGACGTCGAGGTCGTGGAGCGGGTGCGGGAAGCGGCTCGACGGATCGACGACCTGCGCTTCGCAGCGCAGATCTCCGAGGAGGCGGGCTGGTGACTGAGCAGGTTCCGGAGGCCTCCGGGGTCAAGCGTCGGGCCGAGCTGCTCGCCGAGGTCGTCGACCTGACGCGCGGGCGGGTCGAGGAGTCGCTGACCAAGGAGGCCGAGGACTGGCTGGGCGCGTCCGCCGGCCGGATCACGCTCGGCACCGATCACACCGTCGTGGCTCTCGCCGGCGCCACCGGCTCGGGCAAGTCGTCGACCTACAACCGTCTCGCCGGGCTCGAGCTGGCCGCGGTCGGGGTACGACGCCCCACCACGTCGTGGGCGCTGGCCTGCATCTGGGGGAACCGGCCCGCCGAAGAGGTGCTGGCCTGGCTGGAGATCCCGCCGCGTCACCGGGTCATGCGGGGAGGCTCCCTGGCGGGGCTGCCCAGCGACAACGAGTTCGACGGACTGATCCTCCTGGATCTTCCCGACCACGACTCGACCGAGGTCGCCCACCACGTGGAGATGGCGCGCCTGGTCGCTGCTGCCGACATCATCGTCTGGGTCGTGGACCCTCAGAAGTACGCCGACACCGCCCTCCACGATGGCCATCTGCGCCCGCTGGCCGACCACCAGGACATCATGATCGTCTGCCTCAACCACATCGACGAGGTGGCCGACGACCGGCGCGATGCGCTGATCGCCGATCTGCGCCACCTCCTGGAGGAGGACGGGATGCCCGATGTGCCAGTGCTGGCCACGTCGGCATCACGCGGTGACGGCATCGCCGAGCTGAGGGCAATGATCAGGGAGCGGGTGGCGGCCAAGCGCGCGGCCGCCGACAAGGTCAACGCCGACATCACCAGCATCGCGCTGCGCATCCAGGAGCAGAACGGTGCCACCACTCCAGGCGACATCGCCCGCGCGAGCCTGGATCGTCTGGCTGGTGCGCTCGAGGAGTCAGCCGGAGCTGCGGTCCTGGTCCGGGCTATCAACCTGTCCCGGCGCCACCACACGGGTTGGCGCGTCGGGTGGCCGCTGGTGAGCTGGGTCGGCCGACTCCTGCCGGACCCGAACATCCGTGCTGGGGCGGGGACGCGCAAGGAGCCTCGCCCGGTGCCCGTCGAGCGGGCGCGGGTCGACGCCGCGATCCGTCGCACGTCGGACGAGATCGGTTCCCGGCTTCCGGCCTCCTGGGCACGCGAGGTCCGGCGGATCTCGGAAGACGCGATGCCCAGAGTCAGCGACGACCTGGACAAGGCGCTCGCCGCCCAGCACTTCGGCACCGAGCGGGTGGGCCTGGGTTGGCGCCTGATCCAGTCGCTGCAGATGTTGCTGCTCCTCGGCGTGCTTGCGGGCGGGGCCTGGTGGGGCGCCGCGGCTCTGGGCAAGGTCGCGGACACGCGGGTCATCGGACTCCCGTTCGGCGCGTTGATGGCAGCAGGAGCTGCGGCTCTGGGAATGCTGCTCGCCCTCGTCATGGTGGCCGTCGTCCGGATCCGAGCCTCGCGTTTCGCCGATGCTTGTGGCCGCAGCTTCGCCGAGGTGGTCCAGTCCGTTGCCCGATCGCGGGTGATCGAGCCGATCGACGACACGGTCTCCACGTACCGGAGATCTCACGAGCTGCTGCTCACCGTCATCAAGCAGGCCTGATCTCGTCCCCAGGCCAGGCTCTCGACCGGGATCCGGCGCACGCTCACGGCCGGCTTCGAGTTCGTCCCTGGCAGCGCCGACGCTGAGTTCCGACTTCGTACCCGACGAGGAAGGATCGACATGAACGACACCTACGTGACCCTGCAGGGATGGGTCGGCACCGATGTCAGCCTGCGGACCCCGAAGGGGATCAGCGTCGCCAGCATGCGGGTGGCGGTCACCCCCCGGATCAAGCGGGAGGGTCAGTGGCGTGACGGCGAGACCACCTGGTACTCCGTGACCTGCTGGCGCGGCCTGGCCGAGAACGTCGTGGCCTCGGTGCACAAGGGCGATGCGGTGATCGTCCATGGCCGGCTTCGGACCGAGTCCTGGCAGCGCGCCGATGACCAACCGCCGCTGACGACCTTGACCGTCGAGGCGACGAGCGTGGGCCACGACCTGACCCGCGGGACCAGCGCCTTCCTCCGGGCCCAGCGCAGCGAACGGAGCGAGGCGGACCTGGAGCGGGAGGTCAACGAACTGATCCACCAGGTGCCAGAGGACCTGGTGGATCTGGACAGCGACGGTAACCCGGTCGGGGCCTCCGGACGCGAGCCCTGGGGCTCGGGGGAGGCCGCCTGAGCACCGGTTTCGGTGACAGGCCCGGCCTCTCGTAGGCTTCGGCCATCATGGCTGAATACGTCTTCACCCTCCGCAACGTCCGCAAGGCCCACGGTGACAAGGTTGTCCTCGACAACGTGACGCTGTCGTTCCTCCACGGAGCCAAGATCGGCGTCGTCGGACCCAACGGGACCGGCAAGTCGACCCTGCTGCGGATCATGGCTGGTCTGGACCATCCCAGCAACGGCGACGCGATCTTGGACCCGGGGGCCACCGTCGGCATGCTCCAGCAGGAGCCGCCCCTCACCGAGGGACGCACCGTGCTGGAGAACGTCGAGGAAGCTGTGGCCCAGATCAAGGGCAAGCTCGATCGGTACAACCAGATCTCCGAGGAGCTGGCCGACCCGGACGCCGACTACGACTCGCTGCTGGCCGAGATGGGTGACCTGCAGACCGACCTCGACCATGCCAACGCCTGGGACCTGGACAGCCGGTTGGAGCAGGCCATGGATGCCCTGCGCTGCCCGGAGCCGGACCTGGTCGTGGACAACCTGTCCGGAGGTGAGCGCAGACGGGTCGCGCTGTGCAAGCTGCTGCTTCAGCAGCCCGATCTCCTGCTGCTCGACGAGCCGACCAACCACTTGGACGCCGAGTCTGTGCAGTGGCTGGAGGGACATCTGGCGAGCTACCCGGGAGCGGTCCTGGCCGTGACCCACGACCGGTACTTCCTCGACAACGTTGCCAGCTGGATCCTCGAGCTGGACCGTGGCAAGGCCCACCCCTACGAGGGGAACTACTCGACCTACCTGGAGACCAAGCGACAGCGTCTGCAGATCGAGGGGCGCAAGGACGCCAAGCGGGCCAAGATGCTCGAGCGAGAGCTGGAGTGGGTGCGCTCCAACCCGAAGGCGAGGCAGGCCAAGAGCAAGTCCCGTCTCGAGCGGTACGACGAGCTGGCGGCCGAGGCCGAGCGCAACCGGAAGGTCGACATCGCCGAGATCAACATCCCGGCCGGTCCGCGACTGGGCGATGTCGTCCTCGAGTCGAGTGGCCTCGCCAAGGGCTTCGATGGTCGCGTGCTGATGCACGACCTCAGCTTCTCCCTGCCGCGTGCCGGCATCGTCGGCGTGATCGGCCCGAACGGCGTCGGCAAGACCACCCTCTTCCGGATGATCGTCGGCGAGGAGCAACCGGACGCCGGTGAGCTCAAGGTCGGCCAGACGGTGAAGATCTCCTACGTGGACCAGCGCAGGGGCGGGCTCGACCCGAAGAAGAACGTCTGGGAGGTCGTCTCAGACGGGCTGGACCACATCAAGGTGGCCAACTTCGAGATGCCCAGTCGCGCCTACATCGCGTCGTTCGGCTTCAAGGGCCCCGATCAGCAGAAGAAGGCCGGGGTGCTGTCCGGCGGAGAGCGGAACCGGCTCAACCTCGCGATGACCCTCAAGATGGGTGGGAACCTGCTGTTGCTCGACGAGCCCACCAACGACCTCGATGTGGAGACCTTGCAGTCTCTCGAGGACGCTCTGCTGGAGTTCCCCGGCTGCGCCGTGATCACCTCGCACGACCGGTGGTTCTTGGACCGTACTGCCACGCACATCCTCGCCTGGGAGGGCGACGACGAGGACGAGGGCAAGTGGTTCTGGTTCGAGGGCAACTTCGCGGCCTACGAGGCCAACAAGGTCGAGCGGCTCGGCGTGGAGGCGGCGCGACCCCACCGGGTCACCCACCGCAGGCTTACTCGCGACTGAAGACCTCGCTGGGGGTGCCTGAGCAGTCGAAGTCCGACAGCGAACGGATCACCTCGCCGAAGACCGTGGACAGCCGATCCATCTCGTCGTCGTCGAGGAACTGGATGAAGTGGTTCGCGGCGGCGTCCCGCTGGACCTTGGTCGCTTCCCGGACCACCTCGTGCCCGCTCTGGGTCAGGCAGGCGTACACGCCGCGGCCGTCGGAGTCGTCGGCGTCCCGCACGACGTATCCGGAACGCTCCAGGCGGGCGACGATCTGGGTGGTCCGGCTGCGGGTGAAGCAGACGGTGTCGGCGAGGGTGGCCATCCTCAGGCGATGCTCGGGGTGGCGCGCCAGGTGGACGAGCACCCCGAAGTCGCCCAGCGTGAGCGAGAGCGCCTGATGCAGGTCGTGGCTGATCTTCTGGTTGAGGGTGGCGCTGGCGATCAGATAGTTGCGCCAGAAGCGAAGCACTGGCTCGGTGAATTCAGTGTCGTCGTGTCCACGGTGCCCGGTCTGCCCAGCTGGCCCCTCCATAGATATGGATGTTAGTGGGCATTCCCGACAATCTCAGGTTCCTCTCAGCCCATTCTTCAGCTGATCCTCTCCAAGATGATGGCCATCCCCATGCCTCCGCCGACGCACATGGTGACCAGCCCCGTGGACTTGTCGTGCCACTGCAGCGAGTTGATCATGGTCGCCTGGAGGCGAGCACCGGTCATCCCGAAGGGATGTCCCACGGCAATCGCGCCACCGTTGACGTTGAGCTTGTCGAGATCGATCCCGAGGTCCTGGTAGGAGGGAATCACCTGGGCGGCAAACGCCTCGTTGATCTCGACCAGGTCGATGTCGTCAATGGTCATGTTCGCCCTGTCGAGAGCCTGACGGGTCGCCTCGACGGGCCCGAGACCCATGATCTCGGGGGAGAGGCCGGTGAGGCCGGTCGAGACGATCCGGGCCAACGGTGTGATCCCCAGCTCGGCAGCCTTGGTGTCGGACATGATGACCAGGGCGGCGGCTCCGTCGTTCAGCGGGCAGCAGTTCCCGGCCGTGACCAGGCCGTCGGGACGGAAGACCGGCTTCAGCTGTGAGACGGCCTCCAGGGTGACGCCCGGACGCGGACCGTCGTCGGTCGAGACCACCGTCCCGTCGGGCAGGGTGACCGGGGTGATCTCCCGGGCCCAGAACCCGTCGTTGATGGCCTTCTCGGCGAGGTTCTGGCTTCGTACGCCGAACTCGTCGAGCTCCGCTCGGGTGAGCCCTCGCATCTGGGCGAGATTCTCGGCGGTCTGTCCCATCGCCACGTAGAGGTCGGGAAGCTCACCGTCCTCACGGGGGTCGTGCCATTCCTGGCCGCCTGCCGCGGCGAGCGTCGAGCGCTCCTGGGCGGCGGCGAAGAGCGGGTTCTCCGCCCCGCCGACATCGGAGGTGCCATGGACGTACCGGGAGACGGTCTCGACGCCCGCCGAGATGAAGACGTCTCCCTCGCCTGCCTTGATCGCGTGGAACGCCATCCGCGATGTCTGCACCGAGGACGAGCAGTACCGGGTGAGCGTCGTGCCGGGGAGGTGGTCGAACCCGGCGAGGACCGCCACTGCTCGACCCATGTTGAAGCCGGACTCTCCTCCGGGGAGACCGCACCCGAGCATCAGGTCGTCGATCTGTCTCGGCTCGAGGGCTGGCACCTTCGCGAGCGCGGCGTTGACCATCTGCACGGCCAGGTCGTCAGGGCGCATGTCCTTCAGGGAGCCCTTGACTGCGCGCCCGATGGGGGAGCGGGCGGCGGAGACGATCACTGCTTCGGGCATGGGTCCTCCGATCGATGGACGGTACCGGCCACCTTAGGCCCGCCGGACAGGCCCTGAACACGACTCTGGCACCATGTCGCCGTGCCGCGTCACATCTACTACTGCCCCATGCGATGGGCCGACCTCGACATGCTCGAGCACGTCAACAACGTGACGTACGTCGACTACATGCAGGAGGCCCGGGTCGACATGTTCCGCGCACATCCTCCCGCTGCCGGCGACGAGAAGCTGGCCGAGGGCGTGGTGGTGGTCCGCAACGAGGTGCAGTTCCTCAAGCCGATTCGATTCAGGACCGCCCCGATCCGGATCGAGCTCTGGGTGACCGAGGTACGCGCTGCGACGTTCTCGCTGGCCTACGAGATCCTGGACGTCGACGGAGCCGAGCGCACGGTCTACGCAGCGGCCAAGACGGTCCTCGTGCCCTACGTCTTCGAACGGGAGGCCCCACGGCGGCTCAGCCCCCATGAGCGGGCCACGCTCGAGATGCTCCGGGACGAGGAGGTGTCATGACCCTCCGCGGCGACTACACGTGCGTGGTGCGGTTCTCCGACGTCGACGCCTTCGGGCACGTCAACAACGTGACCTACTACGAGTACTACCAGGAGGCGCGCTTCAGCCTCATCCACTCCCTGGTGGAGGGCGAGGACGACCCGATCCTGTCGCAGGTCGTCGCTCGGCTCGATGTGGACTACCGCCGGCCGATGCTCTACCGCGCCGAGCCCTACACCATCACCTCTGAGGTCACCCACGTCGGAAACTCGTCCTTCGTGGTGGTATCCCGCATCCACGACGACACCGAGGTGTACTCCACCGCGGAGTCGGTGCTGGTGTGCTTCGACCCGGTCACCCAGTCCTCGGTGCCGCTGACCGAGAGCCAGCGCGCCCGCCTCTCCGGGGGTGGCGGTCCGGCCTAGTTCCAGGTATCCGGCCAGGACACCCCGACGTCGAGGCTGAAGGAGGGCATCGCCAAGGACTTGGAGTCAGGGGCTGCGACGTCCTTGCAGTTTCCCTGAACGTTGAGGTAGCTGTCGGTGGCGATCGTCAGAGGGCCCGCGGGCAGGGTGGTGGCGGGCATGTCGGCCGCAACCACGCCCGGGTTCATGTCCCAACGGACAAGATCGCTGCCGGCGGTTCCGCCGCTCACCGTCTTCAGGTAAAGGAGAATCTCGACATGTCCCGTACACGTTGAGAAGTCTCCGTTGAGGAGGGCATGGTCGAGGGTGATCTTCGTCCCGGCCGGGAAGACCCGAGAGCTGTCGCCGTCCGGGTAGAACGCGCTGCTGCTGTAGGTGTACGACGGCGTCCACTCCCAGGACGAGGCGAGTTCCTTCACTGCGGCGCTGGACAAGTCTTGGGTCTTGATGGTGCCGTTGTGGATCTTGTTGGACTGGATGGTGTTGCCGTGGATGTCGACGTTGTGAATGGCGCCATTCTTGATCTGCCTGCTGGTGATCAGTGATCCGGCGGCGGCGGATCCTGCGCTGGTGAGGACCAGGGCGGTCACGATCAGGACGGCGGAGGTGCGGCTGCTGAGCTTGGGGCGCCAGTCGGACATGTGTCTCGATTCCTCGTAGGCGGACGTAGATGCCCATTCCTAGCGGAAAGGGCCTGGCGTGTCACGGACCGGGCGGCGTGCCGCACCCTCGGTGTTGATCCCTGGGTGTTGATCCCTAGGCGTTGATCAGGAACGTCGCCGCGTGGGTGACGTAGTCCCAGAACTGCTTGTCCTGCTCCGGGGTCAGTCCAGCCTCGTCCAGCCCGACGCGGAAGTGGGCCAGCCAACGGTCGCGGGCATCCTCGTCCACCCGGAAGTCCGCGTGCCGCATCCGGAGTCTGGGGTGGCCACGCTCCTCCTGGTAGGTCTTGGGGCCGCCCCAGTACTGCGCCAGGAACTTCGTCAGGTGGTCGATGGACGGCTCGAGGTCGTCTGCCGGGTACATCGGGCGGAGGACCTCGTCCTCGGCGACGCCGACATAGAAGCCGCGAACGATCCGCTCGATCGTGGGCGTGCCGCCGATCTCGTCGAAGAAGCTCATGGGCCCATTCTGCCGGGTCCGCAGCCACGGCCCGACCGAGGCCGGGGAGAGTGCCGTCGGCGCCGCTGGGGGCAGCGGCTATCGTCGCGGTAGCCGATCAGGAGGAGAAGACATGGCGACGACACGCAAGGCCCGTACGCATTGGGAGGGCGGCCTCAACGACGGGGCCGGGCAGGTCACCCTGCTCTCGTCCGGCCTGGGCACCTTCGACGTGTCGTGGCCCGCTCGAGCTGAGGAGCCCAACGGCAAGACCAGCCCGGAGGAGCTGATTGCAGCCGCCCACTCCTCCTGCTTCTCGATGGCGCTGTCCGCGCGTCTGGCCAAGGCCGGTGTCGACCCGATCGCCTTCGACGTCTCCGCCGAGGTCACCTTCGTGCCCGGTACCGGGATCACCGGGGTCCACCTGACCGTCGAGGCGTCGGCGCCCGGCATCTCGGCCGAGCAGTTCGCCGAGCTGGCCGAGGACGCCAAGCTCAACTGTCCGGTCTCCAAGGCGCTCACCGGGACCACCGTCACCCTGGACGCGCGGCTCGCCTGATCTGGCCTTGTCCGACCTCCCCGCGGGTGATTCCGCAGGGGAGCAGGCTCGCCGTCGAGGCCCGGTCGCGAGCGGCTTGGTCGGCCCGGATACGCTTCACGCCGTGATCAAGAGCCTTCTTCGTCGTATCGCCGCCGCCTTCGCCGCCGCCCTCGTACTGGTGGGCTCCTCCGCTGCCGTCGCCTCCGCGAGCCCTCTCAGCTGGGGGGGCAACAACGTGTCCGGACTCAGCCTGCTGATCGAGATCGTGCTGATTCCGCTCGCGATCGGCTCAGCGATCGCGCTGGTCGTGTGGACCAATCTGACCGCTCGGGAGCGCAAGGCCGGCAAGGTCGGCACCCGTCCCGGCGACGAGGGCTGACCCAGCCGGCTCGACTCAGGCGGCGCCCCCGGCGTGATCTGCGGCGTCCCGATCCTGGGCGCGTAACGCGCGCTGGACGTCGTCCAGCCCCTCGCGGACGTAACGGACCGTTGCCGGGTTGGCGTTCGTGCCTGCGAGCCACTCGGTGACTCGCCGTTCGGTCTCCGAGGTGGCCAGCACCCTCGGGAACAAGGCGATCAGGGCCACGGACGCGCGCTGGACCCCCTTCTCCTCCCACAGCGTCTCAGCCACGTTCAGGTAGGCATCGACATAGGGCTGGAGTACCTCGTCCTGACCGGCGACCTGGAACGCCGTCGCGATCGACCTCTGCGTCTCGTTGGGGACGTCGTCCCTCACCACCGCGTCCTGCCACGCGCGCTCCTTGGCCTCGGCCGTCGGTATGACCGCCAGCGCCGCAGCCGCGTGCTCCTTGCCGGAGATGGTGTTGTCACGCTGCAGCTCGGCTTCGACCGCGGTCTCGTCGGCCTTCCCCGCGGCGCACAGCGACCGGAGCAGAAGCCACCGAAGATCGGTGTCGAGGACAAGGCCGGCGATGGTGGTCGTGCCGTCGTACAGACCCTGGACCAGATGGAGGTTCTCCTCGGACCGTGCCGCATGGGCGACGGCACGAGCGAAGGCCAGCTGGTGGTCGCTGCCCGGCTCGGCGTTCTCGAGCAGCTTGCGCAACCCGGCCTCCCAGGTGCTGTGCAACGCCGCGCGGTTGGCCGGAGCGGAATAGATGTCGATGGCGGACTGCGCGTTGCGCAGCAGGGAGCCCACCGCCGTCATGTCCGTCTCCGTCCCGATCCCGCGCAGGACCAAGGACACGAAGTCGGTCGTCGAGCTCTCGGCGTCGCGGGTCATGTCCCAGGCGGCCCCCCAGCAGAGGGCCCTGGCGAGGGAGTCGTCGAGCGTGTCGATCGAGCCGGTCAACGCGGCCAGCGAGCGCTCGTCGAGGCGGATCTTGGCGTAGGAGAGGTCGCGGTCGTTGAGCAGCGTCAGGTCCGGCTGCTTCTGGCCCACCAGCATGGCGATCTCGGTCGACGGTCCGCCGATGTCGGTCTCCGTGGAGCTCCGCAGGACCAGACGACCGTCGATCTCGTCGTAGAGGCCGATCGCGATCCGGTGCGGGCGCAGAGTCGGGAAGTCGGGGTGCGCGCTCTGCAGCACCCGGAACGAGGTGAAGGCGCCCTCGGAGTCGACCTCGAAGTCGGCGGAGAGCGTGTTCACCCCAGAGGTGGACAGCCACTCCTCCGCCCACATGTCCAGGTCGCGGCCCGAGGCTGAAGCCAAAGCCGCGAGCAGGTCCTTGAAGTCGGTGTTGTCGAACTGGTGATCCTTGAAGTAGGCGGCCAGCCCCTGGAAGAAGGGCTCTTCACCCACCCAGGCCACCAGCTGCTTGAGGATCGACGCTCCCTTGGCGTAGGTGATCCCGTCGAAGTTGACCTCAACCGCCTGGAGGTCGTAGTTGTCGGCGGCGACGGGGTGGGTCGAGGGCAGCTGGTCCTGCCGGTATGCCCAGTTCTTCCGGTTGTTGGTGAAGCCGGTCCAGGCCTCGGTGTACTTCGTCGCCTTGGTCGACGCATGGTGGGAGGCCCACTCGGCGAACGACTCGTTGAGCCAGAGGTCGTCCCACCAGCGCATGGTGACCAGGTCGCCGAACCACATGTGCGCCATCTCGTGCAGGATCGTGTTGGCCCGCTGCTCGTAGAAGGTGTGCGTCTGGCGGGAGCGTGGCAGGTAGTCGTCGCGGTAGGTCACCAGGCCGGCGTTCTCCATCGCACCCATGTTGTACTCCGGCAACCAGGCCTGGTCGTACTTGCCGAACGGGTACGGGAAGTCGAACGCCTCCTCGAAGAAGTCGAACCCCTGCCTGGTCAGCAGGTTGAGCTCCTCGACGTCGAAGTGGTCGACCATCGACGCGCGGCAGTACTGGCCGAGCTCGATGTCGCCGTGCTTGCCGTGGTAGACGTCGCGGACCTCGTGGTACTCCCCGGCCACGAGCGCCGTGATGTACGTCGACATGCGCCGGGTGGTGGGGAAGGCCCAACGCGCCTTGCCCTCGCCGAGTGGCTCCGGCTGCGGGGTCTCGCCGTTCGACAGCACCTTCCAGTCCTCTGGCGCCACCACCGAGAAGGTGAAGACCGACTTCAGGTCGGGCTGCTCGAACGTCGTGTAGACGCGACGGGCATCGGGGACCTCGAACTGGCTGTACAGATAGACGCGCCCGTCAGCCGGGTCCACGAAGCGATGCAGCCCCTCACCGGTGTGGCTGAAGGGGACCTCACAGACGACGCGGAGCTCGTTCTGCTCGGCCAGACCGTCCAGTCGGATGCGGCTGTCGCGGTAGACGTCGGCCTCGTCCAGTCGCTCACCGTTGAGGGTGATCTCCTGGATCGTGGCGTCCACCAGATCGGCGAAGGTGGCAGCGCCGGGCTCGGAGCAGTCGAACCGGATGACGGTCGTGCTCGCGAAGACCTTGTCGGAGATGGTGAGGTCGAGGTCGATCGTGTAGGACTCGACGCTGAGGAGCTTGCCCCGGATCCGGGCCTCCTCGCGGGTCAGGTTGGTTCCAGGCATGGTTCATGCTCGCACCCGAGTCCGTGCGAGCCCAACCCGGGCCGTGGTCCGATACTCCGTCGCGCCCCTCACTAGGATCGGGCGCATGAGCAAAGTCCTCTCCGCTGTCGCCTGGCCGTACGCCAACGGGCCACGCCACATCGGCCACGTGGCCGGATTCGGTGTGCCCTCCGACGTGTTCAGCCGGTACATGCGGATGGCGGGCCACGACGTGCTCATGGTCTCGGGGACCGACGAGCACGGCACCCCGATCCTGGTCGCCGCCGACGCCGCGGGGGTCTCACCCCAGGAGCTCGCTGACCAGAACAACCGGGTGATCTGCCAGGACCTGGTCGATCTGGGCCTGTCGTACGACCTGTTCACCCGGACCACGACGGCCAATCACTACGCGGTCGCTCAGGAGATGTTCCGCACCGTCCACCGCAACGGGTACATGATCGAGCAGACGACCCATGGCGCGATCTCGCCCTCGACGGGTCGCACCCTGCCGGATCGCTACATCGAGGGGACCTGCCCGATCTGCGGGGCCGACGGCGCGCGCGGCGACCAGTGCGACACCTGCGGCAACCAGCTGGACGCGACCGAGCTGATCAACCCGCACTCGCGGATCAACGGCGAGACTCCGGAGTTCGTCGAGACCCAGCACTTCTTCCTCGACCTGCCCGCGCTGGCCGACGCGCTCGGCGAGTGGCTGGACGAGCGGGAGGCGTCGGGCACCTGGCGGCCCAACGTGATCAAGTTCAGCAAGAACATCCTCGAGGACATCCGGCCGCGGGCGATGACCCGCGACATCGACTGGGGCATCCCGGTCCCGCTGGAGGGCTGGGTGGACCAGCCGGCCAAGCGGCTCTATGTCTGGTTCGACGCCGTGATCGGCTACCTGTCCGCCGCCGTCGAGTGGGCACGCCGGACCGGTGACCCGCAGCGCTGGCGGGAGTGGTGGAACGATCCGGAGGCTCTGTCGTACTACTTCATGGGCAAGGACAACATCACCTTCCACAGCCAGATCTGGCCGGCGGAACTGCTCGGCTACTCCGGGCGCGGCTCGCGCGGCGGTGAGCCGGGGGAGTACGGCGTGCTGAACCTGCCCACCGAGGTGGTCTCCTCGGAGTTTCTCACCATGGAGGGCCGGAAGTTCTCCTCCTCGAAGTCCGTGGTGATCTACGTCCGCGACGTGCTCTCGCGCTATCAGGCCGACGCGTTGCGCTACTTCATCTCCGCGGCCGGGCCGGAGAACCAGGACGCCGACTTCACCTGGGCGGAGTTCCTGCGGCGCACCAACGACGAGCTCGTCGCCGGGTGGGGCAACCTGGTCAACCGGACCGGCAACCTGATCGCGAAGAACTTCGGGGAGATCCCCACCGCCGGGCCGCTCGAGCCGGTCGACCAGGCCCTGCTCGACGACGTGGGCCGGGCCTTCGGAGTGGTGGGAGAGCTGATCGAGCGACACCGGCAGAAGCAGGCGCTCGGCGAGGCGATGCGGACCGTGGCCGAGGTCAACAAGTACGTCTCGGAGTCCGAGCCGTGGAAGCTCAAGGACGAGTCACAGCGGGAGCGGCTGGCGACGATCCTGCACGTGATGGCGCAGGCGGTCAGCGACTGCAACCTGCTGCTGGCGCCGTTCCTGCCGCACAGCGCCAACGCGATCGACCGGATCCTCGGCGGTGCCGGCGATGTCGCCCCCATGCCTGACCTGGTCGAGACTCAAGATCTCGACACGGGTCGCCCGTTCCCGATCATCACCGGTGACTACTCCAGAGCCCCCGCCTGGGCCCGCCGGCCGGTTGTCGCCGGCACACCGATCGACAAGCCGGAGCCGGTCTTCGTCAAGCTCGACCCCTCGATCGTCGAGGAGGAGCTGGAGCGTCTCGGCGGCTGACGCCGGGGAGCCCGGTGCGGGCGCCACTCAGTTGTGGTGCATCGACCTGACCTCAGCGAGGGCGCCGGCGGCCACGGCCTTCTCGGTGGTCCCGCAGACCTTCTGCAGCGCGGTGCCGGTGTAGGCGTCGCCCGAGGCGACCTTGGCGTGCCCCTTGTAGGACTGCATCAGGTCCAGGACCCCCTGAACGCCCCCACACGTGCGCACCAGGTACGTCACGGCTCCCTGGGCGATCGGGTAGTTCACATCGGGGAACGTGTAGAAGATCGCTGACGGTGGGAGCGAGCTGGTCTGGGCTGCCTTGACCACGGCATCGTATGCGGAGGTGCTCAGCTGGAGGTCGCTGATCGTGTGTGGCTGCCATCCGACGTACTCGGCAATGCCCTCCACCAGCCAGGTGGGGGCGAAGTCGTAGTTGTGTAGCACGTAGTGCGTCAGCTCGTGGTGCAGGACGTGGGTGTCCTTCATCAGAGACTGGGTGTACTGGGGGTTCAGCGCGATGGCCCACAGGACGTTCTTGCCGGTGCGATCGCCGTTCTCGTCCAGCGTGGAGATGGGGAAGGTGATGGCGGCGGTGTCCATCGTCGCTGTCGACCATTCGAAGCCGTTCCCCGTGTTGCTGGTCGCGTCGACCAGGAGGCGGAGCGGGGTGTGGAGGCCGACGACGCCGTCGACGAACGCGACCCCCTGGGCGATGGCCTTGGCCAGGCCAGGAGCCTGGGAGGCGGCCGACTCGTCGATCACCACCACCAGGTTTCCCTGTCGCGCGAGGGCGATGGGGCCCGGAGCCCAGGGGCGTTCCTGGCTCGGATGGGCGTAGCTGCTGGGCTGGTTGTCGAACTCCTCGGCGGCGAGCAGCCACTGACCGTCGTGCTGGACGAAGGTGAAGTTCACCTGGTTGCCGATCGGCTGGGCGCTCACGCCCGGGATCATCACGTCCTCGACGACGATCGGCCGGAGCAACGGGTCATTGGTCTTGAGGTCGGCAGCGGTCAGTGCGGTGTGGACGACCTGGTAGCTGATGTCGGTGACCTGGAGCTTGACCAGGTTGGCGAACTCGGTGTTCTGCTGGTCGACGAACGTCTGGTCGCTGGTGTCGAGGGTGGCGTCGAACGCCGCCTGGTCGTTGTCGGCGATTGCTCGGGCCCGCTCGTCGAGGAGAGTCTTGATCTCGTCGAAGGCGGGGTCGCTGGAGGTCCAGATCTTCGGAGCTGTGATGGACGCCGTGGGTGTCGGCGAGCTCACTGTGGTCGGCGTCGCGCCCGGGGCGGTGGAGGTGCAGGAGGCGGTCGTGAGTGCCAGCAGCGCGGCCACGACGGCAGTGCGAGCCGCACGCGGCCTGATCTGCACGCTGGTCTCCCTCTGGTGGGCGGTCCGGGGAGCCCCAGCGTAGTCAGCGGTCCATGCGGCAGCCGGGTGCTCAACTCCCGGCTTACCTGCCAGGGGGAACTCCTCACCGGTCCGGCACCTCTGCCACAATCGCGGCATGCGCGTACACCTGGGATCTGACCACGCCGGGCTCGAGCTGAAGGACCATCTGATGGCGTGGCTCGCCGACCACGGCTACGAGGCGGTCGACCACGGGCCGTTCGTCTATGACGCCGTCGACGACTACCCGGTCTTCTGCCTGCGAGCCGCGGCGGGGGTGGCGGCCGACCAGGAGGAGGGGCTGGACAGCCTCGGGGTGGTCATCGGCGGCTCGGGGAACGGGGAGCAGATGGCCGCCAACAAGGTGCCGGGCGTGCGCGCGGCCCTGGTCTGGAGCGAGGAGATCGCGGTCCTAGCCCGCGAGCACAACGACGCCAACGTCATCTCGGTCGGCGGTCGCATGCACTCCCTGCAGGACATGACCCGCTTCGTCGAGGTCTTCCTGCAGACGCCCTTCTCCCACGACGAGCGGCACATCCGCCGGATCGGCCAGATCTCGGACTACGAGAAGACCGGGGATCTCCCGCCGCTGCCGGACTCGGCGCTCGGTCACTGACGGTGCCCGAGGGGCACACCCTTCGCCGGCTGGCGCTAGACCTCGGTGAGGCCTTCGGTGGCCGACCGGTCCGGGTCAGCAGCCCTCAGGGCAGGTTCGTCGCGGAGGCCGAGCTCCTCGACCGGACCCGGCTCGTCGCGGCGGAGTCGGCAGGCAAGCACCTCTTCCTCGAGTTCGACGGCTCCCACGTCGTCCACATCCACCTCGGCCTGATCGGTCGCTTCGACATCACGGCCGGGCCACCGGCGCTCCCATCCGACACGGTGCGGTTTCGGCTGGTCGGCCCCTCGGCGTACGCCGATCTGCGCGCCGCCACCCGGTGCGACCTGATCGGCCCGGCGCGGCGCGACGAGGTTGTGGCCGGCCTCGGGCCGGACCCGTTGCGTCCGAACGCCGACCCCTCGTCGGCGTGGCGCCGGATCTCGCACAGTGAGCGGCCGATCGGCGACCTGCTGATGGACCAGGCCGTGCTGGCCGGAGTCGGCAACGTCTACCGGGCCGAGGTGCTCTTCCGGCACAAGATCCACCCGCTCCGCCCCGGACGGAGGCTGCGCCGCGCGCAGTGGCAGGCGATCTGGGACGACCTGGTCGGGCTCATGGCCGAGGGGGTCCGTACCGGGCGGATCGACACCGTGCGTCCCGAGCACACACCGGAGGCGATGGGGCGGCCTCCCCGGCGTGACGACCACGGGGGAGAGGTCTACGTCTACCGCCGCGCCGGTCTGCCCTGCCACGTGTGCGGGTCGCTTGTCCGCACCGGCGACCTGAAGGGGCGCAACTCCTTCTGGTGCCCGCGGTGCCAGCACGCCAGCCCATCCTGAGGTGGCGGGTTCACACCTCGGCCCCCGTCACCCCTCAACATCACTGCATCCCTGCCGATCCATGGGTGGTGTGAGCGCTGGGAAGGGGCCGAGATGGCGAAGCTCGAGATCCTGGGCGCGGTCGGCGGCCAGAGCTACTCGACGATGTGCGAGACCGACCAGGAGGCGATCCACAAGGCCCGCCTGGTCGAGACCGAGTTCCGCCACAAGGGCGGGATCTGGGTGAAGTTCGAGCGTGGGAAACTCCGGGACTCCTTCGGGGCGAGCCTGGTCTGGTTCCCGGCCAGCTCGCAGGTGCGGATCACCTTCGACGACGAGATCCCGGCCGACTTCGACGCTTTCGCGTAGTTTGATCGGAGCAAGCTGGTTTCACGGGGGAGTGGATTGGCGATGGCGCAATCGAAGATGGCGCGCGGCGCGAGCGTGCTTGCGGTCGTGCTGCTGGCGCTGACCGGGTGCACGACTGGGCAGGGCACGTCCTCGCAGACGTCCAGCAGCTCGACCGCCGAGACCAGATCCTCTGCCTCCCCGACCTCATCGGCCCCGGTCGGATCGATCTCTCTCGAGACCGTCCGGACGTTCACGTTGCGGAACCGCCGGAGCCTGGGGCTGGCCCTCACCGGGAACGCCGCCTTCGTCTCGGCGAGCCCTCCGGGCGGCGACAGGCCGAGCCAGGTGCTGCGCCTGGACCTGTCCTCCGGGAAGCAGTCACTGGTGGCCAGCTCCCACTGGAGCTCGGGCGAGATCGACTCCGTGGCGGCGTCTGGAAACTGGATCGTCTGGGTGGACCAGTCCGACCTCCTCAGCACCGGGGGACCCGGCGGGAGTACGACGGTCCTGTGGCGAGTCTGGGCGAAGAACCTGACGAGCGGCCGCCGGATCCTGCTCGACACCAACGGCTCGACACCCGATCCCCTGCCTCCCGCGCTGGTGGCCGGGGATGGCTACGTCGGCTGGACGATCCTGACCGGACGGACGGTGCGAAGCCCCATCTGGAAGCCGGGGTGGGCGCACTCACGGACACTCTCCCTCCCGGTGAAGGCGTACGGCCCGTCGGCCATCGCCGACGGGAAGGTGATCTTCCTTCGCTACGCGAAGACCAAGCTGGGTCGCCGCTACGGCCTGGGCGACTGCTGGTCCTACCCGCTCCGCGGGAAGGGGAGCCTTCAGCAGCTGACCCACTCCGGGCTCGTGCAGAGATGCCACGCTTCGGGAACTGACCTGGTGTGGACCGAGCACATCGACCCGGCGACGCACGACTCGCTCACCGTGCGTGACGCGGCGGACGACGCGTACGAGCTCAAGACGGTGAGCCTCGAGGGCGCGACCGAGCCCCGCACGATCCACGAAGGGAGCATGCAGGCCGACCCCGTCGTCGGGTCCGGCTTCACGCTGTGGTTCCCCTCCGGTCCGGCGCAGGTGTCGGCGTTGGACTCGTCGGCGTCCACCTCCTTCAAGGGAGGCGGTCTCGCGTGGTGGGCCGCGACGCACGGGAACCTGGTGGCGTACCCCCGTGAGGGGAAGAGGTCGACGACCGTGAGCGTGGTCCGAGTGACCATGAGCGGTCCGTAGGTCCCGGGTCGGCCGGGGGCGCGGGCACGGGACCGGTGGGCACGCAAATTGGGTGGTGGGCACGAGGAATTCCTCGTGCCCACCACCCAATTTTCAGGTTAACGTGAAAAATTGCCCTGCCGATGGGAGGGGTCTTCGCTGTTTGCGTTTCCGCAGGTGGGCCCGGGTTTTCTGCGAGGGAGTTCGATGGATTGCACCCACCGGGTTCGAAATCAGCACCCATGGTTGCCGGCCAGGAGCTGGGTCGCCCTACGACTGGCGTGTGCGCCGTCGCAGCTTGCGCATGAGGGGAGTGCTCTCCAGCCAGGTGGCGGGTTCGACCTCGGTCATCGCGGGCGCCCCGGCAGCGATGGCCGCCCGCTCGGCTCCAATGCGACCCAACAGGGCGTCGCCGACCATCTGCAGAGTGCAGGCCCGGAGGGCCCCGAGGTAGAAGTACTCAGTGTGGGTCTCCAAGAAGCTGATCACGTTCCTGACGTAGGCCTCGGTCATCTCATCGATTAGGTGAGGCTTGCCGGCGAAGTCGACCCAGAACACGGCTTGATCGAAAACGCGGAGATCAATCTTCCCGGGTCCGTACTGCCTGAAAGCTGTGAAGGGCTTCTCGCCGGGCCAGAGATCACGGTCTGCCGGAACGAGGCCTGGGGGATAGGGAGGGTTCGGCCATGGCGCCAACGGTGTCGCTCCCACTCCGTCACGCATTGATCCCGATGATCGGCTGTGCCATCGGCCGACCGGGTTCGCGGTCGGGGGTGTCGGGTCTAGTCCATCGCGGTTGAGCCCTACCGTGCGGAGGCGCTCTGCATGAGCTGCTCGGCGTATTCGACTGCCACGCCGTGGACCAGGTCAGGGGTCAGCACGCGGTAGCCGAAGATCAGCATCGCCAGGCTCACCACCGAGTCGACGATCAAGAGAGGGGTCGACATGGAGGTGCCGAAACTGCGGTCGGCGAGGATGAGGGCCAGGGCGATCACGAACACGGTGCCACCGACGATCATGACGCCCGGCCGGATCCCGTACAGGTTGCGCCACAGGCCGTAGTGGCGGACCTCCCGGGCCAGGTGGGGGTCGTCGGCGAGCTTCTTCCGGGTGACCCGCACGGCCGCGTCGTACCGCTGATCAGCTCGGTCTGGGTCGTCCAGTTCCTCCGCTGGGCTCGGCAGCTCGACTCCCGACAGTCGGGTGATTGCGGTGCGCCGGGTCCCCCGGAGTACGGGGTTGCCCTCCGTGGCCGCCGACTTGGGGTGGTGTCGAAGAAGGTCCGTGGTCGGGGGTCCACCCCAGGTGCGGAAGAGCTCCGCCTGCTTGCGCTTGCCGTATCTCCTCACCAGATCGGTGAGGAGATACGGCAGCCCCGCTCCTGCGACCACACCCAGGAGCAGCTTCCACCAGTCCTGGGTGCCGGCGACGGCGATGGCGAGCACCGAGGCGGGCATCATTGCGATGTAGGCCGGGTAGAGCCGAGCGATGCGGTCGTAGGTGTCCATCGGGCTCAGGCAGCGCCGGACGCCGTGTCCGTGTCGGACTCGTCGAGCCAGCCCAGCGGCTGGGACGTGGTGTACCCCGAGCGTGCCGGGGCGTCCGGAGAGCGCCAGTGCAGGTTGTTGCCGCCGGTGGTGTGGACGGGGTAGCCACGGCGCTTGATCGCGTTGGCGACCTCCGGCCGGGGATGGTCGTCCGCCTCCTGGGCCACGCTCGCGACCGCGATGCCCTGATCAGGCTGGTGCCTGGGCCCGAGGAAGCGGTCGAGGAGCTCGGGAGTGAGGTTGTGGCGGGAGCCGTGGTGCGGGACGTGGAACATGTCGATCGGCCTCTGGTCACGACCGGCGGCGTAGAGCAGGTCGGCGGCCTCGGTCAGCGCCGGCGCACCAGCGTCACCGGTGAACAGCATGCGCTTGTTGTCGTCCCTGAGGTAGAGGTCCAGCACGATGGACATGTTGTTCCGCGGGTTGGTCCCGCCGTTGTCCCCGGTCATGGTCTCGCCGGGGTCTCCGAACAGGCTCTTGACGCGACGGACAACCGCTGATGCGATCCGTGGGGCGGCTTTGGTGAACCTCGAGGCCGAGGACCGCTCCAGGGCGCGCTGGGCCGCGAGCTGCTTCAGGTAGAAGTCCTTGCTGGGGCCGGCGATCATCATGGCCCCCCCGAAGAGCTCGGTGCCACCGAACAGATCATCGAGAACCTTGACGCCCTCGCGCTTGGCGACGGTCACGAGCTCCTCGATCCGGCTGGCGCTGACGCCGTCGTCGTCGCTGTACCCGTACGAGGCGGGCCGATGAACAAGGAGATCGGTGACGATCAACTGCTCGAGCACGGCCGACAGGCCGCCGATGTGGTCCTGGTCCGGGTGGGTCGACACGACAAGGTCGACCCTGGTCCCGTAGTGGGTGCGGATGAGGTCCACGAACTGCTGACCGTTGGACGAGAACCCCCCGTCGATGACCACGACGGCGGGGCGGCCGGTGTCGGGGCGGGTGAAGCGCAGCACGACCGCGTCGCCTGAGTGTGAGTTCTCGCCAACGGCGAGATAGTCGACTTCGAACATTGGTGTGTCCTTCTTTCTGGAGTCGGTCGCCGGACGACCCCAGCCCGAGATGAAGGACACACCATCAGATAGTGGCGAATGGCTTGCTGGGCCTGACGCCACGGGTACTCTCGGGGTTGTCAGGCCAATGACACCCGTTGAGGCCCTGGTGGCGAGTCTTCCGGCTCGGTGCCGGGGTCTCGCGGCATTTCTGGGGTCCAAGCCTAACCCCGGCCACTTACACGGGCGTAAGTACGACGGCGTAATTCTGTGGACCCGTCTGTGGAAAACGTGTGGACTCCGACCCTGTGGAAGACCACTGACCCCCGGGGCCTCTTGTGCATCACCAGCCTCTCCCAAATTGTGGACGACACGCGATGTAGGTCGTTCGCCAAGAGCCTTGACAGTGCTATTGCCGGGGACGAGTCATGGTTTTCGGTGCGGCGCTGATTGCGTCTCGGTGAGGAACACGGACGTTCCGGTGCATGACGAAGGACGACCACACCAGCAACCCGAGCAGTTCGTCGACTCGGGTGTCCGAGCAGGAACTGCGCCGCTACCTCACCGAGTACCGCCCGACGACCATCGATCCGCAGCACTGGGCGGACGTCGCCGATGAAGCCGCAGAGCTGGTGCTGCGAGCGGGCGTCCTGACGAAGGATCGGGTCAGGAAGGACATGGTGGTGGTGTCTGGGCTCGTGGCGCACCTTGTCGAGCGCGACCGACCCATCAGCTTGCACGAGGCGCTGAGCGACCAGACCCTGCTGACGTTCGACGCCTCCCTGGGGGCAGCGCGGGGAACCCGGGAGAACAAGCGGGGTGCCGCCCGCCGCCTCCAGGCCGTCCACGGAGGGCTTCCATGGAGGGCGAAGCGCCATGCGGTGGGGGCCCGGGCCTCGGCCAGCGTGCCGACCGCCCTCCTCGATGCCCTCGCGCCGCTCCTGGGGGCTGCGAGGCAGAGCGCCGGCGAAGATCGAGACGCGGCTGCCTTTGTGACCGTCGTCGAGGCGGCCCGACAGGGGCGCCGGAGCGGGACGGGCCTGCCCGCCTTGGACGCCGGCCGCTGGAAGAGCGCGAGGCAGTTCGCGGCCAGCCAGGGCGCGTCGTTGACACAGAACGCCCTGTGGGCAGCGTTAACGCTGGAGGTGCTCGGCGAGAACACCCCGGTGGCTGTGCTCATCGACCAGTGCAATCTGACCCGACGTGACCTGGAACTGGCACTTGGCGAGGCTGCTGCGCTTCCCGACGCCCCAGGTCTGCCCAACCACCTCCTGCTTCGGGGACCTCGCGACCTTCCAGCCTTGCAGCAGTGTCCGGTGTCCCACGGTCCGTCGGTTGATGCCCCCACCCCGGGTACGCACGTTCGGTAGAAGGGTGAGACGGCGGATGGGAGATGTACCGCTTGAGATCAGCGGTGACTTGGTCCCGGTCTGGTGCGCCCGAGGGAGCTCGGCGGTGATCCGCGACGCCCGCCCTGCGGATGTGCGGATGGCCGCGTAGCGCCGAACGCTCGGCGGCATGTGCGTGCAGCCGCGTAGCGTCGAACGCTCAGGCATGTCCGGATGCTTCTTCGTGGCAACCCATGGCCACCATGGTGCCGTTCCCTCGCTCGAACCTGCCCGAACGGACGTAGGAGCGACCTCGGCTACCTGGACGAACAGGAATCGGAGACGGAACTAGCGGCCGCGGCCTGGGCCCGGTCGTCGCCCACGACCGGAAGTTCGGCGGGAGTTCTTCTCTGTACGCTGCCCACCAGGCTGGATTACGCCCACGATCGCTGCATGGTCCGGAGACACGAACCGAATTCCGGCCATAAACGCTGCATCAGGCGGGCTCCGTCTGATGCAGGCCGGCGGCATCCTGGTTCCGTGCGGCGGCGGCGTGCGGTAGCTAGACCTCACTGGTGAGCTTGTTCAGACGCTGCTGGATCCGCGGCCCTTCGCGACGGTCGGCGGGGCACCGTTTCAGCCACCGGTGCAACACCTTCTCCTCTTCGGCCTGCCGTCGAGCACCACACGTGTCGGCGACCGAGGATCCCGGGCTTCGACGCGTCGGCACCCTGCACGCTCTAGCTGGGTGTGTCCTATTCGAACGCGACTGCGTCGGGCGGGCCGGCGAGCACCATGCGCGCCATGTCGTACCCGAGTGATGTGACAAACGACCAGTGGATGCTGCTGGAGCCGGTCTTCAACCCTCCCGCAAAGCGCGGCCCCAAGCATGGCGCGGACCTGCGGAAGGTCGTCAACGCGATGCTCTACATCTCCCACACCGGCTGCCAGTGGCGCTATTTGCCCGCGACGTTCGGGCCTTGGACCCGGGTGTGGTCCCAGTTCCGCCGCTGGTCGCGCAACAGCACCTGGGCGCGAGCGTTGGCCGTGTTGCCTGAGGCCGCACGAGAAGCCGACGGGCGCGCCGAGGCGACCCCGTCGATGGTGGTCATCGACACCCATCTGGCACGCGGGTCGTCCAACGGCGGGTTCACCTTCCACGACCGCGGCGGCCCCGACGGCCGCACCAAGGGCGCCAAGCGGGTTGTGGCAGTCGATGTGACCGGACTGCCGGTGGGTGCGCTGGTCGTCCCGGCCTCCACCCACGAGAACGGGACCACGGAGCTGATGCTGGAGCACCTGACCGAGCAGGATGTCACCGGCCGGCTCGAGCTGGTCCTGGTGGACCGCGGAGTCACCGCAGCCGCGGCCCGAGAGCTCGGCCGGGACTACGCCCTCGAGCTGCGCCGGGTCGGCTGGCGAAGCCGTTCGAGAACACCACCACCTCGGCCACCGGCTGGCTCCAGGTCGCCTGCATCGCAACCACCCTGCGCCACCTGCCACGCGCGGGAACCCACCGGCAGGCACAGTCGCTCGCCGCCTGAGCACCGCGCCGGCATCCGCCCGCTCAGCGGCATGTGCGGATGGCCGCGTAGCGTCGAACGCTCAGCGGCATGAGCGGTCACGCTATGCCGTCCTGACAGCCGGCATGTGCGTGCGCCCGCGTAGCGTCACACCGTCACACGCTCGGCGGTGCCGGAGCGGTCTCGGTATGCCGTCCTCATCGCGGCATGAGCGGGGCTCCTCCTGCTAGAAACGAAAGCAACTCCCAAAAGGCCAATCCACCCAACGGCCAGACCAGTGGGCTCAGGTTCAGCAACCAGCGGGCCGTCGCCGACCCCGGGGGCAGGTACTTGACAGCCAGGA
>CAWGNN010000011.1:0-557971 GCA_963824105.1 uncultured Actinomycetota bacterium
CACTGACAGCGGCATGTCAGGATGCAACGTCCTCAGGCGAATGAAGGTGCCGAGTGGTGCAGACAACGGGACACTCTGGAATCATCGGCCCGTGACCGATGTGCGAGTCGAAGCCCAGAGCGGCGTCTCTGTTCGTGTCTGGATCGGCAGGCTGGCCCCGATCATCGCCCTCGTCGTGAGCGGCTTCGCCAGGGTGGGACTCGACGCCCTCCACGCAAGCGATGCGGTGATCTTCTCGTTCTCGTTCTACTTGGCCCTTGCCGCGGGCGTGGCGTGGCAGTCGCTTCACCCTCGGAGTCTGGTTCACAGGTTTCGGACTTGGGCTCTGCTCATCGCCTTCCTTGCTCTGGGGGGCTTCCTTCCCGGGGCGACCGTCGAGTTCACTGGCAGAAGCCTGCAGGAGACCGCCTTGATGTTCGGGCTGCCAGTCGGCGTGGTGCTCACCGCCTGGTGGGTTGAGGAGCGCCAGGCGCAACGCTAGCTGCCCGTGACTGCTGCCCGCTCATCGGCAGATCAGTTCACTGACAGCGGCATGTGCGGGTGGCGCCTCCGCCGCCGTCGGGCCCGATCAGAACCTTCCGTGGTAGCCTGCTGGGATGGCGGGGGTCGTGTTGAGAAGCAAGTGGCTGTGGATCGGCATGGGCGTTGTCGTGGTGATCGCTGGGAGTGCCTGGGGTATCGGCGGCTGGATTCTGAACCCGGGGTCTGGAGTCCCCAAGCCGGTTGGAGATCCTGACCCTGGCGGGCAGATCTTGAAGTCGATTTCGACTGTCGAGCTTGGTCTGCCCAGTGACGCGAAGGTCTCGCTGTCCCAGCAGGTTGAACCTGCGTGGGACTCCTGCGACGGAATCAAGGGCACGTTCGGCTGGAACGACGTCCAGGTCCACTACCTGTTCACCACCGGCCAATCCTTGACCGGCCTGATTGCGGCTGCCGATATCAAGATGCGGGCCGCAGGCTGGACAACCACCGGTCGAGGGGCGTGGACACGGCCGGTGAACGGGGGCACAGCCACGGCTAGCCTGACCCGCGATGGCGGTCCGAAGAGCAGGCATTGGGAACTCAACGCCGACGCCCCGCCGATCGGTCCCCAGGCCACCGGCTGCTGACAATCGCTTCCCGAGCAAGTGCCCGCACATCGGCAGGACAGTTCACTGTCAGCGGCATTTGCGTGCGCCCGCGTAGCGTCGAACGCTCAGCGGCAAGAGCGCGCGTCGGATCGCTAGCCTGCGTGTATGGAAGGTCCGACTCCCCGCATGCTCGCCAACCTGATCCGCGCCGTTGCCATTCTGGCTCTCCCCGCTGAAGACCAAGTGACCTGGGTCAAGGCGCTCGGGGTGGGTCCGGCGGTTGATGAACTCGCGCTAGAACTTGGAGACGGTGCTCTGTTGGCCCCGCAGTTCGTCGAGTCCGGCTGGCTGGGCGCCGAGGTTCTCCCGCCACTACACGCACTCGATTCACTCCTGAGCGGTATGAGCGGAGAGAAGAACGCCCCGCTGTGGGACATCGGGTCCCTCTCCTCCTCGCCGCGGTGGGCGGAGGTGAGGCAACAGGCGAAGGTGGTCCTCAACGCGGTTCGCTAGGCGGTGCTCCGCGGTCCGCACATCGGCAGGACCGCGCACTGACAGCGGCATGACCGTGAAACGGTATGCCGTACTGACAGCGATGATGTGCGGATGGCGGCATAGGGCGCGAAGGGGGAACCAAAGCACGGGGGTGTCCGTCTGATGGCAGTGAGAAGTGGAGCGATCGCGTGCATGGCGGTGACCCTGGCGCTGTTTGCCCTATCCGGCTGCGGCTCACGCCAACCCGTCGATGTCGCCGTCAAGGTCGCTGTGTGGGGCGGCGCGTACAACCCTGCCACCCACGCGGACGCGAATGGTGCGCCCGGCCCCGGCTGGACAGTGACTGCGACCGATTCCAGCGGCCACAGCTGGACCGGGGTCACCGACCAATCTGGAGTAGCCCACTTCCTGCTCACCGCGGGGAACTACACCCTCTTCACTGACCCGTGCACCAAGCGGATCTCAGTGACCGACGGGCAACCAGAGACAGTCACCATCAACTGTGCGCTCCCGTAGGCACTACTCACGGCGTGCGCGTGGCAGCACGGCCGTCCTCTCATCGGTGCGGGTTCAGGCGGTCAACGCAACACCTCTGCTAGTGCTTGTGATGGTGTCTTGAATCCGAGGGTCTGTCGAAGGCGTCTGTGCACCGGTCCTCGTGGCCGGCGGCAGTGCTCGCTAACGCACCCGCGCCGCCCGTCCCGATCTCCTGGCCGGACTCCACCGCAGCCGCGACCTCACGTGTGATCACGTCAGCTTGCCCCGCCCTTTCCCACACCTGTTGCCGTAGTGAGTTCCGATCAGGGAAGAACGGGGGCGAGGCGTCGAGGGGTCCGGCTCGGCCGGGTCAGACGGACTCCGCGACCGCCTCCTCGTCGGGAACGCCGGCGAAGACGCTGCTTGCCCGGATGTCGGCCTCGGTGATGGTCGTGAGATCGGCTTTGGTCAGCGGACGGTCGAGTTCCACCAGTCGCTTGGCCTGCCGCAGCCGGCAGCGCTCGATGGCGTTGCGGACGCTTCGCGCGTTCGAGAAGCGCGGCTGCTGCATCCGCAGCTCGAGGTATTCCGAGAACGCCGCCCGGGCCTCGGCGTTGAACCGGTAGTTCTCGTCGACGACCATGAGGTCGGCGATCCGCACCAACTCCTCGTGGCTGTAGTCCTCGAACTTGATGTGGTGCGGAACTCGCGAGGAGAGCCCCGGGTTGGCGGAGAAGAAGGTCTCCATCCGGTCCTCGTAGCCGGCGAAGATGACCACGAGACTCTGCCGCTCGTTCTCCATCTCCTGCAGCAGGATCTCGATGACCTCTTGGCCGTAGTCGCGCTCGTTCTCCGGCCGGTAGAGGTAGTACGCCTCGTCGATGAACAGGACGCCTCCGGCAGCCCGAGCGATCGCCTCCTTCGTCTTCGGAGCGGTGTGCCCGATGAACTGGCCGACCAGGTCGTCACGGGTGACCACATGGACCTTGGGGCTGCGGATGTAGCCGAGGGCGTGCAGCATCTCGGCCATCCGCATGGCCACCGTGGTCTTGCCGGTGCCGGGACCCCCGGTGAAGCTCATGTGGAGGTTTGGACGGGTGGTCGTGAGACCGAACTTCTGCCGGGCGTTGTCGACCAGCAGCAGGGAGGCGATCTCTCGCACCCTCCGCTTCACCGGGGCCAGGCCGACGAGCTCGGCTTCGAGCCGATCCAGGGTCTCCTCGACCCTCTTGCTCGCCTCATCGGCATTCAGATCCCAGACGTCGTCGTCGGACAAGGTCACGGTCTCGTCCGGGGTGGCCTCCCGGGCCGCAGCCGCGGCGCCAGGCGACCCTCCCGGGGACGATGCTGTGGACGGTGCGGCGGTGGGGGAGCCGGGCCGCTCGAACTCGAAAGGCATGACTCCCGCTCCTTACTTCCCGACTCGCTCGCCGGCGGGGGCGTCGGTCAGGTAGGCGTGCACTCCGTAGGCCTGACGTCGATCCGAGCCCTCGGTGCGGTTGAGCCGGAAGCCCGGCTCGTTGTCGGGACGGTTCACCAGGAAGCTCAGCGCCGTGGTCTGGCGCCCCAGGCTCGCGTCGTAGGCGAGCACCCGGATGTAGTGCTGCGGGAAGGTGCTCCTGCAGGCGTTGATCTCGGCGAGGGCGCCGTCCGGCTCGGTCAGGTCGAAGAGGGGCAGCCCCCACATCTCCCAGTAGACGTTCCGCGGGTGCGGGTCGTCGGTGTACTCGATCGAGACCGGCCAGCCCTTGTCGAGGGCGTAGCGGACCTGGGCGGCGATCTCCTCGTCGGTCAGGTCCGGAAGGTAGGAGAAGGCTCCGTGGCGGAGTCGCATGGTTGCTCCTTGGTTCTCGTGGTCGGTGTCGGTCGGGTTCAGACGCTCGCCGTCGGGACGGCGTCCGGCGCATCGGTGGAGGTGTAGTCGAAGGTCACGTCACCCCACGTGGTGAGCGCGGCCTCGAGCGGGCGGCACGTCTCTGCCGCCTTGCGCAAGACGGCCGGACCCTCCTTGAGCAGGTCCTTGCCCTCGTTGCGGGCCTTGACCACGGCTTCCAGGGCGACCCGGTTCGACTCCGCACCGGCTGCGATACCCATCGGGTGGCCGATCGTGCCGCCGCCGAACTGCAGAATCACGTCGTCCCCGAACAGGTCGAGGAGCTGGTGCATCTGGCCGGCGTGGATGCCGCCGGAGGCGACCGGCATGACGCCCGGCATGGAGGCCCAGTTCTGGTCGAAGAAGATGCCGTTCCCCGGGTTGGTCGGGATGAAGTCCTCCCGGAGCGTGTCGTAGAACCCGCGGGTCGTGGCCGGGTCTCCCTCGAGCTTGCCGACGACGGTGCCGGCGTGAATGTGGTCCACACCGATCAGTCGGGCCCACTTGGCCAGCACGCGGAAGCTGACGCCGTGCGTCTTCTGCCGGGTGAAGGTCGAGTGCCCGGCCCGGTGCAGGTGGAGGAGGACGCCGTTCTTGCGAGCCCAGTTGGCCATTGACTGCATCGCCGTGTAGCCGATGGTGAGGTCGATCATGACGACGACGCTGCCCAGCTCCTTGGCGAACTCCGCCCGCTCGTACATGTCCTCCATCGTTGCCGCGGTGACATTGATGTAGTGGCCCTTGACCTCACCGGTGTCGGCCATCGCCCGGTTGACGCCTTCCATGGCGAAGAGGAACCGGTCGCGCCACCGCATGAACGGCTGGCTGTTGATGTTCTCGTCGTCCTTGGTGAAGTCCAGTCCGCCTTTGCAGGCTTCGTAGACGACGCGGCCGTAGTTGCGGGCCGACAGGCCGAGCTTCGGCTTGATCGTGGCCCCGAGCAGCGGGCGGCCGTACTTGTTGAGGTACTCGCGCTCCATCACGATGCCGTGCGCCGGCCCCTGGAAGGTCTTGACGTAGGCGACCGGGATCCGCATGTCCTCCAGGCGCAGCGCCTTGAGCGGCTTGAAGCCGAAGACGTTGCCGATGATCGAGGAGGTGAGGTTCGCGATCGAGGCCTCCTCGAAGAGGTCGAGGTCGTAGGCGATGTAGGCGAAGTACTCGCCGGGGCGACCGGGCACCTCGTCCACGCGGTAGGCCTTCGCCTGGTAGTGGCTGTTCGCCGTCAGGCGGTCGGTCCACACCACGGTCCACGTGGCGGTGCTGGACTCGCCGGCGACAGCGGCCGCGGCCTCGATCGGGTCCACCCCGTCCTGGGGGGTGACGCGGAACACGGCGAGAACGTCGGTCTCCTTGGGCTCGTAGTCGGGCTGCCAGTAGCCCATCGAGGCGTAGGACTGGACGCCTGGATCCCAGCGATCCTTCTCTTGGCCGTTGGGGCTGCTGCTTGCCATGGGGGTTCCTCCCGCTCTGCGCGACCGGTCTAGGTGACAGCCCCACTGTGCGGCCAGCGGAGTTAGATAACAAGTGAAGATTCATTGCACTAACATAAGCAGCTGATTATTATTGGCTGATGGCCGACTCCGAGCCCGTGACCTGGTCCGGGATGCGCACCTTCCTTGCCGTGGCCGACGCCGGCAGCGTCCGTGCAGCTGCGGCGGGGCTGCACGTCACCGAGCCCGCCGTGTCGGCGGGCGTCTCCTCGGTCGAGAGGCGGCTCGGCGTCGAGCTCGTCCGGCGGCAGGGGCGAGGAATCGCGTTGACCGAGGCCGGTCATGTCTACGCCGGCTACTGCCGCACCGTGCTCGGGCTGCTTGAGGAGTCGGTGATGGCCGTCCACGGTGCCGCCACCGGGAAGATCCGGGTCGGAGCGGTCGCGACGGCCAGTGAGTACGTGCTTCCGCCGTTCCTCGGGCGACTGCGGGTCAAGCATCCCGAGATCGGCTTCGAGCTGGTGGTCGGACCTCGCGATGAGCTCTTCGCCGGCCTGCAGCACCATGAGCTCGACGTGGTCATCGCCGGGCGGCCGCCCGGCTCGACCGGGCTGGTCAGCATCGCCACTCGGGCCAATCAGCTCGTCGTGGTCGGGGCCCCCGGCCTCGACGCGGATGTGCGCACGGCGACGTGGCTGGTCCGGCGCCCGGGATCGGGAACCCGTGAGGCGACCGAAGGGCTCTTCGAACGGCTCGGCAGCCACCCGCCGACACTGGTGCTGGACAGCATGGGGGCGGTGCTCGCCGCCGCACGAGAGGGCCTGGGCGTCACGCTCGTCCACGCCGACGCCGTCGCCGCGGACCTGGATGGCGGCCGCCTCGTGCGCGTCCCTGTCGATGGGACTCCGATGAGCCGGCCCTGGCACCTGGTGGTCGGCTCCTCGCCGGTGCCGGCGGTGCCTCTCTTCGTTTCCCTGGTCACCGACCGCGACGAGGTGGGCGACGCGGCCTTCGGTCACAACGCGCCGGTGCGAGCTGCCCCGGCCCGATTGGCCGTCCCTTAGGGTGTGCCGTTCCGGCCGCTGTTCTGCTGTCTTGCTGTGCTGGGAGAGGAGCCGCGATGAGCAACCCCGCTGGCGTCGTCTTCGACGTCGACGGCACGCTGGCCGACTCCGAGCAGGAGGGGCACCGGGTCGCGTTCAACCAGGCCTTCCAGCAGGCCGGTCTGCCCTACCTTTGGGATCGCGCGCGCTACAGCGAGCTGTTGCGAGTAGCAGGTGGCCGGGAGCGGATCGAGCACTTCCTGGTCGGGGAGGGTGCCTCGCGGCCGGAGGCCGCTGAGCAGGCCGCCGCCCTCCACCGGGACAAGACCCGCATCTTCCGAGACCTGGTGCTCGCCGGAGGTGTTCCCTTGCGGGCGGGTGCCCGACGACTCGTCGACGATCTGCGTGCGGCCGGTCTCACTCTGTACGTCGCCACGACGGGGAGTCGTCGGTGGGTCGAGCCGCTGCTGCAGGGGCATTTCCGCGACGACACCTTCGCGCTGATCCTGACCGGGACCGAGGTGCCCACGTTGAAGCCCGCCCCCGACGTCTATCGGGCGGTCCTGGAGCGTGGCGGTCACCGGCCGGGCGACCTGGTCGCGATCGAGGACTCCCACAACGGTCTGCGCGCGGCCCAAGGGGCGGGAATCGCGACGCTTGTGGTGCTCAACGACGACAGCCACGGCGACTTCTCCTCCGCCGAGCTCGTCGTGACCGGCTTCGGCCCCGGAGCGCAGTACGTCAGCGGGGCGGCGGGGGCTGACGCCCTGGTGGATGGCATCGTCTCCGTCGGCACGCTCGCGGCGGTCCGCGACGCCGGCGCGTCGGCGGATGGCTGAGGCGCCGACGATTCGCCGTGCACCGGGGTCAGCCCGGAGAATGGACTCCGTGACCGTCTCGACCGCGCCCGGCTTCGCGCTGGGGAAGCTGCGCGTGGACACCCCCGTGGTGCTCGCGCCGATGGCGGGCATCACCAACGCGGCGTATCGGCGGCTCTGCCGTGAACAGGGCCGCCTCGGGCTCTCCGGCACCGCGTCGCCGGCTGACCCGCAGGTCGCGAGTGACCGGATTCCGGGGCTCTATGTCTGCGAGATGATCACGTCGCGTGGGCTGGTCGAGGGAGATCCCACCACCCAGCGACTGCTCGTCTTCGACGACACCGAGGACGTGCGCTCGGTCCAGCTGTACGGAACCGATCCCACCTACCTCGCCAAGGCGGCCGAGATCCTGTGTGCGGAGTACGGCGTCGACCACATCGACCTCAACTTCGGCTGCCCGGTCCCCAAGATCACCCGTAAGGGCGGCGGCGGCGCCCTGCCCTGGAAGCGCGGTCTCCTCGGCGAGATCCTGGCCGCCACCGTCAGTGCTGCCGAGCCCTACGGGGTCCCGGTCACCGTCAAGACCCGGATGGGGATCGACGAGGACCATCTGACCTACCTGGATGCCGGGCGGATCGCTGAGGACAGCGGAGCCGCCGCCATCGCGCTCCACGGTCGTACCGTTTCCCAGGCCTACTCGGGGAAGGCCGACTGGGACGCGATCGCCGCCTTGGCCGACCACGTCGACATCCCGGTCCTCGGCAACGGCGACATCTGGGAGGCGCGAGACGCCCTCCGCATGGTCGAGCAGACCGGAGCCGCGGGCGTGGTCGTCGGCCGCGGCTGCCTGGGCCGCCCGTGGATCTTCCGGGATCTGGCCGCCGCGTTCGACGGGGAGTCGGCGACGACGCTTCCCACGCTCGGCGAGGTCTCCGCGATGATGCGACGCCATGCCGAGCTGCTGTCGCTGCACATGGGAGAGCAGCGTGGTTGTCGGGAGTTCCGCAAGCATGTCGCGTGGTACCTCAAGGGGTTCCGCGCCGGCGGTGAGCTGAGGCACTCCCTGGGGCTGGTGTCGTCGTTGGCGGACCTGGACCGGCTGCTGGCCGACCTCGACCCGGAGGAGCCCTTCCCGGAGTCGGTGCTCGGGACACCGCGGGGCCGGCAGGGCAGTCCGAGGCGAGTAGTGCTGCCGGAGGGCTGGCTGGAGGATGCCGACGGTTCGGGGACTCATCTGGTGGAGGACACCGACGCCGGAAGCGGAGGCTGATCCGGCCGGCCGGTGCGAGCGCCTCCGGAGGGAACCATGACATCTGTCATGCCAGAGTCGTGACTCCTGGGGCTATGGTCCGACTTGTCTGACCCGTCATGATTTATCCCATAGGGAGTGCGGTCCTATCAGGGGTGGTAGGGATCGAACCGTAAGCCTCGCGCCGTAGGGGGATGGCGAGGCAGCGCGAAGGCCCGCCGGCTGGCGTCGGCGGGCCTTCGCGGTTTCTCCTCCGGGCGACGGACGCGACGATCGGCCGTTCGGATGATCTCGGGCCGTCTAGCTCGAAGGCGCCTCCCAAACCACCACGAAGCGGCAAGGGCCGACGTACCGTTCCCTTCATGTGCTCCGTGACGTGTCCCCGGATACGAGCCGAGCAGCACCGATGAACCCGATCCGGATCCTTGTCGCCGACGACCAGAGCCTGATCCGCAGTGGACTGGTGTGGTTGCTGCAGCGCGAGCCGGACTTCAACATCGTCGCGGAGGTGAGCCGTGGCGACGAGATCCTCGACGCCTGTGTGACCCACGCTGTCGACGTAGCGCTGGTCGACCTGCAGATGCCCGGGATCGACGGGATCGAGGCGTGTCGCCAGGTCAAGGAGACCAGGCCCGAGACCCGCGTCCTGATCGTGACGATGTACGGCCGTCCCGGATACGTCCGCCGGGCGAGCCAGTCGGGTGCCGAGGGCTTCTTGATCAAGGACACCCCGATCGCGAGGCTTGCCCAGGCGATCCGCCAGGTGCACACGGGGGAGCGGGTCATCGACCCGGCGCTGGCGGCCGACAGCATCTTCTCCGGAGAGTCCCCGCTCTCGAGTCGCGAGACCGAGATCCTCCGACTGGCCGGCGAGGGGGTCAGCGCCGGCGAGATCGCGCGGCAGTTGAGCCTCGCGGAGGGAACGGTGCGAAACCACCTCTCGAGCGCGATCCGCAAGACCGAGACAGAGTCTCGGGCCCAGGCCTTCTGGGTCGCCGACCGCAACGGCTGGCTCTGACCGGTCGGATCGGGTCTCCTGGGCCCCGGTGGGCGAGCCGGGTGCCCGAGTAGGGTGCCAGGGACGATGACTGAGATCACCCCCGACCAGGCGTACGACGCCGCAGCCCGCGATCGTTTCGTGGCCGAGCCCACCAAGACCAGCGTGCGCACCGAGTTCGAGCGCGATCGGGCCCGGGTCGTGCACTCGGCCTCGCTACGGCGGCTGGCTGCCAAGACGCAGGTGGTGGGCCCGCAGAGCGACGACTTCGTCCGGAACCGCCTCACCCACTCGCTCGAGGTTGCCCAGGTCGCTCGCGACCTGGGCCGGTCGATCGGCTGCGACCCCGACGTCGTGGAGACCGCGGCGCTGGCCCACGACCTGGGGCACCCACCGTTCGGCCACAACGGGGAGCGTGCGCTGGACCAGGTGGCCCGGTCCTGCGGCGGGTTCGAGGGCAACGCCCAGTCCCTGCGGGTCCTCACCCGGCTCGAGGCCAAGACCCTCGACCAGGACGGGCGCAGTCATGGGCTGAACCTCACCCGTGCCACGCTCGACGCTGCCACCAAGTATCCCTGGACCCGCGCCGAGGCACCGGAGCCCTACGGGCCCTCGTCCCTCAAGTTCGGCGTGTACGACGAGGACCTCGAGGTCTTCACCTGGCTGCGTCGGGGTGCACCGGCCGGACGCCGGTGCATCGAGTCCCAGGTGATGGACTTCTCCGACGACGTCGCCTACTCGGTCCACGACCTGGAGGACGGCATTGTGTCCGGCCTCATCCTGCTCGATTGGCTCGCGGACCCGACCGAGCGCCGGTCGGTGTGGCAGACCGTTCGCGACTGGTATCTGCCCGAGGTTGAGGACGATGCGCTGGAGGACGCGGCGCAGCGGCTGTGGAAGTCCACTCCGTGGCCCTCTCTTCCCTACGACGGGACGCGCGGGGCGCTCGCCGGGCTGAAGAACCTCACCTCACACCTGATCGGCCGCTTCTGCGGCGCGGTCCAGGAAGCGACCCAGGCGGTCCACGGCACGGCGCCGCTCACCCGGTACTCCGCCGATCTGATCGTCCCCGAGGAGATCCTCGTGGAGATCGCGGCGCTGAAGGGCATCGCGGCTCACTACGTCATGCGGGCCGATGACCGGAAGTCCATCCTGCAGAAGCAGCGCGACATCATCACCGAGCTGGTGTCGGTGATCCGGCTGCGCGGAGAGATCGACCCGTCGTTCTCCGCGGACTTCGCTGAAGCCGGCGACGATGCGGCGCGGCTGCGCGTGATCGTCGACCAGGTCGCCTCCCTGACCGACGCCTCCGCACTCGCCTGGCACGCGCGACTCACCTGACCCGGCCTCCGGGTGGCCGCTCGGGGCCGTCTGACCGGAGCCGTAGACTCCCTGCGTGGCAGGGCTGATCAGCGAGGAAGACATCGCGCAGGTGCGCGAGCGGGCAGCCATCTACGACGTGGTGTCGCCGCACGTCATGCTCAAGCCCGCCGGAGGCGGCTCCTACAAGGGACTGTGCCCCTTCCACGACGAGAAGTCCCCGTCGTTCCAGATCACGCCCGCCCGCAACTTCTTCCACTGCTTCGGCTGCGGGGAGGGCGGCGACGTCATCGCTTTCGTGATGAAGCACGACGGGCTGCCGTTCAACGAGGCGATCGAGTGGCTTGCCCAGCGCTTCAACATCGAGCTGCACTACACCGAGGGTCACACTCGCGGCGAGCGCCGGGAGACCAACCTGCGGCCGCGGCTGATCGAGGCTCATAGGGTCGCTGCGGACTACTACGCCAAGCAGCTTGAGTCCCCGGAGGCCTTGGTGGGCCGCACCTTCCTCGACGAGCGCGGCTTCGACCGCGAAGCGGCAGCGCGGTTCGGCGTCGGCTTCGCGCCAAGGGACGGCGACGCTCTCTTCAAGCATCTGCGGCAGCGCGGCTTCACCGACGAGGAGCTGGTGACCGGCGGGCTGGTGGCGCAGGGACAGCGCGGCCACTACGACCGCTTCCGTGGTCGGCTGCTGTGGCCGATCCGCAACACGGCGGGGGAGACGATCGGCTTCGGCGCCAGGCGGCTCTTCGACGACGACCGGGTCGAGGCCAAGTACCTCAACACCCCCGAGTCCCCGATCTACAAGAAGAGCATGGTGCTGTACGGAGTGGACCTGGCCCGCAAGGACATCGGCAGCTCCTCGCAGGCAGTCGTCGTCGAGGGCTACACCGACGTGATGGCCTGCCACCTGGCCGGCGTCACCACCGCCGTCGCCACCTGCGGCACCGCGTTCGGCGAGGAGCACGGTCGGGTGCTGCGCCGGCTGCTGCACGACCACGAGCAGTTCCGAGGCGAGATCATCTTCACCTTCGACGGCGATGAGGCCGGCCAGAAGGCGGCACTCCGCGCCTTCGGCGGAGATCAGCAGTTCGTCGGTCAGACCTACGTCGCGGTTGAGCCGGACGGGCTCGACCCGTGCGACCTGCGCATTCAGAAGGGCGACGCGGCCGTCCGCGAGCTGATCGCACGCCGATCGCCGCTCTACCGGTTTGTCCTCGGGAACGTCGTCAGCCAGTTCGATCTCGACCGCGCCGACGGACGGGTCGACGCGCTGAGGGAGGCCGCCAAGCTGGTGGCTAGCATCCGGGACCGGTCCAAGGTCGAAGCCTTCGCCCGAGAGCTTGCCGGCATGGTCGGGGTCGAGGTGGACCAGGCCCGGGCCGAGGTCCGCCGGGCAGCCTCCTCGGGCCGAGGTCAGGCTCAGAGCTCGGCTCCGGCATCGGCTGCCGCTTCGTCCCCGGCGGAGGCGATGCCCGACCCACGCGAGCCGCGTTTCTCGCTGGAGAGGGAGACCCTCAAGGTCGTGGTCCAGCGTCCCGATCTGGTGGCGTCGATCGCCGGGGGACTGGGTGACAACGACTTCACCCATCCCACCCTCTGTGCAGTCTGGCAGCTGATCGAGAAGTGCGGCGGCCCAGGCGCGGCCGCCTCTCCGGCCACCTGGGCCGGCACGTTGCTCCAGGCCGCGGACGATGCCGCGGTGATCGCCGCGCTGAACTTACTGGCCGTCGAGCCGCTGCCCTCGGTGGCCGAGCAGGAGGCCGCCTTCGCGGCGGCGTCGGTCTACCGGCTCCAGGAGGTCACCGTGCTCCGGGCGATCGGGGACCTCAAGTCGAAGCTGCAGCGCACCAACCCAGTCGAGGAAGCCTCCGAGTACAACCGGATGTTCGGCGACCTGGTCGCCTTGGAGCAGCAGCGCAGGTCGCTTCGTGAGCTGGCGATCGGCGTGGCCGAGTGATCTTCTCCCGGGCCGAGCCGCTCCCCTCCGACGTGCGTCAACGGGCGGGGCTCTCCGCGCGGGAGCGGGTCCTGGCCTGGACCGGGGAGCAAGCCCACGGCTGGCTGGTCGCCACCAAGGAGGCGCTGGTCATCGTGGGCGCGGGCGAGGTGATCCACCTCGGCTGGGACGAGGTCGAGCGCGCGTCGTGGGACCGGGACACCGAGAGCCTGAGGATCGTCGAGGTGGGCACCTTCGGCGCGCCGCGCGTGACGCACCAGGTGTCGGTCGCGGCGCCGGGGGACTTCCTGGCCGTCCTGCGCGAGCGCGTCACGTCCACGCTGGTCCTGCAGAGTCCGGGGATGACCCCCGACGGGCGGGCGTTCACCGTGGTGGTGCGCCGCAGCCCACGGGACCGCTCCGTCCGTGCTCTGGTGGAGTACGACGCGGCCACCGACCCGGAGGATCCTGCCGTGGTGGCCGCGGTCGAGGAGGCGCTGCGACAGGTCTCGTGGGAGATCGCCGCGGACCTGTGATCCGATTCGCCCCACGTCTGGCCAGTTGCTAACCTATGCGGGCTGTGGGTCCCAACCCGCACGGTCCCCTGTAGCTCAATTGGCAGAGCGTTCGGCTGTTAACCGGAATGTTGTTGGTTCGAGTCCAACCGGGGGAGCCACACTCCGCCTCAGTCGTCGTCCTCGCCACCCCACGCCAGGGAGATCACCTCGAAGACCGCGGCGAACGGGGCTCCGAGTCGCGTTCCGGCCGCTCGCCCCATCCCCTCGAGGAACTCCCGCTCGTCGAAGTGGTCCCAGCCCAGTCCGTCGATGTAGGCGCGGTGGGCCTTGAGGGACTCCACGCCGCGGTCGAAGGTCGCGGTGGTGTCCGCGCCGTGTTTCGCGAGCGGCGAGCCGGAGGTCCACACCTGACGGACCCCGCCCCAGGGCTCGAGCCCGTCCACCAGCTGCTCGCTGAAGATCCAGCGGTTGCCGGCGTCGCGAACACCGTCGAGGACAGCCCGTCCGACGGCGATGTGGTCGGCCTGGTTGAGGTTGCCGGAGCCCCAGGTGTCGTGGAAGTTGCCGGTGATCACGATCTCGGGCCGGTGCCGGCGCACGGCGAGGGCGATCGCCCGGCGCAGGTCCAGCCCGTACTCCAGGGTCCCGTCGGGGAAGCCGAGGAAGTCGACGGTGTCCACGCCGACGATCGCCGCCGAGTCGATCTGCTCCTTCTCGCGGACCACCCGGCACTCGTCGGGGTGCATCCCGTCGATGCCCGCTTCCCCGCTGGTGACCATCACGTAGCCGACCCACTTGCCCTGGCCGGTCCACCGGGCGACCGCCGCGGCGGCGCCGAACTCCATGTCGTCGGGGTGCGCGACGATCGCCAGCGCTCGCGACCAGTCTTCCTTGAGAGGCTTCAACGGCCTGGGTTCGTTCATCCTGGCAACCTACTGCGCCGGCCCACATGGACAAAGCGATGCTCAGTTCGCGCTAGCGTTGGACGGTGACCGAGCCGACGCCTTCCCTGTCCTTCGACGACCTTGGCCTCGACCTCCACGTGCTCAAGGCGCTCGCGGCGGTCGGCTACGAGACCCCGTCCCCCATCCAGGCCGAAGCGATCCCGCCGTTGATGGCCGGCAAACACGTCGTAGGCCTCGCCCAGACGGGTACGGGCAAGACCGCGGCGTTCGCGCTGCCGATCCTGTCCAGGCTCGACCTGAGCCAGAAGCTGCCCCAGGTGCTCGTGCTCGCCCCCACCCGAGAGCTCGCCCTCCAGGTCTCCGAGGCCTTCGAGCGCTACGGCGCCGGGATGAAGGGGCTGCACGTCCTCCCCGTCTACGGGGGACAGGGGTACGGCGTCCAGCTGTCCGCCCTGCGCCGCGGCGTCCATGTCGTGGTGGGCACGCCCGGACGGATCATGGACCATCTCGAGAAGGGCACCCTCGACCTGAGCGGCGTCCGCTACGTCGTCCTCGACGAGGCCGACGAGATGCTCAACATGGGCTTCGCCGAGGACGTCGAGCAGATCTTGTCCACGACTCCGGCGGACAAGCAGGTGGCGCTCTTCTCGGCGACGATTCCCGCTGCGATCCGCCGGATCGCACGCAAGCACGCCCCGGACGCGGTCGAGGTGACGGTCAAGTCGACGACCAGCACGGCCGACAACGTCACCCAGCGCTTCCTGAAGGTGGCTCACGCGCACAAGCTCGACGCGCTGACCCGGATCCTCGAGGTGGAGAACTTCGACGGGCTGATCGTGTTCGTGCGGACCAAGAACGCCACCGAGGAGCTCGCCGAGAGGTTGCGGGCCCGTGGCTTCTCCGCGACCGCCATCAACGGAGACGTGCCCCAGGTGACCCGTGAGCGGACCGTCGACCAGCTGCGGAAGGGCAAGCTCGACATCCTGGTGGCGACCGACGTCGCCGCACGTGGGCTGGACGTGCCACGGATCAGTCACGTGATCAACCACGACATCCCCACCGACACCGAGTCCTACGTCCACCGGATCGGCCGGACCGGACGGGCCGGACGGTCGGGAGTCGCGATCTCGTTCGTCACCCCGCGGGAGTCGCACCTGCTGCGGGCGATCGAGAAGGCCAACCGGACGACTGTGACCGAGATGGCGCTGCCCACGGTCGAGGACGTCAACGCCTATCGGGTCTCGAAGTTCGCCGAGGCGATCACCCAGGCGCTCGGCGACGCCCAGCTCGACCAGTTCCGGGAGCTGATCACCGCCTACGAGTCCGAGCACGACGTACCGGCCCTCGACATTGCCGCGGCCATCGCCGTCCTCGCCCAGGACGGGGAGCCGCTGCTCCTCGAGGACCAGCCGGTGACCCCCTCGCCCGCTGGGTCTGAGCGCGGCGCGCCGGGCAGCCGTCGGGAGCGACGACCGATGACCCGCTACCGGATCGAGGTCGGCAAGCGGCACAAGGTCGAGCCCCGGATGATCGTCGGGGCGCTGGCCAACGAAGGGGGGCTTTCTCGAAGCGACTTCGGCCGCATCGACATCAAGCCCGCCTTCTCCATCGTCGAGCTCGCCTCAGACCTGTCGCCCAAGGCGCTGGCCGCGTTGAAGAACACCCGGATCTCCGGTGTGCTGATCGACATCAAGCCTGACTCCTTCGCTCCGTCGCGCCGGCCGCCGTCCTCATCGGCCGGCCCCAGGACCGGGAAGTCGAACTCACCCACGTCCAAGCCGTCCAAGCCCAAGTCGCCCAAGTCCGATGGGGGCCGGGAGAAGAAGCCCAGGCATAAGGGCCGCTTGACCTAGCGCCGCTGGCGCTGGTTCGGTGGCGGGTAGGCTGCCCGACGGCCACCGACATGGTGCCGAAGGCCGGTAGCTCAGCTGGTTAGAGCAGGGGACTCATAATCCCTGGGTCGCGGGTTCGAGCCCCGCCCGGCCTACGAGGTCCCGGTCGATCGCGGTCGGCACCTCGAACCAGCGACGGAGGAGCTTTCGATGGCGGAGAGCACCGGCATCCCGACGGTCTGTGAAGTGGACCCCTTTGCACCGATCTACCTGATCGGGGTTGCGGGCCATCCCAACTTCGGCGACGAGGTCGTCACCGCGTCGTGGCTCCGCTATCTCGCCACTGTCCGCCCGGAGACCGACGTCTGGCTCGACACCCCGAACCCCGGGACCACCTCTCACCTGTTCCTCGGGTTGCATCCCCGTCTGCGCACCACCAACACGATGTGGCGAGTGGTTCGAGACGCGGGCCGCATGGACCCCGCGGAGGGCGACGCCTATGTGGACCGTGTGGTCACGGAACTCGGGTCACCGTTCTACGACCTGGGGCTGGCGCGAGCCCGAGGGGCCGCGTCGGTGCATCTACTGGGAGGTGGATATCTCACCAAGCTGTGGCCCGAGCAGCTACGCATGTTGCGGGCCGTGCTCGCACTCCGGGAGGTGAGTGGCGCTCGAGTGGTCGCGACGGGACACGGGCTGGTTCCTGGGGCGGACGATCCACAGACGCGGGAGGCGGTGGCCGCGTTCGATCACTTCAGCGTCCGCGACCGGGAGAGCGCCGAAGCCACCGGGGCGAAGCTCGGGCTCGACGACGCCTTCCTCGGGCTCGACGCCTTCCTGGGAACCGGGGACATCGAGGCTTCCGAGGACGACGTGTGGGTGAACCTGCAAAGCAATCAGTGTGACCAGGCGGTATTCGACAAGGCCGTCGAGAACGTCCGCGCCCTACTGGGCAGGCCGGAGTTCGCCGGCCGCCGGATCCGGTACGTGGAGGGGATTCCGGGGATCGACCGCCCCGCCTACAGCCGCCTCTCGGACCTGATCGCCCCCGAAGACTTCCTCTCGTTCCTCCGGCTGTGGGAGGGCGGCCTCCCGGTTCGGCCTGGTCAGCTGTGGGTGACCTCCCGGTTCCACTTCCATCTGCTGGCGGCCGCGGCCGGCGCCCAGGGGACCGCTGTGGTGGTCCACGACGAGTACTACGGGGTCAAGCATCGGTCGTTGCTGGATGCCGGGACTGGGTGGTCGGTGGTTTCGGCGACAGCAGCCGGTCTGCCGGCTCCGGGTGCCGCTGAGGACTTCCCGAGCAGGGTCGCCGAGCTGAGCCGAGCCAAGCGGCAAGAGGCAGCGGCTCTCTATCCGCCGCTGCCTCTCCGGATGGTCGGTCCGCGTCGGGTGCTCGAACGGTCCCGACAGCTCCTCTTCCGAGTGGGCGCGCATCGCTCCTGATCGAGCCATGGGACGCCGGTCGGTTGAGCGCGATCGACGCGGCTGATCTGCCCCAGAGGCCGACGTGGTCCGGCCACGAGTCACACCGCCTCCCGCGGTGCGGATCCAGCCGTTGTCAACGGACGGCGAGCGGGCGCACCCACTCGGAACGTCGAGTGCATTGTGGAGATTCTCAGGTGGGTTTGGACCGTCGGATCCCTCGCGCCCCTTCCGAAAAGTTGTATTTCGCGACAAACTCGCGCCTAGCGAGTGACGTGGATCACGGAGGTCGAGATGTCTGCAAAGGACGCGGTGGCCGCCACGCGGGCGACCCTCACCACCTTGGACGCAGCCGTGCTTCGGCTGCGCGAGGAGTTCGGCGACACCCTGGGAGTGCGCCGTCTCGCCTCGGATGCGAACAGGCTGCGGGCTGATCTGGACGAGATCGGCGATCCGAAGCCGGGCCACCGGCCGGGAGCGCAGGCTGGCGACGTGATCGAGATCCCCGACGAGCCGTACGACGAGACCATGTGGCAGGCAGCCGAGTCAGAAGCCCAACGTCCCATGTAAGGAGCCGCCCGATGACGGCAGGCCTGAGTAGTCCTGGGCGCGCCCAGTCGCTACCGAAGACCCTTCGTCAGGACCGCTGGTGGCTACAGCCAGCGGTCAACTTCGCCATCCTGGCGGCATTCGTCGTCTACGCCACCTGGCGCGCCTTCGTGGGGACCCACTACTACTCCTCGCCGTACCTGTCGCCGTTCTACTCGCCCTGCATGGGTGAGCAGTGCGTGGCCGGATCTGCCGACTTCGGGCGTCCTTTCGTGTTCTGGCCGTTCTCCCCGGCCCTGCTCATCCTGATCGTGCCGCTGGGCTTCCGGATGACCTGCTACTACTACCGCAAGGCCTACTACCGGTCGTTCTGGCTCTCGCCGGCCGCCTGCGCGGTGCCCGAGCCTCACGGCCGTTACACCGGGGAGAGCCGCTTTCCGCTGATCCTGCAGAACCTGCACCGCTGGTTCCTGATCCTGTCGGCGATCATCGCGGTGGTGCTGACCTACGACATGGTGCTGGCCTTCCGTGACCCGAACGGGTCCTGGGGCCACATGGGTCTGGGCACGTTGATCTTCATCGCCAACGTCGTCTTCATCTGGGGCTACACGCTCTCCTGCCACTCCTGTCGGCATCTGGTGGGCGGGCGGCTCCGGCACTTCTCCAAACACCCCATCCGCTATCGCATGTGGACCTGGGTGTCGCGGCTCAACCCGCACCACCCCAAGTTCGCCTGGCTGTCGCTGTTCTCGGTGGTCCTGACCGACCTGTACGTCTATCTGCTCTCGACCGGGGCGTTCTCGGATCCGAGGTTCTTCTGATGGAGTCCACGAGCGACACCCCCGAGGGCGGCCCGGCAAGCTACGAGACCCACGACTTCGACGTGGTGATCATCGGTGCCGGTGGCGCCGGGCTGCGCGCCGCGATCGCCGCTCACGACGCCGGGGCCAAGGTGGCCGTGGTGTGCAAGTCCCTGCTCGGCAAGGCACACACAGTGATGGCCGAAGGCGGCATCGCGGCGTCGATGGGCAACGTCTACCCCGAGGACAACTGGCAGGTGCACTTCCGCGACACCATGCGCGGCGGCAAGATGCTCAACAACTGGCGGATGGCGCAACTGCACGCTCAGGAGGCTCCGGAGCGGGTCCTGGAGCTGGAGGACTGGGGCGCGCTGTTCGACCGCACCGCCGACGGGCTGATCTCACAGCGCGACTTCGGGGGACACCGGTACGCCAGGCTGGCCCACGTCGGCGACCGCACCGGCCTGGAGATGATCCGCACGCTGCAGCAGAAGCTCGTCGCCCTGGGCGTCGAGGTGTTCATGGAGTGCACGGTCACCGACATCTTCACCGAGAGAGTCTCCTCGGAGTCGGCCGGCTCCACCGACCGCTCCCGGAGCGTGGGTGCCTCCGGATCCGCAGGTCGCAGAGTTACCGGCGCCTTCGCCTACTGGCGCGAGTCGGGTCGGTTCGTGCTGTTCAACGCCCCTTCGATCGTGCTTGCGACCGGGGGGATCGGGAAGTCCTACCAGGTGACCTCGAACTCTTGGGAGTACACCGGGGACGGCCATGCACTTGCCATGCGCAGTGGGGCCAGCCTGATCAACATGGAGTTCGTGCAGTTCCACCCGACCGGCATGGTCTGGCCTCCTTCGGTCAAGGGGCTCCTGGTCACCGAGTCGGTGCGCGGTGACGGCGGCGTGCTGAAGAACTCCGACGGCGAACGCTTCATGTTCAACTACATCCCCGAGTTCTTCCGGGCCGAGACGGCCGACACGATCGAAGAGGCCGACGCCTGGTACGACGACAAGGTCAACAACAGGCGCCCGCCGGAGCTGCTGCCCCGCGACGAGGTCGCCCGGGCGATCAACGCCGAGATCAAAGCAGGTCGCGGGTCGCCGCACGGTGGGGTGTTCTTGGACATCGCCTCGCGGCGCAGCCCGGAGGTCATCCAGCGTCGGCTGCCCTCGATGTATCACCAGTTCAAGGAGCTCGCCGACGTCGACATCACCGTGGAGCCGATGGAGGTCGGTCCGACCTGCCACTACGTGATGGGCGGGGTGGAGGTCGACGCGGAGACCGAGCAGAGCATCGTGGACGGGCTGTTCGCCGCAGGCGAGGTGGCCGGGGGCATGCACGGGTCCAATCGGCTCGGCGGCAACTCCCTGTCGGATCTGCTGGTGTTCGGCCGCAGGGCGGGCCACAACGCGGCGTATCGCTCCATGAGGATGCGCGGGCAGCAGTCGCATCCGAGTGACGAGGAGGTGCGGGCCGCCGCGAAGCGTGCGCTGGCACCGTTCGACGGCGAGGGCGAGGAGAACCCCTACACCCTCCAGCACGACCTGCAGGCGATGATGCAGCGGCTGGTCGGCATCATTCGCACGGCTGACGAGCTCCAGGATTCGCTGCGCGAGATCGAGACACTCAAGCAACGGGCCAAGAAGGTGAGCGTCGAGGGCCACCGGCAGTACAACCCCGGCTGGCACCTGGCGCTGGACCTCACCAACATGTTGATCGTCTCCGAGTGCATCGCCAGGGCCGCACTGGAGCGGGAGGAGTCCCGCGGAGGTCACACCCGAGACGACTTCCCGACCGCGAGTCCGGCGTGGGGCGCGAAGAACCTTGCACTGACCCTGGACGGCGAGACGGTGCAGTTGCGGCAGCAGCCGCTCCCGGTGATGCCCGATGACCTGAAGCCGCTCTTCGACTGAACGAGGGATGAGATGACCTACGACCTGAGCATGCGGGTGTGGCGGGGCGACGCCTCGGGTGGCTCGCTGGGCGACTACACCGTCGGGGTGGAGGAGGGCGAGGTCGTGCTCGACGCGATCCACCGCCTTCAGGCGACCCAGGCCAACGACCTCGCGGTCCGGTGGAACTGCAAGGCGGGCAAGTGCGGGTCCTGCAGTGCCGAGGTCAACGGGCGACCGCGGCTGATGTGCATGACCCGGCTCTCGGACTTCGACCGGTCGGAGACCATCACGGTCACCCCGATGCGGACCTTCCCCGTGATCCGTGACCTGGTCACCGACGTGTCCTTCAACTATGAGAAGGCCAGGCAGCTGCCCGCTTTCGCGCCATCGCCGCGGGCGGAGGGCGAGAAGCGGCGGATGATGCAGCAGGACGTGGAGCGCGGACAAGAGTTCCGCAAGTGCATCGAGTGCTTCCTGTGCCAGAACGTCTGCCACGTCGTTCGTGACCACGAGGACAACAAGGAGGCCTACGCCGGCCCGCGGTTCTTCCTCCGCTACGCCGAGCTCGACATGCACCCGCTGGACACCCACGATCGGCGGTCGCTGGCGCAGGGGGCGGCGGGGCTCGGCATGTGCAACATCACCAAGTGCTGCACCGAGGTGTGCCCCGAAGGGATCACGATCACCGACAACGCGATCATCCCGATGAAGGAGCGGGTGGTCGACCGGAAGTACGACCCGGTCGTCTGGCTCGGCTCCAAGATCTTCCGCCGCGACACCCGCGAGGAGGTCTAGCGAGCGTCCCCTGCTCGACTGCCACCGATGCGGTGGCAGTCTGGTGGTTCAGCTGGCTGGAGCCGGGGGCGGCGGGCCGACGCTACCTCGCCCCAGCGGGGTAGGTGAGGGCTCAGTAGCGGAAGCGGCCGCGGAACTTCTTGGTGTCCGACGAGTAGGTCGTGCCGTCCGTTCCGGCGCTATAGATCGTGGCGGTCTCGGCGATGAACTTCCCGGCCGATCGGGGGACACACCGGTGTGGGATGTCGACGAAGATCTTGCCCTTGCTCCAGCGCATCGTGGGATGGAGCTTGCAGTCGCGATAGTCGTTACCGGTAGGGCCGTAGTTGTCGTCGACGCTGGACCAGCCCGGCTGCTGTGCGTAGGTCCAGAGGTCGAGGTACTGACCGGCCGCCGATCCCTGCCAGTGCAGGTGGAAGGCCTGCACATAGGTGGCGTTCCTCACCAGGCGTTTCACCTTGAAGATGAGCCGCGTCCTCCTGGCGTGGTCGACGATTCGCACGCGATACAGATCGATGGTCTTCTTCGCGGTGACCCCGATGGTGGTATCACTTTCGAGCTGGACGTCGCCGTGCGCGTCGGTCCAGGTGTGGGAGTAGGCGGCCTGCGCGGGAGGAGTCGCTGCGAGCATGGCGACAAGCGCGGCCGCGCCGATCAGGCTGAACTTCTTCATAGGAGACCCCCGAGAAGCGTCAAGTGTCCCCATGGAACCCCTCATCCTGGCGAATTGGCAAGCGCCGGGTGCCCGCGAGGCTTCACGGGCTGTCCGGGCGGCTGCCGTAGCGTGAACGGGTGATCAAGTACCTCGGCTCCAAGCGCACGCTGGTGCCGGTGCTTGCCTCGATGATCACCGCCGTCGAGGCCAGGTCGGCCGTCGATCTGTTCACCGGTACGACGAGGGTCGCCCAGGAGCTGAAGCGGCGCGGGGTGCAGGTCACCGCCACGGATCTGGCCACGTACAGCGAGATCCTGGGGCAGTGCTACATCAGCACCGATGCCGCGCGCGTCGATGCGGCGGCTCTCGGGGAGGTCATCACCGAGCTCAACGCGATCCCGGGGAGACCGGGGTACTTCACCGAGACGTTCTGCGAGGCTTCGCGCTTCTTCCATCCCAAGAACGGTGCTCGGGTCGACGCGATCCGAGTGCACCTCGAGACGGAGTACCGCGACTCGCCGCTCTTCCCGATCCTGCTGACCAGCCTGATGCTTGCCGCCGACCGGGTGGACTCCACCACCGGGGTGCAGATGGCCTACCTGAAGCAGTGGGCGCCCAGGGCGCTGCAGGAGCTCGAGCTCCGGCCACCCGAGCTGATCGCGGGGGAGGGCACCACGATGCGGGGGGATGCGTCGGAGCTGATCGGCAGGCTCGACCCGACCGATGTGATGTATCTCGACCCGCCGTACAACCAGCACCGCTACTTCACCAACTATCACGTCTGGGAGACGTTGGTCCGCTGGGACTCCCCCCAGCACTACGGGGTCGCCTGCAAGCGGACGGACAGCCGGGACGAGACCACCAAGTCGGCGTTCAACCTCAAGCGGCAGATGCCATCGGCCCTGCGCGAGGTCATCCTCGGAGCCAAGGCGGATGTCCTGCTGCTGTCCTACAACGACGAGTCCTGGGTGGAGCCGGAGGTGCTGGCCGGGATGCTGAGCGATGCCGGCCACGAGACCGTCCGCATGCTCGCCTTCGACAGCAAGCGGTACGTCGGGGCGCAGATCGGCATCTTCAACCCGGCGGGGGAGAAGGTCGGGAAGGTCGCCCGGCTGCGCAACCAGGAGTTGGTCTTCGTTGCGGGGCCGCGGGAGAGGGTTGAGGCCGCGGTCGCGGCTGCGCAGCTCACTCGCTCGCCGGCGCCCACCTCCTTCTGAGCCACCCCTTCCTGCCGATTGCCCGATTCGCCTTCGTTCGCCTCAGGAGTATCGGCGAGCTCCCGATTGGTCCCAGCGCCCCTTACTCGCATCTCGGCACGCACTCGGGAGGTCGCGTGACCACCACCATCCTGACCCCAGAAGACCGGCACTTCGCCCTTCGGTTCAGCGGAGGACTGACCCCGTCGCTGGCTGCCGACGTGCGCGCCGACGGGGGTGGGCGTCGGTGGTTCCTGCGGCAACTGCACCCCGCCAAGATCGCTGATGCCCCGGGGGATGAGGTTGACCGGTGGTTTCCGGCCGCACACTTCACACCGCAGCAGATCTTCGATCGGCAGGTCAACGGCCGGGAGAGCTCCTGGGAGGTGATGAACGACCTGAGCCGCTGGACCGTGCTGCGGCGGGTGCGCAGCAACCGTCAGCTCCGTGAGCTCATGGTCGACTTCTGGTCGAACCTGGTGAACGTGCCGCTGCGGAACGATCAGGCGGTCTTCTTCCGGGTCTCCTACGACCAGATGATCCGCAAGCACGCGCTGCGAGACTTCGCTTCGATCCTGCAGGGTGCGGCCGAGCACCCAGCGATGGGGCTCTACCTCAACAATGCGGTCTCCTCCAAGGCCAACCCCAACGAGAACCTCGGCCGCGAGCTGATGGAGCTGCACACGGTCGGCGTCGGCTACCACACCGAGCCCGACGTCAAGGCGGCCGCGAAGCTGCTGACCGGGTACCGAGTCCGGTTTGGATCAAGCCTCGGTCCCTTCTACGACACCTCCTGGCACTACACCGGGCCGCTCACGATCCTCGGGTGGAGCAACCCGAACGCCGACAGCGACGGCCGCGCGGCCACGCGTTCGTTCCTGCGCTATCTCGCCCACCACCCCCAGACAGCGCATCGGATCGCGACCAGGCTCTGTCAACGGTTCGTCAGCGACGAGCCGTCCGCCGATCTGGTGGCGACGGTCGCGCAGGCGTACCTGGACCACGGGACCGCCGTGAAGCCCACGCTGCTCGCCATGGTGGATCACCCCGAGTTCCTCGCGTCGAAGGGAGCGAAGGTCCGTACGCCGATGGAGGACTACATCGCGACGGTGCGGGCGCTCGGTCTGAAGTTCCAGCGGCCGCGGGACGGCAACTCCTTCGTCAAGGCCTACCTGTGGCAGTACATGGCCCTGGGCGATGCGCCCTACGAGTGGCCGTCTCCCGACGGCTATCCCGAGGTGTCCTCAGGGTGGGCCACCGCCGGCCGGGTCCTCCAGAGCCTCGACGTGCACCGGACGCTGGCCGGGGCCTGGTGGCCGACGAGCCGGGTCACCTACCGCGACCCGACGAAGTGGCTTCCGCCGCTTCCCTCTCGGCTGGGTCACGTCATCGACCACATGAGTCGCGAGCTGCTCGGGAGGGGGGCCACCAGCGCGATCAAGCAGGGTGTGGCTCTGTCGATCGGCATGGATCCGAGCCGACGGGTGACCAGCGGTGACCTGTGGGATGGGCGGGTCCGCACGCTGGTGGCTTCGCTGCTTGACTCCCCGACCCACGCCTACCGATGAGGGCCCGATGACCGACGAGATGACGATGACCACTGTGGGCACGAGCAAGTCCTGCGGATGCCCAGACTTCCGGCTGAGCCGGCGCGCCTTCCTCACCGCCGCAGGTGTGGCCTCCGGCCTCGCCGTTGGAGGGACTCTCTTCGGGGAGGCATTCCGCCAAGTCGCCTTCGGTGCTGAGGACAGCGGAAACGTTCTGGTGGTGCTGAGTCTGCGCGGCGGCTCCGACGGTCTGTCCATGGTGGTGCCTCGAATCGCGGCGGACGTGTCGATTCTTGAGGCGAAGCGACCCAGCATCTACGTCCCCCAGGCCAGTCTGATCGGCGGGAACTCCTCGTTCGGGCTGCACCCGGCCTTCGCGTCCTTGCTCCCGCTCTGGAACGGGGGGAGTTTCGCCGCCGTCCACGCGGTCGGGCTCCCAGCGCCGAACCGGAGCCACTTCTCGGCGATGGAGGAGGTTGAGGAGGCCGATCCGGGCTCCAGCTCGCGCGTGGGTTGGGTCAACCGGATGATCGGACTCGACTCGAGCTCGTTGCCCGAGTCGGTGATGCAGCTGGGCTCGACCACGCTCCCGACCGCCTTGGCGGGTCCGAGCCGGGCGCTAGCCACCGACACCGTCGCGGGTCTGCAGCTTCCGGTGATGGCCTCGACCCACAAGCAACGCCGGGCCTCGCTTCGCACGATGTGGGGCGGCCGTCAGGACGCTCTGGGAGAGGGCGTCCGTGAGGCGCTCGGGGCCACCAGGCGCCTCGGCAGCCTCGCTGCCGAGGCGGCAACCGATTCCGAGTCAGCCGTCCACACGGAGTCCTATCCCACGGGCCCGCTCCAGGCCGTGTTGGCAAACACAGCAGCCTTGATCCGGGCCGACGTGGGCACCAAGGTGGTCACCATCGACTACGGCGACTGGGACATGCACACCGCACTGGGCAAGGGTGACAACGACCCGACCAAGGGGTGGATGAGCGATCAGGTCACCCATCTGGCCGGCTCATTGGCCGCCTTCTTCAGCGACCTGGGCGCGGCCGCGCCCCGGGTGACCGTGGTGACGATCAGTGAGTTCGGTCGACGCCTGGCCGAGAACGGCGACCACGGTGTGGACCACGGGTACGGCAACGCGATGCTCCTCCTCGGCAACAAGGTCCGAGGCGGCGACGTGTACGGGAGCTGGCCCGGGCTGAGCGCGCTCGCCGACGGTGACCTGGCGACAACCCGCGACTACCGCAGCGTGCTGTGGGAGGTCTTGCTCTCGCTCTTCCCGGACGTCTCCGGCAACAGGGCCGGTGTCTTCCCGAACTTCACCCCCGAGGCGATCGGAGCCATGGCTTAGGGCCCTGCCATCTCGAAGCTTCGGACGATAGCGTCGGTCGAAGCAGGGGATGGAGGAGGAGCCATGAAGAAGCAGTCGTCAGCGGCCGCCGGAGGGGGCGCCGTCTACGGGCTCGGCATGCTCGGCGCACTGGTCTACTACATCGGCGCGGCGGACACCTTCTGGGTGGGGCTCTGGGGGGTGTTCCAGGCTGTCTTCTGGCCCGCTTTCCTCGTCTACGACGCCTTGGCCGCTCTGCACGGCTGACCTTCCCGCCGCGGGGTCACCGGGATACCGCCTGTCGTTCATCTCCCGTTTCCCTGATGAGGCCGATCGCGTCACCCGCTCTCCCTAGGTTCGCGATCGTCCGATCCATTTCATTCAGGAGTAGATGACGTGAAGATCCCCTCGTTCCGACGCGTTGCAGCCCCCTCGGTGGCGGTTCTCGCGCTCGGCCTCGTGCTCAGCGCGTGCAGCGCTGGCAACGAAACCGGCTCCAGCTCCGGCGGCCTCAGCGGCACTCTCAACGGTTCGGGCTCCTCCGCCCAGGCTGCGGCTGAGCAGGCCTGGATCGCCGCCTTCCAGAACGCCAACGGCTCCGGCGTGACGGTCAACTACGACTCGGTCGGCTCCGGCACGGGCGTCTCGAACTTCCTCGCGGGCGGCACCCAGTTCGCCGGGTCGGACAAGTACCTCACCACCGACCAGGTGACGCAGTCCAAGCAGGTCTGCGGTGGCCAGGCGGCTTTCGAGGTCCCGGACTACATCAGCCCGATCGCGATCGTCTACAACCTGCCGGGCGTCGACAGCCTGAACATCTCGCCCGCCGTCCTGGCGAACATCTACGTCGGCAAGATCACCACCTGGAACGACTCGGCGATTGCCGCCGACAACCCGGGTGTGACCCTGCCGTCGACGCCCATCACCCCGGTGCACCGTTCCGACGCGTCGGGTACGACGGCCAACTTCACCGACTACCTCGGCCAGACCTCCCCGAGCACCTGGACCTACGGTGTCGTCGAGGACTGGCCGACCGGCATCACGGCTGGTTCGGCTGCGCAGAACACCTCCGGAGTGGTCGCTGCGGTGAAGGCCGGTGAGGGCTCCGTCGGCTACGCCGACGCTTCGCAGACTTCGGGCATGCAGGTCGCCGCCATCGGTGTCGGCTCCGACTGGGTCATGCCGACCGCTGAAGCCTCCGGCAAGATCGCCGACGTGTCCGCGCAGGTGGACGGTCGCGCGGCCAACGACCTGGCGCTGAACCTGAACCGCACCACGACTCAGTCCGGCACCTACCCGCTGGTGCTGGTGTCCTACCTGATGGGCTGCCCGACCTACTCCGACCAGGCGACCGCCGACTTGGCCAAGGCGTACCTCTCCTACGTGGTGAGCGCTGAGGGCCAGGGCGTCGGGGCCAGCGCGGCCGGCTCGGCCCCGCTTCCGCAGGGCATGATCGACAAGGCGACGGCGATCGTCGGCGCCATCACTGCCGGCTGATCCCAGAGCCGTTAGGCTCAGGACTCGGGGTCCGTGTTCGACCTGGACACGGACGTGGACATGGACATGGACATGGGCCCCGAGTCATCACCGGCGGAGACGAAGGAAGCCAGCGTGTCAGAGACCTCTTCGGTCCTGGTGACGAACGGTCGTGGCCAGGAGCGGACGAGCGATCGCCTCTTCCGGGTGGTCGCGGTCACCGCTGCCAGCACGATCATGATCACCCTGGCCGGGGTGGCGATCTTCCTGACCATCGAGTCGATCCCCGCGCTGCAGGCCGGCGCGGCCCAGATGCGCGGCGCATCGGACTTCTTCAGCTACGTCTGGCCGCTCATCTTCGGCACCGTGTGGGCGGCGTTCCTGGCGCTGATCATCGCCACGCCCCTCTCGATCGGGGTCGCGCTCACCATCTCCCATTACGCGCCGAGCTACCTCGCCAAGGCCCTCGGCTACGTCGTGGACCTGCTCGCGGCGGTCCCGAGTGTCGTCTACGGTCTGTGGGGCATCGGCTTCCTGGGCACTCGGCTCGTCCCGCTCTACGACTGGCTCCACCGCTTCTTCGGGTGGTTGCCGTTCTTCCGCACCATTCCGGACCCATCGGGCCGTTCGATCCTCACGGCCGGCGTCGTTCTCGCGATCATGATCCTGCCGATCGTCACCGCCATCGTCCGCGAGGTGTTCACGCGCACTCCTGAGCTGCACCAGGAGGCGGCTCTCGCCTTGGGCGCCACGCGGTGGGAGATGATCCGCATGGCCGTCCTGCCGCACGCCCGCTCCGGCATCGTCTCGGCCCTGATGCTCGGACTGGGGCGGGCGCTCGGGGAGACGATGGCGGTCGCCATGACTCTCTCGGCGGTCGGCGTCGTGACGTTCAACGTGATCGGGAGCGCCAACCCGTCGACCATCGCCGCCAACATCGCGCTCAACTTCGGAGAGTCCTACGGCACGGCGGTCAACGTCCTCATCGCGTCGGGTCTGGTCCTCTTCGTCATCACCTTCCTGGTCAACTACCTGGCCCGCTGGATCGTGGCTCGTAGCGAGGTGAAGGCCTGATGATCCCCACATCCGCCGAGGGTGCCACGGTCTCGCCCGATCACTTGGAGCACGTCCCGCTCCGGCACGCGAAACTGCCCCGGTGGGCGCCGTGGCTGGTCGCCGTGCTGGCCGTGGCGGTCGGACTCGCCGTCTTCCTGCTCTCGAGCCAGAACGCCTTCCTCTTCGTGCTCGTCGCTTTCCTCGTCTTCGTCGTCACACTGCCGGTGTGGTCCTCCATCGTGGAGAACCGGCGGGCGGCCACCGACCGGCTCGCGACGACGCTGATCTATGCGTCCTTCGGCGCGGCGATGTTCCCGCTGATCTCCCTGTCGTGGATCGTGATCGAGAACGGCGCGGCTCAGATGAGCGTGAAGTTCCTGACCTACTCGATGTTCGGAGTCGCTCCGGGCGGAGTCGGGGGCGTCTACCACGCCATCCTCGGCACGATCTTCGTCACGTTGACGGCGGCGGTCATCTCGGCCCCGATCGGCATCTTCACCGCGATCTACCTGGTCGAGTACGGCACCGGGTGGCTGGCCCGTGCCACCACACTGCTCGTCGACGTGATGACCGGCATCCCTTCCATCGTGGCCGGTCTCTTCGCCTACGCCCTCTTCCTGCTCCTGGTCAGTCCCGCCTATCGCTCCGGGTTCGCCGGCGCCGTCGCACTCTCGGTCCTGATGATCCCGATCGTGGTGCGCTCGACCGAGGAGATGCTCAAGCTCGTCCCGGACACGCTCCGGGAGGCCTCGACCGCGCTCGGCGTACCCAAGTGGCTGACCATCGTCAAGGTGGTGTTGCCGACCGCGATGTCCGGGATCATCACCGGCATCACGCTGGCGGTCGCCCGGGTCGCCGGCGAGACCGCCCCCTTGCTGCTCGTGGCGGGATACACCGCGTCGGTGAACAACAACATCTTCTCGGAGCGGATGATGACGCTGCCGGTCTTCATCTACCACACCTACGCGGTGGCGACCACGGAGATCGAGAGGCAGCAGGCCTGGGGGGCCGCGCTGGTCCTGATCGTCCTGGTGATGGGTCTCAACTTGCTGGCACGCTTGACCGGGCGCTTCTTCGCCCCGAAATCCGGACGTTGATCGAGGAAGGCCAGGGACCCTCACGCATGGGCAACAAGATCGAGATCGCCGGGCTGAACGCCTACTACGGCGACTTCCTGGCGGTCGAGAACGTCACGATGGCGATCCCGGACCGGTCCGTGACCGCGTTCATCGGGCCCTCGGGTTGCGGCAAGTCGACGTTGCTGCGCACCCTGAACCGCATGCATGAGGTGATCCCGGGCGCGCGCGTTGAGGGCAAGATCCTGGTCAACGGCCAGGACATCTACGGTCCCAGCGTCGACCCGGTGGAGGTGCGCCGAGAGATCGGCATGGTCTTCCAGCGCCCTAACCCGTTCCCGTCGATGACGATCTACGACAACGTGCTCGCCGGGGTGAAGCTCAACAACCGACGAATCCCCAAGAGCGAGTCGGACGAGATCGTCGAGCGGTCCCTGCGGCGCGCCAACCTCTGGGCCGAGGTCAGCCCCCGGCTGGGCAAGCCGGGAGGCTCCCTCTCCGGTGGCCAGCAGCAGCGGCTGTGCATCGCTCGGGCGATCGCAGTGGAGCCGCAGATCCTGCTGATGGATGAGCCCGCCTCGTCGCTCGACCCGATCTCGACGTCGGCGATCGAGGATCTGGTCCTCCAGTTGAAGGAGGACTACACGATCGTGATCGTGACCCACAACATGCAGCAGGCGGCCCGAATCTCGGAGGACACCGCCTTCTTCAACATCGCCGGCACCGGAACGCCGGGCAAGCTCATCGAGTTCAACCCGACCAAGAAGATCTTCTCGCTTCCCGACAGCAAGACCACCGAGGCCTACATCTCCGGCCGCTTCGGCTGACCCGCCCCCTCGAGTGGAAGCTCAGTGGGGGACCCCGAGCTCGTCCATCAGGGTCTCGATCCGGGCCCGGATCTCGTCACGGATGGCCCGCACCGACTCGATGCCCTGTCCCGCGGGGTCGTCGAGCTTCCAGTCCTCGTACCGCTTCCCCGGGTAGAAGGGGCAGGCGTCGCCGCAGCCCATCGTGATGACGACGTCGGAGTCCCGGACGGCGGTGTCGGTGAGGATCTGCGGGGTCTTCGCCGCGATGTCGATGCCCTCCTCGGCCATCGCCTGGACCGCGACGGGGTTGATCGACGCCGCAGGCGCCGACCCGGCGGAGAGGACCTTGACTCGTTCCCCACCCAGGTGCATGAGGTATCCGGCGGCCATCTGTGAGCGACCGGCGTTGTGGACGCAGACGAAGAGGACAGTGGGAATCCCGGTCATGCGAGCTCCTCAGAGAAGAGGCGGGCGAGATCGGCGAAGGCGCCTCGGCGAACCGAGTAGTGCACCCATACCCCCTTCTTGCTCCGCTCCACCAGTCCGGCCGCGTGCAGGACCTTGAGGTGGTGACTGATCGTGGGCTGGGAGAGGTCGAACTCGGCATTGAGGTCGCACACACAGGCTTCCCCGTCACCGCCGGCGGCGATGAGCGAGAGCAGACGCAGCCGGACGGGGTCGGCAAGGGCTCGCAGGAGCGCCGCGTCACGCTCGGCTTCCTCGGTGCTGAGCGGCCTACCGAGGACGGGGCAGCACCGCTCGGGAAGCAGGGTGACCTGGGGGACCGTGCCCGGCGCCGGGACAGACATCGACATAGGTAAATATTTACCACAGTCGATGTCCGAAGCCCAGGAGCGCGAAATTCTGGTACGGGTGTGGTGTCTGTGGCGTTTGTAGGTCACAATAGCGACACATGTGAACAACGGTCACAGGCTTCAGGTTCTCGTCTGGATGGCTCGCAGGTCGCTGGGGAAGGCGCTTCTGCCGGATTCATCCGCATCACCAGGAGGACCAGAGGACATGGTGACCAACCGTCATGCGACCAGGGGCGTTGTCTACGTCCACTCTTCGCCGTCCGCGTTGTGCCCGCACATCGAGTGGGCCCTCGGCGGCGTGCTCGGCCTACCCGTCAGTCTCGACTGGACCCCCCAGCCTGCGCAGAGCGGCACCTACCGGGCCGAATACTCCTGGACCGGTGAGCTCGGCGCGGGCGCGGCGATGGCGTCGGCGCTGCGCGGATGGAAGCACCTGCGCTTCGAGATCACCGAGGAGCCAACCTCCTCAACCGAGGGAGCCCGCTTCTCCGGCACCCCGGCCCTGGGCATCTTCCACGCCGTCACCGGCGTTCACGGCGACATCCTGATCCCCGAGGACCGGCTCAAGGCAGCCGTGGTGAAGGCGGCGATGGGGAACACCACCCTGGAGCTGGAGATCGACCAACTGCTCGGTCGTCCCTGGGACGCCGAGCTCGAGAGCTTCCGGCACGCCGGAGACGGTGCCCCGGTGCGCTGGCTCCACCAGGTGGTCTGAACGGCACCTTTGCCCGCGGCGACCACCGCGTGGCGTATCAGTCGACGCGGAAGGCCACGGCGACGTTGTGGCCGCCGAAGCCGAAGGAGTTGTTGAGAGCGGCGAGCGGCCCTTGGGGCAGCTCTCTCGGCGTGGCCGCGATGTCCAGCCCGACATCCTCTGGGTCCTCGAGGTTGATCGTCGGCGGGACGATCCGCTCGCGCAGCGCCAGGATCGTGGCCACCGACTCCAGGGCACCTGCTGCGCCGAGCAGGTGTCCGGTCATCGACTTGGTCGAGGTCACAACCACCCCGGATGTCGCTGCGCCCAGCGCCGTGCGGATCGCCAGCGCCTCAGCGAGGTCGCCCTGGGGGGTCGAGGTCGCGTGGGCGTTGATGTGGATGATGTCCGCCGGGGTGAGCCCACCGTCTTGAAGCGCCATCGTGATCGCCCGAGTGGCACCGAGACCCGCTGGGTCCGGCTGGGCGATGTCGTGCGCGTCCGCGGTGATGCCGGCGCCCGCGAGCTCGGCATAGACCTTCGCGCCGCGCTGCGCGGCGTGCTCGGCTGACTCCAGCACGAGAACGGCGGCGCCCTCGCCGAGGACGAAGCCGTCGCGGCCCTTGTCCCAAGGACGCGAGGCGGCGGCGGGGTCGTCGTTGCGCTTGGACAACGCCATCATCTGGCCGAAGGCGGCGAGCGGCAGCGCGTGGACCGCCGCCTCGGTGCCGCCCACGACCACGACATCGGCTCGTCCGGCGCGGATCATGTCCAGGCCGTGGGCGATGGCCTCGTTGCCCGACGCGCAGGCGGAGACAGGGGTGTGCACCCCTGCCCTCGCGCGCACGGCGAGTCCCACGCTGGCCGCGGGACCGTTGGGCATCAGCATCGGGATGGCGAGCGGAGAGACGCGGCGGGGCCCCTTCTCCTTGAGCACGTCGTAGTTCGACAGCAGCGTGTGGATGCCGCCGATGCCGGAGGCGATGGCCACGCCCAGGCGCTCAGGGGCGACGTAGGCAGTGTTCGACTCGTCCTCCGACGTCAGCCCGGAGTCGGCCCAGGCCTCGAGCGCGGCCACCATCGCGAACTGTCCGGAGCGGTCCAGGCGCCGCGCCTGGACACGGTCGAGGACCTCGGTGGGCTCGACGGCGACCTCGGCCGCGAACTGGGTCGCCAGTTGCTCGGCCCAGTCGTGCTTCATGGTCTGGACGCCTGATCGACCCGACAGCAGTGCGTCCCACGTCTCGGCGACGGTGCCGCCGACCGGGGACGTAGCGCCGAGACCGGTGACTACGACTCGTGTCGTGCTCATGAGTGCTCACCTTCGATGCGGTACGGGGCGGACGACGCTCGCGCCGGCCGCTGGGTTCAGTTGAGCTGGCTGCTGATGAAGTTGACCGCGTCCGCGACCGTCTTGAGGTTCTTCACCTCGTCGTCGGGGATGCGAACGTCGAACTTCTCCTCGGCCGCAACAACAACCTCGACCATGGACAGCGAGTCGATGTCGAGGTCGTCGGTGAACGACTTGTCCATCTGGACGGAGTCGGCGGGGATGCCGACGATCTCATTGACGATTTCGGCGAGCTCGGCGCGGACGTCCACGTCAGATGCCATTTCTTCTCCTTGGTGTGATGGGTTTTGCTGCCGTCCCTCGTCGGGACGGAGTCAGGGGATGCGCACCACCTGGGCGGCGTACGCGAGGCCCGCGCCGAAGGCGATGAAGAGAGCCAGGTCGCCGCTCTTGGCTTCGCCCTCCTCCAGCATCCGGTCGAGGGCCAGGGGGATCGACGCCGCGGAGGTGTTGCCCTGCCAGGCGATGTCGCGGGCGATCTTGACGTTCTCGGGAAGCTCCATCGAGCGGGCCATCGCATCGGTGATGCGCATGTTGGCCTGGTGGGGGACGAAGATGTCGAGCTGGTCGGCACGCACTCCGGCCGCGTCCAGGGCGCTCTGCGCCACCTTGGCCATCTCGTAGACGGCCCAGCGGAAGACCGCGTTGCCCTGCATCTCCAGGTGGGGAATCTCGGGGTGGCCGCTCTCGAGGACGGTGAGCCAGTTCTCCCGCTGCCGGATGAAGTCGAAGCGCTCGCCGTCAGAACCCCAGATGACCGGCCCGATGCCCGTCTCGTCCGACGACCCGACGATGGCGGCTCCGGCCCCGTCGGCGAAGATGAACGCCGTGCCCCGGTCGTCGCGCCGGGTGATGTCGGACAGCCGCTCCACACCGATCACCAGGGCGTTGCGGGCGCTGCCCGCCCGGACGGCGTTGGAGGCCAGGGCCAGGCCGTGACAGAAGCCGGCGCAGGCAGCGGAGATGTCGAAGGCGGCCGGGCGGTCCAGCCCCAGCTCGGTCGCGATCAGGGTCGCCACCGCGGGGGTCTGCAGCATGTGGGAGACCGTTGCCACGATGACCATGTCGATCTGGTCGGGGGAGACGTCGCATCGCTCGAACGCCGCGCGGGCGGCCGCCACCGACATCATCTGGACGGTCTCGTCGGGCGACGCCCAGCGGCGCTCCTTGATGCCGGAACGCTGCTGGATCCACTCGTCGCTGGAGTCGATCGGCCCGATCACCTCGGAGTTCGGGACGACCCGGCGTGGCCGGTAGGAGCCGGTCGCGAGGATCGCGGTGTGCTCCGGGCCGGAAATGGATCGGATCTCGGTCATTCCGGGGCTCCTCCAGAGTGGGTCGCGCCGGGGTCCGGCGGGCTGGCGTGGCGCTCGACGAACTCGCGGGCGTCATCGAGCTGGTCAGGCGTCTTGAGCGCGAAGGTCTCGACACCCTTCAGAGCTCGTCGGGCGATTCCGGTGAGCGTACCCGCCGGGGGCATCTCCAGCAGCCCGGTGACGCCCATCTGCGCCATGGTCTGCATGCACAGGTCCCAGCGCACCGGGCTGCTCACCTGGTTGACCAGTCGCTGGACGACATCGGCCCCGTCGTGGACGAGGTGGCCGTCGCGGTTGGAGATCAAGGGGATCTTCGCGGCTCGAGTGGAGATGGAGTGGGCGAGCGAGCCGAGGCGCTCCACGGCCGGAGCCATGTGTGCGGTGTGGAAGGCGCCGGCGACCGAGAGCGGCACCAGCCGGGTGCCCTCAGGAGGTGCGGCGGACAACGCCTCCAACTGCTCGACGGTGCCCGCCGCCACGATCTGGCCGGGCCCGTTGTTGTTTGCCGGGGTGAGGCCCAGCGACTCGAGGCTCGCCAGGACTGTGTCGCGGTCCCCGCCGAGCACGGCGGTCATCGAGGTCGGCGTCCGGCCGGCGGCCTCGGCCATGAGCCGTCCGCGCTCGCGGACGAAGACCATGGCCTGCTCGGCCGAGATGATTCCGGCCCCGGCTGCGGCGCCGACCTCGCCGACGCTGTGGCCGGCGACCGCGGCAACCTTGCCGAACGCGTCCGCGGGGCGGGGGAAGAGCTCGAGAGCGGCGACCAGCGCGGAGGCCACCAGGAGGGGCTGGGCGACTGCGGTGTCGCGGATCGCGTCAGCGTCGGCCTCGGTGCCGAAGTGCGCCAGATCGACCTGGGCGACCGTGGAGAGCCAGTCGAGCCGCGCCGCGAACCGCGACTCCGCGAGCCAGGGCTTGAGGAAGCCGGGGGCCTGGGAGCCCTGTCCGGGCGCGACGATGACGAGCACGGAACAACTCTGCCGGGTGGACGGGCGTCACGCGCGGTGAGCGCACACCAGAAACCGGGGCGAGATTTGTAGGAATCCTACAAATTTGGCGGCGCTTGCTCGGCCAACCGGCCGAGCGCGACGGCCATCCGGATGGTGAACCCGTGCCGCGGATCGGTCGGGTCGAGCCCGGTGGCATCCGCGGCGCTGTGCAGCCGGTAGCGCACGGTGTTGCCGTGGACGAACAGCGCCCGTGCCGTGGCCTCCAGCGCCCGGCCGTGCTCCAGGTAGGTCACCACGGTCTCCAGGACCTGCTCGCCGGTCTTGGTGAGCGGGAGATAGACCTCGTCGATCAGCTGGTCGGCGGCGTAGCGCTCGCCGATCAGCACCCGCTCGGGGAGCAGGTCGTCGGCGAGGACGACGCGAGGCGCCCCGTGCCAGCCGGGGGCGGCTCGCAGGCCGCTCATCGCGGCCCGTACCGATGCCGGGGAGTGCACGATGTCGGGGACCAGGGGACCGACGACCACGTGGTCCCCTCCGAAGTGACTGGCCAGCAGATCTCCTGCGCGGTGGGCGTCCTGGACGTTCCCGAGGACCACGATCAGCCGCTGCCCCTGCACGGCGCATACCGCGGAGAGCCCCAGGTGCTCGGCGCCGGTCCGCACCGCCTCGATCGCCTCGGCGGTCGTCGCGCCGTTCTGGGGGCCCTGGTGCAGCTCGCCCACCACCGCACACACCTGGTTGGCCGACCATCCCAGCGCGCTCGCACGGGACCTGATCGCGTCGAGGTCGTCGGCTCGCATGACTGCGTCCACGAGCAGTGCCTCAAGACGGGCGTCCCACGCGCCGCGCATCTCGGCGGCGCGGGCGTACACCTCGGCGGTGGCGAAGGCCACCTCCCGGCCGTACCGGAGCACCAGCTCCTGCAGCGCAGACCCGTCGCCCTCGCCCGCGACGCTCTCGACATGCTCCTCCACCACCGTGATGGTCAATCGGACCAGCTCGACGGTTTGGTGCAGGCTCACAACTCCGGTCAGTGCCGGCGGGGCGGCGCCGAACACCTCGAAGCTACTGAGCGGGCGGTCCCCGGTCGCGGTGAGCCAGTGAGTGAAGGAGGTGATGCCGGCCTGGACCACCAGGCCGATCCAGGCCCGCTCCTGGGCCTCCAGTGCGCGGAACCACTCCATCTCCTGGTCCATCCGGGCCAGGGCCGCCGAACGGAGATCGCCGGTCGCCCGCTCCACGCGGTCCGCGATCCGTCGACGGGTCGCGGGGGAGATGGTCGGCAGTCCTCCGCTCATGGCAGGAGCCTATCGGGGCAGGTTCGGCTCAGCCCTCAGCGAAATCCAGGGCCGAAATGCCGCTTCGAACGATCCAAACAAGGGGCGTGCGTGCCGGTCGCTGGTGGGTGACCCGGACCGGTGCGACACTCACCGGTAACCTGGAAGTCGGCGGATTTTGGGTTCCGGGGAGGCCGACCGACGAGTCGGTGGGAGACGCTCAGGACGGAGGTGCCGGCGATGGGGAAGAACCCCGAGGTTCAGTTCGTCACCGTGCACGGCCATCGGCGCGCCTACGTCAAGACCGGGTCCGGTCCCGCCCTGCTGCTCCTGCACGGCCTGGCCTGCGACCATCGGACCTGGGCGCCGGTCCTGGACAAGCTCGCCCGTCGCTACACCGTGATCGTCCCGGATCTGCTCGGGCACGGCCTGTCGGCCAAGCCACGCGCCGACTATTCGGTCGGCGGCTATGCCAACGGCATGCGGGACCTGCTGACCATCCTGGGCATCGACACCGCGACCGTGGTCGGGCACAGCTTCGGCGGCGGGGTGGCGATGCAGTTCGCCTACCAGTTCCCCGAGCGCACCGAGCGGCTCATCCTGGTCGCGCCTGGCGGACTGGGCCGGGATGTGTCACCGGTTGTCCGGGCGGTGTCGCTGTCGGCCTTCGAGTGGGTCATGGGGGCGGTGACTCTCCCCGGCGTCCGCCAGGTCGTCACCGAGGGGCTCCGGGTCCTCTCCCGGGTGCCCGTCGCAGCGGCCCGCGATCTCGGCGAAGCTGCCGACATCGTCGACACCTTCGCCGACCCGTCGGCGCGACGGGCGATCCGCCACGTGGTCAGTCACGTCGTGGACTGGCGTGGCCAGGTGGTCACGATGCTCGACCGCGCCTATCTGACCGAGGCCATGCCGATGTGCGTGATCTGGGGCGCCGACGACATGGTCATCCCCCCCAGCCACGCCGATGCGTTCGCCGAGATGGCGCCCGGTGCCCAGGTTCACGTGATCGGGAACGCCGGGCACTTCCCGCATCGTGACCATCCGGATCGCTTCGTCCGGATCGTCAACAAGTTCATTGCCACGACCGAGCCGGCGCGCTACCACCGGGGCCGGTGGCGGGCGCTGCTACGCAGCGGCAGGCAGGAACACCCGGTCTCGGAGAGTTCCTCGACAGCCGAGACGGCCTGAGCGGGTCACCGGGTCAGGCGTCCGCGCCCTCCTGCAGCACTCCGGCGGTGGCCGTCGGGTCGTCGATCCGGTACTGGTCGAAAGCCTTGCGTGCCAGCGACGGGTCGACCTCCCCGCGCTCGGCGAGCGCTTCGAGGGTCATCACAACGATGGACTCGGCGTCGACGTGGAAGTAGCGCCGCGCGGCGGGCCGGGTGTCAGCGAAGCCGAATCCGTCGGTGCCCAGGGTGTGGTAGTCGCTCGGAATCCAGCGGGCGATCTGGTTCGGCACCGCACGCATGAAGTCCGACACTGCGACCACCGGACCGGGCGCCCCGGTGAGCTTCTCGGTGACGTAGGGGGTCCGGTTCGGCCCGTCGGGGTTGAGCAGGTTGTGCTCCTCGCAGGCGATCGCATCGCGCGCCAACTCGTTCCACGACGTCACCGACCACACGTCGGCAGCCACTCCCCACTCCCGGTCCAGCATGTCGGCGGCCTGGTGGACCCAGGGGAGTCCCACGCCGGAGGCGAGCAGCTGCGCACGCGGGCGGGTGGTGTCACCCGGAGCCAGCGCTGCCAGTCGGATCCCGCGCAGGATGCCTTCGGCATCGACGTCAGCGGGCTCGGGCTCCTGGAGCAGCGGCTCGTTGTAGACCGTGAGGTAGAAGATGATGTCCTCGCCGTGCGGGTGCTCCTCGGTGGATCCGTACATCCGTTCGAGGCCCGACCTCATGATGTGGCCGATCTCGTAGGACGTGGCCGGGTCGTAGTGGACGACCGCGGGGTTGGTGAGCGCCAGCAGGGGTGAGTGGCCGTCGGCGTGCTGCAGGCCCTCACCGGTGAGCGTGGTCCGTCCGGCGGTCGCACCGATCAGGAAGCCTCGGCCGAGCTGGTCGGCCATCGCCCACATCGAGTCGCCGGTCCGCTGGAAGCCGAACATCGAGTAGAAGATGTAGAAGGGGATCATCGGCTGGCCGTGCGTGGCGTATGCCGTGCCCGCCGCAATCGCCGAGGCCATCGCGCCCGCCTCCGAGATGCCTTCGTGCAGCATCTGGCCCTGCGGGGACTCCTTCCAGGCCAGCAGCAGCCGACGGTCGACGCCCTCGTACTCCTGGCCGTGCGGGTTGTAGAGCTTCGCCGTGGAGAACATCGAGTCCATGCCGAAGGTGCGGAACTCGTCGGGTGCGATCGGCACGATGCGCGGGCCGATCTCCGGGTCCTTCATCAGGTCCTTGAGCAGACGCACCAGCGCCATGGTGGTGGCGATCTTCTGCTTGCCGGACCCTTGCTTCATCTCGGCGTAGACGGGATCGCCCGGGAGCTTCAGCGGTGCCGAGCGGCGGACCCGGCGCGGAAGCGAACCGCCGAGCTCGCCGCGGCGCTCCATCATGTACTGGATGTCCGGGCTGTCCATGCCGGGGTGGAAGAACGGTGCCACGTCGGACCGGTCGATCTGCTCGTCGCTGACCGGCAGACGGAGCCGGTCGCGGAACCTCTTCAGGTCGTCCTTGGTGAGCTTCTTCATCGAGTGGGTGGCGTTCTTGCCCTCCAGGGCGTCGATCGTCCAGCCCTTGATCGTCTTGGCAAGGATCACCGTCGGCTGGCCCACGTGCTCCGAGGCCGACTTGAACGCCGAGTAGACCTTCCGGTAGTCATGCCCGCCGCGCGGCAGCTGACGGATCTGGTCGTCGGTCATGTGCTGGACCATGGCCCGCAGCCGCGGGTCCGCCCCGAAGAAGTTCTCCCGGATGTAGTCACCGGTCTCGACCGAGTAGGTCTGGAACTGTCCGTCCGGAGTGGTGTTCATCCGGTTGACCAGCACGCCGTCGACGTCGGCGGCGAGCAGCGGGTCCCACTGCCGGCCCCACACGACCTTGATGACGTTCCAGCCCGCGCCGCGGAAGATCGACTCCAGCTCCTGGATGATCTTGCCGTTGCCGCGGACCGGGCCGTCGAGCTGCTGCAGATTGCAGTTGATGACGAAGGTGAGGTTGTCCAGCTCCTCGCGAGCGGCCAGGCCGATGGCTCCGATCGACTCGGGCTCAGCCATCTCGCCGTCGCCGAGGAAGGCCCAGACGTGCTGCTGGCTGGTGTCCTTGATCCCGCGGTTGTGCAGGTAGCGGTTGAAACGGGCTTGGTAGATCGAGTTGATCCCGGTGAGCCCCATCGAGACGGTCGGGAACTCCCAGAAGTCCGGCATCAGCCGCGGGTGCGGATACGACGACAGGCCCTGGCCCGGCCCGTGCTGGACCTCCTGGCGGAAGTGGGAGAGCTGCGCCTCGGTGAGCCGTCCCTCGAGGAAGGCCCGGGCATAGATACCGGGGGATGCGTGCCCCTGGAAGTAGACCTGGTCCCCGCCGCCGGGGTGGTCCTTGCCGCGGAAGAAGTGGTTGAACCCGACCTCATAGAGGCTGGCCGACGACTGGTACGTGGCGATGTGGCCGCCGACTTCGAGCCCCTTGCGGTTGGCCGCCGCGACCATCACCGCGGCGTTCCACCGGACGTAGGAGCGAATCCGCCGCTCGGTCTCCTCGTCGCCAGGGAACCAGGGCTCACGCTCCGGAGGGATGGTGTTCACGTAGTCGGTGGAGCGCAGGGCGGGAACGCCGACCTGCTTCTCCCGCGAGCGCTCCAGAAGGCGGAGCATCACGTAACGTGCTCGGGCCCGACCGCGCTCGTCGAGCAGCCGGTCGAACGAGTCGACCCACTCCTGGGTCTCCTCGGGGTCGATGTCGGGCAGTTGCGTCGGCAGACCCTCGTGGATGATCGGGACTCGGTCCTGGGGCGTGTTCACACGGGCCATGTTCCCACGACGGATCAATCGATCAAATCGTTGAGTAGGGTTCAGGAACATCAGCAGAATGCGAATCCACGTGTTCTCTTGCAGGAGACCGGGCTGGTCAGGTGGACTAGCAGCAGCACATGCACCAGCACGTGCACCAGTGGAGCATCGAAGGAGCAGACGGTGGAAACCACCCCGAATGGGGCGGACGGCGTGAACGTTGCCGAGCGAATGGGCTTCGCGGCGAACATGGTCGTTCAAGAACTCGGTTGGGACGAGGACGCCGCTGAGGACGTCCGCGCTGAGATCGAGGAGGCCATCGTCGGTGACATGGTCGACGGGGAGTACGGCAACGTCGTCGACGCCGTGGTGCTGTGGTGGCGCGACGGCGACGGTGATCTGGTCGACGCACTGGTCGACTCCCTCACCGACCTGGTCGCCGGCGGAGCGATCTGGCTGATGACCCCGAAGGTGGGTCGCCCGGATGCCGTCGAGCCCGCCGACGTCACCGAGGCAGCGCCGGTGGCAGGGCTGGCCACCACGAACTCTCTGCCGGTGGCCAAGGACTGGGTCGGCACCCGCCTGGTCACCCCCAAGTCGCGCTGAGTCGCCGCTCTGGACCGCGTGGTCCGTCCGGTCGCTCGTGGCGCATGGGTCAGCGGCCGGCTTCGCCGATGGTGAGTGCGGCGAGGGCGTCTGTGGCTCCGCGCGTGGGCGCGACCTCGACGAGCCCGCGGTAGAGCTTGAGGACGACGTCCCGGTCGACGGTCCCCGTTCTGGCGCGGTCGCAGTGCGCCGACTGGATGGCCGCCTCGAGCTGGAACCGTCCGAGTGGGCGGCCGAGCGAGTGTGCCCGCCGCAGCAGTGCCTCTCCCTCGGCGATCAGCGCACGGTCCCACAGCGCGGTGTCCTGCTCGTCCAGCGGTGGCCAGGGAAGGCCGGTGCGAGCGGGCGCGCGCGACTGCGCGAAGGTGAGCAGTGCCGCGAGACCCCACGCCTCGGGCTCCGTGTCGAGCAGCCCGGCCGTGAGCACGGCCAGCCACCGCGCCTCGTCGGCCACCGACTCGTGGATCCGCTCGTGCTGGTCCAGCCAGTCGATCGCATACGCGCCGTAAATGGCCTCGAGAACGGCGGGAAGTCGCTCGGGCATGTCGGCCCGGGTCGGCACGCGGAAGGGAACCCCGGCGTCGCGGATGCGGCGCTTGGCCCGGACCAGCCGCTGAGCCATCGCCGCGGGTTGCACCGCGAACACCTCGGCGATCCGTGTCGCGTCGAACCCGAGGACCACCTGGAGCATGAGCGGCGTGCGCACCGAGCGGTCGATCGCGGGGTGCGCGCACGCGAACATCAGCTCCAGCCGCTTGTCGGGGATCGCGTCCGAGTCCGGCTCCGGCTCACTGAGCGTGGCCATCGCGTCGCCGTCCCAGACTGTCGAGGACCGCGACGCCGCGGAGGTGAGGATGTCGCGGATCCGGTTGCGAGCCACCGTCACGAGCCATCCCTCGGGGTTGTCGGGCACGCCGTACTCGGGCCACGTACGGAGGGCTCGTTCGAAGGCGTCGGCCAGTGCGTCCTCGGCCAGCGCGATGTCACGCGTCGAGGCCGACAACAGCGCCACCAGCCGGCCGTAGGACGCCCGGGCCGTGCGCTCCGCGGTGTCGTGGGCGTCCCGGCCTGCGACTCGCTCCGGCCCGTTCACCGGCTCGGCGGGACCTGCTGCCACGATCCGTCAACGTAGCGGGTCGCGGTCGGGCGGATCTCGACCGGACCCCAGTCCACGGACGGCGCCTTCTTGGCCCACTCCAGCGCGGCGTCGAGGTCGGGGACGTCGATCACGAAGGTGCCGCCGAGCTGTTCCTTCGTGTCCGCGAACGGGCCGTCCTGGACGACGAGCTCGCCGGAGAGGAAGGTGACGGTGGTGGTCAGGCTCGAGGGCGCGAGCACTTCGGCGCTGCGCAGCACGCCGGCCTCGTCGAGTGCTCGTGCGTACGCCTGGAACGCGCGCATGCCTTCGGCGATGACCTCCTCGCCCAAGACGTCGGCGGTGTGTTCGGGGTAGTGCAGGAGAAGGGTGTAGCGCATGTCGGCGGTCCTTCCGGTCGCGTCCTGATTCTGTCACCGGAGTGACGATCGAGCCGCCGTGAAATCGACACCTGGTGTGCTGGACGTCCAGCGTGCGGAGTGAATCCAGGCCCTGGGCGCGACCTGACCCAGGGGGTCGCGCCCCCATCGGTCATCGGGCCGTCCCCACCATGTTGTTCGCGCCCGGATCGCGTAGGCTGTCCCGTCGCTCGGGGCGCATAGCTCAGCGGTAGAGCACTGGTCTTACAAACCAGCGGTCACAGGTTCGATCCCTGTTGCGCCCACCCAGGCACGGCCCCGCGGCGCAGCGGGAAGTCACCCTGGCGCGACGGTCTCCGCGGCAGCGCGGCGGAGAAGCACTCGGCCCCCGCCGGCGAGACCGGAGAGGGCCGTTCGGTCCGTTCCAGGGGGGTGGGGGTCGGGGCCGTGGGGGTAGTGCGTATCGATACATCGGGAGCGTACGGTCCGACGCTATCCGCGTTCTCCCGTGCCGCCACGCCCTATTCGTCACCTCTGCGCGGGACGATGGGCCCACCTTTTCCCCGGGATGACTCGAGCGTCGGCGGCTGCTCGTCCTTCGTGGAGGGCTCTCACCCGCTCACCGTGCCGGTTGCTCGCGGAGTGCGACGACTCAGTCCCTGAGCCGGTAGACCGCGACCAGGTGGGCGCCGGTGCCCTGCGTGACGGCCTTCTCCTCCACGAGTCGGAATCCCGACCGCTCCAACGAGGTGCGGGACGCAAGGTTCTCGATGTGAGGGTCCACTACGACGCTCGCGCCAGGCACGTGGCTGCGTGCTTCGCGCACGACGGCCTCGATCAGCCGCACGCCCAGGCCCTGGCCGAGCATGCCGGGCTCTCCGATGGCGTAGTCGATCCCGACCTCGGACCAGAGCGCGCCGAGGGTCGTGGCGTGGTCGCCGTAGTCGGACCAGCGGTACCACTGCGCGAAGCCGATGTCCTGCCCCTCGTACGTCGCGATCAGCATCCGCGTGGGATGCGAGGGATCGCCGATCCGGCGGCGGTACTCGTCGAGCTGCTCCGCGGCGTGGGCGTCGGACAGCCACCACTCGGCCACGTGGGGTTGCTCGAGCCAACGAGCGACGGCGGGGAGGTGGTCGACCCGCATCGGAACCAGCGTGATCACGCTCAGACGCTAACCGGTGACGGCGACCACCCGCCAGACCGAACGGTCTTCTCAATGCAAGACTTGTCGGGTGCCGGGGCCCAGGAGCCTGCGAGACGCGGTCACCGAACAAGTGGCCGCGGTCACCGACGCCTACCACCAGCTGCTGAGCGATCCTTCGGTGGGCGTCCACCAGATGCGTGTCACGATGCGGCGCCTGCGCAGCACCTTGCTGGTGTTCGCGGCGAAGGCGCCCCAGGGAGCGCTGGCCTACCAGCTGCGCGACGCCGCTCGCGAGCTCAGCCACCTGCGTGATGTCGAGGTGATCGAGCAGCGGGTCGCGCTCAACACGGGGGAGGACTTCGAGGCCCTGCACCACCAGCTGGAGCGACTTCGCCGCTCGACCGGCACGGCGGCCCAGGTGCTGAGCTCGCCCAGATTCGCCGCCCTGTACGCCGATCTGGCCGATCTCGTCTCTCACCCGTTCCCGGACCTGTCGCAGGATCAGGTCCAGGCCAAGCTCCGCAAGGAGCTGCGCCGGGCGGAGCGTCGGCTCCGTGCAGCCGTGGACGGACCCGACGAGCACCGCGACGTGCGGCTCCACGAGGCGAGGAAAGCGGTCAAGCGGGCCCGCTACGTCCTTGAGGACTTCAGTCTCCACAGCGAGGACCAGCAAGCCGTGGCCGAGCTGATCCGGGCACAAGACGAGCTCGGCCTATGGCAGGACGCCGTGGTCCAGCGGACGCTGATCGGGTCGGCCTCCGGCCACACAGCGGAGGAGTGGGACCGGATGAAGACGGTGATCGGCCAAGTCCTCGATCGGCTCGAGCCGGCGATCTCGGTACGCTCCCCCTCATGACGGTCACGGTCGGAGACGTCCGGGCGATCCTGGACGGGTGGTATGACCCGGCCTGGGCGGAGTCCTGGGACAGCGTGGGGCTGAGCTGTGGCCGTCCGGAGGCACCTGTCCGCCGGATCCTGCTTGCCGTCGATGTCACCCCGGTCGTGGTCGGGGAGGCGATTGCTCTCGAGGCCGACCTGGTGGTCACCCACCACCCACTCTTCTTGAAGCCGGTCCACGGCGTCGCGGCTGACAACCCGAAGGGCCGGATGGTCCACGACCTGCTCACCCACGGGATCGCGCTGTTCAACGCCCATACGAACGCCGATGTGGCCGAGCTCGGGGTCAACGAGTCCTTCGCCAGAGCGATCGGGATCGTCGACCCAGCGCCTGCACTGCCGGAGGGAGGCGCCGGGGCGCTGGACAAGATCACCGTCTTCGTCCCCGAGCCGGACGCCGAACGGGTCAGGAACGCCATGTCCTCGGCCGGAGCCGGTGCCCTGGGGAGCTACGACAGCTGCTCGTTCACCACGCCCGGCGAGGGCCGGTTCCGGCCGCTGTCCGGGGCGTCTCCGACGATCGGAAAGGTCGGCGACCTGGAGACGGTGGCGGAGGCCCGGATCGAGATGGTCGTCGAGCGGAGCCTGCGCGGCGCGGTCGTGGCGGCGATGCTCGCCGCCCACCCGTACGAGACCCCGGCCTACGACGTCGTGGAGCTGGCCAACCCGGCGCCGGCAGCCCCGGAGCGCGGCCACGGCAGGATCGGCTCCTTGGCCGAGGCGATGACGCTCGCGGAGTACGCCGACTTCCTCGCCTCCCGGCTCCGTCCCACGGCCCACGGGATCCGGGTCGCGGGCGACCCAGACCGAGAGGTGAGCCGGGTGGTGGCCGCCAGTGGAGCCGGCGACTTCATGCTCAACGACGTGCTCGGTCTGGACGTCGACGTCTACGTCACCTCTGACCTGCGGCACCATCGCGCGATCGAGTTCTTGGAGCACGGGGGACCGGCACTGATCGACGTCGCGCACTGGGCCGCGGAGTGGACCTGGCTCCCTGTCCTCGCCGACCGGCTCCGGGCGGAGCTCGCCGAGCAAGGCGATACGGTGGACGTCCTGGTGAGCGACACCGTGACCGACGCCTGGTCCCTGCACGTGGACCAACGCGACCGATGAGGAGCCCGCACTGAAAGCCGACCCGTTCGCCCAACTGAAGCTTCTCGATGTCGCCGACCTCGATGCCCGGTCCGACCTGCTTCGTTCGAAGCGGACACGGATGCCACAGGACGAGGAGTTGGCCGCCCTCTCCCAGGAGCTGGGCGGTGTCGAGGCCCGGGTCAAGGAGCTGCAGACCCAAGTCGAGGACCTGACTCGTGACCAGCGCAAGGCCGATGCCGACGTGGAGCAGGTCAAGGGGCGCCGCACGCGGGACCGGCAGCGCCTGGACTCCGGTGCGGTCGGCAACCCCAAGGACCTGGAGCACCTGCAGAGCGAGCTGGTCAGCCTCGATCGGCGCATCGCCGAGCTGGAGGACACCGAGCTCGAGGTGATGGAGCAGCTCGAGGCCGCGCAGGGCGAGTTCGACCGGTCCACGGCGAGCCAGGAGGAGCTGGCCGGGCGGATCGCTGCGCTGACCTCGGAGCGAGACAAAGGCATCGGTGCGATCGACGGCGAGCTGGCCGAGATCGTGTCACGGCGCGCCACGGTCATTGGCGACCTGCCGAGCGACCTGTTGGCGCTCTACGACCGGATCCGGGAGCAGAAGGGCGGTGTCGGTGCCGCCCTGCTGCGGGCACGTCGCTGCGAGGGCTGCAGCCTGGAGGTCAATCCATCCGAGCTGGCCGCGATCGCAAAGGCAGCCTCCAACGAGGTGGTGCGTTGTGAGGACTGCGGCCGGATCCTGGTGCGCACGGGGGAGTCCGGGCTCTGATGACTGCCCCACGCTCGGTCCTGATCGAGGCCGACGGTGGCTCCCGCGGCAACCCCGGTCCGGCCGCCTACGGCGCGGTCCTCAGGGACGCGTCGTCGGGGGAGGTGATCGCGGACCGCGCCGAGACGATCGGGGTCGCGACCAACAACGTGGCCGAGTACCGCGGCTTGATCGCCGGGTTGGAGCTCTATCACGAGCACGCCGAAGGGGCCCGCCTCGAGGTGCGGTTGGACTCCAAGCTGGTCGTTGAGCAGATGTCGGGCCGCTGGCGGGTCAAGCACCCGGACATGAAGCCGCTGGCCCTGCAGGCGTCGCGGCTCGCCCCGCCCGGCACGACGTACACGTGGGTGCCGCGGGAGCAGAACAAGTACGCCGACCGGATCCTCAACGAGGCACTCGACGGGAAGCGGGCCGACCCTTTTCCTTCGACGACCGGTGACCCGGAGATCGAGTCCGCGGAGCTGGCCAAGGAGACTCGTGCCCCCCTCCAGCGAGGACTTCGCCAGACCACGATGACGCTCGTGCTGGTGCGCCACGGAGAGACCGACCACACCCGCGCGCGCAAGTTCAGCGGCAGCGGCGGATCGGACCCGGAGCTCAACCAGACGGGGCGGGACCAGGTCCGGGCGACGGCTGCCTGGCTGAAGCAGGCGGGCTTGGAGATCGACGCCTTCTTCACCTCGCCGCTGCTGCGCACTCGGCAGTCCGCGGAGATCCTCGCCACCGAGGTGGGCGGGATCGGACCGGATCAGATCGGGGTCGTGGCGGGGATGGCCGAGGGGGCCTTCGCCGCCTGGGACGGCCTCACCTTCGCGGAGGTGCGCGAGAACGAGCCCGACGCCTTCGATGCGTGGCTGGGATCGACCGACGTCCGGCCCGGTGGGACCGGGGAGACTCTCGTCGAGATCCACCGACGGGTCGAGGAAGCGGTGTCAGGGATCCTGCGCGACCACGAAGGCAAGACCCTCGTGGTCTGTTCCCACGTCACTCCGATCAAGGCCGCGGTGATCAACGCGCTCGGCTGGCCGATCGAGTCGCAGTTCGCCATGGAGGTGTCCCCGGCGTCGGTGACCGTGGTGTCGTACTACCCCGACGGCAGCGGCGTGCTGCGCGTCTTCAACGCCGGTCCCGAGCTCACAGCTCGCTGAGTGCGTCTCGTGGGTGGGATGACTGGGCTCAACTGGGCGCCGCCCTCCGAGTGGCGCACTGAAAGCGGTGGAGCGTTGACTGCCTGAACCCGCAGCCATGTGCGGAAGCCTCCACGGAGCTCGACGCCATCGAACGAGTGGAGCCTCGAGTGCGGTGCATCCTCTGAGAACCGGACAGCCACTAGGAGGAACTCAACATCACCACGCGACGAATGAGCCCGTCCACCACCTGGTAGGCCACCAAGGTTTCCATCTGACCGTCGGCGACTTGCACTTGCTCTTGGTCCACGACCCAATCTCCGCTCGAGAGACGAGTTGGCACGTGTGCGTGCAGGTCGGGGTTGTCGGCGAAGAGCCGCTCGTATGCCGTGCGCATCGCCTCGTGCCCGACGAACAGGGTTTGGCCATCGCCGTCAATGGCGGTGACATCCGTGGCGTAGGCACTGAGAAAGGCATCCACGTCGTGGGAGTTGTAGGCGTCGAGTTGCCTCTGGACGGCGGCTGCAGCATCGACCATGCGGTGATCATGTCACTCCGGCAAAGTCTCCCCTGTGTATCCCGGCAGCCTCCCGCGCTGGTCGCGGCATGACCGTGAAACGGTATGCCGCCATCCGCCCTGCGGCATGTGCGGACGCATCGAGAGTCGGTCTACTGGCGCTGTTCGTCGATCAACCGGAGCTGCGTGATGACGTCGTGTGCGGCGTGAAAGATCGGCGAGAGAACGTCCCCGCCATTTCCAAGGTCGTCCTCGGCTGCTTCATACGCTCGTGGTCCTTGGTAGGTAAGTGCGCGGATGACCGTCCGTCCCACCCCCGGAAGGGACTGGTCGCTACTGGGTGGAAGTCGATCGAGTTCAGATGCCAGCGCGGCCAACAGACTTTCCGTGGCCTGCACGACCGGCTGGTGCGATCCTCCTCCGATGATCCCGAAGCCAGAACTGGTGTAAAGGCTGGTTGTCCCATCCCGGAGACAGACAAGGGTCGCCGTACCGTTCGGGTATCCCGTTTCCATCAGGCATCCCCAGATTCGGTCCGTCGAGTCTGCGGCGCCTAGCCCGACCGAATCTGGATCAATGCTGAGCACCTGCTCCCTTAGCCCGTGATAGACCTCGGCTGCGGCCGGCTGGGTGGAAGAGGACTCGGCCTTGCGTTGCTTGCGACGAAACACTTCGACACTGTACCCACGGTCGCTTCGACCTCAGAGGACTTCGATGTGGAAGCGGACCTCAGAGGCAGACGCGGATGGCCGCGTAGCGTCGAACGCTCAGCGGCTTCTAGTTCCATTGACGTCAGATCGGGTCTCGGCCGAGGCTCGGTTGAGGTGGTCGGGGTGGTCGCTCACTTTGCGGCTGTCCACCCTTGAGGTGTGACTCACTCATGGCATGCGCTGCCCCGGCCACCGTCGGGCGGGAGAGGCTGAAGAGGGGAATGCCCAGCTCATAGAAGCGGTGCCCTCCTGCACCCATCCATCTAGTGGTGACGAGGTCAGGAGCAGGTATGGCAGACGGGCGTGTGGTGATCGGGATGGATCCGCATAAGCGGTCCGCGACGATCGAGGTGATGGCCGGCGACGAGCAGGTGTTGTTCAAGCAGCGGTATGGCACCGACCCGACCGGGTTCGATCAGATGCTGGCCGATGGTCGGCGGTGGCCGGACCGGGTCTGGGCGGTCGAGGGCTGTGAGGGCATCGGGAAGCATCTGGTGCTCCGGCTGCTGGAGGCCGGTGAGCCGGTGGTCGATGTTCCGGCGAAGCTGTCGGCGCGGATGCGGATGTTCGCCACCGGCCAAGGCCGCAAGACCGACGACACCGACGCCCACTCCATCGCGCTGGTCGCAGTCCGGATGACCGGGCTTCGTGAAGTCGTGTCCGACGAACACCTCGAGGTGCTGCGGCTGCTGGTCGACCGCCGTCGCCGGATCGGCGCCGACCACACCCGGATGGTGTCCCAGCTGCACGGGCTGTTGCTGGAACTGTTGCCTGGTGGGGCGAAGAAGGATCTGTCGGCCGCTCAGGCCCGCAAGCTCTTGGCCGGAGTCCGACCGAAGGACACCGCCGGCAAGACCCGCAAACGGGTCGCACTCGAGCTCGTGGTCGATCTCGAGCGGATCTATCGCCGCAGGAAGGAAGCCAACAAAGAACTCCTCGACCTGGTGAAGACGACCCAGACCGGGCTCTTGGATCTGCACGGCATCGGACCCTCCGACGCAGCCCGGCTGCTGGTCGAGGTCGGCGACGTCACCCGGTTCCCCACCAAAGGCCACTTCGCGTCCTGGACCGGCACCGCCCCCATCGACGCCTCCTCAGGAGACAACGTCCGCCACCGGCTGTCGCGGGGAGGGAACCGGGCGATCAACCGCGTGCTGCACATGATGGCCACCGTCCAACTCCGCAACCCGACCGAAGGACGGGCCTACTACGACCGGAAGATCGCGGCCGGGAAGACCAAACGAGAAGCGATGCGCTGCCTCAAACGCAGACTGTCCGACATCGTCTATCGGACCATGCTCGACGACCTCGTCGCCGGGAAGGTGGCGGGTCCGGGTGGACACTCGGGGACGACTCTTCAATCCAGCGCGGCCGACCTGACCCCGGTCATCGGCTCTTCGGATCAGTCACACCAAGGACCCGCCAGCATCGAGCCTAAACCCGCCCTCCCCATGGTGTCTTGACACAGAGGGGAGCCATGACCGAGCGCGAGTCAGGATCCTTCCCTCTCACAGGGAGACGGGACAGTCGTCCCTGATGGCTACAGCGCTGACCTGCCTATGGTGTGGCTATGTCTCGGCGCTACGGACTCATCCACTTCGGTTTCGACATCCTGATGACCTTCATCACCGGCGGCCTGTGGCTGATCTGGATCTTTGTGCGCGAGATGCGCGGCCGCTAGTCGTCTCGCCGCAGGCTGGCGAGCCGGATGCGTGGGCCATGCCGTCGGTCCGGTGGGTGCGCAGATCAACGCAGCCGAACAGAGACGGGGTCGAGGTAGAAGATGCCGTGGGAGGCGTCGTAGTGGTCGATCGTCGCCTCGATGACGACGTTGTTGCCCACCCTGACGTAGTCGCTCCCGTAGTTCCTGAAAGCCTTGCTGTTTGCGATCTGTACCTCGCCGAACTTGAAAGTCGGACCCCAGGAAGACGTCTCGCTGTAGTTGTGCGAGGAAACCAGGATGTCGAAGATGGTCTTGTAGTTCTCGTGCGGCGCGACGAGGTCGATGCTGCCGTTGAACCTGATCGTCCGCCCCGCATACGTCTTGGCGAACTTCCTAACCGCCTTGCCGGTTGAGTTGTGGCTCGAGAGGAGGGCGGCGAGATCTTCGTTGTTCCGCACCGTCAGGACCAGGTTCTGCGGTTCCGCGGTAGCGGACAGGGTCGGGGTCTCGGAAGGGGGCGGTGATTCGGAGGCTTGGTCGGTCGGTTCCTGGGACGATTCACTCGGCGTGGCGGTGCCGTTGTCGCACGAACGGTCCACGACCAGGCGAGGGGTCCCTGCAAGGTTGGTTCCAGCTGCTGGGGATTGCTCGCACACCACCCAGTTCGATTCGACGAGGACTCCGAAGGTGCCGCCCCCTACGACGTCGACGTCGTTCTTGAAACCCGCGTGCTCGATGTCGCTCTTCGCCACGTCAAGTCTCTCGCCCGTGACGTTCGGCATGACCGTCGCGGTGGCGGATCCGCCGCATCCGGCAAGAGCGAACAGGAACGCGATTGCGATCACCACACGAAGTCTGCGCACCCAACGAGTCTAGGAATCGGTCCGCGGATCATGCCCGGTCCTAAAGTCCCTGGTGACCGGCCCAATGGCGCGACGAATGAATCACACGATCCTCGCAGCGGGAACTGAGGGGGCGGGACGGATCCTGGATCATGAAGCAGACTTCGGGGCGTTGGGGGTCGCCCGCTCTTCGGCACGTCGGCGCACTACTCGCGGCATGTGCGTGTGGCCGCGTAGCGTCGAACGCTCAGCGGCACGTCCGGATGCGAGGATGGGGCTATGGGAGAGATCGTGCGCCGGGTAGGCAGTGTCCTTGCGCTCGTCGTCCTCTTGTCCCTGTCGGCGTGCGACTTCTCCACGCCGAGCGCCGACGTGACGATCACGAACGACACGGGCCAACGCATCCGGGTGACGGGCAACTGCGTCGTTGATGACCCCCACGACTTGGCTCCGGGCGTGACCGACAGCATGCTCTTCTTGGGCGCTGACTGTCGCATCGACAACGGCGACGGCCTCGATGGGGTTCTCGGGTGCATCACCTTGACCGAGACCCACACCGATCTCACGTTGGCGGACCTGCGCCCGATCTCGGGGGCGGACGACTGCTGGGGAGGAGGAACCCGGTAGACCCACCCTCATCCGGACGTCCACCCTGCGGCATAGAAAGACGTTTAGTGCTTGGGTTCTGGACGTAGGAACGTCCCCCTGATGTGATTTTCGGGCTTGGTGTCCCAGCGCATAAGGAGGACGTTCATGTCTAACGGTAGTGGTGTTTCGCGTGGTGACCGGAACCGGAACGCGAAGCTGGCGCGGCTGCGGGAGCTGGTCCCGATCGGGAACGCGATCGTGGGGATCGACCTGGCCGACACCAAGCAGATGATGGTGGTCACCGATCACGACTCGAAGGTGCTGGCCCGCAAGACGTTCCGGCGCAAGGCGTGGGATCTCGGTGGTCGGTGCCGCAGCGATCCTGGCCGAGACCGGTGACCCGTCCCGGTTCGCCACTGCCTGAGCGATGGTCAAACACGCCGGTCTCGCCCCACGCCAACAGCAGTCGGGCACCGTCACCGGCCGCACCCAGCTGTCCGGACGAGGACGGCCCGGGCTGCGGACCGCGGCCTGGCGGGCAGTCTGGGGAGCACTCAAAGCCAACCCCGTCTATGCCGCCCGGTTCGAGCACCTGACGACTCGGGAGACCAACAAACTCAAGCCCACCCAGGCCCAGACCGTGATCGCCGCCGCGATCCTGCGTCAACTCCACGCCGTGATCACCACCCGCCGAGCCTGGGACCCCGACATCGCCACCCGAGGCACCCGAGGCAAGGAGGCCCCACCCATGGCCGCCTGTCAACGACAGGCGGACCGTCAAGCAGACGGCCGGGGCGAGCCCTCAGCGGCATCGAGGACCACCAGTACCTCCACGCACATCACGGCCAGCCCCCCCGTCGCCTGACCAACCCGATTACACGCTGATGGGCCCAACCCCATTTCCGCTATGCAGGGAAGACGACGAGCAGGGCACCGGCCAAACCCTTGACACAAACCGTCTTACGCCGATGTGCGTTTGGGCGGTACGGCCCGTATCCGTCCGCCAGGATGCTGGAGCGCACATCGCCGACGTCGGGGCGTTGCCCGGTCCAGGCACCTAGGTGGTTCCTCCCGCTGGAGCTATGTTCGGAGCAGTCCATTCGGAATCCGGAGGGGGAAATGGCAGACATCGGTTCGCTCGACAAGAAGGCACAGAAGACGCTCGCTGGGACGCTGGAGCCATCCGAAGAAGTGCTCGTCACGCAACCCGGAGAGAAGTCGGCCCTGGTCGCCACGAACCGCCGGATTCTCGTCTGCAAGTGGGGAATGACGAGCGGCGCGGCGTTCGGTAGCCAGGTGAACTCCTGGGACTTGGCCCACGTCACCGGGATTGAATACCGCAAGGGAATGACCACCAAGGCGATCGTCGTGCAGACAGCTGGTGCTCAAGTCGTGACCAAGTTTGGCCGGATGGACAACGGCCCGACCTCGGTCTGGGAAGCCCCCAACGCCCTCTTCGTCTCTAGCAAGGATGCTGAGGCTGCGGTCTCAACGCTCCGCCAGATGATCGCCGATCACCACGGCACCGGATCAGGCCCCAGTCCGACCGCATCGTCAGCGGCCGGACCGGCGGCTGACGATGCTGCTGAAGCCATCCGGAAGTTTGCTGCACTGAGGGACGAGGGCCTGATCACCGAGGACGAGTTCCAGGCCAAGAAGGGGAGCATCCTCGGTCTGTAGCCGCGATCCGCTCAGCCATGAGCGTGCGGCCGCGTAACGGCAAGTGTGTCTGAGAGCAGGCAGAGTCCGTGTGATTCCCCTGCCCGAACCGGTGCGATGTGGGTAGGTTGTGAGAGGACCAGATTCACCGGTCGGACGGGGGAATGATGGGCAAGCGGGCGCGGCGCCTTGTGGCGCTGGCACTGATCGCGGCGACCGTGGTGGTGCTCCAGGCAGCACCGGCCGTGGCTAGGCCGGGCGGCTCTATCCGGCTGGTTGGCGCAACGTCCCCCGTGGTCACCGGGACCAGGATCACCCTCGCCGGACGCTTCCGTTACGGCGGCAACCGGGTCTACGTCATCCAGCGGGCCGAGCCCGGCACCCACCACTGGAAGATCGTCAAGGTCACCAAGGCCCGCACCACCAAGCGTGGGTACTACCGGGCCACCGTCCGGGCCCGCTGGGACTTCCGCTACCGGGCCCTGCTGCTCAAGACCAGCACCCAGCCCCGCCTGGTCTCGAAGGCCATCCGGGTCGACACCAAGGGCTGGCTCCAGATCTCCGCCAATGGTGGGCACACCTGCGGCATCTGGTACGACCAGACGCTGTGGTGCTGGGGATACAACGACTACGGCCAGCTCGGCAACCCCACCAACAACGGCTCCTCGTCCGGGACCTGGGTGGACAACACGACCCCGAACCCCGTCCCCACGCAGGTCGTCGACAGCACCCAGAACCCCGGAGCCCCGCAGACCTGGAAGAGCGTCTCGGTGGGCACCCTCTACACCTGCGGCATTCGTACCGACCAGACGCTCTGGTGCTGGGGGCTCGGCATCGCTGGCCAGCTCGGCACAGGCAGCGCCGACGAGAACCAGGTGCCGCTTCCCACGCCCCTGCTGGTCGACGACAGCGCCGTGAACACCACCGCGCCGCAGACCTGGACGGCGGTCACGGCGGCCGGAGGGCTGGGTCACACGTGCGGCATCCGCACCGACCAGAGCCTGTGGTGCTGGGGCGCGAACGTCTACGGCCAGCTCGCCACCACCGCAAGCAGCACCCTGGACTACAGCACCCCCCTTCTCGTCGACGACAGCGCCGTCAACACCACCGCACCCCAGACCTGGCAGTCGCTCGCCGGCGGCTTCGCCGACGAGTGCGGCATCCGGAGCAACCAGACCTTGTGGTGCTGGGGCGACAACCAGTCGGGTGAGCTCGGCAACCCTGCCAACAGCGGCACCACGAACCCGAACTCGACACCTCTCGCGGTCACCGACAGCTCCGGCTACGCGAGTGCCCCACAGACCTGGCAGATGGTCTCCTCCGAGAGCATGGGGGTCTTCGCGTGCGGGATCCGCACCGACCAGTCGCTGTGGTGCTGGGGCATCGGCACGGCTGGACAACTCGGCCCGTCAAGCACCAGCGACGTGAACGACACACCGCTTCCGGTCAGCGACCGGTACCCCGACCAGTCCTGGCAGTCCGTCTCCGCGGGCCTCGCGCACACCTGCGGCATCCGTACCGACCACACTCTGTGGTGCTGGGGCAACAACGACTACGGCCAGCTCGCCAACACGACCAACACCGGATACAAGAACACGACCCCCAACCCGATCCCCATCAAGGTCACCACCCCCGCCGTGTACCAGACCTGGCTCGCCGTTGACGCGGGAATGGGGCACACCTGCGGCATCCGCAGCGACAAGGCACTCTGGTGCTGGGGCGACAACAAGTACGGCCAGCTCGGCCGCACCACCACGAGCATGGGCACAGACAACCCGAACCCGAAGCCGTTGCGGGTGCCCAACCCGACCAACTGAGGTTCGCGGGCAGGCTCCGCGCCGTACACGCTCATCGGCTTGTGCGGATACCGGTTTCGACGGGCTCAGCCTCCGGAATTCGGGCGTTTTCGGATGCCGTCGGTGATCGTTTGGGCCCACCTTTCACACCCATTAGTCCCACTTACAGCTCGCTGACCACCACGTCGAGCACGCCCGGCCTGGGGCCGGGGACGACCGTCCAACCCAGCCCGGTCAGCAGGTCGGTGAGGTCGGCCGGTGTGGTGGGACGCTCGGGGTTCTCCAACAGGGAGCGCACGAGCCGCCCCTTGGTTGCTTTGTTGAAGTGGGACACGACCTTGAGTTCGCCGTTGTGCTCGTGCAGCACCCGAGCGGTGACCGTCCGCTCCTTGGTGGCGCCGGTCGGCTTCCAGAACCCCGCGTATGTCGAGCTGCGTAGGTCCAGGACCAGTCCGTTGCCCGCAGCCTCGGTCAGCGGGCCGGCGAGGTGCTGGGCCCAGTGCCTCGCCACGGCCCCGATGCCGGGGAGCTTCACGTCCCCGGAGAGCCGGTAGGCGGGGATCCGGTCCGGCGGGCGGACCGCCCCGAAGAGGGCCGACATGATCACCACCGAGTGCGCCGCGCGGCGCTTGGCTGGGCTGCTGAGGCCGGGCAGGTCCAGCGCCTCGTAGAGCACCCCGCTGTAGACGTGGTCGGCGCGAGCCGTGGGCGCCTGGCGAAGAGCCGCGTTGCGGGCCACCGCGTCGATCTGGGTCTTGCCGAGGCCGAGGGTCGTCGCTGCCACGGACGGGTCTCCGTCGCACAGCCGTACCAGATCGTCGAGCACGGCCCGCCGGCCCTCGTGGAGGTCAGGGAAGGACAGGGCGTTGAGATCCAGGTGGGATCCGCGGGCCGGAGCCGTCTTGCCTTCGGAGGGCGGCAGCAGGATGAGCACCGCCGAACCCTATCGACGGGCGGCTTCGGGTTCCCGACCTGGGATGGCAGTCGTGCCAGGATGAGGTGTGGGCACCACACCGGTGGGGCGGGGGAGTTTGTTGCCGCTGTTGGCGGCAGGCATCGCCGTGGCCATGGTCGCGGTGTACCTGCAGATCATCCGGACCCAAGGGAACACACCGGCCTGGTGGTTCGTCGCACTGATGCTGGTCGCGGCCGGGTTCTCGGCCTACGGCGCGCTGGGCCGCCGCGACAGACGGACGCCGGCGCTCACCATGGCAGCCTTCCTCTTCCTCGGGCTGGGGTTCGTCTCGATCCTGACCATCGGGCTGCCGATACTTCTCGCCGCGGTGCTGGCCGGGATCGGGGCGACCTTGGCGACGAGGGGCTCCTAGGCCCGTGCCCCGAACTGCGTCTGCGATCGGGACCTAGGGCCCTCGCCGCACCGTGACGGTGCGCCGCCACCGTCAGGTTGTGGGGGAGGGCGAGCCGACGGGGAAGATCGGCAACCGGTCCCTCACAGATGGCACGGCAATCCATCAGTGCAAGTCGAGTGATCGAGAAGCGCTCCTCGGGAGACCGAGGAGCGCTTCTCGGCGTTCTCGTCCGTGCGACCGCTCGCCAGGGGGGCGTCCGGCGCCACTTAGGCTGACAGCGTGAGCGATGCACCGATCCGGCCGACCGACACGGCGGCCCGGAGCGACTACTGGGAGAACATCCACGCCACCAGGGAGATGGACGCAGTCTCCTGGTGGCAGTCCGTGCCCGGCCTCTCCCTGGGGCTCGTCGACCGGACCGGTGTCGGCTCCGACCAGCCGATCATCGACGTCGGGGCGGGCTCGAGCACCCTCACCGACCACCTGCTCGAGCGCGGGTTCGCCGACCTGACCGCGGTCGATCTGTCATCGACGGCGCTGCAGCACGTTCGCACCCGGATCGGTGCGGCCGGGGACGCCGTGGTCTTCGAGGTCGCCGACGTCCTCGAGCTGGACCTCGGACGCCGCTACGCGCTCTGGCACGATCGCGCGGTCTTCCACTTCCTCACCGAGCGGAGGGAGCGGGACGCCTACCGGGCTTCGTTGGAGCGCGCCATCGAGCCCGACGGCTGGCTCGTGGTCGCGACGTTCGGCCCCGATGGTCCGACCCAGTGCAGCGGTCTGCCCATCGTCCGCTACAGCCACGAGCAGCTGGCCGCGGAGTTCCCCGGCTTCGATCTGGTCGAGACGATGGGGGAGGACCACTTCACTCCCTCCGGCGGAGCCCAGCAGTTCACCGCCGTACTCATGCGGCACAGGTCGCGGTAGCGGCCCGAGCGCTCCCTCGAGCTACGACGAGATCTCCGACGCCTTGCTCCGTCCGTAGAGCAGGTAGATCAACGGGACCACGCCGGCCGAGTTCGACAACGCGAGCAGCAATCCCCACAGCACCTTCGGCCCACGGATCTCGGCCGCTGGACGCTTCCAGAGGTCCTTCATGGCGAAGGCCTTGAGCGTTGCGTCGACCGCCGCGCTGATGACGATCGCGGTCTGTGCTGGATGACTCAGGTCCTGCCACCGCTTCTTCACCACGTTGCCTCACCTCATGTCGGTTCCGGGCGCTCACCACCCATTCTGCTCCTGGCGTGGCTGCCGGAACGGTCGGGGACTGGCGCACCGGTGCGATCCGGCTCAAGCCGGAATGCGGGTCCCGGCCACCTGCGCGGAGGTCGTCAGCCGGAGCTGTCCACCGGGTGTCGTTGAGCTTCGACTCGGCGCTCCGAGACACCTCTCCTGTGGTGGCGTCTCAGGTCCCGCAGCGGCAGCGGGAGGGGGGATAGCGTGACTCCGTGCCAGACAACGAGGTGATGCGGTTCGAGAGCGAGCCGTCGGACCGGCCGCGGGTTCCGCGCCGGGTCTTCGGCCGGGGAACCGAGCCCGATCCGCTGTACTCGCTCGCCAACGAGCGCACCTATCTGAGCTGGCTGCGACTGGCCATCACCTTGATGGCGGCAGCGGTCGCCATCGACCGGCTGTTCGTGGCCCACCCTTGGTTCGGCGACCGGGTGCTGTCTCTCGGGCTGGTGGTGGTGTCTCTCGCCGCGGGTGCCGTTGGCGTGCATCGCTGGTGGTCCGCCGAGCTTGCCCTCCGCCTGCGCCGGCCCTTGTCCGGCTTCAGCGTCCCACTGCTGTTCACCCTGGCCGTGGCCCTGATCGGGTGCGGGGTGGTCGTGCTGATCCTCTTGCCACAGTCATGACCGAACGCGACACTCCGACTCCGCAGCTGTGGGGCCGACAGGAGCCGTTCGAGCGGAACTACTTCCAGCGCATCCTGACCCTCACTGGACTCGGCGTCGTCTTCGCTGTGACTCTGATCCTCCTCGTCGCCGAGAACATCTACGCCGTCCTCGGAGTTGCCCTGGTGTATGCGGGGGTGCTGGCTGGCCTCGCCGCACTCTCCCGATCGCGCTACGTCCAAGAGAGCCTTGCGGGATTCGCGATCACTCAGATCCGCGGCGGGCGCCTCGTCCTGGAATCGGCGGTGGCGCTCGTGCTGTTGGCGGTGCTGGTCATCGTGCTCATCCTGCGTTGAGGAGCACGCCGGCACCTAGTCGTCCAGGCTCTGTCCGAGTACGGCGAGCACAGCGGCGTGGGCTTCCGCCGCTCGCTCGCCGCGGCGCTCCACGAGCAAGGACACGAGCTGCTCGACGACGAGCGTGAGCGCGGCACGCGAGGTGTGCAGCAGCTCGTCACGGAACGAGTCGGTGACAGGCGGGATGACCAACACGGTGTCAGCCAGGGACACCAGTGGAGAGTTCGAGAAGGAGGTCAGCGCGAGCCGCCGCGCACCCGCGTCGCGGGCCGCGCTCGCCACGGCGAGCGTTGTCCGGTTGGCTCCTGATCCGGAGATCAACAGGCACACCGATTGCGGCGACAGCTGTCGGGCCGCGATCTGCTGGGCCATGGTGTCGGGCAGGTACTCCGCGGGCCGGCCGGCGGCGCCCAGCCGCATGGCCGCATCCAGGCCCAGCGGGGCCGACAGCCCGTTCGCGCTGATGACGACGCGGTCGGCCTCGTGAAGGGCGGTGACGAAGGCAACCAGGTCCTCCTCCCTCAGCGCTGCGGTCACCCGCGGCAGGCTGTGACCGAAGTCGTCCAGGGCTGCCCGGAGCGAGCCCACCGCGGTGCCGTCGTTGGCGGGGGACTGGTCGCGTGAGGTGAAGGGGATGTCCCGCGCCAACGCGACGCGCAACTGTGGATAGCCCTCGTACCCGAGGGTCTGGGCGGTCCGGATCACCGATGCACGGCCCACACCGACCTGGTCGGCGAGCTGCTGCGCTGTGCACTCCACCACGCCGGACGGGTCCGCCGCGATCGCTTCGGCCACCCGACGCTCGCTGGGCTGGAAGGAGTGCAGCAGGGCCGCGATGCGGACCGACGGGGGCGCTTCAGGTGCTCCGTTCCACGCCACGGGTGTGGCCCCCTCTCATGATGCGACGTCGGATCGTCCCGGAGATCGCATCGATCACCATGGTGACGACGATGACGACGATGATCAGGACCCCGACGCTGTCCCACTGACGGTATTGGGTGTAGCCGGTGAGCAGGTCGCCGACGCCGCCGACGCCGATGAGGCCAAGGATCGCCGAGGTGCGGACGTTGATCTCGAAGCGGTACAGGCCGAGTGACATGAGCTCTGGCGCGGCCGTGGTCCACAGCCCCCACCGCGCCACCTCGAGCAGGTTGCCGCCGGCCGCGCGGACAGCCTCGGCCGTCCCGGTGGGCACGGCCTCGAAGGTCTCGTAGGTCCACTTCGCGTGGGTGCCGATTCCCCCGATCGCCAGGGCGAGGGCACCGGTGAACGGGGTCAGCCCGGTGACCGTGAGGATCACGATGGCGATGACCACCTCGGGGACCGCGCGCAGCACGGCGAACAGCCCGCGCAGCGGGAGGCGGAGCCACAGCGGGCCGACGCCCTCGGCGGCGGGGATGCCGAGGATCGTGGAGAGCACCACCCCCAGCAGCCCACCGACCCATGCCATGGTCACCGACACCCAGGTCTGGTAGAGCGCCATCGACAGCACACCCCAGTTGGGCTCGGAGAACATCAGCCGGAAGTAGTGCCCGAGTCGGCTTGGCAGCTGGACGAGGTCCGACCAGGTGATGTCCAGGTGCAGCGCTGCGCCGATCACCAGGGCGGTTGTCAGGAGTTGCGCGACTCGCACCCCGACTCGACGCGGACGTCTCGGGGCAATCGCGACAGCGGCGGCCGTCATCGCAGCCTCTTGCGGAGGTAGTTGGAGGCGATCTCGAGCAGCACGACGACCACGAGGATCTCCAGGATGATCACCGTGAGCGCCCCGTAGCGGTAGAAGCCGCGGACCTCGTCGATGAGTCGTCCGAGTCCGCCCGCGCCCACCAGGCCCAGGATCGCCGACACGCGCACGTTGAGCTCAAGTGAGTACAGCACCTGGGAGAAGAAGACGGGCCAGGTCTGCGGCAGAGCGGTTACCCGGTTGATCTGCGTCTGCGTGCCGCCGGCGGCGTGGCCGGCCTCCATGTACGAGGCGTCGGCGGAGTCAATGGCCTCCGACACCAGCTTGACGACGATGCCGAGGTCGAACAGCACCAGAGTGATCACACCGGGGAGGGCCCCGACGCCGACCATGGCGACGAGGATCGTTGCGTAGACCAGGTCCGGCACCGCCCGGATGACGTTGAGGATCGCGCGCACCGCGATCCGTGCCGGCGTCGGGTTGGTGGGGCGGGCTGCCCACGTCGACAGCGGGATCGCCAGCATCGCGGAGATCGCGGCACCCACCAGCGCCATCTCCAGCGTCTCCAGCAGCGGTTGCCAGGTCCTCGGCAGGATCGTCAGGTCGGGGTGGAACAGCTTGGCGATCTGCTGCGAGCCGTAGCCCCAGTTCCGCGCGATGGCCCCCAGGTCGATGACGACGCCGCCGAGCGCCGGCAGCGTCGTCAGGATCGTGATCCCGACCACCACGACGACGATCGCGACCGTCCGGGGCCAGGTGCGCGGCCGCGGCGGAGCGGACAGCTCGGTCACGGTCAGGCTCCCAAGGCGTCTCGGGACTGGATCGGGCGTCCGTAGATCGCCTCGAAGTCGGCGTCTGTCGCCGAGGAGGCGGGACCGTCGTAGACGATCTCACCGGCACGCAGTCCGATCATGCGTGTCGTGTACTGGCGGGCAAGATCCATCAGGTGCAGGTTGACCATGACGGTCAGTCCACGTTCGGTGTTGATCCGTCGCAGGTCCGACATCACGGCGTGCGCGGTGGGCGGGTCCAGGCTCGCGACGGGCTCGTCGGCGAGCATGACCTCGGGCTCCTGGCTCAGGGCCCGGGCGATGGCCACGCGCTGCTTCTGCCCGCCCGAGAGCGCCCCGGCGCGACCCCACACCGTCTCGAGCATTCCCACCGAGTCCAGGGCTCGCATGACGATCTCGCGGTCCTCGCGCGTGGTCAGGCCCAGCAGCGTCCGCCAGGTGGGGGTGTGGGAGAACCGCCCCACGAGCACGTTGTGGTAGACGCTCGCGCGGTCAGCGAGGTTGAAGCCTTGGAAGATCATTCCGATCCGGCCGCGCAGCGTCCGCAGCCGCCGGCCGCTGAGCTCGCTGACCGTGTAGGGCCCGACCTGCACGGTCCCCGAGGTGGCGGACACCAGGCCGTTCAGCGTGCGGATCAGGGTGGACTTCCCCGATCCGGACAGGCCCACCACGGAGACCATCTCGCCGGCCTCGATGGACAGCGAGACGCCGCGTAGGCCCACGGTGCCATTCGGGTACCGGACGGTGACGTCGTTCAGGTGCATGGGCCACGCCTCGGAGGCGGGGAGTGTTTGCCCCGCCTCCGAGCCGTGAGTGCTATCGACCATGCGAGATGGTCTCACTGCCCCGCGAAGCGCTTGTTGACCTGTCGGGCGACGTCGATCGCCGTCGGGTCGGCCGGCACCCACGCGGTCTGGCCGAAGATGTTCTTCAGCGTGTCCGGGTCGACCTTGTCGTAGCCCACCAGCAGGGTCGTGATCTTGTCCCGCAGATCCGAAGGAACGTTCGGGCCGAGGACGACACCGCCGTTCGGGTACATCTCCGACAGACCGAAGACGACGACCTTCTTGCCGATGTCCGGGACTTCGCTGGTCTTGATCGCCGAGCGGGCGTCCCAGTAGGCGAAGCCGACCTCGGCGTCCCCGTTGTAGACCGCCATGATCAGGTTGTCATTCCCGGTGACAGGCACCTGGTCGAGGCTGTCGATGCTCACGCCCTGCTGCTCGAGGGCGAGGACAGGCAGCTCGTAGCCGGCCGGAGAGGTCGTGTTGCCGAAGGCAACCTTCGTTCCGGGAGCGATGTTCTTCAACGCATCCACCGCAACCGGTCCGGCACCGGTGTTGCTGGTCGCGTCGGCCACACCGTTGCAGTAGAGGTACTGCTCGCCGTTCGCCTGGTAGGTGGCTTCGACCGGGGTGTCGGTGCAGTACTTGCTCGCGTTGTCGATGTTGGTGAAGAACTCCGAGGCGTACGACGACGCGCCGTAGCGCACGTCCTGGACCACCGGGAAGGCGCCGCACTGGTCCTGCGCCGCGGCGAGCGAGCCCGCGTCGGCGATGGCGATCTGGGCCTGCCCGGAGCAGATGGCGGCCACGGCAGCCTGGTAGTCCTTCGTCACGACGCCCTTCACCGGGATGCCGAGCTGCTTGGTCAGGTAGTCGGTGAGCGGCTTGACGGAGGTGACCAGGTCGCTGACCTGTTCATTGGGGATCAGAGCCAGGGTGAGCTCGGTCGGTGTGGCGTTGGAGCTGGTGCCGCCTGAGCTGCACCCCACCAGCGACAGGGCGGCGACGGCGACCAAGCCCGAGGCCAAGAGCTTTCTGCGCATGTCAGTCGTGCCTTTCATTGTGTTGGTCGGTGCCCACAGGCACCTCTGGTCCGGGCACCGCGTGTGCGGCCCAGCTCGTGATCTCGCCGTAGAGGTCGGCAAGGGTCGCACCGCGCATCGTCGGGTGCTCCGTTGTTGAGCGTGCGGTGACCCCGACGAGCGCCGTCGTCGCGCCCAGCTCGTCGGCGGGGGCGAGGTCGTACTCCCAGATGTCCCCGACCGAAAGCACCGGACCATCGGCCAGGTAGCGGGTCAGGACGGGCACCAGCCCGTCGGGCTTGCCGAGCGAGCAGTGCCGATGGGTGAGGTAGTCGGCGGCGCCCAAGGACACCAAGGCGGTGTCGATGCCGGTGGCAGGCGCGTTGGTGGCCAGCGCCAGTCGGGCGAACCCGGAGAGCTCGGCGAGAAACGAGGCCAGTCCGGCAGGGGCCTCCAGGGGCGCGGCAGCGGTACCGAGCTCGAGTCGGCTCGCGTCGTACGCCGCCTGAAGCCGGATCGCGTCCAGTCCGCGGGCGAGCGAGACCCGAGCGACGGCGTCGTAGGCGTCGCGGTACGGGGACTTTCCATTGACCAGGTCGGCCAGTGCGGCGAGGGCCGCCTCGAACAGGCCCGGGTCGTCGGCGACGGCCGCCGCGTGTCGGGCGTACGCCAGGACGGGGCCGTCACCTTGGGCGATGGTGCCGTCGAAGTCGAACACGACGGTGGGCAGTGGCATCGAGGAGCCTCCGAAGAGCCGAGCGGTGGACGATGCGGCCAAGGCTATACATTTCTTTGGACGGATGGGCCATCGAGGGCAAACATCTTGTGAACCCGCATCCAACGGGGAGGGTCGGGCCCCCGATCTGGCCCACGTCGATCGGCGCCGAACGTTGCGAGAAGCGTGGCTTGACGGAAGTGTGGAGGCTAGCCCGCGCTGGACCCCGACCCCGGGCCGAGAGCGAGGAGGTGCCTTGAGCGAGGACTGGTTCAAGACCGCAGTCTTCTACGAGGTCCTGGTTCGGTCGTTCAAGGACTCGAACGGCGACGGCGTCGGCGACTTCAAGGGTCTGACCGAGAAGCTCGACTACCTCGAGTGGCTCGGGGTCGACTGCCTCTGGCTGCCGCCGTTCTTCACCTCGCCACTGCGCGACGGCGGGTATGACGTCGCCGACTACATCGGCATCCAGCCAGGCTGCGGAACGGTCGAGGACTTCCAGGTGTTCGTCACCGAGGCGCACCGTCGCAACATGCGCGTGATCGTCGACTTCGTCATGAACCACACCAGCGACCAGCATCCGTGGTTCCAGGCCAGTCGCGAAGACCCGGACGGCCCCTTCGGCGACTTCTACGTCTGGTCCGACACCGACGAGCTCTACCAGGAAGCACGGATCATCTTCGTCGACACCGAGCCGTCGAACTGGTCCTGGGACCCGGTGCGCCAGCAGTATTTCTGGCACCGGTTCTTCTCCCACCAGCCCGATCTGAACTTCGACAACCCGAAGGTCCACGAGGCCATCCTGGGAGCGCTGTCGTTCTGGCTCGATATGGGCCTGGACGGCTTCCGGCTCGACGCCGTTCCTTACCTCTACGAGCGGCCGGGCACCAACGGCGAGAACCTCCCCGAGACGCACGACTTCCTCAAGAAGGTGCGCAAGTACGTCGACGACAACTACCCCGGCAGGGTGCTGCTCGCGGAGGCCAACCAGTGGCCCGCCGACGTCGTGGAGTACTTCGGTGACTTCGAGTCCGGCGGCGACGAGTGCCACATGTGCTTCCAATTCCCCGTGATGCCACGCATCTTCATGGCCGTGCGCCGGGAGCAGCGCATGCCGATCTCGGAGATCCTCGAGCAGACTCCCCCCATCCCGAGCGGCTGCCAGTGGGGCATCTTCCTGCGCAACCACGACGAGCTCACCCTCGAGATGGTGGCCGACGAGGACCGCGACTACATGTGGGCCGAGTACGCCAAGGATCCGCGGATGAAGGCCAACATGGGCATCCGGCGCCGGCTCGCGCCCCTGCTCGACAACGACCCCAACCGGATGGAGCTCTTCACGGCCCTGCTCCTCTCGTTCCCCGGATCGCCCGTGCTCTACTACGGCGACGAGATCGGGATGGGCGACATCATCTGGCTCGGCGACCGGGACGGTGTGCGGACGCCCATGCAGTGGACCTCCGACCGCAATGCCGGCTTCTCGCCTGCCACCCCCGGGAAGCTGTACCTGCCGGTGAACCAGGACCCGGTCTTCGGTTTCCAGGCGGTCAACGTCGAGGCGCAGCTCGAGGACACCTCGTCGCAGTTGCACTGGACTCGCCGGATGATCCACGTCCGCAAGCAGCACCCGTGCTTCGGCCAGGGCGAGTTCCACGATCTGGGCGGTTCCAACCCGGCCGTGCTGTCGTACGTCCGGGAGTTCCAGGCTCCGGACGGCGCCACCGACACCGTGCTGTGCGTGAACAATCTCTCGCGGTTCCCCCAACCCGTCGAGCTGGACCTGCGACGGTGGGAAGGCGTGGTGCCGATCGAGCTCATCGGAGGAGTCAGGTTCCCCGAGATCGGCGAGCTCCCCTACCTCCTTACACTCGGGGGGTACGGCTTCTACTGGTTCCGGCTTCCCGATCCTGGCGCCACAGAGCGAGGGACGGCCCGATGACCCGCGAACAAGCACTGTCCTCCTTCCTGGCTGAAGCACGCTGGTTCGGCGGCAAGGGCCGGCCCTTCGACGTCGGCAAGGTCCGCGAGCTGGGGCTCGGCCTCACTCTCGTCGACGTGCGGTACGCCGACGGCGGCACAGAGGTGTACCAGGTCCCCCTTGCGTCCTACGACGAGCCGCAGGATCGCCTCTCGCATGCCTTCGTGGGCGCGTGGGACGGCTCATTCCACTACGACGCAGCACACGACCGCGACGCCGCACACCGCTGGTTGGCGGCGTTCGACAGCGCTGGTCGTCACCTGGGCGGTCAGGAGAGCATCGACGGCGTCCACTTCTACCGCCTGCCCGGTCACGATCTCGACCTCGACGCGCACTCGTCACTCTTCTCCGGCGAGCAGAGCAACTCCTCGCTGGCGTTCGGCGAGGACAGCCTGCTCAAGCTCTTCCGGAGAATCGCGCCCGGCCTCAACCCCGACGTCGAGATCCACCGTGCCCTCACCGAGGCAGGCAGCGAGCACGTTGCTCATCTCTACGGCTGGGTCGAGGCTGACGCCGGGGACGAACCTCTCCAGCTGGGGATGCTGCAGCAGTTCCTCCGTACCGCGACCGAAGGCTGGTCGCTCGCTCTGGGCAGCGTCCGGGTGCTGTTCTCCGAGGGCGACATGCACGCCGGGGAGGTGGGCGGAGACTTCGCCTCCGAGGCACAGCTGCTCGGCGTCGCGGTGGCAGAGGTGCACCAGGCCCTGCGCGCCCATTTCGGCACCTCCGTCCGGGATGCTGCCGACGTCGCCAACTGGATGCGCGGGCGACTGGACGAGACCACCCGGGCAGTGCCGGAGGTGGCCGCACACGCCGACCACGCGCGTGAGACCTACGACCGTCTCGCCCAGCTGGGCCGGATCGAGACGCAGCGGATCCACGGAGACCTCCACCTCGGTCAGACGCTCCGCACGTCGCGGGGCTGGAAGCTGGTGGACTTCGAGGGTGAGCCGGCCAAGCCACTGACCGAGCGCCGAGCGCCGGACTCTCCCTGGCGCGACGTCGCCGGCATGCTCCGCTCGTTGGACTACGCGGCCCACACCGTCAACCGGGATCTGCTGGTCGGCGAGGAGGCCAGGCCGCAGATCGAGTTCCGGGCCGCCGAGTGGACCTCACGCAACCGCGACGCCTTCCTCGAGGGGTACGCCGAGGCGGCAGCACCGCTGGGGGAGTCCGAGCTCGTCCTGCTGGCGGCGTACGAGACCGACAAGGCGGTCTACGAGGTCGGCTACGAGGCTCGAAACCGGCCGACGTGGGTCGACATCCCCCTGACGGCGCTGGGTCGGGCCAGCACGCAGTCCGGCGGAATCTAGTCTCAGCATCGCTCCGTCATCGCCTGGACCGGGCGCCTGCCTGCCGTTGGCGGCCGTAGTCGCGAGGGGGGCGGATGAGTTGGCCTGTAGGCCGGGTTCTGTCCTCGCGTAGCGAGGGGCGACCATCCATCTAGGACGACCGTTGCCGGCCGCCTCGTGCGGTCTACCCGCGAACTCGGGCGGGCCGCCCTCGATCGTCCGCGCAGGCGCCTTGCGACGCCCTCTTGACCTTGCTCCGGGTGGGGTTTGCCGAGCCGGACCAGTCACCTGGCCCGCTGGTGGTCTCTTACACCGCCGTTTCACCCTTACCGGAGGCGAGCCTCCGGCGGTCTGTTTTCTGTGGCACTGTCCCGCGGGTCACCCCGGGTGGGCGTTACCCACCACCTTGCCCTGTGGAGCCCGGACCTTCCTCAGGAGTTGCCTCCCGCGGCCGCCCGGCCAACTCATCCGCTCATGAGGGTACCGCCGATGGGAACATCGGCGCCAAGATCGTGGTTGAGCGGCGAGGAGGCACCGATGTCACAACCCCCGTTCGTCCCACCCGGCGGCAGCTACCTCGGCGTCGTCGGACGCAAGCACCCCGCCGAGGCATACGCCCAGGCCTGGGAGCTTCTCGAGGCATCCGCTCCGCGCGAGGCGCTCGCGATCCTCGAGCCGGCGATCGACGACGAGCCGGAGGCGATGAGCCTGCGCACTCTTCGGGCCTGGGCGTACTTCCAGTCCGCCCAGCTGGAGAAGGCCGAAGCCGACCTGCTGGTGTTGGTCGAGCACAACCCCACGGACCTGTGGGCGCGGTTCGCCCTCGGCCGCGTCCTGGAGCGACAGGCGCGGTACGGCGAGGCGCTCACGCACATGCGGCTGGCCGCCGTCATGTCCGGCGATCCCGAGCACCAGACGGGAGTCCTGCGCTGCGAGCGCAAGCTGTCGGCGGTGACCGGGGAGCCTTTGCCGGGGCTGGACTGAGTGGCTTCCGGGCGGTCGCTACGCGGCACCCTGAGCCGCCACGGTCAGGGAAGGGTGAGGATCTCGGCGCCGGTCTCGGTGACCAGGAGGGTGTGCTCGAACTGAGCGCTCGGCCGGTGGTCCTTGGTGACGACGGTCCACTTGTCGTCCCACATGTCCCACTCGTGCGTGCCGAGGGTGAGCATCGGCTCGATGGTGAAGGTCATGCCGGCCTGGATCACGTCGGAGAAGTGCGGCTCGTCGTAGTGGGGGATGACCAGGCCCGAGTGGAACGAGGTGCCGATGCCATGACCGGTGAACTCTCGGACCACGCCGTATCCGAAGCGCTTGGCATAGGACTCGATGACCCGGCCGATGACGTTCACCTGCCGTCCCGGCCGGACCGCCTTGATGCCGCGATCGAGCGCCTCCTTGGTGCGCTCGACGAGGAGGCGGGTCTCCTCTTCGACATTGCCCGCCAAGAACGTCGCGTTGGTGTCGCCGTGCACCCCGTCGATGAAAGCGGTGATGTCGATGTTGACGATGTCCCCGTCCTCGACGACCCGGCTGTCGGGGATCCCGTGGCAGATCACCTCGTTGACGCTGGTGCACAGTGACTTGGGGAAGCCGCGGTAGCCCAGGGTGGACGGATAGGCGCCGTGGTCGATCAGAAACTCGTGGCCGATCTTGTCGAGCTCGTCGGACGTGACTCCAGGTCGGATGTGGCGACCCACCTCCTGCAGTGCCTGGGCCGCGATCCGGCTGGCGACGCGCATCCGGGCGATGGTCTCCGCGTCCTTGACCTCCGAGCCCTGGAAGGGCTGCGGTGCCGGCTTGTCGACGTACTCGGGCCGTGTGATCGTGTCCGGCACGGACAGGCGCGGTGAGATCGTGGCAGGCGCAATTGGAGTCACCTGGGGAGTGTAGTTTCCGCTCGTAGAGTCGTGTTACAGCCGGGAGGTCGCCGATGTCGGACGAACAGTGGTGGTACTGCCTGAAACACCACGCGGTCGAGCCTCGCGAGGGATGCAAGTGGTCGGACCGGCTGGGTCCTTACCCGAGTTACGCCGAGGCCGAGCGTGCCTTGGAGCGCGTTGCCGAACGCAACGAGGAATGGGACAACGACCCGTTCTACAACGACCTGGGAGACCCCGGCCCCACGGCGGGCTGATCTCGGCCGGGCGAAACTGAGGGGGCGGACCGCATCGCGATCCGCCCCCTCAGTGCTGAGCTCACTTCTTCCTTGCGGTCCTCTTGGCGGGTGCCTTCTTGGCGGTCTTCTTCGCCGCGGTCTTCTTGGCGGGTGCCTTCTTGGCGGTCTTCTTTGCCGCGGTCTTCTTGGCGGGTGCCTTCTTGGCGGTCTTCTTTGCCGCGGTCTTCTTGGCGGGTGCCTTCTTGGCGGTCTTCTTCGCCGCGGTCTTCTTGGCGGGTGCCTTCTTGGCGGTCTTCTTTGCCGCGGTCTTCTTGGCGGGTGCCTTCTTGGCGGTCTTCTTCGCCGTGACCTTCTTGGCGGGTGCCTTCTTGGCTGTCTTCTTCGCCGCGGTCTTCTTGGCGGGTGCCTTCTTGGCTGTCTTCTTCGCCGCGGTCTTCTTGGCGGGTGCCTTCTTCGCGGCGGTCTTCTTGGCGGCGGCCTTCTTCGCCGGTGCCTTCTTGGCTGTCTTCTTTACTGCAGCCACTGATGCCTCCTCGCGCGCGGTCCTGACCCGGTTGGTCGAACCTACTCAGCGGCTTGCGACTGCCGCTGCTCCGATCTTGACAACATCCGTTGCCGAGGTAAACGGCATCGCGACTTTCGGTATTCGTGTCGTGGAACGCAGGAAGGCGCCGACCACTTCACGGCCAAGCGATGTCGTGGGAGAATTCCTTTGTCCGCTTGACGAAACTCATTCGCCGCAGACATGGGCGCCTACGTCCGGCAAGGAGTTCGACGTGAAGATCAATCTCCGAAGAGTAGGTGCCGTCATCGGTCTGTTCGGGATGGCAGCGATCGGGTTGCTCTACTTCTTCTCCACCCTGCTTGCACCTACGTGGGCGGTCGTGGTCCTGTGCGCGCTGTGGTTGGGCATGGCCGTTCTGTGCGTCCGGTGGTTCAGCTCGCGTCCGCTCGTGGTGCTGGCCATGCCCGTGATCGCCTACGCGATCTGGTTCGTGGCCTTGACCCTCGGAGATGAGTTCTTGGGCTGGACTGCCTAGCCGTCCGTCGAGGATCGGAACGTGTGCTCACTTGCCGGGAAGACACCGGAGCCCACTTCTTCCGCAAACGCGTGCGCGGCCTTGGCGAGAGTGGCGCGCAGGTCGGCGTACTGCTTCACGAAGCGAGGGATGCGGCCGGTGCGCATGCCAGCCATGTCCTGCCAGACCAGGACCTGTGCGTCGCAGTCGGCCCCCGCACCGATCCCGATGGTCGGGATGTGCACGCGTTTGGTGATCTCCGCGGCGACCTCGCCGGGGACCATCTCGAGTACGACGGCGAACGCTCCGGCCTCCTCGACCGCCAAGGCGTCGGCGACGAGCCGGTCGGCGTCGGAGCCGCGACCTTGGACCCGGTATCCGCCGAGGTTGTGCTCCGACTGAGGAGTGAAGCCGATGTGGGCCATGACCGGGATGCCGGATCGAGTGAGCATGGCGATCTGGTCGACCATCTCGTGGCCGCCTTCCAGCTTCACCGCGTGGGAGCCGGCCTCCTTCATGAACCGGACCGAGGTGTGGAAGGCCTGCTCCGGCGACGCCTGGTAGGAGCCGAAGGGCAGATCCGCCACGACCAGGGCGTGGTGTGCCGAGCGGGCGACCGCGCGGACCAGCGGGATCAGCTCATCGACGGTCACGGGCAGTGAGGTCTCGTTGCCGAAGACGTTGTTGGAGGCGGAGTCGCCGACCAGGAGTACGGGAATACCGGCCTCGTCGAAGATCTCCGCGGTGTACATGTCGTACGAGGTGAGCATCGCCCACTTCTCGCCGCGCTCCTTCATCTCCTGCAGATGGGGGACGCGGACCTTCTTACGCGTGGGCGGAGCGGGAGCTGCCCCCGAGCCGTACGGGCTCTGCTGCTCGGTCATAGCGACCTCCAAAGGCGTCTCGAGGCTCCCTGCTGGAGTCCCCGGATCGCTTCCAGGCTAGCCCGAACACGGAGTTTGCGGTCGATCCGCCGCGTGAGGGGCCTCGATGACTAGTCGGGCGGGGCGACTACCTCGCGCCAAGCATTGGTGATCGGGAGCCGGCGGTCGCGGCCGAAGTTGCGGACCGAGAGCTTGGGCCCGGGCGGGAACTGTCGGCGCTTGTACTCGGCCAGGTCGACCAAGCGCAGCACCCGCTCGACCAGAGCCGGGTCGAACCCGTCGTCGATCAGACGGCGTGACCCGTGGTACTGCTCGACGTAGTCGTCGAGCATGTCGTCGAGGAGGTCGTACGGGGGGAGTGAATCGGTATCGAGCTGCCCGGGGCTCAGCTCGGCGCTCGGTGCCTTGGCGATCGCGTGCTCGGGGATCGGCGGCTGCTCGCCGCGCGCCTCGGCAGCCGCGTTGCGCCACCGGGCCAGTTGCCACACCTGCGTCTTCCAGAGGTCCTTGATCGGCGCAAAGGCCCCGACGGCGTCTCCATAGATGGTGGAGTAGCCCACACTGAGCTCGCTCTTGTTGCTGCAGGCGAGCACGAGGTGGCCCTCCTGGTTGGACAGTCCCATCCAGATGACCGCGCGGATGCGGGCTTGGAGATTCTCCAGGGCCAGACCCGTGAGACCGAGCTGGTCCTGGTAGGCGCCGACGATGGTCTCGATCGGCACGGTGCGCAGATGCAGGCCGGTGCGCCGCGCGTGCTCAGCGGCGTCGTCGACCGAGTGCTGGCTGGAGTGGGCGCTGGGGTTGGAGACCCCGTGCACGTTCTCGGGGCCGAGGGCGTCGCAGGCGAGCTGCGCGACCAAGGTCGAGTCGATTCCGCCCGACATGCCGAGCAGCGCCGAGGTGAAGCCGTTCTTGTGCACATAGTCGCGCAGCCCGGTCACGATGGCGGTGTAGCGCTCCTCCTCGTCGCAAATCGGCTCGGCGATCGCGGGCCCGATCGGCGGCCGGTGGGTGACGGTCCTGCCGGGAACGCGTGCCCGTCGGACCGGGACATCAACCGGGACCTCATCCGGGACATCACCGGTGGCCTCCGGGCGGGCGGCTTTGGGGAGCTCGAGGTCAACCACGAGCAGCTCGTCGACGAACTGGTGCGCCCGGGCCAGGACCTCTCCTGTCTCGGAGACCACGATCGAGTCGCCGTCGTACACCAGCTCGTCCTGCCCGCCGACCATGTTGACGTAGGCGAGTGCGCAGGCGGCCTCGGCAGCTCGTCGAGCACACAGCTCGAGCCTGCTGTCGTCCTTCTTCGCCTCGTAGGGCGATCCGTTGATCACCAGCACCAGATCGGACTCGGTCTTCCTCACCTCGCCGATGGGCCCCTCCTGCCAGAGGTCCTCGCAGATGAGCAGGGAGACGTTGACGCCGGCAATCTCCACGACGGCGCCGATGTCTCCCGGAACGAAGTAGCGGTACTCGTCGAAGACGCCGTAGTTGGGGAGGTTGCGCTTGGCGTAGGTCGTCACGACCTCGCCGCCGTGGAGCACCGCCAGCGAGTTCTGTGGGGAGCCCTTCGGGACGCCGAGGCGCTCGGCGGCGTCGATGACGCGGTCGACGTAGCCGATCACGCAGGGCAGATCGCCCAGCCCCGCCTCGGCCAGCTCCGCGGCGAGCGTTCCCGGCGCCGCTCGGGATGCCTCGACGAAGGAGTCACGCAGTGCCAGATCCTCGATCGGGTAGCCGGTCAGCATCATCTCGGGAAAGGCGACCAGGTCGGCTCCCGCGTCGTGGGCACGGCGACTCCACTCCAGCACGATGCGCGCGTTGCCCTCCAGGTCCCCGACACGCGGGTTGACCTGGGCGAGGGCGAGGCGGAAGGCCGACACGCGTCGAAGCGTAGTCTCACCGCCCTCCCGAGAAACCTGTGGTCGGTGGGTCCAGCAGGGCGTAACGAGGCCGAAACAAACGCGAGACAGACTCATCAGGAGGCGGGGACCCGGCCCTGTTCTCTGTGCGTGCGGGCGAGGAGGCATCTGGATGGGCAAGCAGGAGGACTTCGTTCTTCGTGCCTTGGAGGAGCGGGAGGTGCGCTTCGTCCGGCTCTGGTTCACCGACGTGCTGGGCTACCTCAAGAGCGTCGCGGTTGCGCCGGCGGAGCTCGAGGGTGCATTCAGCGAGGGGATCGGCTTCGACGGCTCGGCAATCGAAGGCTTCGCGCGTGTCTATGAGGCCGACATGCTGGCCAAGCCGGATCCGTCCACCTTCCAGATCCTGCCCTGGCGGGACAGCAGCCCGGCGACGGCGCGGATGTTCTGCGACATCGTGATGCCGGACGGCTCCCCGTCGTACGCCGATCCCAGGTTCGTCCTGAAGCGGTCGCTGTCCCGGGCCGCGGAGAAGGGCTTGACCTTCTACACCCATCCCGAGGTCGAGTTCTACCTGTTCAAGGACGAGCCCCGTCCGGGTGTCGCGCCGGTGCCGGTCGACCAGAGCGGCTACTTCGACCACACCGCCACCACCGCGGGATCGGAGTTCCGCCGTGAGGCGATCACGATGCTCGAGGCGATGGGGATCTCGGTGGAGTTCTCCCACCACGAGGGCGGTCCCGGGCAGCAGGAGATCGACCTGCGCTACGCCGACGCACTGTCGACTGCGGACAACATCATGACCTTCCGCACCACCGTCCGTGAGGTCGCGCTGGCGCAGGGGGTATGGGCTTCGTTCATGCCCAAGCCGTTCACCGAGTTCCCCGGATCGGCCATGCACACCCACGTCTCGCTCTTCGAGGGCGACAACAACGCCTTCTTCGAGGCAGGGGCCGAGTACCAGATGTCACGGACCGGGCGTCAGTTCATCGCCGGCCTGTTGCGGCACGCACCGGAGATCACCGTCGTCACCAACCAGTGGGTCAACTCCTACAAGAGGCTGCTGGGCGGTGGCGAGGCTCCGGCGTACGTCTGCTGGGGGCACAACAACCGCTCCGCGATGATCCGGGTCCCGATGTACAAGCCCAACAAGGGCCAGTCAACGCGCATCGAGGTGCGATCCATCGACGCGGCCTGCAACCCGTACCTCGCCTACGCTGTGATCCTCTCCGCGGGCCTGAAGGGCATCGAGGAGGGTTACGAGCTGCCTGCCGAGGCCGAGGACGACGTGTGGTCGCTGTCGGACCGGGAGCGCAAGGCGCTGGGTATCGCGCCGCTCCCGCACAGCTTGGCCGAGGCGATCGAGGTCGCCGAGAACTCCGAGCTGCTCGCCGAGACACTGGGCGAGCACGTCTTCGACTTCTTCTTGCGCAACAAGCGCGCGGAGTGGACCGAGTACCGCGGTCACGTGCACTCCTTCGAGCGTGACCGGATGCTGCCGCTGCTCTGAGCCCGACCGCTAGATTCGACCCATGTCGCGGATCGTCTTCATCGAGCACGAGGCGGACTGCCCTCCCGCGTGGGTCGGGGACTGGCTGGCCGATGCGGGGGCCGAGATCGTGGTGGTCCGTCCCTACCTCGGTGAGCCTCTCGGGGGGTTCCTGGGAGACTTCGCCGACGCCGACGGGGTGGTGATCCTCGGTGGCTCGATGGGCGCCAACGACGACGACGCCGTGGCCTGGCTCGGTCCACTCAAGCAGGCGGTGCGTGACCTGCATGGCCGCGGAGTGCCGACGCTGGGCATCTGCCTGGGTCACCAGCTCATCGCGGCTGCGCTGGGTGGCAAGGTGGCGCCCAATCCCGCCGGGCAGACGGTGGGGCTGGTTCCCCTCGGCTGGACCGAGGCTCAGGAGGGGGACCCGGTGATGCGTGGCGTCCGCGCCGAGGCTCGGTCGGTGTTCTGGAACGACGACGTGGTCCAGGTACTCCCGCACGGCGCGACCCTGCTGGCGGCCTCACCGGACGGCCAGCCGCAGGCGATCCGTTTCGGCGACGCGATGTGGGGCGTGCAGTTCCACCCCGAGGTGGACGCCAAGGTCCTCAGGCTCTGGGTCGAGGACGGTCACCGGGACCGCGAGCGTCTTCTGGCCGCCATCGAGGAGACCCGGGGCGCTGAGCCGGAGCTGGCCGCGACCTGGCGCCCCCTGGCCGAGGGGTTCTTGTCCTGCGTGCGAGGCGATCGGGCGTGACCTCCCAGCGAGTGACCACCGACCGAGGGAGGCTGGCCCGTCTCGGCTTCCAGAACCTCGAGCGCTCCGGAGCCTGCTACGAGGCACTGGGTCCCGCCGTCGATGAGCTGCTTCACCTGGTCGCCCGGACCGCCGACCCCGATGCGGCCCTCTGCCACCTCGCCGAGATGGCCTCCCGGCTCGACGACCCGGACGCGTTCATCGCCGAGCTCGCCGAGGACGAGGGCACGGCGATGCGCCTGCTGCTCGTTCTGGGTGCCAGCGATGCACTTGCCCAGCACCTGCGGCGGCACCCCGAGCAGTGGTCCGAGCTCGCCGACCCCACGCTCGGATCGACTCGGCCACCCCGCTTCGTGCTGCGGAATGCGCTCTTGACCGCCGTCGGTGCTCCGCCCACGGACCTAGATCCGGTGGCGACGCTGCCGGACTCCGATGCGGTCGACGTCCTTCGGGTGGAGTACCGGCGCTGGCTGCTCCGACTCGCCTCTCGCGACCTGGGTCACGGGCTCGGTGTCGACGACGTGGGGGCCGAGCTGGCCGACCTCGCCGCGGGCACATTGGAGGCGGCGCTGGCGATCGCGCGAGCTCGTGCCGGGGAGGTCGGGAAGTCGGCCCGACTAGCGGTCATCGCCATGGGGAAGTGCGGCGGCAGAGAGCTGAACTACGTCAGCGACGTCGACGTGATCTTCGTGGCGGAGCCGAAGCCGGGCTACGACGAGGCGAGCGCGATCCGGGGAGCCACGCTGCTGGCGTCCAACATCATCCAGATCTGCTCCGACCACACCGGCGAGGGCACGATCTGGCCGGTAGACGCGGCGCTGCGCCCGGAGGGGAAGGCCGGCCCCCTGGTCCGAACCCTGGCCAGCCACCTCTCCTACTACCAGCGCTGGGCGAGCACGTGGGAGTTCCAGGCGCTGCTCAAGGCACGCCCCGTGGCCGGGGACCCTGAGCTCGGGGCGCGGTACATCGAGCAGATCTCTCCGATGGTGTGGACCGCCTGCGAGCGAGAGCACTTCGTCACCGATGTGCAGGCGATGCGGCGGCGGGTCCTGGAGCACATCCCGGTCTCGGAGGCCGGCCGGCAGATCAAGCTCGGCTCCGGCGGGCTGCGGGACGTGGAGTTCGCTGTCCAGTTGCTGCAACTGGTCCATGGCCGCGACGACGACTCCCTCAGGGAAGGGGCCACCCTCAGCGCGCTTGCTCGGCTGACTCGCGGTGGGTACGTCGGACGACTCGACGGCGCTCAGCTGGACCAGGCCTACCGGTTCCTGCGGACCCTGGAGCACCGGCTTCAGCTGCACCGACTGAGCCGGACCCACCTCCTCCCGGACGACCAGGAGGGACTGCGCAGACTCGGCAGGGCCATGGGGATGTTGCGGAACCCGATCGAGGAGCTGGACCGGGAGTGGCAGGAGCACAGCCGTGAGGTCCGCAGGCTGCACGAGAAGCTCTTCTACCGGCCGCTGCTGGAAGCGGTCGCCAAGATCCCCAGCGACGAGGTGCGGCTCAGCACCGAAGCGGCCAAGGAGCGGCTCACCGCCTTGGGCTACCTGGACGCCGGTGCCGCCCTGCGCCACCTGCAGTCGCTCACCAATGGGCTGAGCCGGAGCGCCTCGATCCAGCGGGCCCTGCTGCCGGCGATGCTGGGCTGGTTCGCAGAGGCACCCAACCCCGATGCCGGGCTGCAGGGCTTCCGGCAGATCTCCGATGCGCTCGGGTCCACCCCCTGGTACCTGCGGCTCCTGCGCGACGAGGGCCAGGTCGCGCAGCGGATGGCCCAGACTCTCGCCTCGAGCCGCTACGCCACGGACCTGATGATGCGGGCGCCCGAGGCGGTCGCGATGCTCGGCCACGAGGAGGAGCTCACCAGCCAGCCCCGCTCCGCCCTCCAAGGCGAGATGCAGTCCACGGCCGCGCGCCATGAGGACCCGGTCGAGGCCACCACGGCGATCCGGGCCATCAGGCGCCGAGAGCTGTTCCGCCTGGCCACCGGTGAGCTGTTCGGGTTCATCGGGATCGACGAGCTCGGGGAGGGGCTCACCGCGGTCACCGCGGCCACGATCGAGTCCGCGCTGGACGTCGCCATGCGCTCGGTCGCTGCCGAGCGCCGGGGCGAGCTGCCGATGCGGATGGCGGTCATCTCGATGGGCCGGTTCGGTGGTGGGGAGCTCAGCTACTCCAGCGACGCTGACGTGATGTTCGTCTTCGAGCCGCTCCAAGGAGCCGACTCCTCCGACGCCACCCGGGCGGCCCAGGACGTGGCCCAGGAGCTGCGCAGGCTGCTGATGCTGCCGGGCACGGACCCCGGTCTGGATATCGACGCGGACCTTCGGCCCGAGGGGCGAAAGGGTGCGCTGGTCCGGTCCCTGGACTCCTACGCGGCCTACTACGCGCGTTGGTCGGCGGTCTGGGAGGCGCAGGCGCTGCTCCGCGCCGACGCGGTGATCGGCCACCCGGACCTCTGCGCTGCCTTCATCGAGCTGATCGACCCGCTCCGCTTCCCCGAAGGCGGGGTCACCCCGGACGACGTTCGCGAGATCCGTCGGATCAAGGCTCGGGTGGACACCGAGCGACTGCCCCGGGGAGCCGACCCGGCCACTCATCTGAAGCTGGGTCGCGGAGGACTCGCAGACATCGAGTGGACCGTGCAACTGCTGCAGATGCGGTACGCCTGGAAGCACGTCTCGCTCCGCACCCCCCGCACCCTGGAGGCGCTTCGGGGCGCGGTCTCCGAGGGGCTGATGACGGCAGAGGACGCCGATGTGCTCACCAGGGCATGGCGCTCGGCGAGCAGGATCCGCAACGCGATCGTCCAGGTCCGGGGCAAATCGGCGGACTCCCTGCCGAGAGACGCACGGGAGAAGGCCGCGGTCGCCCATGTGCTCGGCTACGGTCCCGGCAGCTCCGATGAGATGGTCAACGACCACCTACGTCTGACCCGGCACGCGAGCGCGGCCGTGGACCGACTCTTCTGGGAGGGCTAAGGGTGACTGGAGAGAGTGACTTCTGGCTGAAGGACCAGCTCGGCATGGAGCTGTCCTCCGAGGACGGCCGCACCACGGTGGTGATCGAGTGCGACGACCGGCACCTCAACCCGCACGGCAGCGTCCACGGCAGTGTCGTCTTCGCGATGGTGGACACCGGCATGGGCGCGGCGACACTCACAACTCTCAGCGGAGACGACTTCTGCGCGTCGGTGGAGGTCCATGTCCGCTATCTTGAGCCGGTCTTCTCCGGCACCCTGCGGGCTGACATCAGGATCGTCAAGGCGGGGCGCCGGATCGTCCAGCTGGAGGCGGACGTGTGGGGCGCCGGTGAGCGACGGGTTGCCACCGCGACCGGCTCGTTCGCCGTGATCGAGGGGTAGGCGGGGTCCTTCCGTGATGGCGGTGGTCGTGGCGGCCCTGGTGCTGGTGGCCGTGGCAGCGGTCTTCACCGTCTTGATGCGTCCGCACCTGCGCAAGGCCCCCTGGTGGCACGCGACCGTGACGCCGCTGGCGTCGATCATCGGCTCGGGGTTCCTGGTCATCGCCCCGCTGCTCGCGGCCACCGTGGGGAGCTGGGCCCCACTGGCAATGCTCGGCATCGTGCTGCTCGCCTGGTGGGTGGGGTCGGTCATCAAGGTCTCGATCCTCGAGGTGGAACCGGCGCTGGCCAACGGCGCGAGCCGCTCCCTGGTGGATCTCGACCGACTGTCTCGCATCGTGCTTGGTTTCGCCTACGTCATCTCGGTCGCCTTCTACGTCCGGCTGATGGCGTCCTTCCTGTTGCGCGGCTGGGATCACTCCGAGCTGGCGGCACGAATCCTCACCACACTCGTCCTTGCCGTGATCGCCGTCGTGGGCTGGGTGCGCGGACTCCACGGGATGGAAGGCGTGGAGACGATCGCTGTCGGGGTCAACCTGGCGGTGATCGGCGGCCTGCTGGTCGGCTTGCTCGTCTCGGGTCTTGGCGACATGTCGGGACTGGTGGACGCCTACAGCCACGTCGCCGTCCACCAGGGCTGGTGGGACACACTGCGGCTGCTGGGCGGGATGTTGCTGGTCGTGCAGGGCTTCGAAACCTCGCGCTACCTCGGTGATGCCTATGACGGGCCCACCAGGGTGCGATCGATGCGGCGGGCTCAGCTGGTCTCCGGTGTGGTCTATCTGGTCTTCGTGGCGCTGGCGGTGCGGCTCTTCTCGGTCGTCCCGAGCACCATCGACGCGACGGCCATCCTCGATGTCGCTGGGCAGGTGACGGTGATCGCGGTGCCGCTGCTGCTGGTCAGTGCCGTGGCCAGCCAGCTGAGCGCCGCGGTTGCGGACACGGTCGGGGGCGGCCAGATGCTGACCGGCGCCGCCCGGCACGACCGACCTGCCCGGCGCGGGTACGCCGCGGTCATCGCCGCCGCGATCTTGCTGGTGTGGGTCTCCGACGTCTTCACGATCGTCTCGTTGGCGTCGCGGGCCTTCGCGGCCTACTACCTGGTCCAGACGATCCAGGTGCTCGTGGTGGTCGCGGCCGACCGGAAGCGGGCACGGCGGGGACTCACGCTGGTGGGCTACGGCCTGCTGGCCGCGGTGCTCGCCTTCATCGTCTTCTTCGCGGTGCCGGCCGGATGAACGGGGCGGACGAACGCATGGTGGTGACGCGGCCGCTCAGCCTGGACGACGCGGAGCCACTCGCCGCGATCCTGGTGGAGAACCGCGACTTCTTCTCGCCGTACTTCCCCGCGTGGCAAGAGTGGATGTTCACCGTCGAGGGCCAGCGGCGAGCTCTCGACGATCTGTTGGCGCGGCAACGGGCGGGGACCCACGAGCCCCGGGTGATCCTCGACGCTACGGGCGTGGTCGTGGGGCGCATCAACCTCAACGACATCGTCAGGGGCGCCTTCCAGTCCTGCCACCTCGGCTACTGGCTGGCCGAGTCGGCCACCGGCCGGGGGCTGGCAACCCGGGCGACGGCGGAGCTGGTCGACCACGCCTTCAGCGGCCTGGGGCTGCACCGGGTGGAGGCGGGGACGTTGGTGGACAACGTGGCCTCTCAACGGGTGCTGGAGCGCAACGGCTTCGTCCGGTTCGGTCTTGCGCCGGCGTACATCAAGATCGCCGGCCGGTGGCAGGACCACGTGCTCTATCAGCGCGTCGCGTAGCGGGGGAGCGTGCGGTGGGAGCTTTGTGTGTACTCACAAATAGTTGTTATCCTCTAACTAAATGACTGAGACAACAGCTCCCGATCCCGGTTACAAGTGGATCGCCCTCTCCAACACGACCCTCGGGATCCTGATCGCGACGATCAACTCCTCGATCCTGCTGATCGCGCTGCCGGACATCTTCCGCGGGCTCCAGATCGACCCGCTGGCCCCGGGCAACACCAGCTATCTGCTGTGGCTGATCATGGGGTACCTCGTGGTCACCGCCGTCCTGGTGGTGACCTTCGGTCGCCTTGGTGACATGTATGGCCGGGTCAAGATGTTCAACGCCGGATTCGCCATCTTCACCTTCTTCTCCATCGCTTTGACCGTCACCTGGATGACCGGTGAGGCCGGGGCGCTCTATCTGGTGATCATGCGCATCCTGCAAGGCGTCGGCGGCGCCCTGCTGATGGCCAACTCGAGCGCGATCATCACCGACGCGTTCCCCACCAACCAGCGGGGTCTGGCTCTCGGGCTCAACATGGTGGCCGGGATCGCCGGCTCCTTCTTCGGCCTGGTCATCGGCGGCGCCTTGGCCCCGATCCACTGGCGCCTGGTCTTCTTGGTCTCGGTCCCGTTCAGCCTGTTCGGGACTCTCTGGGGCTACCGGAAGCTGCGCGACATCAGCGAGCGTCACCACCACGTCATGGACTGGTGGGGCAACGTCACCTTTGCGGCCGGCCTGATTGCGATCCTCGTCGCCATCACCTACGGCATCCAGCCGTACGGCGACCAGATCATGGGGTGGACGAACCCCTGGGTCCTGGCCGGCCTGATCGGGGGGACGCTGACCCTGGTCGCTTTCGGGGTGATCGAAACCCGGGTTCCGCACCCGATGTTCCACCTCGACCTGTTCCGGATCCGGGCCTTCACCGCGGGCAACATCGCCAGCCTGCTGGCCAGCCTCGGCCGCGGCGGCCTGATGTTCATCCTCGTCATCTGGCTGCAGGGCATCTGGTTGCCCGAGCACGGCTACTCCTTCGAGTCCACGCCGCTGTGGGCCGGCATCTTCATGCTGCCCATGACGATCGGCTTCCTGATCGCCGGGCCTCTGTCAGGCTGGCTGTCGGACCACTACGGTGCCCGCTGGTTCGCCACCGGCGGCATGCTCATCGCGGCGGCGAGCTTCTTCTGGCTGGCGGCGATGCCGGTCGGCTTCGACTACTGGGAGTTCGGCACCGCCCTGGTCGTCAACGGGTTCGGCATGGGGCTGTTCGCCTCCCCGAACCGTGCTGCGGTGATGAACTCGCTGCCGGCAAAGCGGCGCGGTGTCGGCGCCGGCATGAGCACGACGTTCCAGAACTCGGCCATGGTGCTGTCCATCGGGATCTTCTTCACCCTGATGATCGTGGGGCTGTCCCACGCGTTGCCGGAGGCGCTGCTGAACGGGCTGACGGCGCACGGGGTTCCCGTACAACAGGCGCAGGCCATCGCGGCGCTTCCGCCGGTGGCTGTCCTGTTCGCCTCACTGCTGGGCTACAACCCGATCCAGTCGCTCGTTGGCCAGCAGACGCTGTCGCAGATGCCGCCCGACCAGGTGCAGTTCCTCACCGGCCACACCTTCTTCCCGTCGCTGATCTCCCCGCCCTTCCACGACGGCCTTGCCGTCGCGTTCGGCTTCGCAATCGCCGCGTGCCTCATCGCGGCCTTCGCCTCGTGGCTGATCGGTGAGAAGTTCGTGCACCCGGAGGAGCACGAGACCGAGCTCTTCTTCGGCCAGCCCGAGGTCGGCCAGCCCGAGCCGGACGCGCTGGTGCCCGACGAGGATGAGGAGGGCGACGTCGTACCGGAGGGTGTGGCCCGGTGACCGGCACGTCCCGTGAGTTGACCGCGCTGGCCGGGGATCTGAGGACCGAGATCGCTCGGCTTGCCTGGCACCTGCGCAAGCCCGCAGCCCGCTCGGGCATCACTCCGACCCAGCTGGTCGCGCTCTCCGCCCTGGCCAAGCATTCGGAGGGGCTGCGGCAAGGCGATCTGGCCGACCTGATGAGCATCACGGCCCCGACCATGTCCCGTTTGGTCGAGTTGATGAGCGAGCCGGGCTGGGTCACCCGCAACCGCGACCCCGACGACCACCGGGCTCTCGTCCTCACTTTGGCCAAAGCGGGTCGGGCGGCCCTCGACGAGGCGCGCAGCGAGTCGCTCGCCGAGTTGGGCGAGGTGCTGGCTCAGCTGAGCGAGGACGAGGTCCAGCTGCTGGCCGACGCCCTGCCGGCGTTGCGTCGACTCGGTGATCTCCAGATGGGCGAGGTCTCGCCGGCGGGCTGAAGCAGTCGCCGCGACCGTCAGCGCGAGGACAGGGCGCGGGACAGCGGCCGCTGGGCCTTGTAGAGCTTCGGGTACTGGGCGTACGTCGTTTCGTACACCGACCGAGTGGCCGGATCCGGCGTGAACACCGCGTCGACCGGAGTCAGCCCGTGAAGGTCGTCCAGGCGGAGATCTCCGAGGGCGACCGCCGCCCCGAGGGCGGCCCCACGCAGTCCCGTGAGCAGCGGCTCCTGGACGCGTTCCACCGTGCGCCGGCACACGTCCGCCACGATCTGGCACCACAGGTCCGACCGGGCTCCGCCGCCGACGATGCGCAACGGGTCGAGACGGCGCCCCACGAAGGCGTCTGCCGCCTCGAGCATCCAGCGGCTGTTGAACGCGACCCCCTCCAGGACCGCGCGGGCCATGTCCGCCTGCGTCGTGGTCACCGAGAGATGGTGGAAGCCGGCCCGGGCGTCGGCATCGTCGACCGGGCATCTCTCCCCGGTCAGCCACGGGGTGAAGACCACCCCATTGGCTCCCGGGGGCGCCGACCCGGCCGCCTCGAGGATCTCCTCGTAGGTCGGGGGCTCCTCGTCGCCCCACCCCGCGAGTCCCTCACGGAACCATTGCAGACAGCGTCCGGCGGTCTCCTGGTTGTTGCCGAGCAGATAGCGCAGGGGCCCGATGCCGGGGACCGTGGCCATCTGGCTGAACACATTGGTCTTCTTCTTCGACAGCGGGCAGCTGACCCAGCCGGTCGTTCCCAGTGAGAGATGTGCGTCCCCGGGCCGGACGCACCCCGAACCGAGCGTGGCGGCGTGAAGGTCCGGCATCCCGGTGACCACCCGCGCCGAGGCCGAGATCCCCAGCGCAGCCGCGACGTCCGGGCGCACCGTCGCGATCACGGTCCCGGACGCGACGAGCGGGGGGAGCTTCGAGTGATCGATCTGGGAGATCCGCAGCAGCGTGCGGTCGTAGGCGAGGCGCTCCGGGCGCCGGTTGTCGGTGAGCCAGGCGGCAGTCATCGACATCGGTGAGGCCGCGGCCTCACCGGTGAAGCGCATGGCGAGGTAGTCGACGGGCTCGAGGAACCACTGGGTCGCGGCGCTGGTCTCCGGGCGGTCGTGCCGCAGGTGGAGCATGTGGCCGATCGGGTCGGCGCCCGACGGGGTGGGAACTCCCGCGGAACGGCGGACCCACGTGGCCAGGCGGAAGGGCGAGTAGCCCTCGATGGGGCCGCCGACGACCGCGTTGGAGTAGGGAGCCCCACGTCGGTCCATCCACATCACGCAGTCGTCGACCGGCGTGCCCTCTGCGTGCACCGGGACGGTGCTGGCCCATTGGCCGGTGATGCCCACGCCCACCACGTCGGCACCTCGTCCGGTGGCGGCCGCTCCCGCTTGGGTCAGCTCCACCACCAGCCGCCACCACTCGGTGGCGTCCTGGGTCACCCCTCCGTCGGGGGAGTAGTGCGTGGTCAGCGGGGCCTGGTCCCACCAGAGGACCTCCCCGCGGATGGAGACCAGCCCGACCTTGAGCCCGGTGGTGCCCAGGTCCAGTGAGAGGACCAGCCCGTCCTCGGCTCGGCTCTCCTCGGTCACCGACTCAGCCCTCCACCGGCGGGAGTGACTGCTGCTTGTCCAGCAGGTCGTCCATCACGGTGACGATGAACTGCTCGACATCGTCGGTGAGGCCACCGGCGACTCCGCCGTACAGGGCGCCGAGGAACGCCTCCTCGCCGGCCGCGTGCTTGGCATTGGCGTAGCCGACAGCCTCGGCGAGGTCGGCGGCGAAGGTCTCGGCGACGCCCGGCTGGGTCTGCGGCCGGGTGACGGCCATGTGGATCGCGTTCGGGTACTGCTGGCCGTTGAAGCGCCAGCCCTTGGGGTTCATGTGGTCGGCAACGTGGTAGATGTCGAAGGCGTCGGAGGTGAAGCTGAAGCAGAACGTCGGGTCGCCGATGATCCGCAGCTCGGGGTGCGACCTGACCGCCTCCTTCATCTGCTCGGCCGTCGCGAAGATCTCGCGGGCGCGCTCGAGGTAGCCCTCGCGGCCCAGCCGCACCATGGAGGCCCAGGTGGAGGCGAGCAGGCCGCCGGAGCGCGATCCCTCCATCCCTGGAGACATGTACTTGCCGCCGCTCCAGTCGACGAGGTGGAAGTACTGGCTGTTGCGCAGCGCCTTGTCGCGGAACAGCAGCGTCGAGGTGCCCTTGAAGGCGTAGCCGTACTTGTGGGTGTCGGCCGAGATCGACGTGACTCCCGGCACCCGGAAGTCGAACCGCGGGATGTCGTACCCGAGCTCCTCGCCGAACGGGAGGATGAAGCCGCCCAGGCAGCCGTCGACATGCAGTCCGACTCCGTGTCGCAATGCGATCTGGCCGAGGGCGGCGATCGGGTCGATCGTCCCGTAGCCGTAGTTGGTGGCCGAGCCGACCAGAGCGATGGTGTTCTCGTCGATCGCCTCGGTCATCGTGTCGAGGTGGGCCCGGGTCGTCTCGGGATGCACCGGCACGGTCCGATCCTCCACGCCGAACAGGTGGCAGGCCTTCGCGAACGCCGGGTGGGAGGTCTCGGGTCGCACCAGGTTGGGTCGCTCGATCCCACGGGCCTCGCGCGCGTACTCCCGGTAGGCGAGGACCGCGTGCAGGATGCTGCCGGTGCCGCCGCTGGTGACCATGCCGACAGGGATGGAGTCCTTCACCGCGTCGGCGTGCATCAGGTCCAACGCCATCGCGATGATCTCGCCCTCGAACTTCGTGGCACTGGGGCACATGTCGCGCTGGAGCGCGTTGACGTGGGCGAAGAGGCCGAAGGCCTCGTTGAGGAAGTCGTAGTGCTCGTGGTCGCCGCAGTACATCGTCCCCGAGCACTTGCCGGTCTCCCAGAAGGCGTCCTCCTCGGTCGCCATGGCGCGGAGCTCGGCGAGGATCTCGTCGTCGGGCCGGCCGTGTGCGGGGAAGGTGCGATTGACGGGGAACCGGTCTGCGTACGGGAAGTCGGCCACGGGCTCACTCTAGGGCGACCCCGTGCCGGCGCTTGCGGAGCCCGAAGGCCAGTCTCGAAACCGGTGCATGGGCCCGGTCGGTTCGGGACGACCGACTCTCCCGCGGCCCCCGTGGGGGAGGGACTGTGGGTGCACCAGGGTCGGCGGCCCGCAGTGGCCGCTCGCCACGCGACACCGGGGAGGTTGCCCCATGAACACCGAGATGCTCGAGCGGATGAGGAACGGCAAGGGATTCATCGCGGCCCTGGACCAAAGTGGCGGCAGCACGCCCGGCGCCTTGCGCCGGTACGGAATCGAGGAGTCGGAGTACTCCGACGAGGACGAGATGTTCGACCTGATCCACCAGATGCGCACGCGCGTCATCACCAGCCCGGTCTTCAGCGGCGACCGGATCCTCGCCGCGATCCTCTTCGAGCAGACCATGGACCGTCAGATCGAGGGGATGGGGTCGGCGGAGTACCTGTGGACGCAGAAGCACGTGGTGCCGATCCTCAAGGTGGACAAGGGCCTGGAGGAGGAGGTCGACGGGGTGAAGATGATGAAGCCCATCCCCGGCCTGGACGGCACCCTGGAGCGCGCCAAGGAGCAGGGGATCTTCGGGACCAAGATGCGGTCGGTGGTGCTGACGGCCAACGGAGCCGGGATCGACGCCGTGGTGGCCCAGCAGTTCGAGATCGCCCGGCACATCCTCTCCGCCGGGCTGGTGCCGATCATCGAGCCCGAGGTCGACATCCACAGCTCAGAGAAGGTCGCCACGGAGAAGATGCTCAAGCGGGACCTGCTGACCTGGCTCGATGACCTGGCGGAGGACGAGCACGTCATGCTGAAGCTGACGCTTCCCGAGGAGCCAGGCCTGCTCCATGATCTCGTGCAGCACCCGAGGGTCCTGCGCGTGGCCGCACTCTCCGGCGGATACAGCCGGGCGGAGGCCGCCGCCCGACTCGCCGTAGAGCACGGTGTCATCGCGAGCTTCTCCCGGGCCCTCACCGAGGGCCTGACGGCCCAGATGAGCGACGAGGACTTCGACGCCGCGCTCGACGCCTCCATAGCGTCGATCTACCAGGCCTCGATCAAGTGAGCAGGGCTGGAAGGCAGTCCACTCTTTCGATTCCACCCACAACAGGATTGGCCGATGACATGACGGTGACAGAGGCGGGGCTGCGGCCCCTGAGCGACAGCGACCTGGCTCGGATCGACCGGTGGTGGCGCGCGGCCAACTACCTCTCGGTCGGGCAGATCTACCTCATGGACAACCCGCTGCTGCGCGAGCCGCTGGTACCCGAGCAGGTCAAGCCGCGACTGCTCGGCCACTGGGGCACCACGCCCGGGCTCAACTTCATCTACGCCCACCTCAACCGGGCGATCTCGGCGCGTGACCTCGACATGATCTACATCATCGGTCCCGGGCACGGCGGGCCCGGGCTCGTGGCATCAGCCTGGCTCGAGGGCACCTACAGCGAGATCTACCCCGAGATCAGCCAGGACGCTCTCGGGATGAAGCGGCTGTTCAAGCAGTTCTCCTTCCCGGGCGGCATCCCCAGCCATGTGGCGCCGGAGACCCCGGGCTCGATCCACGAGGGCGGCGAGCTCGGGTACTCGCTGTCGCACGCCTACGGCGCGGCCTTCGACAACCCGGACCTGGTGGTCGCCGCGATCGTCGGTGACGGGGAGGCGGAGACTGGCCCACTCGCCACGAGCTGGCACAGCACGAAGTTCGTCGACCCGCGGCGTGACGGGGCGGTCCTGCCGATCCTGCATCTGAACGGCTACAAGATCGCCAACCCGACCGTCCTAGCCCGGATCCCCGAGGAGGAGCTGCTCTCGCTGCTGCGCGGGTACGGCCACTCTCCGTACGTCGTGGCCGGCGACGACCCCGAGGAGATGCACCAGGCGTTCGCGGCCACCCTCGACCGCTGCCTCGACGAGATCGCCGAGATCCAGCGGATCGCCCGGACGACCGGGCGCGCCGACCGGCCCGCCTGGCCGATGATCGTGCTGCGCAGCCCCAAGGGCTGGACCGGCCCGAAGGAAGTCGACGGGATGCGGGTCGAGGGCTTCTGGCGGTCCCACCAGGTGCCGTTCTCCGACGCTCGCGACAACGACAGCCACCGCGCCATCCTGGAGCAGTGGATGCGCAGCTACCGTCCCGAGGAGCTGTTCGACGCTGACGGGGCCCCGGCCGCCGACATCCGTGACCTGCACCCGGTTGGGGCGCGCCGGATGAGCGACAACCCGCACGCCAACGGCGGAGTCCTGCTGCGCGACCTCAACCTGCCCGACTTCCGCGACCACGCCGTGGTCGTGGAGCGGCCGGGGACCGGTGCGATCTCCTCGGTCCGGGTCCTGGGCGGATACATGCGCGACGTGATGGCGGGGAACATGGACCGCTTCAGGATCGTCTCGCCCGACGAGAACAACTCAAACCGGTTCCAGGACGTGCTGGATGCGACCAACCGGGCTTGGAACGCCGAGATCCTGTCCTACGACGACCACTTGGCCCCGGACGGCCGGGTGATGGAGATCCTGTCGGAGCACACCTGTCAGGGCTGGCTCGAGGGCTATCTGCTGACCGGGCGGCACGGCTTCTTCTCCTGCTACGAGGCCTTCGTGCACGTGGTCGACTCGATGTTCAACCAGCACGCCAAGTGGCTGGCCACGACCGACGAGATCGAGTGGCGGCGGCCGATCGCCAGCCTCAACTACCTGCTGACCAGCCACGTTTGGCGCCAGGACCACAACGGCTTCTCCCACCAGGATCCCGGCTTCATCGACCATGTCGTGAACAAGCGGGCCAACGTCGTTCGCGTCTACCTGCCGCCGGACGCCAACACCCTGCTGTCGGTGGGTGACCACTGCCTGCGCAGCAAGCAGTACGTCAACGTGATCGTGGCCGGCAAGCAGCCCGCCCTCCAGTACCTCACCATGGATGAGGCGATCGTCCACTGCACCAAGGGCGTGGGCATCTGGGAGTGGGCCAGCACCGACGGGAACGACGAGCCCGACGTGGTCATGGCATGTGCCGGCGACGTCCCGACCATGGAGACGCTCGCCGCGGTCGACCTGCTCCTCGGCTTCTTCCCGGAGCTCAAGGTCCGCGTGGTCAACGTGGTCGACCTGATGAGGATCCAGGACGACCGGGAGCACCCGCACGGTCTCTCGGACGCGGACTTCGACGCCATCTTCACCGCGGACCGGCCGGTCGTATTCGCCTACCACGGCTACCCGTGGTTGATCCACCGGCTGACCTACCGCCGTACGAATCACGACAACTTCCACGTCCGCGGCTACAAGGAGGAGGGCACGACCACCACGCCCTTCGACATGACCGTGCTCAACCAGCTCGACCGCTACAACCTGGCGATCGACGCGATCGACCGGGTGCCGGGCTTGAAGGAGCACGGCGGGCAGGCTCGGGAGTGGCTGCGCAACAAGCTCATCGAGCACAGCATCTACGTCCACGAGCACGGTGAAGACTTGCCCGAGGTGCGCGAATGGGAGTGGACCCGCTCCCGCGAGGCCTGACGTGCGGATCCTCGTCGTCAACGCCGGCTCGAGCAGTTTGAAGCTCAGTGTGGTCGCCGACGGGCGCGTCGGCGCCACCACGACGATCGAGCGGTGGGAGGGCGAGAGCGAGGTCGACGCGATCGCCGAGTTCCTGGTGGGCACCGGGGCCGTCGACGCGATCGGTCACCGGGTTGTGCACGGAGGACCGCGCTACCGCTCCTCGGTCCGGATCGACGACGAGGTCCTGGATTACCTGATGTCGGTGAGCAACCTCGCCCCGCTGCACAACCCGCGGGCCGTGGCGGCGATCCGGGCGGTGAGGTCGGTGCTCCCGCAGCCCCCCGAGGTGGCGGCGTTCGACACGGCGTTCCACGCGACGATCCCGGACGATGCCGCGACCTACGCCCTGCCCCGGGAGTGGAACCGCCAGTACGGCCTCCGCCGTTACGGGTTCCACGGGCTGTCCCACGCCCACGCCACCCGCCGGGCAGCCGAGATAGTCGGTAGACCCCTGGCCGATCTGCGGGTGGTGTCCTGCCATCTGGGCGCCGGCGCGTCCCTCGCCGCGGTTCGTGACGGTCGCTCCGTCGACACCACCATGGGATTCACCCCGCTCGCCGGCTTGGTGATGAAGACTCGCTCCGGCTCGGTCGACCCCGGGTTGCTGATGTGGTTGCTGCGGACCGGCGTCGCGGACCCGGCCGCTCTCGAGGACGTGCTGGAGCACGGCTCCGGCCTCAAGGGGCTTTCGGGAACCTCCGGCGACCTGCGCGACGTCCTCGCCGCCCGGAAGGCCGGTGATCCCGATGCGGAACTTGCGTTCGACGTGTTCGTCCACCAGCTGACCCGCGAGATCGGAGGGATGGCCTCCAGTGCGGGGGGTCTGGACGTTCTCGTCTTCACCGGGGGCATGGGTGAGCACTCGCCGGAGCTGCGCGCGGTGGCCGCCGAACGCTTGAGCTTCCTGGGTGTGGGCATCGACCCTGCAGTCAACGCGCTGGCCGACGGCGACGTGGACGTCTCGGCGCCCGGGGCGCTGGTCCGGACCGTGGTCGTCACGGCGGCCGAGGACCTGGAGGTCGCCCGCCAGACCGAGGCAGTGCTGGCCCCCTGACCGAGCCCTCCCCGCACGGGGACCAATGGCTCGCCGGGGGACACCCAGGTCCCTAGGACCAGGCCGCCCCTCGCGGGAGAATTGAGGCGTGACGAAGATGAACGGCAAGCACTCCGACCCTGAACCGGAGGTCAGACAAGCGCGGGACGCCAACGGACGTGTCTTCGGCTGGGTCTCGGGGCTGGGCCTGCTCGTGGTGCCCTGGTTCGTGGCAGGGATCCTGGCAACCGCCGGCACCATGGTCGGGCCGTCGAGCTGGGACGCCGAGCGGACCTTCCCTTGGTTCCTCCTGGGCACCTTCGTCCTCGGTCTGGTGTGGGTCGTCATCGGCTCTCTGCGGATCAGCAACTTCGCCCGCGGCGCCATCCCCGGCACCGCGATCTCGCTCGGTGTGACGGGCGCGATCTACGTGATCGGGCTGATCGTCCAGGGGTGACGATGGTGCGGGAGTAGTCTCCTGGCCCAGCCGAGGCGAGAGGACCACCCCGTGATGCTGCCCGAGCTCGAGCGCTTCCCACTGGTGATCGTGCCGGGGATCAACGGCTCAGGTCCCGAGCACTGGCAGACCTACTGGGAGGCGGCCCACGCCGGCTCCCACCGCATCACGCCGGAGTCCTACGACGAGCCCGAGCTCGAGGACTGGGTGCGTGCCGTCGACCACGCCGTCGCGAGCTGCGAATCGCCTCCCCTCATCGCTGCCCACAGCCTGGGATGTCTGGCAACGGTCGCGTGGGCAGCCGGCGGCGCTGCCCAAGGACGGGTCGCCGCCGTCCTGATGGTCGCCGCTCCGGACCCGTCCGACCCGGCCTTCCCGGTCCTGGCGCCGTCGTTCGCCGGCGTCATGCCCGCGCCGCTGGGAGTCCCCAGCGCGGTGGTCGCCAGCACCGACGACCAGTACGCCTCGGTCGAGTACGAAGCGTCCCTCGCCGCGGGCTCGGGCGCCGTGCTGCACGTCGTCGGCGCGCTGGGTCACATCAACGCCGACACCGCCCTCGGGGAGTGGCCGGAAGGCCAGCGCATCCTGGCTGATCTCATCGCCGGGGCTGGCTGAGGTCGGTCCCTGGTTGATCGGTCCTCGCGGAGACAGGGCCTTGGGGATATTCCAGAAGTCCAGCGACAACCCCTAGGGTGACCGGATGAGCGACGCGCCGCGCCCCGTGATCCTGCTGGTCTCCGGAGTTCACGCCGAAGCCCTGCTGGACGCCTTCTGGCGCTACTCGAGGGAGTACGACCTCCGTGTCGCGCACTCCAGCGCGGAGGCGGTGCAGATGGCCACCGATGTCGTGGGGGACGGCGGCCAGTTGGCGCTCTTCGTCGGTGACGCGGACCTTCCGGACGAGGACATCCGGCTCGCGTGTCGTCGGTGGCATCAGATCGTGCCCAGCGCCCGCCGGCTCGTGCTCGCCGAGCTCTCCACCTTCGTGCAGCGATCCCGCGAGCTGCGACCCGAGATGGCCAGGGGCACCTACGACTCCTATCTCATCTTGCCGCAGGGGCTCCGGGACGAGGAGTTCCACAACTCGGTGTCCGACCTGCTGGCGGACTGGGGGTCCACCGTCGCCGGCCCCGAGGTCGTGGCGGCCAAGATCGTCGCCGACCCGAATGACCCGCTGGTCCCCGACCTGCGCGACCTCATCGACCGGATGGGGATGTCCAGCCAGGTGTTCCCTCCGGACTCCGAGGAGGGCCAGCAGGTTCTCGAGGCGGTCGGCCCGGGAGCGACCGCGCCCGCGATCTGGCTCGACCGAGGCGACCCTGCCTTCGAGGTCCGGTCGGTCCGCGAGGCCGCTCGTTCGATGCATGCCTCGATCAGCGAACGTGAGTTCTCCGGCGTGGCCGACCTCGTGGTTGTGGGTGCGGGCCCGGCGGGACTGGCCGCGGCGGTCTATGGCTCGTCGGAGGGACTCAACACCATCGTCTTGGACCTGAGTGCAATCGGCGGTCAGGCCGGCACCAGCTCGATGATCCGCAACTACCTGGGATTTCCCCAGGGGATGTCCGGGAAGCGTTTGGCGCTTCGCGCGCGGATCCAGGCGCAGCGGTTCGGCACCCGCTTCTACACCGGATGGGAGGTCGAGGAGCTCGTTCCCGGTGACCCGTTCCTGTTGCGCACGTCGGAGGGTGAGGTGCGGGCACGTGCAGTCGTCGTGGCCACCGGCGTCCGCTACCGCAAGCTGGGGGTGGAGCCGGTCGAGGAGCTGCTCGGCCGCGGCGTCCACTACGGCGCGGCCCTGATGTCCGCTCGCGAGCTCGAGGGCAAGGATGCGTTCGTGGTCGGCGGCGGCAACTCAGCCGGGCAGGCTGCCCTGCACTTGGCGAGGTTCGCGCGCTCGGTGACCATCCTGGTCCGCCGGCCAAGTCTGGCCGAGACCATGTCGCAGTACCTGATCAAGGAGATCAAGGGGACCGGCAACGTCTCGGTCGAGCCGTTGACTCGGGTGGTCGATGGCGGGGGAGACGGTCGCCTCCAGTGGCTGACCACCGAGGAGGTCGACACCGGGGACCGGACCCAACGCCCCGCCGACGGGCTCTTCCTCCTCCTGGGGGCCATACCGCACTGCGACTGGCTGCCGCCCGAGGTCGCCACCGACGACCACGACTTCGTCCTGACCGGGCGGGAGACGCCACGCGAGAGCTGGTTGGACGGCGTTCCGCCCTCCAACCTGGCCACCACCGTCCCCGGCGTGTACGCCGTCGGTGACGTCCGCGCCGGATCGATGAAGCGCGTTGCCTCGGCCGCGGGGGAGGGCGCCTCGGTGGTGCCCGCCATCCACGCCTGGCTCGCGGGTCGCTGAAGCTCGCTTCTCCCCAGCCTGATGTCCTCGCTCGAGGTCCTAGCCCGAGGTCCGGTGGCGCCCCTAGTGTGAGCGCGTGACTGACGCCGTCGAATCACAACCGGTCATCCTCCTGGTGACGCATGGGCGGGAGGACGCCTTCCGGGCCGCCTTCCGCCGCTACTCCGCGGAGTACGACGTCAGAGTTGCCCACTCCAGTGCTGAGGCGATCCAGGTCGCCACCGAGGTCGTCCAGGCACAGGGCGAGCTCGCTCTGTTCGCCTGCGATGCCGACCTGCCGGATGTGGACGTGCGGGACGCCATGCCCCAGTGGCACAAGATCGTGCCCAGCGCTCGCCGCATGGTGGTCGCCGAGGTGCCGACCTACCTGCGACGGCAGAGCGAGCTGCTGCCGGAGATGGCAAGAGGCACCTACGACTCATACCTGGTCCTGCCCCAGGGTGTCCGGGACGAGGAGTTCAACAACTCGGTGACCGACCTGCTGTCGGACTGGGGATCGACCGTGGCCGGCCCGGAGATCATTCACGCCACGATCGTCGCGGACGCGAATGACCCCCTCTGTCCCGACCTGCGTGACTTCTACGACCGGATCAACCTCGCCAGTCGTGTCGTCGCCCCGGACTCCGAGGCCGGCCGGGCGTTGCTGGCCGAGATCGGGCCTCGAGCGGCCGCTCCAGCAGTGGGCATGATCTTCCACCAGCCGATCGAGGTGCACTCGGTCCAGGACGTAGCACGGTCCCTCGACTGGTCGATCAACGCGGGCCGCTTCTCCGGTGTCGCGGACCTCGCTGTCGTCGGCGCAGGTCCGGCCGGTTTGGCCGCGGCGGTCTATGGCTCGTCCGAGGGGCTCAACACGGTCGTGCTCGAGGCGGGGGCGATCGGCGGTCAGGCCGGCACCAGCTCGATGATCCGCAACTACCTCGGCTTCCAGCAAGGCATCAACGGCAAGCGGCTGGCCTGGCGGGCCCGGATCCAGGCACAGAGATTCGGAACGCGCTTCTACTCCGGGTGGGAGGTCAGGGAGCTCGTCCCCGGCGGCCACCTCCTGCTCCGCTCCTCTGGAGGCGATGTGTACGCACGGGCGGTGGTCATCGCCACCGGCGTCAAGTACCGGACGCTGGGCGTGGAGTCGGTCGAGGCGCTCCACGGCCGCGGCGTCTACTACGGAGCGGCTCTCACCGCAGGGCGTGAGATGGAGGGCGGGGACGTATTCGTCATCGGAGGTGGCAACTCTGCCGGACAGGCCGCCCTCCACATGGCGAAGTTCGCTCGGGCGGTCACCATCCTGGTCCGCCGACCGGGACTGGAAGAGACCATGTCGCAGTACTTGATCAACGAGATCGAGCACACTCCCAACGTCTCCGTCGAGCCGTTGACGCGGGTAGTCGAGGGCGGGGGAGACCCTCATCTGGAGTGGCTGGTCACCGAGAACGTCGACACCGGGGAGCAGTCCCGACGACCAGCCAACGGGCTCTTTCTCCTCCTGGGCGCCTCGCCGTGTATCGACTGGCTTCCCCCTGCGATCGCCGTCGACGATCACGGCTTCGTCCTCACCGGAGCTGACATCCCCCAGGAGATGTGGGAGGGCGGCAAACCGCCGTCACCACACTCCACCACCGTGCCCGGAGTCTTCGTCGCCGGTGACGTGCGCGCCGGGTCGATGAAGCGAGTCGCGTCGGCCGCCGGCGAAGGTGCCTCAGTGGTCCCCGAGATCCACACCTGGCTCGCCGGCCGCTAGTTGTGATGCCCGGGCCCCGGTTCGCCACCTCCGAGGTCGCCTCCGCATGCTGCTGCAGGCCCCCCGGCCGGATCCTGGCTCGGATGGGACCTGAGTCTCTTGGCGCTCGTGGCCAGGCGGAACCGTGGTGGTGAGGGTCGGGCCGCCTGCGTCGGCCCGGGTGAACCTCCGACCGTGAGTGAGGGGGCGCAGACATGACCTACCGAGTGCATCGCTTCGATCTGAAGATGACTCGCGACCAGCACCAGCTGGAGGCGTTCCTCAACAGCCTCGAGGGTGAGGTCGTTTCGGTCTTCCCGAACGTGGCCTGGGGTCCCTTCTGGGTCCACCGCGTGGACTTCCTCCTGATCGTCGAGCGCATCCCTGACGTCGCGAAGGCGTCTTGAGCCGGCCTGACGAGAACGGAGGGCCGACAGACGAAGGCCCAGCCCGCGGAAGTGCCGGGCTGGGCTCTCGTTGACGCTGTCGCGGGTGGTTTCGAGGCGTCGCTGCGCAGCTCCTCAGCCACCCGATGGATCAGATGTCGCACTAGCACGGATGCCCTCCTCACCTGGTCCGTTCGCACCTCAAAGCAGCAGGTCAGAGGCCTGTCGCCACCGCTCGATCGGCCTGGTTGGTGCTGGTTCGGTGGGGGATAGGAGTCCCGCAGGCTTCACGTGGGTGAACTGCACCGTCGCTCGTGGCGCGGCCGGCCGGTGTCGATCGCGGGCTTGGTCAATGCCTTGAGAAACCAGCCGGCCCGGTCAGCGCCGCCCGGCTCGCCACCTGTGCCTCGCCAGCGTCGAGGCGCAGTCCGCCGCCTTCGACACCCCACGCTGGAGATGGTTGCCAGGATCGGTTCCACGACTCTGGCGACCTGGCAGAACCTGGACGAGGCCGCTGGCTACCAGTCGTGGGGCTTCAAGGCGCCCGCGCACGAAGGTGTGGCGGTCACGCTGCGCTTCACCGGCGCCGCGGGCACGCACTTCCAGGCCGTGCACCCGGGAGGCAGCTATCGCAGCCAGTGGTGGGTGACCGGTGACGACCACGGCGTGGTCTACGGAGCCGGCATCCACGGACAGTACCTCTGGGTGGACCCACAGGCCGAGGTGGTGGTCGCCAAGTTCGGCGCCCACCCCGAAGCGATCTCCGCCGACGCGCTGCGTCACAACGCCGCGCTCATGCGCTGGCTGGTGGGTCGGGCCTCGGACTGAGGTCGACCCTGGCCGAGCCGGCGACCTGAAGCGCCACCCACGCGTCGACCCGCACCTGGGGGTCGACGCGTGGGTGGCGGTCAAGCGATTCCTCGCGCGGTCGAAGTCTCCCGTCGTGTCGGTCGGCTCGATCGGGTGCAACCGCCGCGGGCGTGCGCACGAGGCGTCCGATCAGCCGGCGAGGGTGCCTCCGAATATCTGCCAGGCCAGGGCCGACTTGGCGGTGAGACTGAGCAGAATGTAGATCCGTTCGCCGAAGATGTAGTCCGACCATCGGCCCTTCGCGCGGTACTGCAGCCACTGGTTCAGCGCGAAGACGTTGAAGAAGACAAAGAGCGACACGAAGATCCCGTAGACGAACCCCGGCGGGGACGCCGACGACGTCGAGCCCAGCGTGAGCAGGTAGACCGTGATCGCCAGCCAGGGAACGATCCCGGCAATACATCCGAACACGAAGGGGAGCCAACCGCCGCCGCCGGGCTCCTCGTACTTCTCCTGCAGCCAGCCGAACAGGATCATCGATGCGTTGACGCCGAACAGGGCGAGCAGGGCTGCGATGTCTGAGATGCCGACGAGCTGGGCGATCAGGATGATCATCAGCGACGAGGAGAGCGAGTACTCCACCCATCGCGCCGGATTGCGCTTGCGGCCGAGGTCGGCGACGTACCGCGGCCACCAGACCGTGGCCACCAGGGCGTGGGCGAGCGCTGACAGCACCAGGAAGGCCGCAACGGCGGCGCCGGTCGGGATCTCGAAGAGCTTCGTCGGGTCCGCCGGCGGGGTGCCGGGTGGGCCCTGCATGTAGGTGGCGACGACGGGCAGTGCGAAGCCGGTCGCCAGGGTGAGGACCAGCACCGCCTGCACGAGATGGAGCAGCGCTGCCACGGCGTTGTCCCGGCGCAGCCGGACCTCGACGGGCTGGGCGTGGGCAGGTCTGGACGCCATGGGGGAGCTCCTTCTTGACATACGAAGCGTAGTTCGTGAATAGTATATCGCACGAGGGGAGTACCCCATCCGCGACGACACCGTCAGTACGGCCGGCTCTGTCCGGCCCGGTGCGTCGGCCGCCCGGCCAGGATCCGAGGCGGTGGGGGAGACCTCCAATGGTCCGCCGCGTGCGGGCACGAGGAGGTTGTTGTGGACGTACCCCTGTGGGCGTGGGCCGCGGTCCTCGCCGTCATTCTCCTGATGCTGGCGGTGGACCTGCTCGCGCATCGCAAGGCTCACGTCGTCTCGGTCAGGGAGGCGGGGGTCTGGTCGGCGGTCTGGGTGGCCCTCGGCGTCGGCTTCGGCGGATTGGTCTGGTGGGCCTACGGCGCCGAGCACGGCGGCGAGTACTTCGCCGGATACCTGATCGAGAAATCGCTCGCGGTCGACAACGTCTTCATCTTCGCCCTGATCTTCAGCTACTTCGCGGTCCCGCGTCAGTACCAGCACCGCGTGCTCTTCTACGGCGTTGTGGGCGCACTGGTCCTGCGCGCCCTCTTCATCGCGGGGGGAGTGGCACTGATCGAGAACTTCGCCTGGGTCCTCTACCTGTTCGGAGCCTTCCTGGTCTTCACCGGCTGGAAGCTGTTCCGTCAGCGCCACGAGGACCTCGACCCCTCCGGCAACCCGGTGCTGCGGCTGATCCGAAAGCGGGTCCCGAGCACCGACGAGTACCACGGGCAGAAGTTCTGGGTGAAGAAGGCGGGCTCCTGGGTCGCGACCCCGCTGTTCACCGTGCTGGTGCTGGTGGAGACCAGCGACATCATCTTCGCCGTCGACTCGATCCCCGCCATCTTCGCGGTCACCCGGGAGCCGTTCCTGGTCTTCACCAGCAACGCGTTCGCGATCCTGGGTCTGCGCGCGATGTACTTCCTGCTCGCGGACCTGATGCACCGCTTCGTCTTTCTCAAGGCCGGGCTCGCCGCGATCCTCGTCTTCGTCGGTGCCAAGATGCTGCTCCTCGACGTCGTCAAGATCCCGATCTGGCTCTCCCTGACGGTGATCGGCTGCTCCCTCGCCGTCGCGGTCATCACCAGCTTGCGCGCGACGCGTGACCGCTCGCCGGACGACCGTCAGCTCGTCCACGACGCTCCGCACGAAGGAACGACACGCCCATGACCACCTCAGCGACTTGCGAGGTGCAGCCTGCACCCCACCCGGTGTGTGATCTCGCGGATCAGCGGCTCAGCGTCGCCCGCTGCGGTGTGCCCGTCCCGGGTGCGACGACGTCCAGGAACTCCCCGAGCGTGAAACGAGCCACCAGGCCATGACGGAAGTGAGCCTCGCGTACGACGTCGTACCGATTGCGCCGACCGATCTTGGTCTTGCGGATGTGACCCTGGCTCTCGAGGTCCCGCACGATCTGCTGCACCGCCCGCTCGGTGATCCCGACCGACTCGGCCACGTCGCGCATGCGAGCATCCGGATCTCTGGCCAGGGAGATCAACACGTGTGCGTGGTTGGAGAGGAACGTCCACTGGCCCGAGATCACGCGAATGATGATACGCGAGTGAATTTTCGTATGATCACGAACGGGCGATCGGGTGCGCGGGTCCGAGTCGCCGAACTGTCAGATTGAGCAGCCGTCGTCGGGGAGACTGTCAGCATGGAACTCACTGAGGTTCTACTGCCGGGTGTCGGTGTGCGCTATGAGTTCACCGCGGCCTCGGGTCACACGATCGGCGTGGTCGCCCGGCGCGACGGTGAGTTCGATGTGGTCGCCTTCCAGGCCGCTGACCCCGACGAGGCCCAGACCTTGTTCACCCTGGACAGGGGCCAGGCCGAGGCGCTTGCCGACATCCTCGGCGCGCCGCGCCTTGTGGAGCGCTTCGCCGATCTCAGTCGCGAAGTCCCAGGGCTCTCCTCAGCGAGCATCGATCTCCCGGAAGGCTCACGATTCGACGGCAGCACGCTCGGCGAGACCCGGCTACGCACCCTCACCGGCGTCTCCGTCGTCGCGGTAGCCAAGGAGGACGTCGTCGTGCCGTCCCCGACTCCGGACGAGGTTCTCAACGGTGGGGACGCCCTTGTCGTGGTCGGCACCGAACAGGGCATCGAGCGGGCCCGGGGCATCCTGCTCGGCTAGCAGGCGAGACATGGGAGTCTTCCTGGTCGAGCTGGGCGTGCTGCTTCTCGCGCTCGCGCTGTTGGGCGCCCTCGCGCGCCGTGTCGACCTCTCGCCCATCCCGTTCTTCCTCCTGGCGGGGCTCATCCTTGGCGAAGGCGGTGTCCACGACGTGGCCGCCACCCAGGAGTTCATCCGGGCTGCGGGTGAGATCGGGGTCCTTCTCCTCCTGCTCATGCTCGGACTGGAGTTCTCGGCCGCAGAGTTCTCCGCGACCCTCCGCCGCCATGCGGGCTCCGGCGTGGTCGACCTGCTACTCAACGCGCCGGTCGGGTTCGCTGCCGGGCTTCTCCTCGGCTATGACTGGCAGGCTTCGCTTGCGCTTGCAGGGATCACCTGGATCTCCTCCTCGGGCATCGTGGCTCGACTTCTGGGCGACCTGAATCGGATGGGCAACCGCGAGACGCCGGCGGTGCTCTCAGTCCTGGTCCTCGAAGACATCGCGATGGCCGTCTACCTGCCCCTGCTGGTCGTGGTGCTGGCCGGGGGGAGTGCTCTCACCGCGGTGATCGCGGTCGGGACAGCCTTGACGCTGGTGTTGGTCGTCTTGGTGTCCACGCGTTTCCTGGGTCCTCGCCTCGTGTCGCTCCTCGGACACCGGGACGACGAGCAGGTGCTGCTGCGCGTGCTCGGGCTGATGCTGATCGTTGCCGGTCTCACCTACCTGGTCGACGCGTCGGCGGCCGTCGGAGCGTTCCTCGTGGGCCTGGCGATCCCGGGTGCCACCGCCCAACGCGCCCGTGAGGTACTGCGCCCGCTCCGGGACCTCTTCGCCGCGATGTTCTTCTTGTCCTTCGGTCTGGAAGTCGCACCGTCGAGCCTGACGCCGTACCTCCTGCCGGCATTCCTCCTCGGCGTCGTGTCGTCGGCGACGAAGATCCTGTCGGGCGGCTACGCGGCGGCACGCGCTGGTGTCGGCGGCCCGGGCCGGCTCCGTGCCGGGGCCGCACTTGTGGCCCGCGGCGAGTTCTCGATTGTCATCGCCGGCCTTGCGGCCTCCGCCGGCTACACCGAGGTGGGTCCGCTCGCCTCGGCCTACGTCGTGCTGATGGGGGTGGCTGGACCCCTAGTCGCTCGGTTCGCCGACCAGGTGCATACATCGTTCCGCCGCGGCCGAGCCGGGACACCATCTCCCGTTCCCGATGGCGGGGCCGGTCGTTGCGCGGTTCGCCGACCTGGTGCACACGTCGCTGCGCCGTGCTGACGCCGCGACTTGAGCCCGATATGCCGCAGGACCCGGCTCCTCAAGCTGAGGAGTCCGGGCCCTGCGAGCGGCTACAGATCAGATGTCGTAATAGAGCTCGAACTCGTGCGGGTGGGGACGCTGCTGCACGGGAGCGATCTCGGCGGTGCGCTTGTAGTCGATCCACGTCTCGATCAGGTCGGGCGTGAAGACGTTGCCGACGGTGAGGAAGTCGTGGTCCTCCTCAAGCGCTTCGAGGACTGCGGTGAGCGATGTCGGCACCTGCTCGATCTCGGCCAGCTCGTCCGGCGGGAGCTCGTAGATGTCCTTGTCGACGGGAGCAGCCGGCTCGATCTTGTTGGTGATGCCGTCCAGGCCCGCCATCATCAGGGCGGTGAAGGCGAGGTAGGGGTTCGCCGACGGGTCGGGGAAACGGCACTCGATCCGCTTGGCCTTCGGGTTCGCGCCGGTGATCGGGATCCGGACCGAGGCCGACCGGTTGCGCGAGCTGTAGACGAGGCTGATCGGGGCCTCGAAGCCGGGGACCAGACGGTGGTAGGAGTTCACCGTCGGGTTGGTGAACGCCAGCACTGCCGGGGCGTGCTTGAGGATGCCGCCCACGTACCAACGGCCGATGTCGGAGAGGCCGCCGTAGCCGGACTCGTCGTAGAACAGCGGCTCGCCGCCCTTCCACAGCGACTGGTGGCAGTGCATGCCCGAGCCGTTGTCGCCGAAGATCGGCTTCGGCATGAAGGTGACCGACTTGCCCGCGGCCCAAGCGGTGTTCTTGATGATGTACTTGAACTTCATCACGTCGTCGGCGGCCTTGAGCAGCTTGTCGAACCTGTAGTTGATCTCGGCCTGGCCCGCGGTGCCGACCTCGTGGTGGGAGCGCTCGACGAGCAGCCCCGAGGCCTCGAGGTGCTTGACCATGTCGTCGCGCAGGTCACCGAAGTGGTCGTACGGCGCGACGGGGAAGTAGCCACCCTTGTAGCGGGTCTTGTAGCCGCGGTTGTCGTGCTCGCTACCGGAGTTCCACCAGCCCTCGACCGAGTCGATGTGGTAGTAGCCCTCGTTGGCGCCCGTGGCGTAGCGGACCGAGTCGAAGATGTAGAACTCAGCCTCGGGCGCGAAGAACGCCGTGTCGGCGATGCCGGTGGACTCCAGGTAGGCCATTGCCTTGCGGGCGATGTTGCGCGGGTCGCGTGAGTACGCCTCCCCGGTGATCGGGTCGTGGATGAAGAAGTTGACCACCAGGGTCTTGGACTCTCGGAACGGGTCGATGAAGGCGGTTGTGGGGTCCGCGACCAAGGCCATGTCGGACTCGTTGATGGCCTGGAACCCCCGGATCGACGAACCGTCGAACGCAAGGCCGTCGTCGAACACATCCTGGCCGAACGACGAGACCGGAACGGTGAAGTGCTGCATGATGCCGGGAAGGTCACAGAACCGGACGTCGACCATCTCGACACCCTCGTCCTTGATGAACTTCAACAGCTCGTCGCTGTTTGCGAACATTCGTCCTCCTTGGCCCGCGAAGGCCGGCCGAGTCCCTGTGTGTGGCTGTCAGATGCCCCTTCGCATCCGCCTCTCGCGAACTTAGGAGGGGGCAGTTTCTCCACCGTATCTCTCATGTTTCAGCCGTGTAACAGTCACCCGGGTTGCCCCCGGGTCGGTGGTGGCGACCCCGGAGCGAGCCGGTGTGAGGCGAGCCGGGTACGGTGTCGCGCGTGACTGAGGATGCTCCGGACGACTTCCGCTACGCCGGAGAGCGGCTCGGACGCCCCGAGGACGGTCCCGGGTCGGTCGCGACCTGGCTGCGGCGAGTGATTGCGCTGCTCATCGACTGGCTTGCCTGCGAGGGAGTAGCCGCGATGATCTGGAGCGGCTACAACCTGCACCCCGGCGTGTTCGACTGGTACACGCCGCTGGTCTTCCTCGTTGAGGCCTCGGTCCTGACCGCGCTGCTGGGGGGATCGTTCGGCCAGCTGATCCTGCGGATCGTCGCGGTCCGTCTGGACGGACGGCGGCTGAACATCGTGGCGGCGACCCTTCGGACGTTGCTCATCCTGCTCTTGATCCCGCCGCTGGTGTTCAACCGCGACAACCGCGGCCTGCACGATCTGGCGGTCGGATCAATCGTCCTCCGACGTTGATCCCTGGCCCTCCCTGGTGTCGGACGATCCCGGTCCGGACGCGCCCAGGGGGGCGCTATCGTCATCACGACCTGGACCCCAAGGAAGGCCGATGACCCCCTCTCACATCTCCCGCCGTGCGGGCGCGGCTGTCGGCCTGGTCAGTGTCCTGTTCCTCACGGCCTGCGGCGGCAACAGCAGCTCAACGACGGTCGCGACGTCGCCGACGGTGACCGCCGCGCCGTACACCGCTCCGACCTTCACGCCCGGCCAGTCGCTGAGCAAGAGCGAGGTGGTGACCCTCCTGCCGAACCTGTATTCCCGCCTGACGACCGCCCACGTGAACGTGACCGGCCAGGGCAACGGATCAGGCACCGTCACCTTGACCGGGGACGCGAACTACACGACCACCCCGGTCGAGCTCAGCGGACAGATGCTGATGTCGCTGATGCCGACCACCAGCACCATCAAGACCGTGTTCTCCGGCGGCAAGCTGTACATCAACATCGCCGACATGACCGGCAGCCAGTACGTGGAGACGTCCTTCAGCCAGATCAGCGCCGTGCCAGGAGTGGACCTGCTCAACGCGATCGACCCCAGGGCGGCGTTCAGCACCTTCTCCACCGCGATCTCCGGCGGCATCTACGTCGGCAATGAGACGGTGAACGGCGTCCAGGCCGACCACTACACGGTCACTCTCGACTCCGCGGCGTTGCTGAAGGCCGACCCCTCGTTGTTCATGGGTGCTCCGCCCGACGTGCTCACCCAGTTCGCGAAGGTCAAGGACCGCCCCTACGAGGACATCTGGGTCGACGCCCAGGGCAACATCGTCCAAGTGGTCACCACGCTCGACGAGGTGACCAGCACCCTCACGCTGTCGTCGTTCGGCGAGCCGGTCAGCATCACGGTGCCATCAGCGGATCAGATCACGTCCCTGTCCGGCCTGGGACTGGGGTTCTGAGCGCCGACGCCGATGAGGCGTTGCGACACACCTGTTACCCACGTTGCTCCGCCTGAATTGCCGCTGCGTTATCCTCGGACCGCCAGACGGGGTGTTGGGTCGTGCCGGTCGCGTTGCCGGGCGCGGAGCCGGGCCCCGGCCCCCCGTAATGTCAGGACACCCCGATGAACCGGATCCACATGTCCCGCCGTGCTGCGGCAGCCCTCGGCCTCTCGTCGATACTGCTGCTGTCCGCGTGCACCGGCGGCGGCACCACCAACACTTCGGCCAACACCTCGGACAGCGCGTCTTCCAGCGCGTCGACACCGACGTCGGCCTCGGCGACGTCGTCGCCGAGCGCGTCATCCTCGGCCACCGTGACGATGCCGAGCTACGCCGCCGGACAGACGCTGACCGCGGCCCAGGTGGCCAGCCTGATGCAGATCGGCAAGGCGAGCCCCACCACGGCGCACATGGAAATGAAGATGAAGGCGAGCAAGCTCGACCCCAACCCGGTCTCGGTCACCATGTCCGGCGACATCGACTACACCTCGTCGCCGGTCTCGATGTCAGGGACGATGACGATGTCGACCCTCCCGTCCAACACGCCCGTCAAGATCGTCCTGGTCGACGGCAAGTTCTACATGAACCTCGGTAGCTTGACCCAGAACAAGTACGTCGAGTTGTCGCTCGCACAGCTCAGTGCGTCGTCCGGCACCAGCATGCTGCAGGCCCTCGACCCGATGTCGGCCTTCTCGACGTACGCCGCGGCCTTCTCGGGCGGCACCTACATCGGTTCGGACACGGTGAACGGAGCACCCGCCGACCACTACAGGTTCAGCGTGAGCACGGCGAAGCTGCTCAAGATCGACTCCTCGATCCTGTCGGGCGCGCCGAAGAGCGTGATCAAGAAGTTCAAGAAGGTGAAGAACCGGGTCCTGGACGACGTCTGGCTCGACTCCTCCGGGCGCCTGGTGAAGGTGGTGACGTCGGTGATGGGGCAGACGACGACGGTGACGATGTCGGACTACGGCGTCCCGGTGACCATCACGGCGCCTGACCCGACCGAGGTCACTCAGATGCCCGGCGTCTCATAGGCAGCACAGCCACTGCGTGAGCCGGGGATGGGTCTGCTGAAGCGGGCCCGCCCCGGCTCTCGTCTTGTCTTGCTCGGCTCTCGTCTTGTCAGGGACGGTGGCTCGTCAGCGGCCGCGGAGGTTGCCGCGCATGCCCTTCATGCTCGTGGGGATCGGGCCTTTCGGCATCGGGATGGCGCTGCGGCTCGCGTCGACGGCACGGAGCCGGTCGAGGATCACGGTGATTTCGGCGGGCCTGACCCCGCGCTTCATCTTCTGGACGGTCTTGACCAGCTTGCGCAACGGCACTTCGCCCTCGCCGTTGCCGAGGACCATCTCGTGGATCGGGATGTCGGCGAGCATCCGCTCGTGGCGACGGCGCTCGTTGCTCATCAGCGTCTTGAGCCGGTTGGGGTTCCCCTCGCCGACCAGCACGATCCCCGGCGGCCCGACGACGCGGTGCACGAGATCGGAGTTCTTGTTGACCGCGATCGCGGGGTCGGTGCGCCACCCCTTCTTGAGGATGCCCAGGGCGGCAGCAGCGGCGCCGGGCTGGCCCTCGATCGAGTCGTAGGCGGCCTTCTGTGCTCGGCTGCCGAAGACCCACAGCGCAGCCAGCAGCCCGAAGAGCACTCCCGAGATGATCGGGAAGGCGATGCCACCACCGGACCACAGCGTCAGGAGGTAGGTCAGCAGTGCGCCTGCCAAGCCTCCGACAACGAACCAGCCGAGCAGGATCCACCCGATCTTGGGGTCGCGCTCCCGGGTGACCCGGTAGCTCTCGGTCAGCTGGGTGACCCACTTGGGGACGAACTTCGCCATCGATGTCCTTCGGTCTCGCGATCGCCTTCGGCGGTCGATTGTGTCAGACGGCCGGGCCGGCTGTCGCCGCGCGCCGCTCCATGGCCTGCCGGTAGAGACGGCCGGCGCGGTAGGAGGAGCGGACCAGCGGCCCGGACATGACCCCGGCGAAACCGAGCTCCTCGGCCTCGGTGGCCAGCTCGGCGAACTCCTCCGGGGTCACCCAGCGCTCCACCGGGTGGTGGCGCAGGCTGGGCCGCAGGTACTGGGTGATGGTGAGCAGCTCGCAGCCGGCGCTGTGCAGGTCGCGCAGCGCCTGGGAGACCTCCTCGCGGGTCTCACCCATGCCGAGGATCAAGTTCGACTTGGTGATCAGTCCTGCCGCTTGAGCTTGGGTCAGGACGTCGAGGGAGCGCTCGTAGCGGAAGGCGGGACGGATCCGCTTGAAGATGCGGGGGACCGTCTCGACGTTGTGACCCAGGACCTCCGGTCGGCTGGAGAAGACCTCCGCGAGCAGGTCGGGCTGGCCGTTGAAGTCCGGGACGAGGTTCTCCACGCCCGTGTCGGGGTTGAGCGCGTGGATCTGGCGGACGGTCTCGGCGTACAGCCAGGCACCTCCGTCGGGGAGGTCGTCTCGGGCGACTCCGGTGATGGTGGCGTAGCGCAGCCCCATCGTCTGCACGCTCTCGGCAACCCGGCGCGGCTCGTCGCGGTCGAGGGGCTCGGGCTTGCCGGTGTCGATCTGGCAGAAGTCGCAGCGGCGGGTGCACTGGTCACCGCCGATGAGGAACGTCGCCTCGCGGTCCTCCCAGCACTCGAAGATGTTGGGGCAGCCGGCCTCCTGGCACACCGTGTGCAGGCCCTCGTCGCGCACCAGCCCCTGAAGCTCGCGGTACTGCGGGCCCATCTTGGCCCTGGTCTTGATCCACGCGGGCTTGCGCTCGATGGGGGTCTCGGCGTTGCGGACCTCGAGGCGGAGCATCTTGCGGCCGTCGGGGCCCACGCCAGTGGCCGGATCTGAGGCGGTATAAGTCACTGAACCATGTTACGTCGGGAGTGTGGAGGCTCCGGGCCGGACCAGAGGCACGGCACGGCGACCCGGCTCGGGCTTGGGCGGAAGGCTGGGCGTCGAGTCGTACGGGGCCCAGGCGAGGAGGTCGGCCAGATGCCTCTCGACGTACGGCGCGGCCTCGGTCACCGTCACGTCGCGGCCGAGCTCGACGGAGAGAGAGGTGACTCCGGCGTCGGAGATCCCACACGGGATGAACCGGTCGTACCACGCCAGGTCCACGTCGCAGTTGAGGGCGAAGCCGTGCATCGTCACGCCCTGGCTGACCCGGATCCCGAGGGCGGCCACCTTGCGCTCCGGTCCCCGTGAGTCCTCGGCCACCCACACACCGCTGCGGCCTGGGACGCGCGCAGTGGCGACGCCGAGATCGGCGCAGGCGCGGATGAGGGCCTCCTCGACACGGCGGACGTAGTCGACGACGAAGACCTGGTCGGGCAGCCGGACGATCGGGTAGCCGACCAGTTGGCCGGGGCCATGGAAGGTGATCTTGCCGCCCCGGTCCACGTCGATGACCGGGGTGCCGTCGATCGGTCGCTCGTGGTCCTCGGTGCGCTTGCCGGCGGTGTAGACCGGCGGGTGCTCCAGCAGCAGCACGGTCCCCGGGGCACCGCCCACGACGTCGGCGTGCCGCGCCCGCTGCAGGTCCCAGGCGGTCACGTAGTCGACCGGGCTCACCCCCAGGTCCAGCCGCTCGAAGCTCGGTCCGTCCATGCTCCGACCCTAGGCCGTCCGCAAGGCGGTGGCGATCTGGCTGTCGATGTCGGGGTCGGCGAAGGCGAATCCGGCGTCGAGAAGCTTGGCGGGGATGATCCTTGTGGACGTGAGCACCTCGTCGGCCACCGCACCCGCGAAACGGCGCAGCGGCCACCCGGGGACGGCGAAGAGTGCCGGGCGATGGAGCGCGCGACCCAGCGCACGGGTGAACTCCGCGTTGGTCACGGGCTCAGGGCCGGTCAGGTTGACCGGACCGGAGAGCGAGTCGTCCTCGGCCGTGCGCAGGGCCGCCGCCAACCAGTCCCGAAGAGTGATCGTGGAGAAGTACTGGTGGCCGTCCCCGAGCCGTCCGCCCAGCCCGGCCTTGAAGAGCCGGCTCATCACCGACAGGGGCATGGAGCGACGGTCCAGGACGATTCCGGTCCGCATCACGACGACGCGCGAGCCCGCGGTGACCGCCTCCTGGGTCGCCTCCTCCCAGGCGATCGTGACCTTGCCGAGAACCGAACCGGACGTCTGCGGGGCGTCCTCGTCGGTCGGCCGGTCAGCGGTGTCGCCGTAGCCGGCGATGCCGTTCTGCGCCAGGAACATCGGGGTCGAGCCGCTCCCCGCGATCGTCTCGGCGAGGAAGCGGGTCGTGCGGATCCGGCTCTCGGCGAACTTCTCGGCGTAGGACGCGGTCCAGGGCCAGTGGGCCGTTGCGGCGCCGGCGAGGTTGACCACGACGTCCGCCGAGGCGATCAGGTCACCGTCGATCACCTCGCGGTACGGGTCCCAGGAGGACTCGTGAGACCCGTGCGCGGGGCGGCGCACCAGCGCAACGACGTCGTGTCCTGCTTCGTTCAGGCGTGCCGACAGCGCGCGCCCCAGGAAGCCGGATGCGCCTGCCACCACGACGCGCACGGTCAGACCTCGAACAAGCCGGACTCGAGGCGCGCCCTCACGTCGGAGAGGAAGCGTGCCGCATCGGCACCGTCGACGAGCCGGTGGTCGTAGGTGAGCGCGAAGTAGACCATCTGACGGACTGCGATCGTCTCTCCGAGGTTCGGGTCGTCAATCACCACCGGGCGCTTCACCACCGAGCCCGTGCCGAGGATCGCGACCTGCGGCTGGTTGATGATCGGGGTGTCGAAGAGCGCGCCGCGGCTGCCGGTGTTGGTCAGCGTGAAGGTCCCTCCGGCCAGCTCGTCCGGGGTGATCTTGTTGGTGCGGGTCCGCTCGGCCACGTCGGCGATCTTCTTGGCCAGCCCTGCGACGCTGAGGTCGCCCGCGTCCTTGATCACCGGGGTCAGCAGGCCACGGTCGGTTTCGACCGCCACGGAGAGGTTCTCGTGGTCGAAGTAGGTGACCTCACCCTTCTCCACGTCGATCGCGGCGTTCAGTGACGGGTGTGCCTTCAGCGCGTCGATCGCGGCCTTGGCGAAGAACGGCAGGAAGGACAGCTTGACGCCCTCGCGGGCCAGGAAGTCAGCCTTCACCTTGTCGCGCAGCCGGGCGATCTTGGTGACATCAACTTCGACGACCGTGGTCAGCTGCGCCGATGTCTGCAGCGACTCGACCATGCGGGAGGCGATCACCTTGCGCAGTCGGCTCATCGGCTCGGTGCGACCACGCAGCGGGCTCGGGGTCGTTGGCGCGGTGGGGGAGGCGGCTGCCGGGGCGGCGGACTCCGGGGCGGCGGCCGAAGCAGCCTGCTCCTTCTTGCGCAGGGCGGCGGCGGTCTCGAGGACATCCTGTTTACGGATACGGCCGCCGACGCCGGTGCCGGTGATCGAGGCCAGCTCGACGCCGTGCTCCTCGGCCAGCTTGCGCACCAGCGGCGTCACATAGGAGCCGTCGGTGATGGGCGAGGTTGCCGGCGGTGCCGAGCGCGGAGAGGGTGCTGCGGGTGCTGCCGGAGCGGGGGGTGCTGCCGGAGCGGGGGGTGCTGCCGGAGCGGGGGCCTCGACCGCGGCGGGCGCCGGAGCCTCGACCTGCGCCGCGTGAGTGGGCGCGGCGTACGCGGCCGGCTCCGCCGCGGGGGCCGGGGCAGCGTGGGTCGGGGCAGCGACGGGAGCCCCACTCCCGATGAGAGCCAGCTCGGTGCCGACGGGAATGGTCTCGTCCTGGGCGACCTTGATCTCCAGGAGGGTGCCGGCGACGGGGGACGGGATCTCGGTGTCGACCTTGTCGGTGGAGACCTCGAGGAGTGGCTCGTCCATCGCGACGGTGTCGCCGACGTTCTTCAGCCAACGGGTGACGGTGCCCTCGGTGACGGACTCGCCCAGCTCGGGCAGAGTGATCGGAGTGCCAGCGCCGCTGGGAGCCGCTTCTGCGACGGGCTCAGCAACGGGCTCAGCAACGGGCTCAGCAACGGGCTCGGTGATGGGGGCTGTCGCAACGGGCTCAGCAACGGGCTCGGGAGGAAGGTAGTAAGCGGGCTCGGGGGCCGGCTCGGGCTCGGGTCCGGCCGCATCGGCGAAGTTGCCCGCGGTGCGCCAGCCGGGCGCGGCTGCGGCCTCCGCCGGAGCCGCGGAGACGGCGGGAGCAGGGGGGTCGACAGGGGCAGATGTGGGGGCGTCGCCTGCTGCGCCGATCACCGCGAGCAGCGCGCCGACGGGGATGGTCTCGTCCTGGGCTGCCTTGATCTCCAGGAGGGTGCCGGCGACGGGGGACGGGATCTCGGTGTCGACCTTGTCGGTGGAGACCTCGAGGAGTGGCTCGTCCATCGCGACGGTGTCGCCGACGTTCTTCAGCCAACGGGTGACGGTGCCCTCGGTGACGGACTCGCCCAGCGCGGGGAGGGTTACTTCGGTCGCCATTGCAGTGATCTCCGGTTCTGTTCGAGTTCGGTCCTGCGCCATGCCGGGGTTTTGCCCCGTCCGAGTCTACGAGTGTGCATGCAGTGGTTTGCCAGCCAAGGCGAGATGAGCCTCACCGAGGGCCTCGTTCTGTGTCGGGTGGGCGTGGATCAGGGGAGCGACGTCCTCGGGGAACGCCTCCCAATTGACGATCAGCTGAGCCTCGCCGATCAACTCTCCGACCCGTGCGCCCACCATGTGGACCCCGACGATCGGGCCCGCGGTGCGGCGGACCAGCTTGACGAAACCCTGCGTCTTGAGGATCTGGCTCTTGCCGTTGCCGCCGAGGTCGTAGGTCGTGGTCTCGACCGCGTCGTCGCCGAACTCCGCGCGGGCCGCCTCCTCGGATAGCCCGACCGATGCGATCTCGGGGTCGGAGTAGGTCACCCGCGGGATGCCGGAGTCCGGGACCGGGACGGGGGAGAGCCCAGCGATCTCCTCGGCGACGAAGATCCCCTGCATGAAGCCGCGATGGGCCAGCTGCAGGCCCGGGACGAGGTCACCCACGGCGAAGACGCCGGGCACGTTCGTGCGCAGCCGTTCGTCGGTGACGACGTACCCGCGGTCCATCGCGATGCCCTGCTCGTCGTAGCCGAGTCCCTCTGACACCGGGCCACGACCGACGGCGACCAGGAGGACGTCGGCGTGCAGTTCAGTGCCGTCGCTCAGCGTGACCGCGACGTTGTGGTCGCCGGGTACGGCCTTCTCGAACATCACGCCGGTCATCGCGCGAATACCGCGCTTGCGGAAGGCTCGCTCCACGACCTTGGACACGGCCTCGTCCTCGGCCGGGACCAGCCGGGGGAGCGCCTCGACGACCGTGACGTCCGCGCCGAACGAGCGCCAGATGCTCGCGAACTCGACTCCGATCACGCCACCGCCGAGGATCACCGCGGACTCGGGCACGCGGCCCAACGAGAGCGCGTGCTCGGAGGTGAGGATTCGAACCCCGTCCGGCTCCAGGCCGGGCAGGGACTTGCTGTAGGACCCGCTGGCGAGCACCACGTGGCGCCCCTGGAGACGGCGGTCCCCGACCTCGACGGTGTCGGGTGCCACCAGTCGGCCTTCGCCCTCCACGACTGTTACTCCACGGCCATGGACCAGCCCGGTGAGCCCCTTGAAGAGCCGGGAGACCACCGCGTCCTTATAGGCATGGACGGTGGGCATGTCGATGCCCTGGAAGGAGGCCAGCACGCCGAACTGCCCGGCGTCACGGGTCTGGTCGGCCACCTCAGCGGCGTGGAGCAACGCCTTGGTGGGCACGCACCCGACGTGCAGACAGGTGCCGCCGATCTTCGACTTCTCCACCAACGCGACCGAGAGGCCAAGCTGCGTCCCCCGCAGGGCGCACGCGTAGCCACCGCTGCCGGCGCCCAGGACGACGATGTCGAAGGACTCGCTCACCGGTTCACTCCCTACTCACTCGATCGACTCACTCGATCGACTCGCTCGCTGCTCACTCGGTCCGGGTCGGCTCGGACCCGACCGCCATCTTCCCACTCCGCGACAACGCGCGTACCCGCCTCCGACGAGTCCTTAGGTGCATTTGCCACACTGACCCCATGGGACTGAAGGATCGATGGCGGGCTCGGCGTTCGCGTTCGCAAGGACCGACGACGGTCCGCACCGCTGACGCCGGGGGCGAGCGTCACCTCCGGGAGTGGGCGTCCACCCGTCGCGGGGTGGAGGGTTTCGTCGAGCCCCGAACGGCTGTCTCGGAGGTCACGCTGCTGTTCGTGGCCCACGACGGGGAGTGGACCCGACGTCGGGTCCGGTCCGTGGAATGGGCGCATAACTTTGCCAACGGACTCGCGATCCCGTCCTACGACGCGGCCGTGGTCGGCTATCCGGAGCGGATGCGCGCCTACAACCGGCGACAGAAGGAGCAGGGCGGACAGTGACCTGCGCCTTCGGGGCCGACTGACTGAATGGCTGACTGACTGAATGGGCTAGCTCTCCGCTGCGAGGCTCCGCGCCAGCTCGACCAGGGTCGCGACGCCCATGCCGGTCCCACCGGACGGGGTGTAGCCGTGTGGCGCCTTCTCGTTGAAGGCGGTTCCGGCGATGTCGAGATGGGCCCACGGCACGGCATTGACGAACTCCCGTAGGAACGCCGCCGCGAAGAGGGTCCCACCCCAGCGCTCGGTGTTGTGCTGGGCAAGGTCGGCCACCTTGGAGCCCGTGCGGACCTTCTCGCCCATCTCGTCGGGGATCGGCAGCGGCCACAGGGCCTCGCCGGCTCGGAACGCGGCCTGCTGCACCTTGTCGATGGTCTCGGAGTCGTTCCCCAGCAGCCCCGCGACCCGGTCGCCGAGGGCGATCATCACTGCGCCGGTGAGGGTGGCTGCGTCGACGATCATGTCGGGCTTGGCCTCGACCGCCATGGAGAGCGCGTCGGCCAGGATCAAACGCCCCTCGGCGTCGGTGTTGAGCACCTCCACCGTCTTGCCGCTGCGCATCGTGAGGATGTCCCCGGGGCGGGTCGCGTGGCCCGAGGGCATGTTCTCCGCCATCGGGGCGAATGCGGTGACCTTGACCGGCAGCCCGAGGTCGGCGATGGCGAAGATCGCGTTGACCACCGTGGCCGCGCCGGCCATGTCCATCTTCATGGTCGTCATCGAGGCGGCGGGCTTGATCGACAGGCCGCCGGAGTCGAAGGTGATGCCCTTGCCGACAAGGGCGAGGTGGGCCTTGGCCCCACGGGGGCTGTAGGTGAGCCGGACCAGGCGGGCGGGTGCCTCCGAGCCTTGGGCCACGCCGATGATGCCTCCGCACCCGAGTTCGGCGAGCGCCTTGTCGTCGAACACCTTGACGGTGACCCGGCCACCACTGCGGCCCTTGTTGTGGTCGACGATCGCCTGGGCGAAGGCAGGCGGGCGGAGGTCACCGGGTGGGGTGTTCACCCAGTCGCGGGTCGAGGTAACCGCGGCCGCGATCACCTGCGCGGTGGTCACTGCGTCGGTGGCTTCTTTCCGCCGGGCGGCCGCGGTGAGCACCACCAGCTCAGAAACCTGTCCCTCGCCCTTGTTGGTCTTGTAGTCGGTGAACGCGTAGTTCCCGAGCAGGAACCCCTCGACCACGGCTCGGATCTGATCGGCCTCGTCCGCCGGGAATCCGAATGTCACCGACTGGGCCTTGCCCACCGAGCGAGCGGCCACTCCGGCGGCCCGCCGCAGTGCGTCGTTCGACATCGTCTCCCCGAGACCGGCGACCAGGACCATGCCCGCCTTCACACCCGAGGGGTGCGGGAACCTCGCCACGTCGCCGGGCTTCCCGGTGAACTCCAGCGACTCCAGCGTGGAGTCGAAGGATCGCCCGACCGCTGAGGCGACCTCGGCCCCCGGCCCCACGATCTCGGGTCCGTCGGGGGTCTTGAGGGCCCCCACCACGAGGACGTCGGCGGCGCTCCGGGTCGGTGAGCCCTTGCTCAGGGCGATGCTGGGGCTGGGCTTGCTGGCCACGCGTGCTCCTTGTCGTCGTTGTCCTGCCTCGGCTGCTGGTCAAGGCAGCCTCCCGTGCACTCTAGTGTCGACTCGCCAGGTACCGGTGAGGGCCACCGTCCGGGTCGTTGCCAGACGTGCTGATCGGACAGGCGATGAGTCGGCGGCCATCCGGTTCCGGCGCCAACCGGCTGCGGTAAGTTCGCGGCTATGAAGAGGTCTCCGGTTCATGACAGGCACGTCTCGCTCGGCGCCAAGTTCTCGGAGTTCGGTGGCTGGGAGATGCCCCTGGAGTACCCGGCCGGGGTGCTCAAGGAGCATGCCGCAGTCCGGGAGAGCGTGGGCATCTTCGACGTGAGTCACCTCGGCAAGGCTGAGGTGCGGGGCCCCGGCGCCGCGGCGTACGTGAATCGCACGTTGACCAACGACCTGGGACGCATTCATCCGGGCAAGGCCCAGTACACGTTGTGCTGCGACGACGCCTCCGGGGGCATCGTCGACGACCTGATCGCCTATCTGCACGCCGACGACTACGTCTTCTTGATCCCGAACGCCGCCAACACCACCGAGGTCGTCCGGCGGCTTGTCGCTGGCGCACCCGATGAGCTCACGATCACCGACCAGCACGACGACTACGCCATCTTCGCCGTCCAGGGGACGCGCTCGGACGAGGTGCTCGACGCGATCGGCCTGCCGACGGGTCACGAGTACATGTCGTTCGCGATGGCCGAGCTCGGCGGCGCCCAGATCACGGTCTGCCGGACCGGTTACACCGGTGAGCGCGGCTACGAGCTCGTGGTCCCCGCCGATGCGGCGGCGGCCGCGTGGGACGAGCTGATGCAAGCGGGGGCTCCGTGGGGGATCCAGCCGTGTGGGCTCGGTGCCCGGGACACGCTGCGGACCGAGATGGGCTACCCACTGCACGGCCAGGACATCAGCCTGGACATCACCCCGAACCAGGGCCGCGTCGGTTGGGCCGTCGGCTGGAAGAAGCCGGAGTTCTGGGGGCGGGATCCGCTCCTCGCCGAACGCGAGGCCGGGCCGGGCCGAGTGCTGCGCGGGCTCAAGGCCGAGGGCCGAGGGATCCCGCGGCCCCACATGCAGGTGACCTCCGAAGCGGGTGCTCCCGTCGGCGAGATCACCTCCGGCACGTTCTCCCCGACGCTGCGCACCGGCATCGCTCTGGCGCTACTCGCCACCGAGGTCGCCGAGGGCGACCGGGTTCTGGTCGACGTTCGTGGTCGGGGAGAGCCGTTCACGGTCGTGAAGCCACCGTTCGTCGACCCTTCGGTCCGCGAGTCATGAGTCTCGGCGTCAACGGCGCACCGCCGGCCAGGTTCGTCTGGACCTGGCGGTACGAGGACGCCTCGGGTGAGCCGGTCAGCACGCCGACCGGAGAGGGCCAGGGCTTCCCCTCCCAGAGTGACGCCGAGTCCTGGCTGGGTGAGATCTGGCGGGATCTCGTCGACGAAGGGGTCGACCAGGTGTCGCTCTTCGAGGGAGACCGCATGGTCTACGGCCCGATGTCCCTCCACGCCTGACGCAGGCCTCGTGCTCCTGAGCCCAGACCATCCGCGACGGGTCAGCCCACCATCCGCGACGGGTCAGCGGACCGTTAGCGACGGGTCAGCGGACCGTTTGCGACGGGTCAGCGCAAGGGTTAGGGGCGGGAGTCGGGGGAGCGGGTCAGGGCCGGGTCGGTGACCACGACGTCGCCGAGGGCCTGGTCGATGCGGGCCATCGCGTCGGCCGGGATCTGCACCCCGGACGCCTTGATGTTCTCGGTGACCTGCTCGGGCCGGGAGGCCCCGATGATCGCCGCCGAGACGTTGTCGTTCTGCAGCACCCAGGCGATGGCCAGCTGAGCCATCGACAGTCCGAGCTCCCTGGCGATCGGCTCGAGCAGCTGGACCCTGGTGAGGACCGTGTCGTTGAGCAGGTCGGCGATGAAGTTCGCGCCGCCGCTCTCGTCGGTCGCGCGGGTGCCCGCCGGGTGGGGCTGGCCGGGCAGGTACTTGCCGGTCAGGACGCCCTGCGCGATGGGGGACCACACGATCTGTCCGATGCCGAGCTCGCGCGAAGTCGGCACGACCTCGGCCTCGATCACCCGCCACAGCATCGAGTACTGCGGCTGGCTGGACACCAGCGGGACGCGCAGCTCACGGGCCAGCTCGGCGGCGGCCCGGATCTCCTCGGCGCGCCACTCCGACACCCCGATGTAGAGGGCCTTGCCCTGGCGGACCAGATCGGAGAAGGCGAGCATCGTCTCCTCGAGCGGAGTCTCGTAGTCGTACCGGTGGGCCTGGTAAAGGTCGACGTACTCGGTGCCCAGCCGTCGCAGGGACCCCTCGATCGACTCGAAGATGTGCTTGCGGGACAGGCCGCTGTCGTTCGGGCCACCGGGTCCGGTCGGCCAGTAGACCTTCGTGAAGATCTCCAGCGACTCCCGGCGCTCACCCTTCAGGGCACGCCCGAGCACTGACTCGGCCTTGGTGTTGGCGTAGACGTCCGCGGTGTCGAAGGTGGTGATCCCTCCGTCCAGAGCCGCCCGCACGCAGGCGACAGCGGCGTCCTCCTCCACCTGGGAGCCGTGGGTGATCCAGTTGCCGTACGCGATCTCGGTGATCTTCATGCCGCTGGATCCCAGGTGACGGGTCTGCATCTGTTTCCTCCGTTGTGCTCGGTGGGTGCTGATGGGGGTGTGTGTCGATCGGTGCGTGTCGACGGCGCCAGAGCGCGCGTCGGAGGCGGGCCGGGCCCGTCTCGATGGAATGGCTACCGGTAGTGCTCGGGGAGCGAGTCGCCCAGCTTGACCGCAGCCTTCGGCCGCCGGGTCGGGCGCAGCTGGATCGCCCGCATCGCGACGTAGTTGGACGTGCCGCGCAGCGACTCACCGGGGAATCGCCGCCGGACCTCCCGGCGGGCCTTGAAGATCAGCCAGGTCAGGTCGACCGCGACAAAGGCGAACGTGGTGAACTCGACGGAGACGGCCAGCTGCTGAAGCTTGAGGAAGAACAGCAACATGTAGAGCACCAGCAGCGGTAGGAGCATCTCCGCGATGTGGATCCGGCTGTCGACCAGGTCACGGAGGAACCGGCGGACCGGTCCCTTGTCGCGCGGGAGCAGGTAGCGATCGTCACCTCGCGCCATGCCCTCGCGGGCAGCGCGGCTCTCGGCGATGCGCTTCTTGCGGTTCGACGCCCGCGGGTCCACGCCTGAGGCGGATGCCTTGGCCCGTGCCCGCGCCTCTGCCTCGGCCTGTTTGCGGGTCGGCGTGGGGCGGCCCTTGCCGGCGGCCTTGTCGGGTGCGGGCTCGGAGGTGGTCTGGTTGGTCTTACGGCCGAACACTGGTGTCCTTTCGATCAGGCGACACCTTACCTGCGCGCCCAGGGTGCCCCTGCCCGGCCGCCCGGGGAGCGGCCGGGCAGGATGGGTCCGTGCGCGTCCTCATTGCTCCGGACAAGTTCGCCGGCACACTGACCGCGGTCGAGGCGGCCGAGGCGATCGCCGAGGGGTGGCGTCGGCATGCGCCCGACGACGTCTTGGACCTGGTGCCGATGGCCGACGGCGGGCCCGGGTTCGTCGACGTCATGCACGCGTCGGTCGGCGGCAGGCTCATCACCACCACGGTGACCGGGCCACATGGTCGCCCGGTTCCCGCGTCGTTCCTCCTGGCCGGGGAGGGGAGCGCATATATAGAGAGTGCGATGGCGTGCGGTCTGGCGCTTCTCGACGTCGCAGAGCGGGACCCCGAGCACCTGACCAGCCTCGGAGTCGGGGAGCTGGTCGCGCAGGCCATCAGCGCGGGGGCTACCCGCGTGGTGGTGGGTCTCGGCGGATCCGCGACGAACGACGCCGGGGCGGGCATGCTCGCCGGGCTGGGGGCGACCAGCGACCCTCCGGGGCTGCTGACCGCGGGGCCGGCCGGATTCGAGGGCCTGAACGCCGTCCACCTGGATTCGGCCCGCAGACGCGTCTCCGGAATACCCCTCGTCGTCGCCTCCGATGTGGACAACCCCCTGCTCGGCCTGATCGGCACCACCAAGAACTACGGTCCGCAGAAGGGCCTTGTCGAGGATCGGATCTCCGTCGTGGACGCGTGGCTGGCCCGGTTTGCCGGACTGGCCGACAAGCGCCGCGCGACGATGAAGGGTGCCGGGGCTGCGGGTGGTCTCGGCTACGCCTTCGGGGTCCTGGGCGCCGAGCTGGTGCCCGGTGTGGAGCTGGTTGCCGAGGCGACCTCCCTCGCCCTTCTCGCCGGGGTGGCCGACCTGGTCATCACCGGCGAGGGATCCCTGGACTTCTCCTCCCAGTCGGGCAAGGTGCCGCAGGGGGTCGCTGGGATCGCACAGGAGGCGCTCCGTCCGTGCATCGTGCTGGCCGGGCAGGTCTTCCTCGGGTCCCGTGAACTGCGGGCCATGGGCATCGAGTCCGCGTACTCGGTGACCGAGGCGCTCGGGGAGGAGCGCAGTCTCGGCGAGCCTGTCGCGGCCCTGGCCGATCTCGCCGAGCGGGTCGCCCGGACCTGGTCGCGGGGGGACTGACACGCGGGCCTACCGGCGCCCATGCAGCGGAATTACCACACATGTGCGAGGATAAATTACCGATTGGGACGTAGAGTGCCCCCAAGAGAAGCCCCCCGTGCGGTTCGGATCCTCAGATCACCTCCCCGCGTCGGGCCCGAGAGCTGGAGCAGCCGATGACCGAGCAGATTGACGTGACCATCGAGACCCGCCCTGACGGCATCAGCGTGACCGAGGCCGCCTCGGCCAAGGTCAAGGCACTGCTGGAGCAGGAAGGTCGCGACGACCTGAAGCTGCGCATCGCCGTGCAGCCGGGCGGTTGCTCGGGTCTGCGCTACCAGCTCTTCTTCGACGAGCGTGACCTCGACGGGGACGCGGTCACCGACTTCGACGGCGTGCACGTGGTCGTCGACCGGATGAGCTCTCCCTACCTCAACGGTGCGGTGATCGACTTCGTGGACTCGATCGAGAAGCAGGGCTTCACGATCGACAACCCGAACGCCACCAGCTCCTGCGCCTGCGGCGACTCCTTCCACTGAGCCGCTGCCTCTGACCATGACGAAGGGGACCCCGCGTGCGGGGTCCCCTTCGTCATGTCCGGCCCGTCTCGGTCGGGCTGTCGCTTCTCGATGGTGAGCCGCCCGGCCCTCAGTCCAGGTGTAGCTCCATGGCGTTGGCGAGACGGGCCGTCGCCTCGCTCACGCTGACGTTGTCCTTGCCGATCTCGCGGGGGAAGTCCGCGTAGGCGATGCTGGGCGGCTCGCCGATGATGTCCGCGGTGCTGACCGTCCGGCTGGTGGCGCGCGGCGCCAGGCTCAACGCCGCCTCGACCGCATGACAGTCGACGCTCATCTGCATTGGGGTCGAGGCGTCCTCGTAGGGCAGCCGGATGTAGGTCATGCTGACACGCTAAGCCCTCCTGGCGGAACGACGAAGAAGTACCGGGCGGTAGGTTTCGGATGCAGCCAGCCGCCTCGGAGAAAGGGACCGAACCCATGGCCCTGCTCGTCACCGGTTCCATCGCGACCGACCACCTGATGACCTTCGAGGGGAAGTTCTCCGACTCGCTCGTGGTCGACCAGCTGGACAAGATCGCCCTGTCGTTCCTCGTCACCGACCTGCAGGTGCGGCGAGGCGGTGTCGCGGCCAACATCTGCTTCGGCCTGGGCAGCCTGGGGCTCGACCCGGTCCTCGTCGGGGCGGTGGGCGAGGACTTCGTCGACTACCGCGCCTGGCTGGAGCGGCACAACGTGCGCTGCGAGCACGTGCACGTCTCGGCAACCCAGCACACCGCGCGCTTCGTCTGCACCAACGACGCCTCCATGGCGCAGATCGCCTCCTTCTATGCCGGGGCGATGTCGGAGGCGCGCGAGATCGAGCTGAAGCCGATCGCAGACCGCGTCGGTGGGGTCGACTACGTGCTGGTCGGTCCGAACGACCCCGAGGCGATGCTGCGGCACACCCAGGAGTGCCGCGAGCGCGGCTTCCGGTTCGTCGCCGACCCGTCCCAGCAGCTGGCCTTCGGCGACGGGGAGATGATCCGAGACCTCATCGACGGCGCCACGATCCTGTTCTCCAACGAGTACGAGTCCGCGCTGATCATGCGGAAGACGGGGTGGAGCAGCGACGAGATCCTGGACCGGGTCGGCACCTGGGTGGTCACCCTCGGACCCGAGGGCGTCCGGGTCGAGCAGAAGGGGGCCGACCCCATCAGGGTGGCCGCCGTGCCGGAGAAGGAGAGAGTCGAGCCCACCGGTGTCGGCGACGCGTTCCGAGCCGGCTTCCTCGCCGCCCTCCAGTGGGGACTGCCCCTCGAGCGGGCCGCCCAGGTCGGCTGCCTGCTGGCGGTGCACGTCATCGAAGGCGTCGGAACCCAGGAGTACACCCTCCACCGCCAGGCGCTCCTCGAGCGTTGTGCCGGCGCCTACGGCGACGATGCCGCCCGGGATCTGGCCGAGCACCTGGTCACCGCGCGGCCCTAGCCAGCGGGTCACGGACGTGATCTGAGAAAGTGTCGTGGCGGGTATCTGTTCGGACATTCACAGTAGTAGGGTGCAGCCTGTCCGTCGTCTCACGAGAGAGGCTCGTAGGTGCGTTTGCAACCCCCCTCGAGCGTGCGAAGAGTCCTGACCTGGAGCGGTTTGGCCACTGGCACCCTGCTGCTGTCCGGGTGCAGTCAGGCCGATCAGCAGCAGTGGAGCGTCTTCGGGCTCCCGAACGGGAACGGTGTCACCGACCGCGCCCCTCTCATGACCAGCCTCTGGGTGTGGATGTGGATCGCCGCGTTGGCGGTCGGCGTCCTGACGTGGGGCCTGATCATCTACGCGATGATCCGCTTCCGTCGTCGTAGCGACGACGAGGTGCCGGTCCAGACCCGCTACCACATGCCGATCGAGATCCTCTACACCGCGGTCCCGCTGATCATGGTCGTGGTGATCATCTTCTTCACCTGGAAGACGCAGGACGAGGTGCTCGCACAGCCTTCCGGCGGAACCGCACAGCACACGGTCCACGTCGTGGGCCAGCAGTGGTCCTGGTCGTTCAGCTACATCGACGACCCGGCGCTGGGTGGGAACACGAGCGTCTTCGATACCGGGACGACCTCCGAGTTCCCGGTGCTGTGGCTGCCGGTCAACGAGAGCGTCACCTTCGACCTCACGTCGCCAGACGTCATCCACTCGTTCTGGGTGCCGGCGTTCCACTTCAAGATGGACGTCATCCCGGGGCTGACCAACTCGTTCAGCCTCACCCCGACGGCTACGGGGACCTACGACGGCAAGTGCGCCGAGCTTTGCGGCACCTACCACAGCCGGATGCTCTTCAATGTCAAGGTCGTCACCGCTGATCAATACGCCCAGCACCTCAAGGACCTCGAGGCCGCAGGCAACGTCGGGAACCTGACCGGCGGAAGTGACGCGACCACGGTCGCCGGATTGGACGCCGCGAACACCACGGGAGGCGCATCGTGACCGCCGTCATCGACAGCCGGACTGGGGTGGCACGCCCCAACACCCTCGGCCAGAAGATCGTCAAGGTCATCACGACCACCGACCACAAGGTGATCGGCCAGCTCTACCTGGTGACGTCGTTCGCCTGGTTCATCATCGCTGGCATCATGGCGCTGATCATGCGTGCCGAGCTGGCCAACCCGGGGACCCAGTTCGTCAGCGACGAGACGTACAACCAGCTGTTCACGATGCACGGCACGATCATGTTGCTGATGTTCGCGACGCCGCTCTTCGTCGGCTTCGCGAACGTCGCCATGCCGCTGCAGATCGGCTCCCCGGATGTGGCCTTCCCGCGGCTGAACATGTTCAGCTACTGGCTGTTCCTCTTCGGCAGCCTGATCGCGGTCTCCGGCTTCCTCACTCCCGCGGGCGCGGCGAGCTTCGGCTGGTTCGCCTACACCCCACTGTCGACGGCGATCCACACTCCCGGCATCGGTGGCGACCTGTGGGTCATGGGTCTGTGGCTGATGGGCCTGGGGACGATCCTCGGTGGTGTCAACTTCATCACCACGATCCTGACCATGCGGGCCCCCGGTCTGACCATGTTCCGGATGTCGATCTTCACCTGGAACACCTTCGTCACCAGCCTCCTGGTGATCATCGTCTTCCCGGTGTTCGCCGGTGCGCTGTTGATGCTGGAGGCCGACCGAGCCTTCGGCGCTCACGTCTTCGACGCGGCGTCGGGCGGCCCGATCTTCTACCAGCACGCGTTCTGGTTCTTCGGCCACCCGGAGGTCTACATCGTCGCGCTGCCCTTCTTCGGCATCGTGACCGAGATCCTCCCGGTCTTCAGCCGGAAGCCGGTCTTCGGCTACGTGGGCCTGGTCGCGGCGACCCTGTCGATCGCGATGCTCTCGGTCGCGGTCTGGGCTCACCACATGTTCGTGACCGGCCAGGTCGATCTGCCGTTCTTCTCTGCGATGACCTTCCTGATCGCGGTACCTACAGGCGTGAAGTTCTTCAACTGGATAGGCACGATGTGGGGGGGATCTCTGTCCTTCGACAATCCGATGCTCTGGTCGATCGGCTTCCTCACGACCTTCCTCTTCGGAGGGCTGACCGGCATCATCCTGGCCTCGCCGCCGCTGGACTTCCAGGTGTCGGACTCCTACTTCGTGGTCGCGCACTTCCACTACGTGCTCTTCGGCACCGTGGTCTTCGCTATGTTCGCCGGGTTCTTCTACTGGTGGCCGAAGATGTTCGGCCGGATGCTCGACGAGAAGCTCGGCAAGATCCAGTTCTGGATGCTGTTCATCGGCTTCCACACCACGTTCCTGGTGCAGCACTGGCTGGGCGTCGAGGGTATGCCGCGTCGGTACGCCGACTACCTGCCGTCTGACGGGTTCACCTTCTTGAACCAGGTCTCCACGGTCGGGGCCTACATCCTCGCGCTGTCGATGCTCCCGTTCTTCTACAACGTCTACAAGTCGTTCAAGGGACCGAAGGTCGAGGTCGACGACCCGTGGGGTTGGGGCCGCTCGCTGGAGTGGGCCACCTCGTGTCCGCCACCGCGGCACAACTTCCATTCGTTGCCGCGGATCCGTTCGGAGTCTCCCGCCTTCGATCTCCACCACCCCGAGATCGGAGCGCTCGAGTTGGCTGGCGCTGAGAGCGAGGTCGCCCGATGAAGGCAGAGGCCTGGACCTTCGGAGCGATGACGATCTTCGTCGTCATCGTTGCCCCGATCTACTGGTTCTCCTCGCACGAGATCACCGGCTTCCTGGCGCTGGTGATGACAGCCCTGCTGTCGCTGATCGTGACTCTGTACCTCGGGTTGCACGCCGCGCGGATGAAGACGCCGCGCCCGGAGGACCGGGCCGACGGCGAGATCGCCGAGGGAGCAGGCGAGCTGGGCTTCTTCCCGCCGTACTCGTGGTGGCCGTTGTGGGCGGGTCTCACGCTGGCGACCGTCGTGTTCGGGATGGCCGTCCACGTATGGGTGGTGGCGATCATCGGCGCCGGACTGGGTTTCGTCTCGGCAGCCGGCTGGGTCTTCGAGTACTACCGCGGAGACCATGCGCACTGACACTCCAACCGTTTCGCTGTTCGAGGCCGTACCCGCCGGGGTGCGGCCTCGAACGCTTTCGTGGGGCATGACGCCTCGCGACTAGACTCTCGCCCCGTGCCGCGCAATCGCCCACGCCCTTCGCGGCCGCGTTTCGACATCGAGCGACGTGCCGGTCTCGTCCCCGCGGTGAGCTTCCCCGACGGGCTGCCCATCTCGGCCTGGGCCGAGGAGATCGGCGAGCTGATCAGGGACCACCAGGTCATCGTGGTGGCCGGCGAGACCGGGTCGGGCAAGACGACCCAGCTGCCCAAGATCTGCCTATCGATCGGTCGCGGGGTCCGCGGGATGATCGGGCATACCCAGCCGCGTCGGATCGCCGCCCGAAGCGTGTCGGAGCGCATCGCCGAGGAGCTCGACGTCGAGCACGGGCGCGAGGTGGGGTTCCAGGTGCGCTTCACCGACGCGTCGACGCCCGACACCCTCGTCAAGGTGATGACCGACGGAATCCTGCTCAACGAGCTCCAGCACGACCGGCTGCTCTCGGCGTACGACACGTTGATCATCGACGAGGCGCACGAGCGCAGCCTCAACATCGACTTCATCCTCGGCTACCTCAAAGAGGTCCTGCCGCGCCGGCCGGACCTCAAGGTCGTGATCACCTCCGCGACGATCGACGTGGACCGGTTCGCCGAACACTTCGCGGATGCTGCAGGCCCTGCCCCTGTGGTTGAGGTCTCGGGGAGGACCTATCCGGTCGAGGTTCGCTACCGCCCGCTGCGCGAGGGGCAGGGACCTCGACGACGAGGGGGAGGCGCTGCTGCGCGACCAGACCGAGGCCATCGTGGCGGGGGTGCGGGAGCTGATTGCCGAGGGGCCCGGCGACATCCTGGTCTTCCTCCCCGGTGAGCGCGAGATCCGTGACACCCAAGACGCGCTGGACGAGCTCAGTCAGGAGGCCCGGAGCGGTTTCGACATCCTGCCGCTCTTCTCCCGGCTGTCGGCGGCCGAGCAGCACCGGGTCTTCGCCCCGCACACCCGGCGCCGGGTGGTGCTTGCGACCAACGTCGCCGAGACCTCCCTGACCGTGCCGGGAGTCCGCTACGTCATCGACACGGGCCTGGCGAGGATCTCGCGCTTCTCCTACCGAACCAAGGTCCAGCGGCTGCCGATCGAGCAGATCAGCCGGGCGTCGGCGCTGCAGCGCTCCGGGCGCTGCGGTCGCACCGAGGCCGGTGTCGCGCTGCGCCTGTACGCCGAGGAGGACTACGAGTCGAGACCGGAGTTCACCGACCCGGAGATCCTGCGGACCAATCTGGCCTCGGTGATCCTGCAGATGACCGCGCTGGGCCTTGGTGACGTGGCTCGCTTCCCGTTCATCGACCCCCCCGACAAGCGACACGTGACCGCGGGGGTCCAGCTCCTCACCGAGCTGGGGGCTCTCGAAGCTCGGCGAGACGCTCGTGGCAGCCGTCTGACCAAGCTCGGACGTCAGCTGGTGGCCCTGCCGGTCGACCCTCGGGTGGCCCGGATGATCGTCGAGGGGGCCAGGCGAGGGGTGCTGCGCGAGGTCCTGGTCGTCGCTGCGGCCCTGTCCTCCCAGGATCCCCGGGAGCGGCCCTTGGAGAAGCAGGCGCACGCAGACCAGATGCACGCCAGATTCCGCGACCCGACGTCGGACTTCCTCACCCTCCTGAGCCTGTGGCTGCACATCCGGGAGAGCCAGCGCAGCCTCAGCTCCAGCGCCTTCCGGAGGATGTGCCGCGACGAGTTCTTGAACTACCTGCGGATCCGGGAGTGGCAGGAGCTGGAGAAGCAACTGCGCCAGATCACCAAGCAGCTCCGCCTCGACTCCAACCAGCCTGCCCGGCGGCTCGAGGACGTCGACGCCGACGCGGTCCATCAGGCGCTCCTGGCCGGCTTGCTCTCCCACATCGGGCTGCGCGACCCCGAGCGCCGGGACTACCTCGGAGCCCGCGGCACGAGATTCTCGATCTTCCCCGGGTCCACCCTGTTCCGGAAGCCACCGGCGCTGGTGGTGGCCGCGGAGCTGGTGGAGACCTCGCGCCTCTACGCGCGCACGAACGCCGAGATCAAGCCGGAATGGGTCGAGGAGGTGGGAGCTCATCTCGTCCGCCGTACCTACTCCGAGCCGCACTGGTCCAAGAAGCGTGGCTCCGCGGTCGCCTACGAGAGGGTGACCGTCTACGGGGTGCCGATCGTCGCCGATCGTGTGGTCGCCTACGGCAGGGTCGACCCCGACCTGTCCCGGGAGCTGTTCATCAGACATGCCCTCGTGTACGGCGAGTGGCAGACCCGCCACTCGTTCTTCACCCACAACCGCAAGCTCCTCGAACAGGCTGAGGAGCTGGAGCAGCGGGCCCGCCGTCGCGACATCGTGGTCGACGAGCACACTCTCTTCGACTTCTACGACGAGCGCATCCCCGCCGAGGTCGTCTCGGCCCGCCACTTCGACAGCTGGTGGAAACGGGAGCGACAGCGGCGCCGGGAGCTGCTGACCTTCGACCCGGCCATGCTGGTGCGGGACGAGGCCGCCGAGGAGACCAGACGGGACTTTCCCCGAACCTGGCAGGAGGGGCCGCTGACCTTCCAGCTGTCCTACCACTTCGATCCGGGAGCCGACGATGACGGGGTGACCGTCGACATCCCGGTCGACACGCTGAACCAGGTCTCCGACGAGGCGTTCTCGTGGATGGTGCCCGGCCTGCGTGAGGAACTGGTGGTCGCCTTGATCCGCTCGCTGCCCAAGCAGCTTCGGGTGAACTTCGTGCCCGCACCCAACCACGCCCGGGCCTTCCTCGATGCGGTGCCGCCGGGGGAGGAGCCGCTGCTGGAGGCACTCGAGCGCTATCTGCGGGCAGTCACCGGTGTCCACGTGCCGCGGGAGGCGTGGGACTGGGCGAAGGTGCCCGAGCATCTTCGGGCGCGCTACCGGATCGTGGGCGTCGACGGCGCGGTGGTCACCGAGGGGAAGGACCTGACGGCCCTGAAGGAGCCTCTCGGTGGCGAGGTTGCCCAGGCTCTGGCCGGTGCCGCCCAGGAGTGGACGGCGACCGGCCGGCGGGAGTGGTCCTTCGGTGTCATCGAGCGGGAGTTCGTCCAGGCGCGCGCCGGGAACGAGGTGAAGGGGTACCCGGCCCTCGTCGACGAGGGCACGACCGTCGGCCTGCAGGTGTTCGGGGCCCCACTGGATCAGGCGGCCGAGCATCGGCGAGGCGTGGTCCGGCTGCTCGCGCTGGTGCTGCCCGACGCCGTGGAGCGGCTGCTGACGGGAGCCTCCACGGCCACCAGGCTGCTCCTGGCCGCCGCGCCGTACCCGTCGGTGGCGGCGGTTCTTGCCGACTGCCGGATCGCGGCCATCGGCCAGCTGGTCGGTGACTCGTGGGAGGACGTCTGGGACGAGGCAGCCTTCCTGCTTCTTCGTGAGCGGGTCGAAGGCGCCCTGGCGCCGGAGGAGGAGCGCGTCCTCCACGACGTGCTGCGCATCCTCGACCTCTGGCGCGAGGTGGACGCACGGCTTTCCGGCCGGGTCGAGATGGCGCTGCTCCCGGCCGTGGCCGACATGCGGCTCCAGGTCGACCGCTTGGTCGGTCCGGGGTTCGTCGCGGAGGGCAGGCTGGATCGGATCCCGACGTACCTCAAGGCGGTGCTGCGCCGGCGTAATCGGCTCGAGGAGGGGGTGGGCACCGATCGGGCGGCGATGGACCGGATTGCGCCTCTGCAGGAGGCCTACCTGCACCGCGTGGCCGCGCTGCCGCAGGGCCGGACTCCCACAGCGGATCTGACGCGGGTCCGCTGGCTTCTCGAGGAGTACCGGATCAGTCTCTGGGCGCAGGACCTCGGGACAAGCGAGCCAGTATCCGACGCCCGGCTGCGGCGGGCCCTCGACGACGCCTGACCGCGCTCCTCGGAAGCCGGTGGAACCGGGAGGCTGCCCTGACCACCTTGACGAACATCCTGCGCGGAAGGGCGGCGCCCTCCCTCCGGATCGCCTCCGGCGGCATCCTCAGCAGCCGGTCCAACCGGATCTCGCTCGGGCGCCGGTGGACGTCCCACGGGCCCGATCCGACGTCCATCCAGTAGCGCCCCCATCGGGCCTCGTCCTCGGCGTCGAGGTCATGGTCCTTGCTGGACATCATCAGGCAGAGGTACTCACCATCTTCCTCGGCCAGGACGAGAACGGGCCGGTCCTTGCCCTGGGACGGGTCTTCCTCATAGGGGACCCACCCCCACACGACCTCTCCGGGGTCGGGAAGGTCGTTCTCCTGAGGCGCGTAGGTCACGGGCCTCACCCTAGGTGGTGGCGCATCCTGTATGGATATGCGCCAGATGCCTGGCAAGCGCCGCTAGACTGTCTCTCGCGTCGGGCCGCGGTAGCCCCGGGTCCCACATACTGCCGCTACGAGCGGCTACGCGCCGTGAGGCGCTCCCGGCCCGACGCAATACTCCTCCCGCCCAGTTCCTTCCGGGTGTCGGGAAGGCCTCGGTCAGCCGAGCCCGCCGCGCAGCTCTCTGTGCCCGGCCTCGTCGAGCTGCGTAGCCATCGTGGCCAGTCGCTGGGCTGACTCCAGATCGGCGGCGTCGACGGCCTCGCTGGCCCGTCCGGTGGCGGCGACCCGCGCGAACGCGGCGGCCCGGAAGAGGGTGTCGGCGAAGTCCCCCTCCACCACACCTCGCAGGACCCGGTCGGCCAGCTCCCGGACCTCGTCGGGCCCCGGCGGGTCGACGACCCCGGCGACCGCCTCGCTGACCGGGGACAGCCGGCGGCCGGCGTCGAACTCCCGGGACGCGCGCACCGGGTCGGCATGGACCCAGGTCCGCAGGAGGTAGAGCCGCCACAGGCACCCGGGGAGGGACGCGGGCTCGGCATGTGCCCAGAGCCGGGCGACCTCCTCGATCCCTTCACTCTCCACCAGACCGACCACCCTGGCGACGAACTGCTCGTCGTGCCCGTCGCGAGGGCCGCGGACCAGCAGGTGCGCGGTGCGCTCCGCAGCCGCCGATCTGGCGACTGCCTCGTCCTCGCCGACCACGGACTCGAAGAGCGCCGACCCCGGGAAGAGGGGACGTCGGGGTGGCCGTGGGTCGTTCACGCCGTCAGGGTACGTCGCCGCCCCCTCGGGCGGGTCACTCCTCGCCGTTGGCGTCGCGGATCGTCGCGGAGATGATCGGTGTGGTGAGCTCGACCTGCCAGAGACGGGCCCCGGAGTCGAGAAGGCGCTGGGCCACCTCCTGGGCGAGGTCGGGCGAGATCTCGGGGGGCTCCCACAGGAGCCGTCGCAGCAGGTCGGGGGTGAGGAGGTTCTCGACAGGGGTGTCCACGCGTTCAGCGAGCTCGGCAAGGGCGGTGCGCGCCGCGGAGAGCCGCGCCGCCGCCGCCGGGTTGCGGTCCTTCCAGGTGCGGGCCGGAGGTGGCCCGTCGTAGGAGGCGCTGGTGGGCGGGAGCTCGTTCTCGGGGAGGGCGAGGGCGCGCTGGATGGCAGCGATCCAGTCGTCGGCGTAGCGCTCGGCCCCCCTCCCACGGAACGCCTTGAGCGACTGCAGGTCCCGGCGTGATTTCGGCAGCGACTGGGCGGCCACGACGATCGAGGCGTCGGGGATGATCCGGCCCGCAGCGATGTCACGCTGCTCGGCGATCTCGTCTCGGGTCTCCCACAGCTCCCGGACCACGGCGGCGCCGCGGCGTCCGCGCACCTTGTGCATCCCAGACGTACGGCGCCAGGGATCGGTCCGGGTCGCCGGACCGGTGAAACTGAGCAGGGCATCGAACTCCTGCTCGGCCCAGGCGATCTTGCCCGTGGCCTCCAGCGCCTCGGCGAGCTGTCCGCGGATCTCGACCAGCACCTCGACGTCGAGTGCGGCGTACTCCAGCCATGGCTCAGGCAGCGGACGCTTGGACCAGTCGACCGCGGAGTGCTCCTTGGCAAGACTCTGGCCCAGCAGGGCCTCGACGAGGCTGGCCAGACCGACCCTCGGGTAGCCCAGCAGACGCCCGGCCAGCTCGGTGTCGAAGAGCTTGCGCGGGTTCAGCCCCACCTCAGTCAGGCAGCGGAGGTCCTGGGTCGCGGCATGCAGGATCCACTCGGTGTCGGCCAGCGCCTCGTCGAGAAGAGACAGATCCTCAAAGGCCACCGGGTCGACCAGAGCGGTCCCGGCCCCCTCGCGGCGCAGCTGGATGAGATAGGCGCGCTGGGAGTAGCGATAGCCGGAGGCGCGCTCGGCGTCGATGGCCACCGGCCCGGTCCCGGCCGCGAACGCCTCGACGACACGCTTGAGGGCATCGGGTGTGTCGGTGACCGGCGGGAGCGGTTCGCGGAGACGGAGCAGCGGTGGGGGAGTCGGCTCAGGGGTGTCTTGTTCTAGGTCCGCCATTACCCGATGCCGCGCTGTTCCCGTCGGCTGGGCAGCACGGTGACGCCGGACGGAAGGGGTGGAAGGCCGGACGCGGTGCACAGCAGCTCCGCCCACGCCTCCACATGACGTGCGAATTCCCCCTCGGGCGTCCACGATGCCCGGATTTCCAGTTGAGCAGTCGACTCGTCGTCCTCCATCTCCCCGAACGGCTCCGAGGACACCTTGGTGACGGTGCCGGACAGGGCGTGATGGCCGGCATGATGAGCCGCCAGCGCCTCGGTCAGCCAGGACCAGCCCACTGCGCCGAGCAGCGGGTCGTTGGCCATCTCGAGGTCGATATCGGAGCGGACGTAGGCGACCCAGCGGAAGGTCCCCTCCCACGCGTCGTTGCCGGCCGGGTCGTGCAGGAGCACCAGACGACCGGTCCCCAGATCCTCCCCGTCGAAGACGACGTCTCCGATGAGTGCGGCCGCATGGGGCGCGATCCGCTGCGGGGCCGCCATCTCCTCACAGACCACGCCAGGGCGAAGGGAGGCCGACCGCATCGCGGCGACCGCCTCCTGGAACTCCCGCGGGGACGCATCGGCATCCACACGGACCCTGGGACGCGTGGTCATGACCCCAGATTAGGCGGCGTTTCGCCCGCTGAGAGGTCATGACACTCCGCCGGACCTGCGAAGATCAGCGTGTGCCTGCTGCATCCGGTGACAACGCCGCCCTCCACGACAGTGCCTTCCTCCGTGCCGCCCGCGGTGAATCCGCGCCGCACACCCCGATCTGGTTCATGCGCCAGGCCGGCCGATCTCTGCCGGAGTACCGCAAGATCCGCGAGGGCATCGGCATGCTCGACTCCTGCATGCGGCCCGATCTGATCACCGAGATCACGCTGCAGCCGGTGCGGCGGTACGGCGTGGACGCGGCCATCTTCTTCTCCGACATCGTGCTGCCGATCAAGGCCGCGGGAGTCGACCTCGACATCGTCGCCGGTGTCGGTCCGGTCATCGCCAACCCGGTGCGCACTCTCGACGACGTGGCCGCGATCGACGACCTGACGCCCGACCACGTCCCGTACATCACCGAGGCGGTGCGGCTGCTGGTCGAGGAGCTCGGCTCGACTCCGCTGATCGGTTTCGCCGGTGCGCCGTTCACCGTGGCCTCCTATCTGGTCGAGGGCGGCCCCTCGAAGGAGCACGCCAAGACCAAGGCGATGATGTTCGGTGCGCCCGACCTGTGGGACGCGCTGATGCGCAAGATCGCGTCGATCTCCGCGACCTACCTCGAGGTCCAGGTGGAAGCCGGGGCATCGGCGGTTCAGCTGTTCGACTCCTGGGCCGGAGCCCTCGGTCCCGCCGACTACACCCGCTACGTGCAGCCCTACTCAGCGATGGTGCTGGAGCGTGCCGGTGCTCTCGGGGTGCCGCGGATCCACTTCGGGGTCGCCACCGGCGAGCTTCTGGGCCGGATGGGGGAGGCCGGCGCGGATGTCGTGGGAGTCGACTGGCGTGTTCCGCTCGCCGAGGGCATCCGCAGGGTCGGGAATCGTGGCGTGCAAGGCAACCTCGACCCGTCACTGGTCTTCGCGCCGACCGAGGTAATGCTCGCTCGGGCAGCCGAGGTGATCGAGGAGGGACGCACGGCCCGCTCTCACATCTTCAACCTCGGCCACGGCGTGATGCCCTCGACGGACCCCGATCAGCTGGCCCGGCTGACTGAGTTCGTCCAGGGATACCGCGTGAGCGAGGGCTGAGCCGTCCCTCCGGGACCGCTTCTCGCCGCTGTTGGGGCCAGGGGTACCTTGCCTGCGTGAGCGCGATGAGCAGCACCTCCGACCGGAGCCGCGTCGTAGTGATCGGCGGCGGGATCACCGGACTGGCGGCCGCCGCCGCGATCGGCGATGCCGCCGACGTCGTCGTCCTGGAGGGCGCCTCGCAAGTGGGGGGGAAGCTCTCGCTGGTCGAGGTGGCCGGGGTGTCGGTGGACGGCGGCGCCGAGGCGATGCTCAACCGTCGCCCGGAGGCGCTCGAGCTCACCCGCTGGGCCGGCCTGGGCGAGGAGATCGTCTACCCCGCGACCGTCGCTGCGAACATCTGGTCTCGCGGGGCGGTGCGCCGCATGCCGCCGACGGTGATGGGGGTGCCGTCGGACCTCGACGCGCTCGCCGAGTCCGGCATCGTGTCCCCTCAGGCGGTCGCCCGGGCCAGGCTCGACCGGGTGCTTCCGGCGTCCCGGATCGGCGGCCGGGACATCAGCGTGGGGGATCTGGTTGCGGAGCGGTTCGGGACCGAGGTGGTCGACCGGCTCGTCGAACCCCTCCTCGGAGGCGTCTACGCCGGGTATGCCCGCGAGCTGTCCCTGCGCGCCACCGTGCCTCAGGTGATCGCCCTTCTCGACCGGGACCGGTCCCTGCTGAAGGCCGCCTCCGCGGCTCCGCGGCCGACGTCGGACACCCCGGTGTTCGCCGGGATCGACGGCGGCATGGGCAGGCTGCCGCTCGCGATGGCGGCCAAGCTGGATGTGCGTCGCGACTCGATGGTCCGGGCCCTCCACCGGGAGCCGGACGGGCGCTGGCTGGTGACCTGCGGTCCCGTGCCGGACCCTCGGGTCATCGACGCCGACGCGGTGATCCTGGCGGTCCCCCCGCCCGCTGCCGCTCGGCTGCTCCGGGGGGTCGCGCCCGTCGCCGCCGCGGCGCTGGCCGACGTGGAGATGGCTTCGATGGCGGTGGTCACCTTGGCGTTCGCGGCGGCGGAGTTCCCGGAGGTCGCCGGGTCCGGGCTGCTCGTGCCGCCGGTCGAGGGCCGCACGGTCAAGGCTGCGACCTACTCGTTCGCCAAGTGGGACTGGGTGCGCGAGCACGGCCGGCGCCCCGACGGCGACCTGCTGATCATGCGCACCTCGATCGGCCGGAATCGCGGCGAGCGTGAGCTGCAGGTCGATGACGACGAGCTGGTCGAGGCGTCGCTGCGTGACCTCGGCGACGCGATCGGACTCACCGCCCGCCCGGTCGACTGGCAGGTGTCCCGCTGGGGCGGGGCTCTGCCGCAGTACGCCGTGGGGCACCTGGACCGGGTTGCCTCGATCCGGGATGCGGTCGCTCAGGTCCCCGGACTGAGCGTCGCGGGTGCGGCGTACGACGGGGTCGGCATCCCCGCCTGCATCGCCTCGGCGCGCAAGGCAGCCGACCAGGTGCTGGCCTCGCTTCCCGCCGCGGTGGCCGCGCGCTGACCCTCCGGCTAGGGAAACGCTGGACCGATGAGGAGAATGGACCCATGACCGACACCCCGCAGAGCACCGAGCGCGTCGCCAACAAAGGCAAGATGGCCCGGGACGTCAACGACCAGATCCGCTACACGATGTGGTCGGTGTTCAAGCTTCGGGACACCTTCGGCGACGTCGACCGTGCCAAGGAGGTCGCCGAGGTGGAGACGCTCCTGGCCGACCTGGCCGGGAAGGACGTGGTGACCCGCGGTGTCTACGACGTCAGCGGCCTGCGCGCGGACGCCGACCTGATGGTGTGGTGGCACGCGGAGTCATCGGACGACCTGCAGAGCGCCTACAACGGCTTCCGCCGGACCGACTTCGGCCGACGACTCGACTCGGTGTGGTCGCAGATGGCCCTGCACCGCCCGGCGGAGTTCAACCGCTCGCACATCCCGGCCTTCCTGGCCGATGAGCGGGCCCGCGACTACCTGTGCGTCTACCCGTTCGTCCGCTCCTACGAGTGGTACCTGCTGCCGGAGGAGGAGCGGCGCGCGCTGCTCGTCGAGCACGGCCAGATGGGCCGGGAGTACCCCGACGTCCGCGCCAACACCGTGCCGGCGTTCGCCTTGGGCGACTACGAGTGGATCCTCGCCTTCGAGGCAGACGATCTCGACCGCATCGTCGACCTGATGAGAGTGCTGCGTGCCTCGGCAACCCGTCGTCACGTCCGGCTGGAGATCCCCTTCTACACCGGTCACCGGCGCGAGGTCGCCGACCTGTTCGCCGACCTGCCCTGACCGGAGTCAGGGGCCCCGGTCGGTGAGAGATCGGCCGGAAGTCTCCGAGCAGATGCCCGGCATCTGGCCCGCATGGGCCCCCGATTTGCCCGATGGTGGACGCTGGGTGCATGACGACTCCACGACGCACTCTCGGCACCGGCCCGACCGCCCTCGAAGTCTCTGCCCTCGGCCTCGGCTGCATGGGCATGAGCGAGTTCTACGGCACCGCCGACGAGGCCGAGGCGATCCAGACCATCCATCGTGCGCTCGACCTGGGCGTGACCTTCCTCGACACCGCCGACATGTACGGCCCGTTCACCAACGAGCAGCTCGTCGGCAAGGCCATCTCCGGCCGGCGTGACCAGGTGCAGCTGGCCACGAAGTTCGGCAACGAACGGAAGCCCGACGGCACCCGAGTGGGCGTCAACGGCCGCCCGGAATACGTCCACAAGGCCTGCGACGCCTCGCTGCAGCGGCTCGGTGTCGACCACATCGACCTCTACTACCAGCATCGTGTCGACAAGAGCGTCCCCATCGAGGAGACCGTCGGTGCGATGAAGGAGCTTGTCGAGGCGGGCAAGGTCCGCCACCTGGGGCTGTCGGAGGCGGGCGCGGCAACCATCCGGAAGGCACACGCCGTGCACCCGATCACGGCCCTTCAGAGCGAGTACTCGCTGTTCAGCAGGGACCTCGAGGCCGAGATCATCCCGGTCCTGCGCGAGCTCGGCATCGGCCTGGTCCCCTACAGTCCGCTCGGTCGGGGGATGCTGACCGGCGCCCTGAGCGTCGAGTCGCTCGGCGAAGGCGACTTCCGGCTCACCCACTTCCCGCGCTTCATGGGCGAGGCCCGCGACGCCAACCTTGCCCTCGTCGAGGCCTTGGTCAAGCTCGCCGCCGAGAAGGGCTGCACCCCGGGGCAGCTCGCCCTGGCCTGGGTGTTGGCCCAGGGGTCCGACATCGCGCCGATCCCGGGAACCAAGCGCGTCAAGTACCTCGAGGAGAACGCCGCCTCGACCGACATCGTTCTCGATGAGCAGGACCTGGCCGCCATCGAGTCTGCGGTGCCCGCCGACGCCGTCGTGGGGGACCGCTACTCCGACATGAGGTCGATCGACCGCTAATCGCTCCGACGATCAGTCGTCCTGGTCGAGGACGAGGGAGATCGAGTTGATGCACAACTCGGAGTTGTTACTCGGTGCGGAATGGCGTGTGAACTGGCGACCTCTGTGCTGATGCCTCATCCTCGTGACCGCCTCGAGACGAGTGAGTACTGCACGGCTGTCGCTCACCAAAACCGGTACCTGTTCTTGACACCCGTCTCCCTCGCAGTACGTCCGGGCAAGGCTTCGGAGCCAGTGTTCCCGTGGTCTCATCAGTCGTGCAGGTGGTTCTATGACCACCAGCTTGGGCTGGCTTTGGGCTGGGCTTCCGCTGAAGCTGTTCTGGAACTGCCTTCGGAGCGATCTCTACCCGAGCAGCCCTCGTTCCGGAGGCGACGCCTGAAAGATCGCACCGCGCCGGGCGAACCCACCGGCGTCGCTGCCGGTGGGCCGAGCTCCAGTGCTCCTCGGCTCTCACTGCCTCTGCTTGGGAAGCGAGACAAGCAACTCGTACCCGCTTCCGTCGGAGTTGCGAACCTGCAACAGCCCAAAACGAGCGCTATCGCCTTCCCTAAGAGCATCCTGCGGTCCAGCCGCGAGCGCTGCGCAGACTTCATCCCTGCTGGGAGGCTTCACACAGATCCCTGAACCGTCAAGACTCACCTTCTCCACTGTCCCAGTGAACACCTGTTCCAGGACAGCACTGGAGGGCGTGGACAGGCCGAAGATCAGCCAAGTCACAGAGGACGCTACGGCCGCCACCACCGCCGAGACCAGCAGGGTGACGCGCCACGTTCTGGCAGCTTGGACGCGAGGTGGAGGAACAGCCGCCTTTCTACCTCGCGCCACGCCTGCTTGTCGGGTCAACTCGTGCTCCGATCTTCGGGAGATGCTCATTGAGCAGGGCAATTCACGTTACTAGCAGGAGAGCGGATGGCCCCACCAGATCGTGATGTACTCGGTGATATAGACACTCGTTCCAGGTGGCGAGTGATCATAATCTACGGAATTTTCGCCAACGTCTGACTTGATTGCGCAACCAGACCATTCTGCACCAAACTTCGTCCAGTCAGCATTATGGGCCGGGCTCTCGCTGTCCGGACAAAGCTGGCTCGAGGACGAGAAGCCGATGCCGTTGTAGCTCAGCGACAAGGTATTCGTGGAGCATTGACCCCTCGGAATCCTACTAGTGGGCGCCCAGTTGACGATGGAATTGCCAGCCCCATAACCCACTCGCGTCCGCAGCCCGGTCAATCCGTACCACCAGTTGCTGTCGTAACCGGTTGCGACCTGTGAGTCCCCCACGTACCAATCTTGGTTCTTGTGCTGCAGCAGCCGCTGCACATCACATCCTCGTCCGGTCGCGGCTCCTCCGTCGCTCGAGACACTGGCGCAGGGGGATGCAAGGATCTCGCCATTCGTGAGGCTGTATGCAATAGGTCCAGATGAGCTACCTTGCGCCCCACCAGCGGCCTTGGGACTTCCCGAAGGCTGCTGGGTTTGGAGATCAATGCCCTGGCTTTGCGCCAAGGCTGCCGCCTGCGCAGGTGTGTAGCCCACTGCAATCGCATTGTCAATCAGCGCCTGTCCGGAGGAGACATAACTCGATACCGAACCGGACTGCTTGTCGATGCCGGGAGTGGATATTGATGCGGTGGAAGTTCCATCGCTTGACGCGACGTTGACCGTGCTTCCTATCGGACCAGCCACGGTTACCGTCAAACCAGACGCGGTCCATTCGGCAGTCGCGCTATTGGAGGACAATCTCGTCTCAGAAACCAATGAGCCAGAAACGCCCTGCAAGGTAAAGAAAGTAGAGTTATCTTGACCCGGCGCCGCACTTGCCCCGGAAGACAAGCCAAATAGGCCAAGAGCCAGAACTGTTGCTGCCGCTGTAGGCAGCCTTCGATTCCTCATCGTGATCGCCCGTTCGATCTTCTTTCGACCCTAGACCTGGCCGGCGCCTCTGACAACATTCTGGGCGGTCGCTTATCGTGTGATCAGCAGACTGCCAGGAAACAGTGGGCCTGGGAGGCTCACCCCCGAGGGCTACTGGAGACCTTCGAACTTCACCTTCTCAGGGGTCGAAGTGTCCTGGACCGCCCTGATCCACCCGGCATCCCCGGCGGGATGGCAGGAACGCCACGAAGAGTGGCTGCCGGGTGGGGGCCTTGGCTCCTGACGCCTTCGCACTTAGGCGCGAGTGCCAGGGCGTCGAGCGTGGCGTCTGCTGCACGCTCCCCAAAGCCGCCGCCGCAGTCGCACTGCCCGGAGTCCTGTCGCTTCCTACCTAGGTAACTGATATCCAACGGATGCGAGATCCCTGCGCGTCCCCGGTACCTCCACCCTCCGCGAGCCAGCCCACCTTCGTGAGGCAATCGCTACCCGTCGTGCGAGGCGCCGCTTCAGTTCGCGGAACTCCTTGCCTAGGTAGTGTCCGGGTCGGGTTCTTCCCTTGCCCGCGCAGTGGCCTAGCGTCCTACCGATTCTCACCATCGGAGACGTTTTCGGAATCTTCCGACGATGGAGGCTCGGAAAACTGCTGGTGAACGAGGGCGACAGAGTTGATGCAGTAGCGCTGGTCGGTCGGGGTGGGGTAGCCCTCGCCCTCGAAGACGTGGCCGAGGTGGGAGCCGCAGTTGGCGCATCGGACCTCGACGCGGCGGGTGCCGAAGGAGTTATCGGTGATGTACTCGACGCGGTCCTCGGCGAGCGGGGCGAAGAACGACGGCCAGCCGCAGTGGCTCTCAAACTTGGTGTCTGAGCGGAACAGTTCGGCGCTACAGGCCCGGCAGCGGTAGACACCGGTGGTCTTGGTGTCGGTGTACTCGCCGACGAAAGGGGCCTCGGTGCCGGCGAGGCGAAGCACCTTGAACTCGTCGGGGGAGAGGACGGCTCGCCACTCCTCGTCGGTCTTCTGCACGGGGTAGGTCATGCCGCCACGGTAGTCATCTCCCGGCCGGGACTCACGCGTCCGTGCTTACCTGCCGGTTACGGGGTCAGTCTCGTAGTCTCGACACCGTGGCCTCATCCACCGTCCTGCTGGAGGTGGGCGACCGGACGGTGAAGGTGTCGAGCGCCGACCGAGTCGTCTTCCCCGCGACCGACGACACGCCCGCGGCGACCAAGCTGCAGGTCGTGGAGTACTACCTCGCGGTCGGAGAGGGCATCCTGCGAGCGCTGCGCGACCGCCCGACGACGCTGGAGCGCTGGCCCAAGGGCGTCCAGCCCGGACTGGTCCGATCCACGCGCGAGCAGCATGGTGGCGATGCGTTCTTCCAGAAACGGGTGCCGGCGGGAGCCCCGCCGTACGTCGAGACCGCGCGGATCCAGTTCCCCTCCGGCCGGTACGCCGACGAGGTCTGCCCGACGGAGGTCGCCGTCGTCGCCTGGGCTGCCCAGATGGGCACGATCACGTTCCATCCGTGGCCGGTGCGTCGCGGCGACACCGAGCACCCCGACGAGCTGCGCATCGATCTCGATCCTCAGCCGGGCACGGATTTCCACGATGTGGTGCGCGTGGCGGGGGAGGCGCGCGCGCTCCTCGACGACCTCGGCATGGTGGGGTTCCCCAAGACCAGCGGCAGCCGGGGCGTGCACATCTACGTTCGTATTCGTCCACGGTGGACCTTCACCGAGGTCCGCCACTGCGCGATCGCGTTCGGACGGGAGCTGGAGCGGCGCACCCACGGGGTGACGACCCGCTGGTGGAAGGAGGAGCGCGGCGAGAACGTCTTCGTCGACTACAACCAGAATGCCCGTGACCGCACCATCGCCAGCGCCTACTCCATCAGGCCGCTGCCGGGGGCTCCGGTCTCGGCCCCGGTCACCTGGGAGGAGCTCGAGCACGTCGAGACCCGCGACTTCACCCTCCACACCATGCCCGCTCGCTTCGCCGAGCAGGGGGACCTGCACGCCGCGATCGACGACCGGGCCTTCGACCTCACCCGATTGCTGGAGATGCACGCGGCGGACGAGGAGGCGGGCCTCGGCGACATGCCGTACCCGCCGGACTATCCCAAGCAGGAGGGCGAGCCACCCCGGGTGCAGCCCTCCCGGATGAACCCCGACAACTGGCCCTCGGGCAGCGACTGACTCAGGTGCGCGGTGCCCTCATCGGTGGCGGGGCTAGTGCGCGTGCCTGACGGTGGCCTGTCCGGAGGGTCGGTTTCCTCGGTGGGAGCGTTCGCTTTCCGCTACGACGAGGAAGAGCAGTCCCATTGCCAGCAGGGGGAAGACCAAGGCTCCCGCTGAGCCTCCGAGCGTCGACCGGAGCCCCTCGCCGGCTCCTTCACCCATCCGCCCGAACGACACGAGCATCTGCACGGCGAATCCCGTGAGCAGGAGCCATCCTGCGGCGCTGGCGCGGCGAGCCCCCAGCAGACCGCACGGGACTGCGACGGCGAACAGCGCGATCGTGTCGACCGGACCCCAGACGTCACGGTCGATGAAGCCGGTGAAGGAATCGACCACCGCAAACGCGCCAACCACGATCACGGCGCCCACCAAGACCTTGGTCGCCAGGTCGGGCCACAGCAGTGCAAGCAAGGACAGGGCCAGCAGTGGGATGACCCACGCGGACACCAAGAGCACCGCCTTCCAACCGCCAGGATCGTCGAAGGTCTCTCCGGCGATGAAGATCGCCGCTCCGAGCCCGAGAAGTAAGACCAGGGTCACCGAAAGGATGTGAAGCGCGCGTGTGAGCATCGCGACCTCCTTCTTCGATTTCAGGCTGCGCCGTGCGGCGTGGCGGCGTCAGAGTCGCTGCGCACCGTGATCGCGACGTTGGTCCTTCTGCTCGAACGGGTGGCTAGGCTCGGAGCATGATCGTTGCCATCAGCATCTCGCCTGCCGTGACGTCAGACGACGGAGGCGTCTCCGAGGCCGTCGCCGAGGCGGTGCGAGTCGTCAAGGAGTCCGGACTGCCTTACGAGCTGAACTCGATGTTCACTCTCATCGAGGGCGACTGGGATGAAGTCATGGACGTGGTGAAGCGGGCCGTCGACGTGGTGGCCGCGGTGTCGCCCAGAGTCGGGTTGGTCCTCAAGGCTGACATCCGGCCGGGCTATGAAGGACAGATGCGAGCCAAGGTCGACCGGGTCGAGTCTTTGCTCTCCGACTCCTGAGCCGCCGCGGGAAGTTCCGCTCCCGTTGGACCGGCCACGGTCAGATACGGTGGCCACCATGTCGACGCAAACGATGATCCGCGCGATGTCGGTGATCGCTGTCCTGATCGGTGCTGTGTACGTCACTTACATCACCATCCACTGAGCGGGCGGCGGTGTGCCGGCCCGCTCTCGTCCGCCGGCCGAGGTGGACATCTCCACAGCTCTCGTCGGTCGACTACTGAGGGCTCAGCACCCGGACCTGGCCGACCTGCCGCTGACCGAGATCGCGACAGGCTGGGACTGCGTGGTCTATCGGCTCGGCTCTGAGCTCGCCGTTCGGCTTCCGCGCCGGGAGCAGGCCGCAACGATGGTTCGCAGCGAGCAGACCTGGCTGCCGCGGATCGGACAGGGTCTACCGATCCCGACCCCGATTCCCGTTCGCGTAGGGGGGCCGGGTGAGGGGTTCCCCTGGACCTGGAGCGTGGTGCCGTTCCTCGTCGGAGAGGTTGCCTTCCCTGTCGACCGGGTCGATCCGATGCGCGCGGCCGAGGACCTAGGTGCGTTCCTGGGGACACTCCACCAGCCCGCTCCAGCCGACGCGCCACACAACCCGTATCGGGGTATCCCGTTGCCCGAACGACAGGCCTCGGTGACGGAGAACCAAGAGCTCGCCGGGGAGACGGTCGACCAGCGCGCGGTGGCGCAGGTGTGGGAGGAGGCGCTGGCCGCTCGCGCGTGGTCGGGTCCCGCCCTCTGGATCCACGGCGACCTGCATCCGGCGAACATCCTGGTCAACGACGGTCGCATCAGCGGGGTGATCGACTTCGTCGACATCACTGCCGGTGATCCCGCCGCAGACCTGATGGTGGGCTGGATGCTCTTCGACGACGCGGGGCGGGCGCGCCTCCGCGAGGCCTACGAGGCTGCTGCTTCGTACGACGTCACCGAGGACGAGTGGAGCCGCGCCCGGGGGTGGGCGCTGAACCATGCGCTCGCCTGCCTGGCCCACTCCGCTGACGACCCGCTCATCGGCGCGATCGGAGGCTTCACGGTGGGACAGATTCAGGGTCAGGTGACGCCGTAGCGCCGGCCGGGCGCGGCCCCGCTCGGCGGGTCAGCGCGAGGGGTTGTCGTTCCGCACGGGCGCGACTCAGGAGCCGGCGGTGCCCTCGTCGTCGGCCGGCTCCTCGAACGTCTCGCGCTCCAGCAGATGCAGGATCGGGACGCCCAGCTTGCGACGGGCCCGCGAGGTCCAGTCGACGTGGAAGAACTCGGCGACGATGTGGGGCCGGGTCAAGATGATCACCTCGGCGGCGTCCACCTCCGACACCTTGGCCGTCAGTCCGTCGATCGGGTCGACGCTGATCACGTCCCCGACGGCGTCGCCACCGGCCCTCTGCAGTCTGGCCAGGGACTGGTCGAGCTTGCTTCGTGCATCAGCCAGGAGGTCGGTCTGGATCTCGGCGATGTCGGAGTCGCTCATCGCGATGGCCGGCGCCGCGAGCACCTCTCCGGCCGCGAGCGAGCTCATGGCGGTCTCGACCCGTGCCGCGGCATCGTCCACCGGGATGAGAACGTCATAGCGGACCGGCTCCTCGAGAGCGGTGTGGAGTGCGCGGACCTGCTGCGCGTCCAGCTCGGACAGAGCCTCCTCGACCAACAGCACCACGTCATAGGTAGTCATGTCGTCCTCCTGGAGGTGAGCCTAGTTGCTCAGCGGTCGGCAAGGATCTGACGAAGGTCATAACTCACCGGCTCCTCAAGCTGTTCATAGCCACAGCTCGAAGCGTCACGGTCCGGACGCCATCGCTTGAACTGGGTGGTGTGCCGGAAGCGGGTGCCCTCCATGTGGTCGTAGCCGACTTCCACAACGCGGTCGGGCCGCAGGGGGACGAAGGACAGGTCCTTCCCGCCGCTCCACCGGCTCACTCCTCGGGGGAGCCGGTCGCCGGACGAGCCCTCCTGCCAGGAGGCCCACGGGTGTGACGCGATGTCGGTGACCCAGGGCTGTAGCTCCTCGACGAGCTCGGCGCGGCGCGCGACTGTGAAGCTGGCGCAGACGCCGACGTGGTGCAGGTGCGCGTTGGCGTCGTAGAGGCCGAGCAGCAGCGACCCCAGGAGGGGCTGCTCGGGGGTCGAGGTCTTGTGCAGCCGGTATCCCGCCACGACACAGTCGGCGGTCCGGGCGTGCTTGACCTTGATCATGGTCCGGCCGTTCTGCACATACGGATCGGCGAGCGGCTTGGCCATGACTCCGTCGAGCCCGGCCCCCTCGAACTTCTCGAACCACCGAGCGGCTTCCTCAGGGTCGGTGGTGACCGGGGTGAGGTGGATCGGGGGACGCGCCTGCTCGAGTGCCCGCTCCAGCAGGGCCCTGCGATGGGCGAGCGGGGTGGCGGAGGCATCCTCATCGCCGAGCGCGAGCAGGTCGAAGGCGACGTACGACGCGGGCTGGGACTCGGCCAGCATCCGCACGCGAGACTCGGCTGGGTGGATGCGGTCCTGCAGCCGGTCGAACTCCAGTCGCTCACCGATCGCCACGACCAGCTCGCCATCGAGGACGCACCGCTCGGGCAGCGAGCCCCGCAGCGCCTCGACGACATCGGGGAAGTAGCGGGTCAGCGGCTTGGTGTTGCGGCTGGTCAGCTCGATCTCGTCCCCGTCCCGGAACACAATGCATCGGAACCCGTCCCACTTCGGTTCTAGTTGGACGTCGGGAAGCATCGCGAGCGCCTTCTCGAGGGTTGTGGTCTTCGCCAGCATCGGACGGATGGGCGGCATCACCGGAAGGTCCACGTCACTCAGCCTAGAGGCGCAGTGATGGTTCCGCGGAGCACGGCGGTGCGGATCGGGCACCGGCAGGCTCCACGTCGGGCTGGTCGCCGACGATGGTCCCGTCAGGCAGCCGAAGCCATCGCTGGGGGTGGTGATTTCGGCTCTGCCCATTGACTCTCAAGTCAGACCGTGGCAATGATGAGAGTCATATGGACCCGCGCGGTCTCGGGCGATGGGAGCGGGATGAGTGATGGACGAACTCACTCAAAATCCGAAATACGGGGATTCCTCGAAGGTGCAGGCGAATCTGCGCGCGACGTACGAGTTCGTTCTCGAAATCGTCGGCGAGTCACGCAGCGAGATGCAATCCCTTCGCTCTGCGTACTTCGACGCACCCCCACCCCGGCAGGCTGCGGTTCTTAGGTCAACCGCATTCCGCGCTCTCGCGAACGAATGGTTGCGCGATCTGTCCAAAGCCACGGAGACGCCACCTGATTCCGCCGCGACCGATCTGCTGCGCGCGTCATTGGAGACCGTCACCGACGGCCGGCCCGAGGACCTGTCCCACGGGCTGACGTCCTTTGAAGCGATGGGGCCACCGTCACGAGACGCCCTTCGCGGAATGTGGACGGCTGAGATGAAGCCCGACCTCGAGGCCGCCGCCGGACAACGAATCGAGTTGGCGGACGTTCCCGACGCAAGCGTCAACGACGCGATCCGGAACGCAATCCAAGGAATCGCCGCGATCGACCCAGACCTCTGCGATTCGATAATGCCGCACGTCGACGTCGCATGCAGAATTGTGCGCGCGCCGAGCGACGAGCGTGATAAGCCGATGATGGAGAGCAGTTCTCATTACGCGCTTCCCGGAGCGATATTCCTGGCAGACCACGCCGCTGCCGGGGATCAAGCAATGTGCATGGAGGCGGTTCTCCACGAGAGCACGCATCAAAAGTACTTCGACATTGTCGCCACCTACCAAGTCTTCCGAGACGGTTACAGCCCTACCACGTCCGCTCAGGTCACGGTGCCGTGGAACGCACACAGAGGACAGATACTTCGTGAGTGGGCGGCCGACCGAGTGCTCATCGCCCTCCACGTGTACGTTCACTTGGCTCGCCTCTTCGCGGCGAGTGTCGCCGCCAATCCCGCGAGCGCAGACGAGGCCACCGCTGCCGCACGGCGCTGCCTTGAGAGGTCCATCTGGCTCAGCGACGCTGCGCGCGGGCCCTTGGCGGACGAATACACGCAAGAGGGGCATCTTTTCCGCGACTGGACGCTCGATCGCGTCAACGAAGCCTGGCTTGAGTCGAACGATGCGCTTCCTGACATCAGTCGCCTGTCACGCGAGCTTCTGACAGTTCGATAACCAATTAGTCCACGATGACGGGAGGACTCGACGTGGCTCAAACCGAAGCAATGCCGAGTACGTACGCACTCAATCCGAAAAGCAGAATCCGAGAAATGCCCGAGTGGGCCGGTGCTCTGGTCTACGCGCCGCCGTCACCCAAGCTGTACTACCTGAACCCCACAGCGCGGGCGGTGCTTGAAATAAGCATCGGCCAGACCCGCGACGTGATCAAAGAAGAGTTTCGGTCATTCGCCAGCGCAGTGGCCTCGGCCGACGAAGCGGATCAGGTGCTTGAGGACACCCTGCACAACCTTGAGGAGAACGGCATTCTGCAGATGACATCCACCGAATGAACCGTAGATGAAGTAAGGGGGTGAGATGAGATGCCCAAGAACGAGGAGTTGCTGGGACAGCTGAAACGCATGACGGAGGCGACCGGCTCCTTGGAGCCGGGACTGGTACATGAGTGCCAGCCGCACTTCCGTTCTCCGGCGCAGTACACGTTCAGTCCTGCGCTGGTCGCGAAGATGGCTGAGCAGCGCTCAGCCATCGAGGAACCGTAAAGGTTGACGCTTCTCCCACCAGTGGAGAGGCCCAACCCTGGTGAGGGGCCGGGGCTGCCAGGTCCCTCACCAGCCACCCGCTTGAAAGGTCGTGGAGGTCCGACCGTGGCTCACCCCAGACTCTTCTTGAACACACCAGTGAAGTCGTACATTCAGGTCACGAACGTCTGCGACCTCAATTGTCAGCAGTGTTACACGAACTGCAGCAAGGAAGCACCCACCGACGAATTGACGCTCGACGAGTGGAAGCAAGTCCTCACCCAAATGAGTACCGATGGTGTCATCAACATCAACATCGAGGGCGGGGAACCGCTGTGCCGTGGCGATCTCGACGACTTCCTGCGCTTCGCCACATCGAAGTTCTGGGTGTGGCTGCGTACTCATGCGCATCTGATTACGCCGAAGCGCGCCGAGGAACTGGCGAAATTGGGCATCGGGCGAGTCATCGTTGACCTGTTCGCGCCCCACGCGGAGCTGAACGACGAGCTAGCCGGTGTGCCGGGCACCTACGAGCGCACGATCGAAGGCGTGAAGAACCTCAGGGCATACGACGTACCTGTGGCTCTAGCGTGCATCCTGAACCGCAAGGTCCTTCCGCGCCTGCAGGACTACCTCGATCTGGGAGCAGAACTAGGCGCGGTTGAGGTGGCATTCCTGCGGTTCTACCCAATCGGCAGGGCGCTGGAGAACTGGGGCGACCTCGCGCCCACTCTGCCAGAAATCATGACCGCTGTTGACTCTGTCGTCGTCCCTGACGGTGTCCGGTTCATGGAGGGCTTCCACCCCTACGACTCGAACTGCTGCTTCGAAAATGCGGGAGTAACCTCCACGGGCCGATCCATCGGATGCCCCTACCTCAGGGACCTTGTGGACTTCGGCAACGTACGGGATAGGACGCTACTTGACACGTGGCAGGACGCGCACTACACCGAGATCCGGACCGCGGAGGTAGAAGGCGCGTGCGACGACTGCGCCGGCACCCAGGTCGGGAGCCCGGGCGGATGCAGATCCGCAGCGTTCATGTTCAAGGGCTCATGGGATGCCTCCGACCCCTTCTGTGTGAACATGAGCGAGGGAGTCGACGTCTCGAAACCCCCGACGTACCTGCCCCTGACAACGCCATGACGGCACCCCTGCAAGCCAGCGCCGCTGAAGAACTCTCCACAGAGGGATTCGCGACATTCGGGCGCGTCCTCAGCCGCAGCGAGACAGAAACATTTCGAAGCGAGGTGCGGGAGCTCGTGTCCGCCGGCTCTCTGCCGGAGGGCGTAACACGACAAGACGACGGCCGGACCGAAGATGGGTCCGCAACTTTTCACACGATGTTCGGGGCGTGCCAGGCCCTGCATCCTGATCTTGTCGAGAGACTGGTGAGCGACGCTGTGGCGCTGCTCGGTGGGTCAACTCGACTTCTGAGCGACGAGCTTTTCGTCAAGCCCGCTGTCGTTGGGGCCGCCCTCAGTTGGCACCAGGACTGGCCCGTTTACCCAGACCTGCAAGCTCAATACCTGACGTTCTGGGTAGCCCTGAGCGACGTCGACAGCACTCGAGGTGCGCTTCAGTTTGTCCCGGGAAGCCACCGGCAGGGTCGCTTCCTGCCCGGAGAGTTCCGCAACGGTGTCGTTCCGGATCCTCGTCTGCTTGCGCTCGAAGACTCGCTGTCACCACTTCCCGAGGTTCGGGAGGAGGACGCTGTCGACGCCGCACCTCTATCCGCTGGAGAAGCGTCGGTGCACCACTGCCATACCTGGCATCGGTCCCACCCAAATCGTTCAGGGGTGGATCGTGCTGCGGCAGTAGTCCGCGTGGTGTTAGCCGATTGAAGGGGGGTGGTCCCGTTGGATGCGCAGGAGACGCTCGGCTCCCAGGAGCCGACCTTCCTCCCGCTCAAGTCGGAGGACGGTCCACTTCTTCAGGCTCTCTACGACAGAACGCCGCGACTGGAGGATCTCTTCGAGACGGTCGGAGCCGCTGACGCGCAGAGCACCTACATGGCGTTGCCGGAGGGCCTGTCCTTCGACGACAAGTACCTTGTTGGAGCATGGGTCGACGGTGAGCTGGCCGGCGCCGCTGACGTGATCACCTCGTACCCCACTCCTGAGAATGCGACTTGCGGCCTCCTGCTCGTCGACATTGGCCAACGCGGTAAGGGGGTGGGCTCCGCGCTTCTCGCTCATGTGGAGGAAGTGGTTCGCCAACGAGGCGCCAGAACGTTGACGATGCTGGTCCGGGGCCGGAATCTCCCGGGCGGCGAATTCTTGAGTCGTCGACGCTACGCACCGCTCGACGACAACCTTGGACGGGCCATCCTCTATCGCAAGCCGTTGGTCTAGTGACACAAAAGGTCGTTGTAGCCGGAGCTACGGGGTTCATCGGGGGACACGTCGCAAAGACGCTCGTTCGCGCCGGGCTAGACGCGTTCGCCCTTGGAAGGACCACAAACCTCAGCGTCTGTCGGCGTGATCGCGGCAGCGCGTGCGCGGTCATTGATTGCGCGGGGCTGGACCCAGATCATGTGAGAGCACTCAAGACCGCATTCCCGAACAGTCGCTACGTGCTCGTGTCGAGTGCAGGGGTCTACCGTGCCCTCGAAGAACCCTCCGCCATCGTGGACGAAGGTTGCGAGGTGGCTCCTCTCGGGACGCGAACCGACTACATCGACAAGAAGCTTCGCTGTGAAGAGCTCATCATGGAAAACGACGCCGTGGTTGTTCGTCCTGTCGACGTAGTGGGGCCGCGTGACCCGCACGATCGAATCCAGTATTGGGCCACGCTCGGTCGCGAAGACAGCAACGGGGTGGCCTTCTGCGAGCCGACTCGACGAATCGAGTTTGTTGATGTCCGTGACCTGGCGACGCTGTTGGTGATGTGCGCCACGAACACGGACAGACCCACCTCCATAGTCAACGCTCGGGGTCCCAGCCTGACTGCGGAAGCTCTGGCGTCTGCGGCAGGACCGACCTCCGCACGCGAACGGGTGCGTTTCGTGGGAGTGCCCCCGAGCGGCGATCTTCTCCCGCCCCTTGTCTATGAGCGAGAGCTTTGTTCGATTTCGAACGAGCGCGCGCTGCAACTGGGGATGTCGTTTCGATCGACGGAAGCGACGATTAGAGAGTGCCGGGAGCGAGCATGAGCGAGTACACGGCTCCTCCAAGTGGAGAGATCACTCTTGTAGGGACCGGGATGAGCGCGATTGGTCATCTCAATGCTGAGGTCCGCGATGCTCTGGTGCAAGCCGATGTGGTTCTCTACGGGGTCGCCGACCCAGCGACGGAGGAGTGGCTCCGGAGGAACACCCGTCGCCCGATGTCGCTCGTGTCCGACTATGAACCGGCGACTTCTAGGCTGCTTGCCTACCGAAGAATGGTCGATCGCATCATCGATGAGGCACGTGCCGGCGCTCGTGTGTGTGTAGCGCTCTACGGTCACCCCTCCGTCTTCGTCTTCCCTACTCAGATGGTCCTCGCCGACGCGCGCAGGGCCCGGATTCCTGCGCACGTTCTTCCAAACATCAGCTCATTGGACTGCCTCTTCGCGGACCTGGGCGTTGACCCGGGAACGACGGGCCTGCAGATTCACGACGCGACAACGTTCCTGGTCATGAGGCCGGACATTGATCCGCGCGTCCCCTTGATCCTGTGCCAAGTGGAAGTGCTTGGACGTGCCGACTACGACGATCGGTCAAACCATCCGCAGAACCTGCGTCTCCTCCAAGACGCGCTGCTCGAGCGTTATCCCCATGATCACCCTGTAGTTGGGTACGACCGTTCGTTCTTTGGAGACGCCCCTGCCACCAACGAGGTCCGATTGGACGAGCTGTTGGACATTGGGGAGTTCATGACTCTCTACGTTGGCGGGGTCGGGCTGCTCGAGCCGGACATGGTCCTGATGGATCGACTTGGGCTTGACCGCGCCCTCGAAGGACCTCAAACGATGCATCTGTTCGAGCTCCACGAGGCGGCCAGTGCTCCGCCGTCGGAGGCAGGCGGATGAGCAGCAGGTTTTTGGCCTTGCGGCATTCGCAGTTCCGACGGCTCTGGATCGGCCAATCCCTGTCTGCTCTTGGCGATGGCCTTGTACCGGTTGTCGTCGCCCTGGCCGCCATCGACATGGGCGCGTCAGCTCGAGGGGTGGGTTTCGTGCTGGCCTGCAGCACGCTCCCTCGGGTTGTCCTCATGCCCGTGGGCGGACTCGTCGCGGACCGATACCCGCGTCGCGCCGTTATGATCGCTGCCGACGCGATCAGACTTGCTTGTCAAGTTGCCATCGCTGCGCTGCTCCTCGCCGATATCGAAAATCTCGGTCTACTTGCCGCGCTTTGCTTCGCGTTCTCGCTCGGAGTGGCGATCTTCAGGCCTGCCTATACCGCGCTCATACCCGACACAACCGGTGGCCAGGATCTCGAGTCAGCCAACGGACTGGTCTCCATTAGCGTGAACGTTGGCTATGTCGCAGGACCAGCACTCGCCGGCATCATCCTCATCTTCGGCGACATCGCGTTGGCATTCTCTATCGATGCGCTTACTTTCGCCTTGTCCATCGCGACGCTCGTCGGCCTCCACGAACACTTTTCGGGATACCACGAGATCTCGTTGCGCGAACAGGTGGTCGCAGGCTGGGCCCTCATGATTGAGAAGACCTGGCTCCTGAGAGGTACAGCGGCCTTCGGCGCGTTCAACTTTGCCTTCGCCGCATCCCTAGTTCTCGCGCCGGTCATTGCTACCGATCGTCTCGGCGGGGCCGAGGCGTGGAGCGCGATCTGCGTGGCCGCGGGCATCGGGGCGGTCGCAGGGGGCATTGGGGCCGCGAGCTTCAGGGCCACACGGCCAGTGGTCAGGGCGATGGCGCTTCTGCCAGCGTTTGCTGCAGAGCCCATCGCCTTAGCCACAACGACCAGCCTCGTATTCGTGTGCCTGGGCGCCGCGCTCTCGTTCGCTGGCATCTCCGCGAGCGGCGTGTACTGGGCGGTCGCGCTGCACTCGCAGTTGCCTGAGCGCCAGCTGGCCCTGGCCAGCGCGATGAATCAGTTCGGCGCGCTAAGCCTCACTCCGATTGCCTACGTGGGTGCAGGCTGGCTGGCTGAAGCGGTGGGCGACGTAGCCGTCTTGTGGTGGACTGCCGCGATCGGCTGCGCCGCTCCGCTGCTGGCGGTTCGGTCGGCCGCGATGGTGCGCCTGCCAGACGCCGCGCCGGAGGCGGATCGCGATCGGAGCCGAACGTGATCTACGACTTCCCGATTTCCTTCATGTTCCACCGCCAGTTTCCTGGGGCCCTGGGTCGGCGGATGGCGTCGGCGGCGCCCTTGTGCCTCCAACCTCCTTTCCCCTGGGCTACCTGGAGGCAACTGAACGTCCTGACGGACATGCTTCCGGGGCAGGAGGGCCATATAGCCGAGTTCGGAGTGGCGAAGGGGGGCATGTCCATCTTGCTAGGCCAGATTGCTCAGGAACATGATCGGCGCGTCTACGCGTGTGACAGTTTCGCTGGTCTGCCTGAGCCGGATCCCACACGTGACAATCCGTACTTCGAAGCGGGCTTCTACGCGCCGACCGCCGGGTCGCAACCGTTGCTCGAGCGGTTCACGCGCGAGCTCTCCGATCGCGGTCTGAGCCAGACTGTGATCCCGCTGCAAGCGTTCTTCGAAGACCTCACCGACGACGACCTCCCACAGACGCTGGCCCTTGCCCATCTTGACTCAGATCTATACGGCTCAGTGGCGGCCTCGCTCCGGCTGGCGTGGCCGCGACTCCATGAATCAGGGGTCCTGGTGGTCGATGACTTCTTCCACCCGGCTCAGGGGCCGGCGCGTGCGTGCCGTGACTTCTTCAACGAAGTCGGCGAGCCCGTGGTCTACGAGGTTCTGTTTCCCTACTCAGTCATGGTCCGGAAGGGCCAGCACCCCGGACGAGACGACCACCGGGCTCATGACGGGAACTTCTACCGTCTGACGCAACTCAAACAGGACAGCCACTTCCTCGACTGCCTGACACGGGAGGTCGAGCGATCCGGGCAGGGGTCTTCGGCGCGGGTGCTGCTGGAAAGCCTCGAAGAGGACGAGCGTGACATCTACGGATACTGGTATGCGCTTCGTGAGTACTGGTCGGCCATTGACGTTCCGCTAGCGGAGGTCAGTCAGCCGCTGACCCTCTGATGCTGTTATCGACCCGGGGCATGAATCTGCCGTCATGCAGGCCCTTCCTGCCGTCGCCTAGCACAACCACATTGAGCGGCATGTCCTCACCCATCGGGTTCTTAGTCACGAGTAGGTCGCCGCGAACCAGTCGCGCGGGGCTCACGAATGGGGACGGGCGTCCGGCGAGCACAGCCAGATCACGAAGCGGCTGGCTCTCGCAGAACAGAGTTCCCTGTGCGTCATCCCACCAAAGGGTCCTTTGGTATTGCCAGTTCGCGTAGGTCCCAACGAGGGGTATGTGGCCGAGATCCGTGGAGGGTTCGTCCGGGATACTGGCGCCGGACGCTACGCCGAGGACCTGGCCGATGGCTTCTTTGATGCGATGCTGCGGAGCGCCGATCGCGAAGGAACCGAACACACCGGTTCGGCGGCGGTAGTCGTACCTGAACACCGAGAACCGTGCGGGCGTTGCTCCATCATGGCCGACCACAAGAGGGTCCGAGGAATAGATGGCCGCGCCGAGTGCCCAAGCGGCGGCTCCGGTCGGGTTCGGCTGCTGGAGGCGGATCATCGGGTCGAAGAACTCCGGGTGGATCCGCGCGGGATCATCCAGGATCGTCCCCATGGTGCTGAGGTAGTGGGCGGGGGTGCACAAGGCGTGAGCGCCGGAAGGTAGGGCTGAATGCGGCAGCGGAGACTCGCGCGAACCCACCGCGAGGCCCATGTCCCGCAGCAGTGCGTTGAACCGCCGGCCAGTGAGGACCTCGATCGCGCGGCCCAAGACGTTGTACGCCAATGTGCTGTAGGAAAACAGCTCGCCTGGTGACGCGAGGATGGGGACGTTGCGCGCGACGTAGTCGACGTAGCGCCGCAGTTCTGACCCGTCTGTCCCCGTGTCGACGAACGCGTCGGCATTCAGCCCCGAACGATGCGACAAGACGTCCCTGAAGGTTATCGAGCCAAGGTAGGAGCGGAGTCTCCCCCCGGGATCCCCCAAGACCGTACTGACCGGGGTGTCCACGACCAAGCCGTTGCGGCTGAGCGCACGAAGCGCGAGAACAGCCGTGAGCGGCTTGAGCGTGGAGCCGATCTCGAAGATTTCGCTCACTTCATGCTTGGCGCCCGCCGCGACGGCATCACGGCCTGCGGCCCGAGTCGCAATGGAGAAGTCATCCACCGGCAGGACCTCCAGAAGCGCGTCCAGAAGTTCGCGGGCACTATTCACGCTGTTCGTCTTGCCCCGTCTGGAAGTCGTGCTCGCCCTCGGTGCGGTGCACGCTCACGGCGATGTCCCGGGGAAACGCCCCCTTCGCGGTTGCAGAATGCGCGTCTTCGAGAAGCTGGTCCACACGGTGCAAGTGTACGTCGCATCCCGGCCCGGTCGGTCGAGCATGATCACGTTAGACCACCTCCGCTCCCAACCGGCGCGCGGCGACGCCGAGACCCATGCTCACGAGGTTGTGCATCCGTAGCTGGGTACCGTCGCCGACCCTGACCCGCCACGATGGCTTGATCAGACGTCGGCGTCCGACCTCACGTCTCGGGTTCGGTACGGCCTGACGAATATCGGTCTCGGCGGGGGATCATGGCATGGGTTCACCTCCGGGGACGAGGTGATGCGGTCCTTGAGTTGGCAGCTTGGCCGTTGATGGACAGGACGTCGCTGTGAATTAGCCGGTCGAGGATCGCGGGCCAGGACGTCGTCGCCTAGGACGCCGGCTCGTTCGGCGAACCGCATACGACCGTGCCTTCGGTGAGGGGGTAGCCGGGATCGCACGTCCTGTGGAGTCGTCCGGGCATTGTTTCCGGGAAAGGGACGTCATGGGTAGGGCAGGGCATCTCTCCCGACGACCATCAAGATCGACCACGCCATCTCGGTCCGCTTCACCCCATCGCACGCGCTCCGAACGGACCAGCAGCCCTGCTGATCGACAGCTCCAGTGACGACTCGTGACGAGCTTTGAAATCGCTCGCCCGATCGGCCTTGTGTCACCCAGCAAGCGAGCGGCACGCATGCTACGAAGGTTCGTAGTCGGTCCGTCCCCCAGGGGCGGGCCGAGCGCCATTTCTGGGGTCATTGACGAGGTGTGACGGGCGGTGACGAGCACATCATGCACGGTGGAGTGAAGTTCTACCGCGGGTCGGCAGCCGCTGCGCGCTCGTACGTCGAGGCCGACCACTCCCGCGCCGACGACTACTACCTCGCCGAAGGGAGCGGTGTTGCCGAGCACTACGCCGTTGTCGTTAGCGACGACGGCGTCGCCACCGAACGACGCCCCGACCTCGACGGCGCGACGTACGAGCGCTGGGTCGCCGGGTACGAGGTGACCACCGGTCACGCGAAGGGTCGATTGCGTGATGACGACCACGCGCTGCGGTTCGTCGAGGTAGTCGTGAACGGACCCAAGACCTGGTCGCTCGCCGCCGCGCTCCACCCTGACCTCGCCGCGGCATACGAGGCCGCGCAGACACGCGCGACAGAGGAGGTCATCGAGTGGGTCGGGCAGCACGCGACCACGCGCGTCGGACCGCGCGGCCGACAGGTGCAGGTGCCCGTCGAGAAGATCGAGGCTGCCGTGGTGCGTCACTACACCTCCCGAGCCGGTGACCCGCACCGTCACCTCCATCTGCAGATCAACGCCCGCGTGTTCGCCGCAGGTGCGTGGCGTGGCCTTCACTCCGTGGGTGTCGTCGACTCGATCGAGGCCATCAACGGCATCGGGCATGCGGCAGTCATGTGCGACCCGGTGTTCCGGGCGGCGCTCGCTCGCCGTGGCTACACGCTCGATGAGGACGGCGAAGTCCGCCAGCTCGCGGCCTTCGTCGGTGGGTTCAGCCAGCGTGCCTCGCAGATCACCCGCAACGTCGACCGTTACGAGGCCGAATGGCGTGCCGAGCATGCGGGCGAGGAGCCCGGGTCGCGACTCCGCCGGTCGTGGGACCGCCGTGCGTGGGCCGAATCGCGGCCGGACAAGATCGTTCCCGCTAACGGGACCGACCTGGTGATGCGGTGGAACGACGAGCTGCGCGACTGCGGGTTCACTCCGCCGGCTGTGCCGGCGGACGTGTCGCCCGCGACCATCGGGTCGCTGGACCGTGACGCGGCCGCGGCGCTGGTGGTAACCCGTGTTGGTGCGCGGCGGTCGGCGTGGAACGTCGCGGATCTGCGTGGTCAGGTCGAGCGGCTGGTCGCCGAGGCCGGTGTAGTTGCTCATCCACGGGCCCGAGTTGAGCTCGCCGAGGACGTGACCGCACGCGCCGCGGACCGGTGCCGACCTCTGCTCGACCGCCGGGACATACCCGGGCACGTCCGCTCGTTGACCTCGGCGGACGTCCTCGCGGTAGAGGACGAGATCACGTCGCGGCTCGTCATGCGCGCCGAAGCATCGGCGGTCCCTGCCCGCGTCGGCCCGGTGGTCGCGGGGCAGCGTCTCGATGACGCACAGGGACGGGTCGCCGCCGCCATCGCCGGTTCCGGGCGGCTGCTGGTGGTCGAGGGCGCCGCGGGCGCGGGCAAGACCACCACCCTGGCTGCTGCGCGTGCCTTGCTGGAGATGGAGGACCGACGGCTCGTCGTGGTCACACCCACCCTCAAGGCCGCCCGGGTCGCCGAGCAGCAGGTCGGGACCAACGCGTTCTCGGCCGCGTGGCTGATCCACCAACACGGCTTCCGCTGGGACGAGGACGGCCACTGGGCGCGCGAGCAGTCCAGTCCGGCAGCCGAGGCGCGGCTGCTGCCCGGCGACGTGCTGCTGGTCGACGAGGCAGGCATGCTCGATCAGGACACCGCTCGCGCGCTGCTCACCGTGGCCGACGAAGCCGGGGCCAAGGTCGCGTTCGTCGGCGACCGTCACCAGTTGCCTGCGGTCGGCCGCGGGGGAGTGCTCGACCTCGCCGCACGGTGGGCCCGTCCCGAGGCATGTCTGGCGCTGGAGACCGTCCACCGCTTCGCCGACCAAGCATACGCCGACATCAGCCTTCTGATGCGCACCGGTCAGCGGTCGGGTGAGGTCTTCGACGCGCTCCTCGAGCGTGGAGAGATCGTCATCCACCCCACGGACGTGGAACGCACCGCCGCGCTCGCGGCCATCAACGGTCTGGTGATCGCCGACACCCGCGAACAGGTTGCGGGCCTCAACGCCGCTATCCGCGACCGGCGGATCGCCGACCGGGACGCGACTGGCAGGTCGGTTGGTGAGCGAATCGGTGAGCGGGGCGGTGAGCCGGTCACCCGTCGCGGTGAGCGCATCGGAATCGGCGACCTGATCGCGACTCGACGCAACGACCGCGACCTCGGCGTCGCGAACCGCGATACCTGGACCGTCGTCGGCCTTGCCGACGAGGGTGGACTGATCGTGAACGGTCGCAATGGCCAACGTTCGCTACCCGGCTCTTACGTCAATGACAGCGTCGAGCTCGCCTACGCCACCACCGCGCACGGAGCACAGGGAGACACCGTCGACCGAGCACACCTCGTCGTCGGCCACAAGACCGGCGCGGCCGCTGCCTACGTCGCCATGACTCGCGGTCGCCACCAGAACGTCGCCCACCTTGTCGCGGAGGACCTCGATGACGCGCGCCGACAGTGGGTCGAGATCTTCAGCCGCGACCGCGCGGACCTCGGACCGGGCCACGCAGCCACCCTGGCCGCAGACGACATCGAGCGGTACGGACCGCGGGCCCCAGCGCGTTCTCGCGCACTCCAGGCAACAGCCCTCAGCAACCGGCCACGGCGCCCACCCGACCCGTACCCGACGAGCGCACCGGCCGGTGGGCACGGAATCGGGATCTGACTCGCCCCGTGAGCGCCAGAGCGCCGCCCACTTCCGTAGGCCACTGAAGAAGAACCGACGGCCGCTGTCCGATCCGACCTAGCACCGGTTGCCTTTCCGAGGTGAAGCGGAGTCCGCGGCGGTGCGATTCCACGAGTAGAGAGGCCACACCGATGTCAGTCAGAAGACGTCGTCCATCATGTGGACGACTTTCGGGGGGACGCCCGCTGACCTGCGCAAACGCAGCGCGGCCGGGTGCGTACCCCCTCCGCGGGACGGTGGGGGGACGCACCCGGGGGGACGGATGGGGGGACGCCCATTTGTCACTCTTCGAGCGCGATCGCTCACCTGGGCCGAGGAGGTAGCAATGAGCCCGATCCAGATCCCCGCCGAGTGGGACGACAACGGCATCCTGCTGTTCGAAGAGTTCTGCTCCTTCATCCGCACACCCCAGCGCACCGTACGCGACTGGAAACGCCGTGGCATCGGGCCCCGCTGGTGGAGGTTCAACGGCACCGGTCGGCTCTACACGACCGTCGCCGAGCTTCGCCGCTTCCTCGCTGCCGGGCGCCAACGTCCGACGCCGGTGGAGTGACCGGGCGGCCAGGCCGCTGTTCGAGGTCATCCAGCAATGTCCGAGGCACTTACCGCCAAGCAGGACGCCCGCGCGATCCACGCGCTGGCGACCTTCAAGGCCAAGCGCGCAGCCTGGCGCGCCGGGCTGCCGTTACAGCAGCTCGACTCGGATCGCTGGGTTGTCGACGTAGATGCGCGCAACCCCGAAGTCGCGTAGGAGCGCCTGCCGCAGGGGCGCCGGCACCGAGTCGTCTGCGAGACCATCTGCCAACTCGGCGAACCGATCGGAGACGGTGCCGACGAACGGCACTACCTCGATCTGCGCCGCCTCACCCAGCTCGGCCAACGTTGCCTGGGTTTCGGCGATCGCGGTGTCCGTCTCGGCCTTCGTTGCGGCAAGATCCTCATCGTCCAGCAGGCCCTTGATCGCCAGCCGCTTGGCGTTGGCCCACTCCCTCTCGGCCTCGGCCAGGCGCGTCTGGAGCCGGCGCCTGCTGCGATCGTGCTCGACCTTCGCCACTCCGCGACTCACCGTGACCTGCACTGTGGCACCGCCGCGGATCGGCTGGGAGCCAATGCCCCGGATGATGCGATCGGCAAGCATCGTGTTCACCTTGCGGCACTGGTCGAAGCCGTCCCTTGCGACCATGCCGGGCCGCGTGCCGGGGCAGTAGAACCGGATGCGCACGTTCTTGTAGCGACCGGGGTTGTCGACCCGGGCGTACATGCGGTGACCACAGCGCCCGCAGAAGACCACGCCGTCCAGAGCATTCGCCGGCACCGTGCGCTTCTTCATCTGCCGCTGCCCCCGCTTGGCCAGCCGCCGGGCATTGACCCGATCCCACAGATCGGCGTCAATGATCGCGCCAAGCGGAGACTCCCGAACCACCCTGCCGGGATCGTCCTCCTCACGGACCTCCAAATAGGGCTTGCCATTCTCGTCGCGCAGCACCTGTTGGCGACCCCACACCAACTCGCCCTTGTAGAACGGGTTGTCCAAGATCCCGTTGACGGTGTTGGACCGCCACGCGGCCTTGCCCGACTTCGTGGGAACACCTTCCTCAGTGAGCCGACGGGCGATCTCGTCCGACGCGACACCATCGTCGGCCCAGGCAAAGATGCGCACCAGCCATGGGTACTCATGCGGGTGGAGTTCCAGCTCGCCCGATCGCACCTTGCGGCCTCCGATGAACGCCGGCATTCCGCTCGGCAGCGCAACTCCGTCGACCACCAGAGGCTTCATCCTCACCCCGTACGCCGGACGCATCGCTACCGTCGACCCGCTGACCACCTTGGCCCGCAGGTTGCGGCGCGTGCGGCGGCGCACCTTCAACACCTCGCCCTTGGCGTTGACCGCGCGCAGGTCCGCGTCGTGCATCGCATCCTCGTCATGCGGGTCGATCAACCCCACATCCTCGGTTACCAGCGTGATACCGAGCCGCTTGCACACCGCCGTGATCTGCTGCCGCTGGCCCACCCCCGCGGTGATGCGCTCCAGCTCGTTGACCACCAGATACCGCACATCGCGGTTGGCTTCCAGATAGTCGAAGACCTCCCGCAGCCCGGGCCGGTCCGTCAGCGTCCTCGACACGCCCTCGTCCGTGAACGTGGCCTGCAGCGTGATCCCGTGATCAGCGGCGACGGCCTCGTTGATGGCCCGTTGCTCAACCGTCGAACCCTGCTCCTCTGTTGAGTACCGCGTGTAACCCACGCCGAGCTTCGTCCTCGTTCTTGCCGGTCTCGGACGCGCACTCATAGGATGAGGTTACGCCCCATTACGTACAACAAGAACGGATTTCGTCCCACTTGGGTTCCATGTGTACGTAGGGAAGCATCGCGAGTGCCTTCTCCAGTGACACGGTCTTCGCCAACATCGGGCGGATGGGCGGCATCACCGGGAGGTCCATGGGGCAGATAATCTCACCGCATGGAGCAGGATCCCCTGGAGGAGCTCGACCGCTCCTTCGCCAAGCGTGCCGATGGACCGTTCGGCGATCTCGAACTGGCCTCCGGTCGAACCTTGCAGCCGTTCAGCATCGCGGGCCAGCGGGCTGCCGCGAACCTGCTGACCAAGGCGATCCGGGCTCTCGACAACGACGAACCAGAGCGGGCGCGTGCGTACGTCGACCGCGCGGTGCGCCTGCCGTACGACCGGCACGAGGATTCGCACCCGGCCGCGATGGAGGTGCAAGTGATGCTCTTCTGTCTCGTCACCGATGAGTTGGAGGCAGCCGACGAGGACGATTCTCGATGGCTCGACGCGGCGATCGCCGCCCAAGCCTCGGCAACCGAGACGGCACGGTGCACGATGCGCGACGTGCTGGCGGCGATCGACCACGACTACAACATCAGTCGGGCCGAGCGAGCGGCCCTGCGGTCGGCGACCTCTGCCATCCCGGATCGACTCGGGCTTCGGGACCTTGCTCTATCCCCGGGCGAGCTGGGCGAGTGCCTCATGGAGACGCTGGCGGTGTGCCGGGACTATCGCGATCGTCGCGCCGCCGACTGAGAAGGGTTGTTCCCAAGAGGCGACGGCCGTACAGTGGACGTACAGGAGGAAGCCATGGCCAACACGATCGCTCGCCGCCGCAGTCGGCGGATGGAGTTGCGTACGACCGAGGAGGAGCGTGCGCTGATCGACCGTGCCGTAGCGGTGTCGGGTACCGATCTCACTGAGTTCGTCGTGGCTCATGCCTCGGAGGCTGCGCGTCGGGTGTTGGCCGATCGGCAGTCCTTCGTGCTCGACGCAGACGCTCTTGCGGCGTGGGAGGAACTCAATGCCCGGTCCGCACGCGAGCTGCCGGGTCTTGCTGCCTTGTTCCGTCGGCCGTCGCCGTTCGCCGAGTGAGCTACCGCGCGCCCGAGCCGTTGGTGTCGGCGCATGGGATCGACGAGTTTCGGTGTGGCTCGGCCGAGCAGACCGAATGGCTGAGGCGCTTCGCGCGTCAGTCGGCGTCGATGGGAACGACCAAGGTCTTCGTCGTGACCGAAGCGGGTTCGCACCGTGTCATCGCCTACTACGCCTGGTGCATGGCCCAGCTCGCGATCAACGACGCTCCGGCGCGTCTGCGCAAGGGAGCGGGTCGCTACCCGCAGCCCGTTGCCCTGCTCGCTCGACTCGGCGTCGATGTCGAACACGAAGGCCGAGGGCTAGGTGCCGGGCTGCTCACCGATGTCATCGCGCGGGTCGCGGCGCTGTCGTCAGAGATCGGCTGCCGCGGTCTTCTGGTGCACGCCGAGTCGCGGACCGCGCGAGCCTTCTACCTTCACCTGGTGCCGGAGCTCGAGCAGAGTCCCACGGACGAGCTGCACCTCGTCCTGCTGGCAAAGGACGTCAGGCGCACCCTCGGATTGTGACGCGCTCAGGTCGGCCGCACACCACCCGGCCGCATGACCGGGAGGTCCACGCGTTGACACTGGTACGACGCCAGTAGCCTGACCCGGTGCCGATATCCCTCTGCGACCGCGATCCCGTGGTGCCCGGGGACCGGCTCCTGGCCGAGATGGTCCCGCCGCCCCGGTTCGCGGCCGTGAGCTTCGACTCCTTCCGGACCGATCCCGCGCAGCCGACCCAGGCCGGGGCGGTGGCCTACCTGGAGGGGTTCGCCGACTCGCTGCGCTCCCGTCCGTCCCGTCGGCCGTGGCGCCTTGGGGGCCAGTCGGTCGCCGGGCCGGGAGGCGTCTATCTCGACGGGGGCTTCGGGGTCGGCAAGACCCATCTGCTCGCCTCCTTGTGGCAGGTGGCTCCCGGTCCGAAGCTGTTCGCGACATTCGTCGAGCTGACCCACCTGGTCGGAGCGCTCGGGTTCCATCAGGCGGTCGACCTGCTTTCGGACTACACGCTCGTGTGCGTCGACGAGTTCGAGCTGGACGACCCCGGCGACACCGTGCTGGTGTCGACCCTGCTGCGCCGCCTGCGAGAGGCCGGGGTACGGCTCGCCGCGACATCGAACACGCTGCCCGGCAAGCTCGGCGAGGGTCGCTTCGCGACGGCTGACTTCATGCGGGAGATCCAGGGGCTGGCCGCGTCGTTCGACTCGGTGCGCATCGACGGCGAGGACTACCGGCACCGTGGGCTGCCCGCCGCGCCGGAGCCGGTGGAAGAGGACGCGGTCGTCGCCGGGGCCGTCGGGGAGTGGGACGCGCTCGACCGCTTCGACCCCCTGACGGCGCACTTGGCCGAGGTCCACCCCTCGCGCTACGGGGCGATGCTCGACGGCGTCAAGAGGCTCGGCCTTCTTGGGGTGACCCCGGTCCACGACCAGGCTGTCGCGCTGCGCCTGGTGGTCCTGGCCGACCGTCTCTACGACCGCGGTGTGCCTGTGATCGCCAGTGGCGTCCCGTTCGACCGGCTGTTCACCGAAGACCTGCTCCGCGGTGGCTACCGCAAGAAGTACTTCCGCGCGGTGAGCCGGCTCGTCGCGCTCGCCCGCGAGGGTGCCGGGCTGGCTGAGGCGGAGGCCCCGGCGGGGGAGCAGTAGGCGGCCTCACCCGGCGCGGCTGCACGCGCCGACGCGCAAGGGCTCCGCTGCGCCCACAGCAGGTCCGGCGGAAGCCGCACCATGCTCCTGGACGTGCTGGGCACGGATACCGCCGGCAAGGTCGCGGACCCACCTGGCCGCGGAGCACCTCGACGGAGGCGAAGAGGCTCAAGGACCGCAAGTGAGTCGCGAGGGAGCATGGGGCGCGGCTACGTTGTCTGCGTGATTCCCACTGTGCGCGCCACCCGCTACGTCACGCCGCTGCGAGAGGGCGGGTCGCTGCCGGGTCTGGTCGAAGCCGAGGACTGGGGCACCTACGTCTGCAAGTTTCGCGGCGCCGGACAGGGCATCCGTGTCCTGGTCGCCGAGGTCATCGTGTCCTCGCTCGCCCAGCGGCTGAGCGTTGAGACTCCGAGGCTGGTCGCTCTGGAGCTCCCCGGGGAGCTCGCGCGCTACGAGGCCGACCAGGAGGTCCAGGACCTGCTCCGGGCGTCGGTGGGGCTCAACCTGGGTGTCGACTTCCTGCCCGGCTCCTTCGGATTCGGCTCGTCGACCAAGGTCACCCCCGAGGAGGCCGCCCGGATCCTGTGGCTGGACGCCTTCACCGCCAACGTCGATCGCAGCTGGCGCAACCCCAACCTGCTGGTCTGGCACGGCCGCCTGATCGCGATCGACCACGGAGCGGCGTTGTACTTCCATCACGGCTGGAGCAACGGGCCGACCGATCCCGCGCGGTTCGCCGCGCAGCCGTACAACGTGGACGACCACGTGTTCACCACCCACGCCGACCTGATGCGGAGGCTCGCGCCGGACCTGGCGGTCGAGGTGGGTGGCGACGCAATCGCCTGGGCCGTCGACCAGGTGCCGCTGGAGTGGCTCGAGGCGGTCGCTCCGGGCAGCACTGCCGAGGAGGCGGGCGCCGCGTACCGGGCGTTCCTCTCGGCGCGGCTGGAGTCGTTCCGGGCCTGGCTCCCGCGGGAGGGTGCGGCATGAGCGGCACCGTCCAGCCGTACCAGTACGTCGTGCTGCGGTGCGTTCCGCGCGTCGACCGCGAGGAGTTCGTCAACGTGGGGGTCGCGCTGTTCTGCCAGGCGTCGGGCTACCTGCGGATGGACTACCGCGTGGACGGTGACCGGTTACAGGCGGTCGACGCGAGCGTGGTGCCCGCCGAGGTGATCAGCGCCCTGGACGACCTGCGCGATGTCTGTGGTGGGCAGGGGCCCGCCGCGGACTTGTCCTTGGGGGAGCGCTTCGGGCTCCTAGCTGCACCTCGGTCGACGGTGATCCAGTCCAGCCCGGTCCACGGCGGGGTGACCGAGGACCCGGACGCCACCCTTCGCGAGCTGGTCCTGCGGCTGGTGAGCCGCTGAGACTCGACTACAGGTGCACCATGTGGCCGACGATCCCCTCGACGGCCTCCAGGACCGCCTCGGACAGCGTCGGGTGGGCGAACACGTTGCGGGCGATCTCGTCCGCGGTGAGGTCCCACTTCTGGGCCAGGGTCAGCGCGGGCAACAGCTCGGTGACGTCGGGCCCGATCATGTGCGCGCCGAGGATCTCGTTGTGGGTCGCGTCCGCCACGACCTTCACGAAGCCGACCGCGTCGCCCAGCCCCTGAGCCTTGCCGTTGGCGGAGAACGGGAACTTGGCGACCTTGACGTCGTAGCCCTTGTCGCGTGCCTGCTGCTCGCTGTAGCCGAACGATCCGATCTGCGGCTGGCAGTAGGTTGCCCGCGGGATCATGTCGAAGTCGATCTCCTGGGTGGGAACCCCGGCGATCGTCTCGGCCGCGACGATGCCCATCGCCGAGGCGGTGTGGGCAAGCATCATCTTCGCGGTGACGTCGCCGACGGCGTAGACGCCGTCGACATTTGTGCGTCCGCGCTCATCGACCGCGATGGCTCCACGGTCGGTGAGGGCGACGCCGGTGTTCTCCAGCCCGTACCCGGTGGTGCGGGGAGCGAAGCCGATGGCCTGGAGGACCTTGTCGGCGACGAGGACCTGCTGGTCTCCGCCCGCAGCGGGGGAGACCGTGACCTCGACCCGGTCACCGGTGTCCTGGATCGCCTCCACCTTCGTGGAGAGCAGCACGGTGACACCGAGCTTCTTGTAGTGGCGCAGCAGTTCCTTGGAGACCTCTTCGTCCTCGGTCGGCACCATCCGGTCGAGGAACTCCACGATCGTGACGTCGACGCCGAAGTTCTTCATCACATAGGCGAACTCGACCCCGATCGCGCCGGAGCCCGCGATCACGATGCTCGCCGGCAGGGAGTCGTCGAGGATCTGCTCCTCGTAGGTGACCACTCGCGGCGAGAGGGAGGTCCCCGGGATCAGTCGGGTGGTCGCCCCGGTGGCGATGATCAGGTTGTCGCAGGTGTAGGAGGTCACCTGACCGTCCTCACCGCGCACGTCCACCGCCCTGGGGCCGGTCAGCGTCCCCCAGCCGTTGATCTGGGTGATCTTGTTCTTCTTCATCAAGAAGTGGACGCCCTTGACGATGTTGGCGCTCACCGAGCGAGAGCGGGCATGCGTCGGGCCGTACGACATCGAGGCGTCGCCCTGAATGCCGAAGAGGTCCTTGTCGTGGGTGAGGACGTGGGCGAGCTCGGCGTTCTTCAGCAGCGCCTTGGACGGGATGCAGCCCACGTTGAGGCAGACGCCGCCCCAGTACTTGTCCTCGATCACTGCGACGGACTGGCCAAGTTGGGCTGCGCGGATGGCTGCGACGTAGCCGCCAGGACCCGCGCCAAGGACGAGAACGTTGAAGTGAGTGCTCATGCCCCGGAGCCTATTGGGTCACCCCAGGCGTGTCAGACCGGGACCAGTTCCACAGCGCCGACGCAGTAGCGAGCGAGCACGGTGCGCGCGACCTCGGGGTCGGCACCCAGCGGGGCTGAGACGGCGACCGCTCCGGCCTCCAGGGCCAGCTCGGCCGCGCGGTCGTAGAGCGGTCCCTCGGTCAAGAAGAGCTGCGCCACGGCGATGTGCCGACGGCCCGCGGCCCGCAGCGACCGGACGGCCTCGCCCGTGGCCGGTGGGGCCGAGCAGGCGTAGGCGGCGACGCAGGGGAGTCGGTGGGCCTGGCCCCAGATCCGGGCGGCCCGGGCCACCGCCTGGTTGGCCAGGGTGTCGGAGGACCCGGTCGCGGCGAGGACGAGGGCGTCGAGCTCACGGACCCGGGAGGCACGGAGAGCCTCGCGCATCCGGCGGTCGAGGACCTCCAGGTAGACGCCGTCCAGGCCGAGGACGGGGGTCGTTGTCATCTGAATGCCGGGATGGGCAGCGGAAATGGCTGCCATGGCCTCGGGGATCCCGGTCCTGGTCTGGTCGGTGTCGAGCAGCAGCAGCGGCACGACGACCGCCTCTTCGACCCCAGCGCGCTCCAGCCGCTCGACAACTGTCTCGAGGGCCGGCTTGGCGGAGCCCAGGAAGGCGGCCTCGACCCTGAGATCGGGGCGCTGGCGCTTGATCTCTCCGACCACCTGGCGAACGGTCGCGGTGGCACGGCGGTCGTGGGGGCCGTAGGCGAGCGCGATGAGTGCGGGGGCTGTCATGGAGCCTCCTCTCGGAGCGGTGCGCGGTGCGGGCCGCCCGGGGGACGGTCGCAGCGGCCGGAGCGACGACCTTGGCGCCATCGGCGGCCGACGACATCGGTCGTCGGTGCCATGAGTCTCAGTGATCGGACATCCTTCCCACAAACTGAAATCTTGATATGTGGGATGGTCGTCCGAAGTATGGACTGCGGTCGCCGTATCCGGATCACTCGACGGTCACTAGGCTGTGGCCGTCCCACCTCATCGACAGAACCGAGGACATCGGCGTGAACGACGTTTCGCCCGCGGCCAGCGGGGCCTTCCAAGCCATCTTGCAGGAGATCGAGTCGGTGGAGCCCCGGGTGGCCGCCGCCACCCGTGCCGAGCTTGCCGACCAGCGATCTTCGCTCAAACTCATCGCCAGCGAGAACTACGCGTCACCGGCCGTGCTGCTCACCATGGGTACCTGGCTCTCCGACAAGTACGCGGAGGGGACGGTCGGCCACCGCTTCTACGCCGGCTGCCAGAACGTCGACACGGTCGAGGCGCTCGCGGCCGAGCATGCCCGTGAGCTCTTCGGCGCCGACTACGCGTACGCCCAGCCGCACTCGGGGATCGACGCGAACCTCGTGGCCTTCTGGGCGATCCTCTCCCAGCGGATCGAGACGCCGGGTCTGGAGCGGTTCGGTGCCAAGGGGGTCAACGACCTCAGCGAGCAGGACTGGGAGACCCTCCGCGCCGAGCTCGGCAGCCAGCGCCTGCTCGGCATGTCGCTGGACGCCGGCGGACACCTGACGCACGGCTTCCGCCCCAACATCTCCGGGAAGATGTTCCATCAGCGCTCGTACGGCACGGACCGCGAGACCGAGCTGCTCGACTACGACCACGTTGCCGCTATGGCCCGCGAGTTCCGGCCGCTGATCCTGGTCGCCGGGTACTCGGCGTACCCGCGGCGGATCGACTTCGCGAAGATGCGCGAGATCGCCGACGAGGTCGGGGCCACCCTGATGGTCGATATGGCCCACTTTGCAGGGCTCGTCGCCGGCAAGGTCTTCACGGGCGACGAGGACCCGATCCCGCACGCTCAGGTCGTCACCACGACCACCCACAAGTCGCTGCGTGGACCGCGAGGCGGTCTCGTGCTGGCCAAGGAGGAGTTCGCCTCCGCGGTCGATCGCGGCTGCCCGATGGTCCTCGGCGGGCCCCTCGGACACGTGATGGCCGCCAAGGCGGTCGCGCTGGCCGAGGCGAAGCGCCCTGAGTTCCGTGACTACGCGCAGCGGGTCGCCGACAACGCCAAGTCGCTCGCCGAGGGTTTCTTGAGCCGCGGAGCCCGACTGGTCACCGGAGGCACGGACAACCACCTCGTCCTGCTCGACGTGACCGGTTTCGGGCTCACCGGCCGTCAGGCCGAGTCCGCCCTGCTCGATGCCGGGATCGTCACGAACCGCAACGCCGTCCCGCACGACCCCAACGGGGCCTGGTACACCTCGGGCATCCGGTTCGGCACTCCTGCGCTCACCACCCGCGGCTTCGGCCACGACGAGTTCGACCGGGTCGCGGAGCTTGTCGTCGATGTGCTGACGAACACCGAGCCGGCAGCCACGTCGGCGGGGGCCGCGTCGAAGGCGCACTACAAGCTGGCCGACGGCGTGGCCGAGCGGACGTACGGAGCGTCCGCCGAGATGCTCGACAAGCACCCGCTCTACCCGGGCCTCGACCTGGCCTGACGCAGCCGGGGCATTGGGCGAGGGTCCCGCTCCTTGGAGCGGGACCCTCGCGCGTCCGAGTTGGGTGCGTCCGATCCGGGGATCGCTTGCTGATCAGTACGTGAACTGACCCACCATGCGCTTGAGCTCGGTCGCAATGGTGGCCAGCTCGGTCGCCGACTGCAGGGTGTTCTGCGCGCCCTGGGTCGTCTCGGAAGCAGCCGACGCGACCTGGGTGACGTCCTCGGCGATGCCGTTTGCGCCGGCAGCGGCCTCGGTGACACTCCGTGCGATCTCGTTGGTGGTGGCGGTCTGCTCCTCCACCGCGGAGGCGATAGTGGCCTGGATCTCGTTGATCCGTCCGATCACCTCCGAGATCTCGCTGATCGCGTCGACCGCGCCCGAGGTGTCGCCCTGGATCGCCTCGATCTTCTGGCTGATGTCCTCGGTCGCCCGAGCGGTCTCCTTGGCCAGCTCCTTGACTTCGTTCGCAACCACCGCGAAGCCCTTGCCGGCGTCACCGGCGCGAGCCGCCTCGATGGTGGCGTTGAGGGCGAGCAGGTTGGTCTGCTGCGCGATCGAGGTGATCACCTTGATGACCTGGCCGATCTCCGCGCTGGACTCGCCCAGGCTGGCGACGGTGCTTTGCGCGTCACTGGCCACGCCCACGGCGCTGGTGGCGACGGTCGAGGCCTCGGTGGCGTTCTTGGCGATCTCGCGGATGCTGGCGGTCATCTGCTCGGCCGCGCTGGCGACCGTCTGGATGCTCGAGGAGACCTGGACCGATGCGCTCGACGCGCTACCGGCGCGGTCCGCCGTCAGGCTCGCTCCCTCGCCCATGCCCTGGGAGAGGATGGTGAGCTGCTCGGAGGAGACTGCCAGCGACTCGGCGGTCCGGGCCATGTTGGAGATCGACTCCCGCCATCCGGCGAGGACCTCGTTGAGGGTGGCAGCCACCTGCCCGATCGCGTCGTCGCTGTCCATCTCGACCGACCGGGTCAAGTCGCCCGCACCTGCGGCGCGGACGACGTCGAGGACGAGCTCGACCTTGTTGGCCAGATCCAGCGCTGCCTCGCGCTCCGCGGCCTCCCGAGCCGCCTTCTCCTCCTCGAGGCGGAGCTTCTCGGTGACGACCGACCAGGTGGCCATCGCGCCGATGTACTCGCCCTTGTTGTCGCGGATGGCGGAGACGCTCAGGTCCAGGGTCTCCGGGCCCACCTTGATGTTGGCCCGGCGCGGCAGGTTGCTGTCGTCGCTGAGGATCCCGCGCTGGTACGAGGGGTTCTTGTGGAAGATGTCGAGGCTCGACCCCACGATCTCGTCGGCCGTCACCGGAAGGTGTTCCTGGAGCCCGCGCAGGGTGTTCAGCGAGGCTGGGTTCATGTAGGTGATGACGAAGTCCCGGTCCGCGAACATCATGTTCGTGGGGGAGTTCTCCATCATCGAGGTCACACGGGCGACCTGCTCCTCGAGCTTGAGCTTCTCGGTGATCACCTCCCACGTGGCCATCGCTCCGACGTACTCGCCGTCTTCGTCGTGCAGTGGCACCACACGCAGGTCAAGGGTCTCGGGGCCGATCTTGATGTGGTTGCTCCGGGGCAGCTGGCGGTCGTCCTTGAGGATGTCGCGCTGGTAGGCCGGGTTCTTGTGGAAGATGTCGATGTTGGCACCGACGACCTCCTCGGCCGTGACCGGGAGGTACTCCTCGAGGCTCTTCAGGCCGTCGATCGATGCGCGGTTGGCGTAGACGACCTCGAGGTCGCGGTTGGCGATCATCACGCGGGCCGGGACGCTCTCGAGAACGGCGGGCAGCATGGTGAGGTCGACCGCCTTCCTGGGGGGCGCGCTGGTGGTCTTGGCCCGGGAAATGGTTGCGGGACGGGCGCCGTTGGGAGCCTTCTTTGCTGTTGTCACTGATTCTCTCCACTGGTTTCGAGGATCCCAGACGTCACGGTGACGTCTGCGGCCCGGGCTGGGTTGAGTACGAGGAGGATGGAGCCCGGCAGGGCCATGACGCCGTGGATGACCTCGCGCACCCGTTGGGGAAGGGTTGACGGCGCAGGCTCGAGGGCCTGGTCGCCGATGTCGATCACGTCCCCGATGTCGTCGACGAGGAGACTGACCACCTCGTCGCGACTGCGGACGATCACGTTCATGGCTGGCTCGGAGTGGTCGTTCTCCAGCCCGAGCTGGCTGCGCATGTCGACCGAGGTCACGATCTGGCCGCGCAGATTGATCAGTCCCCGCACGACCTTGGGCGCCTGTGGCACCAGGGTCATGCGCTGGTGACGGAGGACCTCCTGCACCTCACTCACGGAGACACCGAAGTGAAGGCCGTCCACGGTGAAGGTGCAGTACTGACTCGTCTCCTCGCCGGGGACCTCATGGACCGGGTTGGTCGTCAAGGTGTTCATCACGCTGCTCCGATCCCGACAACTGCCGCGAGGTCGACGAGATCGGTCACCTTGTCGGAGATGACCGCCGATCCGAGCACGCCATAGCGCACGCCCACCTGGCTCTTGTCGAGCTCGGTGGCGACCACGTCAACGACCCGGTCGACGATGATGCCGACGCGAGCCTGGTTCTCCTCATGGACGATCACCGAGAGCGTCTCCCGCTCGCTCGCGCTCTCCGACAAGCCGATGGCGGGGGCGAGGCGGATCAGCGGGAGGATGCCGTCGCGATACTGGACGACCTCGGTCTGGCCGGAGAGCTCCACCTGCTCGATCGGGAACTCCTCCAGTCGCGAGACCGCGGTGAGTGGGAGCGCGGCCCGTCGACCTCCGGAGACCTCCAGGACCAGCAGGGCCGACTCGTCGTCGCTGCGCGTTGACTGGGAGTCGGCCGGAGCGTCCGTCGCGCTGAGCTCCACGCCGGCGGCCTGGGCGATGCCCCCGACATCGAGGATCAGCGAGACACGACCGTCGCCCATGATCGTGGCGCCGGCGTACAGGGGAACGGGCTTCAGCTGACGGCCGATCGGCTTGACCACGATCTCCTGGGTGTCATGCACGTGCTCGACGCACAGGCCGAAGCGGAGGTCGTTGGCCTGCACGACGACCACGGTGAGCGCGTCGGACCCCGATGGGCCGGAGCCGAGCACGTCGCCGAGCTGAACCAGAGGGAGAAGGTGACCGCGCAACCGCAGGACGGGGGACTCGCCGATCTGCTCGACGCTGCGGCTGAGATCCTCGCCCTCGAGGCGGACCAGCTCGACCAGGTTGGCTTGGGGGATCGCGTACCGGTCCTCGCCTTCGCCGACCACGAGCGCCGGGATGATCGCGAGGGTGAGGGGGATGCGGACCCGGCAGGTAGTGCCCTCGCCGACGGTCGACACCATGTCGACGCTTCCCCCGATCCGCTCGATGTTGGTCCGCACGACGTCCATGCCGACGCCACGGCCAGAGACGTTGGTGACCTCCGAGGCGGTGGAGAAGCCTGGACGAAAGATCAGGTCGAGGATCTCCTTGGAGTCCATCCGAGCCAGGGCGTCGGAGGAGAGGACCCCCCGTGATACCGCAACCTGGCCGATGAGTGCCGGGTCGATTCCCTTGCCGTCGTCGGAGATCTCGACGATGACCTGCCCGGACTCGTGGTAGGCGCGCAGCTGCAGCTTGCCCTCAGCGGGCTTGCCCGCCTTGGCCCGGGCCTCGGGGGGCTCGATGCCATGGTCGAGGGAGTTGCGCACCAGGTGGGTCAAAGGGCCCTTGAGCGCCTCCAGCAGCGAGCGGTCCAGCTCGGTGTCGTGGCCCTCCATCTCCAGGTTGACCCGACGCCCCAGCTGCGACGCCAGGTCTCGCACGACGCGGGGCATCTTCGACCAGACCTGGCCGATCGGCTGCATCCGCGTCTTCATCACGCTCTCCTGCAGCTCGCTGGCCACGAGGTCGAGGCGCTGGACCGCGCGGACGAGCTCGGTGTCGCCGGAGCCTTCGGTCCGCTGCAGGATCTGGTTGCGGGTCAAGACCAGCTCGCCGACGAGCTGGACGAGGCCGTCGAGCAGCTCGACGTCCACTCGGACCGAGGAGTCGATCAGGCGGGACGTGTCACCGCCGGGCTCGGTTGAGAGCCCAGTGGTGTGATCAGTGCTCTCCTGAACGTCGGCATCGCCGGTGCTGGTGCTGGCCGGCACCGGTTGGCCGGTGACTTCTTCCGGGTCTTCCACCATCACGTCCTGTCCGGAGGCGACCGGCTGGAGCGTCAGACCGAGAGCGTCCACCGTCGGCACGAACTCCTCCGCAGACAGTGCGGGAGCCTGGGGAGCTTCAGGTTGGGGCGCGCTCTCGGCAGGCCCGGCAGGTTCTGCTGCAGGAAGGCGCCCCTCGAGAGCGTCGGTGAGCAGAGCCACAACGGAGTCGACATCCGTGGTCGACGCCGCATCGCTGCCTTGAGTCTCGATCGCGTCCAGCAGCGCTCGCACAGTGTCGACCATCGTCAGCAACGCGTCGGCGATGCTGGTACTCATCGGCATCTCCCCATCACGGAGCCGCGAGAGCAAGGTCTCGCCCACATGGGTCAGGGACTCCAGGCGGTGGAGCGCCAGGAAGCCGCTGGTGCCTTTGATGGTGTGGATCGTGCGGAAGATACTGCTGAGCAGGTCCCGGGACTCGGGGTCGGCCTCAAGGCCGACCAGGTCACGGTCGAGCTGGTCCAGGTTCTCGTGGCTCTCCACGAGGAACTCGGCCAGGATCTCAGCGTCCTCGTCCAACAAGATGGTTCACCTCCTCCGGCGGGGCAAATCGGCACCCACGAGGAAGGCCTGAGCCCTTCGTGCGGGGTTTCGGACCGCCGGGGGGAACCCCATGGCGGGCGCACAGATGAACGACGAAGACGACAGGAGCGGCCCTTCAGAGGGGCCGCTCCTGCTGGGAAGGACAGGGTGCCTCAGACCAGGACGAGCGAGACTCTGCCGGGTCCGTAGCCGGTCACGGAGACGTTGAGGTCCTCGCGCTGACCGAGGGTGAACGCCTTCCCGAGGATCAGCGGCGGGACCGGGTCCCCGGTGTGGTAGACCTCGTGCAGCTTGGTGTGACGGGCTCCCTCGATGTTGAACATGGCGGAGGCGATGTTCAAGACCTCGTAGAGGTTCTCCTTCATGGTGTCGGGGAGCGACTTCTCCTCGATCGCCTCTCTCGCGGTGGGCGGAGGCATCAGCCCGATCGCCGCTCCGGCGTGGGCGGAGAGGTCCAAGTCGACCACGATCAGGGCGCAGATCGTCAGAGAGTTGTCCACGAAGACCGAGAACGTCGCCGGTGCGTCGGCGCTCGGCGCCAGCGGTGTGCCTGGTGACACCGCGACCTCCCGGCCGAGCAGCTCGGTCAACAGGTCACGGAGCTGCTTGGGGGTGGGCAGATGCATCGGGTCCACGGCAGGCACCTCACCCGAAGACGGGGTCGAGGACCGCGGAGAACGACTCCGCGGTGAACGGCTTGGCGATGAGGAAGAGCGCGCCCTCCTGGGTGGCCCGCTCGACCATGCTGCTGGAGCCTTCCGAGGTGACGAAGCCGAACGGCACCTGCGAGCCGGAGCTGCGCAGCGCCGTGAGCAGGTCGATGCCGTTCATCTCGGGCATGTTCCAGTCCGACAGGACGAGGTCCGGGTGCTCGCTCATCACCACCTGGAGAGCCTCGGCGCCGTTCGACGCCTCGACGATTTCATGGTCGGCGTAGCCGGCCTGACGCAAGGTGCGGATCACGATCTGCCGCATGACTCGGCTGTCGTCGGCGACGAGGATCTTCATCGGACCTCTCTCGATCGGGGAAGCATGGTCAGTCGACCGGCACGTGGACGGCAACGCGGATGGAGTGGCCGCGCCACGCCAGGTCGGCGCGGACGGCCTCGACGCTCTCGTTGGGCCAGATGACGCGCCCATGGGCGACAACGGGCAGGGACAAGACGCTCGGACCGGGCATCAGGCTCTTGATCTGGCCCCCGATCACGTTGACCAGCTCGCCGATGGCATCGGACACGTCGGCGTCCTCGAAGTCGGTGATCCCGCCGAGCATTGATGTGGTGACGTCTCGGGCCAGCGACTCGGGCACGTGCAGGCTGATGGTGCCGGCCCAGCCGCCGGTGACCGAGACGGTCGCCGAGATCACCGGCGCGCTCTCTCCGATCGGCGCACCTTCGAGGAGCGGCTCCTCCTGACCGAGGAAGCTGGCCCACACCTCTTGGGCGAGGGCGACGACATCGTGCATGGACGGCTCTGTCATCGCGGTCATGCGGGGATCTCCTGAGGAAGCAGGCCGAGCATGTCGAGCTTGTCGACGATCGCGTCGGGGGTGAAGGGCTTGATGACGTACTCGTGAGCACCGGCGGCCAGCGCCTTGACGATCTGGCTGTGCTCGGACTCGGTGGTCACCATCATCAGCGTGACGTTGCGCCACTGGTTGTTCGCCCGCACGCGCCTGACGAACGTGTACCCGTCCATCACCGGCATGTTCCAGTCGATGAGGCACAGGTCGGGGATGCGTCCCGCTTCGAGGTGGGCGAGGGCCTCTTCGCCGTGCCCCGCCTCGAGACACTCGAAGCCGAGGCCGGCGACGATGCGGGTCAGGATCTTCCGCATCGCACGAGAGTCGTCAATGATCAGTGCCAGCACAGGTCACGCTCCAATCCGGAGAGAAGTTCCGAGCGCGGAGACACCCGTGGCCGAGAACGACGAGCGGGCGGCTGCGCCGCTGTCGTGGACCGGCCGATGGCCCGAGACGCGGCCGTAGCTCTCGCGAATCCAGTGGTCGTCGGAGTCCAGCGTGGTCTCGGACGATCCGAGGAGCATGAACCCGTCGGGGGCGATGACGTGACGGGTCCGTTCGAGGATGGAGCGCTTGGTCTCCTTGTCGAAGTAGATGAGCACGTTCCGCAGGAAGACGATGTCGAAGCGCGGCAGGGGCGGGAATGGTGCCGCGAGGTTGAGGTGCTGGGTGCGCACCATCTTGCGCAGCTCCGGACTGACCTCCCACTCGGAGCCGACCCGCTCGAAGTACTTGACCAGCATCGGGGCCGGCAGACCACGGTTCATCTCGACCTGGCCGTACCGACCGGCCTTGACGCGCTCCAACATGCTGGTCGAGACGTCGGTGGCGATGATCTCGGCGGACCAGCCCGCCGGCAGGCGCTGGTCGAGAAGCATGGCCAGGCTGTAGGCCTCTTGCCCACTGGAGCAGGCCGCGGACCAGATCGTGATCTTGCGCGTGGCTTCGCGGGTCTGCAGCACGTGCGGCAGCATCACCTCGGTGAAGGCCTGGTAGGGGGCGTTGTCCCGGAACCAGGAGGTCTCGTTGATGGTCAGCGCGTCGACAGCCCACCGACGCTGGGCAGCGTCGGTGCGCAGCCGGTTGACATAGGCATCCACGTCCTCGTCGCCGGACATCCGGGCGAGGGGGAGCAGCCGAGCCTCGACGAGGTACTCCTTGCCAGGCTCGTACAACATCGCGGTCTCGCCCTTGACGAGATTCGCGACATAGGCGAATGCGGCAGCTGACATTGTCACGCCGGTTCTTTCGGGCTGCCAGAAGGGGACTTGAGCGCTTCTGGCCACTCGGGGGAAGGCTCAGCTGTCGACGTCGGCGACCGATGGGGGGCACGTGATTCGAGTTCTGGTTGTGGACGACTCAGCAGTCATCCGCCGACTCGTCACCTCTGCCTTGTCGCAGGATCCCGAGATCGAGGTCGTGGGGACTGCCGCGAACGGCAACATCGCCATCGCCAAGCTCGCGCAGTTGCATCCCGACGTGATGACCCTCGACATCGAGATGCCAGAGCTCGACGGTCTTCAAACGCTGAAGGCGGTGCGGCCCGAGTATCCGCGACTTCCCATCGTGATGTTCTCCACCCTCACCGAGAAGGGCGCGGTGACAACGCTCGACGCACTGTCCTTGGGTGCGTCGGACTACGTGACCAAGCCCGCGAACGTCGGGAGTGTTGCCGAGAGCATCGCGAGCGTGCAGGAACAGCTGATCCCCAAGCTCAAGGCGCTCGCCGCTGCCCGCAGGTTGGGGGGAGCCCCGACGCGTCGCCAGGTCAACCGCCCGCTGGCTTCGGGTGGCCTGCCGTTGGAGGCGGTCGTGCTGGGGAGCTCCACCGGCGGTCCGGATGCCCTCTCCGAGGTGCTCGCGAAACTCCCGCGTGACCTTCCGGTGCCGGTCTTCGTTGTTCAGCACATGCCTCCAGTATTCACTTCCATCCTCGCCCAGAGACTCGACAACGTCTCGCCGCTCCGGGTCTCGGAGGCCTCCGACGGAGAGCGCCCGCAGCCCGGGCACGTCTATGTCGCGCCGGGGGACCACCACCTGCACCTTGAGCGCGACCTGCTCGGCCCCAAGATCACCTTGAACCAGGGGCCGCAGGAGAACTTCTGCCGTCCCGCGGTCGATGCCCTCTTCCGCTCCGCTGTCCCGGTGTACGGGAAGCGTGTCCTGTCGGTCGTCCTTACCGGCATGGGCAAGGACGGTCGAGAGGGCGTGCGGGCGCTGCGCGAAGCGGGAGCGCCCTCGGTCGTCCAGGACGAGGCCACCTCTGTCGTCTGGGGTATGCCCGGCGCTGTCGCGCAGGCCAGTTTGGCCGACCAGGTCCTGCCCTTGGGTGACATCGCTTCGGCGATCACCTCTGCCGTTCGCGTGGCCCGCCCCAGCATGCGGGTCTGACCGGCGACCAGGGTCCGTTCCGCGGACCGGGTCCGCATTTCCTGTCCAGCACACCTTCAGCGCTGCCGCGTGCGTCGAACCTGCCTGCAGATCCCCGTACCCGAGCCACCGTGTGGCGCAACCGGCGCTCATCCATCACCTCCCAATCGCCAGAACCCAACCAAGAGAACCCAACCAAGAGGGGTACCCACCATGAAGAACCTGTTCCGAGACCTGAGGTCCGTCGTGATAGCCGTCGTCGTGACCTCGCTGCTCGCCGCCGCACCGGCGATGGCGGCCTACGACGCGATCAACGCCGATACGGTGGACGGTCACGACGCCGTCCGAGCCGCAACCAAGCCCGCGCATCGGGCCGGCAAGCTCATTGCAGCTGGCAAGAGCGGCTATCTGCCCAACAACGCGATCCGCAAGGCTCCGAACTCCACCCGTCTGGACGGCAAGCGCAGCTCGGCCTTCATCGAGCGCGTCTCCGCGGTCGACGAGCTGCAGACCGGCGTGTGGGCCGTCAGCAGTTCGGGAGCCTCGAAGGAGGTCACGGCGCTCCGGTTCCTGGAGAGCCTGCACTCCCGGATCCCCGGATCGTCGGTCTACATCGTGCAGCCTGGCCAGTCGACGGTGCAGTGTCCGGGGTCCGGCGAGGTCGTGGCCCAGGGCGTGCTCTGTGTCTACATCAACCAGGAAATCAACCTGACGGAGCTTCGCGTTCGAAACCCGCTGAGCGCCACGTTCGGGACGTCGGACGAAGGGGCCGTCATCTTGGGGTCGTTCGACTCGAAGGGTTTCGCCTACGGCACGTGGGCGGCCCGGAGCGGGGACTGACTTGGGGTCCGACGGACTCGACTGAGCAGCTCAGTCGTCCGGAGCCGGCACCCTCCACATGCGGAGAGTGCCGGCTCCGGACATGTGCAGGCGCGGCGGACCGGCGGCCGTGAGCTGGGCCGCTGCGAGCCCTGCCCGGGTGAACACCTCCACGACGGGGCCGTCGATGATCAGCCGCACTGTCTCGCCTGGTTCCCAACCCAGCCGGCATTGACGCTCGGCCATCGTGAGGGAGAGATGTGTGCCCGATGCGCTCAGCTCGAGCCCGAGCTCGGACGATACGAGCCGCCCACCGGCCGGGTCGGGGGTCCACTCGAGGTCGACCGGGAGGTCAAGCGGAGCAGAGTCACCGGGAACGATCTCGCGTGCTTCGCGGCGCAGCGCATCGACCACGTCGTGGGGTCGCACCACCAGCCGATCGTCCTCGACTGCGACTCGGTGCGGGACGCTGTGCGCGCCCGCCCAGCCCGCTTCGGGGTCCGCGACCTCCCGCAGCCAATGCATCAGGCCCGGGCGTCCGTCGGCACCGGTGAACGCTGCGCCGGCGTAGTACGCCCCGTAGGTCAGGCGTCTCCACCCGCCGCCGACGAAGCGGCCCTCGACGAGCGATCCCACGCTGTAGGCCTCGTGGTGGGTCTCATGGGAATCCCACACAGACACCAGGAGAACGTCGTGGCCGTCCACGCTCAACAGGGCCGGGCACTCCCAGCCGGTCCCGGTCCACACACCTTCGGTCTCCGAGGACGCCCTGCTTGCCAGGACACCATCGGATGACCAGCTCTCCAGATCGTCGGACAGGTAGCTGAGCACGGCCGCGGATCCGTCGGTCAGGGCGGCCCCGACGATCATCCGCCACCGGAGACCCTCACGGCGCAGATAGGGGTCCCGGAAGAAGGCGACAGGCGGATCGTCGGGGGCCGTCACAACGGTCGGGCCCTTGACCCAGTGGTTCCACCCCGACTCCTCCGGGACCGCCACCCGGATCGATCCTTGATCGCGCTCGGGCTCGGTGATCGACGTGTAGAAGATCGTCGGCGCCGGCTCCGTAACAAGGGATCCGGACCAGCAGCCGTCGTCCCCGTCCCCGGGCGCCAGGACGGGAGGATGCTCGGTCCAGCAGAGCAGGTCCGGGGAGGTGGCGTGCCCCCAGTGACAGGAGGAGCGCCACTCGACGCTGTCGGGCACGGACTGGAAGAACAGGTGATAGACGCCGTCGTGGTGGACCAGCGTATGTGGGTCGTTGATCCACCCGTGTCGGGCCGTGAAGTGCAGGCGCGGCCGAGCCTCCTCGGCACTCCATCTGTCGAGCTCCATGCGTTGGCCCCTGCCCTTCCTCGTTCATGCCGGGACCGCTGGTCACGGTGGCGTCATCGGCCACCACTATGACCCAAAGATCGGAGCCCCAAAGATCGAACCACCGCTCGGCGTGCCGATGAGGCCCCTGGTATCGGGACCAGGGGCCTCATCGGGTGGGGGGTGGGGTCGTTCGGAGGCAGCCACGGGGCGCTATGGCTGCCCCCGACGCTTGATTCGGGATCAGGCCGGCGCCGGCGGCGCCTGCTTCCCGGAGCCAACACAGACCCTGCGCACTCGGACGAGCTGGGCGATCAGCAGGACCCAGATCAGCGCCACAATCACAAGCAGGACCTTGATGGTCACGTAGCCGACGTTGGCCAGCGGCTTCTGCGGCGCCGGATGGTACGCCGAGGTGGCGACCGTGATCGGCACGGTGGTTGCGGCGGTGATCGCCTTGCCTCCGGACGAGTCGGCGTAGGTCGCGAGGAACTGCACATCGCCGGTCAGCGTCGCCTGGTAGGAAAGGTGTGCCTGTCCCGCCGAGTCCGTCCGTTTCGTGCCGAGCGACACCTGCTGGCCATCGGGCCCGAACTCGGTGGTCACGTAGAGGAACTCGACCTTCTTGTGGGCCACGGGCGCGCCGTCCGCCGTCGTGAGCGTGGCGACCAGGTCGACGGTTCCATCGGTCTCCGAGCCCGCGAGGAAGATGTTGTCCTGCGCGGTCCGGGTGTCGGCGTGGCTGGGTGTGGCCGTGCCGAGCACCAGGACACCGGCGAGGGGGAGTGCCAGGGCGATCAGGGCGAGGGTGCCGCTTCCCTGCAGGACTCCGCGTCGTCCGTTGCTCGCGCCGGCGTCCTCGGACAGTTCCTCGGTGACCGGCTCCGCTCGGACCTCCGACGAGGGGGCGCCGGCTTCGAGTGCGGCGATCTCCTCCATCTCGTCCACCGACAGCAGGGGCACGAATCGGAAGAGCAGCATCAGGAGCAGCGGGATCGCCGCCAGTCCGGCCACGGTGATGGCCACCGCCACCCAGGTGAAGTGGTAGCTGCCGAAGGTGCCGGTCACCCGGTCGTACGTGGCCGGGTCCACCACCATGAGCATCCGCTTGAGCCACATCGACGGGGCGACCAGGGCGGCCGCGGTCACCAGTCCCCACGTGTGGCGGGTCCACCGCAGGGCGATGAGCGTCAGCGGAATGATGCCACCGCCCATGACGAACAGCCAGAACCAGAGCGCGAAGTGGCCCAGCAGGAGCTCGTGGAAGACCGCTCCGGTGCCCGGCTCGCCCACGTAGGCGTCGGGAAGGATGTCAGCGAAGGTGAGGTAGAGGTACGCCATCGCGAAGGCGGCCATGATGTAGCCGAGCCGGATGAAGTGGCGCTCGGTGATCAGGCTCTCCAGGTGGTAGGCGCGCCGGAAGCCGGCCACGACCAGGATCACCAGGGCGACGCCGGAGTAGAGGGCAGCGACCACGAAGTAGGGGGCCCAGATGCTCTCGTGCCACCAGGGTCGACTGACCAGTGCGAACGCCCACGACAACACCGAGTGCACCGAGACCGCGAGCGGGATGATCATGATCGAGATCAGGCCCAGCGAGCCGTGGAGGACGCGGCGCTGCTTCGTGGTCCCCGTCCATCCGCGGGACAGCCACCGATACAACGGTGCCCGCCGGCCCACCCGCTTGGGGTCCCAGGTGGCCGAGATGGCCATGTCGGGCACGAGGGGCAGGAAGAAGAACACCATCGACGCGGCCATGTAGGTCATCACGGCGACGAAGTCCCAGAAGATCGGGGACGTCAGGTTCGGGCGGGTGATCAGCTCGAGGATGCGCTCGGGGCGTCCGAGGTGGGGGATGATGAACGCTCCGCCGATGACCACGGTGACGACCGCCGTACCCTCGGCGAGCCGGGTCAGCGGGGCCCGCCAGGTGGCACCGGTGAGGCGGAGGATGGCCGAGACGACGGCCCCGCCGTAGCTGACGCCGACGAAGGTCACCACGTCGGCGATATAGATGCTCCAGAACGCCTCGTCGTTGTAGCCGGCCGACGCCAGGCCGTCTCGCAGCTGGACGACCCAGGCCGCGATCCCGCCGATGACGACCAGGGACAGGACGGTGACGAGGAGCCACCACCAGCGGCCGGGACGGCCGAGCGGTCGCAGGGCGGCCTCGCGCACGTCGGGCCGCACCGTGGAGTGTCCGTGAGTCCCGTTGGACGAGGCTGCCGGGAGCGCTGTGGTCAAGTCGGTGCTCATGGCCATCACCCCAGGTCCTGGCCGTGGCCGAGGATGTAGTAGACGCGCGGGTTGGTCCCCAGCTCCTCCTTGAAGCGCACAGCGTCGTTCTCCTGGAGGAACTTCGACAGCTGCACGGTGTCGCCGAGGCTGTTGGTGGCCACGTCGGTCACCAGGTCGCCGATGTAGAGGACGCCCATCGCGCACCCGGCCACACAGGCCGGCAGCTCGCCGTTGGGGAGCCGGTCGGCGCAGAAGACGCACTTTCCGACCGTCCCGATCTGCTGGGGGACCGGCATCTCCGGGCTCGGCGGGAAGGGGAGCCGTGTCTTCGGCTGCGGCGGCTCGCTCCAGTTGAAGTAGCGAGCCTCGAACGGGCAGGCCGCCATGCAGGTCCGGCAGCCGATGCAGACGTTCTGGTCGATCAGGACCAGGCCCTCCTCGTTGCGGAAGGTGGCGCCCACCGGGCAGACCACCTCGCAGGGCGGGTTCTCGCACATCATGCAGGGGCGAGGCATGTGGTACGTCCCGCCCTCGGCGTCGGTCATCTCGTAGACCTTGATCCAGGTCTGCTCCAGCGGCAGATCATGCCGCTGCTGGCAGGCCATGGTGCAGGCCTTGCACCCGTCGCAGAGCCGCAGGTCGATGACCATCACCCAGGCGTGCTTCGCGTCTTTGGTCGTGGTAGCCGCGGCCGCCTCATCGCGGTAGCTGATGAGAGCGGAGCCGCCGACGCCGAGTGCGCCCGCGGCCACCCCGATCGTGGCGAGTCGGGACAGAACGTCCCTTCTGGTAACTCCCTGGGCGGCCGTTTCCTGGCCGCCCTCCGGAGGAGCTTGAACCTCTGGCCCCTCCGGAGTCTTCGTGCGCCCCACGATGAACCTCCTTGTGATCTGGTTCTCAGTGATCTGGTTGTTGTTCGGTGTCGTGGCCGGTCAGGCGACGACGAAGCTCCCGCGCATGAAGCCATCGGTGGCCATCGATCCGGTCATGCCCTTCGAGCCGCCGCCGCACGGGGTCATGCAGCGCCAGTGGTAGGTGCCAGCTGCGCCGGTGGTGAAGGTGAACTCCACGACGGCAGGTCCGCTCTCGGAGGCGATCGGGATCGGGATGTTGATGCCCAGGTCGGTCAGGGTGATGGTGTGCGCGATGCTCTTGTTGGTGAGCTCGGTGACGGGCTTGCCGTTGACCGTCTCGGTCCCGCCGGTGACCTTGAAGTAGGGCGAGCTCTGCGGGAGCTTGGTGACCGCGTCGTCGTAGTTGGAGATGACCAGAGTCACCGTGGTGTTGGCGGGCAGGTCGACCGCTGCCTTGTAGTCGGCCGGGACGCTGGTGCCGTCGCCCAGGGCCAGCCTCGGCCAGTGCTCCTTGCCCGTGAAGGTGCCCGGGGCGCCCTCATCGGCGTCGATCTGCAGGGTGAGCGGGACCTTGACCGGCTGTGCGGCGGCATCGCTGGAAGCCGCGGTGTCCGTCGGCGCCGCCGCGGTCCCGGCGCTCGCCGATGAGCCGCAGGCGCCAAGTGTCAGCGCGACCGCGCCGGTGACCACACCGGCGAAGATGATCCGCGTCAGTGAGGTCCGGCGCTCTCCACTCGACTTGAACGGATGGAGCATGACGATTCTCCTTTCACGATCCACCTTCGGCGGACCGAGCTTGTGGCTGTGGTGCAGTTGTGCTGCGGTGTCAAGGCTTCCGCCGTGGCCGGGCATCGCCCAGCGTGAATTCGCCCATTCGCCTCGGGTGTTTCCACCCACTTGTCATGGGTGATTCGCGCCAGCTCTTCACGGTGGCGATCCGTTACTGTCGTGGGGTGTCTGACGCAGTGATTCGGGTCGTGATCGTCGACGATCACGGGCTGCACCGTGACGGCACCCGGCGGATCCTCGACGCCTACGAGGACATCGAGGTGGTGGCCGAGGCGGGCTCCGGCGAGGAGGCCCTAGCGGTGGTGAACCGGGACGGCCCCGACGTGGTGCTCATGGACATCGGGCTCCCCGGGATGAACGGCATCGACACGGCTCGGCGGATCCGCACCTCCCACCCCGACGTCTGCGTGCTCATGGTGACCGCCTACGACGATGAGGAGTACGTGCGTGGGGCCCTGGAGGCCGGCGCGACCGGCTATCTCCCCAAGACCGCTCCCGGGCGCGACCTGGTCGACGCGATTCGTTCCGTGGTCGGCGGTTCGACGGTGATCCCCTCCGAGCTCGCCGCGCGGCTCCTGCGTCCGACGCGGGTGAGTGCGGTGCGCCAGGATCTGACCGGGCGCGAGCTCGAGGTGCTCCGCCTGGTGGCCGAGGGACTGCACAACAAGGAGATCGCGCGCCGGCTCGCCATCAGCTCACGCACCGTGGACCGTCACTGCGACAACATCTACGAGAAGCTCGGCGTCGCCTCCCGCACCGAGGCAGTGGTCCAGGCGCTGAGCCGTAACCTGCTGCGGGTCGCGGATGTCTCCAGCTGAGTCGGTCGTGACCCGCTCTGCCGTGATCTCGTGGCCGCGGCTCAGGGCGTTGCTGACGTGGCTGCGACCCCCGATCGACCGAGGCGCTTTCTGGATCGTCCAGGTGGGTGTCGCCGCGGTGGCTCTGATCCACGAGGTGATCCTCGACTCGATGCACCAGGTTCTGCCCTGGGGCTACCCGTCCTCGTTCACCGTCTCCCTGCTCCTGATCCCGGTGATCTACGCGGCGCTCAACTTCGGTGTCCGGGGAGCCGCGGCGACGGCCATCTGGGCGACTGTTCTCATGCTGCCCGACCTGATCGCGAAGCACTTCTCGAACCGGCCCGAGGCATGGATCGAGACGAGCACGCTGATCATGGTCAACGCGATGGCCGTCATCGTCGGTCAGCGGGTCGACAAGGAGGTCGACGCCCGTCGCCGGGCCGAGCAGGCCCTCAGGGAGAGCGAGCGGTCCCAGGAGCGCTACCGGGCACTCTTCGAGGAGCAGCACGCACCGATCCTCGTCGTGGCCGAGACCGGCCTCGTCCTGGACTCCAATGCCGCTGCCGACGCCCTCTTCGGCTCCCCGGTGGGGAGCCGGCTGAGCGCCTTGCTGCCCACGGGACTGCCGTCCGACGGGGGAGCGACCGACGCCGCGCTCAGGCTGAAGGACGGCGACGGGGAGACCCGCTGGTTCCTCCCCTCCGTTCGCGAGCTGTCCATGTCGACGCACGGCCCGGCGGTGCAGATCGTGCTGGCCGATGTCACCGCTGAGATCCTCCGACAGGAGGAGCAACGCTCCTACGCGGGTCACCTGATCAGGGTTCAGGAGGAGGAGCGCCGCCGGTTGGCCCGCGAGCTGCACGACGACCCGCTGCAGACCCTGATGTTTCTGGTCCGCTCACTGGATGAGCTCACCATCACTCCTGAGCTCCCCGAGGGTTTTGCAGGGGAGCTGCGGCGCGACAGGGAGCTCGCGGACCAGACATCCGGAGCGCTTCGCGAGATCATCCGGGGCCTGCGCCCACCCGTCCTCGACGATCTCGGCCTGGAGCCCGCGGTGGGGCACCTCGCCTCCGAGGTGCGCAACCGCTGTGGGCTGTCCGTGACGGTGTCGACTCACGGTGCGCCGCGGCGCCTGCTTCCCGAGGTGGAGCTGGCGCTCTACCGCGTGGCGCAGGAGGCGCTGAGCAACACGGTGCGGCACTCAGGAGCCACCCGTGCCGCGATCGAGCTCGACTTCGCGGAGAAGACCACGGTGACGATCACCGACGACGGTGTCGGAGTGTCCAGCCGGCTGAGGCCCGCCTCGAGCAGTGGGGGCCTGGGGATCGTCGGCATGAGAGAGCGGCTGACCCAGGTGGCCGGAACCCTGGATATCTCCGCCGACCCGAAAGGCGGCACGAGGGTCCGGGCGACGGTGCCGTCGAGCGAGCCCGCCCCGTAGGGGCAGCCAGACCCGCCAGCGAAATCAACGAGCGAACGCAAAGCGTCCGGCCACCCCTGAGGGATGACCGGACGCTTCGGTGTTGCGTGGAGTCAGAGCGGCCGAACGTGCGACGCCTGGGGGCCCTTGGGTCCCTGGGTCACCTCGAACTCGACGCGCTGGTTCTCCTCGAGGTTCTTGAAGCCGGTTCCCTCGATCTCGGAGTAGTGAACGAAGACGTCGGGGCCCTCGGTCTGGGCGATAAAGCCGAAGCCCTTCTCGCCGTTGAACCACTTCACGGTTCCTTGTGCCATGGATGGTGCTCCTTTCAAGAGCGGTTCGACGCACACCGTGTGCGTCGAGGTCTGGTCAGCGGAAACTGCGCGAGGCCGAGACGGCCGCCGCGCTGAGTGCGCTGGTCTGGTGGGTTGTGGGGGGATGGGGGTGGGTGACCACCACAGAAAACTCCAACGAATCGAATCCCGTTGATCGGGAGGTGTCCTGCCTGCGCGGAATCGATGCCGCGGTACAAGGCCCATGACACTGAATCGTCAGAAACAAGACAGAACGGATGCTCCTGACTACGTGTAAGTGTGGCACGTCGAGCCGTGTTTGCGAAATAGGCGCGACGGTAAAGGCATCCGCGCCCCACGAGGCAGGTCAACGCACCGCCGGCGGCGATGGAAGCTGCCTGCGTGTGACTGCCCTTCGGTTCGATGCGATTCCGACGCTGGACGATCTTCACCGGGTCCGATCCGGCAGACCCACCTGACATAGTGCCGGGATGACCTCCCTGGTGCGCACGGGCGTAGCGGCGGTGCTGCGGGCGTATCGCGCGAGCGGCGCGGACCGACCATTCGGCGACCCGCTCCCCGCGCACGGTGTGGCGATGGAGGGCTACTTCTGGCGTTTCGCCGATCCTGCGACCGGGCGCGTCGTGATTGCGCTCAACGGGGTGAACCGGGCCGACGACGGGACGTGGTCAACTCTCGGTCTTGCGGCGCATCCCCATGGCTTTCTGCACACCTCGGCTCACCCGCTGGGCCTCGCCTCCGCGGACGGGCTGGGGGCGTTTGCCGGAGACTCGTTCCGCGGCACAGCGGATCGCTTGCGGGTCGACCTCGCTCCGGATGCCCGGCTCGACGTCGAGATCACGAACCCGGTGCCCTGGCCGCGCAGGAGCTTCGGCGGCTCGAGCGTCTTCCAGTCAGTTCCCGCGCTGAACCAGTACTGGCACCCGTGGCTCCTCGGAGGGGCTGCGCACGGACATGCTGTCCTCGGCGCGGAGACCTGGGAGCTCGACGGCTGGTCGGTCTATGCGGAGAAGAACTGGGGCAAGGACGGCTTTCCCGACTCGTGGTGGTGGGGACAGGCCCAGGGTTTCGCCGATCCGTCTGTGTGCGTCGCCTTCGCAGGCGGCGAGATCGCTGCCGGGCCGATCCGGACCACGGTAACTGCCGTTGTCGTGCTTCTGCCCGGCGGCAAGCTCATCCGTCTGGGCGACCCGCTGGTGTCGCCGGTCCATGCAGAGGTCAGCGACGAGCGGTGGGCGCTGCACGGGCGCAGCGCCCAATGGCGCGTCGATATCGAGGGATCAGGCAGCCTGGACCTTGCGCACGTGCTTCCCGTCCCCCTACCCGCTGAGCGACGCAACGTTCCCGGAGCTATCGAGCACCTTGGGGCCACCATGCGAGTCACGGTCCGCCGCTGGGGCCGGGTCATCTGGGAGGGCGAGTCGAACCTTGCCGCTCTCGAGCACGGCGGGATCGACCGGGCGCGCGCCGAGGTCGAGCGACGGGGACACGGACCGGACGCTGTCGACGCTCCTCCGGTGCAGTAGCCACGGCGACGGATCGGCCGACAAGCGATCTGGGCGACCCGCTTGAGCGGTGTCCGACGGGCGCCCTGGCGCATCCGCTCGGATCGCGGCCATCTTGGCAGTGGCCAAGTCGCGAACTGTAAGAGCGCCAGCGACACCGCGCTTCCCGCAGGGGCGACATTCGACAACTCCGAGCCGTCGCGGCATCCCGGCTCCACCACGGCGATCGAAACCCCGGGAGTGGTTCGGAGGACACGGAACGGCGGGCGAAGGAGGAGGGGCGTGCGCGTCGACGCCCCAGGGCAACCTCGTGGTCAGCGGATGTGCCTAGTCTCCACTGGGGCTCCGTCGACGGTAACCCTGCACCTGCCGTCGGTGAGGAGGCCCTCGCCGGGTCCGTTGCCGATGCTGAGCGTGAGGTGGAGGTCGTGACGCTTGCCGTCAGCCTCCACCGCGCCGTGCAGTTCGCCAAGACCGAACCACGACCAGGTGCGTCGCGCGATCTCGCGGCCGTCCCACTCGAGCACGAAGCCGCGCCCGATCTCGTTGCGCGTGACAGTGATGCGGTGGCCCTCGTACGTCGCCTCCCAGCGCGTCGTGATGAACCCCATGCGGGCGAACCCCCTTCAGCCGGGCAGGCCAGCGAGTCACGGCCATCGGCCTTTGGAGCGGTCCGTCCCAGTAAAGCGCCATCCAGTCGCGATCAACACCGGGCGTACCTGGGCAGGCTAGTCGGCTGGCCAGGTGTGCTGACCACGATCCCCGCCGTGTCACGTCGACGCGGGGCCAGCACCGGGGTCTAGATGCACGTGAGGTGTACGAGTGCGGGATTACGAAGGCCCTGATTCTGCGTTTCCGCTGGTCAAGGTCAGGTTCTGTATTGGTGGGCGATACTGGGTTTGAACCAGTGACCTCTTCCGTGTCAAGGAAGCGCGCTACCACTGCGCCAATCGCCCGCGATCTGTCCGGCCGGAGCCGAACTTCTCGAGGTGGAGACGGGATTTGAACCCGTGTAGACGGATTTGCAGTCCGTTGCCTCGCCTCTCGGCCACTCCACCAAGGAGGGGACCTGGGACCCTTCTCCGAGCGGACGACGAGGCTCGAACTCGCGACCTCAACCTTGGCAAGGTTGCGCTCTACCAACTGAGCTACGTCCGCCTGCTACTTCGGCCAGGACGGGTCCCGGCCGACGTGCGTGGAAACTTTAGCCGACCTCCTGGGATTGACCAATTCGGGCACCGGCGCCGTGCGTGGCGTGGGATCTATGGTCAGTACATGCGGGTGTGGGCGAACGGTCGGTTGCTGGGCGATCCGAGCGAGGCGGCGGTCAGTGCCGTTGACCACGGCTTCACGGTCGGGGACGGGGTCTTCGAGTCGGTGAAGGTGGTCGACGGGCAGCCGTTCGCGCTGACCCGGCATCTGGGCCGTCTGGCCGCGTCCGCCGCGGGGCTCGGGCTTCCCGTGCTCGACGAGGAGCGGGTCCGTTCGGCGGTCGCGGAGGTCCTGGCGGGGGAGCAGCCGCACCTGGGCAGGCTCCGCATCACCTACACGGCAGGTCCGGCACCGATGGGGTCCTCGCGCGGGGACGGGCCGGCGTCGCTCGTCGTGGTCACGGACGCACTCACGCCATGGGCGGGAGTCGCCTCGGCCGTGGTCGTCCCGTGGGTGCGCAACGACCGAGGTGCAGCGGCTGGTTTGAAGACGACTTCGTACGCCGAGAACGTGATCGCCCTCGCCTATGCCCACGACCGCGGCGCCGGCGAGGCGATCTTCGCCAACACCCGCGACAACCTCTGCGAAGGCACCGGCTCCAACGTCTTCTACGTCGTCGACGGCCAACTGCGGACGCCGAGCCTGGCGTCAGGGTGCCTGGCCGGGATCACCCGAGACCTGATCATCGAGTGGTGCGGTGCTCTGGAGTGCGACGAGCAGGTCGGGGTGCTGAACACGGCCGAGGAGATCTTCTTGGCGTCCACCACGCGGGACATCCAGCCAGTGGGGAGCATCGATGGCCGTGAGTTGCCCGCGCCGGGGCCGGTCACGGCGGCGGCGATGCGCACCTGGGCCGAACGAGAGCCTCAGGACTCCGACCCCTAGAGCAAGACCTTTGCGACAAATGCCCTGGTCGCGCTGGAATTAGACGGGGCCGCTGCCCCCGCGGCAGCGGCCCCGTCCTAGAGAGAGATTCGCAGTAGTTCGCAGTCAGGTGAGTGGTTCAGGCCCCTGCTGCCTCGAGGATGGCCGCAATGGCGCCGTCCACGTCGAGGAATGTGTGCTCCTGGCCACGCGGGACCGCGCGGAGCATCTTGTCGTTGAAAGTGCGCATGTGCTCGGTCGGGATCTGCACCAGCGCCTCGCCGTCCGGCGAGCAGAGTTCGAGGATGACCACGGCGCGCCCGTCGGTGTCCAGGCACGGCCACACGTGCACGTCACCGTCACCGGTGGGCTCGTGGATCCCGTCGATCAGCAGGTCTCTGCTGAAGCTCCAGCGCACCAGTCCCGCAGCGGTGTCGAACGTTGCCGTCACGGCGTATGGGTCCTGGGAGGCGAAGTTGAAGTCGGCTTCGATCGGCATCGCGGTACCCCGGGAGTCGACCAGGTCGAGCCTCGCGTGCTGATGCACGGTCAGGGGGCTGGTCTTGATCTGACGGTCCATGATCGCTTTCTCTCTCGCTAGCTTCTGCTCTCTACTGGTGAGACGAGCCGATCGGCGGGGTATGACGATGATTTCGCGATCTATCTCGAGAATTCTGCGAAACCGCATTTCTGCCCCGCGAATCCGCTGGCAAGCCCCTGATCGGCAGGGCACGCCCGGACCCTGAGGAATCGGTAGGCTCCGAAGAGGGAGAGGGGAGACCGTGGGCTCCGGGAACACGCCAACTGAGCCTCCGGCAGGAGGGTCCGAGGAAGGCCCGGAGCCGCGAGGGCGAGGCCGGGTGCCTCGAACCGAGCGACGCGGGCGCATTCACAACGCCCTTCACCGCAACCCTGCCACCGGTGTCGTGGTCAAGACGATCGTGACCCTGGCCGGCGCGGTGGTCATGGCCGCCGGCATGGTGATGATGGTGACCCCCGGTCCCGGACTGGTGGTTCTCGTGCTCGGCCTGGCCATCCTGGCCACCGAGTGGGAATGGGCCGACTCGGTGCTGGACCTCGCGCGCAGGGCGCTGGAGAGATCCCGGGCCAAGGCCGCAGCCCTGGACCCCGCGACGCGCCGGCGCTACCTCCTGATGTGGTCGGGCGGGGTCGCCGGAGTCGTCGTCTTGGTCGTCGTCCTGGTCTGGATCTTCGGCTGGCCGACGTTCTTCCTCAACGTCTGGGACTGGCTGCAATCCCGGGCGGGTTTGCTCACCGATCTGCCTGTCACCTGAGGCGAAGCCGATGAGGTAGCCTTCTCGGCGCACACGGGCGATTGGCGCAGTGGTAGCGCGCTTCGTTCACACCGAAGAGGTCACTGGTTCGAACCCAGTATCGCCCACCAGAGAAGATGCAGGTCAGGGGCCAGTTTCCAACAGGAGACCGGCCCCTTTGCCATGCCTGTGTCACCAAGGGCCTTCGGCTGAGGGACAGTCCGGCCCATCACGGGCTCGAGTTGCCGGCGTGGGCCGACGAGCGGGAGAGGGATCTCGAGGGCGAGGTCGTCGACCTCATCGCCAACCTGACCACGCCCGGGTGTGGATGCAGGCGAACCAGGCATGGATGCTTGAGAGCCGCTCTCCGGAGGAAGCCCTCTTGGCCCCGCGCGTCGACCGCTGTCGGTGGCGGCAGGTGGCACTATCGTCGCGCCGTGACTTCATCGACGGATAGCCGCAAGCCGACGGCCTCGTACGGCTCTTGGCTGCCACGCCTGTCCAGCGCCGTGATGCTGGACCTCAGGCTCTGGATGCTCGGGTTCGGGCTGCTGATCGGCGTGGCCTTCCCGTTCGTCGTGATTGCGCTGGGAGTGCCCCGAGACGTCGCCTTGCGACCGGCCTTCTTCGCCGCGACCCTGGTGGCCGGTCTCATGCTCGCCGAGTTCAACCATCTTCTTGCCCGGACTGTTGTGGGGGTGCGGCTGCGGTCCCTGGCCAGCGGCATGCAGCGCGTCGAGGAATCCCTGGGCAATGCCTCCGACACGGGCGACTGGGCCGGATGCGACCCAAGCACCTGCTCGGTGCCGGTTGACTCCACCGACGAACTCGGTGAAGTAGCCGCATCGTTCAACCACCTGGTCGCGGGGCTCTCCACCAGCAATCAGGTGTCTGACGGGATCAAGTCCCTTTCCAAAGCTTTGGCCGCCCACCTGGAGCTGGGCGCGCTGGCGGAAGGGATGCTGCTTGAGCTGTCGATCCGTACCGGCTGCGACGCCGCGGGCCTGCTCGTCGTCAACAACGGGCGGGTGGAAGTCGCCGGCGCACGCGGTATTCGCGACGCCGAACAGTTGGTGTCCGCTGAGACGGTGCTCACCGCACTGCGAACGGCGCAGCGCAGCGTTCTCCACCTGCCGGCTGATGTCGTGGTCAGCGGGTCACTGGTCGACTTCATCCCCCAGGAGGTACAGATCCTGCCGGTGCTCCATGGCGTGGTCCCCGTAGGCGTCCTGGTGGTGGCCTTCGCGCAACCGAGCAGTCCGGAGGCCGGCGCTGTGCTGAACGCCACGCTGCCCGGACTTGCCGTCGCGTTCAACAACGCCCTGAACCACGAGGACCTGCAGCGGGTAGCGGCCCTGGACCCGCTGACCGGCATCTACAACCGGCGGTTCGGCCTACAACGGCTCGCCGAGGAGTTCGCCCGCTCGATTCGGTCCGGTGATCCCCTGGGCACCCTGCTCTTCGACCTCGACCACTTCAAGGCCGTCAACGACACCTACGGGCACCTCGTGGGCGACCGGGTCCTGCAAGCCGTGGTGGGCGCCACGCGCCGGGTCCTGAGAGACGGGGACGTGCTCCTGCGCTACGGCGGCGAGGAGTTCCTCATCGTCCTGCCGGGGGCTGGGCACTCCGACCTGGTGCAGATGGCTGAGCGCGTCCGTCGCGCCGTGGCCGAGACCGACATCATCGAGTCCGGGCAGCGCATCTCAGTCACCGTGAGCGTCGGCGGGTCCGGACTGCCCAGCGAGAACGCCACGAACGCAAAGGACCTGATCGCACTGGCCGACGCGGCCCTGTACGCCTCGAAGGAATCTGGACGCGATCGCTACGTCATCGCATGACGCCGAAGGTGCTGGCCCAGAAGGTGCTGGCCCAGAAGGGACGTCCCGCAGTGAGCCCAGGGCCAGCGGAGGACAGACCCGCCCGCGACGCGGAGCCACGGCACTCCTCGGCGACGTAACCCGGAGGCGTGATACCCGGCCCGGTCGATACCATCGAGCCGCTGCCGTACGGCAGCCCCAGCCCCGACCCCCGAAGGGACAAGTCCGGTGTCCGATATCAAGGTGACCCTGCCCGCTGCCAGCGAGCCGGAGCAGACGGTCACTGCGGGCACGAAGGCCTGGGAGCTCTTCACCGACACCCCTGACGTCATCGCTGCCCGGATCAACGGCAACCTGCGCGATCTGGCACGCGAACTGGAGAACGGCGATGTCGTCGAGCCGGTCGCGATCGACTCGCCGGACGGCCACGACATCCTGCGCCACTCGACGGCCCATGTGATGGCGCAGGCGGTCCAGGAGCTGTATCCGGAGGCCAAGCTCGGCATCGGGCCGCCGATCGAGAACGGCTTCTACTACGACTTCGACGTGCCCGAGCCGTTCAAGCCCGAGGACCTCGAGGAGATCGAGACCCGGATGCGCAAGATCATCAAGGAAGGCCAGAGGTTCTCCCGCCGCGCGGTCTCCGACGACGAGGCCCGGGCCGAGCTGGAGACCGAGCCGTACAAGCTCGAGCTGATCGGTCTGAAGGGCGGCGCTGCCGAAGCGGCCGAAGGGGCGTCTGCGGAGGTCGGCGCCGGCGAGCTGACGATCTACGACAACCTGCGCCGCGACGGCTCGCTGGCGTGGAAGGACCTCTGCCGGGGGCCGCACCTGCCGACGACCAAGCGGATCCCGGCGTTCAAGCTCATGCGCGGTGCCGCGGCGTACTGGCGGGGGAGCGAGAAGAACCCGCAGCTGCAGCGAATCTACGGCACCGCATGGGAGAGCAAGGACGCGCTCGAGGAGCACCTCCAATGGCTGGAGGAGGCCGAGCGCCGCGACCACCGTCGGCTCGGGCGTGAGCTGGACCTGTTCAGCTTCCCTGACGAGATCGGCTCCGGCCTCGCGGTCTTCCACCCCAAGGGCGGGGTCGTCCGTAAGGAGATGGAGGACTACAGCCGGCACTCGCCACGCGGAGTCCGGCTACGAGTTCGTCTACACCCCGCACATCACCAAGGGCCACCTGTTCGAGGTCTCCGGCCACCTGGACTGGTATGCGGAGGGTATGTACCCGCCGATGCAGATGGACAACGACATCGACTACTACCTCAAGCCGATGAACTGCCCGATGCACAACCTGGTCTTCCGGTCGCGCGGGCGGTCCTACCGGGAGCTGCCGTTGCGGCTCTTCGAGTTCGGGACCGTCTACCGCTACGAGAAGTCCGGAGTGGTCCACGGCATGACGCGGGCCCGCGGGTTCACCCAGGACGATGCGCACATCCTACTGCACCCGGGAGCAGATGCGCGACGAGCTCGAGCTCCCTGCTGCAGTTCGTCCTCGACCTGCTGCGGGACTACGGGCTCGACGACTTCTACCTCGAGCTCTCCACGAAGGACCCGGAGAAGTTCGTCGGCGACGACGAGACCTGGGAGGAGGCGACCCGCACCCTGGAGCAGGTCGCGACCGCGTCCGGGCTCGCGCTGGTGCCCGACCCGGGCGGCGCCGCCTTCTACGGGCCCAAGATCTCGGTCCAGACCCGCGACGCCATCGGCCGGACCTGGCAGATGTCGACGATCCAGCTCGACTTCAACCTGCCCGAGCTCTTCGGGCTGGAGTACACCGCTCCCGATGGCAGCCGTCAGCGGCCGGTGATGATCCATCGCGCGCTCTTCGGTTCGATCGAGCGGTTCGTGGCGGTGCTCACCGAGCACTACGGCGGAGCGTTCCCGCCTTGGCTCGCCCCGGTGCAGGTGGTGGCCATCCCGATCGCGGAGCGTCACAACGAGTACCTGCTCGATGTGGCACGCCGACTCCGGGAGCATGGGATCCGGGTCGAGGTCGACGACTCCGACGACCGCATGCAGAAGAAGATCCGCAACGCCCAGCTCCAGAAGGTTCCCTTCATGCTCCTGGCCGGCGATCGCGACGTCGAGGCGGATGCGGTCTCCTTCCGCTACCGCGGCGGTGAAGAAGACAACGGGGTGCCGGTCGATGAAGCGATCGAGCGGGTCGTCGAGGCCGTCTCCCGGCGGATCCAGGTCTGACGATGGGCGGAGGGATGCATCAGGACGGCGTGGGGGAGCCCGACGGCCTGGAGAGACTGTGGACCCCCCACCGGCTGCCGTACCTGAGAGGCGAGAACAAGCCCGCCGACTCTGGCGAGGGTGAGCAGTGCCCGTTCTGTCGCATCCCCGGCCTCCCCGACGAGGAGGGGCTGATCGTGCACCGCGCCGGGCTCACCTTTGCGGTGCTCAACCTGTACCCCTACTCGACGGGGCACCTGATGGTCTGTCCCTACCGCCATGTCGCCGACTACACCGAGCTCACCACCGAGGAGGTCGTCGAGGTCGCCGAGCTGACCCGGGCTGCCATGCGGACCATCAGGACGGTCTCCGGTGCACAGGGATTCAACGTCGGGATGAACCAGGGAAACGTCGCCGGAGCAGGTATCGCCGCACACCTGCATCAGCACGTGGTGCCGCGGTGGGGCGGGGACCAGAACTTCATGCCGATCATCGGACACACCAAGACCCTGGCCCAGCTGTTGGCCGACACGCGCTCGCTGATGGCCGAGGCCTGGCACTGACACCCGGCTCCGCCGATAGCCTGTCGCTGCCATGCTGAACCGCTTCCGCGCCTTCTTCGCCGGGCTGATCACGCCGATCGCCCGGCTGCTGCTGCGCTGGCATGTGAGCCCTGACGCGGTCACCGTCGTGGGCACGCTGGGTGTCTCGGCAGGCGCCTTGGTCTTCTTCCCGCGTGGCCAGCTGCTCATCGGCGTCCTGGTGATCACGGCTTTCGTCTTCTCGGACCTCATCGACGGGACCATGGCCCGGATGTCGGGCTCGTCCTCGAACTGGGGGGCATTCCTGGACTCGACGCTCGACCGTCTCGGTGATGCAGCGATCTTCGGCGGCCTGGCGATGTACTACGTCGGCCCGGGCGACTCCGAGCCGCTCGCGGCCCTGGCGATCTACTGTCTGGTCATGGGTGCGGTGACGTCGTACGCAAGAGCCCGCGCTGAGTCCCTGGGCATGACCGCGTCCGGGGGTCTCGCCGAGCGCGCCGACCGGCTGGTCGCGATCCTGGTGATGACCGGCTTGGCCGGCATCTTCAACCTGCCGATCCTCATCGTGATTACTTTGGTGGCGCTCGCCGTGGCCAGCACGATCACGGTCATCCAGCGGATCTGGATGGTCCGTACCCAGGCAATGGCGGACCGCTCGTGACTGCGCTGCGGCAGCGGCTCGAGGCGGCTGGCTACTCCGCGGCCTGGAAGCTGACCGGGCTCGCCCCCGAGGCGTTGGCGCTGCGTGTGTTCGAGGGCGTGGGCGGCTTTGCGGCACGGCGTGGGGGGCGTGGGGTCCAGCGGCTGCGCGAGAACCTCGCGCGGGTGGTGCCCGAGGCCGGCCCGGAGGAGCTGGATCGGCTCACCGACGAGGCGATGCGGTCCTACCTGCGCTACTGGGCGGAGGCATTCCGGCTGCCCTACTGGCCGATCGACGATCTGGTGGCGCGAATCGACCCGGTCAACGAGAGCGTGATGCGCGACCCCCTGGCCGAGGGCCGGGGCGTCTTGATCGCCCTGCCGCACGTGGCGAACTGGGACTGGGCGGGTGCGTGGGCGTGCGGGACGGGCGCACCCTTGATGACGGTCGCGGAGAGATTGCGGCCCGAGAGTCTCTACGACCGCTTCGTTGCCTACCGCGAGTCCCTTGGGATGACGATCCTCCCGGCGACCGGCGGAGACCCACCGATCCCACAACTGGAGGCGCATCTGCGAGAAGGTGGCCTTGTGTGCCTTGTCGCCGACCGTGATCTGAGCAGCACCGGCCTGGTCGTGGACCTGTGCGGGCATCCCGCGTCGCTGCCCGCGGGACCGGCCGTGATCGCCCAGAGGACCGGGGCTGACCTGGTCGCGGCCACGCTGCGCTACGTGGGCTCCCGCCTGGAGATCCACCTTCACGGCCCTCTCGACACCGGCGAAGGGGCCACGGGAGTGAAGGCCGCCACCCAGGCCATGGCGGATGTGTTCAGCGAAGGTCTGCGCAAGAGCCCCACGGACTGGCACATGCTCCAACGGGTCTTCCTCGACGAGCCGCCGGAGGAGAGTCGATGAAGGTCGGTCTGGTCTGTCCCTACGACGTGGATGTGCACGGCGGCGTCCAGCGGCACGTGCTGGAGCTCGCCGAGACCCTGCGCACCGGCGGTGACGACGTGTCCGTCCTGGCGCCGGGGGTCCCGGGAAATGCCGGTGAGGATCTGACCAAGATCGGTCCGGGTCTCCGAGTGCCGTTCAACGGGTCGATCGCCCGCGTCCGGATGGGGCCCTTGTCGGGGCGACTGGTCCGGACTTGGCTCGACGAGGGCGAGTTCGACGTCGTCCACATCCATGAGCCGTTCACTCCGAGCGTCTCGGTGCACGCTCTGTGGGGTGCCACGAGTCCCATCATCGCGACCTTCCATACCGCCCAGGACACCCCTCGGTTGCTCCGGATGTCGTCCAAGACGGTGCTACGGAGCGGGATGGGCCGGGTGAAGGCCTCGATCGCGGTCTCGGAGGAGGCCAAACGGACCCTGGAGGCCTACAGCGACATCGAGGCACGCGTCATCCCGAACGGCGTGCGCATCGGCGAGTTCGAGCGCGCGCTGGACGACCCCGTCGAGCCGCGCGACGGCACCATCCGGATCCTGTTCGTGGGTCGGGTAGACGAGCCCCGCAAGGGCCTGCAGGTGCTGCTCGACGCCCTCCCGCTGATCGCCTCACGACACCCGTACGCAGTGCTGGACGTGATCGGGACCGGCCGGCCGCCACGCCTGCCCCGGGGTCGTGGGGGGAGCCTCCAGGTTCGGTTCCACGGGCCGCAGCCCGACGACTTCAAGGAGCGGATGCTGCGCTCGGCTGACCTCTTCGTCGCCCCGAACACCTACGGGGAGAGCTTCGGGATCGTGCTGATCGAGGCGATGGCGGCCGGATCCGCGGTCGTGGCGAGCGACCTGCCCGCCTTCGAGGCCGTGCTCGATGGGGGGAAGTACGGGCTCACCTTCCCGGCAGGCAGCCACGCGGGTCTCGCAGCGGCGGTGAACCGCGCTCTGGACGATCCGTCCTCGACCGCGATCCGGACCGAGGCTGCCAAGGAGAACGTGCGCCGCTTCGACTGGTCGATCGTCGCCGCCGAGATCCGCAGCATCTACGAAGGGTGCATGGCCGACTCCCTCACGTGAGGGGGGACCCTCAGCCTCGGTCGTCCGCGGCCGATGAAGGGGACATGACCATCGTGCTCCTGAGCATGTGGCACGCGCTCGTCGCCGCCGTGCCCTCGGCTCTCTCCGACAGCGGCTTCCGCGCGTGGGGCACCGCTGTCGTCGCGGCCGCCCTGCTGGGCTACTCGTGGATGGCCCTGCTCGGCTCGGCCAGCGGTCGCCCCCGGCGCTTCCAAGGCCGGCACCGCCGCCCCGCGGCCTGAGCATCGGGCCGAGCCAGGCCTCCGGAAGGGGCGTTGCCGACCCCTCCTCGGGGCTGATCGTGCTCCCGTGGTGGCGTAGGCTGAAACCCCACTTCCGGCTCGGGCCCGTGGGTCCGAGCCTCCCCCAGACAGAGCACAGAGGGTAGTTGTGAGCGAGAAAAGCGTGGCGGTCCCCAGCACGGGCACCGACGGGGTGAAGCGCGGCATGGCGGAGATGCTCAAGGGCGGCGTGATCATGGACGTCGTCACCCCGGAGCAGGCCAAGATCGCCGAGGACGCCGGAGCCGTCGCCGTGATGGCGCTGGAGCGGGTCCCGGCCGACATCCGGGCGCAGGGCGGCGTTTCGCGGATGAGCGACCCGGACATGATCGACCAGATCATCGAGACGGTGTCGATCCCGGTCATGGCCAAGGCCCGGATCGGCCACTTCGCCGAGGCGCAGGTCCTGCAGAGCCTTGGCGTCGACTACATCGACGAGTCCGAGGTGCTCACCCCCGCCGACTACGCCAACCACATCGACAAGTGGGCCTTCACCGTGCCGTTCGTCTGCGGTGCGACGAACCTCGGCGAGGCACTGCGCCGGATCACCGAGGGCGCGGCGATGATCCGCTCCAAGGGCGAGGCCGGGACCGGCGACGTGTCCAATGCGGTGACGCACATGCGACAGATCCGGTCCGAGATCCGCCGACTCCAGGGCATGGAGCATGACGAGCTGTACGTCGCGGCCAAGGAGCTGCAGGCGCCGTACCCGCTGGTGCGCGAGATCGCCGAGCTGGGCAAGCTCCCCGTCGTGCTCTTCACCGCCGGTGGCATCGCCACTCCGGCGGACGCCGCGATGATGATGCAGCTGGGCGCCGAGGGCGTCTTCGTCGGCTCGGGCATCTTCAAGTCGGGCAACCCCGCTCAGCGGGCCGAGGCGATCGTCAAGGCCACGACCTTCTTCGATGACCCCGACGTCGTCGCGAAGGTGTCGCGGGGCCTGGGCGAGGCGATGGTGGGCATCAACGTCGAGGAGATCCCCCAGCCGCACCGGCTGGCCGAGCGCGGCTGGTGATCATCCCCCGACCGGCTATGGGGGATCGCCGGTTCGTCCTTAGGCTGTGCTCATGTCGTCCCAGTCGTCGCCCGTAGCGGCCCCCGTGGTGCCCCCGAGGATCGGGGTCCTCGCGCTGCAGGGCGATGTCCGTGAGCACCTTCGGATGCTTGAGGTGGCGGGGGCCCTGGCGATGCCGGTGCGGCTGCCCGAGGAGCTGGACATCGTGGACGGCTTGATCATCCCCGGCGGCGAGTCCACCACGATGATCAAGCTGGCCCGGATCTTCGACCTGTTCGAGCCCCTGCAGCTCGCGATCAAGGGGGGCCTGCCGACCTTCGGCACGTGCGCCGGGATGATCATGCTGGCTGACCGGATCGAAGATGGGACCGACGATCAGGAGACGCTCGGCGGGCTGGATGTGGTGGTCCGCCGCAATGCGTTCGGACGCCAGGTCGACTCCTTCGAGGCCGAGGTCTCTCTCGATCTGGGCGACGGACCGAGTTCCTTCCCGGCCGTGTTCATCCGGGCGCCCTGGGTGGAGCAGGTCGGACCGTCCGTCGAGGTGATCGCGCGGGTCAGCAGTGGCCCGGACGAGGGTAGGATCGTCGCCGTTCGCCAGGGGTCCTTGCTGGCCACCGCTTTCCATCCCGAGATGACCGGGGACGATCGCGTCCACCGTCACTTCGTGCAGATGGTCCTGGCTGGCTGACGCGTACCGACATCGACGAGACGAGGGGCTTCACCGCATGTCCGGGCATTCCAAGTGGGCGACGACCAAGCACAAGAAGGCTGTCATCGACGCCCGCCGTGGCAAGTTGTTCGCCAAGCTGATCAAGAACGTCGAGGTCGCCGCCAAGATGGGCGGGGGAGACCCGACCGGGAACCCGACGCTCTACGACGCGATCCAGAAGGCCAAGAAGTCCTCGGTCCCCAACGACAACATCGACCGGGCCGTCAAGCGCGGGTCCGGCGCCGAAGCCGGCGGTGCTGACTACCAGACGATCATGTACGAGGGCTACGGTCCGAACGGCGTCGCCCTGCTGATCGAGTGCCTCACCGACAACAGGAACCGCGCGGCCATGGAGGTCCGCACGGCGATCAGCCGCAACGGAGGCACGCTCGCCGACCCGGGGTCGGTCGCCTATCTGTTCTCGCGCAAGGGCGTCGTGCTCGTGCCGACCGAGCAGGAGAGCCGGAACGTGACCGAGGACGACATCCTCGAGGCAACGCTCGACGCGGGTGCCGAGGACGTCAACGACCTCGGGGACGCCTTCGAGGTGATCAGCGAGGCTACCGACCTGGTCGCCGTCCGCAGCGCCCTCCAAGGGGCCGGCGTCGACTACGACTCGGCCGAGGCCCAGTTCGTCCCGTCGATGGAGATCGGCCTCGATGCCGACGGCGCGCGGAAGGTACTCCGCCTGGTGGAGGCCCTGGAGGACCTCGACGACGTGCAGAACGTCTTCGGCAACTTCGACATCCCCGACGAGGTCATGGAGTCGATCGAGTCGATCGAGGAGTGATCGGCGTGCCGCGGGCCGATTAGGGGGACACCGCGGTTAGAGTCCCATCCGAACACTTGTTCGGACGAGAGGGGCTTGTTGTGGGCAGCGCGCGCACCGCCGCGACCGTCCGGGTGCTCGGCATCGACCCAGGGCTCACCCGATGCGGACTGGGTGTCGTCGACGGGCAGCGTCCCTTGCGCATGGTGGCTGTGGGGGTCGTCCGGACCGACGCCGGAGCAGACCTCGCCGACCGGCTGCTGGCGATCGACCAGGAGATCGAGCGTTGGATCACCACCTACGAGCCGGACGTCCTGGCGGTCGAGCGCGTGTTCGCTCAGCACAACGTGCGGACCGTCATGGGCACGGCCCAGGCCAGTGGGGTCGCTGTCTTGGCCGCGGCCCGGCATGGCCTGCCGGTCGCCCTGCACACTCCCAGTGAGGTGAAGGCAGCGGTAACCGGGAGCGGTCGGGCGGACAAGGCCCAGGTGGGGGCGATGGTCCGGCGCCTGCTCTCCCTCTCCGCAGTGCCGCGCCCGGCTGATGCGGCCGACGCTCTCGCTCTGGCGGTCTGCCATCAGCTGCGCGGGTCGGCCCTCAACCGGATCCAACAGGCCGTCGCCAGGAGCACCTCGTGATCGCCTTCGTCCGGGGGAGTGTCGCCGCCCTGACGCCGTCCTCAGCGGTCGTGGAGGTGGGGGGAGTGGGCATCGAGCTCAACTGCACGCCGGGCACGCTGGCCGAGCTCAGGGTGGGCCAGGAGGCAACCCTCCCGACGAGCATGGTGGTCCGTGAGGACTCCTTGACGTTGTTCGGGTTCCTCTCCGAGGACGAGCGGACGACGTTCGAGCTGCTTCAGACCGCGAGCGGTGTCGGCCCCAAGGTGGCCCAGGCCATCCTCGCCGTGCACGCGCCCGACGGTTTGCGGCGTGCGCTGGCCGCGGAGGACGTCAAGGCGCTCACCCAGGTGCCCGGGATCGGGCAGAAGGGTGCCCAGCGGATCATTCTGGAGCTGAAGGACCGGATCGGCCCGGTGGTCACCGAGCCGGGGCTCTCGAGCACCGAGGTCGCCTGGCGCGACCAGGTGCGTCAGGGACTCCTCGGCCTGGGCTGGTCGGCGCGTGAGGCAGAGCAGGCAGTGGTCGCTGTCGCCCCTGAGGCCGGCGCCCATCCCGACGTGGCAGTCCTGCTCCGTTCGGCGCTGCGGACGCTGAGTAGGGCGTGACCATGGCGGAGCGACCAACTGACGAGAGCCTCGCCGCAGCCGAGGAGGCCTACGCCTCGGCGCAGGGGGTGCTCGCCGCCGAGGCAAGTGGCGACGAGCGCGCCGTCGAAGCAGCGCTGCGACCCCGGACCTTGGCAGAGCTGGTCGGCCAGTCCCGGGTGCGCGAGCAGCTCGGCCTGGTCCTCGAGGCGGCCCGGATCCACGACCGGACCCCCGATCATGTGCTGTTGTCCGGTCCGCCGGGCCTGGGCAAGACCACGCTCGCGATGATCATTGCTGCGGAGATGGGCAACCCCCTGCGCGTGACCAGCGGCCCTGCCATCACCCATGCCGGGGACCTCGCGGCGATCTTGTCGGGGCTCAACGAGCAAGACGTGCTCTTCGTCGACGAGATCCATCGGATGTCGCGCCCCGCCGAGGAGATGCTCTACATGGCGATGGAGGACTTCCGGGTCGACGTCATCATCGGCAAGGGCCCCGGAGCGACCGCCATCCCCCTGGAGATCCCACCGTTCACGCTGGTGGGAGCGACCACCAGGGCGGGGTTGCTCCCGGGGCCCCTGCGTGACCGGTTCGGCTTCACCGCCCACCTGGAGTTCTACGAGCCGGATGATCTCGACCGGATCGTCGCCCGCTCGGCCGGGTTGATCGGGATCGAGGTCACCGACGACGGTCGGCGGGAGATCGCCTCACGGTCCCGAGGTACGCCGCGTATCGCGAACCGTTTGCTCCGTCGGGTTCGTGACTTCGCCCAGGTGCGGGCCGACGGTGTGGTCACCCTCGACGTGGCCCATCAGGCGCTGGACCTCTACGAGGTGGACCAGGCCGGTCTGGACCGCCTCGACCGGGCGGTCCTGGACGTGCTCTGCCGGAGGTTCGGAGGTGGCCCGGTCGGGATCAGCACCCTGGCCGTCGCGGTGGGTGAGGAGCGCGAGACCGTGGAGGAAGTCGCCGAGCCCTTCCTCGTGCGCATGGGCCTGCTGGCTCGCACGCCTCGGGGGCGTATCGCCACGTCCGCGGCGTGGACACACGTGGGTCTGACCGCGCCCCCGTCAGCCCCGGTTTCGGGGCCGACCTCCTCCCAGCCGGACCTGTTCGCCGACGGTGGCTAACGGCGCCTCGTGCGCAGTGGCTACACTCGACCCTCGGCACGGCGCTGCGCGACGTCGTGCCGACTTCGCGCTAGGAGACCTCTCGGTGAGCCAGTACTACCCCTTCTTCACCTTCGTCCTTATTGCCGGCTTCTTCTGGATGCTGCTCATCCGCCCCGCCCGGAGGCGGCAGGCGCAGCTGAAGGAGACGCAATCCTCGTTGGAGTACGGCACCGAGGTGATGCTCGGGGCTGGTATCTATGGCCGGGTGGTCGGATTCGACGAGAACACCGTCAACCTGGAAGTGTCGCCCGGGACGAACATGAAGGTGGCTCGCGCGGCGATCGTGCGGGTCATCGAGCCCCCCGCGAACGACGACGTCTGATGAGGCCGGAGCTGCATTCGGAGCCAGCATCGGCGATGGAGAGCGAGTAGAAGCACGTGGCGAGCAAGAACTATCGGCCGGGTCGAAGGCTTGTCGTCTTCGGCATCGTCGTACTGGTCATGTATGGCTTGGTGGCCCTCATCGGCAGATGGGCACCCCACCTCGGCCTGGATCTCCAAGGCGGCACCCGGATCACGTTGGCGGCCAGCACCTCAACGGGTCAGGCGGTCACCGCGGAGAAGCTGCGGGAGGCAGCCGCCATCATCGACGCGCGGGTCAACGGCAGCGGTGTCGCAGAGGCCGTCGTCACCACCCAAGGCTCGAACAACATCATCGTCGAGATCCCCGGTCAGAGCCGTCAGGACCTTGTCGACACCGTGAAGCAGACCGCTCAGCTGCGGTTCCGCCTGGTTGCGCTGAGCCAGTACACAGGACCGACCACGCAGCCGACGACCTCGCCCACCTCGTCTCCGACCTCGTCGCCCACCAGCTCGGCCGGTGTCGGTGCGACGTCCACTCCGTCGCCGACCAGCACGGCCTCGTCGAGCCCGACTGCCACGTCCTCACCGGCGGGCCGCGTCGCCACCGGCAGCCTGCTGAAGCTCGGCAAGAACACGAAGAACGCGAAGACCAGTACGGGCGCCAAGAGTGCGACGAGCTCCGCGTCGGCATCCCCTTCCCCAAGCGCGACGGCGAGCGCGACGGCGAGCCCGACGGCCACGGCGTCCCCCACCTCGGGGACCAGCGCCACCGACCCGGTCCAGGCTGCCCTGCAGTGGCAGACCAGCCCGCCCCAGGACTGGGTCACCAAGTTCGACGCCTACACCTGCCCACCCGCCGGACAGTCCGCGGCTCCAGTGGTGGACGACCCGAATCAGCCGCTGATCACCTGTGACGCCCAGGGCTACAAGTTCCTCCTCTCCGTCGCGGTCATCGAGGGCACCGACCTCACCGACGCGTCGGCTGCGATCCCCCCGAACCAGATCGCGTGGATCGTCCAGCTCGCGATGAACAGCAGTGCGTCGACGAAGTTCGCCGACGTCACCCGGGCGATCGTCAACACCAACAAGCAGTTCGCCGTCGTCCTGGATGGCCAGGTCATCTCTGCCCCCGTGGTCAGTGGAGTCATCCTGAACGGTCAGGCCGAGATCAGCGGCAACTTCACCCAGGCAGATGCGCAGTCCCTGGCGAACAGCCTCAAGTACGGCGCACTTCCGCTGCGCTTCGACGTCCCCGTGGTCACCGAGGAGGGCCCGACGCTGGCGGCCGACCAGCTCACCGCCGGGTTGACCGCGGGCGCGTTCGGCCTCCTCCTGGTGATGATCTACGCGATGTTCTACTACCGCGGTCTAGGGTTCGTCGTCATCTCGTCCCTCGTCGTCGCGGCGGCTGTCACCTACGCGGCGGTGCTGCTGTTGAGCAAGACCGCCGGCTTCACCCTGACCCTTCCCGGGATCGCGGGCCTGATCGTCGCTGTCGGGATCACGGCCGACTCCTTCATCGTCTACTTCGAGCGAATACGTGACGAGATGAGGGAGGGGAAGTCGTTGCGGGTCGCCGTGGAGGCAGCCTGGCTGCGCGCGCGTGCCACCTGTGTCGCCGCCGACAGCGTCTCCATCCTGGCGGCGGTGGTCCTCTACTTCTTCGCAATCGGAGTGGTGAAGGGCTTCGCCTTCGCGCTCGGCATCAGCACCTTGATCGACCTGGTGGTGTTCTTCCACTTCACCAAGCCGGTGGTCACGTTGCTGGCCAGGATGAGGTTCTTCTCTTCAGGCAACCGGCTCTCGGGCCTGTCCCCGGATCACCTCGGCATCGAGACCGCGCCCGCGACGACGGCAGGAGCTGCCCGATGAGCAGTATCACGCGCATGGGACACGCGCTCTATACCGGGCGCATGTCGATCGACTTCGTCGGCCGCTGGAAGCTGTGGTACTCCTTCTCGCTGATCATCGTCCTGCTGGCCAGCTACGGCCTGGTGTTCAAGGGTCTGAACCTGGGGATCGAGTTCCAGGGCGGTGTCGAGTACAAGGTTTCCCTGCCGATCAGCCAGGTCGACCAGCAGTCGGTCACCACGATCCGCAATGCGGTTGCCTCGTCGGGGATCAGCGCGGCGAAGTCCCCGATCGTGAACACGTCCGGCTCCCAGTTCATCCGGGTCCAGGTCGAGCCGCTCACGACCGACGAGACCGGTCAGCTCAGCACCATCATCGAGACGGCAGCCGGCGTCGGGGTCAACGACGTGAGCGTCTCAGCGATCGGTCCCAGCTGGGGTCAGCAGGTGGCCAACAAGGCGCTCCTCGGTCTGATCGTCTTCCTCATCCTCGTGGTGATCTTCATCTGGGCGTACTTCCGAGAATGGAAGATGTCGGCCGCCGCGATTCTCGCGCTGGCCCACGACCTGACCATCACCGTCGGCGTCTACGCGCTCTCCGGGTTCGAGGTCAGCCCGGCCACCGTGACCGGTGTCCTCACCATCCTCGGCTTCTCGCTCTACGACACCGTGGTGGTCTTCGACAAGGTCCGGGAGAACACCAAGCACCTGTCCCGGATCAAGCAGACCTACGGGGAGGCCGCCAACCTGGCGGTCAACCAGACCCTGGTCCGGTCCATCAACACCTCCATCGTGGCGCTCCTGCCCGTGGGTGCACTTCTGTACGTCGGCGTGTTCACCTTGGGGTCCGGTGCGCTGAAGGACCTGTCTCTGGCTCTCTTCGTGGGCATGGCCGCAGGCACGTACTCGTCGATCTTCATCGCGACGCCGTTCCTGGTCCAGCTCAAGGAGCTCGAGCCCGGGGTGAAGACCGGTAACGCACGGGTACGTAAGGCGCGCAAGAAGGCCGCAGACGTGGACCCCTACAAGGAGGTCCCGTCATTCGCCGAGGGCATGCCGATCTACGACGATCCCGGGGCCGAGCCGTCGCGCCCGGCTGTCCCTCCGCCAGTCACCGCGCCTCCTCCTCCGCGTACCACCGCGGGGACGCGCCCGGCGTCCAAGGAGGTCAGCCAGTCGCCTTCGGCCGGACGCCCCCAGCCGCGGCGCAAGCCCCGCTCCCAGCGATAGTCGTCCTCGGACCTGAGGAGCCCCTATGGATGTCGAGCAGATCCTGCACGAGCTGGTCCGGGACGTCCCGGACTTCCCGCAGCCCGGCGTCGTCTTCAAGGACATCTCACCACTTCTGGCGAACCACGCCGGCTTCTCGATGGTCGTCGAGGCACTGGCCGAGTCGGGGCGCGGTGCCGGTGTGGACAAGGTGGTCGGGATCGAGGCTCGAGGCTTCATCCTCGGGGCTCCGGTCGCGTTGGCGCTGGGCGCCGGCTTCGTGCCGGTCCGCAAGGAGGGAAAGCTTCCGGGGGAGACCCACACGGTCAGTTACGACCTCGAGTACGGTTCGGCGGTCCTGGAGGTGCACGCCGATGGAATCCGTCCTGGCGAGCGCGTCCTCATCGTGGATGATGTTCTGGCCACCGGGGGCACCGCCGCCGCCACCCGCACGCTCGTCGAGATCTGCGGTGGTGAGGTCGCCGGGATCGTGGTCCTGATGGAGGTCGGGTTCCTCAACGGCCGAGACCAACTGGGAGACCTCGCCGTTCACTCGCTGCAAACCGTCTGATCCGCGGCCCGACGCCCCGGTTCGAATGGGACCGAGACGCCTCCGGTCACGCCGTAGACTTGAGGATCAACGGGTCAGTGGAGGTGATCGTGGTCGACGACCGCGCTGCGACCGAAGCCACGGTGCCTGAGTCCGTCTCAGCCGCCGAGGCTCCCGATCCCGTGCCCGACTCCGGCCGGTCCAGGATGGGGCCCCCCGTCGTGTCCGCAAACCGGATGAGGACGCGGCTGGCTCGGATGGGCACTCGCGGCCAGTCGTCCAACCCGGTCCTGGAGCCGTTGTTGCGATCGGTCCGGGCCAACCATCCCAAGGCGGATCTTGCGCTGATCGAGCGGGCCTATCTCACCGCGGAGCGGCTCCACGCCGACCAGACCCGCAAGAGCGGTGACCCGTACATCACCCATCCGCTGGCGGTCACCAGCATCCTCGCCGAGCTCGGCATGACCGAGGCAACCCTGGTGGCGGCGCTGCTCCACGACACGGTCGAGGACACGCCGTACTCCCTGGAGCAGCTTCGCGAGGAGTTCGGGGACGAGGTGGCCCAGCTCGTCGACGGCGTCACCAAGCTCGACAAGCTCCGGTACGGCGAGAACGCCCAGGGCGAGACCATCCGCAAGATGATCGTCGCGATGAGCCGCGACATCCGGGTGCTGGTCATCAAGCTCGCCGACCGCCTGCACAACATGCGCACGGTCCGCTACCTGCGCCCGGAGACCCAGGAGCGCAAGGCGACCGAGACGCTGGAGATCTACGCACCGCTCGCGCATCGCCTCGGCATGAACACCCTGAAGTGGGAGCTCGAGGACCTGGCCTTCGTCACGTTGCACCCCAAGATGTACGACGAGATCGTGCGTCTGGTGGCCGATCGGGCGCCGTCGCGCGACCACTTCCTCGCCCAGGTCATCAAGCAGGTCGAGGAGGATCTCAAGGCTGCCAAGATCAAGGCGATGGTGACCGGCCGCCCGAAGCACTACTACTCGATCTACCAGAAGATGATCGTCCGAGGTCGCGAGTTCTCCGACATCTACGACCTGATGGGGATCCGGGTCCTGGTCGAGGACGAGCGGGACTGCTACGCCGCCCTCGGGGTCATCCACTCGCGCTGGAACCCGATCCCCGGCCGCTTCAAGGACTACGTCGCACTTCCGAAGTTCAACATGTACCAATCACTGCACACGACCGTGATCGGGCCGGAGGGCAAGGCGGTCGAGCTGCAGATCCGGACCTTCGGCATGCACCGTCGGGCCGAGTACGGCGTCGCCGCGCACTGGAAGTACAAGGAGAACTCCAACCGCGGGGTGGACACCGAAAAGTCGCTGTCCGAGACCGGTGACATGGCCTGGGTGCGGCAGCTGGTCGACTGGCAGCAGGAGACTGAGGATCCCGGCGAGTTCCTCGAGTCACTGCGCTTCGAGATGAACGCCAAGCAGGTCTATGTGTTCACCCCGAACGGCGACGTGATCGGACTCCCGACCGGAGCGACTCCGGTCGACTTCGCCTACGCGGTTCACACCGAGGTCGGCCATCGCACCATCGGCGCCCGGGTCAACGGACGACTGGTGCCGCTGGAGTCGACACTCGACAACGGAGACGTGGTGGAGGTCTTCACCTCGAAGGCCATGAACGCGGCTCCGAGTCGTGACTGGCTCACCTTCGTCAAGTCGCCCCGCGCTCGGAACAAGATCAAGCAGTGGTTCACCAAGGAGCGCCGCGAGGAGGCGATCGAGCACGGCAAGGACGAGATCGCCCGGTTGATGCGCAAGGAGGGGTTGCCGCTCAAGCGGGTGATGACCCACGACGTGCTGAACGGAATCGCCGCCGAGATGCGTCTCGCCGACGTGTCGGCCCTCTACGCCGCGGTCGGCGAGGGCAACCTCGGCGCTCAGACCGTGGTCCGTCGCGTGCTCGAGCTCAAGGGCGGCGAGGAGGGGGCCACTGAAGATCTCGCCGAGGCCGTGATCATCACCGAACGGATCGGGCCACGGCCCGCGGGCGGCGACGCCGGCGTCATCGTCAAGGGTCTGTCCGATGTCTGGGTCAAGCTCGCCAAGTGCTGCACCCCGGTCCCCGGGGACGAGATCCTGGGTTTCGTGACTCGCGGCGCCGGGGTGTCGGTGCACCGTTCGGACTGCTCCAACGTCAAGTCGCTGGAGAACGAGCCCGGTCGCATCGTCGAGGTCGAGTGGGCCCCCACCGCGCAGTCGATGTTCCTGGTCAACGTCCTGGTCGAGGCCCTCGATCGGCCACGTCTGCTGTCGGACATCACCAAGGTCATGTCTGACATGCACGTCGACATCCTGTCGGCCAACGTGAGCACCGGGCGTGACCGGGTGGCCAAGAGCCGGTTCACCTTCCAGATGGCGGACCCCAGCCACCTCGGCGAGGTCCTCCGCGCGGTACGCAACGTGGGGGGCGTCTACGACGCCTACCGCGTGACCAGCTGACCACTGCTGGGCGGTGATCCGGGGCGTCCACGCCCGCTCGCGCGACCGGCGGTCTAGCCGGAGAACTCCTCCAGCGCCTTGCGGGCCTCGACCATCCACTCTTCGCGAGCCTCGATCGCGGCCGCGTGCTCGGCAGCCTTCTTGGTGCTCCCGTTGGCCTCGGCCTTGGCGAACTTCTCCCGGAGGTCGGCCAGGGAGGACTCGAGCTTGGCCACGGTGTCGGCGGCGCGGGCGCGAGCCTCGGGGTTGGATCGTCGCCACCGCTCGTCCTCGACGGAGCGGATCTCCTGCTCGACGTGCCGAAGCCGGGACTCCAGGGTCTTGATCTTGTCCCGGGGAACCTTGCCGGCCGCGTCCCAGCGCTCGGCGATGATACGGAAGGCCTCCCGGGCGGCCGAGAGATCGGTCACCGGCAAGAGCGCTTCCGCTTCGACGAGCAGCGCCTCCTTCTTCACGGCGTTCTCGGCGAAGTGAGCCTCCTCGGCAGCGTTGGCCGCGTCGCGTGCGGCAAAGAAGATGTCCTGGGCTCCGCGGAACCTGGCCCACAGCTTGTCGTCGACATCTTTGGGTGCCGGGCCCGCGGCCTTCCACTGCCGCATCAGCTCGCGGTACTCCCCGGAGGTCGGCCCCCACTCGGTCGAGTCGGCCAGCGCCTCGGCCTGCACCACCAGGCGCTCCTTGATCTGGCGGGCGCTGTCGCGCTTCTCGTTGAGCTCGGAGAAATGCGCCTTGCGGCGTCTGGTGTAGGTCGTCCGCGCGGTGGAGAAGCGCCGCCAGATCTCGTCGTCGACGCCCTTGTCGAGCCGGGGGAGGTCCTTCCACTCGCCGAGGAGGTCGCGGAGCCGGTTCGCTCCGTTGCGCCAGTCGTTGCTCGCGGCGATCTGCTCGGCCTCGGCTCCGATCTGCTCCTTGCGCTCCTTGGCCTCTTCGACCCGCTTGGCGCGCTCGATGCGCTGCTGCTGGCGCCGCTCGGCGATCACCAGGTTGAGCGCCTCGAGCCGCGCGTTCAGGTTGGCCAGGTCACCTACGCATGCCGCCTCGGACACCGTGGCGAGAAGCTTGCGGACCGAGCCGTTCGCGTCGTTGGGGCTGAGGTTGCCGGCGCGTACCCTCTGGTCGAGGAGATCAACCTCGAAGGCGAGGTCGTCGTACCGCTTCTTGAAGCGGGCCAGGGCGTCCTCGGGGGAGTCGTCGGGGCACTGGCCCACGAGCTTCTCTCCCTCGGGCGTGGTCACGAAGACCGAGCCGTCGGATGACACGCGGCCCCAGTCGTCGGTCAGCACTGTGGTCGACTCGTCGCTCACTTGGACTCCTTGGCCGTCGGCGTCGTCGCGGGCGACGTGGTTGAGGGCGAGGGGGTTGAGAGCGAAGGGGTGGAGGTCGACGGCAGGGGGCTCGGCGAGTAGGAATATGTCGGGTTGGCCGTGGCCAGTCCAAGCTGGGCGAGCGGATTCTGAACCGGCGTCACCGTCGGTGCAGTCTCGTGCGTGGCGATCCAGGCGGAGAGGCCGCCTATCGCCAGCACCGCGACTGCCGCCCAGGCGCCGATCATGAGCCGTCGCTTCCGTTCGGCGCGAAGTGCGCGCCGTTCCGTTTGACGCTGCGCCGCGACTCTGGCGAGCTGACGGCGCCGCTTCTTCTTGGAGACCACGCTGCGGAGTCTAGTGCGCGCGCGGGAGTGGCTCCGCGTGGCCACCGTCGCGTCACCGTTTCCGCCCCGAGAGTTGCGCTGGGTAGGCTTTCGGCGACCTCGGCGGAAGATACCGCCGACTCTCTCTTCTCATCAGGAGTGGTGACGCGTGCTCATCGCGGGCTTTCCGGCCGGGCCCTGGGGTACGAACTGCTACGTCGCGGCGACCGGTCCAGACAGCGAATGCATCGTGATCGACCCCGGCAAGGACGCAGCGCCGGGGATCGCCGACGTGGTCAGGGAGCACCGACTGAAACCGGTGGCCGTGCTGTTGACCCACGGGCATATCGACCACATGTGGAGCGTGACGCCGGTCAGCGGTGCGTACGACGCCACGGCCTACATCCACCCGGCCGACCGGCACCTGCTGAGCGACCCGATGGCCGGCATCTCGCCGGACACCGCTGCCATGCTGCTCGGCGGTGACTACTCGTTCGTCGAGCCCGACAACGTGGCTGAGCTGTCCGACGGAGTCGTCCTGCAGCTTGCCGGCCTCGACGTCACCATCGATCACACCCCGGGGCACACCAAGGGCTCGGTGACCTTCCGGACCCCCTATGACGCCAGCACGGAGGTGGAGCAGGTGATGTTCTCCGGAGACCTGCTCTTCGCGGGGTCCATCGGGAGGACCGACCTGCCGGGCGGCGACCCCGACGAGATGTCGCGGTCGCTGCGCGACAAGGTCCTCACCCTGCCCGACGACATCGTCGTGCTTCCGGGCCACGGGGAGCAGACCAGCATCGGGCACGAGAGGCAGGCCAACCCCTTCCTCCGCCAGCTCATGGATGCCGACGTGGCGGCAGCCCCGCGAAGGGGGCTTTGACGATGAGCAAGCCGACCCCGCTCAGCGGGTTTCCCGAGCTGCTTCCGGCCCAGCGTTTCGTCGAGACGGAGGTGCTTGCCACGTTGGCACGGGTCTTCGAGCTGCACGGCTTCGCGTCGGTCGAGACCCGGGCCGTCGAGCCGCTCGACCAGCTGCTCCGCAAGGGCGAGACGTCCAAGGAGGTCTACGTCCTGCGCCGACTGCAGGCCGACGCGGAGGACGCCGACGCCGGCTTGGGGCTCCACTTCGACCTGACCGTGCCGTTCGCCCGCTACGTCTTGGAGCACGCCGGGAAGCTGGAGTTCCCGTTCCGCCGCTACCAGATTCAGAAGGCATGGCGCGGGGAGCGCCCCCAGGAGGGGAGGTTCCGCGAGTTCACCCAGGCCGACATCGACGTGGTGGGCAAGGACGAGCTGTCCTTCCACCACGACGTCGAGGTGGCCCGCGTGATGATCGACGCGATGTCCAGCCTCCACTTCCTGCCGCAGTTCCGGCTGCAGGTGAACAACCGCAAGCTGATCCAGGGCTTCTACCAGGGCATCGGGCTCACCGACATCGACGATGCGATGCGCATCATCGACAAGCTGGACAAGCTGCCCTCCCAGGAGGTGGCCCGTCTGCTGGTGGAACAGGCCGGCGCCACTGAGGAGCAGGCGCAAGCGTGCCTGCGTCTGGCCGAGATCTCCACCGAGGACACCTCGTTCGTGGAGCAGGTCCGGGCGCTCGGCGTCGACAGCCCACTCTTGGAGGAGGGCCTCACCGAGCTGGCCGGAGTGATCGAGGGCTGCGCTCCGCTCACGGGGGACCGCGTCCGGGTCAGCGCCGACCTGCGCATCGCGCGCGGCCTGGACTACTACACCGGCACGGTGTTCGAAACCCGGCTCTCCGGGTTCGAGTCCCTCGGATCAATCTGCTCGGGCGGGCGGTACGACGCCCTCGCCTCCGATGGTCGCGCCACGTATCCGGGCGTCGGCATCTCCCTCGGCGTCAGCCGGCTCCTGATCCCGCTGCTGCAGCGAGGGATGCTCGACGCGACCCGCCCGGTGCCTAGCGCTGTGCTGGTCGCGCTGAACAACGAGGAGTCTCGTACACATACCGATGCGCTCGCCCAGCGGCTGCGGGCACGCGGTGTTGCGGCTGAGGTCGCTGCCGCCCCGCAGAAGTTCGGCAAGCAGATCCGCTACGCCGAGCGCCGGGGCATTCCCTTCGTCTGGTTCACCAACGACGAGGGCCACCAGGTCAAGGACATCCGCACCGGCGATCAGGTGACCGCGGACCCCGATGCCTGGCTCCCGCCCGAGGCCGATGCGCGACCCCGTGTCGTCTCCTCCGCGCCAGAACCCAAGTGACCAACCGGGCCGCTCGGCGGTTGAATGGCCCCGACAGTCCTCGCCATCAGATTTCCGCAGCTCGAGAGGAAGCCCCGTGATTCGCACCCATGACGCCGGCGCCCTGCGCGCCGACCACGTCGGCCAGACCGTGACCCTTGCCGGGTGGGTATCCCGGCGCCGGGATCACGGGGGTGTGGCCTTCCTCGATCTGCGGGAGGCGAGCGGAGTGGTCCAGGTCGTGGTCCGCGACGAGGAGGTGGCGCACGCCCTGCGCTCTGAGTTCTGCATACGGGTGGTCGGTGAGGTGTCCGCGCGCCCGGAGGGCAACCAGAACCCCAACCTCCCGACCGGCGACATCGAGGTGATCGCCACCGACCTGGAGGTGCTGAACCCCTCGGCGCCGCTTCCGTTCCCGATCGACGAGCATGTCGAGGTTGGCGAGGAGGTGCGCCTGCACCACCGCTACCTCGACCTGCGCCGCGAGGGGCCGGCGGCGGCGATCCGGCTGCGCAGCGACGTGAACCGCGCCGCCCGCGAAGCTCTGCACCGACACGACTTCGTCGAGATCGAGACGCCGACGCTGACCCGCTCGACCCCGGAGGGCGCGCGTGACTTCCTCGTGCCGGCGCGTCTGCAGCCGGGGAGCTGGTATGCGCTGCCGCAGAGCCCGCAGTTGTTCAAGCAGCTGCTGATGGTCGGCGGGATGGAGCGGTACTTCCAGATCGCCCGCTGCTACCGCGACGAGGACTTCCGCGCCGACCGGCAGCCGGAGTTCACCCAGCTCGACATCGAGATGAGCTTCGTGGACCAGGACGACGTCATCGCCCTCTCCGAGGAGGTCATCCGCGACGTCTGGGCGTTGGTCGGAGTAGACGTGCCCACTCCGTTGCCGCGGATGACCTACGCCGAGGCGATGGCGCGCTACGGGAGCGACAAGCCGGACTTGCGCCTGTCCCTGGAGCTCGTCGAGTGCACCGAGTTCTTCGCCGACACCACGTTCCGGGTCTTCCGGGCCCCCTACGTAGGCGCGGTCGTGATGCCGGGCGGTGCCGGTCAGCCACGCAAGCAGCTCGACGCCTGGCAGGACTGGGCCAAGCAGCGCGGGGCCAAGGGGCTCGCCTACATCCTCGTCGGCGAGGACGGGGAGCTCGGTGGACCGGTGGCCAAGAACCTCACCGACGCGGAGCGGGCCGGAATAGCCGACCACGTCGGGGCCAACCCCGGTGACTGCATCTTCTTCGCGGCCGGGCCGGTGAAGAGCTCACGCTCCCTCCTCGGCGCCGCCCGTTTGGAGATCGGTCGACGGCTCGGTCTCATCGACGAGTCGGCTTGGAGCTTCCTCTGGGTCGTCGATGCACCGCTGTTCGAGTCGACAGCGGACGCCACCGCCTCCGGTGACGTCGCCCTGGGCTACAGCGCGTGGACAGCTGTCCACCATGCCTTCACCTCGCCCCGCCCCGAGTGCATGGACACCTTCGACACCGACCCGGGATCCGCGCTGGCGTACGCCTACGACATCGTCTGCAACGGCAATGAGATCGGTGGCGGGTCGATCCGTATCCACCGGGAGGACGTCCAGAAGCGAGTCTTCTCGGTGATGGGAATCGGCGAGGCTGAGGCCCAGGAGAAGTTCGGCTTCCTGCTCGACGCGTTCAAGTTCGGCGCGCCGCCGCACGGCGGGATCGCCTTCGGCTGGGATCGGGTCTGCGCATTGCTGGCGGGGACAGAGTCGATCCGAGACGTCATCGCCTTCCCGAAGACAGGTGCCGGTTTCGACCCGCTGACCTCCGCCCCGGCGCCGATCACCCCCGAGCAGCGGCGTGAGGCCGGTGTCGACGTCCCGGTCCCGCCGGCGACGGTCTCCGCCGAAGTCTGAGTTATGGAGAAGAAAGTCAGCGACTAGCCCGCTGAAGCCAAACAACTTGTTCTCAAGTTGTTACCGTTCCGTGGCGCTCGTTCTCACCAGTCTTGACTAGGTTGAGGCGGGTAGGGCCATCCGATCCGGTCTGAGAGGTGTCATGACTACGTCCCAAGTGGGCGACGCTCAGGACTTTGATCCTGTCCCCACCGATGGTGGCGACGAGGCGACCCACGAGGTCGCGGGTCGGTCTCCCACCCAGTTGGCGTTTGAGCGGTTCCGCAAGGACAGGGCAAGCATGGTCGCCTTCGGGGTTGTTGCGTTCTACGTCCTGGCTGCGATCTCGGCTCCGATCCTCACTCACTTCGGCGTACTGAACCCCCTCGCCTTCCATCAGGAGCTCCTGGACGCGAACACCCTGCCCATCGGTCGCTGGGGTGGCATCACGTGGCAGCACCCGCTGGGGATCGAGCCAGGGACCGGTCGTGACCTGCTGTCGCGGATCTGGCTGGGGATCTCGTTCTCGATGCTGGTCGCTTTGTCGTCTTCCCTGATCACCATGTTCATCGGCGTGATCCTGGGGATCGTGGCGGGCTTCAGCCGTGGTTGGGTGGACGCCATCATCGGCCGCCTCATCGATCTGACACTGACCTTCCCGCAGCTGCTGCTGATCCTGGCCCTTTCCAGCATCGGCCTCGAGTTCGTCAACCAGGTGATGCACGTCCCTGCGGGGACGCCCACCCAAGCCGTCTACATCATCTCGATCCTCGGCCTCTTCGCATGGACCGGTCTTGCCCGACTCGTACGCGGGCAGGTGTTCTCGCTTCGTGAGCGCGAGTTCATCGACGCCGCCCGCGTGATCGGCGCCGGGCCCTTCCGCATGTACTTCAAGGAGATCCTGCCCAACCTCTGGGCGCCGATCATCGTGACCTTCACGCTGTACTTCCCGGTCTTCGTCTCTGCCGAAGCCGCCCTCTCCTACCTGGGCATCAGCATCCATCCTCCGACGCCGACGCTCGGCAACATCCTCACCGACTCCCTCAACTACGCGGTGCCCGACTTCGTCTACTTCTTCAGCCCAGCTTTCGCCATCGCCCTGATCGTGGTGTGTTTCAACCTCCTCGGTGATGGCGCTCGTGACGCGCTCGACCCGAAGGGCCGCCGATGAAGGCCCCGGTACGGGCGCACCAACCCCCAGTTTTCGGCGATACGGAGTCGCCGGAAGTGCCGCCTTGCGTGGCGAGCAGAAGAAACAAGGAGAATTGATGGCCAACCTCAACAAGTGGGTCCGATCAGTTGCTCTCGTGGGTGCAGCCTCCCTTGCTCTCGCCGCTTGCGGCGGGAACTCGGGAACCAGTAGTACTAGCAGCAGCGCGTCCAGCCCGGCCGCGTCCTCCAGCAGTGCCGCGCCTTCGGCGGGCCAGGCTGGCGGAACGCTGTACTACTTGCAGAACTACCCGTTTGAGAGCACCGACCCGACCCGTATCTACTACGGTCTCGAGCTGGCGAACTTCCGCCGGCTGTTCTACCGGACTCTGGTGTCCTTCCCCGACTCAGCCGACCCGGCGGTCGCGACGAAGGCTGTGCCCGACCTGGCTACTGACACCGGGACAACTCCCGATGGCGGTAAGACCTGGTCGTTCACGCTCAAGGACGGCATCATGTGGCAGGACGGCACGCCGATCACCTGTCAGGACTTCAAGTACGGTGCGTCGCGTGTCTTCGCGACCGATGTCCTCACCGGTGGCCCGAACTACCTGCTGAGCTACCTCGACATCCCCACGGACAAGAAGACCGGACTTCCGGTCTACGACGGTCCGTACAAGGGCGACGGCCAGAAGTACTACGACAAGGCCGTGACCTGCGACGGGAACACGATCACGTACCGCTTCAACAAGCCGTGGCCGGACTTCCCGCTGGCGGTGGCGATGCTGATGACGACCGACCCGTACAAGCAGACGTTCGACAAGGGTCCGAAGTCGCAGTGGCTGGTCCTGTCCAACGGCCCGTACGAGATCCAGGGCTCCAACACGTGGGACAAGAACACGGGCGCGACACTGGTTCGCAACCCGAACTTCGACGCCTCCACGATGGACCCGAGCCTGGGCTCGGCGCTGCCTGATCAGATCGACTACCAGATCAACAACTCGCCCGATGCAAGCAACACGATCACCGACCGGTTGATCGCGGATGCGGGCAAGGACGCTTGTGCGATCACCAACGCCAACATCCCGCCTGCGTACTTCACGCAGGTCCAGGACCCGCCGATCTCCGACCGTACGGTCAACGTCGTGTCGCCGTACACGTTCTACTTGGTGCCCAACTTCGACAGGATGACGAACCCGTTGGTCCGTCAGGCCCTTGCCGAGGCAACCAACAAGGACGCCTACATCAAGGCGATCGGTGGAGCGAAGTCGGCAAGCCCGGCTGACTCGATCATCAACCCAGGGGTGGCCGGCTACCAGCCGAACCCGGCGTTCGCCGACATCCCGACGGCTGGTGACACTCAGAAGGCTCACGACCTCCTGGTGCAGGCAGGCGTGAAGATGCCTTACCCGATCACGTACACCTATCACGCCGGTACCACTGCCGATAAGGCAGCGGCCGCGCTGAAGGAGACGTGGGACGCGGCAGGCTTCAACGTGACGCTTGATGGTCTGACTGACACGTACTACGACGTGATCAGCAAGCCCAACAAGAAGAGCGATGTCATGCTCGCCGGTTGGGGCGCTGACTGGCCCTCGGCCATGACGGTCCTGCCTCCGCTGTTCGACAGCCGTCCGAACATCACGCAGAACTCGTACGGTCAGGACTACGGCGGCTACAAGAGCCCAGCGTTCAACGCTCTTGTGGACCAGGCTGGGTCTGCCTCGTCGATTGACCAGATGAACCAGACTCTGCAGCAAGCAGACGCGTTGCTGGGCAAGGATGTCGCGTACATCCCTGTCTACAACTTGAACTTCTATTTCATCTGGGGTTCTGCAATCACTGGCTTCACCCCGACGGCGTCTTCGTCGAACAACCCGGACCTCGGGCTGATCGGTGTCGACCCCTCGAAGTGCAGCTGATCTAACAACCCGGTGTGGGGTGGGCGCTCCGGCGCCCACCCCACACCTCTGGTCCCGCCACTCGCGGACCCGTTAGTCTGTGCTCACCAACCGGAGTGAGCGCTCCTGTCGATTACGAGGTGGAACTGCCCGCATGGGTGCCTTCTTAGTCCGACGTGTTGCCATCGGCGTCGTCCTCCTGCTGATGAACAGCGCCGTCACGTTCTTCCTATTCTTCGCTTCGCCGATCGATCCCGCGCGATACGCCTGCGGCAAGAACTGCTCGGTGGAGCTGCGGAACCAGGCCCGCAAGGCACTGGGGTACGACAAGGCGTGGTACGTGCAGTGGGGGGACTTCGTCAAGGGAGTCGTTGCCGGCCGGACCTATCCGCTCGACCCGGCGCTGCAGCAGGCGGCCCCCGACCTCGTGACGAAGTGCGAAGTGCCCTGCCTTGGCTGGTCGATGTACAACGCCAAGACGGTCAACACCGAGCTCAAAGCCGCTTTGCCGGTGACTGCGTCGTTGGCATTGTTCGCGGTCACCATGTGGGTGCTCGGGGGTGTTCTCTTCGGGGTAATCGCCGCCGTCACCAGAGGCTCGCCGATAGACAAGGGGCTGGTGGGGACGACGTTGGTGATCTATGCCTTCCCGTCGTTCTTCGTCGCCGCCTTCATCTTGAAATACCTGGCGATCAAGTGGCGACTGTTCCCCTTCCCGTCGTACACATCGATCTCGGACGGTGGAGTCTTCGCCTGGGCGGACAACATCATCCTCCCGGCGTTCTCGCTGGCGGTGCTCTTCCTGGCCGGCTATGTCCGGATCACGCGGGCGTTCGTGCTGGAGTCGCTGGAGGAGGACTACATCAGAACGGCCAAGGCCAAGGGGCTCAAGGAGCGCAAGGTGCTCTTCAAGCACGCCTTGCGGGCCGCCCTCACTCCCCTGGTCACGATGATCGGGCTCGACTTCGCCGGTCTCCTGGGTGGAGCAATCATCACCGAGAGCATCTTCAATATGCCCGGCGTTGGTCTGCTCGCCCTCCAAGCGAATAGGTCATACGACCTGCCGACCCTGGTCGGAATCCTGCTGATGGCGGGAGCGTTCGTGGTGATCGCCAACATCATCGTCGACGTGTTGTACGCCGTCATCGACCCGCGCGTGCGCGTCGGTTAGGAAGGGACGCATGTCTGCATTCCTCAGCGTTCGAGACCTCTACGTTCACTTTCCGACCCAAGACGGCATCGTCAAGGCGACTGACGGGCTCTCCTTTGAGCTCGAGCGTGGCAAGACGCTCGGCATCGTGGGGGAGTCCGGCTCCGGGAAGTCGGTGTCGAGCTCGGCGATCCTTGGACTGCACCGCGGCACCAACGCGATGGTCTCAGGCGAGATCCTCCTCGACGGGGTCGACCTGGTCGGTTTGAGCGACAACGAGATGCGGAAGCGACGGGGCCGCGACGTTGCGATGATCTTCCAGGATCCGCTGTCCTCCTTGCACCCGTACTACTCGGTCGGGAACCAGATCATCGAGGCCTACCGGGTGCACAACAAGGTGAGCAAGAAGGAAGCCCGGGCGAAGGCGATCGACATGCTGGCGCGTGTCGGCATACCGCAGCCGGACCATCGAGTGGACGACTACCCGCACCAGTTCTCAGGCGGCATGCGCCAGCGCGCGATGATCGCGATGGCCCTGATCAACGACCCGAGCCTGGTGATCGCCGACGAGCCCACCACCGCGCTGGACGTGACGGTCCAGGCGCAGATCCTGGACCTCCTGCAGGACCTGCAGCAGGAGTTCAACTCCTCGATCATCATGATCACCCACGACCTGGGCGTGGTGGCTGAGATGGCCGATGACGTGCTGGTGATGTACGCCGGCAAGGCGGTCGAGTACGGCGCCGGCAAGGAGATCCTGACCTACCCGGGGATGCCCTACACCTGGGGGTTGCTGAGCAGTGTCCCGGACGTGGCCCGCGACGTCGGTGGCAAGCTGGTGCCGATCCCCGGCAACCCTCCGAGTCTGCTGAACCCGCCACCTGGCTGTGCTTTCAACCCGCGCTGTCGCTTCACCGACCGGGTCGATGGCGACCTGTGCCGTACCCAGCTGCCTGAGCTCGTGCCGGGCAGTCGGGGGCCGGGACACGTCGTGCGCTGCCATCTCCAGCACCCGGCGGAGATCTTCGAGAGCGAGGTGCTTCCGCACCTCTCGTACAGCGCGGTGACGACGGCAAGTGCCAAGAGCGATGATGCAGGGGAGGAAGCGTGACCCAGGAAGCCACGGTCGCCGGGGCCGCGCCGTCGAGCCCAGCGTCGGATCCGCTGTTGCGGGTCGAGGGACTGCAGATGTACTTCCCCGTGAAGTCGTCTGGCATCGTCCACCGCACGATCGCGCACGTGCAAGCAGTCGACGGGATCTCCTTCGAAGTGAATCGAGGCGCCTCCCTGGGCCTGGTCGGTGAGTCTGGATGCGGCAAGTCCACCACCGGCCGGATGATCTCGCGGCTGCTCAAGCCCACCGATGGCACCATCGACTTCGAGGGCCGAGATGTGGCGACCCTGTCGCGCCGGGAGCTGAAGCCGCTGCGACGCGAGATCCAGATGATCTTCCAGGACCCGTACACCTCGCTGAATCCGCGGCACACGGTGGGAGCCATCGTCGGGGCCCCGCTGGCCATCCACAAGGTGCTGCCGAAGAACAAGATCCTGCCGCGCGTCCAGGAGTTGCTGGACATCGTGGGGCTGAACCCGGAGCACTACAACCGCTACCCGCACGAGTTCTCCGGAGGTCAGCGGCAGCGCATCGGTATCGCCCGGGCCCTCACCCTCCAGCCGAAGCTGTTGGTGGCCGACGAGCCCGTCTCGGCTCTGGACGTCTCCATCCAGGCGCAGGTGGTCAACCTGCTCCAGGACGTTCAGACGGAGTTCAACATCTCCTTCTTGTTCATCGCGCATGACCTTGCGGTGGTCCGTCACTTCTGCCCGGAGGTCGCGGTGATGTACCTCGGCAAGATCGTCGAGATCGCCGACAGGGACACCATCTACGATCGCGCCCACCATCCGTACACCCAGGCGCTGCTTTCGGCCGTGCCGGACATCAAGCAAGCGTCGATCGGTGGTCGTCGTGAGCGGATCCGGCTGGAGGGCGATGTGCCCAGCCCGATCAACCCGCCGTCCGGGTGCCGGTTCCGGACACGCTGTTGGCTGGCCCAGGACATCTGCGCCAAGCAGGAGCCCCCGTTGATGCAGATCGGGCCTAAGCACAAGGTCGCCTGCCACTTCGCCGGGGAACTCGGGTCCGCGCCAACCACGCCGGTCACCCTGTCGGCCCTCGGAGTGAACTCCAGGGGCGAGGAGGTCAGCGGAGCGACCAAGGATCCGAATCTGGAAACCCCCGGGTTCTCCGAGCGCTTCGTGCCACTCGCCGATCGGGCGGCGGCCTCGCTTCCACTCGCCGACAAGTAGTCGGCCGGGGGATCAATGAGCCTGCAGATGCTTGCCTTGGCGGACGGTCGCCAGCTCGAGTTCAGTGTGAGTGGGGCGGCTGAGGGGCCGGTCTGTCTGTTCCATCACGGAACCCCCGGCTCGGGGATGGCGCTGGACCCGGTGGTTGCTGCCGCGCTCGATCGGGGAGTCCGGTTGGTTGGCTACAGCCGTGCCGGCTACGGGGACTCCACCCGTCATCACGGGCGCAGCGTGGGCTCGGTGGCGGGGGACATGCGAGAGCTCCTCGACCACCTCAAGGCCGACCGCTGTGCGACCTTCGGTTGGTCCGGAGGTGGCCCCCACGCGCTGGCTACCGCGGCCCTCCTCCCGTCCCGGGTCGTTGCCGTCGCATCGGTTGCCGGAGTGAAGCCCTTCACGACGTTGGACGACTGGACCGCGGGGATGGGTGAGGACAATGTGGAAGAGTTCGGCGCCGCTGTCCAAGGGGAGGAGATCCTCACTCCCGCCCTGGTCGAGGGCGCCGCAGCCATGCGAGAGGCATCCCCGGCCGACGTGATCAAGGAGATGGATTCGCTGCTGCCGCCGGTCGACCGAGAGGCGATGGCCGGCGCGCAGGGGGAGAATCTAGCGAGCTTCATGCAGTACGGGCTCCGCCAGGCCGACGGCTGGATCGACGATGATCTGGCGTTCGCGAGGGACTGGGAGTACGACCTCGCGGGCATCACCGTTCCCGCCTACATCTGGCAGGGGTCGGAGGATCTCGCGGTCCCGGCGCCCCACGCCGACGCTCTCGGGGCTGCTATCCGGCACGCCGAGGTACGCCGAGTGGACGGGGCTGGGCACATCTCGCTGGTGTTCGACCACATCGCGGAGGTCCTCGACGACCTGGTGCGGCACCTCTGACCTCGCACCATCGGCGGTAGGGTCGCGCCGTGGAGGGGCTCTTCGACTACGGCGACACACCGCCCTCGCAAGCGGGCAGTCTGGTCGGCAACGACCACGCCTCGGCCCCGCTGGCCGTCCGCATGCGCCCGCGGACACTCGACGAACTGGCCGGTCAGGACCACCTGAAGGCGCCCGGCTCGCCGCTGCGGTTGCTGGTCGAGAGCGATCGCTCCACGTCCGTGCTGCTGTGGGGCCCACCCGGAACGGGCAAGACCACGATCGCGTCGATCGTCAGCCAGCAGACGGGTCGCCACTTCGTGGAGATCTCAGCTGTGTCGGCAGGGGTGAAAGACGTCCGGAGCGCCATCGATGGGGCACGCGCCAGGCTCGCCCGGTCGGGGACCGAGACGGTCCTCTTCATCGACGAGGTGCACCGCTTCAGCAAGGCCCAGCAGGACGCCCTGCTGCCCGGTGTGGAGAACCGTTGGGTGACCCTCATCGCTGCCACGACCGAGAATCCCCAGTTCTCGGTGATCTCGCCCCTGCTCTCCCGTTCTCTGCTGCTCACCCTGGAACCGCTCACCGAGGAGCAGATCCGGTCGCTGCTTCTCCAAGCCGTGTCCGGCGACCGGGGATTGGCCGGGCGGATCGCCCTCGACGAGGCTGCGCTGGAGCATCTGGTGAGGCTCTCCGGCGGTGACGCCCGGCGGGCCCTGACCTACCTGGAGGCCGCGGCAGCGGCCGCGGAGTCGACGGGAGCGGAGTCGATCAGCCTGGAGATCGCGGAGACCGCGGTCGACCGGGCTGCGGTCCGCTACGACCGGGCGGGCGACCAGCACTACGACGTGATCAGCGCGTTCATCAAGTCGGTGCGCGGGAGCGACGTCAACGCGGCCCTGCACTACCTGGCCCGGATGATCGCTGCGGGCGAGGACCCGCGCTTCATCACCCGGCGGCTGATCGTCCTCGCCAGCGAGGACATCGGACTAGCCGACCCGACGGCGCTCACGACGGCCGTGGCAGCGGCGCAGGCAGTCGCACTCATCGGGATGCCCGAAGGGCAGCTCACCCTCGCCCACGCGACGATCGCGCTCGCCCTGGCGCCCAAGTCGAACTCGGTGACACTCGCGATCGGTCGGGCCCGAGGCGACATCGACGCGGGCCGGATCGGCATCGTCCCCACCCACCTCCGCGATGCGCACTATCCGGGAGCACGGGACCTCGGCCACGGCACGGGGTACCGCTACGCACATGACGCCCCGTACGGCGTCGCTGCCCAGCAGTACCTCCCCGACGAGCTGAAGGACGCCTCCTACTACGAGCCCAGCGACCACGGAGCCGAAGCGTCCGCGAGCCAGCGCTGGGAGCGGTTGCAGCAGCTACTGCGCGACGAGAGTGGAGGCCCAGGGAGACGGTAGGGTTTCGAGGCATGGCGATGTGGGTTGCTCTCGGTCTCTCGATCGCCGGGGTCGCACTGCTCGCCACCCTGGCGATCTTCTGGGCGGTCTTCTGGACACGACGGTCCCGGGCTGCCCGGGAAGAGCTGCGGGTCTCCCAGCAGGCCCTGGCATCGCTGCACGAGGCGGTCGCCGAGCTGCAGCGGCAGGTGGACCGGCAGGACCGGCAACTGGCCACCCGCCCCGACGCGGCCCTGGTCATCACCAGTCTCGGGTCGGAGCAGGCCGGTCTCGAGCCCGGCCCGATCGCCTTGCGCCCGACCATCACCGAGCGGCTCGCCTCCGGGACGGAGAGCGGCCTGGCCCGCTTCCTCTCCCGGCAGGCGGACGGGCCCCGCGCGCTCCGGCGAATCGTCGACCGGGGGGCGGTGCGCGTGGTCTCACTCGGGTTCGGTGTCGCGCACGCGCTGCGTCCCGAAGCACGCGACCGGATCGAGTTCGCCTCCCGTGCTGGTATGCGACGCTCCCGTCGTCAGCGCGAGCGCGAGATGCGACTTGCCCGGCGGTTGATCCGTGGCGGTCACGTCGCTGCCTCGGAGGACCGGTGAAGCGCACCGCCTGGTTCGTGGTCGGGGCGGCGGCCGGTGCGGTCGCGGTGACCCGGGCCAAGCGCGCATCGCAGGCCCTTACTTACGACGGGATCACTGACCGCCTGGCCGGGCTCTTTGCCGGCGCGCGCGTCTTCGGTGAGGAGGTCGTCGCCGCAGCGGCCAAGAAGGAGGCCGACCTGCACGGTTGGGTCGGGCTCGGGGAGAATGAGCGTTCCGTCGGGGGTGCCGAGGTGATCCAGCTCGACTCGGTGCGCTTCGAGCAGCGCCGGCTCGCCAGCGAGGCATCCCACGACCGGACACACCCGCCCACAGGCGAGACCCCGGACGAGACCCCAGACGAGACCCCAGACGAGAAAGGCACCCCTTGATGGACACCGCCGAAATCCGGCGCCGCTTCATCTCGCACTTCGAGGAGCGCGGTCACACGGTCGTGCCGTCGGCGTCGCTGATCCTCGACGACCCGAACCTGCTGTTCGTGAACGCCGGGATGGTCCAGTTCAAGCCGTACTTCCTCGGTCAGGAGACGCCGCCGTACCCCCGCGCGGTGAGCGTGCAGAAGTGTGTGCGGACCCTCGACATCGAGGAGGTCGGCAAGACCACCCGCCACGGCACCTTCTTCCAGATGAACGGCAACTTCTCGTTCGGCAACTACTTCAAGGAGGGAGCCATCGAGCTCGCCTGGGAGCTGGTGACCAAGCCTCAGGACGAGGGCGGTTACGGCTTCGACGAGTCGGTGCTCTACGCCAGCGTCTACCAGGATGACGACGAGGCGATCGGCTTCTGGAAGAAGGTCGCCGGCCTACCGGACGACCGGATCATCCGGCTCGGCAAGAAGGACAACTACTGGTCGATGGGCGTCCCCGGACCGGGAGGGCCGTGCAGCGAAATCCTCATCGACCGGGGCCCGGAGTTCGGGGCGGACCGGGACTGGGACGCCGGCGACCGGTACATGGAGTTCTGGAACCTGGTCTTCATGCAGGACGAGCTGAGCGCGGTCCGGTCGAAGGAGGACTTCGACGTCAAGGGGTCGCTGCCGCAGCGGAACATCGACACCGGCATGGGCCTGGAGCGGGTCGCCTATCTGCTCCAGGGCAAGAGCAACATGTACGAGATCGACGAGATGTTTCCCGTGATCGAGAAGGCCTCGGAGCTCTCGGGTCGCCGGTATGGAGCAGGCGGCCACGACGGCCATGCCGATGATGTCCGCTTCCGGGTCGTCGCCGACCACGTCCGCAGCGCCATGATGCTCATCGGCGACGGCGTTACCCCCGGAAACGAGGCACGCGGCTACGTGCTGCGCCGCCTGCTCCGGCGTGCGATCCGCTCCATGCGGCTGCTCGGCGTGGAGGATCCTGTCCTTCCCGAGCTCTTCCCGGTCAGCCGGGACAAGATGAAACTGTCCTACCCCGAGGTCGAGGCTGACTGGAAGCGCATCTCGACCGTGGCTTACGCCGAGGAGGAGGCCTTCCGGCAGACGCTGCGGGCCGGCACCCAGATCTTCGACGTGGCCGCGAGTGAGGCCAAGCGGGCCGGCAGCGCCCGGCTCAGCGGGGAGAAGGCATTCGCCCTGCACGACACCTACGGGTTCCCCATCGACCTGACCCTCGAGATGGCCGCCGAGCAAGGGCTCGAAGTCGACCACGAGGGCTTCCGCAGGCTGATGGACGAGCAGCGCCAGCGGGCCAAGGCTGACGCCAGGGCAAAGAAGTCCAAGCACGGGGAGACCGGGGCCTATCGGGAGGTCGCGGACACGCTGGGTGAGGCGGTGCGCTTCACCGGGTACGACGAAGTGGTCTCCGAAGCGACGGTGCGGGCGTTGATCGGGGACGGCGACGGCCTCGGCATGATCACCTCGGCCCGCGCCGGCGAGGAGGTCGAGCTGGTCTTGGACCGCACGCCCTTCTACGCCGAGGGCGGCGGCCAGCTGGCCGACCGGGGGATCATCGAGTTCGCCAACGGCGCGAAGGTCGAGGTGCTCGACGTCCAGTCGCCGATCACCGGGCTGATCGTCCACCAGGTCCGCGTCCTCGAAGGCGAGGTGGCTCCCGGGGAGCCCGCGCACGCGCTGGTCGACGTGGAGCGCCGCCTGGCCATCTCCCGCGCCCACACCGCGACCCATATGGTGCACAAGGCGTTCCGCGAGGCGCTGGGGGAGACCGCCACACAGGCCGGGTCGGAGAACGCCCCGGGCCGCTTCCGCTTCGACTTCTCGGCGACCGGGGCGGTCCCCGGCTCGGTGATGACCGACGTGGAGGCACGGGTGAACGACCTGGTCCTGGCCGACCTCCCGGTCCACGCCGAGGTCATGAGCCAGGCCGAGGCGATCAAGTCCGGGGCGATGGCCCTCTTCGGTGAGAAGTACGGCGACACGGTGCGCGTGGTCTCCGTCGGCGACTGGGCCCGTGAGCTCTGCGGCGGCACACACACGCATCGGTCGGCGCAGCTCGGCGTGGTCAAGCTGCTCGGTGAGTCCAGCATCGGCTCCGGGGTGCGCCGGGTCGAGGCTCTCGTCGGAGCGGACGCCTACCGGTTCCTGGCTCGCGAGCATGTCCTGGTCGCCCATCTCAGCGACGCCCTGAAAGCGCGCCCGGAAGAACTCCCCGAACGGGTCAACGACTTGGTCGAGCGACTCCGAGCGGCGGAGAAGGAGATCGACCGGATCAAGATGAGCCAGCTGCTCGCCTCGGCCGGAGACCTCGCCGCGGGAGCCAAGGACCTGGCCGGGGTCGCCTTCGTCGGCACCCACGTCCCCGGGGCCGGTGGTGGCGACGTGCGATCGCTGGCGCTGGAGATCCGTGCTCGGCTGGGGGACCGACCCGGGGTCGTGGCCGTGGTGGGCACCGACGGGGAGAAGGCGTCCATCGTGGTCGCGGCGAACGACCAAGCCCAGGCACGGGGTCTGTCCGCGAACGACCTGGTCCGCGATGCCGGTGAGGTCCTGGGAGGACGCGGTGGCGGCAAGGCCGACGTCGCCCAGGGAGGCGGCTCGGAGGTCGACCGTGTCGACGAAGCGCTGCAGCGTCTGGAACAGGCGGTCGGTTTGGTCGCCGGACGAGCCTGAATGCGCGCCGGGGTCCGGCTGGGGATCGACGTCGGAGAGGTCAGGATCGGCGTCGCGCGCAGCGACCCCTCCGGCCTGATCGCGACTCCTGTGGAGACCGTGGCCCGCGGAGAGGGTGATCTGACCCGGATCCGGGCCATCGTGGACGAGGAGGAGGCCGTCGAGGTCATCGTCGGGCTGCCACGATCGCTCTCCGGAGGGGAGGGGCCCGCGGCAGTCAAGGTGCGCGTCTTCGCCGGGGCGATTGCAGAGGCTGTCCGACCCATCCCGGTGCGCCTGTACGACGAGAGATTGTCGACCGTGACTGCCGAGTGGGCACTGCGCGGTCGCAAACCGAAGGCGCGCCGCGCCGTGGTCGACCAAGCGGCTGCCACAGTGATCCTGCAGAATGCCTTGGAGAACGAGCGCGCAACAGGACGGCCGCCGGGGGAATCGGTCGAGATCGAGGAGCACGAGTGACGATCGACGACGACGTCGAGCCCATCTTCAGCGGTTCGTCAGAGCCGGCCCGACCCCGGAAGGCGCGGACCCGGCTCGGCTGCCTCTTCTTGGTGCTGGTTCTCGTCCTGATCGGCGGCGGCACGACGTACCTCGTCAGTGCCGGGTGGGGCCGCATCCAGCACAAGTTCTTCTACACGCCACCGGACTACCAGGGCCCTGGGACCGGGAAGGTCGTCATCCAGGTCAAGCAGGGGAACACCGCAACCGAGATCGGCAAGACGCTGTACGACGCGGGAGTGGTTGCCAGTGTCGATGCATTCAGCAGAGCCGCGGCGGCTGACTCGCGCAGCCTCGGGATCGAGGTCGGGTACTACGAGCTCGCCAAGCAGATGTCGGCGTCAGCCGCCCTGGAGGTGCTGGTCAACCCGAAGAACCTGATTCAGGACTTCGTGACTCTTCCCGAAGGTCTACGGCTCAGTCAGATCACGACCTCGTTGGCCACCCAGACGAAGATCTCGGCCAAGCGGTGGACCAAGGCGATCTCTCAGGCGAAGCTTCCGCCGGAGGCCAAGGGCGACGCGGAAGGGTTCCTCTTCCCGGCCACCTACACGATGACTCCCGGGGAGACCCCCGGTGAGCTGATCGCCGCGATGGTGGCTCGATACAACCAGGCGGCCAACACCGTGGGGCTCAAGCAGGGCGCGTCGGCACTCGGCATGTCTGTGCGAGACGTGGTCATCGTGGCGAGCATCGTGCAGAAGGAGGTTCGCGACGTCAAGGACATGCCGTCGGTGGCCGAGGTCATCTACAACCGGCTCGACGGCACCTGCAGCTCACAGGGGATCCCCCCAGGGCTGCTGCAGATGGACTCGACGGTCCACTACGCGGCGGGCGTGACCGGTCAGGTCTTCACGACCGACAAGATGCGGAACTCCAACTCGCCGTACAACACCTACAAGTTCGCGGGGCTACCCCCCGGGCCGATCTCGGCCCCAGGCGAGACCGCTCTCACCGCAGCGCTCAACCCGACCCACGACGGCTGGTGCTACTTCGTCACGGTCAACATCGCGACCGGGCAGACCAAGTTCGCCAAGACGCTCGCCGAGCACAACGCCAACGTCGCCGAGCTGACGAAGTACTGCAGGAAGTCCGACCTGTGCTGAGTCGACGGCGGTGCGCGGTGCTCGGGTCGCCGATCGCGCACTCGCTGTCCCCGGTCCTGCACCGGGCCGGCTACGCCGCCACCGGGCTCGACTGGACCTACGAGGCGGTCGAGGTCGCCGAGGCGGACCTGCCCGACTTCATCGGCGGGTTGGACGCGACGTGGCGTGGCCTGTCGCTGACCATGCCGCTCAAGCGAGCGGTGTTGCCGCTGCTCGCCGTGGTCAAGCCGTGGGCACGCGCGTCCGGCGCCGCCAACACCGTCATCCGAGAGGATGACGGCACCCTGACCGGCGACAACACCGATGTCCCCGGGGCCGTGGCAGCCGTCGCCGAGCGCGTCGAGCACCCGGTGCGTACCGCAGCGGTCCTCGGAGGTGGCGCAACGGGAGGCTCAATGTTGCTGGCCCTGGCCGAGCTGGGCTGCGAGCGGGTCACGCTCCTGGCCCGCGATCCCGCTCGGGTCGCGTCCGCGCACGCGGCCGGGCGCGGACACCCACGGGCTCCCCGGATCGAGGTGGGGTCCCTGGGGAACCTTGCCGCGGTGGGCCCGGTCGACCTGCTGGTCTCGACCATCCCAGCCGAGGCGCAAGCGGACCTGGTGGGGTCGGTGGCAACCGCCCGCGCGGTCTTCGATGTCGTCTACGACCCGTGGCCGACGCCGTTCGCGCTGGCCGCTGGAGAGCTCGACATCCCGATGGTCTCCGGGTTGGACCTGCTGGTGCACCAGGCGGCCGTGCAGTTCACCCTCATGACCGGAGCTGATCCTGCACCCTTGAGCCAGATGCGAGCGGCAGGAGAGGCTGCTCTGGCACGTCGAACGGCCTGAACCAGACGAAGTGAGGAGAGACGGTGGACTGGCTATCGCTGGCGGTCTTTGCCGGTTGGGGGGCCATCTCGGGCGCCGCGGTCCCGGAGGGGATCAGGCTCCTGCCCGAACCCGCGCCCACGCCCCGGCCGGAGGAAGACTCCGCTGACGCTCCGCCGCCGCCTGCGGAGAAGGAGCTGTACACCGACCTGGCCAGAGCTCGGGGTCTGCGTGTCGGTTCGGCCGTGGCGACCGCGGTGGTGTCCGGTGCTGTGGGTGTCGGCCTGGGGTTCAGTTGGGCGGGAGTCCTCTGGGCCGTGCTGGCGCCCATCGGCGTCGCCCTCGCCGTCATCGACTGGCGCACCATGCTGCTCCCGACGTGGGTCATCGGGCACGCCTACGCGGTGGTGCTGATCGTCCTAGCCGCGGCGACCGCCTTCGACCACGATCTCGGGCCGCTGATGCGCGCCGGCTGGGGCTGGCTGATCGCCGGGGCCACCTACTTCGTGCTGTGGCTGATCTACCCCCGCGGGATGGGGTACGGCGACGTACGACTGTCCGGGGTACTCGGTCTCGGTCTCGGCTTCCTGGGCTGGGGGCAACTCCTCACCGGGATCTATGCCGGCTTCCTGCTGGGGGGAGTCATCGGTGCGGTGCTGTCCACGCTGCGCCTGTTCGATCGCAAGAGCTACCCGTTCGGGCCGTTCATGCTGATCGGCGCGCTGATCGGCGTCTTCTTCGGCGCTGATGTCGCTGCGTGGTACTGGGGTTGAGCCGGTTCCGGCGCGTGAAAGACTCGGAGTCATGTTGCGCTGGCTGACCGCGGGCGAATCGCACGGCCCCGCCCTCGTCGCGATCATCGAGGGGCTGCCCGCTCATGTCGAGGTGACCTCCGCCGACATCCAAGACGCGCTGGCGCGCCGCCGACTCGGGTACGGACGAGGGGCCCGGATGTCCTTCGAGAAGGACGAGATCGAGGTCACCGGAGGGGTGCGGCACGGCCGGACCATCGGTGGGCCGGTCGCGGTGCGCATCGGTAACTCCGAGTGGCCGAAGTGGGAGATGGTCATGGCGGCCGACCCGGTCGACCCCGCCGAGTTGGAGAGCCTCGCTCGCAACGCCGCGCTCACCCGGCCCCGCCCGGGACATGCCGATCTGGTGGGCATGCAGAAGTACGACTTCGACGATGCCCGCCCCGTGTTGGAGCGGGCGTCGGCCCGCGAGACCGCGGCGAGGGTCGCGCTCGGGGCGGTCGCCGCCCGCTTCCTCGAGCAGGCCGCCGGGATCCGGTTGGTCGCGCACACGGTCGCCATCGGCGGAGTGCACGCACCTGCTGGTGTGGTGCCGTCTCCGGACGACGTGGCGAGACTCGACCAGGATCCGGTCCGCTGCTTCGACGCCGGGGCCAGCGCCGCGATGGTTGAGGCGATCGACCGGGCGCACAAGGAGGCCGACACCCTCGGCGGCGTGGTCGAGGTGCTCGCGACCGGAGTCCCGCCGGGGCTGGGCTCCCACGTCCACTGGGACCGCAGACTCGACTCGCGCCTTGCGGGGGCCCTGATGGGCATCCAGGCGATCAAAGGGGTCGAGGTCGGCGACGGCTTCGCCCTTGCCGACACCCCCGGTTCAGAGGCCCACGACGAGATCGTCACCACCGAGGACGGACTGCGTCGTACGTCGGGCCGGGCAGGAGGCACCGAGGGCGGCATGTCGAGCGGCGAGACGCTGCGCGTCCGTGCCGCGATGAAGCCGATCGCCACCGTTCCGCGAGCCCTGCGCACTGTCGACGTGTCCACCGGAGAGGCCGCCGTCGCCCATCATCAGCGGTCCGACGTCTGCGCGGTGCCCGCTGCCGGAGTGGTCGCCGAGGCGATGGTGGCGCTGGTCCTCGCCGAGGCGGTGCTCGAGAAGTTCGGCGGTGACTCGGTGGGCGAGACCCGGCGCAACGTCGAGAGCTACCTGGACAACCTGAGGTACTCATGACCCCCCGAGTCGTCCTCGTGGGGCCGATGGGGGTCGGCAAGTCCACCGTCGCCCGGATCCTGGCCGAGCGCTGGGGTGTCGAGGCGCGCGACACCGATGACGACATCGAGGTGGCCGCAGGGAAGCCGATCAGCGACATCTTCATCGACGAGGGCGAGGCGCACTTCCGAGTGCTGGAGGAGGAGGCAGTTGCGTCAGCCCTCGAGCACTGCGACGGAGTGCTGGCACTGGGAGGGGGGGCGGTGCTGGCCGAAGCCACGCGCACGCTGCTGGAGTCGCACCCGGTGGTCTTCTTGGACGTCGGGTTCGCCGAAGCGGTCAGGCGCGTCGGCCTGGGCGTAGGGCGTCCTCTTCTCATGGGCAACGTCCGGGCCCGGGTTCGCGGCATCCTGGAGGAGCGCAAGCCCCTCTACGTCGAGGTGGCCGACCACGTCGTCGACACCAACGAGCGTGATCCCGAGTCGGTGGCCGACGAGGTGCTGGCGTGGGTCGAGGCCCTGGGGGAGGACTGGTGAGCGACGCCACCCGGATGCACGTGGCCGGCCCCTCGCCGTACGACGTGGTGGTCGGCTCCGGTCTGCTCGGCGAGCTCCCCGCCATGCTCGGACCGGGGGTGCAGCGCGTCGCGGTCATCCACCCACGCGCGCTCGCGACGACCGGTGAGGCAGTTCGAGCGGACCTGACCCAGCAGGGCTTCGAAGCCCACGCCATCGAGATCCCCGACGGCGAGGAGGCCAAGCTCGCGCCAGTCGCCTCGTTCTGCTGGGAGGTGCTCGGCAAGACCGGGTTCACCCGATCCGACGCGATCGTGACCGTGGGCGGCGGATCTACCACCGACATGGGCGGATTCGTGGCCGCGACCTGGCTCCGCGGCGTCCGGGTGGTCCACATCCCGACGACGCTGCTCGGCATGGTCGACGCGGCGGTCGGCGGGAAGACCGGGATGAACACCGCCGAGGGGAAGAATCTCGTGGGGGCCTTCCACGAGCCGTCCGGCGTGCTGTGCGACCTTGCGGCCTTGGAGACCCTGCCGCGCAACGAGCTGATCTCCGGGCTCGCCGAAGTGATCAAGTGCGGGTTCATCGCCGATCCGGAGATCCTCAGCGCGGTCGAGCAGCGTCCCGTGGAGGCGCTCACCGCCGGTAGCGCCGTGATGCGCGAGCTGATCGAGCGGTCGATCCAGGTGAAGATCGACGTTGTCGTCGGAGATCTGAAGGAGACCGGTGGGCTCGGGGGCCACCCGGGGCGGGAGATGCTCAACTACGGGCACACGCTCGGCCACGCCATCGAGCGGGTCGAGCGCTACCAGTTCCGGCACGGGGCCGCAGTGGCGATCGGAATGGTCTTCGTCGCAGAGCTGGCTCGCCTCGCGGGACGGCTCGACGAGGCCACCGCGGAGCGGCATCGCAGCGTACTGGAGCTGGTCGGGCTGCCCACGTCCTACGCGGGCGGACGCTGGGCCTCGCTGGCGGAGGCGATGAAGCTGGACAAGAAGTCCAGGGGCGACCGACTGCGGTTCTTGGTCCTCGAGGGCCTGGCCCGGCCTGCGATCCTGGAGGCTCCCGACCCGGCGCTGCTCACCGCGGCATACGCCGAGATCACCGGCTGACAGGAGGGCTCGGATGAAGGTGCTGGTGCTGAACGGCCCCAACCTCGGCCGCTTGGGACGCCGTGAGCCCGCGATCTATGGCACCACGACGTACGCCGAGCTCGTCGACCTCTGTAAGTCCTGGGGCAGAGATCTCGGGCTCGACGTGGAGGTCCGCCAGACCAACCATGAAGGAGTCATGGTCGACTGGCTCAACGACGCCGCCGACGAGGCCATCCCGGTCGTGCTGAACGCCGGCGCCTGGACCCATTACTCGTACGCCATCTACGACGCCTGTGCCCAGCTGAAGGCCCCGCTCATCGAGGTGCACCTCACCGACCCGCAGACCAGACCCGAGGCATTCCGGCACCAGAGTGTCGTCTCCCCGCACGCCGCGGAAGTCATCGCCGGCCACGGCATCGACGGCTACCACCTCGCCCTCCGCTCCCTCGTCCCCTCCCGCTGACCCGTCGCGTGTGGTGCGCTGACCCGTCGCGTGTGGTGCGCTGACGACCCCCAGCCTGGAATGCCTGCCGCTTGAAACTTGACGCGGCGAGGGACCGGAACGACGATGCGACGGTGCCGAGGACCGAGATCACCCGCCTGCCGGAGAACGCCGTCCAGGACCGGGAGCGACTCGACGAGCTGCTCGACGGTCAGTTCGTGGCTCATGTGGGGCTGGTCGTGGACGAGCACCCAGTGGTTCTCCCGACTGCCTTTGCTCGAGACGGGGACATGTTGCTGATCCACGGCTCCACCGGATCGGGATGGATGCGTGCCCTGGCCGCAGGAGCTCCGGCCTCGGTCGCGGTGACCTCAGTGGAAGGTCTGGTCGTCGCACGGTCGGCGTTCGAGTCATCGATCCGCTACCGGTCGGCCGTGCTGTTCGGCCGTTTCCGTCCGGTGCCGGCTAAGGAGAAGGGAGTCGCGTTGGAACGGCTCACCAACGCCCTGCTCCCGGGCCGGACAGCAGAGGTTCGTGCGTCGACGCTCAAAGAGCTCGCCGCAACGCTGCTGCTCCGGATGCCCATCGCCGAGTGGTCGCTGAAGGTCTCCGACGGCTGGCCCGAGGACGAAGAGGAGGACGTAGCGGGAGACGCGTGGGCCGGGGTCGTGCCGATGCGGATCTCGTACGGCGACCCGCTGTCCGCGCCCGACCTGCGCGAGGGCATCAACCCGCAGCCCTCGGTGCGCGCTCTGTCCTCGCGCTGACCCGTCATGAGGCGATGACACTCAGCGCGAATTTCCCATTCGCGACGGGTCAGCGGTGATTTTGCGACGGGTCAGCGGTGATTTTGCGACGGGTCGGCGGTGGTTGGGAGGGCACGTGACCCAGCGCGAGCGCGCGCCGCGTGCCACGGCCGTGGTCCGGGCACACGCGCTCAGCCGATAGACTTGGACGCTGCTTCCGAACCGTGATCAGACAGGACTAGTACGGCATGGCGACGACCAACGACCTCAAGAACGGCATGGTGCTCAACCTCGACGGACAACTGTGGTCCGTCGTCTGGTTCCAGCATCACAAGCCCGGCAAGGGTGGCGCGGTCATGCGGACCAAGCTCAAGAACGTCGAGTCCGGCAAGGTCGTCGACCGGACCTTCAACGCCGACGTCAAGGTTGAGATCGCCAACGTCGACAAGCGGACCATGCAGTACCTCTACAACGACGGCACCCACTACATCTTCATGGACACCGGCACCTACGAGCAGCTCGAGATCGGCCCGGACATCGTCGGTGACGCGGTTCACTTCCTCCTGGAGAACCAGGAGGCGATCGTTGCCACCAATGAGGGCCGGGTCCTCTACATCGAGCTGCCCGCCTCGGTCGAGCTCGAGATCGAGTACACCGAGCCGGGCCTGCAGGGCGACCGCTCCTCGGGGGGCACCAAGCCCGCTCGGGTCGAGACGGGGTACGAGATCCAGGTGCCGCTGTTCATCACGACCGGCGAGAAGGTCAAGGTCGACACCCGCGATGGCAGCTATCTGGGACGAGTCACCAGCTGATGGGCAGCCGCTCGAAGTCCCGCAAGCGGGCCCTCGACATCCTTTTCGAGTCCGAGATGCAGGGGTTGTCCGCGGGCGCGACTCTGGACACCCGTACGTCGGAGGACCAGCCGGTCGGTGAGTACACGATCCGGCTCGTGGAGGGGGTTCGCGACCACCAGGCCGAGATCGACGAGCTGATCGCTGCGCACTCCACTAGCTGGACCCTGGACCGGATGCCGGCCGTCGACCGCAACGCCTTGCGGATCGGGGTCTTCGAGCTCATCTTCGGGGGAGAGGTGCCGGAAGGGGTCGCCATCTCCGAGGCGATGAACCTCGTCCGCGACCTGTCGACCGACGAGTCACCCGCCTTCGTCAACGGGGTCCTCGGCGCGATCCTGCGCGGCCGCGCTGTGGTCGACCACAGCTGAGGGCTCCCGCCCCGGTCCTCCGGCAGGGTGTGCCACAGGCCTGTGCGGCGTCAGGTAGGATCGCCGGAGTTCGACATCCTTTAACGAGCCGTCCAGTGAGGCGGAGAAGGAGGTCCGGGCCTTCGATGGCTGCCAACACCCCCGACGGGCGCGTCGTTCTCGACGCCGGAGACGTCACTCGGGCATTGACCCGCATCTCGCACGAGATCCTCGAACGCAACAAGGGCCCGCAGGACCTCATCCTGTTGGGGATCCCCACCCGAGGCGTCCCGCTGGCCCATCGCATCGCCGAGCGGATCGGGTCCGTGGAGGGCGTCGAGGTCCCCGTCGGTTCGCTCGACGTCACGATGTACCGCGACGACCTTCGTCTCAAGCCGGCCCGAGCGCTGCTCCCAACCGAGATCCCCAGCGGCGGGATCGACGGGAAGGTGGTCGTCCTGATCGACGACGTGCTCTTCTCCGGCCGCACTATTCGCGCAGCCCTGGACGCGCTGAACGACGTGGGTCGACCCTCGGCGGTGCGACTGGCCGTCCTGGTGGACCGTGGTCACCGCGACCTGCCCATCCGGGCGGACTTCGTCGGCAAGAACCTCCCCACGTCGCTCGGCGAGAACGTCAAGGTCCGAGTCGCAGAGTTCGACGAGGTCGATGAGGTCGTCATCGAGGACGGGGCGGGCGCATGAAGAAGCACCTGCTGAGCGCCGCCGACCTGACCAGGGCCGACGCGGAGCTGATCCTGGACACCGCCGAGGAGATGCGCACGCTGGCGGACCGGCCCATCAAGAAGCTTCCGGCGCTGCGTGGGCGCACCGTGGTCAACCTGTTCTTCGAGGACTCCACCCGGACCCGCACGTCGTTCGAGGCGGCGGCCAAGCGCCTGTCGGCGGACGTGATCAACTTCTCCGCGAAGGGTTCCAGCCTCAGCAAGGGGGAGAGCCTGAAGGACACCGCGCTGACCCTGGAGGCGATGGGGGCCGACGCCATCGTGATCCGCCACTGGGCGTCGGGGGCGCCCGACCGGCTGGCTAACGCCGGTTGGACGCACAGCACGGTCGTGAACGCCGGGGACGGGACCCATGAGCATCCCACCCAGGCCCTCCTGGACGCCTTCACGATGCGCCGGCATCTGGGTCCGCTGGACGGCAAGGACATCGTGATCGTCGGGGACATCCTGCACAGCCGGGTGGCCCGATCCAACGCGCTGCTCCTGCGCACGTTGGGCGCACAGGTGACCATCGTCGCGCCGCCGACCCTGCTGCCGGTGGGCATCGAGACCTGGGACGTGAAGACGTCCTACGACCTCGACGCGGTGCTGCCGCACGCGGACGCCGTGATGATGCTGAGGGTCCAGCGGGAGCGCATGCACGCGGCCTTCTTCCCGAGCGCCCGCGAGTACTCCCGCCGGTACGGGCTCGACCTGCGCCGGATGAACGCCATGCCCGACAACGCGATCGTGATGCATCCGGGCCCGATGGTCCGCGGCATGGAGATCACCGCCGACGTCGCCGATTCGCCGCGCTCGGTGATCGTCGAGCAGGTCACGAACGGCGTGGCCGTGAGGATGGCGGTGCTGTACCTGCTTCTCGGCGGCAACGAGCCCGCCGCACCTGGAGGAGACGAGTGACCGCCTATCTGATCAAGCACGCCGCACCGCTCGGGGGAGACCCTGTCGACCTGCTTCTCGAGGACGGGCTGATAGCCCGCGTCGGTTCGGGGATCGAGGCCAAGGACGCCGAGGTCGTGGACGGGACGGGGCTCATCGCACTACCCGGACTGGTGGATCTGCACACCCACCTGCGCGAGCCGGGGCGTGAGGATGCCGAGACGGTGGAGTCCGGGACCCGCGCGGCCGCGATGGGCGGCTTCACCGCCGTCCACGCGATGGCGAACACCGAGCCCGTTGCCGACACCGCGGGCGTCGTTGAACAGGTGTGGCGGCTGGGGATGGAGGCGGGCTACTGCGACGTCTTTCCCGTGGGCGCTGTCACCGTGGGACTGGAAGGCTCCCAGCTCGCCGAGCTCGGCGCGATGGCCGACTCCGCCGCCCATGTCAGGGTCTTCTCCGACGACGGCAAGTGCGTGTCCGACGCGGTCCTGATGCGCCGGGCTCTGGAGTACGTCAAGGCGTTCGACGGCGTGATCGCCCAGCACGCCCAGGAGCCGCGCCTCACCGAGGGCGCCCAGATGAACGAGGGAGAGCTCTCGGGGCGGCTGGGTCTGCAGGGCTGGCCCGCGGTCGCAGAGGAGGCGGTCATCGCGCGTGACTGCCTGCTCGCCGCCCATGTTGGCTCCCGGCTGCACGTCTGCCATGTCTCCACCGCGGGCTCGGTGGAGATCATCCGGTGGGCCAAGAGCCACGGCTGGAACGTCACCGCCGAGGTCACGCCTCACCACCTGCTCCTTACCGAAGATCTGGCTGCCACGTACGACCCGATCTACAAGGTGAACCCGCCGTTGCGGTCCGCGGCCGATGTGGTGGCGGTGCGGGCAGGGTTGGCCGACGGCACCATCGACGTCGTCGCGACCGATCACGCACCTCACCCACGCGAGGACAAGGACTGCGAGTGGGGAGCCGCCGCTTTCGGGATGCTCGGACTCGAGACCGCGCTGTCGGTCGTGCAGCAGACCATGGTCGACACCGGTCGTCTCACCTGGGCGCAGGTCGCCGAGCGGATGTCGTCCTCGCCCGCCGAGATCGGACGGATTGGGGGGCACGGCCGTCCCCTCGCCGAGGGCGAGCCGGCGAACCTCGTGCTCTACGACCCCACCGTGTCGCGGGTGGTCGACCCCGCGGACACCGCGTCCAAGTCCCGCAACAACCCCTATGCCGGCCGAGACCTGCCCGGCCAGGTGATGGCCACCTTCCTGCGCGGCCGGCTCGTCGTGCGGAACGGGAGTCTGGTGTGACCCTTCCCCTGGCCGCACTCGCCGGCGCGTCGGCCACCTCCTGGTGGGAGCCCACGCTGGTGACCTTGGTACTGGTGGCCGTGGTCTTCTGGCTGATGTGGTGGGGGTGGCGGGGCCGACGGGGCAAGCACGACCTGCCGCCGCTGGTCGAGATCCCGCTGGGGTCGGCCGCTCCGGCCGAGCTGGAGTCCGCCGCCTCCTACCTCGGGACCACGGTCGCCGGGGACTGGCTCGACCGGGTGGAGGCGCCGGGGCTGGGCGGTCGCGGCCAGGTCGCGCTGCGGCTGAACGAGGCAGGGATCGACGTGAAGCGGCCCGGAGGCGGCTTCCGGATCCCGACCGCGGCGCTGCGCGGGGCCCGTCATGACCAAGGCATCGCCGGCAAGGTGATTCCCCCGCACGGCGTCCTGGTTGTCACCTGGCAGCACGGAGATCTCGTGCTGGACACCGGATTCCGGCTGGACGCACGCGACGTAACCGCCGCCCACAACGCGTGGATCGGCCGACTGAACCAGACCGAGCACACCTCAGAGGAGGCATGAACCGGGTGAGTCGTTCTTCAGCACTACTCGTCCTCGAGGACGGACGGGCGTTCCGAGGACAGTCTTTCGGCGCGGAGGGTGAGACCTTCGGCGAGGCCGTGTTCTCCACCGGGATGACCGGATACCAGGAGACGCTGACCGACCCGTCGTACCACCGGCAGGTGGTTGTGATGACCGCCCCGCACGTCGGCAATACCGGTATGAACGACGAGGACCCCGAGTCCAGCCGGATCTGGGTGGCCGGCTATGTCGTCCGGGACCCCGCCCGGCGTGCCTCCAACTGGCGCTCCGAGCGCTCCCTCGACGACGAGCTGCGTGACCAGGGCGTCGTGGGGATCTCCGGCATCGACACCCGGGCCCTGACTCGCCACCTGCGCGATCGCGGCGCGATGCGGGTGGGCATCTCCACGGTCGAGCACGACCCCCATGCCCTGTTGGAGAAGGTGCACGCGTCGGCAGAGATGACCGGTGCGGCGCTGGCCGAGGAGGTCTCCACCAGCGCGGCCTACGTCGTGCCTGCGGTCGGCGAACGGCGCTACACCGTCGCGGCGATCGACCTGGGCATCAAGAGCAACACCCCGCGGATGATGTCCGACCGAGGCATGGAGGTGCACATCCTCCCGGCAACCGCGACCGCCGAGCAGATCCTCGCGCTCGCTCCGGACGGGGTCTTCTACTCCAACGGCCCCGGTGACCCGGCCACCGCCGACCACAACGTGGAGGTGCTCCAGGAGCTGCTGCGCCAGGGCGTTCCCTACTTCGGGATCTGCTTCGGCAACCAGGTCTTCGGGCGGGCACTCGGCTTCGGGACCTACAAGCTGAAGTTCGGTCACCGCGGGATCAACCAGCCGGTGATGGACAAGACGACGGGAAAGGTCGAGGTGACCGCGCACAACCATGGCTTCGCGGTGGATGCCCCCCACGAGAGCACGACTCGGACGCCGTTCGGTGGTGCCACGGTGAGCCATGTCTGCCTGAACGACGACGTGGTCGAGGGGCTGGAGCTCCACGACGACCAGGGGCAGCTCACCGCCTTCAGCGTCCAGTACCACCCGGAAGCCGCGGCCGGCCCACACGACGCCTCCTACCTGTTCGACCGGTTCGCCCAGATGATGGACCGCGCTCGGGCGGAGGCGGTCTGATGCCCAAGCGCACCGACATCCACTCGGTCCTGGTCATCGGTTCCGGACCGATCATCATCGGCCAGGCCTGCGAGTTCGACTACTCCGGCACCCAGGCCTGTCGCGTGCTCAAGTCCGAGGGCTTGCGCGTGATCCTGGTCAACTCCAACCCGGCCACGATCATGACCGATCCAGAGTTCGCCGACGCCACCTACATCGAGCCGATCACACCCGAGTTCGTCGAGAAGGTCATCGCCAAAGAGCGCCCCGACGTTCTGCTGGCCACGCTGGGCGGACAGACGGCGCTCAACACCGCCATGGCTTTGGATGCCCTGGGCGTGCTGGAGCGCTACAACGTCGAGCTGATCGGCGCCAGCATCGAGGCGATCGAGCGCGGCGAGAACCGCGAGTCCTTCAAGCGGATCGTCGAGAGCCTCGGCGGCAGCGTCGCCCGGTCGTCGATCTGCAACGGCGAGTCTCTGGGCCCGGACGCCACCAAGCAGGCCAAGGAGAAGCACGCGCTCCAGGTCGCCCTCGATGCCGCGCACGATCTCGGCTACCCGTGCGTGGTGCGCCCCAGTTTCACCATGGGCGGCACTGGTTCGGGGATGGCCTACAACGAGGAGGACTTGCGCCGCATCGCCGGAGCCGGCCTCTCCGCCAGCCCGACCACCGAAGTGCTCCTGGAGGAGTCGATCCTCGGGTGGAAGGAGTACGAGCTGGAGGTGATGCGGGACAAGGCCGACAACGTCGTGATCGTGTGCTCGATCGAGAACCTCGACCCGATGGGGGTGCACACCGGCGACTCGATCACGGTGGCGCCGGCGATGACCCTGACCGACCGCGAGTACCAGCACCTGCGCGACCTGTCCATCGGGATCATCCGAGCCGTCGGTGTCGAGACGGGTGGCTGCAACATCCAGTTCGCCGTCAACCCCGACGACGGGCGGGTCATCGTCATCGAGATGAACCCGCGCGTATCGCGCTCCAGCGCGTTGGCCTCCAAGGCGACCGGGTTCCCGATCGCCAAGATCGCCGCCAAGGTGGCGATCGGCTACACCCTGGACGAGATCCCCAACGACATCACCAAGGAGACTCCGGCGAGCTTCGAGCCCACCTTGGACTACGTCGTGGTCAAGGTGCCCCGGTTCGCCTTCGAGAAGTTCCCTGCCGCCGACGCCACCCTCACCACCCACATGAAGTCGGTGGGCGAGGCGATGTCTATCGGCCGGAACTTCACCGAGGCGCTGCAGAAGGCCCTGCGGTCGCTGGAGAACAGGACCGCCCCCTTCGACTTCGGCCGGATGGGTACGTGGGGCTATGGCGAAGACTCCCTCGACGGGACCCGGAAGGCGCTCCTCGAGCAGGTCCGGGTTCCCCACGACGGGCGGCTGCAGAAGGTGATGGCCGCGATCCGGGTCGGCGCCACGCTCGAGGAGCTGCACGACGCGACCGACATCGACCCGTGGTTCTTGGATCAGATGTTCTTGATCCACGAGGTGGCGGTGGAGATCGGGTCCGCACCGGAGCTGGACGAGGAGACGCTGCGGCTGGCCAAGCGGCACGGCTTCTCCGATGCGCAGATCGCCTCGATTCGAGGGCTGCGCGAGGACGTGGTCCGCGGCATCCGCTGGGCGCTGGGCCTGCGCCCGGTCTACAAGACCGTCGACACCTGTGCGGCCGAGTTCGAGGCGCGTACGCCGTACCACTACTCCTCCTACGACCTCGAGACCGAAGTGCGGCCGAGGACGAAGGACGCGGTGATCATCCTGGGCAGCGGTCCGAACCGGATCGGCCAGGGGATCGAGTTCGACTACTCCTGCGTCCATGCCTCCATGGCTCTGGCCGAGGCCGGGTACGAGACCGTCATGGTCAACTGCAATCCCGAGACCGTCTCCACCGACTACGACACCAGCGATCGGCTCTACTTCGAGCCGCTGACCCTCGAGGATGTGCTCGAGGTGGTCCATGCGGAGCAGGCGGCGGGCCCGGTCGCCGGGGTCATCTGTCAGCTCGGCGGACAGACGCCCCTCGGGCTGGCCCAGGGACTGGCCGACGCAGGCGTCCCGATCGTCGGCACGACGCCCGAGGCTATCCACCTGGCCGAGGAGAGGGGCGCCTTCGGGCGCGTGCTGTTGAGCGCCGGACTGCCCGCTCCCAAGCACGGCACGGCGACCTCCTACCGGGAGGCCAAGCTGATCGCCGAGAAGATCGGCTACCCGGTCCTGGTGCGTCCTTCCTACGTCCTCGGTGGCCGGGGGATGGAGATCGTCTACGACGACGACGCGCTGCGCGGTTACATCGAACGAGCGACCGAGATCAGCCCCGAGCACCCGGTGCTCGTGGACCGGTTCCTCGACGACGCGGTCGAGATCGACGTGGACGCGCTGTACGACGGCGAGGAGCTCTACCTCGGGGGCGTCATGGAGCACATCGAGGAAGCCGGGGTCCACTCCGGCGACTCGTCCTGCTCCCTCCCACCGATCACGCTGGGCCGTGAGGTGATCGATCGGATCCGCCGTTCTACCGAGGCGATCGCCAACGGGGTCGGCGTGCAGGGCCTGCTCAACGTGCAGTACGCCATGGCATCGGATGTTCTCTATGTCCTGGAGGCGAACCCGCGTGCCTCCCGCACCGTGCCGTTCGTCTCCAAGGCCACCGGCACCCCGTTGGCCAAGGCCGCCGCGCGCGTGATGATGGGCGCCTCCATCAAGCAGCTGCGCGAAGAGGGGCTCCTCCCAGCCTCCGGTGACGGGGGCGAGCTGCCGGCCGATGCGCCGATCGCGGTCAAGGAAGCCGTCATGCCCTTCAACCGGTTCCGGACACCCGACGGCAGGACCGTCGACGCGGTGCTCGGGCCGGAGATGAAGTCCACCGGTGAGGTGATGGGCCTCTCGTCGGTCTTCGGGACCAGCTTCGCGAAGGCGCAGACCGCTGCCTACGGCTCGCTCCCGCTGTCGGGCCGGGTCTTCGTCTCGGTCGCCAACGTGGACAAGCGACACATGATCTTCCCCATCAAGCGCCTGGCCGACCTCGGGTACGAGATCCTCGCCACCCAAGGCACGGCGGAGGTGCTGCGTCGCAACGGGGTCGATGCGACCGTGGTCCGCAAGCACACCGAGGGCCCGGGCGAGGACGGAGAGCCGACGATTGTCGGCCGCATCCTGGCCGGCGAGGTGGACCTGATCGTCAACACGCCACACGGCGTCACGTCGGGCGGCTCTCCCCGGCTGGACGGCTACGAGATCCGAACCGCGGCGGTGATGGGCAACATCCCGTGCATCACGACGGTGCAGGGGCTCGCGGCAGCGGTACAGGGCATCGAGTCGATGCGGGCCGGCTCGGTGGACGTCCGGTCGCTCCAGGACTGGGCGATGCGGACGGCGCTGTGACCTCGCCGTACGGACTCATCTTCGACCGCCTGCTCGTCCATACCGACGCCGAGAAGGCCCACACGGTCGCATCCCGGCTCATCGCTGCCGCCCAACCCGCGCTGCGGGTGGGGGAGAAGCTTGGGTTCGCCGGGGCGCCCGGGCCCTCGGTGCGCGCGATGGGGCTGACCTTCCCGGGCGTGCTGGGCCTGGCAGCCGGGTTCGACAAGAACGCCACCCGGGTCGATGCCCTGGCAGGGCTGGGGTTCGGCTTCGTCGAGATCGGGACGGTCACCGGTGAGCCACAGCCGGGCAACCCGCGTCCCCGGCTGTTCCGACTCCCGGACGACCACGCGATCGTGAACCGGATGGGCTTCAACAACGACGGCGCCGAGGCCGTGGCCCGGCGGCTGGCCCGCCGTGCCACCCGCACCGCGGCAAATCGTCATCCGGTGGTGCTCGGAGTCAACATCGGCAAGACGAAGGTCGTGCCGGAGGATCAGGCGGTGGACGACTACCGCAAGAGCGCGCGGCTCCTGGCGCCGTACGCCGACTATCTGGTCGTCAACGTCTCCTCGCCCAACACGCCCGGTCTGCGCGATCTCCAGGCGGTGGAGAAGCTCGAGCCGCTGCTCTCAGCGGTCCGGCAGACGGCTGAAGCGGCCGCCCTCGCCCGACGGCTCCCGCTGTTGGTCAAGATCGCGCCGGACCTGTCCGACGAGGACGTGCTGGCCGTTGCGGACCTTGCCGTAGCGGTTGGCCTCGACGGCATCGTGGCGACCAACACCACGACCTCCCGCGACGGCCTGCGCACTCCGGCGGACAAGGTGGCCGCTGCGGGGGCCGGCGGTCTCTCCGGGGAGCCACTTCGCGCGCGGGCGCTGGAGGTCCTTCGACTGCTCCGGCAGCGGGTGGGGGACGGGCTGACCCTGGTCGGCGTCGGAGGGGTCTCCACGGCCCAAGACGCCCGGGAGCGGCTCGAGGCCGGAGCGGACCTGCTCCAGGCCTACACAGGCTTCATCTACGGAGGCCCGGGGTGGCCCCGGCGGATCCAACGCGAGCTCGGCAAGGGGTGACGGCAGTGAGCACATTCGGTGCGCGGTTGCGGCGCGCGATGGACGAGCAGGGGCCGGTGTGCGCCGGGATCGATCCGCACGCCGCGCTGCTGCGCGACTGGGGACTCGATGACGATCCGGCCGGCTTGGAGCGGTTCGCGCTCACGGCGGTTGAGGCCTTCGCCGGGCACGTGGCCGCGGTCAAGCCGCAGTCGGCGTTCTTCGAGCGGCACGGTTCTCGGGGCATCGCGGTGCTGGAGCGAGTGCTGGCCGAGTGCCGCGCTGCCGGCACCCTGGTGGTCCTCGACGTCAAACGCGGCGACATCGGCTCGACCGCGCAGGCCTACGCCGATGCCTACCTCGACCCGGCCTCACCTCTCTGTGCGGACGCGGTCACCGCCAGCCCGTTCCTCGGGTTCGGCTCCCTCGCTCCGCTGCTGGACACCGCGGAGCGGCACGGCGGGGGTGTCTTCGTGCTCGCGCTCACGTCGAACCCGGAGGGGGCCCAGGTCCAGGGCGCCCGGTCCGGTTCGGGCCGCACGGTGGCGGGGGAGGTGCTGGCAGCGCTCGCGTCTCGCAACGCCGGCGTCCAGCCGCTGGGCTCCTTCGGTGCCGTGGTCGGTGTGACGATCGGCGAGACCGCTGAGAATCTGGCCATCAACGGGCCGTTGCTGGCACCGGGTTTCGGCGCTCAAGGGGGGTCGGTCGAGAGCGCGCGCCGGACGTTCGGCGACGCTTGGGACAACGTGCTGGTGGCCAGCTCCCGGGAGATCCTCTCCGCCGGTCCCCAAGTCGGAGCCCTGCGCACCGCGGCGCGGCTCACCGTGGCACGTCTCACCGAGTGAGGTTGGAGTCATCGTCCTCGTCGTAGGGCCACACCTCACGGACCAGGCTGCAGGGGAGGGGCGCGTAGACGTGGGGGTAGAGCGTGCCGTTCCCGGCGTCCTCCAAGCGAACCGGTAGCCCGGACTCCTCGAGGGTCGCCAGGCTCAGCTCCAGCACGACCAGGTCCTCGTGGCAGTCGGCGTAGACCATCTCGGCGACCCCGCGGAGCTGATCGGGCAGGGAGCAGTGGACGAACCCCACCTGCTCGAAGCTTCGGTCCCGAGTCGATCGACGGTAGGTCCCCGAGGTCCGCGCCTCCTCCCACTCCGTGCGCGTGGTCAGGTGGTAGATCCGGTCGTCGGGGGTATCGGTCACGACGGCAATCCTGTCGCACAGCCGGATGGGGCCGGCATCTTGTGTTCAAACGCCCTTGTGGCCAGCATCAGGTCCGCTTCGGCGTTGCGGCGCGGTTGGCACTCTGACTAGATTCGGTCCCAGCCCGATCACCCCCAGCGAGATGAGGTTCCGCTCGTGGCATTGCCGCAACTCACCCCCGAACAGCGCCAGGCCAATCTGGACAAGGCGGCCGCCTCCCGGCGGGAGCGTGCCGAGGTGAAGAACCGGCTGAAGCACTCGGGCGCCTCGATCCTCGAGGTGCTCGGGCAGGGCCAGAACAACGAGGTCATCGGGAAGATGCGCGTCCTCGATCTGATCTCGTCCATGCCTGGCCTGGGCAAGGTGCGCGCCCGTCAGATGATGGACCGGCTCGGGATCAGTGAGAACCGGCGCGTGCGGGGTCTCGGGGTCAACCAGATCGCAGCACTCGAGCGCGAGTTCGCCGATCGTGGCTGACGCGCCGTCACAGGCGCGCAGCAGGCTGACCGTCCTGGCCGGGCCCACTGCGGTGGGCAAGGGCACGGTCGCGGCTGAGATCCGGCGGAGCCATCCGGAGGTCTGGATCTCGGTGTCGGTCACCACCCGCAAGCCTCGGCCCGGCGAGGTGGACGGCGTTCACTACCGCTTCGTCGACGATGCGGAGTTCGACCGGCTCGTCGCAGAGCAACGCCTGCTGGAGTGGGCCGTTGTCCATGGGGGAGCCCGGTACGGCACTCCTCGACAACCCGTAGAACGGGCTCTGGCCGAGGGACGGCTGGCCCTGCTGGAGATCGACCTGCAGGGCGCTCGGCAGGTGCGAGAGCAGATGCCCGGGGCGTTCCTGGTGTTCTTGAAGCCTCCTTCGTGGGAGGAGCTCGTCAGCCGCCTGGTCGGCAGGGGCACCGAGGGCGCGGAGGAGCGTGAGCGCCGCTTGGAGACCGCGCGGGCGGAGCTGGCCGCGGAGGTGGAGTTCGACGCCACCGTGGTAAACGCAGAAGTTCACGTTGCTGCCGAGGAGTTGGTAGCCTTGATGACTGGCGCCTCGGCCGGTTCGGACTCCAATTCGACTCAACCGTCCCACCCGTGACTCGCAGAGGCCCTGGACGAATACCGGTTGGACCGGTGACCGTCCCCGAAACCGACTGACTGTGAGGCGAAGAAGCACGTGTCTGGTACCCCGATCGTTGCCGAGGGCATCACCAATCCGCCCATCGACGAGTTGCTGACCAAGACCGACTCCAAGTACCGACTGGTCCTCTACGCCGCCAAGCGCGCCCGGCAGATCAATGCCTACTACTCCCAGCTGGGCGAGGGCCTGCTGGAGTACGTCGGACCCCTGGTCGACACCCACGTCCAGGAGAAGCCACTCTCGATCGCTCTGCGTGAGCTGAACGAGGGCCTCCTCACCTACGAGGAGATCGACCCGGAGGACACCGAGCCGACCAAGTGACCCGGGCCCCGTTCGGGGACCGAGCGTCGAAGATCCGCCGACCAGGGAGGTGATGGTGTGACCGCATCGCCTCGGCCGCACGTCGTCCTTGGTGTCGGCGGCGGGATCGCGGCCTACAAGGCCTGCGAGCTGCTTCGCCGCTTCACCGAGTCCGGTCACGACGTCACCGTGGTGCCCACGGCGTCCGCGCTCGAGTTCGTCGGGAAGATGACCTGGGAGGCGCTGTCGGGCAAGCCTGTCTCCGGTGAGGTCTCCGACCGGGCCTACGAGGTTCGTCACGTCCGGATCGGGCAGGGCGCCGATCTTGTCGTGGTCGCGCCGGCAACGGCCAATCTCCTCGCCAAGGCCGCTCACGGACTGGCTGACGACCTGCTGACCAACACCCTGCTGACGGCTCGGTGCCCGGTCGTCTTCGCGCCGGCGATGCACACCGAGATGTGGGAGCACCCGGCCACCGTGGCCAACGTGGCCACGCTCCGCGACCGAGGGGCCATCGTCATCGAGCCCGCGGAGGGCCGTCTGACCGGGGCCGACACGGGCAAGGGGCGACTCCCCGAGCCCGAGGAGATCTTCCTCACCGCGGTCGACCTGCTGGCGCGCCGTGGGTCCGGGTCGATCGCCGACCTCGCGGGGTTCCGGGTCCTGGTGAGCGCCGGAGGCACCCGGGAGTATCTCGATCCGGTGCGTTTCATCGGCAACAGGTCGTCGGGGCGCCAGGGCTACGCCTTGGCGCGGACCGCGGCTGCTCGGGGGGCCGAGGTGGTCCTCGTGGCGGCGAACTGCGATCTCCCCGACCCTGCGGGGGTGAAGGTGGTCCGGGTGGAGACGACCGCGGAGCTGCGGGATGCCGTGCTCAGCCGGGCTGCCGAGGCGGATGCCGTCGTCATGGCCGCGGCCCCTGCGGACTTCGGCACCGCGGAGATGAGCCCGACCAAGATCAAGAAGGCCGAGGACGGATCGCCGCCCGCGATCGCCCTCGTGCAGAACCCCGACATACTCCGTGAGCTCACCGTGCAGCGACCGCACCCGGGCATGGTGATCGTCGGGTTCGCAGCGGAGACCGGCGACGAGAGGGGCACCGTCCTCGAACACGCTCGCGCCAAGCTGCGTCGCAAGGGCTGCGATCTGCTGGTGGTCAACGACGTGTCCGGGGGCAAGGTCTTCGGAAGCGAGGAGAACCAAGCCGTTCTCCTTGACTCATCAGGAGGCCAGGTCGACATCGCCCGTGGTTCCAAGACCTCGGTCGCGCACGCGATCTGGGACGAGGTGTCGGCGCGTCTGACGGCCAACGCCGGACCAGGATCCGGGGCGGGCGGTTAGGGTGGATCGCAGTCAGACGGGAAAGGGAACGAGGCGCACGTGACAGGACGACTTTTCACCTCGGAGTCGGTGACCGAGGGGCACCCGGACAAGATCGCTGACCAGATCAGCGACACCGTCTTGGACGCACTTCTGGCGCGCGATCCCCACAGCCGGGTGGCGGTGGAGACGTTGATCACGACCGGCCTGGTCGTCGTGGCCGGTGAGGTGACCACCTCCGAGTACGCCCCGATCGCCGAGTTGGTGCGCGACCGGATCGTCTCGATCGGCTACGACGATTCCGCCAAGGGCTTCGACGGACGCTCCTGCGGCGTCCAGGTGGCCATCGGCTCCCAGTCCTCGGACATCGCCCAGGGCGTCGACGACGCCTACGAGGAGCGGCACGACCACTCCGTCGACCCGTTGGACCGGCAGGGTGCGGGGGACCAGGGCTTGATGTTCGGGTACGCCTGTGACGACACGCCTGAGCTGATGCCGCTCCCGATCATGATCGCCCAGCGCCTCGCCCAGCGCCTCTCCGAGGTCCGCAAGGACGGCACTGTCGCCTACCTGCGTCCGGACGGTAAGACCCAGGTCACCATCGAGTACGACGAGGACGACCGCCCGGTCCGCGTCGACACCGTCGTGGTTTCCACCCAGCACGCCGACGGCATCGACCTGGACAACCTCCTCGTCCCCGACATCCGTACCCATGTGGTGGATCCGGTGCTCAAGGGTTTCGACATCCCGAACGACGACTTCCGGCTCTTGGTGAACCCGACGGGACGGTTCGTCGTGGGCGGCCCGATGGGCGACGCCGGTCTGACCGGTCGCAAGATCATCATCGATACCTACGGCGGCATGGCCCGGCACGGCGGGGGCGCCTTCTCCGGCAAGGACCCGTCGAAGGTGGACCGTTCCGCCGCCTACGCGCTGCGGTGGGTGGCGAAGAATGTCGTCGCCGCCGGGCTGGCGCGCCGTTGCGAGGTGCAGGTCGCCTACGCCATCGGCAAGGCCCACCCGGTGGGTGTGTTCGTGGACTGCTTCGGCACCGAGACCATGTCGGTGGACACCATCCAGAAGGCGATCCTCGAGGTGTTCGACCTGCGCCCTGCGGCGATCATCCGCGACCTGGACCTGCTGCGGCCGATCTACGCATTGACCGCGGCCTATGGCCACTTCGGCCGGGAGCTCCCCGAGTTCACCTGGGAGCGCACAGACCGCGTGGATGCCCTCCGGGCAGCCGCGGGCGTCTAGACAAGACCTCGGCGGCTAGGGAGCGCGATGAGACCACGCACCGGCCGTCGAATTGCTGGCGCAGTGGCACTTCTGCTCATCGGTCCCACTGTCCTGGGCACGACGAGCGCGCAGGCCTCCCCGGCCTCGTCGCCGGTGCGCTCAGGTGGTGGTACGGATCCACACTCGTTGCTGCAGCGGACGCCTGACGGAAGAGCCGAGTTCCTCGGCTCGACAGATGGGCGAGAGCTGGAGCCGGGCATGCCGGGCGTGGGAGCAGGCGCGGCGGCACGAGCCCATCTGACGGCGCTGGGCCCACAGATCGGGATCAGCTCGCCGGGCCGTGATCTGGTCACCCGCCAGGTGCTGACGCTCAAGAGCGGCGGCTCGGTGGTGCGGTTCGGCCAGCAGGTCGGTGGGGTGCCCGTCTTCGGCGGCCAGGTCGTGCTCGACCTGGATTCCGGCAACGGGCTCACCTCGGCGCTCTCCCATGTGAGCGCGGCGAAGAACGTCCCCGCTGGGACTGTCCCTCGACAGCAGGCGGAACAGGCGGCCGTGGGAGTCACGGCCCAGCAGGAGGGTGTCGACCCTGCTGCCCTGCAGGTGACCGCGATCTCGCGGGTCGTCTTCGACCCCTCCGTGGTCGACTACCCCCTCAGCGGTCCGGCGCGTCCCGCGTGGCAGGCCGAGGTGGATGGAGGTGCCGCCGTCCGCGAGCTGGTCCTGGTGGACGCGGGGACCGGCCGGGTGATCCTGCACTTCAACCAGGTGGACTCCGCGTTGAACCGCAAGGTGTGCGACAACCAGAATCAGCGTCAGGCCAACGATGTTCCCTGCACCAGCCCGGTCCGCTCGGAGGGTGCTGCACGCACCGGCAACCTCGGTGTGGACACTGCGTACACGCTGCTCGGAGAGACCGCCGCGGCCTTCTCCAACATCGCCGGAATCGACCTCACCTCCATGATCGGCGTCGACAACGCAGGAACCTTCGAGCTCAGAGCGACCGCCAACTGGTGCTACAGCGGCAAGAATCCACCCCCGTGCCCGTACGGCAACGCGTTCTGGAACGGGACCGAGATGTACTTCGGTCAGGGGTACGAGGCCGCTGACGACGTGGTCGCCCACGAGCTCACCCATGGCGTCACCCAGCACACGTCGGACCTCTTCTACTGGGGTCAGTCCGGGGCGATGAACGAGTCTTTCTCCGACGTCTTCGGCGAGATCGTCGACCGCCGCAACCAGCAGCCCGGAGAGGCCCCCGACATCTGGCTGCTGGGGGAGGACCTGCCCGGCGGCGCTATCCGGAGCCTCGCGAATCCGCCGCAGTTCGGCCAGCCCGACAAGATGACCAGCTCGTTGTACACCTCCGACCCCAGCTACAACGACGCCGGAGGAGTCCATACCAACAGCGGCGTCGGCAACAAGACCTTCTACCTGATCTCGCACGGGGGCACGTTCAACGGGATCACCATGACCGGCATCGATGGTTCGGATCCGACCCTGGCCAAGTCCGCGCTGCTCTACTACGACACGCTGGTCTCGCTGGCCTCCGGGTCGTCCTATGCCGACCTGGGCCGCGTGCTGCAACAGCAGTGCGGGGACCTCGCGACGGCCGGGACGCTCGGCTTCACCACCGACAACTGCAGTCAGGTGTCGGACGCGGTCACGGCCACCGAGCTTGCCAAGAACCCGCCCGGCAAGTCGGCGCTTCCGGCGGCTCCGTCGGTCGGGTGCCCACGGGGCACCGTCGAGCAGATGCTGTTCGACGGAGAGTCGTCGACGTCCAACTTCCAGACCGGGACGTTGTGGACCCGGGCGCCGAACGCTTCTTTGGGAGTTCCGTCTAACGAAGTCTCCCCTGGCGGCTCCTGGTTCGGACTGGATCCGTCGCTGACGCTGGGTGACCCCCGGTCGAGTGCGCTGAAGGGCTCCGTGGGCGTCGACCTGCCCGCTGGTCAGGTGTCCTACCTGCGGTTCTCCCAGTGGCGGCTCTACCAGTTCGACCCGTCCACCGGGCAGACCTACGACGGGGGCACCGTCGGAATCGACGTGCTGGGTTCGTCGGGCTACCAGCGGGTCGACGTCAGCGGCAACAGCTGGGTGAACGGTCCCGAGCAGACTCTCATCGCGACGTACGGTCCGGGATTCGGCGGGGACAGCCACGGCTGGATCACCAGCCGGCTGTCCCTGAAGCCAGAGGCCGGCAAGACCATCCGTCCGGTGTTCGTCACCCACGGCACCACGGCCTACGGCGCCTATGGCTGGTACCTGGACGATATCCAGATCTACACCTGCAGACCTGTCGTCCCGCCGGGAGCCGTGGCAACACTCCACAGGTCGATCTCCGGGACGGTGACCCACCCGTCGGTCACCCTCGGCTGGACTCCGCCGGCCGATCTGGGCGAAGGTCTCACCGGCTATCAGGTGGGCCGGACCGGGTGGAGTCACCCGAAGTCCCTGTCCGTTGACACGCAGTCGTTCACGTTCAAGGGCCTGCGAAGCACCAAGCGCTACCGGTTCTGGGTCCGCCCCCTGGGGGTCCACCAGGCTCTCGCCCCGCAGCGCGCGTACACCGTGAAGCCGGTGGCGGCCTCAGTGAGCCTGCGCCTCCCCCGGGCGAGGGCTTCGCAGCTCCCGGGTCTCAGCGGGAGCGTGAGGATCGTCCCCTCGGGGCGACGGGTGGGCCCGCTGCCCTTCCGCGCGCAGTTCCGCTACTCCGGCACCCACCGTTGGCGAGCCCTGCACTGGCCCGTCGGTGGGCCCGCGATCGTCTGGTCCACCGACCGGCGCGGACGCTACTGGGCCACCTACGACCGGCCCCGGCGGACGATCATCATCCGGGTCGTCATTGGGCCAGGAGCCCACACGTTCGGTACCTATTCGAATCAGGTGACCCAGCGGCGCGGCTGATCGGCCTGCCGGGGTGCCCGCCGGGACTTCCGGCTGGGGGACGCGGGCGCAGCAGCGTGGGGGTGTCGGCTGACAGACTTCGGTCATGGCCGAGGAGACCCCCGAGCAGCTGGACCTGCTCGTTGGTGTCGTCCGCTCCCAGGTCTCGAAGCGGTCGCCCGCCCCGAAGCGATCATTCGAGCCGGCGCCGGCCCGACCAGTGGCCAGCGTCCTGGTCGATGTTCCGCTGGCACACCTCGACCGGCCGTTCGACTATCTCGTCAGTGCCCAGGACCACGACACTGCGGTCCCCGGTTGCCGGGTCCGAGTCCACTTCGCGGGCAAGGAGGTCGGCGGGTTCGTCCTGGCCCGTCGCGACACCAGCGAGCACGAGGGCAAGCTGACCCCACTTCGCCGTGTGGTGAGCGCCGAGCCGGTCCTGACACCGCAGATCGCAGCCCTGTCGGCAGCAGTGGCCGCCCGGTACGCCGGCACCCGGTCGGACGTGCTGCGGCTCGCCGTGCCCAAGCGGCATGCGGCCACCGAGAAGCGCTCCTTCCCCGACCTGACACCGGTGGCTGGAGGTGACTGGTCGCCCGGATGGGACGCCTACGAGGGCGGCCCCGACCTGGTGAGCTCAATCTCGCGCGGGGAGCTGCGGCGCGTGGTCTGGAGCGCGCTGCCTGGAGACGACCCGATGCTCTTGTTGGCCCGGGCTGCCGCTGCCGCTGCGGCCGCGGGTCGTGGGGCGCTGCTGTGCGTCCCGGATCACCGAGACGTCGCCCGCCTGTCGGCCGCCCTCGACCAGGTTGTCGGGGCCGATCGGCATGTGGTCCTGACCGCGGATCTGGGGCCGTCGACCCGGTACGGCGCCTTCCTGCGGGTGTTGCGAGGACAGGCACGGATCGCGATCGGCACCCGTGCGGCCGCGTTCGCCCCGGTCCAGGACCTCGGCCTGCTGGCGATCTGGGACGACGGTGACGACCTCTACGCAGAGCCCCGCGCCCCGTATCCGCACACCCGTGAGGTGCTGCTGCAGCGTTCCCTGGACGAGGACGTGACGGTGGTCGTCGGCGGCTTCGCCCGCACCGTGGAGGCTGCCCACCTGGTCTCGACCGGATGGGCGAGCCAGGTTGTGGGCGCACGGGACACCGTCCGCCACCGCGCTCCACGCGTGTCGGTGTCCGGAGCAACGGATGCCGAGCTGGCCCGGGACCCCTTCGCTCGGGCCGCACGCATCCCGTCGGTGGTCCACGCCGTGATAGGCGAGGGGCTCGCCCACGGCCCGGTGCTGGTGCAGACACCGCGCCTGGGCTACGTCCCTGGGCTGGTCTGCGAGACCTGTCGTGCGCCGGCGCGGTGTCCCCGGTGCTCAGGACCGTTGCGATCGCTCGGCGGGCATCGACCACCGGCCTGTTCCTGGTGCGGTGACGAGGCAGATGGCTGGGCCTGCGCTTCGTGCGGAGGTCGAGGACTGCGGGCGGTGGTCGTGGGCGAAGAGCGCACCGCCGAGGAGCTGGGGCGGGCCTTCCCGCGCCATCAGGTCATCCGTTCCTCCGGCGACCGCGTCCTGGACGTGGTCGCGGACCGCCCCGCCCTGGTGATCGCCACCCCGGGCGCCGAGCCGCTCGCCGCGGCCGGGTACGCCGCGGTGGTGATCCTCGACACCTGGCTCCCGCTCAGCCGTCCCTCACTGCGGTCGGCCGAGGAGGCGCTGCGCCGCTGGTTCAACGCCGCCGCGCTCGCACGCCCCGTCGAGGGACGGGTCGCCGTGGTTGGGGAGGCGTCCCTCGCAGTCATCCAGGCGCTGGTCCGCTGGGACCCGGCGGGTTTCGCCTCGCGGGAGGCGGAGGAGCGGATTTCGGCGCACCTGCCTCCGGCATCCCGGGTGGCGCTCGTCTCCGGCGCGCAGGCCGCGGTGGTCGAGGCCATTGCCGACCTGGATCTTCCGCCCGGCGCCGAGGTGCTCGGTCCAGTGGAGGGGGAGCCAGGTCAGACCCGGGTCGTGGTCCGCGCCCCCAGGAGGTACGGCCCTCAGCTGTCACGGGTCTTGGTCGAGATGCAGGGGGTCCGGGCCGCAAAGCGACGCACCTCCGTACGGGTGCAGGTCGACCCGCCCGACCTGACGTGAGAGCAGGTCGTCGGCCGACCCGGCCGGGCCCCTAGAATGGCTCGGTCCCCGAGCCGAATTGAGGTAGTCAGGTGTCGATTCAGCCGATCCGGCTCTTCGGCGACCCGATCCTGCGGACACCCGCGATCGAAGTCGTGGACTTCGACAAGGAGCTGCGCCAGCTGGTGGCGGACCTGACCGAGACGATGCAGAACGCGCCGGGCGCGGGGCTCGCCGCCCCACAGATCGGCGTCGGGCTGCGAGTCTTCACCTGGTACGTCGAAGGGGAGGTCGGCCACCTGGTGAATCCCGACCTCACGTTGTCCGAGGAGATCCAGGACGGCCCCGAGGGCTGCCTGTCGCTGCCCGACATCAGCTACGACTGCCGCCGCGCCCTGAGCGTGGTCGCCCACGGATTCAACATGTACGGCGACCCTGTCGAGATCGAGGGCTCGGAGCTGCTCGCCCGGGCGGTCCAGCACGAGACCGACCACCTCGACGGCGTGCTGTTCATCGACCGGCTGGACCCGGAGACCCGGAAGCAGGCGATGAAGCAGATTCGTGAGTCGGATTGGTTCGGCCAGGATGTCCGGGTCAAGGTCTCTCCGCACGCGACGGGGGGACTGGGTCTGTGAGCGGACCGGGCCTGCGATGAGACTCGTCTTCGCGGGCACACCGGAGGTGGCGCTGCCCTGCCTGCGCGCCCTGGTGGAGAGCCGGCACGAGGTGGTGGCCGTGGTGACCCGTCCGGACGCCCCGGCGGGCAGAGGCCGCCGGCTGGTGCCCTCACCGGTCGCGGCGCTGGCCGACGAGCTCGGCATCGAGGTGCTCAAGCCGGAGCGGCCCAGCGACCCGGAGTTCCAGGCGCGACTGCGCGACCTGGGTCCCGACGCCTGCCCCGTGGTCGCCTATGGGGCGCTCCTGCCCCAGTCGGCTCTGGACATCCCGCGACACGGGTGGGTCAACCTCCACTTCTCGGTGCTGCCTGCCTGGCGCGGGGCAGCGCCGGTCCAGCGTGCCATCTGGGCGGGTGACGACATGACCGGCGCGACCACCTTCCGCATCGTCAAGGAGCTTGACGCCGGGCCGGTCTTCGGGGTCCTCACCGAGCCCATCAAGCCCACCGACACCTCAGGTGACCTTCTCGGCCGGCTCGCCGAGGCAGGCGCGCACCTCCTGGTCGCGACCATGGACGGGATCGAGGACGGGCAGCTGGCCGCGCGAGAGCAGAACGGCGACGGTCTCAGCTACGCACCGAAGGTGCTGGTGGAGGACGCGCAGATCGACTGGTCGGACCCGGCGGTGAACGTGGACCGGATGATCCGCGCCTGCACGCCCGGGCCCGGCGCCTGGACCACCTTGGCGGGGGAGCGGGTCAAGGTCGGACCGGTCACCCTGAGGTACGACTCCCTCGAGCTGGCAGCGGGTGAGATCGCCGTGGGCAAGAACCACGTCGACGTCGGTACCGGCAACGGCGCGGTCCGGCTCGGTGAGGTGAAGGCCTTCGGCAAGAAGCAGATGCCTGCCGCGGCCTGGGCGCGGGGTCTGCGCCTGGAGGCCGGGGCCAGGTTCGGGTCGTGAGCGACCCCCGTCAGGTCGCCTACGACGTCTTGCGGGCCGTCCGCGAGGACGGCGCCTATGCGAATCTCGCCCTTTCCGGGGCGCTCCGTGCCCACCTGGTGAGCGGGCGTGACGCCGCCTTCGCGACCGAGCTGGCGGCCGGCACCCTCCGGATGCAGGGGAGCTACGACGCCATCTTGGACCACCTGGCCCGGCGGGAGCTCGATCCGGCCGTGCGCGACGTCCTGCGGCTGGGTGCCCACCAGCTTCTGGGCATGCGTGTGGCCGGTCACGCGGCGGTGTCGACCTCGGTGGATCTGGTCCGGCGCAACGTGGGCCACCGGCCGGCGGGATTCGTCAACGCGCTGCTGCGCAAGGTTGCCGGAGGATCGTTCGACGAGTGGATGACGCTCTTGGCCCCCGCGGATCCGGTTGACGCCCTCGCGCTCCGGCGCTCTCACCCGCGCTGGGTGGTCGAAGAGCTGCGGCGGGCGCTCGGAGATCGGGAGGGAGAGCTGGAGTCGCTTCTGACCGCCGACAACATCCCGCCCCGGGTCATGCTGGTCGCGCGCCCGGGCCGCGCCTCGATCGAGGAGCTGGTTGCCGCGGGCGGTCGGGCGACGGGGATCTCGCCCTATGCCGTGGAGCTTCCGGGAGGCGACCCCGGAGAGATCCCCGCGGTACGAGACGGGCGTGCGGCTGTCCAGGACGAGGGATCACAGCTGGTGGCGGTAGCCACAGCCACGGTCGCACTGGATGGCCGGGACGAGCGCTGGCTGGACATGTGCGCCGGCCCCGGCGGGAAGGCTGCGCTGCTGGCCTCGTTGGCAGCCGAGCGCGGAGCCGGCGTGCTCTCGGTGGAGTTGCAGCCGCATCGAGCCGAGCTGGTACGCAAGGCGTTGGGGCCTGATGAGGTCGGCTCCCTGGGCGTCCTGGTAGGCGATGCCACCGAGCCCCTCGAGGGCGAGGGATCCTTCGACCGCGTCCTTCTCGATGCCCCGTGCAGCGGGCTGGGCGCGCTGCGGCGCCGGCCCGAGGCGCGCTGGCGGAAGTCACCCGCAGAAATTCCCGGGCTGGTCTCGCTGCAGGAGCGATTGCTCCGTGCCGGGCTGCGTGACGTACGGCCTGGGGGAGTGGTCGTCTACTCCACCTGCACTCCGGTCCTCGAGGAGACCGCCGGGGTGGTCTCCTCGGTCGTGGCCGGTGGGGCGGCTGCCATCGTTCCGGTGTCCGGGCGGGATCTGGGCGTCGAAGACGCCTCGGGTCCGCTGCCGGGCACGGTGCAGCTGTGGCCGCACCGGCACAACACCGACGCGATGTTCCTCGCGGTGCTGCGCCGGCAGGTGTGACACCGGTCCCGCGCCGCGGACCGATGTCCGGACATCGGGACGGACTTCGCCTAGGATCCGCGCATGGGTCTCCAGATCTCTCCCAGCATGCTCTCCAGCGACTTCGCCAACCTCGCGGCGGAGGCCGCGCGGATCAAGAACGCCGACTGGCTGCACGTAGACGTCATGGACAACCACTTCGTGCCCAATCTGACCATCGGAGTGCCGGTGGTCGATGCTCTGGCCAGGGTGACCAACACCCCGATCGACTGCCACTTGATGATCGAGGATCCCGACCGATGGGCACCGGCCTACGTGGATGCCGGTGCGCGGTCGGTGACGTTCCACGTCGAGGCGGCCACCGCGCCGGTCCGGCTGGCCCGAGAGCTGCGGGCCATGGGAAGTCGTGCGGGGATGGCTCTGCGACCGGCCACCCCGGTGGAGCCCTACGAGGACCTGCTTCCCGAGCTGGACATGCTCCTGATCATGACCGTGGAGCCCGGGTTCGGCGGCCAGAAGTTCCTCGACATCTGCCTTCCGAAGATCCGCCGGGCGCGACAGATGCTCGACAGGCATGGGTTGGACGTCTGGCTCCAGGTTGACGGTGGGGTGTCACTCGAGACGATCGAGCGTTGCGTTGAGGCCGGCGCCGACGTCTTCGTCGCCGGTTCGGCGGTGTTCAGCTCGGAGGACCCCGGCGCGATGGTCGACCAGCTGCGCGCCACGGCCGAGGCTGCCGAGACCACCGAGGCGTAGGGAAGCCCCCAGCCTGGGTGCCGTTCCTGACCGGGGGTGTGGCAGGCTTGACCTCGACGAGTCAATACTCGCGTGCTCTGGGGTCGGTGAAATTCCGAGCCGGCGGTGAAAGTCCGCGACCCGGTCACAGCCAGTGACCGGTGGACCAGGTGGAACTCCTGGACCGACGGTGAGAGTCCGGATGGGAAGCGCACGCGGTCGCCCTCGACGCTTGTGCGTCGACGGGTGATCGGTTGCATCAACCCCCGGGCCGCGACCGATCGAGAGGCACCGATGGACGCCCGGGCAGAAAGCATCACGGCGGCGGAGACCGCGGCGATGCGGCGTGCCCTCGAGATCGCCCGGGCCGCCGATCTCTCTCCAGGCCCCAACCCGAAGGTCGGCTGTGTCCTGCTGGGCGCGGACGGAGAGATTGTCGCCGAAGGCGCCCATCGTGGTGCCGGGACCCCCCACGCGGAGGTCGAGGCTCTGACCCGAGCGGGCGCGCTGGCAGGCGGTGCTACCGCTGTCGTGACTCTCGAGCCCTGCAACCATCATGGGCGCACGGGTCCGTGCACCGCTGCGCTCATCGAGGCCGGTGTGGCCCGCGTGGTCTTCGCCCAGTCCGATCCGAACCCGACCGCCGCCGGTGGAGCCGACCGCCTGGCGGCTGCAGGGGTCGAGGTCATGGGCGGGCTGCTGAGCGAGGAGGCGCTGGCGCTCAACCCGGAGTGGTCCTTCGCCGTCGCGCACGGTCGTCCCTTCGTGACCTGGAAGTTCGCCACCACACTCGACGGCCGCAGCGCGGCGGCTGACGGGACGTCTCGGTGGGTGTCCGGTCCGGCTGCGCGGCTCGACACCCACCGGCTGCGCGCCGAGTGCGACGTCGTCATGGTCGGCACACAGACCGTCGAGATCGACGATCCGCTGCTGACGGTCCGAGACGGAGCCGGCAGGCCCCTGCCGGACCAGCCGTTGCGCGTGGTGGTGGGGGGGCGCGAGCTGCCGTCGCAGCGACGAGTCTTCAACGACGAAGCTCCGACGCTGCACCTGCGCACGCGCGACCTCCACCGTGTGCTCGCGGAGCTCCACCAACTCGACAAGCGCCATGTCTTCTTGGAGGGCGGACCGACGCTCGCGGCGGCATTCCTGCGCGAAGGACTGGTGGACCGAATCGTGGCTTACGTCGCTCCCGTGCTGCTTGGGGCCGGGATGTCCGCGGTCGCGGACCTGGGCATCGCCACCATGGACGACGCGCTCAGGCCGACAGTCTCCGACGTCGCCGTTCTGGACGGCGACGGGGACGAGGAGCCGAATGTGCGCATCACACTCACCCCGCGGAGAGGAGCGGCCGGTGTTCACCGGAATCGTTGAGGAGCTCGGCACGGTGCGTGCCGTGGTGGACCAGGGGGACTCGCTCCGCTTGACCGTGGAAGGGCCACTGGTCGTGTCGGACGCGGCTGTCGGTGACTCGCTCGCCGTGAACGGTTGCTGTCTGACGGTCGTGGAGCACAACGACACGGAGTTCATCGCGGACGTGATGCGCGAGACGCTCCAGAAGACGGTGATCGGCGCGCTCCGACCCGGTGACCCGGTCAACCTGGAGCGGGCGGTGACCGCAGGCACCCGCCTCGGTGGTCATGTGGTGCAGGGGCACGTTGACGGAGTCGGCTGGATCGCCGAGCGCCAGGTTTCGGACAACTGGACAGCGGTGACGTTCAGTGTGGAGCCCGCGCTGGCCCGCTATCTCGTCCCGAAGGGGTCGGTCACGGTGGACGGTGTCTCGTTGACTGTCGTCGAAGTGGGGCCTGACTCGTTCACCGTTTCGCTGATCCCCGAGACCCTGGCCCGCACCACGCTGGGGATCAAGCAGGCCGGGCAGCCGGTCAACGTCGAGGTCGACGTGATCGCGAAGTACGTCGAAAGGCTCGTCGCTCCCCACCAGTTCGGTGAGGCTGCCCGGGCACAGGGAACCGAGGAGGACTCATGAGCTGGGAGGACAAGATCAGGCTCGACAGCGTCGAGGACGCGATCGCCGACATCGCCGCAGGCAAGGCCGTCGTCGTCGTGGACGACGAGAACCGGGAGAACGAAGGCGACATCATCTTCGCCGCGAGCAAGGCCACTCCCGAGCTGATGGCGTTCACCATCCGGCACAGCAGCGGGGTCATCTGTGTGCCGATGCCGGCCGCGATGCTCGACCGCCTCGAGATCCCGCTGATGACTCCGCACAACCGGGACCGGATGCGCACCGCGTACACCGTCTCCGTGGACGCACGGGACGGAGTCTCGACAGGAATCTCCGCCGCCGATCGGGCGCATACGGTCCGTGTGCTGGCGGATTCGGCCACCGAACCGTGGGAGCTGACCCGGCCGGGACACGTCTTCCCCCTTCGGTACCGGGAGGGCGGGGTCCTGGTAAGGCAGGGGCACACCGAGGCGGCGGTCGACTTGGCCCGCCTGGCGGGACTGACCCCGGTGGGTGTCCTCGTCGAGGTGGTCAACGACGACGGCACGATGAGACGGGGCCAGGAGCTCCGGGACTTCGCCGACGAACACGGACTGCGGCTGATCTCGATCGACCAGCTCATCCACTTCCGGCGCCGTTCGGAGACTCTCGTCCGCAGGGTCGCGCTGACCCGGCTCCCCACCTCGCACGGCGAGTTCACCGCATTCGGCTACCACATCACCATCGACGACTCCGAGCACTTGGCCCTCGTGTACGGCGCCCCCGAAGACCTCCGCGACGGGACGCCGGTGCTCACCCGAGTGCACTCCGAGTGCCTCACCGGCGACGTGTTCGGGTCGCAGCGCTGCGACTGTGGCCCCCAGCTGAACGAGGCGCTCGACCGTGTCGTGGAGGAGGGCCGGGGCGTGGTGATCTACTTGCGTGGCCACGAGGGGCGCGGGATCGGGCTGCTGGCCAAGCTACAGGCCTACCAACTGCAGGACGGGGGCCGCGACACCGTCGACGCCAACCTCGACCTCGGCTTCCCGGCCGACGCGCGCCACTACGGGGCGGCCACCCAGATCTTGAAGGATCTTGGTGTCACGAAGGTCCGCCTGATGACCAACAACCCGGACAAGACCGCTGGGCTGGCCCGCTACGGGATCGAGGTCACCGAGAGGGTGCCCTTGACGCCGCACCCCAACGACCACAACCTTGCGTATCTGATGACCAAGCGGGACCGGATGGGGCATGAGCTTCCCGACCTGGTTCCCACGGACCAGGAGGCACGATGAGCGGCAATGGCGCACCGGGGGCGGAGGCCCTCGACTGCCACGATCTGCGCGTCGCCGTCGTCGCCGCTCGCTGGCACGGGCGGGTGATGGACGGACTGATCCAGGGGGCGCGGCGGGCGCTGGACGAAGCGCAGGTGGAGGCACCCACGGTGGTGCGGGTCCCCGGGTCGTTCGAGCTCCCGGTGGCGACCAAGGCCTTGGCCGAGCACGGATATGAGGCGGTCATCGCCCTCGGCGTGGTGATCCGCGGGGGGACCCCCCACTTCGAGTACGTCTGCTCCGCAGCCACCGACGGCCTCAGCTCGGTGGCGCTGCAAACCGGGGCTGCGATCGGGTTCGGCCTGCTTACCTGCGAGACCGAGGAGCAGGCCCTGGACCGGGCCGGACTTGAGGGCTCGCAGGAGGACAAGGGCTACGAGGCGACGCAGGCCGCGCTGTCGACCGCGCTCACCTTGCGCAAGATCCGCCGCCATCTCGTCGACGGGGACTGATCTGGACCTGGCGGGTACGGGTGCGCCGCACACCGTAGGCTGGTCGGCGTTCTGTCAGGTCGCGCCGGGCTGTGTCCTGGTGAGAGAAGAGGACGATGAAGACGTTCGAGGAGCTCTGGGCCGAGCTCGGTGAGAAGGCCGAGACCCGCCCCGACGGGTCGGGCACCGTTGCCGCGCTCGATGCCGGCGTCCACCAGATCGGCAAGAAGCTCGTCGAAGAGGCTGCCGAGGCGTGGATGGCCGCCGAGCACGAGGGAGCCGAACGTGCCGCCGAGGAGATCAGCCAGCTCCTGTACCACGCCCAAGTGCTGATGTTGGCCTCCGGCATCACCCTGGATGACGTCTACCGCCACCTGTAGAGGACCGGAGAGGACACCATGGCTACGGCCCAGAACGGCTACTTGCGGGTGGCCATCCCGAACAAGGGATCGCTGTCCCTTGCCGCTTCGGAGATGCTCAAGGAAGCCGGGTATGCCCAGCGCGCCGACGGTAAGCAGCTCTCGCTGACCGACCCCGACAACGGCGTCGAGTTCTTCTACCTCCGCCCACGCGACATCGCCCTCTATGTCGGGGGAGGCACTCTCGACGTCGGGATCACCGGCCGGGACCTGCTCTGGGACTCAGGAGCCCCGGCGGTGGAGCGGATGCAGCTGGGATTCGGCAAGTCCACCTTCCGGTTGGCTGCCCGCCCGGACACGGTGGCCGACTTGACTGACCTGCATGGGCTCAGGATCGCGACCTCCTATGCCGGCATCTTGCGCGGCTTCCTCGACGAGCACGGCCTTTCCGCAGAGGTGATCCGCCTCGACGGGGCGGTCGAGACCAGCATCCAGCTCGGCGTCGCCGACGTGGTCGCCGACGTGGTCGAGACGGGCAGCACCCTGCGCCAGGCAGGCCTGGAGCTGTTCGGCAACCCGATCATGGAGTCCGAGGCCGTCCTGGTCGCGCGCCCGGAGGAGACCTCGACTCCGGCGCTGGACACCTTCGTGCGGCGGCTGCAGGGCGTGATGGTCGCCCGCTCCTACGTGATGATGGACTACGACATCCCGACCGAGCACGTTGAGGAGGCGGTCGCGCTGACTCCCGGGATCGAAAGCCCGACCGTGTCGCCGCTGCACCGGGAGGGTTGGGTCGCGGTCCGTTCGATGGTGCCGCGCGCGGCAGCCCAGCGCGTGATGGACGAGCTCTTCGACCTCGGGGCGCGCGGGATCCTGACCACCGACATCCACGCGTGCCGGCTGTGAGTGCGTCGCCGGACAACCAGATGGTCCGACTGCGTCCCCTTGGGGTGCGAGTCGTCGGCCTGACTCTGGGAGTCCTGCTTCCGGTCCTCCTGATCGTCATGGGCCTGGCGCTTCCGGCCAGCGTGCGTGCCAAGTTCGACGCGATCCAGCTGGGCACCCTGGGCCTCTTCGCCCTGGTCCTGATCGTGCTCACCTGGGCGATGCTTCGGTGCCGGGTGGACCTCACCGACCGCGGGATGGTGGTCGTCAACGGCTTCACGCGTCACACCTACGACTGGCCCCAGGTCGTCGCGGTCACCATGGCTGAGGGACACCCCTGGGCGGTGCTCGACCTCTCCGACGGCACGTCCGTGTCCGCAGTGGGGATCCAGTCGGCCGACGGTGCACGTGCCCGAGCCCAGGTTCTGCTGGTCCGTGACCACATCGCCCGGCACGGCACTCCGCCCAGCGGAGCCTCCCCGGAGAGCTGATCTCTCGGGACGGCCGGGGTTGGCCCACCCCCGACTCCCCAGGAGGTCAGGTGGTGACTCGGAGGTCCGCTCGTCCGCGAGTGCCCTCCGCCGCGTGGTGCCGAGCCTCGAGATCCCTCCAGACGACCAGTCGATCGCGCGTCTCCTCACCGTCGCGGTCGACCGCTCGGCTCAGCCGGTCATCGGGGTCCGCCTCCATCCAGACCAGCAGGGTGAGGTACGGCGTGCAGGCGCGTGCCCCGGAGCCGACCCCCTCGACGACGAGCAGCGGCGGGACGGGGACGTCGACCGACGCGGCGTACCGTCCCGCTGCCCAGTCGTAGCGCGGGGCCGAGCCCTCCCCGCCGCGGCTGAGCGGTTCCAGGATCCCCTCCACAAGGTTGACCACGCCTGTCTCGAGCCCGGCCCAGCCGTCGTACAGGTCGTCCATATGCACCACCGGGGCCCCGGCGAGCGCGGCGATCCGCCTGGCGAGTGTCGACTTGCCCGATCCGGAGGGGCCGTCGACGGCGATGACACGGGGACCCGGGCCGGTCCAGGCCTGCTCCTCTGCGCGATCCAGCGCCTGCCGAGCGGGGTCGACGGGGGTGCTCACTCGGGGAGGGTAGCCGGGCGTGGGAACATCGGTGCCATGCGCGAGATACTGGACACCGGTTTCGGCGACGACGACGGGACCGTCTCGCCAGGTGTGGCCCAGGCCCTTGCTTCCGGAGGCTCGCACGCAGAGAAGCTGGCCGCGCTGCAGTCCGCGAGGCTCCTGGTTTCGGTCGTCGCCACCCTCGGAGAGGTGGAGTACGACGAGCGCGGCCTTGCTCGCGACAAGTCGTCGGACATGGCCGCCGTCTTGCTGCAGGGGCGTGATGGCAGGCTCGCCCTGCTGGCGTTCACGTGCATGGAAGCCATGCAGGCGTGGGACCCCGAGGCGCGTCCGGTGCCGGTCGGGATTCAGGCCGCCTGTGCCTCGGCGCTGCAGGACGGGGCCTCGGCGCTCCTGCTCGACCTGGCCGGGCCGGACACCTTCGTGATCGAGGGCGAGGATCTGGACGAGCTTGCCGCCGGTCGCACCCTGGTGCCGGTGGGGGACCGGTACGCCTGGGCCGAGGTCGCCCGGTCCGAGGCCCCGAGCGCTCAGGAATAGATGCCCAGGAGTTCAGCCCAGGGATTCAGCCCAGGAGCTCGGCCTAGGAGTACACCGGCCCGGTGAGCTTCTCCCCGGGTCCGTCACCTGGCGCGTCGGGGATGTCCGAAGCCTCGCGGAAGGCCAGTTGGAGGGTCCGCAACCCGTCGCGCAGCGGTGCCGCGTGGTGGTGGCCGAGCCGTGGTGCGGCCGCCGTCACCAGACCGGCCAGCGCCTCGATGAGAGTCCGGGCCTCATCAAGGTCTCGGTGGTCGGGCAGGTCCTCGGCGAGGCCCAGTTGCACCGCGGCCGCGCTCATCAGGTGCAGTGCGGTCGTGGAGACGACCTCGAGGGCGGGGACTTCGGCGATGTCGCGGGACGGCGGTGGGGAGTCGGGCATGGCGACACCCTGGCACAAGCGTTGAGCCGGCCTTCGCACCGGTCCTGTCGCGGGACTCCCGCGACGATGTGCGCGGGTGGGGTCCGTCTTGCTATCCTTTCCAACGACTGGTCCGTGCATGCACGGATCCGACAAGCGGAGCCACTGGCTCCCACCCGCATCGACTGCCACAGGTCGTCGGGTCAGGTCGCGGGACCACCAGGTCCCGTATGACGTTCGGGGGGTCGCCGTTCGCGGCGGCCAAGAACGTCATGGTTGGCCTCCGCTTGTCTCGAGAGCGGAGGCTTCTTTCGTTCCCGGGGTCGGCCCCAGTCATGAATACCTGCCCCAGGAGGACCCATCAGCACTGACTTGCGCATCAACGAGCGGATCCGCGTCCCCGAGGTCCGGCTCGTCGGACCCAACGGTGAGACCGTCGGGATCGTCCGCATCGAGGACGCACTCAGGCTCGCCCAGGAAGCAGACCTCGACCTCGTCGAGGTGGCGCCGACCGGTCGGCCTCCGGTTTGCAAGCTCATGGACTACGGCAAGTTCAAGTACGAGAACGCGCAGAAGGCGCGCGAGGCTCGTCGGAACCAGACCAACGTGGTCATCAAGGAGATCAAGCTCCGTCCGAAGATCGACGACCACGACTTCGAGACCAAGAAGGGCCACGTGGTCCGGTTCCTGCGAGCCGGCGACAAGGTGAAGGTCACGATCATGTTCCGTGGTCGCGAGCAGCACCGACCCGAGCTGGGCTTCCGGCTGCTGCAGCGGCTGGCCGAGGACGTGGGGGAGCTGGGCTTCGTGGAGTCCTCTCCGAAGCAGGACGGCCGCAACATGATCATGGTCCTGGGCCCGAACAGGAAGAAGTCCGAGGCCAAGATCGAGCTCAAAGCGGAGAAGGCGGAGAAGGCCGCTGTCCGCGAGGCGGAGCTGGAGGCCGAGAAGGTGCATCAGCGTGAGCGCGCCGCCAGCACCAAGACCGAGAAGTCCAAGCGGCGCTCGGAGAACCTCGACCCCGACATGTGACCCAGGTCGGGACGACAAGAGAAGGACAGAAGATGCCCAAGCAGAAGACGCACTCCGGTGCGAGCAAGCGTTTCCGGGTGACCGGATCCGGGAAGCTGCGCCGCCAGAAGGCCGGCCTGCGCCACAACCTCGAGAAGAAGCCGTCGGGGATGACCCGTCGGATGTCTGGCACCACCGAGGTCTCCAAGAACGACACCAAGACTGTCCGCAAGCTTCTCGGCCGCTGACGCGCCAGAGCAAGACCCGAACAAGGAGTAAGACATGGCACGCGTCAAGCGGGCGGTGAACGCCCAGAAGAAGCGCCGGGTGACCCTGGAGCGCGCCTCCGGATACCGTGGCCAGCGCTCGCGCCTCTACCGCAAGGCCAAGGAGCAGGTCGCCCACTCGCTGGTTTACAGCTACCGGGACCGCAAGGCCAAGAAGGGTGACTTCCGCAAGCTGTGGATCCAGCGGATCAACGCCGCGGCTCGCGCCAACGGGATGACCTACAACCGGTTCATCCAGGGCATCAAGGCTGCAGGTGTTGAGGTCGACCGGAAGATCATGGCCGACCTCGCGGTCAACGACCCGGGCGCTTTCACTGCGCTGGTGGAGTTGGCCAAGAAGGCACTCCCCGAGGATGTCAACGCGCCGGTCTCCGCCGCCTGATCGACCGGCCGAGCAATTCATGGCGAGCCTCCCCGCCGCTGCGTCCGTCCTCTCCTCCAAGAGCGGCCGGGTGCGAGCGGCGAGGAGGCTCGTTCGTCGTTCCCACCGGGACGAGCTCGGCCTCTTCCTGGCCGAGGGCCCTCAGGCGGTCCGCGAGGCTCTCGCGACGCCGGGCGCCGTAAGCGAGGTGTTCGCCGTCCCTGGATCTCATGCCGAGCTGCAGGCCGTCGCCTCTGTTGCGGGCGTCACCTGGACGCTCGTCGACGAGGCCGCGCTCGCCTCGCTCGCCGACACCGTCCACCCGCAGGGCGTGGTGGCAGTGTGTGGTGCCCTCGACGTTCCCCTGAGCGCCGTGCTGCAGTCGTCGCCCCGGCTGCTCGCGATGTGCGTCGACATTCGCGACCCCGGCAACGCCGGGACGGTGACGAGGTCCGCCGACGCGGCTGGTGCTGACGGCGTGGTCTTCCTCGGCCAGAGCGTCGACCCCTACAACGGAAAGGCGGTCCGCGCGACGGTGGGCTCCCTGTTCCATCTGCCGATCGTGCGAGACCCGGATGTCGCAGGCTCGGTGGCCGCAGTGCGCCAGGCGGGGATCACCCTGCTCGCCGCGGACGGCGCGGGCGAGCTGGACATCGACCGGGCTGCCGCCGCAGGGCTATTGGCCGGACCGACGGCGTGGCTCTTCGGCAACGAAGCATGGGGCTTGGACGAGCAGACCGCAGCGCTCGCCGACCACCGTGTGCGGGTGCCCCTCTATGGTCGCGCCGAGAGCCTCAATCTGGCGACGGCAGCCGCGCTGTGCCTCTACGCATCGGCGCGGGAGCACCGCCGGTAGGGGTCCACGCGACGGAACCCGTTCGCGGCAGACGGGGCCCGCTTCCTAGACTGCCGCACAGCAGCAGCCGTCAGCACGCCGAAGGGGAACGATGTCCGGCCCGAACACCGAGTACGACCCCGTCGAGGTCACCCCGTTGCGGGCTGACCAGGTCGACGCGATGCGGGAGGAAGCCCTTGCGGCGATCAGCGCGGCGTCGTCGCTCGACGAGCTCAAGGCGGCTCGGCTGGCGCACGCCGGCGACCGGTCGCCACTGGCGCTCGCGAATCGCGAGATCGGCGCCCTCCCGCCGCAGGCCCGCAAGGAGGCCGGGGCACGGGTCGGACAGGCTCGGGGCGCCGTCAGCAAGGCACTCGGCGAGCGGCTCACCGTCTTGGAGGCAGAGGCCGAGGAGCGGATGCTGGTCGACGAGACCGTGGACGTGACGGTTCCGATCGATCGGGTGCGGGTCGGCTCGCGCCACCCGATCACGCTGATGTCGGAGCGGATCGCCGATGTCTTCGTGGCGATGGGCTGGGAGGTCGCCGAGGGCCCCGTCATCGAGGCTGAGTGGCTCAACTTCGACGCCCTCAATCTCGGCCCGGACCACCCGGCCCGGACGATGCAGGACACCTTCTGGACCGAGCCGGCCGGCGACGCGATGGTGCTGCGCACCCACACCTCGCCGGTTCAGGCGCGCACCATGCTGACCCAGGGTCCGCCGATCTACGTGGTCGTCCCGGGCCGGGTGTTCCGGACTGACGAGTACGACGCGACGCACAGCCCGATGTTCCACCAGGTCGAGGGCCTGGCCGTCGACAAGGGCATCACCATGGCCCACCTGAAGGGGACTCTGGACCATTTCGCTGAGGCGATGTTCGGGGAGGGCATCACCACGCGGTTCCGCCCGTCGTACTTCCCGTTCACCGAGCCGTCCGCCGAGGTCGACCTGGTCTGCTTCGTCTGCCGCGGTGTGGACAGTGACAGCTGCCGCACCTGCCGGGGCGAAGGCTGGATCGAGTGGGGAGGATGCGGCGTGGTGAACCCGCGCGTTCTGACCGCCTGCGGCGTGGATCCCGACGTCTATACCGGCTTCGCATTCGGGATGGGGATCGACCGCACCCTGATGTTCCGTCACGGCGCGGGAGACCTCCGCGACTTCTTCGAGGGCGACATCCGCTTCTCCTCGTCCTTCGGATCGGAGATCTGACCGATGCGCGCACCCGTCTCGTGGATCAAGGAGATCGCCGGCCTCCCGGCCGACCTGTCCGCCGAGGACCTTGCCCACCGGCTCACCGCACTCGGGCTGAAGCTCGAGGCGCTGCACCGTCGCGGCGATGAGATCACCGGGCCCCTCGTCGTCGGCCGCGTGCTGACCGCCCAGGACGAGCCGCAGAAGAACGGCAAGACGATCAACTGGTGCACCGTCGACGTCGGCAGCGCCAACGGCACGGGGGACCCTCAGGGGATCGTGTGCGGCGCCCACAACTTCGGGCCCGGCGACCTGGTCGTGGTGTCCCTTCCGGGCGCGGTACTACCCGGTGGCTTCGAGATCAGCGCCAGGAAGACCTACGGGCACATCTCCGCCGGGATGATCTGCTCGGCCCGCGAGCTGGGGATCGGTGACGACCACACCGGGATCATCGTTCTCCCGACCGGGACCGGAGAGCCCGGCGACCCGGCCTTCGACGTGCTCGGTCTCGGCGAGGAGACGATCGAGTTCGAGATCAACCCGGACCGTGCCTACGCGCTCTCCCTGCGAGGCGTGGCCCGCGACGCAGCGCTGGCCTACGAGCTGCCCTTCTCCGACCCGGCCGTCCGTGACCTGCCGGCTCCGAACGGCGACGGGTACCCCGTCATCGTCGACGACCCGACGGGGTGCCCCGTCTTCGTGACGCGGACCGTCAGCGGCTTCGACCCCGGCGCCAAGACCCCGACGTGGATGGCGCAGCGGCTGGAGCAGTGCGGCATGCGGCCGATCTCGCTCGCGGTCGACGTCACCAACTACGTCATGCTCGAGCTCGGGAACCCGATCCACGGCTATGACCGCGCCAAGCTGTCGGGGCCGATCAGGGTCCGCCGCGCACAGCCGGGGGAGACCCTGGTGACCCTCGACGGGGTGAAGCGGACCCTCGTCCCCGAGGACCTGCTGATCACCGACGACTCCGGCGTGATCGGGCTCGCCGGGGTGATGGGTGGGGAGAGCACCGAGATCTCCGCGTCCACCACCGATGTGGTGATCGAGGCCGCGCACTTCGAGCCGGTCACCGTCTTCCGGACCCAGAAGCGGCACAAGCTCGGCTCCGAGGCGTCCAAGCGCTTCGAGCGAGGCGTCGACCCCGAGCTGCCCCAGGCCGCGGCGGACCGGGTCGCCGAGCTACTGGTGAGGTTCGGAGGAGGGACGATCGAGCCCGGCGTCACGATGGTGGGCGTGCCGCCGGAGCGGAGCCGAGTGTCGGCGGCCGCGGACCTGGCTGCCCGGGTGACCGGCATGGAGATCCCGGACGAGGACGCCGCACGGCTGCTCGAAGCCGTCGGCTGCGCCGTGGTTGCCAAGGACGGGATGCTCGACGTCGTCGTACCGCCGTGGCGGCCCGACATGCGCGACCCCTTCGATCTGGTGGAGGAGGTGGCCCGGCAGGTCGGATACGAGAAGGTCCCATCGGTGGTTCCCGCGGCTGCGGTCGGCGCCGGGTTGACCCGCCAGCAGCGGCTGCGTCGTCGTCTGGGGCGCACCCTGGCCGGCGCCGGACTGGTGGAGGTGATCTCGTTCCCGTTCGTCGGACCGGACGCGTTCGACGCGCTGGGTCTGCCGGCCGACGACATCCGCCGTGACACGGTGCGGCTGGAGAACCCGTTGTCGGCGGAGGAGCCGGGCTACACCACGACGCTCCTGCCAGGGCTGCTCAAGACCGCGTCGCGCAACCTCGGCAGGGGGGCGCCCGGAGTGGCCGTTTTCGAAACGGGCACGGTGGCCTTCCCTTCGGGCAACGGCCCCGCCCCGATCTTCGGTGTGGGTCGGCGTCCGGACGCCGAGGCCCTGGAGAAGCTCCTCGCGACCCTGCCGCGCCAGCCACTGCACCTCGCGGTGGTGTTCGCCGGGGAGATGGTGCCCGCCGGATGGCAGGGCGGGGCCCGAGCAGCGGACTGGACAGATGCGGTGGGGGTCTGTCGCCAGCTGGCCGGGGAGCTGGCCGTCGAGCTGCAGGTGTCGAGCGGTGTGCTTGAGCCGTGGCACCCGGGTCGCTGTGCGCGGCTGGCCGTCGACGGCGTGGATTTCGGTCACGCCGGCGAGCTGCACCCGAAGGTCTGCGAGGCGTTCGGGTTGCCCCGTGGCTCGAGTGCGGTCGAGCTCGACCTGGATTTCCTGCTCGAGAAGGTGGTGGACATCCGCAGCGCGCCGTCGTTCTCCGACTTCCCGGTCGCCAAGGAGGACGTGGCCCTCGTCGTGGATGCCGATCTGCCTGCCGCCGAGCTGGAGGCGACGCTTCGCGAGGGGGCGGGGGACCTGCTGGAGTCGATCCGGTTGTTCGACGTCTTCACCGGCGGCCAGATCGAGGAGGGGAAGAAGTCGCTGGCCTTCGCCATGCGCTTCCGGGCCCCGGACCGGACCCTGACGGTGGCTGAGACCAACCAGGCCCGCGAGGCCGCCGTAACCCTGGCCGCCCACCGCCACCAAGCCACCCAAAGGTGAGGCAGATTTTCACGTTAACCTGAAAATTGGGGCGTGGGCACGAGGAACTCCTCGCGCCCACGCCCCAATTTTCGTGCTCACCGAGCCGCGAGAAGGGTCAGTCGATCGGCTGGCGCAGGATCCCCCGGACAGCATCCAGCACCTCGGGGGAGCCTTCGAACGACAGCCCTTGGTCGTTGCGCCGATGCCAGAGCCAGGAGTCGAGGTCGGACGCCGGCCCACTGATCCTGGCATCGGGCTCGTGAGTGAGTCTCCGGACTGAGATGTCGGGCTCATCGTGGGTCGTACCGTCAGACGGATCCGTGCCGGTGAACCGCCCCAACGACACCTCGACACTGTCATCTGTGTCGGTGCATGACACGACGAGTCCTCGACCGTCCGGGGTGAAGGTCCCCCACGGGGGACATGCGCCGTACATGACCTCCAGAGCCTCCCGCGCACCGTCGGCAGCGAGGTCACTCGGCAGGGGGGTGACGCGTCCGGTGGTGAGCTCGGCGTCGAGTCGATGGATGAGCGCCTCATGCGCCTGGCGTCGACGGACGAAGCCGACGGACTGGTCGGCCGTCCAAGTCCACACACCTACGTCATCCGCAGTGACCTCAAGCGCGACGGCCAGACGCTCGCTCCACTCCGAGAAGGCCGACGCGATCTCGTCGGGTGAACCCGGGCGGGAGACATCCGGCACCTCGTGGCGGGCCCGGGCGCGCAGCTCGACGAGTTGAGCCCAGAACGCCTGGACCTCGGTGAGGTGCCACAGGAGGTCCTCCGCATCCCAATCGGGGCAGCTGGGCACTCGTGCGGACGGATCAGCGCCACGCAGCACCTCGAGGAAGCGGGCGGACTCGGAGCGGATGTGCATCACGTAGTCGAGGGCCATCTGGCCACGGTATCGCCGTGGCCGGAGGGGTGATGACCGCGGACAGCGAGAGACCGATTCTCATGGAATTGCGCGAGTGTGTATGCTTATGCGCATGCCGAAGGTTCGAGTAGCTGTTGCCGGTGCCAGTGGGTACGCCGGCGGGGAGGTGCTGAGGCTCCTCCTGGGGCATCCTCACGTGGAGATCGGAGCCTTGACCGGAGGGGGCAACGCCGGTTCGAAGCTGGGGGAGTTGCAACCCCATCTGCTCCCGCTCGCCGACCGGGTTCTGGAGCCGACCAACGTGGCGGTGCTTGGCGGTCACGACGTGGTGTTCTTGGCCCTGCCGCACGGCGAGTCGGCGGCTATCGCCGACGGACTCGGCGATGACGTCGTGGTGATTGACTGTGGGGCGGACTTCCGGCTCACCGACCCCGCTGCCTGGGAGCGGTTCTACGGAGGCGAGCACGCCGGGTCCTGGCCCTACGGGCTACCCGAGCTCCCCGGACAGCGGGACCTGATGCGCGGAGCGCGGCGGATCGCCGTTCCCGGGTGCTACCCGACCGTCGCCACGCTGGCCCTTGCCCCGGCGGTCGCAGCAGGCATCGTCGATTCCTCCGACCTCGTCGTCGTGGCCGCGAGCGGCTCCAGCGGTGCCGGGAAGTCGCTCAAGCCTCACCTGCTCGGCGCCGAGGTGATGGGCAACGTCAGCGCCTACGCCGTCGGCGGCACCCACCGGCACACCCCGGAGATGATCCAGAACCTCACCTCCCTCACCGATGCCGAGGTCCGTGTCAGCTTCACCCCGTTGCTGGTCCCCATGTCGCGCGGCATCCTCGCCACCTGCACCGCTCCCACCACCGTCGACGCAGACACGGCCTACGAGGTGTACGCGAAGGCCTGGGCCGACGAGCCCTTCGTTCATCTGCTCCCGCCAGGTCAGTGGCCCCAGACCCAGAGTGTGATGGGAAGCAACGCCGTGCACATGCAGGTGACCGTCGACCCCGCGGCCGGCCATCTCGTTGCCGTCGCCGCGATGGACAACCTCGCCAAGGGCACCGGGGGAGGGGCCGTGCAGTGTCTCAACCTCGCTCTTGGATGGGATGAGACCACCGGCCTGACGACGGTCGGAGTCGCGCCGTGACCGCCCAAGTGCTGCACCGCTATCCGGAGAAGCTCGCCGTGGTGAAGCTCGGCCCCGGCTCCGAGCTCCCGTCGTGGGCCGGATCCAGCACCATGGTCTCGGTGACGGCCACGGCCACGGAGACGTCGATCGTCTGCGGGGCGGCCGGGGTGCCGAAGAAGGCCCGCGGCCAGGGCCCGTTCACCGCCTACGCCGTCGAAGGCCCACTCGACTTCGCGCTGACCGGGATCCTCGCCGACCTCCTCCGACCCCTGGCAGAGGCGGAGGTGAGCGTGTTCACCCTGTCGACCTATGACACTGACTGGATCCTGGTCCCCACCGAGAAGGCCACGGTCGCCGAGGATGCCTGGCAGCAGGCCGGGCACACCGTCGTCCCAGCACCCGTCGCGGCCCCGAGCCCGGGCAAGAAGTCATGAGCGTCGACCACCCCCGGGGCTTCCTCGCTGCAGGAGTCTCCGCCGGATTGAAGTCGGCCGGCAAGAAGGACATGGCTCTCGTGGTCAACACCGGCCCCCGGTACGACGGGGCCGCGGTCTTCACTGCCAACCGCTGCAAGGCCAACCCCGTCATCTGGTCCGAACAGGTCGCCGCCGACGGGACGATCCGCGCCGTGATCCTCAACTCCGGAGGCGCCAACTGCTACACCGGACCGGAGGGCTTTCAGACCACCCACGCGGTGGCCGAGCGGGTGGCCCAGCGCCTCGGGATCGGCCCGATTGACGTCCTGGTCTGCTCGACCGGCCTCATCGGCGTGCCCAACTCCCGCGGGCAGCTGCTCGACGGAGTAGACGCCTTGCACGCCGCATTGAGCGCGGAGGGCGGTTCCGACGCCGCTCAAGCGATCATGACGACCGACAGCGTCAGCAAGCAGAGCCTCATCCTTGGGGATGGGTGGTCCATCGGCGGGATGGCCAAGGGCGCCGGCATGCTGGCTCCGCAGCTGGCCACGATGCTCGTCGTCCTCACCACCGACGCGGTCGCGGACAGCGCGACCCTCGATCGCGCACTCCGTGAGGCAACCCGGGTGAGCTTCGACCGACTCGACTCCGACGGGTGCATGTCGACCAACGACACCGTCACGATCCTCGCCAACGGCGCCTCGGGGGTCGCCCCGAGTGAGGAGGACCTGACTGCCGCACTCAGCGAGGCCTGCACAGACCTCGCGCTGCAGCTCCTGGCCGACGCGGAGGGCGCTGACCACGAGATCGCGATCACCGTCGTCAACGCCGCGAGCGAGGACGAGGCCGTCGTGGTGGGCCGCAGCGTCGCGCGCTCCAACCTGTTCAAGGCGGCGGTGTTCGGCAACGACCCCAACTGGGGACGGGTATTGGCCAGCATCGGGACGACCAGCGCGGCCTTCGACCCGCTCGACCTCGATGTCGCCATGAACGGAGTCCAGGTTTGCCGGAACTCCGCGCCCGATGAGCCGGCCGACTCCGTCGACCTGAGTGGGCGTCAGGTGACTGTGACGATCGACCTCAAGGCGGGCGACGCGAGCGCCACGGTGTGGACCAACGATCTGACCCACGCCTATGTCCACGAGAACTCCGCCTACAGCAGCTGAGGGCCCGATGACGATCGAAGCAAACGAGCACTGGCGCAACGCCACCGCCACCGCCGCCACCTTGGCCGCAGCGCTGCCGTGGCTGATCAAGTACCACGGTGAAGTCGTCGTGGTGAAGTACGGCGGCAACGCCATGACCGACGAGAAGCTCAAGCGTGCCTTTGCCGAGGACATCGTCTTCCTCCGGTACGCCGGCTTCAAACCCGTTGTGGTCCACGGCGGCGGGCCCCAGATCTCCACGATGCTCGACCGCCTGGGGATCGAGACCGAGTTCCGAGGCGGCCTTCGCGTGACCAACGAGGAGGCGATGGACGTCGTCCGAATGGTGCTGGTCGGGAAGGTCCAGCGCGAGCTGGTCGGGATGATCAACAGCCACGGGCCACTGGCCGTAGGTCTGTCCGGCGAGGACGGCGGCCTCTTCACCGCCCGGCGGACCAACACGATCGTCGACGGCGAGGAGGTCGACCTCGGGCTTGTCGGCGAGGTTTCCCAGGTCCGCCCCGAGGCCGTGCTCGACCTGCTGGAGGCCGGCCGGATCCCCGTCATCTCATCGGTGGCGCCCGATGTGGACGGAGTGGTCCACAACGTCAACGCCGACACCGCAGCCTCCTCCCTGGCCACGGCGCTCGGTGCCGCCAAGCTCCTTGTCCTCACCGACGTCGAGGGGCTCTACCGCGACTGGCCGGACAGCGACGACGTGATCGGAGAGATCAGCCCGGAGGCACTCGCCGATCTGATGCCCTCTCTGGCCAGTGGGATGGTCCCGAAGATGCGCGCCTGCCTGGACGCAGTGACCTCCGGGGTCCCACGGGCGACCGTCGTCGACGGCCGCGAGCCCCACGCGGTGCTGCTGGAGCTCTTCACCGCCGAGGGGGTCGGCACCCAGGTGCTGCCGGGCGTGGCCACCAAGGTCCGCCGTTCCCTGCGGGCGGCCGAGCGAGCCCAGGAGCAGTCATGACCGCTCAGCAGCGGGACCTCGGCCGCTACGGCGCGGCTCTGATGAACACCTTCGGCACCCCACGGCTGGTTCTCTCCAAGGGAGAGGGGTCCTACGTCTGGGATGTCGACGGCAACCGTTACCTCGACCTGCTCGGCGGGATCGCGGTGAACGCGCTGGGTCACGGGCACCCTGCCCTGGTCAAGGCGGTGTCGAGCCAGCTGGCCATGCTCGGCCACATCTCGAACTTCTTCGCCAGCGAGCCCCAGATCGAGCTTGCCGAGCGCCTCGTCGCTCTCGTGGGCGCCGACGCCCGAGTCTTCTTCACCAACTCGGGGACCGAGGCCAATGAGGCGGCTCTCAAGCTGACCCGGCTCACCGGGCGAACCCGAGTGGTCGCGATGGAGGGCTCCTTCCACGGGCGCACGTTCGGCTCGCTGGCGGTCACCGCGAAGGCGGCCTACCGGCAGCCGTTCGAGCCACTGCCCGGAGACGTCACCTTCGTCCCCTACGGCGACCTCGAGGCCCTGAAGGACGCCGTCGACGAGACCGTCGCGGCCGTGGTGCTCGAGCCGATCCAGGGCGAGGCCGGCGTCGTCATCCCTCCGAGCGGCTTCCTGGCCGCCGCACGCGAGATCACTCATGCGGCCGGTGCCCTGCTCTGGCTCGACGAGGTGCAGACCGGAGTCGGCCGGACGGGCGACTGGCTGGCCTACACCGAGTCAGGGATCACCCCGGACATCGTGACCCTGGCCAAGGGCCTGGGCGGCGGGTTTCCGATCGGTGCGTGCATCGGGATCGGCGAGGTCGCCGGCCTCTTCGCCCCGGGGAACCACGGCACGACCTTCGGCGGCAACCCCGTCGCGGCGGCAGCAGGGCTCGCGGTCCTTCACACCATCGAGGCCGAGGATCTGCTGGCCAACGTCCGCGAGGTCGGAGAGCAGATCGTGGAGGGCCTGGCGCACGAGCACGTAACCGAGGTCAGGGGCCGGGGTCTGTTGATCGGCATCGACCTTGACCAGCCGGTAGCGGGCGCCGTGGCCGCGTCGGCGCTGCGGCACGGCTACGTTGTGAACGACTGCACCCCGTCCCGGATCCGGTTGGCACCGCCCCTGGTGCTGCAGGGCGCCGAGGCCGCGGACTTCCTGCGGGCCTGGCCACGGATCCTCGACGAGATCTTCGAGGAGGCGGACTGAGATGCGGCATTTCCTGCGTGACGACGACCTGACACCTGAAGAGCAGGCCGAAGTCCTGGCCCTGGCTGCGACGCTGAAGGGTGAGCGGTTCGCCGCTCGCACCCTGGAGGGCCCTCAGTCGGTCGCCGTGCTCTTCGACAAACCAACCCTGCGCACCCAGGTGTCGTTCACCACCGCGATCGTGGAGCTGGGCGGCTTTCCCATGGTGGTCGACGGACGACTGGCGGGTGTCGGCGTGCGGGAGTCGATCGCGGACACCGCTCGAGTCCTTGGGCGACAGGCCCGCGCGATCGTGTGGCGCACCTACGGGCAAGAACGGATCGAGGAGATGGCGGCGTACGCCGGCGTCCCCGTGGTCAACGCGCTCACCGACTCGTTCCACCCCTGCCAGGTCCTGGCCGACCTGTTGACGGTGTCGGAGCACCTGGGGGAACTGGAGGGCCTCAGCCTCGCCTTCCTCGGCGACACGGCCAGCAACATGTCGCACTCCTACCTGCTCGGCGGAGCGACAGCCGGGATGCACGTGCAGGTCTCCGGCCCGGAGAGCTTCCGGCCGGACGCCGATGTCCTGGCGCGGGCCCAGGAGATCGCGGCGGGCACCGGAGGCTCGGCCAGGTACGTCAGCGACCCGGCGGAGGCCGTGCGCGGCGTAGACGTCGTAGCCACCGACACCTGGGTGTCGATGGGCAAGGAGGAGGAGGCCGCGGAGCGTGAGACTCCCTTCCTCCCCTACTCGGTGACCGAGGACCTGATGGCCGGGGCCAGCGAAGGCGCGATCGCCCTGCACTGCCTACCGGCCTACCGGGGCAAGGAGATCTCCGCGGGGGTCATCGACGGCCCGCAGAGCGTGGTCTGGGACGAGGCGGAGAACCGCTTGCACGCCCAGAAGGCTCTCCTGGCCTGGTTGCTGGAACGGAGCGGCGGATGACCGACCAGGCGATGCTCCCGATGACCAAGAGCTCCCGGCAGCACCGGATCGTGGAGCTGCTCAACCACCGAGAGGTCCGCTCCCAGACCGAGCTGGCGGCCCTGCTGGCCGAATCCGGGCTCAACGTCACCCAGGCGACCCTCTCCCGCGACCTCGACGAGCTCGAAGCGGTCAAGGTGCGCAACGCCCAGGGCACGCTCGTGTATGCGGTACCCGGCGAAGGCGGCGACCGGACGGTCCGGGCCGCGCCGGACTCCGCAGCGGGGGAGGCCCGCCTGGTCCGCCTGATGGGAGAGCTGCTCGTGTCGGCCGAGGCGTCGGCCAACCTCGTGGTGCTGCGCACCCCTCCGGGGGCTGCCCAGTTCCTCGCCTCGGCTCTGGACCATGCTGGTCACCCCGAGGTGCTGGGCACGATCGCCGGCGACGACACCGTGCTGTTGATCGCCCGCGACCCAGCCGGCGGCGTTCAGCTCGCCGAGCGGTTCGCCAGCATGGCCGACGGCCAGAACATCGAAGACGAGAGGACGACGAAGTGAGCAAGGTCCTGACCAGTCTTCCCGTCGGTGAGCGCGTCGGCATCGCGTTCTCCGGCGGGCTGGACACCTCGGTCGCCGTGGCGTGGATGCGTGAGAAGGGCGCGATCCCGTGCACTTACACCGCAGACATCGGCCAGTACGACGAGCCCGACATCGCCGGCGTCCCCGGCCGCGCGCTCGCCTACGGGGCCGAGATCTCGCGGACCGTCGACTGCCGACCGCAGCTGGTGGAAGAGGGCCTGGCCGCGCTGGCCTGCGGCGCCTTCCACGTCACCTCAGCGGGGCGCGCGTACTTCAACACGACGCCTCTGGGCCGTGCGGTCACCGGCACTCTTCTCGTCCGTGCCATGCACTCCGACGGGGTGGACATCTGGGGTGACGGGTCGACCTTCAAGGGCAACGACATCGAGCGGTTCTACCGCTACGGCCTGCTCGCCAACCCCGCACTGAGGATCTACAAGCCCTGGCTGGACGCCGACTTCGTCAGCGAGCTCGGCGGCCGCAAGGAGATGAGCCAGTGGCTCTTCGAGCGCGACCTGCCCTACCGCGCCACCGAGGAGAAGGCCTACTCCACCGACGCCAACATCTGGGGGGCCACCCACGAGGCCAAGACGCTGGAGCACCTCGATGTCTCGCTCGAGACGGTCGAGCCGATCATGGGGGTCCGGTTCTGGGACCCTGCGGTGGCCATCGAGACCGAGGAGGTCACCGTCCGGTTCCAGTACGGCCGCCCGGTGGCGATCAACGGACGCGATTACGCCGACCCGGTGGCCCTGGTCCACGAGGCCAACACCATCGGCGGCCGCCACGGACTGGGCATGTCCGACCAGATCGAGAACCGCATCATCGAGGCCAAGTCGCGGGGCATCTATGAGGCTCCTGGCATGGCGTTGCTGTGGATCGCCTACGAGCGCCTGCTGAGCGCCATCCACAACGAGGACACCCTGGCCAACTACCACGCACAGGGCCGTCGCCTGGGACGGCTGCTGTACGAGGGACGCTGGCTGGACCCCCAGGCGCTGATGCTGCGCGAGTCGGTCCAGCGGTGGATCGCCTCGGTGGTCACCGGTGAGGTGACCCTGCGCCTGCGGCGTGGGGAGGACTACACGATCCTCCAGACTTCCGGGCCGGCCCTGTCCTACCACCCGGAGAAGCTCTCCATGGAGCGCACCGAGAACGCCGCGTTCGGTCCGACCGACCGGATCGGCCAGCTCACGATGCGCAACCTCGACATCGCCGACTCCCGGGCTCTGCTGGAGCAGTACGCCGTCCAGCCCCTCGATCAGGGACAGGTCCTGGTCGAGCACGGCACGCTCTTCGGCGCGCTGCCGGCCGGTGGCGCGGAGCAGATCGCGGAGAACGACGCCGTCGAGGGCGACGAAGAGCTCGCTCTGGAGAGCGCCGCGATGGAATCCGGCACCGACTGACCGACTCCGGTGGGTTACGAGCGCCCTTGACGGGTCCCGAAGCCACCACGATCAAAGGAATGATGAATCCGTGAGCGAGCAGCACGCCACCAACCAGGGGAAGCTCTGGGGTGGTCGATTTGCCGGAGGGCCGAGCCCTGAGCTGGAGGCACTTTCCCGGTCGACCCACTTCGACTGGCGGCTGGCGTCATATGACCTGGAGGGGTCGATGGCCCACGCCCGCGCCCTCGGGACCGCGGGGCTCCTGACTGTCGGTGAGCTCCAGGACATGCTGGCGGGGCTGTCCACCCTGGCTGAGCGCGTCGCGAGCGGTGAGTTCACGCCGACGCCCACCGACGAGGACGTTCACGGTGCCCTGGAACGTGGCCTGCTCGAGATTGTCGGACCGGAGATCGGCGGGAAGCTGCGTGCCGGTCGCTCCCGCAACGACCAGGTCGCGACGTTGTTCCGGATGTATCTACGGGATCACGCTCGCATCGTCGGCGCGATGGTCGCGGACCTGGCGACCGCCCTCACCGGCCAGGCGACCACCCATCTGGGCGCGATCATGCCCGGCAGGACGCACCTGCAGCATGCCCAGCCCGTCTTGCTGAGCCACCACCTGCTGGCCCACGTCTGGCCTCTCCTGCGCAACCTGGATCGGCTCGCCGAGTGGGATGCCCGGGTCGGTTCCGACTCCCCGTACGGCGCGGGTGCGCTGGCGGGGTCCAGCCTGGGACTCGACCCGTTGCGGGTCGCCGACGACCTGGGGTTCTCCGGATCGACCCCCAACTCCATCGACGGGACCGCCTCGCGTGACTTCGTGGCCGAGTTCGCATTCGTCCTGGCGATGATCGGGGTCGACATCTCCCGACTGGCCGAGGAGATCATCCTCTGGGCGACCCAGGAGTTCGGGTTCGTCACCCTGGACGACGGCTACTCGACGGGGTCGAGCATCATGCCGCAGAAGAAGAATCCCGACATCTCCGAGCTCGCCCGTGGCAAGGCGGGTCGCCTGGTCGGCAACCTCACCGGTCTCCTCACCACCCTGAAGGGGCTGCCGCTGGCGTACAACCGCGACCTGCAGGAGGACAAGGAGCCGGTCTTCGACTCCCTGGACACCCTTGAGGTGCTCCTGCCGGCCTTCACCGGCCAGGTGGCCACCTTGCGCTTCAACGTCGAGCGGATGGCAGCGCTGGCGACGCAGGGGTTCTCCTTGGCTACCGATGTCGCCGAGTGGCTGGTTCGGCGCGGTGTGCCGTTCCGTACCGCCCATGAGCTCGCGGGCGCCTGCGTGCGGGTCTGTGAGGAGCGCGGGCTGGGGCTGGAGGAGCTGAGCGACGACGACCTGGCGGCCATCTCCCCGGAGCTGACGCCGGAGGTGCGGGACGTGCTCTCCTCCGAGGGTTCCGTGGCATCCCGAGACGGGCGCGGGGGTACCGCCCCGGTGCGGGTGCGGGAGCAGCTCGACGAAGTCCACGCGCGCTTGGCCCAACACCGTGAACGCCTCGGCTGACCTCGCACTCCGGCTGTCCCGGCCCCCGGTCGAGGTCGCGCCGCTCCTGCTCAACGCTGTCCTGACCCATGACAGCCCCGAGGGAGCGACCTTGGTCCGGATCACCGAGGTCGAGGCGTACGGCGGCGCGGACGACCCCGGGTCGCACGCCTTCCGAGGTCAGACCTCCCGGAACGCCAGCATGTTCGGTCCCCCCGGGTTGCTCTACGTCTACTTCACCTACGGGATGCACTACTGCGCGAATGTCGTGGTCGGTGCCGAAGGAGATCCGGGGGCGGTCCTGCTGAGGGCGGGCCAGGTGGTCGGGGGAGTCGATCTGGCGCGCCGGCGCCGGGGGAGCGGCCAGGATCGGGATCTCGCGCGCGGGCCAGCCCGGCTTTGCCAGGCTCTGGGTCTGGATCGTGACCACGATGCGGCCCACGTGTGTCGTGGGCCCATAACCTTGACCCTGGACGGAGCGCCACCGCCAGCCAGGACTGGTCCACGCGTGGGTCTGCGAGCCGCGGCAGACCGCCCGTGGCGGTTCTGGATCGACGGCGACCCGACGGTCTCGCCGTACCGTCCAGCGTCGGCAAGGAGGCGCTGAAGGCAAACCGGTTCGTCGGTTCGCTAGGACGTTTGGCAGGCTGTGTCCCACACGGCCATCGGCAGGAAGGCAGGACGGTGAGCTCGCCCAGCACGCCGCACATCCTCGACGACCTCGAGTGGCGCGGCCTCATCGCGCACTCGACAGACCTGGCCGCCTTGCGAGAGGCGATGGACCAGGGCCCGGTCCGCTACTACGTGGGCTTCGACCCGACCGCTCCCAGCCTGCACATGGGGAACCTCGTCCAACTGGTCACCGCTCGTCGACTGCAGCAGGCCGGCCACGTGCCGTACGCCCTCGTCGGGGGTGCCACCGGCATGATCGGCGACCCGCGGGAGTCGGGGGAGCGCACCCTGAACCAGCAGGACGTGGTCGAGCAGTGGGTCGACCGGATCCGGCGGCAGATCGAGCCCTTCTTGAGCTTCGAGGGCGAGAACGCGGCAACGATGGTCAACAACTACGACTGGACGTCGAAGCTGTCGACGATCGACTTCCTGCGTGATGTCGGCAAGCACTTCCCGGTCAATCGAATGCTGGCCCGGGAGGTGGTCCGCACTCGCTTGGAGTCGGGGATCAGCTACACCGAGTTCAGCTATGTGCTGCTTCAATCCATGGACTTCCTCGAGCTCTACAAGACCCACGGCGTCATCATGCAGTTCGGCGGGAGCGACCAGTTCGGGAACCTGACCAGCGGAGTGGAGCTGATCCGTCGCTCCGTGGGAGGCAAGGCACACGCGTTCGCCACGCCGCTGGTGACCAAGGCCGACGGGACCAAGTACGGCAAGACCGAGGGCGGGGCGCTCTGGCTCGACCCCGACATGATGTCTCCGTACGCCTTCTACCAGTTCTGGCTCAACGTCGAGGACGTGAAGGTCGGCGAGCTGCTGCGGATCTTCACCTTCTTGTCCCACGCGGAGATCGAGGAGCTTGAGCGGGAGACGGCCGAGCGGCCGTTCCTGCGGGCCGGGCAGAAGGCGTTGGCCCACGAGGTGACCACCTTGGTCCATGGGGCCGAGGAGACCGAGCGGATCAAGGCCGCCTCCGCGGCACTCTTCGGCGGCGGAGAGCTCCGCGAGATCCACCCGGCGACGCTCGCCGCAGCACTGCGAGAGACCGGAGGAGTCGTGGTGTCGGCGGTGGACGGCATTCCCACTGTCACCGATCTGTTCGTCCTTGCCGGACTCAGCGAAACGCGGAGTGCCGCCCGACGGACGGTGGCCGAGGGTGGTGCCTACCTGAACAACGAGCGGGTCGAAGACCCCGATCTCGTGCCGGGGGAGTCCGACCTGGTCGCGGGGTCCTGGTTGGTGCTGCGCCGCGGCAAGAAGACCTTTGCGGGAGTCGAGGTCGGCTGACGATGACGGGCGAGGTGTCCAGGCTGCTGGCCGAGTTCTCGGCCAGGGCGGCTGCGACACTCTCGCCGGAGGTCTTCGGGTACTTCACCTCCGGCTCCGGGGACGGCGTGAGCGCCGCGGAGGCGCAGGATGCCTGGGATACCTACCGTCTGATGCCGCGGGTCCTGCGCGACGTGACCCACGTCGACCCCTCCACCACGGTCCTTGGAGCACCACTGCGTGCGCCGATCGCGATCGCGCCCACCAGCTTGCAACGCGCGGCGGATCCCGCCGGCGAGATCGCCATGGCCGAGGCAGCCGTCGCCATGGGTGGCCTCGTGGTGGTGTCCAGCAACGCGGGGACGCCGTTCGCCCAGATCGGGGCGACCGGGGCCCGCTGGTGGCTGCAGATCTACGTGACGGCGGACAGATCGGCCTCGCTTCCCGTGATCGAGGCGGCAGTGGCGGCAGGGGCCTCCGGGCTGGTGCTCACCGTGGACACGCCCATGGTCGCGAGGAAACCCGAAGCGGTCGAGCATCTCTGGGCGGCGTTGGACCCGTCGTGGGTGAGGGCGAACTTCCCGCCCGGAGCGGAGGCGGAGAAGGCCCTCGACCTGGGGCCTCACGACATCGACTGGCTGAGGCAGGTCAGCGGGCTCCCGGTAGTGACCAAGGGGGTGCTGCACCCGCAGGACGCCCGACGCTGCGTGGACGCGGGGGCGGCCGCGGTGTGGGTCTCCAACCACGGTGGGCGTCAGCTCGACTACGCCCTGCCGACCGCGCACGCGTTGCGGGACGTGGTCGAAGCGGTCGGTGGCGAGGCCGAGGTGTACGTCGACGGAGGGATCCGGCAGGGGCGCCACGTCCTGGTCGCTCAAGCCCTCGGAGCCACCGCGACCTTCCTCGGCAGGCCACCGCTCCTGGCCCTCGCGGCCGGCGGGCAGGACGGTGTGCTCCAGCTCTGGGATGCGTTGGTCCGTGAGTACGTCGAGGTCCGGCGGCTGGTAGGGGCTCCCAGCGCCGAGGAGCTCACTCCGGAGCTCGTGCGCCGGCTCACCTGATCCAGCCGGATCAACCCACTCGGCTGCGCCATCGCACGGCTCTGACCTGCGGTGATGTCGATCCGACCGGCACTGGGGTGCGTCGATTTGACTTGCCCGAAGGCGTCCCCCTAGTGTTCCTTTTCGTCGCCGGGCGCGACGGAGAGCAAGGCCCAACAGTCGGGCTCTCGGCCCCAGCGAAACCCAACACATCCACCTCGGCCGAGGTGGTTCGGTGCGCCCTCAGGGGGCCCGATTCCGACTCGGCGGAGGCTGTCTGTGACGGGATCTGGCCCCACTCCTCCGGATTTGACGGGGTTGTGTGGACCGGGTAGCGTTAGGCAGGTTGCCCCAGAGGACGGCCGAGAGGCCAGAATCCGGTGCGCGCTTGATCCTTGAGAACTCAACAGTGTGCCAAAAGTCGACGAATTAATTTAGTAACGCCCCGTCGACGGAAGCCGGTCCGACTTCGGTCGGTTCGGCGACCTGATGACGGTTCCTTTGGTAAGACACAGCCCCTCATTCCTGGGGCAACTCTTGCCGGGATACTCCAAAGATTCGATGATTCGTTGTCCTAGACGACGACATCAGAAGATTTCAACGGAGAGTTTGATCCTGGCTCAGGACGAACGCTGGCGGCGTGCTTAACACATGCAAGTCGAGCGGTAAGGCCCCTTCGGGGGTACACGAGCGGCGAACGGGTGAGTAACACGTGAGCAATCTGCCCATCACATCGGGATAACTCCGGGAAACCGGTGCTAATACCGAATACGACCACTTCAGACATCTGATGGTGGTGGAAAGTTCTGGCGGTGATGGATGAGCTCGCGGCCTATCAGCTTGTTGGTGGGGTAACTGCCCACCAAGGCGATGACGGGTAGCCGGCCTGAGAGGGTGACCGGCCACACTGGGACTGAGACACGGCCCAGACTCCTACGGGAGGCAGCAGTGGGGAATATTGGACAATGGGCGAAAGCCTGATCCAGCAACGCCGCGTGAGGGATGACGGCCTTCGGGTTGTAAACCTCTTTCAGCAGGGACGAAGCGCAAGTGACGGTACCTGCAGAAGAAGCACCGGCCAACTACGTGCCAGCAGCCGCGGTAATACGTAGGGTGCGAGCGTTGTCCGGAATTATTGGGCGTAAAGGGCTCGTAGGCGGTTTGTCACGTCGGGAGTGAAAACTCGGGGCTTAACCCCGAGCCTGCTTCCGATACGGTCAGACTAGAGGTATGCAGGGGAGAACGGAATTCCTGGTGTAGCGGTGAAATGCGCAGATATCAGGAGGAACACCGGTGGCGAAGGCGGTTCTCTGGGCATTACCTGACGCTGAGGAGCGAAAGTGTGGGGAGCGAACAGGATTAGATACCCTGGTAGTCCACACCGTAAACGTTGGGCGCTAGGTGTGGGACTCATTCCACGAGTTCCGTGCCGCAGCTAACGCATTAAGCGCCCCGCCTGGGGAGTACGGCCGCAAGGCTAAAACTCAAAGGAATTGACGGGGGCCCGCACAAGCGGCGGAGCATGCGGATTAATTCGATGCAACGCGAAGAACCTTACCTGGGTTTGACATATAGGGAAAACTCCCAGAGATGGGAGGTCCGCAAGGGCTCTATACAGGTGGTGCATGGCTGTCGTCAGCTCGTGTCGTGAGATGTTGGGTTAAGTCCCGCAACGAGCGCAACCCTCGTCTTATGTTGCCAGCACGTAATGGTGGGGACTCATAAGAGACTGCCGGGGTCAACTCGGAGGAAGGTGGGGATGACGTCAAGTCATCATGCCCCTTATGTCCAGGGCTTCACGCATGCTACAATGGCCGGTACAAAGGGCTGCGATATCGCAAGATGGAGCGAATCCCAAAAAGCCGGTCTCAGTTCGGATTGGGGTCTGCAACTCGACCCCATGAAGTCGGAGTCGCTAGTAATCGCAGATCAGCAACGCTGCGGTGAATACGTTCCCGGGCCTTGTACACACCGCCCGTCACGTCACGAAAGTCGGCAACACCCGAAGCCGGTGGCCCAACCATTTATTTGGAGGGAGCCGTCGAAGGTGGGGCTGGCGATTGGGACGAAGTCGTAACAAGGTAGCCGTACCGGAAGGTGCGGCTGGATCACCTCCTTTCTAAGGAGCATGCACATCGGCCTAGCCGATAAGGCTGCTCGCTTCTGGGACTTTCGTTCCCAGGCGAGCATTGCTCACTAGTGGAACGTCGACTATTTGGCTGGCCCTCATCGGGCCTCGTCAGTACTGCCGGTTCGCCGGCGTGGAACCTCGAGTCTCCGTTGATGGCCATTCAGGCACACTGTTGGGTCCTGAGGGATCGAGCAATCGAACCTTCTAGGACTGTCGCACTCGCGAACTACCCGGACTTGTCGGGGTAAGCGCGAGCGGTCGACAGAACCGCCCGTATCTTGAGAACTACACAGTGGACGCGAGCATCTTTGTAGCAATGACAAGCTACTAAGGGCACATGGTGGATGCCTTGGCACCAAGAGCCGATGAAGGACGTAGGAGCCTGCGATAAGCCCCGGGGAGTTGGCAACCGAACTCTGATCCGGGGATTTCCGAATGGGGAAACCCAGCTGGAGTCATGTCCAGTTACCTCTGCCTGAACACATAGGGCAGTTGGAGGGAACGTGGGGAAGTGAAACATCTCAGTACCCACAGGAAGAGAAAACAACAGTGATTCCGGGAGTAGTGGCGAGCGAAACCGGAAGAGGCCAAACCGTATGCGTGTGATAGCCGGCAGGCGTTGCGCGTACGGGGTTGTGGGGCCGTTTAGTCAGCGCTGCCGCGCTGACACAGAGTAAGAAACCATCGTTGAAGTTGAAGAGACTGGAAAGTCTCGGCATAGAGGGTGATACCCCCGTACACGTAAGACGATGGCTCTGAGACGTCACCCCAAGTAACGCGGAACCCCTGAAATTCCGCGTGAATCTGGCGGGACCACCCGTTAAGCCTAAATACTCCTTGGTGACCGATAGCGGACAAGTACCGTGAGGGAAAGGTGAAAAGTACCCCTGGCGGGGAGTGAAATAGTACCTGAAACCATGTGCCTACAATCCGTTGGAGCAGCCTTAGGGCTGTGACAGCGTGCCTTTTGAAGAATGAGCCTGCGAGTTTGCGTTGTGTGGCAAGGTTAACCCGTGTGGGGCAGCCGTAGCGAAAGCGAGTCCGAATAGGGCGACAGAGTCGCATGACCAAGACCCGAAGCGGAGTGATCTATCCATGGGCAGGTTGAAGCGCGGGTAAGACCGCGTGGAGGACCGAACCCACCAGGGTTGAAAACCTGGGGGATGACCTGTGGATAGGGGTGAAAGGCCAATCAAACTCCGTGATAGCTGGTTCTCCCCGAAATGCATTTAGGTGCAGCGTTGCGTGTTTCTTACCGGAGGTAGAGCACTGGATAGCTAATGGGCCCTACAAGGTTACTGACGTTAGCCAAACTCCGAATGCCGGTAAGTGAGAGCGCAGCAGTGAGACTGCGGGGGATAAGCTTCGTAGTCGAGAGGGAAACAGCCCAGACCATCAGCTAAGGTCCCCAAGCGATAACTAAGTGGAAAAGGATGTGGAGTCGCAGAGACAACCAGGAGGTTGGCTTAGAAGCAGCCACCCTTGAAAGAGTGCGTAATAGCTCACTGGTCAAGTGATTCCGCGCCGACAATGTAGCGGGGCTCAAGTTATCCACCGAAGCTATGGCATTCGCGCAATAGCCCGGCCGTAAGGTCCAGGCGCGTGGATGGGTAGGGGAGCGTCGTCTGGCGAGTGAAGCGGCGGAGTGATCCAGTCGTGGACGCCAGACGAGTGAGAATGCAGGCATGAGTAGCGAAAGAGGAGTGAGAAACTCCTCCGCCGAATGATCAAGGGTTCCAGGGTCAAGCTAATCTGCCCTGGGTAAGTCGGGACCTAAGGCGAGGCCGACAGGCGTAGTCGATGGACAACGGGTTGATATTCCCGTACCGGCAAAATAGCGCCCATGCTGAATCTGATGATGCTAAGTGCCTGAAGCTCGATGCCTCCTTCGGGAGGCGGCTGAGTGGAGCGCGCGAACCAACTCAGTAGTAGGCAAGCGATGGGGTGACACAGGAAGGTAGCTCAACCGCGGCGATGGTAGTCCGCGGGTAAGGGTGTAGGGCGAGACGTAGGCAAATCCGCGTCTCATGTGCCTGAGACCTCGATGCCGAGCCCGAATGGGCGAAGTGAGTGATCCTATGCTGTCGAGAAAAACCTCTAGCGAGCTATGCGCCGCCCGTACCCCAAACCGACTCAGGTGATCAGGTAGAGAATACCAAGGCGATCGAGTGAACCATGGTTAAGGAACTCGGCAAAATCCCCCCGTAACTTCGGGAGAAGGGGGGCCGGATCCGTGAAGGGACTTGCTCCCGGAAGCGGTGAAGGCCGCAGAGACCAGGCCCAAGCGACTGTTTACTAAAAACACAGGTCCGTGCGAAGTCGCAAGACGATGTATACGGACTGACTCCTGCCCGGTGCTGGAAGGTTAAGGGGACGTGTTAGTTCTTCGGAGCGAAGCGCAGAACTTAAGCCCCAGTAAACGGCGGTGGTAACTATAACCATCCTAAGGTAGCGAAATTCCTTGTCGGGTAAGTTCCGACCTGCACGAATGGAGTAACGACTTGGGCGCTGTCTCAACCGTGGACTCGGCGAAATTGCAATACGAGTAAAGATGCTCGTTACGCGCGGCAGGACGGAAAGACCCCGGGACCTTTACTATAGCTTGGTATTGGTGTTTGGTTCGGCTTGTGTAGGATAGGTGGGAGGCTTTGAAGCATGGACGCCAGTTCATGTGGAGCCAACGTTGAAATACCACTCTGGTCGTACTAGATATCTAACCTAGGTCCGTAATCCGGATCAGGGACAGTGCCTGGTGGGTAGTTTAACTGGGGCGGTTGCCTCCTAAAATGTAACGGAGGCGCTCAAAGGTTCCCTCAGCCTGGTTGGCAATCAGGTTTCGAGTGTAAGTGCACAAGGGAGCTTGACTGTGAGAGTGACAACTCGAACAGGGACGAAAGTCGGAACTAGTGATCCGGCGCTGGCATGTGGAAGCGGCGTCGCTCAACGGATAAAAGGTACCCCGGGGATAACAGGCTGATCTTCCCCAAGAGTCCATATCGACGGGATGGTTTGGCACCTCGATGTCGGCTCGTCGCATCCTGGGGCTGGAGTAGGTCCCAAGGGTTGGGCTGTTCGCCCATTAAAGCGGCACGCGAGCTGGGTTTAGAACGTCGTGAGACAGTTCGGTCCCTATCCGCCGCGCGCGTAGGAAACTTGAGAAAGGCTGCCCCTAGTACGAGAGGACCGGGGTGGACGAACCTCTGGTGTGCCAGTTGTTCTGCCAAGAGCACGGCTGGTTAGCTACGTTCGGAAGTGATAACCGCTGAAAGCATCTAAGCGGGAAGCACGTTTCAAGATGAGGTTTCCCACCGGGTTAACCGGGTAAGGCCCCCAGCAGAACACTGGGTTGATAGGCCGGAGGTAGAAGGCAGCAATGCACGGAGCCGACCGGTACTAATAGGCCGAGGGCTTGTCTCTCAAAGATGTTGCGCGTCCACTGTGTGGCTCCCGAGTTACGGTCGGGGATCCTTCGAGATCCGACATAACTCCATAGAGTTTCGGCGGTCATAGCGATGGGGAAACACCCGGCTCCATTCCGAACCCGGAAGTTAAGCCCTTCTGCGCCGATGGTACTGCAGGCGGAGGCCTGTGGGAGAGTAGGACGCCGCCGGACATTTCTTTCCGTAGAGGCCACCTTTGGGTGGCCTCTACGTGTTTGTGTGGGCCCGTTCGTCGCTCTGTGACACCCCGCCGTACGGTTGTCGTCGGCATCTGAAGTACTCGGATTGTTGAGGAGCAGCGATGGCGCAAGGATCATCATCCGGAGACCGCTCAAAGGGTCGGCCGGTTCGGCGAGCGGGCTCTGCTAGTGGGTCGGGGACCGGCGCTAACGGGTCGAAGCGGAGTTCCGACCGACCTCGCGCGAAGGCCGGTGATCCAGGTCGCCGCTCGGCGAGCTCGGGTCGGGGCGGTGAGCGTGGTCGCCGCTCGGGGCCGGCCCGCAGCGGGACGCCGGAGGAGCGCACCGGAGCCCAGCAGGCGTATGACGGTCCTGAGATTCCGTCCGACATCACCGGCCGGGAGCTCGATCGCTCCGTGGCCGCACAGCTGCAGGGCCTTCCTGAGAAGCTGGCATTGCGCGTAGCCCGTCACCTGGTGGCTGCCGGCCGCCTCGTGGACGAGGACCCGGTTCTTGCCTACGCGCACGCCCAAGCTGCGCGGGCGCGGGCTTCGCGACTTGCCGTGGTCCGTGAGGCATGCGGCGAGGCCGCCTACGCTGCCGGCGAGTTCGCCGACGCGGTGACCGAGCTGAGAGCCGCTCGGCGGATGAACGGTTCGCACGACTATCTGCCCATGATCGCCGACTGCGAACGTGCCCTGGGCAAACCCGAGAAGGCGATCGCTCTGGCGAGGAGCGCGGAGGGCAAGTCACTGCCCGAGCCGATTGCGATGGAGATGCTTATCGTGGAGGCGGGTGCCCGAAGGGATCTGGGCGAGCTCGAGGCTGCACTTCGGACCCTGGAGTCCGCACCGTTGCACTCGCCTTCTCGGCAGGAGTGGTCGGTGCGAGTCCGTTATGCCTACGCCGACACCCTGGAGGCTGCGGGTCGGGCCGAGGAGGCGGCGGAGTGGTTCCACCGGGCTGCGGCGATCGACAACGACGGGGTCACCGACGCGGACGAGCGCGCTGGCCAGCTTGACGTGGTCCTTGGCCGGTCCGAGGAGGCTCCGTCCACAGACCCGGACAGCGAGTGACTGAACCGTCGGAGTCGCGGGCGACGATACGCCTGGGGTGATTCGATGAGGAAGACAACAGCAGGTCCAGCCGAAGCAGACACATCACGTGCGGGATCAGGGCGCGGCGCGAACGACGTTCACCTGGTGGGGCGGGTCACGACGGGCTCGGAGACCCGGGCTCTCCCCTCAGGGGCCGCCGTGGTGACGTTCCGAATCGCGGTGCGCCGTGCACCCACCACGATGACACGCGGTTCGTCGCAGAAGGTCGACGTCGTTGACTGTGTGGCGTGGTCGGCCGACGCCCGTCGTTCGGCTGCGCGGTGTGAGGTGGGCCAGACCGTCGAGGTGCGCGGGTCGATCCGCAGGAGATTCTTCCGCTCCCAGGTCGGCGCGACCAGTCGGACCGAGGTGGAGGTGCTCGGGCTGCGCCGCCACCCTGCCGAGGGCTGAACGACAGTCCAACGTCACCTGACGAGCTGGACCTGTGTGCCCGACGCGGGCGTTGAAACGTCGCGGATGAGGAGACTGGTACGGTCCGCAGCGACCGCAGAGGAGTGGGGCCGATGACGCAGAGATATCTGGGGTGGACCGAGGAGTCCCTCGCGTCTCGGCACGACGTCGCCCTGCTCGACCTCGACGGCGTGGTCTACATCGGGAAAGATGCTGTGCCCGGGGTCGCTGATGTGCTGGCAGAGGCTCAGGCAGCGGGCATGCGCACCATCTTCGTCACGAACAACGCGGCCCGACCGCCGTCGGCGGTGGGCGGCCACCTGAGGGCCCTCGGCCTCAACGCAGCTGACGACGACGTGGTTACCTCCGCCCAGGCCGTGAGCACGATGATGGCCAGGGAGCTCCCGGCGGGGTCGACGATCTTCGTGATGGGGGGCGAGGGACTCCTGACCGCGGTCGAGGCCGCGGGACTGGTGCCCACCCAGGATCCCGACGCCGACATCTCCGCAGTCGTCTCCGGCTACCACCCGGATCTTCGCTTCGGGACGATCGTGGATGCCACGATCCTGGTGCGCACAGGACTGCCCTGGTACGCATCGAACGCCGATCTGACCCTGCCGACCGCGCGTGGTGTGGGGCCGGGCAACGGCTCCCTGCTCGAGATGGTTTCTCGGCTCGTCGACCGGCGGCCGCGGGTGGCGGGGAAGCCGGAGCCGGTCCTCTTCCAGCAGAGCATGGAGCGCACCTCTGCCCTTCGGCCGCTCGTGGTGGGCGACCGGCTCGACACCGACATCGAGGGTGCGAGACGAGCCGGGATGGACAGTCTGCTTGTCCTGACCGGGGTGACCGGTCTGACTGAGCTGATCGCGGCCACGGAGCCACAGCGCCCTACGTATCTCAGCCCGACGCTGGCCGGCCTGAACCAGCCCCAAACCGAGTGCACGATCCATGACGGGGGTGTAGGAGCCGGCGGATGGCGAGCGCAGGTGGATGACGGTCGGCTGTCCGTTCGTGGGTCCGGTCCGGACGGGGACTGGTGGCGCGTCGTCGCTGTTGCTGCGTGGCATCATCGGGACACGAGCGGTGAGGTCCCTGCCTTTGATGGCCTGGTCCCGCCACTGGTCCCGATGGCGGAGACGTGACCCCGCAGCCAAGGAGGAGCAGATGATCGAGGAACCCATCGAGGTCGACCTTCGGGACCGGTCCGGAGTCGAGGGGACGGAGCCTGCGCGGACCGCAGAAGCAGCGACGGCGCCCTCGGAGTCTGTGCGGACGGGTGACTCCCGGATCGACGATGTGCTCGACGGTCTGGCAGCGCTTGACGACGCTGACATCGACAACCACCCGGCGCACTACTCGGCCGTGCACGAGACGCTGCGCGAGGCCCTGTCGTCGCCGCAGCCTGAGTTGGACGAGGACGAGTGATCGGTGTCTCCTCGGCGACAGCGGCTCGACGCTGAGCTTGTGCGACGCGGCTTGGGCCGCTCTCGAGCGCACGCGGCGGAGTTGATCGCGCAGGGGCGGGTCACGGTGTCCGGGCAGACTGCCACCAAACCAGCCACCGGGGTCACGACCGACGCGGCGATCGTCGTTCGTGACGATCCCGCGGGCCCGGAGTTCGTCTCCCGCGGCGGGCACAAGCTCGACGGCGCCCTCATGGCATTCGAGCCCCAGGGCCTGCTGGTGCGAGGAAGGCGCGCTCTGGATGCTGGAGCGTCCACCGGAGGCTTCACTGACGTGCTGCTTCGTCACGGCGCCCGAGAGGTCGTGGCTGTCGATGTCGGCTACGGGCAGCTGGCCTGGTCCCTGCGATCCGACCCGCGCGTGAAGGTGCGTGACCGGACCAATGTCCGCGACCTGACGCCCCAGATGATCGGATCGCCCGTCGAGCTGATCGTGGGTGATCTGTCGTTCATCTCCCTGCGCCTCGTGCTCGATGCCTTGATCGCCGTGATGGACCCGGCAGGGGATCTGGTGCTCATGGTCAAGCCGCAGTTCGAGGTCGGCAAGGACCGGGTGGGCAAGGGCGGGGTGGTTCGTGACCCGTCTCTAAGAGCCGAGGCGGTGGCGGGCGTCGCGGAGGCATTGTCGGCTCGGGGCTGGGGCGTTCGGGCGGTCACGGAGAGCCCGCTGCCCGGACCTGCGGGCAACGTCGAGTACTTCCTGTGGGCCCGACACGGTCCCGCCGAGATCACGCCTGAGAAGATCCAGGACTCCGTACGTCGGAACCCGGATGTGACGGCGCGGGATGAGAGGGTTGACCCGTGAGCGCCCCCGGCCAGATCCCCTCCGCCCAGGCGGAGCGCAAGATCCTCGTGGTCACCCATGCCCGGAGGGAAGACGCCCGGGATGTTGCGGTCACCCTGTGCAAGGCGCTGCGGGACGCGGGCATCGGGTTGCGCCTGCTCTCCGACGAGGCGGAGGCGATGGGGCTGGGGTCAGCGGAGTGCGAAATCGTGGCTCCGTCAGAGGTCGCCTCGGCGGGCTGTGAGCTGATCGTCGTGATCGGGGGCGACGGGACGATTCTTCGTGCGGCGGAGTTGGCACGGCAGTCCGGCACCCCGCTGCTCGGGGTCAACCTCGGTCATATCGGGTTCCTCGCCGAGACCGAGCACGAGGATGTCGTCTCCACGATCGACGCCATCGTGTCGCGCTCGTACACGACAGAGGAGCGGCTGACCGTTGACGTGACCGTCTTCCGGGGCCAGCAGGTGATGGCGGAGACCTGGGCGTTGAACGAAGCCAGCATCGAGAAGGCAGCCCGCGAGAAGATGATCGAGGTCATCGTCGAGGTCGACGGGCGTCCCCTGTCGCGGTGGGGGTGCGACGGTGTCGTCTGTGCCACGCCCACAGGCTCGACGGCCTATAGCTTCTCCTCGGGGGGGCCAGTGGTCTGGCCCGAGGTCGAGGCACTGCTCATGGTTCCGCTCAGCGCGCACGCGCTCTTCGCCCGTCCCATCGTGGTCGCCCCCACGTCGGTGATCGCGGTGGACGTCCTCGCCGACTACGGCGCGGGAGGTGTCTTGTGGTGTGACGGGCGACGTACGTTCGATGTCCCGCCGGGAGACCGGGTGGAGGTCCGGCGGGGTCGACGAAGCATCCGTCTGGCCCGTCTGCATGCTCGGCCCTTCACCGACCGGCTTGTAGCCAAGTTCGAGCTGCCCGTCATCGGCTGGCGGGCGGCGCGGCGCGCCCACGCGGCGGAACAGCCATGATCGAGGAGATCCGGATCCGGTCCCTCGGCGTGATCGAAGAGTCCGGCCTCGAGCTGGGTCCCGGTTTCACGGCCATCACCGGTGAGACCGGTGCGGGGAAGACCATGGTGGTCTCCGCTCTTCGGCTCCTGCTCGGAGCCCGGGCGGACTCTGGCGTGGTCAGGGCGGGCGCTCGTTACGCCCGCATCGAAGGGTTGGTCCGGACCGGCACCTGGTCGGCCCCACTTGAGGCTCGCCTGGAGGAGTTGGGGGCCGAGATCGACGACGGCACCTTGGTGATTGCCCGGCGGGTTGCCGCTGAGGGCCGTTCCCGAGCCACCGTGGGCGGGGCCTCGGTCCCTGCAGGGGCTCTCAGTGAGATCAGTCAGGCCCTGGTCGTCGTCCACGGACAATCCGACCAACACCGGTTGCAGTCGTCGGCCGAGCAGTTGGACGCGCTGGACCGGTACGCGGGCTCGGAGGTGCTGGCCCTGCGGGAGGAGTTCGGCGAGGCGTTTGCGCGGATGCGCTCGGTGGAACGCGAGCTCGCGGACCTCATCGACTCCAGAAGGGAGCGGGCACGGGAGGCAGACCTGCTCCGCTTCGGCCTGGACGAGATCGCCGCGGCCAACCCCCAGCCGGGTGAGGACCGCGCCTTGGCGGACGAGGAGCAGCGGTTGGCCCACGCCGACACGCTGCGGACGGCCGCCGAGAGCGCGCGTCTGCTCTTGTCCAGCGACGAGGAGGAACCTGACGCCCTGGCCAGCCTGGCCCGAGCGCGGGCGGCCCTGGAGGCCGTGCGCGACCACGACCCGGAGGCCGCGGCACTGTCGGACCGGATGGCCGAGGCGAGCTACCTCGTCTCCGACCTCGCCGCTGACGCGGCGTCTTACGCCTCGGGCCTCGAGTCGGATCCCGCCCGCCTTGCCGAAGTCTCTGAACGACGTTCAGCTCTCAGAGCGCTCACCCGCAAGTACGGCGAGGACCTCAGCGCTGTGCTCGAATGGGCGCGCAACGCGTCGACCTCACTCGAACGAGTCGACAACGCCGATCAGCTTGCTGCCGACCTGACCGCAGCCCGAGACGAGCTGCGGGCCCGTCTGGCGGTGCTGGGGGAGCGTCTCACCGAGGGGAGGGTGTCCGCGGCCGAGCGGCTCTCCCAGGAGGTGACCGCCGAGCTCACCGAGCTTGCCATGCCGCATGCCACGGTCTCGATCGATGTGCGCCGGTCTGTGGACCCCACGGGCATCGAGACGCCGCAGGGGCCGGTACGGGCCAGTGCCCGCGGACTCGACGACGTGGAGTTCCTCCTGGCGGCCAATCCGGGCGCCGAGCCCCGTTCCCTGGCCAAGAGCGCGTCCGGTGGTGAGCTGTCGCGCGTGATGCTGGCTCTGGAGGTCGTCCTGGCCGCCTCTGACCCGGTGCCGACGCTCGTCTTCGACGAGATCGATGCAGGCATCGGTGGCAAGGCCGCGGTCGAGGTCGGACGTCGCCTTGCGCGGCTGTCACAGCTGGCTCAGGTCGTGGTGGTCACCCACCTGCCCCAAGTGGCGGCGTTCGCCGATACCCACGTGCGGGTGTCCAAGGACAGCACCGGAGCAGTCACGACCTCGGATCTGGCGGTCCTCACCGACGAGGACCGGATCGTCGAGCTCTCCCGGATGCTGGCCGGGCTGGAGGACTCCGCTTCAGCCCGTGCGCACGCTCAGGAGCTCCTCGAGACCGCTCGCGCAGGAGCCGCCCGATGAAACGACGGACACGGACCACTGTCGGGCTTCCGCCCGGAGCGGTCACCGGACCTGCTCGGGTCGGGCGCAGCGCGGCGTTGCTGCTCCCGCGTCTGCGGCCAGGTGATATCGCTGTCATCGACCAGCTGGACCTTGATCGCTCGACGGCACGAGAGTTCGCCAAGGCCGGGGTGGCCGGCGTCGTGAACGCCTCCCCGTCCATCTCGGGCAGGTTCCCGAACCTCGGCCCTGAGCTGCTCGCCGAGGCGGGAGTGGCACAGGTCGACATGGTCGGGCCGGAGATCTTCTCCAGGATCAAGAGCGGCGAGAAGATCGTCGTGGTCGATGGGAACGTGCAGCGTGGCGAGGACCTGATCGCCGCCGGTCGCGCCCTGCACGCCTCCGACGTCCTCCAGCTGATGTCCGCTGCGCGTCGGGGTCTGGAGACCCAGCTGCAGAGCTTCACTGCGAACACCGTGGAGTTCCTCCGCCGTGAACAGGGGCTGATCCTCCACGGAGAGGGTCTCCCTGACCTGCGCACGTCGATTGCCGGGCGTCCGGTGCTCGTGGTTGTCGCGGGCTTCGACTACACCGCCGACCTTCAGCGGGTCCGCCGGTTCGTCAAGGAGCAGAAGCCGCTCGTCTTCGCCGTCGACGCGGGCGCTGACGCCGCGAGGCGGGCGGGGCTGCGGCCGAACGTCCTGATCCTGAGCGAGGCAGGGCTCGGTGCTCGGACCTCCACCGGGCGGAGCGTGGCGCCGGTGTCCGACAAGGCGATCCGGTCGGCACGCGAGGTTGTGCTGGTGACGGACCTCAGCGGCCAGGCGACCGGCGCGGAGCGGCTCGTCAAGCTCGGGCTTGCCCCGATCGAGGTCCGAGCGTCGGCCGCCCCCGCCGACATCGCGGTGCTGATGGCCGACGTGGGGCAGGCGCGCCTCATCGTCACGGTGGGCATCCACGCCACCTTGGACGAGTTCTTGGACCGGCAGCGGACCGGGATGGCCAGCACCTTCCTGACCCAGCTGCGGGCCGGACCCAAGCTGGTATCGGCCGCTGCCCTGCCCCAGGTGTACCTCGGCGGCGTACGCCGGTGGCAGCTCGCCCTCGTGGTGCTCGCAGGCGTTGCGGTCGTGCTCGCCTCCCTGGCCACCACGCCCCAGGGCGCTGACCTGTACCACAGCGTCTGGTCGCATCTTTCCGACTGGTTCCACCTCATCCGAACAGGAGCGAAGTGATCTCCTTCCGCTACCACGTCGTCACAGTTGTTGCGATCCTGTTCGCCCTGGCCGCTGGAGTGGTCCTGGGCCACGGGCTCGCGGGCACACCGGCCACTGTCACGGGGTCGGGAACTCCGACCGCGACCAGCACGCCAGCACCTACCGTCGATGTCGCTAGGCTGCAGCAGCAGCTCGCCAACGACCAGGGTTTCATCAAGGGAGTCGCATCCCAGGTGGTTGCTGGCAGCCTTTCCGGCACTTCGGTCGTCCTCGTCGTCGCTCCGGGTGCGGACTCGGGGATCGTCGCGGGGATCTCCGACCTGCTGACCAAGAGCGGGGCCGCGGTCACCGGCCGGGTCGACCTGGGCCAAGACGCCGTGGACCCGAGCTCACGACAGCTGGTCGACGAGCTCACCACGCAGCTGGTCAAGTCGACCAAGGGGGCGAGGGTCGACAAGTCCTTGAGCACCTACGAGCGCTTCGGCGCCGTTCTGGGGATCGCGATCGCGGCCCCACAAGCCGCAGGTGTCCCGGCGCCCGCGTCCTCGCAGTCCCTGCTCTCTGGGTTGTCCGCGGGACATCTGGCGACCTCGAAGGAGACGCTCGCCCGGAACGCGGGGCTGGTGCTGCTCATCGCGCCATCCGGCTCGGCGACCGACACCGCGGCCACCGGGACCATCCTCGCCAGCATGGCCAGAGGGCTGGCAGGTGAGGCGACGGCCGTGATGGTCGTGGCCGGCCTGGCTGACGGTCAGCCCGCGGCCGCGATCGAGGCGGTGCGCAGCGATGCCCAGGCGACCAGCCTGGTGGCCACCGAGGACACCGGCGACCAGGCCTCCGGGCAGGTGGCGGCCATCCTTGGGTTGGCCGCGGCCGCCAGGGGAACGGTCGGTCAGTACGGCACGGGGGACTCCGCGGCGTCGATCGTTCCCTGATCGAGATGGAATGGTCCTGCGTGTTTTCGCCGAACCGGCCTCGGAGTTGCTAGCCTAGAACCCCGTGGAGGTAAGGCCCCGTTGAGGGGGATCGGTGAGGCTCCAGGAGCATCTGGGGAACTCTCGAACCGCTCGACGCCCTCGCTTATCGCAGTCCTGTACCGACCATCCGCGGGAGTTCCTTTGGCCGGAGCCCAGCCCCCGAAGCATTTGTTCGTGACCGGAGGAGTCGCCTCCTCGCTGGGGAAGGGGCTCACCGCCTCCTCGCTGGGGAGCCTGCTCAAGGCACGCGGGCTTCGGGTCACCATGCAGAAGCTCGACCCCTACCTCAACGTCGATCCCGGGACGATGAACCCGTTCCAGCACGGCGAGGTGTTCGTCACCGATGACGGCGCCGAGACCGACCTGGACATCGGCCACTACGAGCGCTTCCTGGACACCAACCTCTCCGGCTTCGCCAACGTGACCACCGGTCAGGTCTACTCCAACGTGATCGCGCGGGAGCGTCGTGGTGACTACCTCGGGGACACGGTCCAGGTGATTCCGCACATCACCAATGAGATCAAGGACCGAATTCGGGCCATGGACACCGAGGACGTGGACATTGTCATCACCGAGATCGGTGGCACGGTCGGTGACATCGAGTCGCTCCCCTTCCTCGAGGCCGCACGCCAGGTGCGCCACGACGTCGGCCGGGAGAACTGCTTCTTCCTGCACGTCTCGCTCGTGCCCTACATGGCCCCGTCGGGCGAGCTGAAGACGAAGCCGACCCAGCACTCGGTCGCGGCGCTGCGCTCGATCGGCATCCAGCCCGACGCCATCGTCTGCCGGGCCGATCGCCCGATCCCGGAGGCGGTCAAGCGCAAGATCTCGATGATGTGCGATGTCGACTCCGAGGCCGTGGTGGCTGCCGTCGACGCTCCGTCCATCTACGACATCCCGAAGGTGCTGCACACCGAGGGGCTCGACGCCTACGTCGTACGACGGCTGGGTCTGGCCTTCCGAGATGTCGACTGGACCCGCTGGGACGACCTGCTGCACCGGGTGCACCACCCGAAGGAGGAGGTCACCGTCGCCCTGGTCGGCAAGTACATCGACCTCCACGACGCCTACCTGTCGGTTGCCGAGGCGCTCCGAGCCGGAGGATTCGCCCACGAGGCGAAGGTGAACATCGAGTGGGTTGCCTCCGACGACTGTGAGACCCGCGAGGGAGCGGCGCGGGAGCTCTCCGAAGTCGACGCTGTCTGCGTTCCGGGCGGTTTCGGGATCCGGGGGATCGACGGCAAGATCGGAGCTCTGGAGTACGCGCGGACACACGGGATCCCCACGCTGGGGCTCTGCCTGGGGCTGCAGTGCATGGTGATCGAGTACGCCCGTCACGAGCTTGGGATGCCCGACGCGGCCTCGACCGAGTTCGATCCGCAGTGCGCCGAGCCGGTGATCGCGACGATGGCCGAGCAGGAGGCGTTCGTCGAGGGAGCGGGCGACCTCGGCGGGACGATGCGGTTGGGTCTGTACCCCGCCGTGCTGGCCGAGGGGAGCATCGTTGCTGAGGCCTATGGCACCACGCGGGTCGAAGAGCGGCATCGGCACCGCTACGAGGTGAACAACTCCTATCGCGAGCGGTTGGAGAAGTCCGGACTCGTCTTCTCGGGGACCTCGCCGGACGGCACTCTGGTCGAGTTCGTCGAGCTGCCTCGGGAGGTGCACCCGTACTACGTCTCCACCCAGGCCCACCCGGAGCTCAAGTCCCGGCCCACCAAGCCCCACCCGCTGTTCGTGGGACTGGTCGGTGCCGCCATCGCCCGTCAGAAGGAGCTTCGGATCCCCCTGGACGAGACCGGCCTTCGGCGCGAGGATTCCGACGAGAGCGATCTCGCGGTGAGCGCCGAGGCCTGAGGTGGACCAGGAGCCGTTGCGAGATCAGCCGGAGCGCTGGGAGGTGCGCTCCACCGAGGAGGTCTGGAGCGGTCAGGCGCCCTTCTCGGTCCGGCGGGACCTGATCGTGGCTCCGGGCTCCGACGAGGAGTTCGGACGGCTGGTCATCGAGCACCCCGGCGCCGTGGTGATCCTCGCGATCGACACGCAGGAGCGAGCCCTGGTGCTGTCGCAGTACCGCCATCCGGTCGGGCGTCGCCTGATCGAGCTGCCGGCCGGCGTCCTCGACGTCCCGGGGGAGGAGCCCGTGGTCACCGCGCAACGGGAGCTGGTCGAGGAGGCCGGGGTCCGAGCTGCCCGCTGGGCCCACCTGTTGTCGGTGTACTCATCGCCGGGGCTCAGCTCGGAGCTGATCCACTACTTCCTGGCCGAGGGACTGGTGGAGGTCCCTGACCGTGACGGCTACCAGCCGGTCCACGAGGAGGCCCAGATGACGCAGCACTGGGTCCCGGTGGCGGATCTGGTCCGGGAAGCGATGTCAGGCCGCCTCGAGGACGGGCCGTTGGTGCAGGCCATCTCGGCCTATGCGCTCCTCAGGGCGGCTTCGGAGTAGGCTCGGCCCGTCGTTCCGCCGGGACGACGCACGGACAGAAAGAGATGTGAACCGATGAAGGTCGGCGTCCCCAAAGAGGTCAAGAACAACGAGTACCGCGTCGCCTGCACCCCCTCGGGTGTGCACGAGCTCGTACGCCACGGTCACGAGGTCTACGTCGAGGCCGAGGCCGGCCTCGGCTCCTCGATCACCGATGACGAGTACGTCGCTGCTGGCGCGAAGATTCTCCCCACCGCTGACGACGTCTGGGGCACCGGAGACCTGATCCTGAAGGTCAAGGAGCCCATCGAGGTCGAGTACCACCGCATGCGCGAGGGCCAGGTCCTTTTCACCTACCTCCACCTCGCCGCGTCCCGCGGCTGCACCGACGCGCTCCTCGAGCGCGGGGTCACCGGGATCGCCTATGAGACCGTTCAGACCCCGGACGGGGCACTGCCGCTGCTCGCCCCGATGAGCGAGGTGGCCGGACGGATCGCTCCGCAGGCTGGCGCCTACCACTTGATGCGCGCCGGCGGAGGCCGGGGCGTGCTCCTGGGGGGTGTATCGGGCGTGTACGCCGCGAAGGTCGTGGTCATCGGCGCAGGCGTCTCCGGCATCAACGCGGCCGCCATCGCGCTGGGCATGCAGGCCGAGGTGCTGCTCCTCGACCGCAACGTCGACCGGCTCCGGCAGGCCGACCGGATCTACCAGGGGCACCTTCAGACTGTCTCGTCGAACACCTACGAGGTCGAGAAGGCGGTACTCGACGCCGACCTGGTCATTGGGGCGGTCCTCGTGCCAGGCGCGAAGGCCCCGACCCTCATCTCCAACGAGCTGGTCAGCAGGATGAAGCCGGGCTCGGTCCTCGTCGACATCTCCATCGACCAGGGTGGCTGCTTCGAGGACTCGCGGCCCACCACACACGCCGATCCGGTCTACCCGGTGCACAACTCGCTGTTCTACTGCGTGGCGAACATGCCCGGAGCGGTGCCGCACACCTCCACCTACGCGTTGACCAACGTGACCATGCCCTATGCCCTCTCGCTGGCCGACAAGGGCTGGAAGCAGGCACTGCGCGACGACCACTCGCTCGCTCTGGGCCTGAACACCCATGCCGGCGAACTGGTCTACGCCCCGGTGGCTGAGGCACACCAGATGTCGAGTCTGAGCCTCGACGCCGTGCTGGCCTGAGCCTCGACGCCAGGCCCAGGTGAGCCCCCAGAGCACGAGCGATTAGAGACTGAGCCCAGTGCCCGCTGCGACCCCAACCGCGTTGCAGCGGGCACTGCGCACGTACCTGGACCATCTTGCGGTGGAGCGCGGCCTGGCGAACAACACCTTGTCCTCCTACCGGCGGGACCTGAACCGGTATGACGCCTACTTGGCGGCCGCGGGCATTGATGACCTCGACCAGGTGAGCGAGCGCCAGGTCGAGGCGTTCCTGGCCGGATTGCGCGAGGGCGACGCCGAGCACTCCGCCCTCTCCGCTGCCTCCGCGGCCCGCTGCCTGGTGGCGGTGCGGGGCCTGCACCGGTTCGCGCTCCGAGAGGGGCTGACCAGCGACGATGTGGCCGGCGGGGTGAAGCCGCCGGCGCCGGCCAAGCGGCTGCCGAAGGCGCTGCCGTTTGAGCACGTCGAACGGATCCTCGAAGCTTCGGGCGCAGCGGGCACGGTGCTGGCGATCCGTGACCGGGCGCTGCTCGAGCTCCTCTACGGCACCGGGGCCAGGATCTCCGAGGCAGTCGGCCTGGATGTCGACGACGTCGACCTGGAGAGCCGCACGGTGCGACTGCTGGGCAAGGGAGGCAAGGAGCGCGTCGTGCCCCTCGGCTCCTTCGCGGCCGAAGCTGTGGCCGCCTACCGCACCCGGGCCCGAGGCCAGTTGGCGGGGCACGGCCCTGGCACGCCGGCCCTGTTCCTCAACGCCCGAGGCGGTCGTCTCAGCCGGCAGAGCGCCTGGACGATCCTTACCCGCACCGCCCGCAGGGCGGGGGTGACGGCCGAGGTCTCGCCGCACACCCTGCGGCACTCGTTCGCCACCCACCTGCTGGACGGCGGCGCCGATGTCCGGGTGGTGCAGGAGCTCCTGGGTCACGCTTCGGTCACCACCACGCAGGTGTACACGCTGGTCACGGTGGACCGGCTGCGTGAGGTGTATGCCGCGGCCCATCCACGCGCGCGGGACTGATCCGGAGGCGCCGTCCGCGACGAGAAGGGACGGCCTCGGCGCGCCTTCGCGATAGTGGCTCGTTCTGCGGCTTTACTGGTCGTGTTCTCCTGGCGAGGCTTCGCCACGAGCGCAGCGGGTGCCAAGATCGAGTCCGGCATCAGCGGAGCCCGTGGCGAGTTTGAGGCAGGTTGAGTAAGCCCATAGAGTCGCCGAGTCGCGCGGCGACTGTCGACCGCTCGACGTCCTGCGCAGCACGGTCAGCGAGGAGAGGTGCCGACGTGGACGCTCACATGGGGTACGGATCCGCAGCCCCCGAGATGCCGCCGGCGGCCCCGCCCCGGCCCGCATCGCGTGGCGAGTCCGACGAGACACCTGCCGGTGTCCCGGTTCCCTTCCCGGCCCGTGCGGAGTCTCCGGAAGTGGCCGACGAGGGGGCGAAGGTGGAGAGCAGCGAACCTGCCAAGAAGGGCCGTATGGGACCGACCGGCCGTCCCTTCCCGCACCTGCCCGACCCGAGTCCGGTGACCGCGCACGGGAACGCCCGGATCATCGCGTTGTGCAACCAGAAGGGCGGGGTGGGCAAGACCACCACCACCATCAATCTGGGGGCCTCACTCGCCGAGTTCGGCCGCAAGGTGCTGCTCGTCGACTTCGACCCTCAGGGCTCCTTGTCGGTGGGTCTTGGCCTCAACCCCAATGACATCGGCATGTCGGTCTACAACCTCGTGATGGAGCCAGGCGTGACACTCGAGGACGTCATCGTCCCGAGCGGTGTGCCCGGCATGGACCTGCTGCCCTCGAACATCGACCTCTCCGCTGCCGAGGTGCAGCTGGTCGGAGAGGTCGCCCGCGAGCAGGCGCTCGCCCGCGTGCTGGCTCCGGCCGCCGCGACGTACGACGTGATCCTGATCGACTGCCAGCCCAGCCTGGGCCTGCTCACCGTCAACGCGCTCACGGCTTCGGACGGCGTCATCGTCCCTCTGGAGTGCGAGTACTTCGCGCTGCGCGGCGTGGCCCTCCTGACCAACACCATCGAGAAGGTCAAGCAGCGGCTCAATCCGCGCCTCACGATCGACGGGATGCTCGGCACCATGTTCGACAGCCGGACTCTGCACGACCGGGAGGTCCTGGAGCGACTGGTTGAGGCCTGGGGAGACACGGTCTTCCACACGGTCATCCGGCGCACGGTGAAGTTCTCGGACTCGACGGTGGCGGGGGAGCCCATCACGAGCTTCGCGTCGAAATCGACCGGTGCCGAGGCGTACCGCTCGCTCGCCAAGGAGGTGGCCGCTCGGTGTCTCGACGGGTAAGGATGCCCGAGGCCGACGACCTCTTCCGGCCGACCGCTGACGAGCCCGCGAAGGAGTCCGGAGCCCAAGCCCCGGCCGAGAGCGGCGATGCGCCCGGGGCCAGTGGCCGGGTCAAGCACGACGAGAAGATCACCGTCTACGTCACCTTCTCGGAGCTCACCGCGGTTGAGCAGGCGCGGCTCGCGCTACGCGCTGAGTTCGGCGTCGCGGCCGATCGCGGCCGACTGGTGCGTACCGCCATCGCGTTGGCTCTGTCCGATCTGGAGGAGAACGGCGCCAATAGCGAGCTTGTCCGGCGCCTGACCGAGTCATGACGCCTCCTGCTGACGCCCTCTCCGACGTCGGAGAGGCCGAATCCGCGGGGAGCGCGTCCTTCGCGGTGCGCCTGGACAACTTCGAGGGCCCGTTCGACCTGCTGCTCAGCCTGATCGCCAAGCACAAGCTCGACGTCACAGAGGTGGCGCTGTCGAAGGTCACCGACGAGTTCATCGCGCACATCCGTGCGTCGGGCGCCGAGTGGGACCTGGACCAGACCACGAACTTCCTGGTGGTGGCCTCGACCTTGCTTGATCTCAAGGCCGCGCGCCTGCTCCCGCAGGGAGACGTCGAGGACGAGGACGATCTGGCGCTCTTGGAGGCGCGGGATCTGCTCTTCGCCCGGTTGCTCCAGTACCGCGCCTTCAAGCTGGTCGCGGGCGTGCTTGCCTCCCGGCTGGCCGCGGAGGAGCGGCGCTTCCCCCGGGCGGTCGGCTTGGAGGACCGCTTCGCCACGCTCCTCCCCGAGGTGCTCATCGGACTCGGGCTCGAGGAGTTCGCCGGGCTGGCACGGCAGGCGATGGAGCCCAAACCGGTCCTCGAGGTCTCCTTCGCCCACCTTCATGCGCCGACTGTCTCGGTGAAGGAGCAGGCCGTGCTGGTGGTCGAGCGGCTTCGCCGTTCGGGGACGATGACCTTCCGTGCCCTGTGCGCCGACACCACCGAGGTAGTGGTCAAGGTCGCACGCTTCCTGGCCCTGCTAGAGCTTTTCCGGGAGGGTGCCGTGGCCTTCGACCAGATGTCGGCGCTGACCGAGCTGACCGTCCGCTGGACCGGCTCCGAGGCGGGCGAGATCGATATCACCGACGAGTTCGACGGGAGCGCAGGCGAGCAACCCGCCGACCAACCTGCACCGCCTGAGGAGGAGGGCACTGATGAGCGAGACAGCTGATTCCGCCGCGGGCGAGGCACTCGCGATCCCGCTGGGCGACCTGCGCCCGGCTCTCGAGGCGGTCCTGATGGTGAGCGACCAGCCGCTGGACCATCTGGTCCTGGCCACCGCTGTGGGCTACCCGGCAGCGGACGTCCTCACCGCTTTGGAGGGGCTGGCCCAGGAGTACGCCGAGCAGGGCCGCGGCTTCGAGCTGCGGAACGTCGCCGGAGGATGGCGGTTCTACACCCGCGAGGAGTTCGCCCCGGCCGTCGAGCGCTTCGTCCTCGAGGGCCAGCAGGCCCGGTTGACCCAGGCCGCACTCGAGACCCTGGCGGTCGTCGCCTACAAGCAGCCGGTGAGCCGGGCGCGCGTCTCCGCGATCCGCGGTGTGAACGTCGACGGAGTGATGCGCACTCTGGTCACGCGAGGCTTGGTCGAGGAGGCCGGAACCGACGAGCACAGCCACGCCATCCTCTACCGGACGACCAGCTACTTCCTGGAGCGGATCGGGATCGGCTCGCTGGCGGAGCTCCCGGAGCTGGCTCCGTTCCTGCCTGATATGGAGGACATCGAGGATCCCGACGAGCACGTGGCGGAGTCGGCCGAGGGAACGTCGGTGTGACCGGACCCTCCGCGGATGACGGCCTGGTCCGTTTGCAGAAGCTTCTCGCCGAGTCCGGAGTCGCGAGCCGGCGCCGATGCGAGGAGCTCATGCTGGCCGGATCGGTGGAGGTGGACGGTGAGATCGTCACCCGCCTCGGCACCAAGGTGGACCCACGCACGGCGGTCATCCGGGTCGACGGACGCCGTCTTCCGCCCCGCACCGACCGGGTCTATTTCGCTCTGAACAAGCCGCGCGGTGTCGTCTCGACCATGAAGGACCCCGAAGGGCGGCGGTGCCTCGCCGACCTGCTGGCGGACCGGCCCGAGCGGCTGTTCCACGTCGGGCGGCTCGACACCGACACCGACGGGCTGATCCTGCTCACCAACGACGGGGACTTCGCCCAGAAGGTCGCCCACCCGTCGTACGAGCTGGACAAGACCTACGTGGCGGAGGTCGAGGGAGTGGTGAGGAACAAGATCCTGGGAGAGCTGACAGCCGGCATCCAGCTCGAGGACGGGCCCATCGCCGTGGACAGCATCCGGGTGGTCTCCAAGGCGCCCGGGAGGACGATCGTGGAGCTGGTGATCCATGAGGGACGCAATCGGATCGTGCGGCGGATGATGGACGCGGTGGGCCATCCGGTGATCCGGCTGACCCGCACCCGGATCGGTCCGGTGCCGTTGCAGGGGCTTCGTTCGGGGCAGCTGCGTGACCTGACGACGGAGGAGCTCGGCACGCTCCTCGACGCAGCGGAGCTCTAGCGCCCTCGCGGACGGCTAGGGTTTGCCGGAAGGCATGCTGAGGGGCTGAGGGAAGGGGCGACGACCTTGTCGGTGCGTGCGGTTCGCGGAGCGACTCAGCTCGAGGCGGACGACCGTGATCATCTGCTGGAGCGGGTTGCGGAGATGGTCACCGGCGTGATGAGCGCCAACGACCTGTCCGTCGACGACTTCATCAGCATCATCTTCACCTCGACCCCTGACCTGGTCTCGGAGTTCCCCGCGTACGCCGCGCGGCGGCTGGGCTTCGTCGACGTTCCCCTCGTGTGCGCCAGGGAGCTCGACGTCGCTGGAGCCATGCCCCGGGTCGTCCGGATGATGGCCCACATCGAGACCGATCTGGACCGGCAATCGATCACCCACGTCTACCTTCACGGCGCCGCGAGCCTGCGTCGCGACCTCAACCGGGTGCACGCGGTGCCCGATGCAGGGGAGGAGGGGTGACGACGCTCCAGGGGCCCGTCCTGGTGGTCGGGGCAGGGCTGCTGGGCACCTCGATCGGCCTCGCTCTGCGGGCTCGGGAGATCGAGGTGCACCTGGACGACGTGAACCCCGAGAACGTGCGGACGGCGAGCGCGCTCGGGGCGGGCGTGTCGTGGCCCGACCAGACGCCGCCGCAGCTCATCGTCATCGCCGTGCCCCCGGACAACCTCGCCAACGCGATCGTGCGGGCCCTGACGACGACCACGGCAACCGTCACCGATGTTGGCAGCGTGAAGGCGCTGCCCTTGGCCCAGGTGAAGTCGCGCGTCGACTCGGCAGATCTGGCCCGATACGTCGGCAGCCACCCGCTCGCGGGGTCGGAGCGGTCCGGACCGCTGGCCGCGTCCGCCGGGCTCTTCGAGGGGCGTCCGTGGGCGGTGGCCCCCCACGAGACGAGCTCCGAGGAGTCCATCGAGCTGGTCGAGGCACTGGTTGCGCTGTGCCGGGCCACGGCGTACCGGTTCACCCCGCAGGAGCATGACCAGGCTGTGGCCCGGACCTCGCATCTGCCCCACGTCCTGGCCTCCCTTGTCGCCGGCCGGATCGTCGGCGCGCCGAGGGGACACCTGGCGCTCTCCGGGCAAGGGGTCCGCGACGTGACCCGGGTGGCCGCCGGAGATCCGGGCCTGTGGTCACAGATCCTGAGCAGCAACGCGGCAGCCCTGGCGGCGCTGCTGCGGGAGGCCGCAGCCGACCTGGGACGTTTCGTGGAGTCACTGGAGTCCACCGACTCCACCGAGCTCCAGTCGCTGCTGGCCCAGGGCGTGGCCGGGACCGCGGCCATCCCCGGCAAGCACGGGGGTCCGGCCGGGACAGAGGTCGGCGTCTTCGTCGCGGTGCCCGACCACCCGGGCGAGCTCGCTCGCCTGCTCTCCGACGTGGGGGAGATCGGCGTCAACATCGAGGACCTGCGGATCGATCACGACCCGGGCCGAGCCGTCGGTCTCGTGGAGCTGAGAGTCGCGCAGGATGTAGCCGCGAAGCTGCAGGCGGAGCTCGCCGGACGGGGATGGAGCACGCACGGATGAACTACGACGTAGAGAACATGGTCATCGCGATCGACGGGACGTCGGGGTCCGGGAAGTCCAGCACCTCCCGCGGGGTCGCCGAGACCCTGGCCCTGCGCTACCTGGACACCGGAGCGATGTTCCGGGCGATGACCTGGTGGATGGTGGAGCACGGCGTCGACGTCCACGACGCCACCGCGGTGGCAGCCCGGTGCGGCGAGCCCACCCTCGTGTCGGGCACCGATCCCGAGCTCCCGACCATCGAGGTGGACGGCACGGACGTCGCCGCGGCGATCCGTTCCCTTCCGGTCACCCAGGCCGTCAGCCACGTCAGCGTCGTTCCCGAGGTCCGCACACGTCTGCTGGCGATGCAGCGCGACATCATCGACGGCGGGGGGATCGTCGTCGAGGGCCGCGACATCGGCACGGTGGTCTGGCCGCAGGCCGAGGTGAAGGTCTTCCTGACGGCGGACGCCGAGGCGAGGGCGGAGCGACGCGTGGCCGAGCACGACCATCTCGGGGACACCGGCAGCGCACAGGCGGACCTGTTGACCCGGGACCGGATCGACTCCGGCCGAGCCACCGCACCGTTGGCCAAGGCCGAGGATGCGGTCCACATCGACACCACCGACCTTTCGCTGGACGAGGTCATCGGCATGGTCGTGGAGCTGGCTGACGAGGTCGAGCGGGCGGAGCCGGGCGGCGGGATCTAGTGGAGCACCGGGACCTCCTCGGGGCCCGTCAGCAGTCGCTCCGGCCCGTGCCGGTGTATGTCGCGCTGCGGCGCCCGGTGAACGTGGCCCTCCGGCGGCGCTGGGAGATCCATGTCTACGGCGAGGATCACGTCCCCAGGTCCGGCCCGGTCATCCTTGCTCCCAATCACACCGGCTTCATCGACGGGCCGCTGCTCTCTGTCGTCGGGCCCCGACGCGTCTTCTCCCTTGCCAAGCAGGAGGTGTTCACCGGGGGCTTCGGCCTCCTGGCCCGCCTCTGCGGCCAGATCTCCGTCGATCGGCGCCAGCCCGATCCCGGGTCGTTCCGGCGCCTGGTCGCCCGGCTTCTGGCGGGGGACGCCGTGGCAGTCTTTCCCGAGGGAACCAGGGGAGCGGGGGAGTTCGAGCGGTTGAAGGCGGGGGCCGCCTACCTGGCCCTGGTGACCGGTGCTCCCGTCGTCCCAGTCGCCTTCTTCGGGACCCGGTTGCCCGGGGCGCCCAATCACTCGGTGCCCCCGCCCGGGTCCCGATTCGACGTGGTCTACGGGTCTGCTGTGTACTTTGACCAGCAGCCCTGGCCTCGCCGCCGTGACCTGGTCGAAAACGCCCACGAGCGACTCGCCGGTCACCTGCGTCAACACCTGCACGAGGCGCAGGCGCTGACCGGCGGCACCTTCCCAGGGCCGCTCCCTGATCCCGAGGAAGACTGATGCATCCCGACACCCCGGTCGCTGTCCCGGTTCTTGCCGTCGTCGGCAGACCCAACGTGGGCAAGTCCACGTTGGTGAACCGGATCATCGGCCGCCGTGAGGCGGTTGTGGAGGACATCCCCGGCGTGACCCGCGACCGTGTCTCCTACGACGCCACCTGGAACGGGCGGGCCTTCACCGTGGTGGACACCGGCGGCTGGGATCCCGACGCTCGTGGGCTCGCCGAGCGGATCGCCGCGCAGGCGCAGATCGCGGTGAAGTTCGCCGACGCAGTGCTCTTCGTCGTCGACGCGACGGTCGGCGTCACGGACGTCGATGAGGCCGTGGTACGCATCCTCCGTGCATCGGGCAAGCCGGTCGTCCTGGCTGCGAACAAGGTCGACGACATGGCCCGGGAGGCCGAGACCTACCCGCTGTGGAACCTTGGACTGGGGGAGCCGTTCCCGGTGTCGGCGATCCACGGCCGTGGCTCCGGTGACCTCCTCGACGCCTGTCTGAAGGCCCTGCCGGAGACTCCCCAGGAGTCCTTCGAAGAGCCCGGCGGTCCCCGTCGCGTGGCGATCGTCGGCAAGCCGAACGTGGGCAAGTCCTCGCTCCTCAACAAGCTGGCCAAGGAGGACCGGGTCGTGGTCGACGACGTTGCCGGCACCACCGTGGACCCGGTCGACGAGCTGATCGATCTGGGCGGCCGGACCTGGCGGTTCATCGACACAGCCGGCATCCGCAAGCGGGTCAAGGAGGCGTCGGGCCACGAGTACTACGCCAGCTTGCGCACCCACGGCGCGATCGAGCGTGCCGAGGTCTGCGTGATGGTCGTCGACGCATCGCTTCCATTGTCGGAGCAGGACCAGCGGATCATCACGTCGATCGCGGAGACGGGTCGAGCCCTGGTGGTCGCCTACAACAAGTGGGACCTTGTCGACGAGGAGCGCCGCTACTACCTCAAGCGGGAGGTCGAGCGAGATCTGGTCCGTGTCCAGTGGGCCCCTCGGGTCAACATCACCGCGCTCACCGGGTGGCACGTGGACCGCCTGGTCCCAGCCCTGGATGCCGCCCTGGAAGGCTGGGAGACACGCATCTCCACCGGGCAGCTGAACACCTTCCTGGGCAGGCTGGTCGCCGAGCACCCGCACCCGGTGCGCAGCGGCAAGCAGCCGAAGATCCTGTTCGCGACCCAGCCGTCCACCGCACCTCCGACGTTCGTGCTGTTCACCTCCGGCAAGCTCGAGGACGGATACCTGAGGTATATCGAGCGGCGGCTCCGGGAGGAGTTCGGTTTCGTCGGCACCCCGATCCACATCCAGCAGCGGCCCCGCAAGAAGGAACGCAGGTAGAGGGCCGTCGACAGGCCGAACCGATTCCGCGGCGCGCACGCCGCTGCGGTAAGGTTCACTCCGCTCACCAGGCGTGAGCATCGGGCTGTGGCGCAGTTTGGTAGCGCACTTGACTGGGGGTCAAGGGGTCGCAGGTTCAAATCCTGTCAGCCCGACCGTGTGATGTCTCAGGACATCCCGGACGGTCGAACCTGTGGAGGGGTTCGGCCGTTCTTCATTTCTTGGGCTGGTAGTCCCGTTCTGGGTCGATGGTCAGTTCGCGGAGGAGTTCGCCGGTGATGGCGTTGACGATGCGGACGTGTAGGTCCTGGATGAGCAGGATGACGTGGGTTCGGGTGTGGGTTCGGCCGACGCCGATGTGGTGGAGTCTGCCGTTGACGCGGAGCGTGACGGCCCCGGTCTTGTCGATGCGGTCGTGACGGATCCGGTCGTGGGTGTCGGGGTCTCGGCTGTTGCCTGGTAGTGCTTTGGGCATGGTGTCGAATAGGGCTGCTGGTGTGGCTCGGTGGGGCAGCGAGCGGTGGGGTCGGCGGTGGTTGTACTCGTCGACGAAGGTGTCCAGGATCGTCTGCAGTTCGTCGATTGTGGATGGTTGGTCGGGTTGGGCGCGGAGCCACTTCTTGAACGTCTGCTGGAATCGCTCGACCTTGCCCTGGGTGGCCGGGTGGTTGGGTCTGCCGTTCTTCTGGGTGATGTGGAGGCGGCGGAGCTCGGCCTCGAAGCTGTTGCGTCCGCCTTGGCGTCCGATGCCGGCGAGACGGACGGTGAACACCATGCCGTTGTCGGTCAAGGTGGAGGCTGGGATTCCGGCAGTTTTGATCGCTGCCCGGAACTCGGCCAAGACGATGGGGGTGGTGACCCGGCGGTGGGCAGTGACCCGGATCGCCATGCGGGTGCAGTCGTCGAGCCAGGTCAGGATCTCGACGTCGGTGCCGTCGGCGAGGCGGTAGTGGGTGAAGTCGGACTGCCAGGTCTGGTTCGGCATCGTTGCGGCGAAGCGGATGTAGGAGGACTTGGGTTTCTTCTTCGGCGCCGGGGTCACCAGGCCTGCCTTGACCAGGTGTCGCGCGACTGTGGCTCTGGAGACGATGACCTGGTGGTGTCGCTCGAGGTGCCACCGGATGGTGTCGGGGCCGGCATCGAGTCCCGCGGTCGAGAGTTGTCGGCGGAGCTTGAGGATCAGCTCGACCGTGGGTGCCGGTGTGGAGTTCGGGGTCGTCTTGGGTCGTCTGGACCTGGGTTCGAACGCGGCGTCGCCCTCGGCCTTGTAGCGGGCCAGGAGTTCGTAGAGCCATGACTTGGAGATGCCGTAGGCGGCGGCGACTTCGGCGGCGTCGCGGCCCTCAGCGACGACAGCGGTGATGACCAGACGGGCTTTCGACATTCACGGAGCATCACCGAGATGTCCGGGATGTCTTGAGACATCGGTCCGGGATGTCCTGAACCAACACACTGTCAGCCCGACCGTGTGATGTCTCAAGACATCGGCATAGCCCGGACCTACGTTTCGTAGGTCCGGGCTACTTGTTTGTGGTGGCTGGTCCGGGTGGTCGGCCGGTGGGCTGGTAGTCGCGGCGGGGGTCGATGATGAGCTCGCGGAGGAGTTCTCCGGTGGCGGCGTGGACGACGCGGACTTCGAGGTCCTGGACGAGCAGGATGACGTAGGTTCCGGCGTAGGTCCGGCCGACGCCGATGTGGCGCAGTTGGCCGGCCACGCGGAGTGTGACGGTGCCTGCCTTGCTGATCTTGTCGTGGCGGACCCGGTCGTGGCTGTCGGGGTTGGTGGTGTCGCCGGGGGTGGCTTTGGGGCGTGCGGTGTAGGCGGTGGCGGGGGTCGCTCGGTGGGGCCGGGTCGGATCGAGCGGGGACAACGCCGCCATGGAGAGCTTCTTCTCCCTGCTGCAGAAGAACGTCCTCGACACCCGCCGCTGGGAAACCCGCGAAGAACTCCGCCTGGCGATCGTCACCTGGATCGAAACCAAGTACAACCGCCGCCGACGTCAACGCGCCCTCGGCAAGCTCACCCCGGTCGAGTTTGAGATGATCTACACGGCCGCACACGCGGCCTGATCACTGCACACCCCGAGTGTCAACCAGACCGGGGGCAGTCCCCCTATCCCTGCATCACGTCCACTTGACGATGTCCCGGGTGCGGGGAAAGGTGTGGCCTGGGGTCGGGCGGGGATCCCGTCCGATCCCATGTGACCGGAATGGGGGAGGGCCATGAAGCATGGAGTGTGGGTGTTGCGGACCCCTGCGACTCCAGACATGCAGGAGATGCTCGAGTTCGCCGTCGCCGCAGAAGAGTCTGGTTGGGACGGGGTATTCGTCAGCGACTCGATCGCGTTCCAGAGCACTGACCCATGGGTGACCCTGAGTGCGATCGCCGCCCGAACCGAACGCGTCACCCTGGGCACGTGGATCACCGCACCGGCGCAGCAGCCGCCATGGCGGCTCGCGCAGGCGCTGGCATCCCTCGACCGACTCTCCGGTGGACGTGTCCTGCTGGGCACCGGACTGGGCGTCGGTGATGACTTCTCGAAGTTCGGCGACGACCTTTCTCCTGCGGCCCGGGCGCGCAAGTACGACGAATCCCTCGATCTGATGGCCCGCTTCTGGACGGGGCAGCCGGTGACCTTCGACGGCGAGTTCTACCAGGTCAAGGACGTGACTCTGCCGATCCTGCCGCTGCAGCAGCCGCGCATTCCCGTGGTTGTCGGCGGATGGTGGCCCAACAAGAAGCCCTTCCACCGGGCTGCGGCGTGGGATGGGCTGATGCCGTACTGGCCTGCGCTGCTCGGCGGGCAGGTCGGTCCCGAGGGGCAGACCTCGACCGGGACGAGCGAAGGAGAGTTGCGCGATCTGATGGCCTACTACCGTGATGTGGCTCAGGGAGCCGGTGAGATCGTCATTCCACGGGAGCAGCCCGACGACCCCGCATTCGACGCTCTCGCCGAGGAGCTTGGTGCGACGTGGCTGCTGAGCGCCTACGGCCTGGATTTCGACGAGGTGCGCCAAGGGCCGCCGAGGTAGAAGAGCCAGGTCACCGCCAAACAGCGCATCGGCATTGCCGCCGCCACTGTGCCGGGGCCGAGTCCGACATCAACCTGAACGTCCAGTCCCACACTCCCCAGGACGGGCCCCGCTCAGACGGCGGGCATCACGTGGCCAAGTCGTCCAGGTCCGTGCCGAGCACAACAGCTTGAGCCTGCTCAGACCATGCCCAGTGTTCGCCGCCCTCGATCTGGGCTTCGTGCTCGCGGCAGACCAGTGTGTCCAGCACGGGATCCCCTGGCTTGTTCAGCTCAAGCGGCACTTCGCCAGGGTTCTCGCAGCGCAAGACCGCGCAGGTCGTCGTCATGCTGGGAACACTACGCCCGCCGGCGGTCTCGACCTGTGGCTCGAGTCGGGACGCACGGAGTTGCGCGGAGGCGGGGGAGTCTCGGGGGGTCCCTGGCACGCGGCTAGACTGAGGAAGGCACCATCAGCACCCCGTTCGACGGGTGAGTGCAGGACCGGCGGGACCGGATCCACCTCGTCCAAGACGGCATCGAGCGGCTTCCACAGATTGGCGCCGTCGGCGACCGTCTCAACCGGACGATGGCCGACAAGCTTGTCGAACACAGTCTCCAGAGCAACCAGCACGTTCAGGACCTACCCGAGATCCGGGACTGGACCTGGGACGTCCAGACAGAAACATCATGGGCACTAACGCCAGCAAGACCGAGCAGGGCGGCTCAGCGCCGTCGTCACCTGGCCCGAGGGGCGACTTGAAGTCGCTGCCGATGGTCGAGCTCCAAGAGCAGCTCGGGAGCTCCCCGGACGGTCTGACCCAGGACGAGGCGGCGAAACGCCTGGCCCAGTACGGGCCGAACGAGATCGCCGAGCACAAGACAAACCCTCTGTTGAAGTTCCTGTCCTACTTCTGGGGCCCGATCCCGTGGATGATCGAGGTCGCGGTGATCCTGTCCGGTGCGGTCGGACACTGGGCGGACTTCGCCATCATCCTGCTGCTGCTGGTGGCGAACGGGGTGGTCGGGTTCTGGGAGGAGCATCAGGCGGGAAACGCGATCGATGCGTTGAAGGCCAAGCTCGCCACCAACGCCCGAGCCCTGCGCGACGGCGAATGGGCCGCTCCAGCCGCCCGCGAACTCGTGCCAGGAGACGTGATCCGGCTCCGGCTGGGCGATATCGTGCCGGCCGACGCCCGGCTGCTGGACGGCGACGACATCGAGGTCGACCAGTCGGCGCTCACCGGTGAGTCGCTGCCCGCCACCTGCACGGCAGGCGATCCAGTGTTCTCAGGCTCGATAGTCCGACGCGGCGAGATCGACGCCTTGGTGTACGGCACCGGCGCCAACACCTACTTCGGCAAGACCGCAGAGTTGGTCCAGGACGCCCACACGGTCAGCCACTTCCAGAAGGCTGTCCTCAAGATCGGCAACTACCTGATCATCCTTGCGGTCGCGCTGGTGGCGGTGATCGTGCTGATCTCGCTGCTACGCGGCGACGGGGTGGTGACCACCCTGCAGTTCGCCCTCGTGTTGACGGTGGCGGCGATTCCGGTGGCGATGCCCACGGTGCTGTCGGTGACGATGGCGGTGGGTGCGCGGCTGCTCGCGGCCAAGCAGGTCGTGGTCACCCGGCTGGTAGCCATCGAGGAGCTGGCCGGGGTGGACGTGCTGTGTGCGGACAAGACCGGCACCCTGACTCAGAACTCCCTCACCCTGGGTGACCCGTTCAGCGCAGGAGACACCCCTGCCGAGCAGGTCATCCTGGATGCCGCGTTGGCGTCCCGTGCGGAGGACAACGACCCCATCGATCTCGCCGTCCTTGGCGGGCTGCCCGACGACACCGCGCTGCAGGACTACAAGGTCGTCGGATTCCAGCCCTTCGACCCGGTGCACAAGCGAACCGAATCCACCGTCACCGGCCCGGACGGGACCACCTTCAAGGTCTCCAAGGGGGCACCCCAGGTGATCCTGGCGTTGTCGGCCGAGGGTGAGCACTCTGCGCCCGCTTACGAGCAGGCAGTCGACGACTTCGCGGAGCGCGGATTCCGCTCGCTGGGCGTGGCCCGGGCGCCAGCGAAGGGCCCATGGCAGCTGGTGGGGGTGTTGCCGCTGTCCGACCCGCCCCGGGGGGATGCCAAGTCCACGATCGCCACCGCCCAGGGCCTGGGCGTCTCGGTCAAGATGGTCACCGGTGACGCGTTGGCCATCGCGAAGGAGACCGCCACCGCGGTCGGGCTCGGGGCGAACATCCTCGACGCGAGCGGCTTGGGCGAGTCGAAGAAGACCGAGTCGGCGGAGGTGGCTGACTCGGTCGAGTCCGCCGATGGGTTCGCCCAGGTGTTCCCCGAGCACAAGTTCCACATCGTCGACGTGTTGCAGCAACGCGGCCACATCGTCGGGATGACCGGCGACGGGGTCAACGACGCTCCCGCCCTGAAGAAGGCCGACTGCGGCATCGCCGTGTCCGGTGCCACCGACGCTGCCCGCGCGGCCGCCGACATCGTGCTGCTCACCCCCGGCTTGTCGGTGATCATCGACGCGGTCAAGGAGAGCCGGAGAATCTTCCAGCGGATGAACAGCTACGCGATCTACCGCATCGCCGAGACGCTCCGGGTTCTGCTCTTCGTGACGTTGGCGATCCTGGTCTTCGACTTCTTCCCCGTCACCGCGATCATGATCGTCATGTTGGCGCTGCTCAACGACGGTGCGATCCTGTCTATTGCCTACGACAAGGTCCACTACAAGAACCAACCCGAAGCCTGGAACATGCGTCTGGTGCTCGGCGTCGCGACGGTGCTGGGCATCATCGGCCCGATCGCGGCGTTCGGCCTGTTCTACCTCGGCAACACAGTCTTCGGCCTTGGCCACCCCCAGTTGCAGACCATGATGTATCTGATGCTCTCCGTCGCCGGACACCTCACGATCTTCCTCACCCGCACCCGTGGCCCGTTCTGGTCCATCCGCCCGGCCCGGATTCTGCTCATTGCGGTCCTCGGCACCCAGACCATCGCCACCCTGATAGCGGTCTACGGGCTGTTCATGGACCCGCTGGGCTGGCGCTGGGCCGGGTTCGTCTGGGGATACGCCCTGGTGTGGTTCCTCCTCAGTGACCGCATCAAGCTCCTCGCCTACCGGATCCTCGACCCCAGGCCGAGCACCGCCAACATGGACGCGGGCGCGCCGTCGACCGGGCACGGCTCGTTGGCGGAGGACGCTCCCCGGCAGGGACACACCGCGGCCTTCTACACCGACACCGACCCCGACGATCCCGTGTATCACGACAACGACGGTTGCCCCTACGGCATCGAGATCAAGGAGCACAACAACGACCGCCTCGGCACCGACGGTCGCCGCCGCTGCACCTGGTGCACCGAACACGACCAATCGAGTCAGCCGAGCCGGCACTGAGCGCCGGGCCGGTACCTGATCCACCCCGGCGAGGCGACGCTGCGGGGCCGCGGCGCGACGAAAGGACAGACTGTGGGTAGTGAGTCGACTGATTTCCGAGTCGAATGCGGAGGCACCGTCGACCTGGCTGACTGGCCCACCGCTGTGAAGCCGCTCTACAACTCGCACAAGAACTACAAGAAGCAGCTGAAGAAGCACGTCAAGAAGCTGAGCTCACTGCAGCGGCTGCACTACGCCTCCGACCACTGGTCGTTGCTGGTGATCTTTCAAGGCATGGACGCCGCAGGCAAGGACGGCGCAATCCGCCACGTGATGTCCGGGGTCAACCCGCAAGGCTGCCAGGTCTTCAGCTTCAAACAACCCACCGACCAAGAGCTCGACCACGACTTTCTCTGGCGCACCAGCCGCTGCCTGCCCGAACGTGGCCGGATCGGCATCTTCAATCGCTCGTACTACGAAGATGTCCTCATCGCCCGTGTCCACCCCGAAATCCTGCGCGGACATGGCCTGCCCGACGACTTGATCGACGAGAAGACGATCTGGGAAGACCGCTACCGCTCGATCGACGACCTAGAGGCGCACCTGCACCGCAACGGCACCCAGGTCGTCAAGATCTTCCTGCACCTTTCCAAGGACGAACAGGCCAAACGATTCCGGGCTCGCATCGACAATCCGGACAAGAACTGGAAGTTCAGCCTCGACGACATCCGTGAACGGTCCTACTGGGACACCTACATGACCGTCTATGGCGACTGCCTGAGCGCCACCAGCTCCGAGCACGCCCCCTGGTACGTCGTGCCGGCCGACGACAAACACAACGCCCGGCTGATCGTCTCCCATATCCTCGTCGACGCACTCTCCGGCCTCAAGATGGCCTACCCCGAGACGACCGATGAGCGGCGCCGGGAATTGGAGTCGTTCCGCGACCAACTCTGACCACGGGGCCCGGGGGCACTGCCGACGATCCCGACGCGTCCGGGCGGGCCAAGATCTCCTGGAGGTCTCTAAGAAGCGGATCCTCAAGATCCAGGGGCGAATCGCACCCGGGTCCCGGCCGTACCGGCCACGATGTCGGCGATGTCGGCGAGTGAGCCGATGACGGCGTCGCTGCCCGTGGCGGTCGCGAAGCTGCATGCCGCTTCGACCTTGGGTCCCATCGAGCCCGGGGGCAGGTCGAGGTCCGCCAGCTCAGCCGGCGACACCGTGCCCAGCCGACGCTGTCGCGGCGTCCCCCAGTCGACGTATACGCCGTCGACGTCGGTGGCGATGACCAGGAGGTCTGCGGCGAGTTGCTGAGCGAGCAGCGACGAGGCGAGGTCCTTGTCGATGACCGCCTCGACGCCCTGGAGCTTTCCATTCGCGTCGTACATCGTGGGAATTCCTCCGCCCCCGGCGCAGATCACGATCGTCCCGTGCTCGAGCAGGCTGCGGATCGGCCCGATCTCGAAGATCCGGGTGGGCTTCGGGCTGGCCACGACGCGACGGAACTGGTCGCCGTCGGGCGCCACCGTCCATCCGTTCTTCGTTGCGAGCAGCTCGGCGGTCTCGCGGTCGTAGACCGGCCCGATGGGTTTGGTGGGGTGGTCGAATGCCGGGTCCAGCGGGTCGACCTCGACCATGGTGAGGAGGGTGGCAAAGGGCTGTTCGGCCGGCAGAAGGTTGCCCAGTTCCTGCTCGATGACGTAGCCGATCATCGCCTCGGTCTGGGCGCCGAGCACGTCCAGGGGGTAGGGCGCCACGTCGACGTAGGCTGCCGACTGGAGGGACAGTAGCCCCACCTGGGGACCGTTCCCGTGAGCCACGACAATCTGGTTGCCGGAGGCGATGCGGGCGATGCTCTCAGCCGCGACGCGGATGTTCGCTCGCTGGTTCTCCGCCGTCATCGGCTGTCCTCGCTGCAGCAGAGCATTGCCGCCCAACGCGATCACGATGCGCATGCTGGATCCTCCCGCCCCGGTCCGGGTCAGCCGAGCGCCGCAACCAGGATCGCCTTGATGGTGTGCATTCGGTTCTCCGCCTGCTCGAAGGCGATGTTGGCCGGGCTCTCGAAGACGTCATCGGTGACTTCGACGCCGTTCGCCAGATGGGGGTACTGCTCGGCGATTTGGGCGCCCACGGTCGTCTCGGCGTTGTGGAAGGCGGGCAGGCAGTGCATGAAGCGGACCCGTGGGTTCTCCGCAGCCGCCATCAGATCCTTGTTCACCTGGTAGGGGAGCAGCAATGCGATCCGCTCGGCCCAGGTCTCGATGGGCTCGCCCATCGAGACCCAGACGTCGGTGTAGATGAAGTCCACGCCGTGCACCGCGTCGGTGGGGTTGTCCGTGATCGTCAACCGGGCGCCCGACCCTGCCGCGAAGTCTCGGCACATCGCCACGTGCTCATCGCTCGGCCACAGCTCCCGGGGCGCCCCGATCCGCACATCCATGCCCAGCTTTGATCCGATCAGCAGTAGCGAGTTGGCGACGTTGTTGCGGCCGTCGCCGACGAAGGCGTACGCGATCTCCTGCATCGTCTTCCCGCTGTGCTCGGTCATCGTGAGCACGTCGGCCAGCATCTGGGTCGGGTGGAACTCGTCGGTGAGCCCGTTGAAGACCGGGACGCCGGCGTACTCCGCGAGCTCCTCCACGATCTCCTGGCCGGCCCCGCGGTACTCGATGGCGTCGTACATGCGGCCGAGGACGCGCGCGGTGTCCTTCATCGACTCCTTGTGCCCGATCTGCGAGGACGCCGGGTCGATGTACGTGACGTGCGCCCCCTCGTCGTATGCCGCGACCTCGAACGCACAACGGGTCCGGGTGGAGCTCTTCTCGAAGATCAGCGCGATGTTCCGGCCCTCGAGGCTTCGGCGGGACCCCCCGGAGTACTTCGCCCGTTTGAGATCCCGGGACAGGTCGAGCAGGTAGTGCAGGTCACGCTCGGAGTGGTGCACCAGGGAGAGCATGTTGCGGTTGCGATTGTTGAACGGCATGACGTACCTCGTGTCGGTCAGGCGTAGAGCGGGTCGCGCAGGATCGGGCAGGTCATGCATCGGCCGCCGCCCCTGCCTCGGCCGAGCTCACTCGCGATGATGGTGACGACCTCGACTCCGGCCTTGCGCAGGGCGGTGTTGGTCTGGATGTTGCGGTCGTAGCCGATGACGACACCAGGCTGGAGGGCGATGACGTTGTTGCCGTCATCCCATTGTTCGCGCTGCACTTGGTAGAGATCGCCGTCGGCCGTGACCACCCGGAAGTCCACGCCGATAGCCTCACCGATCGTCTCCACCAGTCCCTTCGGTTCGCGACGGATGTCGAGACCGGAGGGCCCGTCTCCGGGCCGAAGACTGAACGGGACGATGCCGTCGACTACCGGGGTGTAGGTCGTGACCAGGTCATGGTCGGCGAAGGTGAACACCGTGTCGAGGTGCATCGCCGATCGTGCCCGAGGCAGGCTTGCGACGATCACTCGTTCGGCGGCCCCCGCTGCGAACAGGTGGCGTGCGACCTGGGCGATCGCCTGGTGGGACGAGCGCTCGCCCATGCCGATCAGGACGACCCCGCGACCTATCGGCATGACGTCGCCACCCTCAAGCGTGGCAAGTCCCTGGTCGCCGGAGTCGCCGTCCAGGTCTCCCAGCCAGACGGAGTACTCCTCCCCGGCGAAAGCCGGGTGGAACCTGTAGACCGCGGTGGTGAGCAGGGTCTCCTGGCGCCGTGCGGGCCAGAACATCGGGTTCAACGTCACACCTCGGAAGATCCAGGACGTGTTGTCGCGCATGAACTGGGTGTTCGGCAGCGGTCGGATGACGAAACCGGTCGGGTCCAGCTCGCGGAACGCCGACAGGAAGCCGCCCCCCAACTCGGCGGGGACGTCCTGGTAGGACACCCCTCCGACGAGGAGCTCTGCGAGCCGCTCACCCGGCAGCTCCTCGAGCCAGGCTCGGATCTCGCGGGTGAGGCCCGCGCCCACGAGCCGGTCGGTGATCCTGCGGTCCAGGACCCAGGTGCGAGCGTCGGGCTGGTCGAGGATCTCAGTGAGCAGGTCATGCAACTCCAGCACCTCGACGCCGCGCTCCTCCATCTTGGCCACGAAGTCGAAGTGGTCGCGTCGGGCCTGCTGCACCCAGATCACGTCGTCGAAGAGCAAGTCGTCGCAGTTCTCCGGAGTCAGCCGCTGATGGGCCAGGCCAGGTGCGCAGACCAGCACCCGGCGCAACTGCCCCGCTTCGGACCAGACCCCTACGCGGGGCTGGGGCTCTTCCAGACTGGTGTTCATTGTCGTCCGCCTTCCGGTCTCACAGCACCGACAGGTTGCCCGTGGCCATCATCGCCACGGCCACCACGGAGGTAAGGGTCACGACCCCGGCCACCGCCCATTCGGCAACGGTGAACACCGGCAGCCGGCTCTCGCGCCGCGCCCAGACGTAGAAGCCCGTGCCGACCAGGTAGAACAGAGCCGCGACCAGCAGGTACTGCCACCCGCCCGCGTAGACCAGCCAGGCGGCGTACACCAGACCAACCGCACCGATGGTCAGGTCACGCGAGCGCCCGGCTCCGTGCTCGTACGTCTCGCCGCGTGCGGCGAGCAGCACCTGGTAGCCGGCCGACCACAGGTAAGGCAGCAGGATCAGGGACGTGGCCAGGTACACGAGATTGGTATACGTGCTCTCGTTGACGAGGGTCCACAACAGCAGCAGTTGGACGCAGCCGTTGGTGAGCCACAGGGCAGTGGCAGGGGCGCCGTGCCCGTTCTCGCGGGCGAGCACCTTGGGCATCACGTGCTCAAGGGCCGGCAACCGCAGGATCTCAACGCACAGCATGACCCAGGCGAGCAGGGCACCCAGCAAGGAGATGATCAGGCCGATGGAGATGAAGCCGGCACCCCAACTGCCCACCTGAGCCTCCAGGACACCTGCCATCGAGGGGTCGTCGAGCCCGGCGATGTCCGCCTGGGCCATCAGACCGTAGGAGAGCAGGTTGACCAGGAGCAGGAGGGCGAGTACCCCGGCGAACCCGATCACCGTGGCTCGGCCGACGTCCTTGCGCGTACCCGCGCGCTTGGAGTAGACCGACGCGCCCTCGATGCCGATGAAGACCCAGACGGTGACGAGCATCATGTTCTTGACTTGGTCGAGGGTGCTGCCGAGCCCGGCGCCGTCGATCAGGGTGGTGTGGCCCCAGAAGTCGGCCGTGAAGAGACCGGCTTTGAAGCCGACCGCGACGATGGCGATGAACGTCAGGATCGGGACGACCTTGGCGATGGTCACGATCGTGTTGACGAGCGCGGCCCCCTGGATGCCGCGCAGCACCATCGCATGCACCACCCACAGCACGACCGACGCACCGATGACCGCGGAGACGGTGGCCCCACCCTCGAAGGTCGGGAAGAAGTATCCGAGCGTCGAGAAGAGCAGCACGAGGTAGGCGACGTTGCCCACCCAGGCGGACAACCAGTACCCCCAGGCGGAGCTGAAGCCGATGTAGTTGCCGAACCCGGCGCGGGCGTACCCGTAAACGCCGCCGTCGACGTCGGGCTTGCGACGCGCCAAGGTCTGGAAGACGAAGGCCAGCATCAGCATGCCCACGCCTGTGACCAGCCAGCCGATGAGCAGGGGTCCTGGAGCGGCGCTTCCGGCCATCTGGGAGGGCAGGGCGAAGATGCCGCTGCCGATCATTGACCCCACGACGAGCGCGGTGAGAGCGGCCAGCCCCAGCCCGGCCTTGGATGTGCCGCCGCTGCGTCGGCCCTGAGTCTGCGACGAAGGCGTCTCGGGGGCGGGGTTTCCGGCGATTTGATGAGACATGAGTGCCTCCTCAGTCGTGCCGGGCCGGAGAACCCGCCCCAGCGTTTCCACGCTACGCCCTCTGCTCAGCGACCGATAGCGCCCGACTCTGGGATCACACAGGACGGATCGACCCGTGGCTGATCCGTGCATTCGCAAGGGTGGGGCCGGTCGAGCCGGCGTAGGTCGGATCGGTCGGACAGACGCACATTTCACGCTCGGTTCGGCGGCGTCTCCGGGTGGAACGAGTTGCACCACGTTGCGGGATGCCACGTCGCGCCCAAGCGCCGCCACGCCAGCCACTCAGGAGTGCAGTCTCTGATAATCCGCTTCCCTTTGGGCTAGGTTGTTCGGGTGGAGTCGCGAGGCTGGGCGGCACACGAGGCCGCCGTACGCTCACTGTTGAAGTCGTATGCCGCCATTCCCCATGGTGGCCGGGTTCGGCTGGCCAAAAGGACCTCCAATCTGTTCCGCTTCCGCCAGGACTCGGACTCTCCCGGACTCGATGTCAGTGGGCTCGACGGCGTGATCGAGGTCGACGCCGAGGCGCAGACGGCCGAAGTCCAGGGGATGTGCACCTACGAGGACCTGGTGGATGCGACCCTTCCCCACGACTTGATTCCCCTCGTCGTCCCGCAGTTGCGGACCATCACCCTGGGTGGGGCCGTGACCGGGCTCGGGATCGAGTCGACATCCTTCCGCAACGGGTTGCCGCACGAGTCGGTGCTGGAGATGGATGTGATGACTGGCGCCGGTGAGATCGTGACCTGCAAGCCCGGGGACGCGCTCTTCGACGCGTTCCCGAACTCCTACGGCTCCTTGGGGTACGCCACCCGACTGAAGATCGAGCTGGAGCGGGTGCCCGGCTACGTGGAGTTGACCCACGAGCGGGTCACGCCGGCGTCGGCCGGTGCCCGGATCGAGGAGATCATCGCTGCCGGTGGGGCGGACCTGCTCGACGGCGTGGTCTTCGGTCCCGAGGAGGCCTATCTGACTCTGGGTCGCTTCACCGAGGAGCCGGGGCCAACCAGTGACTACACCGGGATGGAGCAGTACTACCGGTCCATTCAGTCCAAGACCACCGACCGGCTCACCACCTTGGACTACCTGTGGCGGTGGGACACGGACTGGTTCTGGTGCAGCAACGGCTTGGGACTGGGCAAGCCACGGGTCCGCCGGTTGTGGCCGAGGCGCTGGCGGCGCAGCGACGTCTACCACCACCTCATCGCGCTCGATCAGCGGTTGGGCTTCTCACGGCGGCTGGACCGCCTTCAGGGGCGTCCCGAGCGCGAGCGGGTGATCCAGGACATCGAGGTACCTGCGGACCGGCTCGCGGAGTTCCTGTCGTGGTTCCAGCCCCGGGTGGAGCTGTCGCCGGTCTGGCTCTGTCCGCTGCGCCAGCGTGACGACCGCACCTGGCCGACGTACCCCTTGGAGCCGCGCACCACCTACGTCAACGTGGGCTTCTGGGGGACGGTGTGGCGCAAGCCCGGATCACAGGACGGCGACGTCAACAGGGCGATCGAGGCTGAGGTGACCCGCCTGGAGGGCCACAAGTCGTTGTACTCCGACGCCTACTACGACGAGGAGACCTTCAACCGGCTCTACGGCACCGAGAACCTCACAGCGGTGCGCTCGATCTTTGACCCTGAATCGAGGCTGACCGACCTCTACGAGAAGGTGGTGACACGGAAGTGAAGATGCCCGAGGCCCTGGACCGAATGATTCCGCGTCCGACGATCGCGGAGTGTTTCGAGCTGTTGCTCGACGCGCCTTTGCAGGTGCGGCTCACCGCGTACGACGGAAGTGCCATCGGTCCGGAGGACTCTCCGTACCGGCTGCATCTCGCCAACGAGAGGGGACTCGCCTACATCGTCACCGCGCCCGGGGATCTGGGCATGGGGCGGGCGTACGTGTCCGGCGATCTCCAGTTCGAGGGCGTCCACCCGGGCGACCCGTACGAAGCCATGGACCTGGTCAAGGGCAAGGTCAAGATCCGGCCCCGTCCGTCGCTGGATGCGATCCGTGCCCTGCGCGGGATCGGGATCTCGCACCTGGTGCCTCCGCCGCTGCCGCCGGAGGAGGCGCTCCCCACGTGGCGCCGGGTCCTCGAGGGTGCCCGCCACTCCAAGGCCCGGGACGCGGAGGCGATCCACCACCACTACGACGTCTCGAACCGTTTCTACGAGATGGTGCTCGGACCGTCGATGACCTACACGTGTGCCTGCTACCCGAGCGCTGACGCTTCGCTAGAGGAGGCCCAGGCCTTCAAGTACGACCTGGTGTGCCGCAAGCTCGGGCTGGAGCCCGGCATGCGGCTGCTCGACGTCGGCTGCGGCTGGGGCGGCATGGTCCGCCATGCGGTGAAGAACTACGGAGTCACGGCCCTAGGCGTGACGCTGTCGCGGGAGCAGGCGACCTGGGCTCAGGAGGCGATCAAGAAGGACGGGTTCGATGATGTCGCCGAGGTGCGACACGGCGACTATCGCGACATCACGGAGACGGGTTTCGACGCGGTGAGCTCAATCGGGCTGACCGAGCACATCGGGGTGCGCAACTATCCCGCCTACTTCTCGTTCCTGCGTGATCGGATGGCCGATGGGGCCCGCCTCCTCAACCACTGCATCACGCGCCCGCACAACCGCATCGAGCCCACCGGGGCGTTCATCGACAGGTACGTCTTCCCGGAGGGGGAGCTCAACGGGGTGGGCAGGATCATCTCGGTGATGCAGGACAACGGCCTCGAGGTGGTGCATGCGGAGAACCTGCGCGAGCACTACGCCATGACCCTGGCCGGCTGGAGCCGGAACCTCACTGAGCACTGGGAGGACTGCGTCGCCGAGGCGGGGGAGGGGCGAGCGAAGGTCTGGGGCCTGTACATGGCCGGGTCGCGGATCGCGTTCGAGCGCAACGAGCTCGAGTTGCACCACGTGCTCGCGCTCAAGACGCCGGATTCGGGCGAGTCAGGGATGCCCCTGCGGCCCACTTGGGTCTCCTAGGACTCCGAAGGGCGGGCGCCGCAAGGGCGTCAGGGCCACGCTGCCGAGCCTTGTGGTCGTGGGTGAAACCCGACTGCCTCTGTCCGGCCCTAGTCGCGTCCCGCGACGTCCGATCCAGCCAGGGCGAGCTTGAAGAGCACTCCGCGGACCTCTGCAACCTCCACATCCTCCTCGCGACGCCCCCAATGCTCAGGGGACCGGATGCCCACGCAACCATCTGGGTCGGTGCACCCCACCTGATCGACGATCTCTCCGACAGCCTTGAGCTCGGAGCCGAGTCGGAGCGTCTGCCGGTAGGCGGCGTGGTCTTCTTGCTCGTCTGGCTCCAACACGATCAGTTCGCTGATGAGCTCGTGGATCACGGTCGCGATGGCTTGTGCGACCGCGGCGGCGGCGGGGCAAGTGTTCGGGTGCTCCCTCACCGCTCTCGGGGTCTCCGCTGCGATGCGGGCGACTCTCGCCAAAGCTGCGGTTGTGGCGACGCTTGGCCGGTCAGGCGTCGAGGGTTGCTTGCCGAAGAACTTCCGCCTAGGGGGTGGTGGTGGGTCTCCCAGGTCAATCCGACCGTCGCCTTGGGAGGCGTCGGCGGCGCGCAGCGTCCAGAATGCAGCGTCCGCGGCTGATACGAACCGCGCATGCACGGACTCGTCCGCATACTCGACGTAGCGTGCGACGGGCTGGCGTCGGTCACCCGTCCCCCCAACGGCGGGGGCGGGGCCCTCAGGTGTGTCTCCGGACATCGTCTCTCCTAGCTGGCACGCACGCGGCTCACCGAGCCAGCGGCGGCCAGAGTGCCATCACCTTCCTGAGCGTACCGGGCAAGTGACCTACCGGAGCGGATCAGAGACGAGTTTTCAGACCCCCGACGACGTGACGCGAAGCAGCGGGACATAGAGGCAGCACCTCGGCGAAGACCCCTCCCGGGAGCCATGAGGGACCAGGGCCTCAGGCGGATCCCATGAAGGTCTGCAAGGATCTGGACATGCGAGCTTTGGTGAAGCCCTCGGCCGGCCCGGGGCTTGAGCTGGTGGAACGTCCGGAGCCCTTGGTGGGGACCGACGACGTCAAGATCCGGGTGCTGCGAGCGGGTCTGTGCGGCACCGATCTGCATCTGGAGTCGTGGGACGACTGGGCCGCGTCGGTGGTTCACCCGCCCCTGGTGATCGGCCACGAGTACTTCGGCGAGGTGGTCGAGGTCGGCGAGGACGTCACCTCGGTCCGGGTCGGCCAGAAGGTGTCCGGCGAGGGCCACGTGGTGTGTGGCACCTGCCGCAACTGTCGAGCGGGTCGCCGCCACGTCTGCATTCGCACCAACAGCGTCGGCGTCAACCGGGACGGAGCTTTTGCGGACTACGTCGTGATCCCCGCGGGGAACGTGTGGGTCCATCCAGACGACATGGACGCCGACCTCGGCGCGATCTTCGATCCGTTGGGGAACGCGGTGCACACGGCCCTGCAGTTCCCCGTGGTGGGGGAGGACGTCTTGGTCACGGGGGCCGGCCCGATCGGGGTGATGGCCGCAGCGATCGCGCGCCATTCGGGGGCGCGCTTCGTGGTGGCCACCGACGTGTCCGACTACCGCTTGGAACTGGCCAAAGGGGCCGGCGTGGACCTGACCGTGAACGTCTCCCGGACGACGATCGCCGATGCGCAGCGCGAGCTCGGCATGCGGGAGGGGTTCGACGTCGGCATGGAGATGTCCGGGAGCCCGCAGGCGTTGGCCGAGATGCTTGCCAACATGAACCACGGCGGGCGCGTCGCCCTCCTCGGCCTGCCGAAGGACCCGTTCCCCATCGACTGGGGCAAGGTCATCACGCACATGATCACGATCAAGGGCATCTACGGCCGGGAGATGTACGACACCTGGTACAAGATGAGCGCGATCCTGGCCACGTCGGAGTGGCTCCGGGACGCCGTGCGCTCCGTGATCACTCACCGCTTCCCGGCCGAGCAGTGGCAGGATGCCTTCGACACCGCCCGCTCGGGCCAGTGCGGCAAGGTCGTCATGGACTGGAGCTGACCGGTCCGGCAGAGCTCATCACCGAGCCGAGCGCTCGGCCCGGCGAACATGCAGGCTGATATGAAGGAGGAGCGGTGTACGGCGCGTTCAAGGAGCAATTGGCGACCACGCTGCAGGAGATCCGGTCGGCGGGCCTGTACAAGAACGAGCGGGAGCTCACCTCGGCACAGTCGGCGCACATCACGACCAAGAAGCTGTCCGCGATCAACTTCTGTGCCAACAACTACCTCGGCTTGGCCAACCACCCGTCCGTGGTTGCCGCGGCGACCGATGCCCTCCGGGAGTGGGGCTTCGGCATGGCGAGCGTCCGGTTCATCTGCGGCACCCAGACCCTCCACACCGAGCTCGAGCAACGGATCGCCGCCTTCGTCGGCACCGACGCAGCCATCCTCTACTCGTCGTGCTTCGACGCCAACGGCGGGATCTTCGAGGCGCTGTTCAGCGAGCAGGACGCGATCATCTCCGATGAGCTCAACCATGCTTCGCTCATCGACGGGATCCGGTTGTGCAAGGCCCAGAGACTCCGCTACAAGAACGCGGACATGGCCGACCTCGAGGCTCAGCTGAAGGCGGCACAGGGCGCTCGACGCCGGGTAGTGGTGACCGACGGCGTCTTCTCCATGGACGGGTCCTTCGCGCCGCTGGACCGCATCTGTGACCTGGCCGACGCCTACGACGCGCTGGTGATGGTCGACGACTCCCACGCGGTGGGTTTCGTCGGTCAGGGAGGACGAGGGACCCACGAACGCTCCGGAGTCATGGACCGGGTCGACATCCTCACTGGCACCCTGGGAAAGGCTCTGGGGGGAGCGTCCGGCGGGTACGTCGCTGCCCACCAGGAGATCGTCGACCTGCTCCGGCAGCGCTCGCGGCCCTATCTCTTCTCCAACGCGGTAGCCCCGTCCGTGGTGGCGGGGTCGATGGCGGCCCTGGAACTGGCGGCTGATTCGGACGCCGAGCGAGCCGCGCTGATCCGCAACTCAGAGCTCTTCCGGACCCTGATGACCGAGGCGGGCTTCGACCTGCTCCCGGGCAGCCATCCGATCACCCCGGTGATGTTCCCCGGTGACGACGGAGCCCGCCAGGCGACTGCCATCGCCGACGCCATGCTTGACTTGGGCATCTACGTCATCGCGTTCTCCTACCCGGTGGTGCCAAAGGGGAAGGCGAGGATCCGTGTGCAGCTCTCCGCTGCCCACAGCGAGGCCGATGTCCGGGCCTGCGTCGACGCCTTCGTCAAGGCGCGCGAGTCGATCGGCTGAGGCTGGCTGACCGTTCGGCGGCTCTCTTCCGACCGCTCGCGTACGAGGCGTACGGCCCGATCTTCTGAGCGCTTGGCCGGCGGGCCAAGATGGTGACGCACGCGGGTGTGAGCCTGCGGTGGGAACAACGAGGAAGAGAGCAAGGATGAACAAGGAGCTGCTTGCCGCGCGGGACTACCTCCTCGGCCGGTATGGCGATTTCGAGAAGGCGTCGAGCGAGTTCGAGTGGCCTGACGTCGGCGAGAGGTTCTGCTGGGCCCAGGACTGGTTCGACGCGTTCGCTCGCGGGAACGACCGGCCGGGCCTGGTGATCGTGGAAGGCGACGGAAGCGTCGCCTCGTACACCTTCGGTGAGTTGGTCGATGCCTCCGACCAGCTGGCGCACTGGATGGCCGGTCACGGAGTGTCGAAGGGCAGCGGGGTTCTCGTGATGCTCAACAACCAGATCGAGCTCTGGCAGACCATGCTCGCCCTGATGAAGCTCGGCGCTGTGACCCTGCCGACCACGACCGCGGTGGGCCCGGCCGACCTGGCCGACCGGATCGAGCGTGGTGCCGCGAGCTTCGTGGTTTGCAACCCACAGGACGCGAGCAAGCTCGAGGGCGTCCAGGGCGACTATGCCGTGCTGACCACCGACCGCTTCGCCGAGGCTTTCGCCCTCGCTCCGCAGCCGGTCGAGCACCCGGGGACCTCCCCAGAGGACCGGCTGCTTCTCTACTTCACCTCCGGCACGACCAGTCGGCCCAAGCTGGTCGAGCACACCCAGGTGTCCTACCCGGTGGGGCACCTTTCGACGATGTACTGGCTGGGGCTGCGCCCCGGTGACGTGCACCTGAACATCTCCTCGCCCGGGTGGGCCAAGCACGCCTGGTCCTCCTTCTTCGCTCCGTGGCTCGCCGAGGCGACCGTGATGGTGTACAACTACGCGCGCTTCGACGCTGCTGCCCTGCTGAGCGTCCTGGCCGAGCAGCACGTGACGACCTTCTGTGCTCCGCCGACGGTCTGGCGGATGCTCATCAACGCTGACCTGTCCGCCGGTCCGGGCACCCTCCGTGAGCTGGTGGCCGCCGGAGAGCCGCTCAACCCCGAGGTCATCGAGCAGGTGCGGGCCAGGTGGGGCTTGACGATCCGAGACGGTTTCGGTCAGACGGAGACCACCGCTCAGGTGGGGAACACTCCGGGATCGGAGCTGAAGCTCGGTTCCATGGGCCGGCCGCTGCCCGGGGTTCCAGTCGTCCTCGTGGACCCCCTCACCGACATGCGTACCGAGACCGAGGGCGAGATCTGTCTCGACCTCACGGGAAACAAGGGTGCTCGGCCGCTGAACCTGATGACCGGCTACCAGGGCAACGACGAGCTCAACGCCGACGCCATGGCCGGAGGCTTTTACCACACCGGGGACGTTGCCTCGATCGACTCCGACGGGTACATCACCTACGTCGGGCGCACCGACGACGTCTTCAAGGCGAGTGACTACAAGATCAGCCCCTTCGAGCTCGAGTCGGTGCTGATCGAGCACCCGGCCGTCGCCGAGGCCGCGGTCGTTCCGACGCCGGACCCGGTGCGACTGGCCGTGCCGAAGGCCTACATCGCCCTGGCTCCGGGCCACGACCCAAGCCCCGAGACCGCCGAGTCGATCCTGAAGTACGCGCGGGAGAAGCTCGCGCCGTATCAGCGGGTGCGACGCCTGGAGTTCTTCGAGCTTCCGAAGACGATCAGCGGCAAGATCCGCCGGGTCGAGCTGCGGACCCGCGAGAGCGACGAGGACACCTCCTCGACCGAGTACCGCGACGACCAGTTTCCGGGGCTGCGGGGGTAGCCAGGGCAGCTCAACACTGGATACCCTGGGGGGTATGCTGGTGCCCCAGTCCGCCGGACGCGAGAGAACCCCGGCGATGAGCTCTGCCGACGTGACCCTTCGGGGCGCGTTCGTCGGCGGTCTGGTGTCGTTCCTGTCCTTCATCGGCCTCGGCGACTTGCTCGGTCTTGGCTGAGACGAGAGGAGCTCACATGGACTCGCCACGGAGCACCCGTGCCCAGCAGGAGCGGGCCATGCAGGAGGCACTGAGTGTCGCCCGTGCCCGGGAGGCAAGGCAGCGCAAGCTGGTGAATACCTCGGTGGCAGTTGTCCTCATCCTGGCGTTCGGTGCCGTCGCCGCCTTCGCCTTCAGCAACCGAGGGACCGCTGCGGTGGATGCGAACGGCGAGCTCTACGTCGCAAAGGGTGAGGCGTTCCGCCTCCCGGGTCTGCTCGACGACAAGCCGGTGAGTCTCCTGGACCACCTCGGTTCACCGGTCGTGGTCAACTTCTTCGCATCATGGTGCGTCTACTGCAACGAGGAGCTTCCCGGGTTCATACAGGTGGCGAAGGCGTCGACGGGCCAGGTCGACTTCATCGGCGTGGACACCTCCGATCCAGGTGACGGAGCGGCGATGGCCCGCAGGTTTGATCTGGCGGGGGCTGGGTTCGACCTCGCCCGAGACATCGGAGTGAGTCCGGCCTCGGACCTGTGGGCCCAATTCCGCACTCAGGGGCTACCCGTAACCGCCTTCTACGACAGTCAAGGCCACCTGGTCGACTTCTCCGGCGGGATGCTGACGCAAGCGGAGCTGGAGCAGCGCTTGAGGGTCAACTTCGGGATTGACGTCAGTGCTCCAGATGCGGGGCAGCTCGCGGCGCCGGTCATCCCGCTGATCCCACGAGGCGCCTATGAGCTCCTGGCTCGCAACGCGGGAGACCCATCCTTCGTCGCCCTCGATATCCGCCCTGCGGCACAGTTCCTCCGGCTGCACATCCCCGGTGCGGTCAGCATCGAGTCAGGGCCTGACGCGCTTCCGGCGGCCTTCGCCTCTCTGGACAAGTCCGCAAGCTACTTCCTCTATGACCAGACGGGGGCTCAGGTAGAGGCGTTGGCCGTCCTGATGCACGACGCCGGGTTCAAGCACGTCTACTACATCGAGGGCGGCTTCGTGAGCTGGGCCCAGCAGGGCATGCCCACGACGAGCTGAGCAATGCCAGCGGCTCGCAGATCCGCGGCTACTCCGGGGAGCCTCGCATCTGAGCAACCTCGTCCCGCAGGGCACGCACCTCCTCGAGCACTGCCCGGAGGGCTCGGTCGGTGGCCTCCTCGGAGCTCTCGATCTCTGTGGTGACGCCCTGGAGCCGCTGGACGAACCACGTCGCGATCGACGCGGTGATGACACCGATCAGGGCGATCCCGATGAGCATCAGGCCGATCGCGATGAACCGGCCCGCGGTAGTCACGGGGTACCGGTCGCCGTAGCCCACGGTCGTCACGGTCGCCACCGTCCACCAGAGCCCGTCGCCCAGGCTGTGGATGTTGGACCCCGGCGCGTTGCGCTCGACATCGCGGATCAGCACCCCGGACAGGAGCATCGCGAGGAAGGTGACCACTCCGGCATAGGTCAGCACCCGCCCTTGCAGGGAGGAGGAGGCGTGCTTGTAAGTGATAGCAGCGACCGAGAAGACGCGCAGGACACTGAAGACACGCAGCGGCCGGAGCATCGGAAGGACAACGATCAGGAGGTCGAGCAGGTGCGTCCGGACGAAGTGCCACCGGTGGCGCGACAGGTAGAGCAGGGTGAAGTAGTCGAGCACGAAAGCGGCCCAGATCAAGACGTTGCCACTCTCGACCAGCAACGTCATCTGATGGGAGAGAGACCAGATCCTGGGAGCGAGGATCAGGAGGAGGAAAGCCACCGCAAGGACGAAGAGGGGGCGCTCGGTCCAACGGTTCCACCGGTCGTACCCGTTGTTGGCTTTGAAGTTGGCGAGGCTGCTCGGCATGGACAGAGTCTCGCCTACGGAACCAGAGTCCGCAGCCCTGAGAGCTCTGAGACGGGACGTGGCTTCCTGAGACTCCGCCAAGAGTCTCAGGCGTCTCGGGTGTCCAAATGAGGTGATCGGGCACAGATTCCTCTACCCTGGGTCGGGCGCCGTCCGCGTCTGGCACCACGCGGTGGCAGACGGTCGGTGGCCCGCGGGGTAGTCACCCCGGGCTCATGGCTAGAACGGACGCTTCCGTGTGGTCATGGGGCATGCTTGGCCGCCGCACTGGTCGGTGTGGCAACGGGCCTCCGGGCCGCGAGCTACAAGGAGCAGGTTGTGTCGTCTTCACCGAGCCAGCTGGCATCGGGCAATCCCGACTCGGGACCGGGCGAGTCGGTGCCTCGATTCAGCGTCGTGGTCCCCGCCCTGAACGAGGCCGACTACATCGGCCCCTGCCTCTCCTCCTTGGCCCACCAGACCTTCCGGGGCGACGTCGAGGTCATCGTCGTGGACAACAACAGCACGGATGCCACGTCGGAGGTGGCGCAAGCCCACGGCGCCAGCGCCATCTTCGAGTCTCAGCCGGGGGTGTGCTTCGCGCGTCAGGCGGGAACGGAAAGCGCCGCGGGCGAGATCGTCGTCTCCACCGATGCCGACACTACCTTCGACCGCGGGTGGCTCAGCCGGATCGACAAGGCGTTCCAAGAGCGCCCCGACCTCGTGGCGGTCGCCGGCGGCTGTCGCTTCGTCGACGCGCCGTGGTGGGGACGTACCTACACAACCCTGCTGTTCGGGACGGTCAACCTGCTCTACCTGCTCACCGGGCGGGTCATCTACGCCTCGGCCACCAACATCGCCTTCCGCAGGTCGGCATTCACCGGGTACGACACCCACATGACCCAGGGTGGTGACGAGTTCGGCCTGCTCCGTCGGCTCAGAGCCAAGGGCAAGATCGCCTTCGACTACGGGAACCCGACCCTGACCTCGTCCCGCCGACTCCACCGCGGGCTGGCCTACAACCTCTTTGTGACCTGCTTCTACTACTACTTGACCGCCTACGCCCTGAACCGCATCACCGGTCGGCGCATGATGGGCTCCGCCCCGGAGATCCGTGAAGGCGGTGACTTCCGCGTGGGCGTCGCTCAGGTGCGACGTCATTGGCGTCCCGCCGTCTCCGCCTTGGTGGTGGCCGTCTTCGCGTTCTTCCTCGCCCTGCGGTTGGGTGTGGACATCGCGTGACACGTGGGGCCGCCGCGGTCGGCCTGGCGGCGGCTGTTCCCGCTCTAGGCGCGGCCTACTGGCGTTACATGTCGCCGCACTCGCAAGGACTCGGGTCGTTCCCGTATGAAGGAGAGAACGACGGCGGTCGACCGGTCGTCGCGCTGACCTTCGATGACGGCCCCAATGAGCCGTACACCTCCCAGATCGTCGACCTGCTGGGGAACCGCGGGATATCGGGCACCTTCTTCCAGGTGGGACGGTGCGTCCAGCGCCACCCGGGCCTCAGCCGGGCCCTTGTAGAGGCCGGCCACGTGGTGGGCAACCACAGCTATTCGCACGCCTTCACGCGGGGGTGGACCGAGGATGCGCTCCGGGCCGAAGTCGGCGAGGCCGAGGAGATCCTGACCGGCGCGCTGGGACAGCGGCCACTGCTCTATCGCCCGCCCTGGTTGATCCGCACAAGAGCGCTCTATCGAGTGCTGGCCGAACACGGCCTCCAGCCGGTTTCTGGGGAGTTCTGTCACCCGCTGGAGCCACTCCAACCGGCTCCGGAACGCATCGCTCGCTGGGCGGCTGCTCGCTCCCGGCCGGGCCGCATCCTGATCTTCCACGACGGGTTCGACGACAAGGGCGGGTACCGCGGCAACACGGTCGGCGCAGTCGCTCGCCTTCTCGACACGCTGCAGGAGCGCAACTACGACTTCGTGACGGTCGACCGCCTCCTCGGCGTCCCCGCCTACGAGTCGTAGCGCGCCTTCCACCCGCTCCGGGGCTAGGGTGCGGCTCGGAGGTAGCCTCATGAGCGAGACCGCAACCAGACCCGAGCCGCGCGTCTACGGCTATCGCTGGGCCGTGCTTGCCGCCTTCATGGCGGTGAACCTCACCATCCAGACACTGTGGATCAGTTACGCGCCGATCACCAGCCAGGCGGCGACCTACTACGGCGTCCCCGAGGTCGCCGTCGGGGCCCTGGCGATGTCCTTCATGATCGCCTACCTTCCGGTGTCCCTCCCCGCCTCCTCGCTGATCGACCGGCTCGGGCTTCGCCTCGCCGCCGGGTTCGGCGCCCTCCTTGCCGGGGTCTCGGGCGTGGTTCGAGGCTTGGTCGGCGCGCACTACGTCTGGGTGCTGGTGGCCACGATCGGCGCGGCGATCGCCCAGCCCTTCCTGCTCAACGCCTGGACCACGGTGTCGTCACACTGGTTCCCGCACTCCCAGCGCGCCACGGCGGTCAGCCTCATCACCCTGGCCAATCTGGTGGGGACGGGGCTGGGGTTCCAGGTGACCGTCAGCTTGGCCAAGACGATGGCGATCTCGACGATCCAGCTGTGGTACGGCGTTACTGCCCTGGTGTGCGGCGTCGTGTTCGTGCTGGTGGCCCGGGACAGGCCGCCCACACCGCCGGACCGCGACGGAGAGACCGTCCATGCGCTGATCCTCGTGGGGGCCCGGGACGCATTGCGGGTGCGCCCGTTCGTGGCCTTCCTGGGGATGGCCTTCGTGGGGATGGGGGTATTCAACGGGGTATCCACCTGGGTCGACGAGATCGTCCGTCCACGGGGGTTCAGCTCCGACGACGCGGCCAACCTGGGAGCGATGCTCCTGCTCGGTGGTGTCATCGGGGCCGTCGTGCTGTCCGCGCTGTCGGATCGCCTCCGTAGACGGGTTCCGTTCCTGGTGCTGGCTCTGGGGGCCGCGGCACCGGCGTTAGCCTGGCTCGTCCTGGCTGGCTCGACGTTCAGCCTGCTCGCGGCGGCGTTCACCCTCGGCTTCTTCATGACCAGTGCGATGCCAGTCGGCATGCAGTACTCCGCGGAGGTCACCTTCCCGACTCCCGAGGGCACGTCCAACGGGCTGATCCAGCTGGCGGGGCAGGCTTCGGTGGCGTTCGTGCTCCTCATGTGGGCGCTGCGCACGCCGTCGGGCTCCTTCGCCCCGTCGCTCTACCTGCTGGCTGGTCTGCTGCTGATCGGCGCGGCGGTGGCATGGCGGCTGCCCGAGCCACACCGGCACCTGTCGTTGAAGGCGGCCCTGGCCGCCGACGACGAGCCCACCGATACCGAGGTGACCTAGCCGCTAAGGATCACGGGCTGGATGAGGCGGTAAGCCCGTTCACCTGGAGCCTGACCACACGGTCGGTGACGTTGGGGTTCTCACCACCGAGCAGGTACGACGTGGACCCCACCGTGACCACTGCCGAGTCGGCCAGCGGCCAGGGAAGGCGACCGGCGCGAGTGACGGCCGAGGTGGCCGGGTCGAACCAGCTGCAGGTCCGGGAGATGCCGCCGTGGTTCGTGCGACCCCCACAGACGAGAATCTGACCCCCGACGGGTACCGCCATGGCATGCCCGATCGCCTGGGGGAGGTGTGCCGTGATCTTCGACCGGCCGGTCACGAGATTGACCCGTTGCACGGTGTCGTGCTCGACGCCACTGCGCTCGCCGCCGAACACCCACAGGACGTGGCCGACCACGGCGGTCGCCGGATAGCGAACGGGATCGCGCAGCCGCGCGACGGTGGTCCAGGACGTGCCGTTGCTCGACCTCAGGATGGAGGCCGAGGCTGCGCTCGCACCGCTGTACCCACCGACTACGTAGAGAGTTCCGCCGACGCCGGCCACGGCAAGATCGGACCGGGCAGTCGGCAGCCGGCCGACGACCGCCCAGCTGTTCGAGCTCGCGTCGAAGCGCTGGACCACGTCCAAGGAGACGGAACTTCCCCCACCGACCACCAGGGCGTTCCCGGAGCCGCCGACGCCGCCTGCCGTGTCATGGACCGGCACTGACAGGGATGCGACGGGATGGGTGTGACCACTGCCTGGTTTGAGCCAGTAGGCCGAGGAGGTGGTGACATCTCCAGAGAGAAGCCCCCCCGCGACCAGGACTCGGTTGCCGACGACGACCGCTGCCTCGCGGGCCAGCGGTATCGGGAGGCGCCATCTGGCCGCGGTGGCGTGCAGGCTAATCGCGCCGGCAGTGGGCGGGGATGTCGGCGAGGTCGAGACAGGGCTGGACGACGACGTGGTGGAGCCGATCGTGGCTGCGCCGGGCGCGAAGCCGCCGGTGCACCCGCTCAGGGCGAGGGAGGCCGTCCCCAGGGCCGCGAAGGCCGCGAACCGCACGTGACGGCTGGGTCGGGGGAGGGGGGATCGCATGCAGGCTCCTGCTCACGGCTGGGACTGGGGGGTCGTGGTGTCGATTCTGCCGATAGACCCTGAGCCTCCGCTGTGAATGGGACCGCTGCGGGCTCTCATCAGCACCCGGGGCCCGTAGTCCATCAGGTGCATCGCCTGCTCCTTGGCGACCAAGGACAGCTGGAAGGTCGAGGTGGGCTCGGCGACCGCAAATCCAAGCCGGGCGTAGAAGGGCGCGTTCCAGGGGATGTCCGCGTAGGTGCGAAGTGAGAGTGAGTCGTAGCCTCGTGCTGCCACCTCGGTCAGGGCCGCGCGCACCAGCGTGGTCCCGGCTCCTCGGCGCTGACTGTCGGGCTCGACGGCAAGCTGTTCGAGATGTGCCTCACCGTCGACCTCCAGGACGTGGGCGAAGCCGTAGACCTCAACGCCCGCCACGAGCAGGAAGCCGGGCTGCGCCGCGCGCCAGGCTCCGGTACTGGCCGAGGGCCACTCAACCTCACCGAAGACGTCGAGGAACATCCGGTCCGCTGCGTCCTCAATCCCCTCCAAGCAGTCGAGATCGGCTGATGAGGCGAACCGAACGCGCATCAGCCGCTCGCTGAGGCGGCCAGGTCTGCGAGCACGATCGAACGGGGAGCCACGACCCGTCCGGCAGGGATGGCAGGATCGCCATCCAGGAGTCGCCGTAGGGCGTCCTGCTTGCTGGCACCGGAGACCAGCCACAGCAGCGCGTCGGTGCGCTGGAGAGCCGGATAGGTGAGCGTCATCCGCACATGACCCTGATACGGCGCTCCGGTGAGGGTGACGAGCCGGTCGGTGACATCCAGGGAGGGATCTCCGGGGACCAGAGAGGCGGTGTGCCCGTCCGCGCCGATCCCCAGATGAATGAGGTCGAAGCGCTCGGGAAGAACCGCGGCGTAGGAGGCGCACGCCCGCTGCAGGTCGGACTCCTCGACCGGCATGGCGAACACCGTGCAGTCCTCCGGCACGACTTCGCGCAGGAGGGCCAGGTTCCGGTCTGGGTGGTCCATCGGAACGACACGCTCGTCCACCTGGAAGAGCTCGGTCCGGGACCACGGGAAATCCGCAAGTGACCCGATCGCGGAGAACATGGCCCAGGGAGTGCGGCCCCCACTGACCGCCATGCGGAAGGCTCCGTGAGCCGCGACCGCCGCATCGGCGCGGGCGGCGACGAGCCGAGCGGCCTCACGCGCCAGAGTCTCGGCGTCTGGCCAGACGGAGAGCTGCTGCTGCATCAGTCGCGAGACCGCTCGGCGTGTCCGCCGAACTGCTCGCGCATCGCGGAGAGCACCTTGCCGCCGAAGGAGTCCATCCCTCGCGAGCTGAAGCGGGCCTGGAGGGCGGTGGTGATCACCGGTGCGGGGACGCCCTCATCGATGGCTGCGATGGCGGTCCAACGCCCTTCGCCGGAGTCCGAGACTCGGCCGGCGTACTCGGCAAGATCCGGATCGGTGGCCAGCGCATTGGCCATCAGGTCCACGAGCCACGAGCTCACCACCGCTCCACGCCGCCAGACCTCGGCGACCTCTGCCACGTTGATGTCGTACTGATAGCGCTCCGGTCGGCGCAGCGGCGTCGTCTCCGCGTCGTGCTCGGCCTCGGAGCGCCCGACGCCGGCATGTTTGATGATGTTCAGCCCCTCGGCGAGAGCAGCCATCATCCCGTACTCCACGCCGTTGTGAACCATCTTCACGAAGTGGCCGGCTCCCGCCGGACCACAGTGGTAATAGCCCTGGTCGGCGGTACTGGTCGACTCGCGGTTGGGAGTTGGCTCGGCGTCGCCGCGCCCGGGGGCGAGAGCGGAGAAGATGGGATCGAGCCGGGAGACCGCCTCGTCGGGACCGCCGATCATCAGGCTGTACCCACGCTCCAACCCCCAGACGCCGCCGCTGGTGCCGCAGTCGACGTAGTGGATCCCCGACTCGGCGAGCTGGGCGGCCCGATCGATGTCGTCGCCGTAGAAGGAGTTGCCCCCGTCGATCACGATGTCGCCGGGCTCGAGGAGGGGCACGAGCTCGTCAAGAACCGATGCGACGACTCCGGCGGGCACCATGACCCAGATGGCGCGCGGAGCGTCGAGCTCGGAAACGAGGTTCTCGTAGCTTGTCGCCCCGACCATGCCCTCGGCAGCGAGTGCACTGACGGCTTCGGGAGCGCGGTCGAACACCACGCACTGATGGCCCGCTGCTGTCACCCGCCGTGCCAGGTTGGCGCCCATCCGGCCGAGCCCGATCATCCCCAGTTGGAGCGTGTCGGTGCCGTCCGCGGCTGCTGACATAGATGTTCTCCCTCCACACGCAGTGCGCTCCCTGACAGCGGAGCGCTCGAGTTCGGGCCGTTCTCGCCGATCCTTGCACACGGGTCCTTACGCACGGGTCCTTGCACACGGGTCCTTGCACACGGGGCTAGCGTCAGAGCATCCGGGCAAGAGCGAGGATCTATCCGTTGGCCTGGCACGATGGCAGTGAGACGGAGAAGGACCCGACGATCGAGGTGGTGCGCGTGGCAGCGGAGACCGGCTCCGGGGAGATCACGATCGTCGTCCTGGGGGCGACGGGAGACATGGCCAAGCGCCTCCTCTTCCCGGCGCTCTACAGCCTCGCACTGGCGGAGCGCCTTCCCGACGTACGAATCGTCGGGTACGGCCTCGACGACTTGGGCGACGAGAAGTTCTGTGAGCTGGTCCGCGAAGGCATCGACGCCCAGCACCTCGAGGTGGACGGGGCATGGGAGGACTTTGCGGCCCACATGACCTACCGGCAGGGCGAGTTGCATGCCGATCAGCTCGCTCCGATCGGGGAGCTGATCGCCAAGGACGCGGTCTTCTACCTGGCGCTACCGCCCGGGCTCTTCGCCACTGCTGCCACTGCCTTGGCGGAGGCGGGACTGGCGTCCGAGGAGAACGGGAGCCGTCGTCTCGTCGTGGAGAAGCCGTTCGGCACCGACCTGGAGTCCGCCCTGAGGCTCAACGCCGAGCTTCACGAGAACTGGACTGAGGACCAGATCTTCCGGATCGACCATTTCCTGGGCAAGGAGACCGTGCAGAACATCATGGTCTTCCGGTTCGCCAATCGCTTCTTCGAGCCTGCGTTCAACAGCGCGCACATCGAGCAGGTCCAGATCACGGTGGCCGAAAGTCTGGGCCTCGAGGGCCGGTACCGCTACTACGACGAGATCGGCGCCCTGCGGGACATGGTGCAGAACCACCTCCTGCAGCTGTTCACCATCGTGGCAATAGAGCCGCCTGCGATCTGGGACGCCGACGTCCTGCATGACCACAAGGTCGAGGTCCTCAAGGCCGTCCGTCCGCTGTCACCCCAGGACTGCGAACGCGATGCGGTGCGAGCACAGTACGTCGAGGGAAGGATCAACGGGGAGGATGTGCCGGGTTATCGCGAGGAGGGCGGGGTTGAGGAGGGTTCCACCACCGAGACGTTCGCGGCGGTGAAACTGCAGGTCGACAACTGGCGCTGGAAGGGCGTGCCGTTCTACCTCAGGACCGGCAAACGGCTGGCCTCCAAGCACAGCGAGATCGCCATCCAGTTCCGGCGTCCGCCGACCCGGCTCTTCGAGAGCAGCGCGGCCAACCCCGTGCGCTCCAACTGGCTGGTCTTCACCATCCAGCCCGAGGACGCGATCGATCTGGGCATCCGCGCCCGGGCCCCGGGGCTCGGGCTGACCTCGCGGCAGCTCACGCTGCACGCCGAATATGCCCAGGAGGACGAGGCGGTGACCTCGGCTTACGAGCAGCTCCTGCTCGACGTGCTGGAGGGGACCCGGACACCATTCCTGCGATTCGACGAGGTGGAGTGGTCCTGGCGCGTCATCGAGCCGCTTCTGAAGGCTTGGGAGTCGGGGGAGCCGGAGATCTATCGGGCCGGCACCGATGGTCCCTTCTCGCAGTCGAAGATCCTCGAGCGCGGTCACGAGTGGCGCGGGATCGGGGGGTGACGGCCGGATTGAGCGTCAGCCCACGACGGTAACCACGCCGTAGGCCGCCACGAACAGCACGAGCAGCAACACTCCTGTCGCACGGGTGTGCCGCCCGCGAACGGCGAGGAGCAGGATGGTGATTCCCATCACGGCCGCCGCGACCAGAGATCCGGGCACCACGGCGCTCGTGGTGACCGCGATCGGAGCGATGAGCGGGCCGCTCGCGATCGAGAGAGTCGAGTCGAGGAAGCTCGACCCCAGGGCATCGCCCACCGCGAGGTCCCACTGCTTGCGGCGCACGGCGGCCAGCCCGAAGACGAGCTCGGGGAGCGACGTGCCGATGGAAGCCAGGAAGAAGGCGACGAGATACTCCGGGACCGACCAGATCCCGGCGAGCGACGTCATTGCCTCGACCGCCGTGGTCGCGCCGGCGCCGACAACCAGCAGGCCGATCAAGGCCAGTCCCAGGTGCGCCCGCGGTGACCGCGAGCCCTCCTGGTGCGACTGCGGCTCATGGCCCGGGACGCTGCGCCAGACGATGAAAGTCCCGACCACCCAGGCAACGAAGAGGATCACCGCATCCAGCCGGGAGACTTGACCGTCGAGCATCAAGAGCGCACCGATGAGTAGAGCAATGACCGAGCTGATTCCGAGCCGAGCGACGCGTCCGGCACGGATGGGGAAGGCGCCGCCGACGAGGGGCATGAGGCCGAGGACCAGAGTCGACTGGACCAGCGCGGAGCCCACCGAGTCGCCGACATTGATGTCGCCGTGACCGCTGACCGAGGAGACGATCGAGTTCGCGATCTCGGGCAGATCGGTCCCGAACGACGCCAACGTGACCCCGATGATGAAGGGGGGAATCCGGGTCGTCGAGGCGTACGCCGTCAGATGGCCGAGCGCCCAGCGACTGGCACGGATGGCGACCACGAGCCCGGTGGCCAGGACCACCAACCAGAGGATCGAGTCCAGCACGAGCTCGCCCCCTGATCAGACCTGGCTGTCGGCGCGGAGCAACCGGGCCTCTGTGTCCGGGTCGACGCCGACTCCCGGCTGCCGCCAGTCGCTGCCGGCCATCCAGGAGGCGGTTTCCCGGACGGTCTCGGCGAACGGCCGGGCCTTGAGGCCGGTGGCGAGCGCTGCTCCCGGGTCGAGGGCCAGCACTCCCTCAGGCTCCGGGCCCCACAGAGGGAACGGTGCGTCGCCCACCGCATCGGCCGGCACCCAGCGCAGCTCGGCACCGGAGACGAGTGCGTCCCTGATCCCTTCGAGCATGTCGCGGAAGGACCACGGCGGAGCCGGCGTGCAGACATGGAAGTCTCCCGTCGCTCGACTCTCGGTGACGCCGACGATCCACTCGGCCTGGTCGCGAGCATCGACGAGCTGCATGGGATTCTCCGCCGGTCCTGGGCAGGCAACCTCACCACCGCGGGAGATGCGGTCCACCCACCAGGTGAAACGTCCGGTGTAGTCGTCCGGGCCCACGACGTAGGTCGGGCGCACCACCAACGAGGCCTCGGAGCCGAACTCCCCACGAGCAGCGGCTTCACACAACGCCTTCAGCGGGCCGTAGTTGCCACCGCTCATCGGCAGCGAGTCCGGATCGTCGGCGTCGACCGTCGCCAAGGGGAGGGACTCGTCCCCGCCCAGGACCGAGGTGTCGGCGTAGGCCGAGATCGAGGAGATGTAGACGTAGTGGCCTCCGCGGCCGCCCAGGGCGGCCGCGAGTGATCGGACCTGTCTGGGCCAGTAGGCGCACACGTCGATCGTGGCGTCGAACGCGCGACCCTCGAGAGCGGATCCGAGGTCGTCACGATCCGCCAGCAGATGATCGGCAGCCTCCAGTCCGGGGCTTTGAGTCAGTCCGCGGTGGAGCAGCGTGACGCGGTGTCCTCGAGCCAGCGCGGCCGCCGTGATGTGCCTTCCCACGAAGCGCGTGCCACCGACGATCAAGAGGTCCATGGTCCTCACCCTAGAGGCGATCGCTCGATCGGCCGAGGGTCGCACCGCAGCTCGTCAAGCGGCCTGGGACGGGGCTGGCATTTCGTCAGCAACCGATGACACGACTCAGGAGGCCTCGCTCGAGCGTGGCGTCCGTCGGCGCTTGTGGCTGTAGACCTTGTCCGGGGCGATCTTGAGGATCACCCGGCCGCCGGGCCCGATCGGGTTCGCGTAGTCCTGTCCGTCGTACTTGCGGGACAGGAAGTCGATGTGGTCGCGGGCCTCCTGCCCGCCGACGAACTCGACGACCCTTCCGCGCACCTCGACGAAGTCGTAGGGGTCGTTCTCGCCGCGCACCAGCACCGTCACGCGGGGGTCCCGGTGAGCATTGCGGGTGCGCTGGCGGCCCTCCTCGGTGTTGACGAGCAAGTGGTCGTCATCGGCGTCCACCCAGGTGATCTGTGCCTGGGGCTGCCCGTCGGGCATGAGGGTCACCACGGTCGCGTAGTTGGTCGCGGTAGCGAGTCGGTGAACGTCGGGGTCGATGGGCATGTGGTCCTCCGATCGTCGGTGCCGGGTGTTTGCCGTTGAGATGGTGCCTGGGTGCCTCAGGGTTCGGAGGCTACCCCCGCGCTGAAGACAGGGGCCTCAGGGAGGGATCAGGCGGGGACGCCTGCCCCGGCAATGACCGCCACGACGCCGAAGGCTCCGGCGAGGAGCAGCACGTACACGGGACCGCGGCGTAGCACCAGGAGCAGCACGGCTGAAGCAACGAGAACGCCGACCTGCCAGGCGGCTCCGAGGCTCAGCGCCAGCGGGACGGCGACACCGATGATCGCGCCGATGGCAGCCGGCCCGGCACCGTCCAGGAAGGCCCGCGCCCGGACATCGGCACGGATGACCGGGAAGTGCCGTGCCCCGAGCAGGACGAGGATGAACGACGGAGCGAAGGCCACCAGCGCGGCCAGCAGGGCTCCCAGCGGACCCGCTGCCGCGAAACCGACGACAGCGACGGTGTGGAGCACCGGCCCCGGGGTGATCTGGCCGAGTGCGACGGCGTTCAGAAACTGCTCCGGGCTCATCCACCCGAATCGGTCCACCGCGTCCTCTCGCATCAGCGGGACGATGACGAAGCCACCGCCGTACGCGAGTGCACCTACCTTGAAGGCCACCCAGGTCAGGGTGAACCAGGATGTCGCCGTTGCGGCGAGACCGGTCAACAGTGGTACCAGGGCCGGTGCGCGGCCGGTCCCGCTCCTGGCAAGGACCAGGTGTGCCGTCATCTCGAAGAAGCCACAAGCCAGCAGGACGACCACGACGTAGGCGCCGAGGAAGGCGCTGGCGAGGGCGCCGGAAAAGAGGTAGACGAGGAACCGGACGGTGCTGGTGCGGCGACGCCAACTGGTCGGGAGGAGTGACCATCCGGCCTGCACGGCGACCGCCGCGACTGCTGCGCCGGCACCGGCGCCGGCACCGAGCACCAAGGCCGGGGGAGAGCCGGACAGGTACAGCGCAGCGAGGGCGACGATGACCACCAGCCCCGGCAGGATGAACGCGGCTCCACCGATCAGCGCGCCCGCGGTACGGCGCACTCGGTAACCACAGAAGATCGAAAGCTGGGTCGAGGAGGGGCCGGGGAGCAGGTTGCAGGTGGCCACCGCGTCCTCGAACTCGAAGGGGCTGACCCACTCGTTCCGCTCCACGCACAGCTCACGCAGGAGGCGGATGTGGGCCGCAGGCCCTCCGAATCCCGTGACCCCGATTCGACCCCACTCACGCAGCACGGTACGCAGAGTCACCGTCGGTGTCTGCGCGTCTTCGGCCACTGACGCATGGTGCCAGAGACCGGCGGTCGCTGCTCTTGTGGGTTCCTTCGCACTACCGGCGTCGGACCTGGCTCTCAGCAGGCACTCCGAGTCACCGACTCGGAGTCGGTCACCCTCGACTCAGGACAGAGGACCGGTGAGATATCGGTCGATGGTCGGGCCGATAGCGGCGGCGAGCTCCTCGCGTGTGGCCGTGACCATGGGCGGTGCCTTCACGATGTGCCGCGTGAACAGCAGGCCGATGACCTGACTCAGGACGAGACCGGTGCGCTTCTGGGTTTCGTCCCCGGCGGCTAGACCTGAGAGTGCCGCCAACAGTGCGTCCTCCACGCGCGTGCGCAGCAGGTCTGCTGCCCCTTCGTACGAGAGGGCAGTGCGCAGGAGAGCCACCAGACGCTTGAGGGCGTCGGGGTCGGACTCGTACAGGGAGAGCACACCGAGGACCAGGTCGGAACCCACCGGGCCGGTCTTCTCAGCGAGTCCGGAGAAGAGAGCCCTCGGGTCTGCTGGCAGTGAGATCGCCTCGGACAGCAACCCCTGCTTGTCGCCGAAATAGTGGTAGACGAGCGCGGGGTCGACTTCGGCGCGAGAGGCCACCGCGCGGATGGTCGTCCGGTCGTAGCCCGACTCGGCGAAGAGCTCGACCGCGGCATCCAGGATCGCCGCCCGGGCGTCCGGACTCCCCGCTGGCCGTCTGCCCCGAGGGGCCTTAGTCGCCATGGGTCGTTACACCTGCCTTGGCCAGTGTCACCATGCGCTCCTCGATGGTTGCGGGCACGGCGGTGAACGTCGCCGGCACGTCATGCCCGGCGAGAAGGTCGGAGAGCCGGTGAGGGTCGCCGTCTGCCACGCGGATGTCGCGACCGGCCAGGGTGACCGACTCACCCGCGCTCTCGAGGACCGAGAACGCTCTCTTCCAGTCATCCGTCGCTACCGCGACGGCCGTCGTGTCACCGATGATGTCGGCGACGCTGCCTGCCGCGACGAGGTTCCCACGAGACATCAGCAGGAGCCGGTCGCACTGATTGGCCTCCTGCATGTAGTGCGTGGTCACCAGCACACCCACTCCCTGCTCTGCTTGGTCTCGGACGGTGTCCCACAGGGCGGAGCGGGCGAGCACGTCCACCCCCGAGGTCGGCTCGTCGAGAACGAGCACCTGAGGGGACGACGAAAGAGCCGCGATGAAGGCGAGCTGGCGCTGCAGCCCGAGAGAGAGATCCGCGACGAGCCGGTCGGACATGCTGGCCAGGGCCTCGGTGAGAGCCGGGGGAGTGGCGCCGTACGCCTGGGAGATGAAGGCGAGATTCTGCTGGACCGTGAGGTCGCTGTAGAGGCCCAGGTTCTGCGAGACGTAACCGAGGTGGCGGCGCCGAGCCCGGTTGGGTTGGCCCCCCAACAGCTCGACCGAGCCGTTGGTCACCCGGAGCAGTCCGAGGAGCATCCGGATGAGGGTGGTCTTGCCCGCGCCGTTCGCCCCGAGGAGGCCCACGACCTCGCCGGGCTCGACGTGCATCGACAGGTCGTTGACGGCGGTGAAGTCACCGAACCGCTTGGCCACACCGCTGGCCCGGAGAACCGCTGTCATGACGACACGGCCGAGGCGTTGCGTCGCTGCAGTGACAGCGTGATCACGACGTCCTCGAGGTCCGGGTCCACGACGCGGCCCTGCGGCTGCTGGGCGGCGCCCTCCGGCCAGAACTCATGGAACTGCGCGCCTCGTCGCCAGGCCCACGCGCGGCGCACCGGCGCGTCGACCTGGGTGACCTGACCGTGGATGGAGCCGAGCACGAGAGCCAGCGAGCCTTGGGTGAGGATCCGCCCGCGGGAGAGGACGATCAGTTGTTCGGCCCGCTCGGCCTCGTCGAGGTAGGTCGTCGACATCAGCACAGCGGTGCCGCCAGCAGCCGCATTGGCAACCAGTCGCCACAACTCCACCCTGCTGACCGGATCCACGCCTGTGCTCGGCTCGTCCAGGACCAGGAGGTCGGGCTCGTGCTGCATCGCCATGCAGAAGCCGAGCTTGCGGCGCATGCCCCCCGAGAGCTGCGACGCCAGCCGGTCAGCAACGAAGAGCAGGTCGGCGGACTCCAGCAAGGCGGTACGACGCTCGCGCAGGCGCTCGCCGGAGAGACCGTAGATCCCCCCGACGAAATCCATGTTCTGGTTCACCGACAAGGCGCCCCAGCTTCCCGACGAAGCGGGGAGGTAGCCGATACGGGCCGCGGGAGGTGCCGACAGGTGCCCGGCCGTCAGGGACTGCTCACCCACGACGGAGCGGAGCAGGGTTGTCTTCCCTGCGCCGTCGCCTCCCACGACCGCGACGACTGAACCGGAGGCGACTTCGACCGTCACGTCGTCCAGGGCGGTGACGGAGCCGAAGTCGACGGTGGCTCCGGAGACTCCGTAGGTCATGAGCCGGCCTTCTCGTGCTTGCCCGTGTGATCCTCACCGTGACGGGACGGCGCGAGGTCGCGCCGGAAGCGCAGGGTCGCCCCGGTGAAGACGATCACCGCCATCCCGAACAGGACGAGAAGCGGCATCCAAAGGGACTGGATCGGGGCGTCGCGCAGCATGACGCCCTGCGAGATCATCGTGAAGTAGGTCAGGGGCAGCAGATAGCCGATCCAGCGGACCCCCGCTGCCATGGCGTCGAGCGGGAAGATCATGCCGGACAGAAGGATCTGTGGCAGCAAGAAGAAGAAGGCGAGCTGGATGGCCTGCCCTGTCGTCTTGGAGACAGTCGAGATGAAGACTCCCAGGCCCAGCACGACGAAGAGGAAGAGGGCTGCCCCGAGCACGAAGAGGAAGGGACTCCCCTCGAAGGGGACGCTGAAGAGCAGGATCCCCAAGGCCGTAATGACAGCCATGTCGAACGAGGCCAGGACGAAGTAGGGCGTGATCTTGCCCAGGATCACCGTGCTGGGGCGTATCGGCATCACGGCGAGCTGCTCGAGGGTCCCTGTCTCGCGCTCTCGCACCAGGCCGATGCTGGTCACGATGGTGCCGATGAAGGTCAAGATGAGACCGATGATTGCTGGGACCATCACCCAGGAGGTCTTCAGATCGGGGTTGAAGAGGACCTCGGTCTGAACCTTGTCGCCCATGCGGTTGAGAGCCGAGACCGACGACTGGGCAGCGAAAAGGTTCGAGCCGTCGACGAGGGCAAGCAGAGGCTGCTGGTCGGTGAGGACAGCGAGGTCCACCTTGTCCTCACGGAGCAGGAGCTCGGCGTCGGCTCGGGTCCCGGTGGTCCTCACCTCGGTGGCGTTGAAGAGGGACGGGAGCGCGCTGGCGATGGAGTCGGCGTTGGTGCCGATCAACGCGATCTTCAGCTTGTCCACGTGGAAGTTGGCCGCGTAGCCGAAGATCACGAGCAGCAACAGGGGCATGACCACGATCATCGCCAGCGTTCGGTGGTCGCGGCGGAGCTCGCGGAATTCCTTGAGAATCATGGCTCGCATGGGGCGACGCTAGTACTCGGCGAGCCTCTAAGTCAACGGGCGTTGAATTCGCTCCCGGCGATGCCGCCCGAGTGCGCGACGTCTTGGCCGATAAGGTGGGGGCCACAATCTCCCGACCCACTGAAGAGACCTGCCGTTGACCACGCTCGCCCTGGCCCTGCCGAATCGTTTCCGACGCTGGGCCAACGCTCTGCGTACGTCGTCATCGGGTCTTCTGGTCCTCTCGCTTCTCGTCGGGGCGGGCGCCGCGGGCTTCGCGGTCTTCTTCCGCTGGCTCATCGCCGTCGTGACCACAGTTCTCACCGGGTACGCCGACTACACCGAGCACACCGGCGCGCCGCATCCGGGCTTGACGTTCCTGGGCGGCTGGTTCGTGCTGTTCACGCCGGTAGTCGCGGGTCTCGTCTACGGCCCGATGGTCCACTTCTTCGCACGTGAGGCTCGCGGACACGGTGTCCCCGAGGTGATGTACGCCGTGCAGAAGCGGGGCGGACGGATCGCTCCCCAGGTCGCGGTGGTGAAGGCGCTCGCCTCGGGCCTGACCATCGGCGGTGGCGGCTCGGTCGGCCGTGAGGGACCGATCGTGCAGATCGGCTCCGCCCTGGGCTCGACGTTCGGCGGCTTCCTCCGGGTCACCGAGCCACGGCGCCGGGTGCTGGTCGCCTGCGGGGCGGCGGGCGGGATCGCGGCCACGTTCAACGCGCCACTGGCGGGAGTCTTCTTCGCGATGGAGCTGATCCTCGCGGACTTCACCGCCGAGGCCTTCGGCATGGTCGTGCTCGCCTCGGTCACCTCCAGCGTGATCGGCCGGGCGATCCTGGGGGACTCGCCCTTCTTGCAGCTGCCGCACTTCTACGTCACGGACTGGCGTGAGTACTTCTTCTTCGCGCTGCTCGGGATCATGGCCGGCGCGATCGGCGTGCTCTTCACCAAGGTGCTGTACTGGTTCGAGGACGCCGCCGACGCCATCTGGAAATGGCCCGAATGGGCGCGCCCCGCGGTGGGTGGCCTGCTGCTCGGACTGCTCCTGGTGGCGCTGCCCCAGATGTACGGCGTGGGCTATCCGATTCTGGCCAACGGGGTCGCGGGCAAGTACGCCCTGTGGTTCCTCGCCGTCCTGGTCATCGGCAAGATCGTCGCGACGAGCCTGTCCATCGCCATCGGCGGCTCCGGCGGCGTCTTCGCACCGAGCCTCTTCATGGGGGCGATGGTCGGTTCCGCCTTCGGAATCATCGCCGCCGACATCTCGCCGAGCATCGCTGGTTCTCCGGGCGCTTACGCACTGGTCGGCATGGGCGCGGTGTTCGCTGGCGCGGCCCGGGCCCCGATCACCGCGGTGATCATCATGTTCGAGCTGACGGGCGAGTACACCATCATCCTGCCCCTGATGACCGCGATCGTGCTCGCAACGATGATCAGCCGCTATCTCAGCCCTAGCACCATCTACACCGCGAAGCTGCGCCGCCGCGGAGTGATCCTCGGGGAGGATCAGAGCGGCGTGGAACTGCTCGCGCAGACGATCTCGGCTCGGGAGGTGATGCTGCCGGTCCCGACATCGATCAAGGAGTCCATGGCGCTGAGCGACATCGCGGTGCTCCTCGCCAGCTCCCGCAACGGAGTGCTCCCGGTCACCAACGAGGACGGTCACTACGTCGGAATCGTGACCGCTCGGGTCGTCGCGGAAGCCCTCGCCGACGGCCGGCACGACCAGTCGCCCGCATCGCTGGTCCTCGAGAGCGCCGCGACAGTCAAGGCCGACGCCAAGCTCGGCCAGGTCATCGAGGCGCTCGACCTGACGGGTACGGCGGCGATCCCGGTGCTCGACGAGAAGGGCGACGGGGTCATCGGCTGGGTCGACTACGCGCGGACCCTGCGGGCACTTCGCACAAGCCAGACCCAGTGACCCGAGCTACGACAGGCCGACGATCTCGCCGTCCTGGTCGAGATCGATCCGCTGCGCTGCTGGATACTTGCCGAGCCCGGGCATTGTCTGCATAGCTCCCGCGATCGGATAGATGAACCCGGCTCCCACAGACGCGCGCACCTCACGGACCGGCAGGCGCCAGCCGGTCGGCGCTCCGGGCAGCTTGGGGTCCGAGGACAACGACAGGTGCGTCTTGGCAAGGCAGATCGGGAGGTCGCCGAACCCGGAGGCTTCGAACCGGTCGAGGGCCTTCTCGGCAGCCGGGGAGTAGTCCACGCCGTCGGCGCCGTACACCCGGGTGGCGATAATCTCGATCTTCTCCCGCAACGGGGCTTCGCTGGGGTAGAGCAAGCGGAACTCGGTCGGCTCGTCGGCGGCCGCGGCCACCTCACGGGCGAGATCGGTCCCACCCGCTCCTCCGTCGGCGACATGGGTGCTCACCGCCACCCGAACTCCGGCCTCACGGGCGATCTCTCGGATGGCCTCCAGCTCGGACTCCTTGTCGGTCGGGAAGGCGTTGATCGCCACCACCGGTGACACACCGTGGATGCGGATGTTCTCGATCTGCTTGGCGAGATTCGCGGCACCGCTGCGCACCTCGTCGGGGTTCTCGGCGAACAGCTCCGGGGGAAGTGGCTTGCCAGGCACGATGTGGTGCTGCCCGGAATGAGCCTTGAGGCCCCGTACGGTCGCCACGAGCACTGCGGCGTCCGGGGACTCTCCCGAGACTCGGCACTTGAGGTTGAAGAACCTCTCGGCACCCATGTCCGCGCCGAATCCCGCCTCAGTGATCACGAATTCGCTGGTGCGCAAGGCGATCAGGTCGGCCACCACCGACGAGACTCCTGTGGCGATGTTTCCGAAGGGCCCCGCATGGACGAGAGCCGGAGTGTTCTCCAGGGTCTGCATGAGGTTCGGCTTGATGGCTTCCTTCATCATGACCGCCATGGCGCCTGCCGCCTGAATCTGCTCGGCGGTGACGGGCTTCCCGCTGCGGTCGTATCCGACCACCATGCGGCCAAGGCGCTCCCTGAGGTCGCTCAGCGACCTGGTGAGCGAAAGGACGGCCATGACTTCGGAGGCGGCGGTGATGTCGAACCCGGATTGCCCAGGGATCCCGTCCAGCCGGGTGCCCAGACCGGTGACGATGCTGCGTAGGGATCGGTCGTTCACGTCGAGCGCGCGCCGCCAGGAGACATCGCGGGTATCCAGATCCAGCTCGTTGCCGTGGAAGATGTGCGCGTCGACCATCGCCGCCAGGAGATTGTGCGCCGCGGTCACGGCATGGAAGTCGCCGGTGAGATGGAGGTTGAACACCTCCATGGGGACGACCTGGCTGTAGCCGCCGCCGGCGGCGCCTCCCTTGATGCCGAACGTCGGCCCCATCGAGGGCTGTCGCAACGTGATCGTGGCGCGTCTGCCGAGGTGCGAGAAGGCCTGTCCCAGGCCGACCACCGTTGTGGTCTTGCCTTCGCCGAGTGGTGTCGGCGTAATCGCACTCACCACTACGTACTTCGCACGGGGTCGATGAGCCAGCTGCTCGATGGCCGCCAGGTCGACCTTCATCACGTGTCGGCCGTACGGCTCGACCAGGTCCGGGGTCAGACCCATCTCCTCGGCGACGACAGCGATGGGCTTGAGGGACGCGTTCCGTGCGATCTGTAGGTCAGACTCCATACCCCGACGCTAGCGAAGCGGGCACATCGCCACCAAGGCCGATGGTCATAGCTCCGGGCCAGCGCGGCAGCTCGATGACGAAGGTGGCCCCGTGGCCGTCGCCGTCGTTGTCCTCGATCCGGATTGTTCCGCCGTGTCGCTCGGCGACCTTGCGACAGATCGCCAGGCCGATCCCGGTGCCTGGAGTATCGCGGTTGGCACTTCCCCGCTGGAAGGCTCCGAAGACCGTCGCCTTGTCCGCGTCGGGAATTCCGTCGCCGTTGTCGGTCACGATGATCCGGACCATGCGGCGTCCGGTTCGGGCGGACACACCAACTACGGCGGAACGATCGTGGGGAACGTACTTCACGGCGTTGCCCAGAAGATTCGCAAAGAGCTGGCGAAGCCGCGGAAGGTCGCCCTCGATGATCGGGAGCGGATCGAGATCGACCGCGAACGATCGATCGGTGCTGACCGCGACCTGATCGGCGACCTCCTCCACAAGACGGGTCAGGTCGACTCGCGTAGTCTCGCGCGGACCGCTCGACAGGCTGGAGTACTCCAACAGGTCCGAGATCAGATCCTGACCACGCAGGGTCGCTGCCTGGATCCGACCGATCCACTCGCGTCCCTGCTCGTCGATCACCCCGTCCCGGGTCGTCTCGGCCAGCATCTCGGCAGCCAACCGCACGGCGACGAGCGGATTGCGCAGGTCGTGCGCTGCGATCGCTGCGAACTCGCGGAGGTCGGAGTTCGCCTCGAGCAGCCGTTCCTCAGCCTCCCGCTTGACGGTGACGTCGCGCGCGAATGCGTAGTAGGCCCGCGAGGGCTCCTCGGTCGCCGGCCACAGGGTCAGGTCCACCCGAATGCGGGTGCCGTCCTTGCGCACGGAGTCCACGTCCTTGGAGCGGGCCCGGAACGCCTCGATGTTGCCCACGCGGTCAGGGAAGTCCCCGGCCTTCACCCAGTGCTCGAACTCCGGAACGATCAGGGCGTGCAGTGGCTTTCCGAGGACCTCGTCGCGGGTCCAGCCGAAGATCGCCTCGGCAGCCGGGTTCCATGCCGTGACGCGGCCGGCCTCGTCCATGCTGACGAACGCGTCAGGGCTGGTGTCAATGACCTGGCGGAGCACACGTGAGCTCTCGTCGAGTTGCCGGGTCAGTTCGTCGCGGTGGCTCATCAGCTCCCGGACGGCCTCCAGGGCCTGTTCAGCGCCCGTGCGTTGAACGTCGACTCGGTGGAGTGCCACTGCCTGCCAGGCGACCAGACCGTTGACCAGCAGCATTGCCGCGCTGAGCGCAACCGCGAACACCGCGGTGTAGTCGGCACCTGTGCGCCCGATGATCTGGTTGGCTGCGGTGGCGAGGATGAGAAGCCCGGCGGTGGACGAGGGGAGGACCCTACGGACCAGCGCTCCAGCCTCTCCGGGTGAGGCCAGGACCCTCAATGGCCCCGCGCCGAGTTTCAAGCTGCACAGCGAGATGGAGAGAAGGACGAGGAGGGCCGCGCTGGCGAACGGCATGTTCTGGTAGAGGCCGATGTTGAAAAGATCCTGGGCGCCCAAGGCGTAAGAGTTGATGGAGAAGAGGGCGAGTGCCCCGGTGGCCAGCGCGATGGACTGAGCCGTGGCGACAAGCCCGCGCCGGGTGCAGATAGCCGCGACCGAGAGGGCGACCACCCCGACGAGGAATCCCAAGGACGGCTTCCCGAACTCCGGGGCGAGAGCCGACCCGTTGAACGGCCAAGGGACGTCGATCCCGAAGCTCGCGCCGACAATCAACTCGCCGATCATCACTAGCGAGAACCCGGCCAGGGCGGTCGGCAACAGGTACCACAGCACCCCGAACCATCGGCCCCTCCTGACCTCGAGAGTGCCCAGCAGCAGCCCCACGGCCAGAACGTCGATCGCCGTCCACGGCTGGAGGGGCGTCGTCCCGGGGATGACCCGAGCGATCGCATCGTGGCCGAAAGCCAAGTCGATCACGGCGACGAGTGCGAGCCCGGCGGCGGCCAGGCCCAGCGCTCCAGCGATTCGGGCTGCCCGGGCCACCAGATCCTCGCCGGGGCGGACTGCCTGGGCGGACGCGTACAGGGCAGCGCGCTCGACTGCGGAGTCAACCGGCCACATGTCCCGGTGCATGTCCCGGTGGATGTCCCGGTGCATCCCAATCATCCCTTCTGACCGGCCGAGGCCGTGAGTGCTCATCGGCAGGACGGAAGCCAACGTGAACGCATACTAGGGGTTTCCTGAGAAGGCACAAGGCTTCCTCAAGTCTTCTCTTTGCCGGCCGCAGGCGCAGATTCGAGGAAACTACAACGGTTATGAGCGGAGTGTTGGACTTTCCTGAGAATTGCGTTTGCATTATCTTCAGGTTTCCTGCACTGGCCGAGGGGTAGGGAGCCAGGGGACCGAGCGAGTCGCAGCCGGCAGAGCACAACCGGTCAGGTCCTCCAACCGACCGCCGATCACGAGGTATCGCGACGTCCAAGGGGGACAGACACCGGACCTGAGACCTTGATCTACCGACGTCCGCCTGACTCGTCGTACCCCCCGACGCAGGCGGTAGCCGATCGGCCATCCACCCCCCCACGGGCCGTCGGTAGCGGCAGCCGCAGCGCCCAGCGCTGCGGCTGCCGCCATCTTCCCGACATGGCACCCCAACCGCATCGGGCCTCGGGCGAGTCGCGGGCACTGGGTGGGGTACGGGATAGGCTTACCTGACTGTGAGCAGGAGGAGCCTGGTGTCGGTCGACAAGCCGGTGTCGCGTAACTCGTGGGTGACCTTGCCCAACGCGATCAGCCTCGTCAGGTTGCTGGGTGTCCCGCTCTTCCTCTGGCTGATTCTGGTTCGCCATGCCGACACGTGGGCTCTGATCGTGCTGGTGGCCTCCGGTGTGTCGGACTATCTGGACGGGTATCTGGCCCGTCGGCTGAATCAAACCTCCAAGCTCGGTCAACTGCTCGACCCGATCGCTGACCGGCTCTACATCCTGTCCACGGTGGCGGGCCTCGCGGTCCGCGACATCATTCCCATCTGGTTCGCAGTGCTCGTGCCGATGCGCGATGTCTTGCTCTGGGGACTGGTCCCGTCCTTGCGCAAACGGGGCTATGCGGCCCTCCCGGTTCACTTCTTGGGCAAGGCTGCGACCGCGGCCCTGCTCTATGCGTTCCCCTTGCTTCTCCTGGCCGATGTCTCGTCGCTGCCAGGGAGGATCGCTGAGGTCTTCGGGTGGGCATTCGCGATCTGGGGCGCGGCTGTGTACTGGTGGGTGGGAGTGGTCTACGCCTGGCAGGTACGGGCCTTGGTCCGGCTCCATGACGGCGGAGTCGTCGATGCCCACGAGTACTGACCCGGCGGCAACGGGGCCCCGTGGAGTGCAGACGCTGGGTCTGCTGGAACGTATTCAGGTGACGGCGTTCGATGAGGGGTACCGGGAGGCCGCCGGCCAGCCGTGGTCACACCGCTCGACTTCGGTTTCGAAAGCGCTTGCCACGATCGTCCTCGTCGTGTTCGCCATCTTGTTGACCACTGCCGGGCTTCAGACCAGGGCCGACGCACCCTTGCAGGCTTCGGATCGGCAGTCTCTGATCTCCCAGATCAACGCTCAGAAGTCCCGCCTGTCCAGCCTCACAGCCAGGGCTGCGAGGCTCCAGCACACCGTCGCCACGCTCACCAGCCAGGGGCTCACGAGCACCCAAGCGGGTCGGGCAGCCGACCTGCAGCTGAGCCTGCTCGGGATTCCGGCGGGGACCTCCGTGGTGACCGGCCCCGGTGTGCGGATCACGGTCGACGACTCGGTGGACGCGGCGTTCACGGGCGGCAGGGTTCTCGACGTGGACCTGCAGAGCCTGGTCAATGGCCTCTGGACCGCTGGAGCCGAAGCAGTCGCCATCAACAATCAGCGGATCACGCCCCTGTCCGCCATTCGCGCCGCCGGTGACGCGATCACGGTGAACTTCCGCTCCCTGTCTCGGCCTTACGTGGTTACCGCGATCGGGGATCCGAACACGCTCGCGTCTCGCTTCATCAAGAGCCGGGGTGGTACCACCTGGCTCTCACTTCAGAAGGTCTACGGCTTGCGTTTCGAGATAGCCTCGGCCCAATCCTTGACCCTGCCCGCAGTATCGGTTCCGACGCTCCGCTACGCACACCCGCTGGAGGTGGCTCAGTGATTGCCGCTGGGGGCCTTGTCCTCGGGATCATCCTCGGGCTGATCTTCCAGCCCCATGTGCCCGCTCCACTGCAGCCGTACCTTCCGATCGCCGTCGTGGCGGCGCTCGATGCGGTCTTCGGTGCGCTCCGGGCCTACCTGGAGGGGATCTTCGACAACCGAATCTTCGTCATCTCGTTCCTGAGCAACGTGCTCATCGCGGCTTTGATCGTCTACCTGGGCGACCAGCTCGGGGTGGGCGGGCAGTTGGCGACCGGCGTCATCGTCGTGCTCGGGATCCGCATCTTCTCCAACGTGGCCGCCATCCGCCGTCGCGTCTTCGGCGCATGAGCTCCGATAGCGACGCGCCCGAGCCAGGTGCCGAATCAGGCCCCGGCGTGGACACTCCCGTGGACCCCGGCGTGGATACTCCCATGGTCCAGAAGCCCAGCACCGGCCGCCAGCGGTTGATGCAAGCGCTGATGCGCCCCCGCAAGGGCCAGCTCATCGCCGGACTGCTCCTCCTGGCGCTGGGCTTCGCGGGGGTGACGCAGGTGCGAACGCACGGGAGCTCCGGCACCTACGCAGGGGCTCGACAAAGCGATCTGGTCTCGCTACTCAATTCGCTGTCGTCATCGACCAGCCGGATCCAACGAGAGATCAACCGGTTGACACAGACGCGTGACTCTCTCAAGTCGGACTCGAACGCCAAGGAGACCGCGCTGAATCTTGCCAAGGAGCAGGAGACCACGCTCTCGATCGTTGCCGGCACCATCCCGGTGACCGGGCCGGGTGTCCGGATCACCATTCGCGACTCCGGGTCCGTGGTCAGCGTCGAGTCCCTGGTCAACGGGGTGTCAGAGCTCCGCGATGCGGGCGCAGAGGCGATCGCCATCAATGGCACCCGCGTGGTGGCATCCACCGCCTTCGCTCAGGACTCGCAGGGTCACCTGATGGTGGGCGGCACGCAGTTGTCTACGCCTTATGTCGTCAGCGTCATTGGAGATCCAGAGACGCTGAAGTCGGCGGTGGCGTTCCAGGGAGGCTTCGCCTTCGAGGTGCGCGCTGCCGGCGCGAGGCTGGGGGTCCGGACCTCGGACTCGGTCGACATCGCGGCCGTGGTGTCGGTGACCCCAGCGCTGTACGCGAGTCCCGCCCCTCCGGAGTAGTCTCGCGCTGAGGTTGGACTGATACGAGAGGAAGCCCGTGATCCCCGACGATCTTGTGTACACCGCAGAGCATGAATGGGTGCGAGGCACCGGTCCAGTCCGCGTGGGTGTCACCGACTATGCCCAGGACGCACTCGGCGACATCGTCTACGTCTCGTTGCCCGATGTCGGCACATCGGTGACGGCTGGTGAGTCCGTCGGCGAGCTCGAGTCCACCAAGTCCGTCAGCGACGTGTACTGCCCGGTCACGGGCACGGTCACCGCGCGCAACGATGCGCTCGTCGACGGCCCCGAGGCGGTCAACGATGACCCGTACGGCTCAGGCTGGCTGTTCGAGGTTGAGATCGACTCTTCGGCACAGCTCGAAGGACTGCTTTCCGCCGCGGAGTACCAAGAGGCCATCTCCGAGTGAGCCCTGGCGAGGGCGGCGGCGCAGTGTCGCGAGGATCGGAGATACCGTGCCGGTTCTCGCTCCTGCGAACCGCATCCTCCTGGTAGGTTCGGAGAATCAACCTCCACTCACGGTTGAGAGTTCCATCCGAGGCGAGGTGAGCCCGTGCTCCTGTGTACCGCGTGCGGTCATTCCAACGAAGACGACGCACGATTCTGCTCTCAGTGCGGATCCCGGCTGGAGCCGATAGCCGAGGCCGCGAACGAGACCACCGCCGCGATCGCGGCAATCCGCGCAGAGGCGGCCGACGAGCGACAGCTCAGTGATGCCGACGCGGCAGCGGTGGATGCGCTCCCCGAGGGGTGCGCCCTCCTCGTCGTCCAGCGTGGGCCGGGAGCCGGCAGTCGCTTCCTGCTCGACAACGACGTCGTAACGGCCGGACGTCACCCCGACAGCGACATCTTCCTCGACGATGTGACCGTGTCGCGCCGGCACGCAGAGTTCCGGCGCGGCCCCGATGGGTTCGCCGTCGTCGACGTGGGCAGCCTCAACGGCACCTACGTGAACCGCGACCGGATCGACGAGGTCGCCCTCCAGGGCGGCGACGAGGTTCAGATTGGCAAGTACCGGCTGGTCTACTTCGCCAGCCACCTCGGGACCGGCTCGTGACCGCTGAGCGTTCCCGCCGGAGGCCGATGAGCATCGGTGAGGTTCTCGATTCGCTGTGCGAGGAGTTCCCGGGCACCACGCACTCCAAGATCCGCTTCTACGAAGACCAGGGCCTGGTCCGTCCTGAGCGCACGCCCTCCCAGTACCGCAAGTACTCCACGGAGGACCTGGAGCGACTCCGCTACGTGCTCAGGGTTCAGCGCGAGCACTACTTGCCGCTCAAGGTGATCAAGGAGCACCTCGACGCGATGGACCGCGGACTCGAGCCGCCAGCGTTGATCACCGGGCCCCAGGTCCCCGCGGTCCTTCCGCTGGGCGACGGGCTCCCCACCGCCCGCACCATGGGGGAGACCAGCAGCCTTCGTCTGAGTCGTAAGGAGATTCTGGCCGCCGCCGAGGTCGAGGAGAGTTTCCTGGCGCAACTGGAGGAGTTCGGGCTTGTGGCGGCGCCCAAGGGTCGCATCCCGTACACACGCGACGACCTGGTCGTGATCCAGATGGCCAAGGAGCTGGCCCAGTTCGGACTTGAGCCGCGGCACCTCCGCGCGTTCCGGACGGCTGCCGACCGTGAGATCGGGGTCGTCGAGCAGGTGCTCGCCGCCGTGCGTGGGGGACGGGACGCCTCGGCCACTGCTCGCGCCGATGAGCTCGAGGCAGAGATTGCGGCACTTTCCGTGCGGCTGCATGTCGCCCTGGTGCGCGCTGCCCTCCACCGCCGCTGACGGGTTTCGGGCAGCCGCAGTACGAGTACGCTGACGGTGTGCGAGAGCTCGAGGTAGTCGGAGTCCGGGTCGAGATGCCGTCCAATGCTCCTTTGGTCTTGCTTCGGGAGCGGGATGCGGGCCGTTATCTGCCCATCTGGATCGGGGCAGGGGAGGCGACAGCGATTGCCTTCGCCGAACAGGGCGTGGTCCCACCGCGCCCGCTGACCCACGATCTGATCAAGGACATCCTCGCGGCGACATCGAGCAATCTCGCCGAGGTCCGGATCGTCGACATCCGCGACGGCGTCTTCTATGCCACCCTCGCGTTCGCTTCGGGGGCCGAGGTGAGCGCCCGTCCCTCGGACGGCATCGCTCTGGCACTGCGGACCGGCTCTCCCATCCTGTGCGAGGAAAGTGTCCTGGAGGAGGCCGGCATCACCGCTGCAGAGTCGGGTGAGACCGAGGAGGAGGAGTCCGAGGTCGAGAAGTTCCGTGAGTTCCTCGACTCGGTTTCGCCTGAGGACTTCGAGGGAGAGTAACTCTTACCCTCAACTTGAGGTTGAGGGTTTGCCCGTTCGGACGACACGCCGCGAGCGGGGGAGTCGTTGACCACCCTCAACCAGAGCCTTAGAGTGCGAGTGTCCTCGATGTAACTCCACCGTTGTACTCATTCCGGGTGCGACGACCTTCCCCCCAGGGGTTGCAGCGGCTCGAGGCCGATGACGGAGGTCAACCGTGACGGGCAAGCGCGACGAGGCTGGTCGGGACAAGGCCGCCGAGGCTCAGGCGCACAGCGCTGCAGATCAGCAAGGGCTCCTCTTCGACGACGACGTCTCACCGCTTCCAGAAGGTGTGGGCTACCGGGGACCGACGGCATGCAACGCCGCGGGGATCACTTACCGGCAGCTCGACTACTGGGCCCGGACGGGCCTGGTCGACCCGACGGTTCGCGGAGCGTCCGGATCCGGCACTCAGCGCCTCTACTCCTTCCGCGACATTCTTCTGCTCAAAGTCATCAAGAGGCTCCTGGACGCGGGCATCTCGCTGCAGCAGATCCGGACCGCGGTCCAGCACCTTCGGGAGCGGGGCACCGATGACCTGACCAGGGTCACCCTGATGAGCGACGGCGCGACCGTCTACGAGTGCACCTCCAACGACGAGGTGATCGACCTCCTGCAAGGCGGCCAGGGTGTCTTCGGGATTGCCATCGGCGGCGTTTGGCGCGAGATCGAGGGCACGCTGGCGCAGTTGCCGAGCGAGCGCGCCGAGGGGCCGGAGTCGTCGGAGAGCGCCGGCGATGAGCTTGCGGCGCGGCGACAGGCGAAGCTGATCAGCTGACGTATTGACGGCTTGGTGGGGAGGGCGGGCGTGGCCCGCCCTCGTTCACGTTCCGGCGCAGATTCGCTGCTAGGCTTGCTGAGCCGTTCACAGCAGACGGGAGAGTCTCCGCTAGCGGAGCGCCGAAGGGGCAAATCCTCCCCGGAACCTCTCAGGCACCCGGACCGTTTGCCATAGGCGACTCTGAAGCTTTCGGTGACAGAGGGGGAGGCAGCCTTTGTTGAGGAGCCTCTCGTGTCCGCTGAAACATCAGACCTGAACGCCGGCGATGGCGCCTTCTCCCGACGCCACATCGGAACGGCAGACGTCGACCAGAAGCACATGCTCGCGGTGCTTGGTCACGAGTCGCTCGACGACCTGATGACGGTCGCGGTTCCGTCGAGCATCCGGATGAATCGCGAACTGGTCCTCCCTGACGCTGCGTCCGAGGAGGACGTGGCCTCAGCGATGCGTGGACTCGCAGCGCAGAACGCTCCGCACGAGGCGATGATCGGGATGGGCTACTACAGCACGATCACGCCCGCGGTGATCCGGCGTAACGTCCTGGAGGACCCCAGCTGGTACACCGCGTACACGCCGTACCAGCCCGAGATCTCGCAGGGACGCCTCGAGGCCCTGCTGAACTTCCAGACCATGGTCGGCGACCTGACGGGCCTGCCCACCGCCAACGCGTCGCTGCTGGATGAGGCCACGGCGGCCGCCGAGGCGATGACCCTGGTGCGTCGCGCGAACAAGGGGACCGGGGCGTTCGTGGTCGACGCTGACGTCTTCCCCCAGACACTGGCAGTGATCAGGACCCGTGCCCAACACCTCGGGATCCCGGTGATCGTCGCCGACCTCCATGAGGGGATCCCCGACGGCGAGCTGAGCGGGGTTCTGCTGCAGTATCCCGCCGCCTCGGGCGCCGTGGTCGATCCGCGACCTGTGATCGATGCAGCTCATGAGAGGGGAACGTTGGCTGTGGTCGCGGCCGACCTCCTGGCGCTGACCCTGCTTGAGGCGCCGGGGTCCCTCGGAGCCGACGTGGTGGTGGGCACCACGCAGCGGTTCGGTGTCCCGCTCTTCTACGGCGGGCCGCACGCGGGCTACATGTCGGTCCGAGAGGGGCTGGAACGCCACATGCCCGGCCGTCTCGTCGGTGTCTCGCTCGACTCCCACGGCCACCCCGCTTACCGGCTGGCGCTGCAGACACGTGAGCAGCACATCCGTCGCGACAAAGCGACATCCAACATCTGCACCGCCCAGGTCCTGCTTGCGGTGATGGCCTCGATGTACGCCGTCTATCACGGGCCCGACGGACTCACTGAAATCGCTCGCCGGGTGCACGGCAAGGCCCGCTACCTTGCTGAACGGCTGAAGGGAGCCGGCTACGACGTCGGGGGAGTGGCCTTCTTCGACACTCTCACCGTGGAGGCGACCGGGAGGGCCCGAGAGATCGTGGCCGCCGCCCGCGAGCTCGGTGTCCACCTCTTCGCGGTGGATGAGGACCGGGTACGCGTGTCGGCCGGCGAGGCGACTCAGACGGGACACCTCGAGGCGGTCCTGGAAGCATTCGGGGCGGGCAGCTCCACCGCCTCGGACGTCGATGATCTGCCCGGCGAGGTCACCCGGGACAGTGCCTTCCTCACCCATGAAGTGTTCTCGCTCCACCACTCCGAGACCGCGATGATGCGCTATCTGCGGCGGCTGTCGGCTCGCGACTACGCCCTCGACCGCGGCATGATCCCGCTCGGCTCATGCACCATGAAGCTCAACGCGGCCACCGAGCTCGAGGCGGTCGGGCATCCGGGGCTGATGAATCTCCACCCGTTCGCTCCGGCCGAGGACGCGTTCGGCTACGCCCGGCTCATCACCGACCTGGAGACCTGGCTGGCCGAGCTGACCGGATACGACAAGGTCTCGATCCAGCCCAACGCCGGGTCTCAGGGTGAGCTCGCCGGGCTGCTCGCCATCCGCTCGTACCACGACAGCCGTGGTGACCAGGACCGCGATGTTTGCCTCATCCCCTCGTCGGCCCACGGAACCAACGCGGCGTCGGCCGTGATGGCCGGTATGCGCGTCGTCGTGGTGAAAGCCGCCGACGACGGCAGTGTCGATCTGGTCGACCTCACTGAGAAGTGTGAGACCCACGCGGACCGTCTCGCCGCGATCATGGTGACCTACCCGTCGACCCACGGGGTGTACGAGGACGGCATCACCGATCTGTGCCGCATCGTCCACCTGCACGGCGGACAGGTCTACGTGGATGGGGCGAACCTGAATGCGCTCGTCGGCTACGCGCAGCCCGGTGCGTTCGGCGGGGACGTCTCCCACCTCAACCTGCACAAGACCTTCGCGATCCCCCACGGCGGGGGAGGACCGGGGGTCGGCCCGATCGGTGTGCGCGAGCACCTCGCGCCGTTTCTCCCCAGTCACCCACTGCACCCCGACCCACAGCAGCGCGAAGGGATCGGACCGGTCAGCGCGGCGCCGTACGGCTCAGCGGGCATCCTGCCCATCTCCTGGGCCTACATCAGGCTGATGGGAGCCGACGGGTTGGCCAAGGCAACGGCGGCGGCCGTGCTTGCCGCGAACTACGTGGCGCGGCGGCTCCGCGACAGCTATCCCGTGCTCTACGCCGGGGCGGACGGCCTCGTCGCACACGAGTGCATCCTGGATCTTCGCGACATCACCAAGGAGACCGGGGTCACGGTCGATGATGTGGCCAAGCGGTTGGTCGACTACGGCTTCCATGCGCCGACGATGAGCTTCCCGGTGGCGGGAACCCTCATGGTCGAGCCCACCGAGAGCGAGGATCTGGCAGAGCTGGACCGCTTCTGCGACGCGATGATCGCCATCCGCGGGGAGATCGATCGCGTGGCAGCGGGGGAGTGGAAGGCCGACGACTCTCCGTTGCGCCACGCTCCCCACACGGCTCGGCTGATCACCGAGGACTGGTCCCGTCCCTACCCGGTCGAGCTCGGGGTCTTCCCGCGCGGCTTCGACGCCGACAAGTACTGGCCTCCAGTGGGACGCATCGACAACGCCTACGGCGATCGTCACCTGGTCTGCTCCTGCCCGCCGCCGGAGGCGTTCGAGGAGTAGCCACCGGCATCTGAGGTCTAGCTCACCGGGAGCGGACCGAGGAGGGTGTCAGCGACCAAAGAGCTTGGCGAAGATGCCGCGGTTGGCCGCCGCGCGCTCCTCAGGGGTGCAGCGGCAGCGGGAGTCCTTGGGGACCGACCGCATGACCTGGCTCACGTGGCTTCCGCAGCCCGCCCAGGTGGTCTTTCCGCAAGCCTTGCATCCGGTGGGGTGGCACATCCGCAGTCTCTCCTTGTCGATGGCGTAGGGTGACCTTATACCCCCTAGGGTATCGAAGCAAGGTAAGGCTCGCCATGCAGGCGGCGGGCGCGCCGGTCCGGAATACTGCGGACTGCGGGGGAGGTTGCCCCGAGAGACGGACACATCGACCAGGGAGGCAGCGATGAGCGACGACCGCCGGGAGGTAAGCCTGGAACGGCTCGCCAAGGGGCATTTCAGGGTGACCAACCCTGACGGAGCGGTGATCGAGGTGGGGGAGCACGGCTCGGGGCTCTTCACGCCCACCGAGCTGCTCCTCGTCGGGATTGCCTCCTGCACCGGGATCGACGTCGACTACATCACCAGCAAGAGAGCCGAGCCGGAGAGCTACACGATCACCATGACCGGTGACAAGATCCGTGACGAGCACGGCAACCGGCTGGTGGATCTCGACATCTCCTTCTCGATCACCTTCCCGGAGGGGGAGGCTGGCGACGCCGCGCGCGAGGTGCTCCCCAGCGCTATCCAGCGCTCTCACGAGAGGTTGTGCACCTCAGGGCGCACCGTGGAGGTTGGCACCCCGATCCGCGCACACATCGCCGGCGAGTAGCGAGCCGGATCAGTGGCAGCCGAAGAGCCCTCCGAACGCAGCATGCGCGACCGCATGCTCGCAGGGGAGCTCTACCTGGCCGACGACCCCGAGATCCAGGCTGAGTTCCAGCGAGGGCAGGCGCTCAGCGAGGAGTACAACCGCACACCGATCAGTGGGGCGGTCAAACGAAGAGAGCTCCTCGAAGAGCTGCTCGGCGGGATCGGCGAGGGAACCGAGATCCGGGCGCCGTTCCATGTGGACTACGGATCCCGGATCTTCATCGGAGCACGCACCTTCGCCAACTTCGGCTTGATGGCTCTCGACGTTGCGGAGATCAGGATCGGTGACGACGTACAGATCGGTCCGAACGTCCAACTACTCACCGCGACACATCCCACCGATCCCGACCTTCGGCGCGACAAGTGGGAGTCCGGCGAGCCGATCAGCATCGGTAACAACGTGTGGCTGGGCGGCGGAGCGATCGTTCTGCCGGGCATCACCATTGGTGACAACACCGTCGTCGGCGCCGGTGCCGTCGTCACGCGCAATCTGCCATCCGACGTGATCGCGGTCGGCAGCCCGGCCCACGTTGTGCGACACCTGGCAGATGGCTGACCGATCTGCTCAGGGGAGGGTCCAACGGCTCTTCCGGGTATTCATCTAAGCTTAAGTTGACATAATGTCACTTATCGGCGAACCAGACTGACCTGGAACCAGCCCCGTTCAGAGCTGGAGATGCAGTCGAAGGGCGTCGTCGAGTTGTCCCATGAGATGGATCGGCACCCGGCCGATCACCTGCCCGAGGTGTTCTACGGACACCGACCGAACCTGCTCAGCCTGCGCTTTGGAGTCGACCCGAAGCCCGCTCTCGTCGGCCGGGAGCAGCACCTGGAACGCGAAGACCCGTGTAGTCGTGCTGGTAACCGGGACCACGGTCACCATGCCGCGGCCGAGCCGAGCCGCGGCGGCGTTCGCGCGGTCGTTGCTGACCACCACCGCGGGCCGCCTCTTGTTCGCCTCGCCGGGACGAACCGCGTCAAGGTCAACCAGCCTGATCTCACCGCGCAGCATCGACCAGCCCGTCGGCTGTTGTGGACTCCCAGGCTGCGGCGTCGCCCGAGGCCTCCCACTCGTCCCATGCCTCGGCATACGTGTCCTCGAGTTCCGGGTCGCCCAGAAGTATGATGGCCTGCTGGATGGCGGCCGAGCTAGTCGGCTTTCGGAACGGGGGTTTCGTGACTTCTACGACTTGGATTCGCAGCCTCGGTCAACTGCTCCTCGGTCTCGTTGTCGTCCTGGTGCTCTCTGAGGCGGCAATGGCTGCAACGGCCGAGCCTCACATCGAGTTGGTGGGCGGCGTTCTAGGGCTCGCCCTGGCTTGGCGAGTCAGGCCCGAGGGTGCAGGAGTGCTCCGCCTGATCACTGCCGGTTTTGGTGTCCTCATGCTTGCGTCCGGCCTGATGTTCCTCTGGGCCTCGTGACCGCATCCGCACATCAGCGTTGAAGGCGTACTTGTTGGTCTCGCCGGTTACTGGATGACGACGATCGCCACCACCAACAAGGCGAGAGCACCTCGTTGGGCCCAGAACCGGGACCCCATCGTCACCGACCCTCCTCGCCCAGGCCAACCCGCGTCGTGACCGTGTCGACAAGGCTACGACGTTCCAACCTGGCTGACGGTTCCCTCGGGGCTCTCTGCCTGATCGCTCACGGTTCGAACTGGAGCGGTCCGAACACGCCGATCTTTCCGCAGTCCTCGCATCTCCAGACCGTGAGCCCGAGCAGCACGGGGCCGAAGACGATGCCCAGGTCGGGGCCGAGACCCGCGAGCCAGGGACCGGGATTCTCGCCGTTGGCGGTCCGGCGGTCCGCCTCGTCTGCGACTGTCCCCCACCACAGCCGGTCCGACCCGCAGACGGTGCAGTCGCGCCGGAAAATGCGCTCGAAGGCGAATCGGTCCTCTCCGCCCTCGCCGCCTTCGCTCACGCCATCAGTCCTTCCCACCCGGCCGCCTCGGCGCGCCGGGTCACGACCTCTCGGGATGGTTACGCCGAGAGCCCCCAAGAGGCCCGAGTAGTGATCTACCAACTTGAGCATGCCCCCCAGATGCAACACCGACGCCCGCGCCGCGCGGGTCTTCCCCCTCTTGCTCTGGCCCTGGTGGCGCCCAACCCCATGCGCGGCCTGCTTGGACAGATGCTTCAACCAGCCCGATCGAACTGTCGCGCATATCAGGGCTGGCCGCCATGGATTTCGGCTCGAAGTCGGGCATTAGGGTGATGCCCATGTCCGGGGAGGAAGAGCCAGCACGCTCATCCTGGCTGTCGCTGCGGTGGCGCTTGGCCGGCTCTCTTCTTGGAGGTGAGCACTCGTGACCGACAAGAGCCCATCGGGGCGCTACACCCACGGGCACCATGAATCGGTGCTGCGCTCCCATCGATGGCGCACGGCGGACAACTCTGCCGCCTACCTGCTGCCGCACCTACGGCCGGGGATGTCCATCCTGGATATCGGCTCGGGCCCGGGGACCATCACCTGCGATCTCGCTCTCCTGGTGGCCCCAGGCTCGGTGACTGCCCTAGAGGTCTCCGACGACACGATCGCCTTGACGCGTGCCGAGGCCGGGGCTCGCAGCGTCACCAACCTCGACTTCGTCGTGGGCGACGTACACGCGCTGTCCTTTGCCGACGACAGCTTCGACGTGGTCCACGCCCACCAGGTGCTCCAGCACGTGAGCGACCCGGTGGGAGCGCTTCGTGAGATGGGTCGGGTCTGCAAGCCCGGTGGGCTGGTCGCCGCCCGTGACAGTGACTACGACGCGATGACCTGGTATCCCTCCTCGCCGGGACTGGACCGCTGGCAGTCTCTCTACCGTTCGGTGGCACGTGCCAACGGTGGAGAACCAGACGCAGGCCGCCGTCTGCTCGGGTGGGCCCATGCCGCCGGCTTCGAGGACGTCACCGCGTCGTCGAGCACCTGGTGCTTCGCGGTGCCTGAGGATCGTTCCTGGTGGGCTGGACTCTGGGCAGAGCGTGTCACCAGGTCGTCGCTTGGCGAGCAGCTCCTGGCGCTTCGCCTCGCCGACCGTGACCACCTTGCGGAGATCGCCTCGGCGTGGCACGAGTGGGCCGCGAGCCCGGATGGGTGGTTCTCCGTGCTCCACGGGGAGATCCTGGTCCGACCCTGAACGCGGCCTCTCCCCCACCCAGTCGGCACGAGAAACTGGCCGTGGGCACGAGGAGTTCCTCGTGCCCACGGCCAGTTTTTCAGGTTAACGTGAAAATCTTCCTACGGGGTGAGCATGACCTTGATGGCTTGGCGCTCGTCCATGGCCCGGTAGCCCTCAGCGACCTTGTCGAGGGGCAAGGACAGGTCGAAGACCTCGCCCGGCTTGATGATCCCGTCGAGGGTGAGCTCCATCAGCTCCGGGAGGTAGCGGCGAACCGGCGCCATGCCGCCGGCCAGTCCGACGTTGCGGCTGAACATCGAGCCCACGGGCAGATTCACCCCGTGCGGCACGCCGACGAAGCCGACCGTCGAACCTGGTCGGGCGATGCTCACAGCGGTGCGCATCGCGTCGTCGGTCCCGACGCACTCCAGGACCGAGTCCGCGCCGACGCCCTCGGTCATGTCCCGGATCGCCTCCTTGGCCTCCTTGCCCCGGACCTCCACGATGTCGGTTGCCCCGAAAGCAAGCGCGAGCTTCTGCCGCGGCTTGTGGCGTGACAGGGCGATGATCCGCATCGCCCCCATCTGCTGGGCCGCCAGGACACCACACAGTCCGACTGCCCCATCGCCGACGACGGCGACGGTCGACCCGGGACGGACGCCGGCTGCGACCGCGGCGTGCCACCCGGTCGGCAGCACGTCCGACAAGGCCAGCAGGTGCGGGAGCATGGCGTCGTCGGGCTGGCCGCCGGGAACCTTCACCAGCGATCCCTCCGCCTCGTTGACCAGGATGTACTCCCCCTGGCCACCCCGCGTGATGTCGACGTTGACGCAGGCCGACTGCACGCCCGCCCGACAGTGGACGCATGTGTTGTCGCAGTGGTCGAACGGCACGACCACGAAGTCCCCCGGCGCGAAGCCGGTCACCGATGTCCCGACCTCTTCCACCACGCCGATCACCTCGTGGCCGATCGGGTCGCCTGGAGTGATCTCGTTCTCGCCCCGGTATGGCCACAGGTCCGAGCCGCAGATACAGGCTCGCACCACTCGAACGATCGCCTCAGTGGGCTTCTCGATCGTCGGCTGGGGTCTCTCCTCGAGCTGGATGTCACGGGTTCCGTGGAGGGTCGTCACGCGCATGGTGCGATCCTAGTGACGGCCCCGCTATCCCCCCGACACCACCCGAACCAGACCCGGATGTGTTTGGCCATATCTCATATTTGAGATACCGTGCGGCCATGGGTGAAGACTACCTAGCGCGCATCGGCGTACTGATCCGGGACGCTCGCAAGCATCGCGGATGGACCCAAGCCGAGCTCGCCTCGGTATTGAATACCTCGCAGAGCGCGGTCAACCGGATCGAGCGGGGCAACCAGAACCTCAGCTTGGAGATGCTGGCCCGGATCGGGGACGCTCTCGACAGCGAGATCGTCGCCCTCGGAGGTGGACCGGTTCACCTCCGAGTGACCGGCCCCACCACGCTTTCGGGAAGCATCGACGTCAAGACCTCGAAGAACGCCGGCGTCGCCCTGCTCTGCGCGTCGTTGCTGAACCACGGGCGTACGACGTTGCGCAAGGTCGCGCGGATCGAGGAGGTCAACCGCATCCTCGAGGTGCTCGACAGCATCGGAGTGCGCAGTCGCTGGCTGAACGATCAGAACGACCTGGAGATCGTGCCGCCCGAGGAGCTGGACCTGTCGCGCATCGACGAGGATGCCGCGCGACGGACCCGCTCGATCATCATGTTCCTGGGCCCCCTCCTGCACCGAGCCGAACGCTTCGAGCTTCCCTACGCAGGTGGATGCGATCTGGGCACCCGCACCGTCGAGCCCCATATGGCGGCGCTGCGGCACTTCGGCCTTGAGGTGAAGGCGACCGACGGCAAGTACCACGCCACGGTGGATGCCCGTATCGGGCCGGTGCGCGCCATCGTCCTGAGCGAGCGTGGCGACACGGTCACCGAGAACGCCATCATGGCTGCGGCACTGCATCCTGGGACCACGGTGATCCGCAACGCCAGCTCCAACTACATGGTCCAGGATCTCTGCTTCTACCTGGAGAAGCTCGGTGTCGCCGTGGATGGCATCGGCACCACGACCATCACGGTGCACGGTGTGGAGTCGATCGACGTCGACGTCGACTACTCCCCCTCCGAGGACCCGATCGAGGCGATGTCACTTCTCGCGGCCGCCATCGTGACCAGCTCTGAGATCACCATCCGCCGGGCGCCGATCGAGTTCCTCGAGGTCGAGCTGGCCAAGCTCGAGGAAATGGGCTTCCGCTATCTGCTGAGCGAGGAGTACCTCGCCGCCAACGGCCGGACCCGCCTGGTCGACATCACCACGAAGGAATCGGTCCTGCATGCGCCGATCGACAAGATCCATCCGCTGCCGTTCCCAGGGCTCAACATCGACAATCTGCCGTTCTTCGCGGTCATCGCGGCGGTGGCGGAGGGTCAGACCCTGATCCACGACTGGGTCTATGAGAACCGAGCCATCCACCTGATCAGCCTCAACACCCTCGGCGCGAACGTTCAGCTGCTCGACCCGCACCGCGTCATGGTCACCGGGCCGACCCACTTCAGCGCCGCCGAGATGGTCTGCCCGCCCGCGCTGAGGCCTGCGGTGGTGCTGCTGCTGGCGATGCTCGCGGCCAAGGGGACCTCGGTCATGCGATCGGTGTACGTCATCAACCGCGGCTATGAGGATCTGGCCGACAGACTCAACGGCCTGGGCGCATCGATCGAGACCTTCCGCGACATCTGACCGGCACCGCTGGGGGCAGGTCAGGCCTGATCAGCCGAACAGGGTCTCGACGAACGAACGGACGCCCGGACGGCCCGGCGGCGGCGCCGGCATGTCATCGGTGATCCTCGGCAGGGGCATCGTCGAGGGGCCTGAGTTGCGGTGCCAGTCGAGCTCGGCCTCGGTCAGCGCTCCCAGATCGATCCGCTCCAAGAAGATCCCCGAGCACGCCTCGCACTGATGTACGGGGAAGTCGCCGAACCGGCGCTCCACCATCGTCCCCTGGCACTTCGGGCACGTCATCTCGTCCATGACAAGACACTACCGCGCTGCGGGCTTGAGGGCGCCCGCGCCCCAGTGGCGCGTCGCGAGATACTGCCCCGGTGACTGTCCCCCGCACCGGATTCCCCTACCTCGACGCTCGCCTGGAGGAGCCGGCCTCGGCTCTTGCCATGGCGCATCGGGGCGGAGCGGGGCATCCGGAACTCATCGGTCTGGAGAACTCCGTGCGGGCCATGCGACATGCCTACGATCTTGGGTTCCGCTATCTGGAGACCGACGTCCACCTGACTCAGGACGGGGTATTGCTCGCATTCCACGACGCTCGGCTCGACCGGGTCACCGATGGGTCGGGGGCGATCGCCGACAGCACCTGGTCCGATCTCGCGGGGGTGCTGATCGGCGGGACCGAGCCCATCCCTCGCTTCGAGGACCTGCTCGACGCGCTGCCCGAAGCTCGATTCAACGTGGACCTGAAGGCACCCCACACCGCCGGCCCGGTGGCCGATCTGATCCTCCGGCGAGGCGAGCTCGATCGATTCTGTGTCGGCTCGTTCTCTGAGCGGAGGGTTCGGCGCTTCCGCGCCCTCACCCGAGGCCGCGTGGCCACCGCCGTCGGGTGGGCGGGGGTCGTCGCCCATCGGTGGCTCCCCCTGGGCGGTGGCTCCCTGCGTCTGCTCAAGGAAGCAGGCAGTGTCTTCCAGGTGCCGGTGACTCATCGCGGCGCGCGAGTCGTCGACCGCGAGTTCATCGACAGGGCGCACTCGGTAGGCAAACATGTGCACGTGTGGACCATCGACGACCCGGCCGAGATGGCGTCGTTGATCGGGATCGGGGTCGACGGGATCATGACCGATCGCACCGATCTTCTGAAGCAGGTTCTGGTGGAGCGCCAGGACTGGAGGGAGCAGCGTGAGCCAGACGAGTGAGTCGCCGCGGGACCGGGTCAAGCAGCAGCGGGCCTGGAACTGGTACGACTGGGCCAACTCGGCGTACGTCACCACGACTGCAACGGTGCTCTTCTCGCCGTATCTGCAGAGCGTCGCCGAGCAGGACGCCTGCGGCTTCGTCGGTACCACCGACAACCTCTGCAATGTGAACCTCCACGTCCTGGGGGTTCCTATCTCTCCGGGGTCCCTCCCCCTCTACATCGTCACGTTGTCGACGATCCTTTCAGCGCTGGTCCTGCCGATCGTGGGTGCAGCCGCCGACCGTTCCTCGCACAAACCGGCCCTGATGGCGCGCTACGCCTGGGCGGGGTCGGTGGCGGCCGGGCTGATGTTCTTCGTCGCCGGCAGCGACTGGCAGCTCGGTGCACTCCTCTTCTTCGCCGCCAACGTCCTGCTCGGCGCCTCGCTGGTCGTCTACGACTCGATCCTCATCGACATCGCCACCCCGGACGAACGAGACCGGGTGTCCTCGCGCGGCTGGGCGTGGGGCTACCTCGGCGGCGGCATCCTGCTGGCCGTGAACCTCGCCTTCGTCTCCTTCTACGACTCCTTCGGCATCGACAAGGCGATGGCGGTGCGGATCTCGCTGCTGTCGGCCGCGGTCTGGTGGGCCGGATTCACCTTCATCCCCTATCTGCGGATCAAGGGCCATAGCCCCACCGGAGCGGTCCCGTCCCAGGGCGGCCTCGTCGTCGCAAGCTTCGGGCAGCTAGCCCGGACGCTCGGCAACATGAAGGCCTACCCCGTGACCCTGACCTTCCTGCTTGCCTACCTGTTCTACAACGACGGCATCCAGACCGTCATCTATGCCGCCTCTCAGTACGGACAGAAGGAGCTCGGATTCGACGAGCAGGTGCTCATCGCCACGATCCTTATCGTTCAGTTCGTCGCCTTCGGCGGTGCGCTCTTCTTCGGCCGGGCCGCGGCGCGATACGGCGCCCATCGCACCATCCTCGTCGGCTTGGTGGCCTGGGTCGGTGTCGTGGTCGTCGGGTACTTCCTGCCGGTCAAGCAGGTGTTGCCGTTCATCGCGCTGGCGGTGGCGATCGGGATCATCCTCGGCGGCACCCAGGCGCTCTCCCGCTCGCTCTACAGCCAGCTCATCCCACGCGGCAAGGAAGCCGAGTACTTCAGCCTCTACCAAGCCGCTGAACGCGGCACCAGTTGGCTGGGCACCCTCGTCTTCGGGCTGGTGCACCAGATGACACACTCCTTCCGGCCCGCACTGGTGGCCCTGGCCATCTTCTTTATCGTGGGCGGCCTCATCCTCACCCGGGTCAAGATGCGCCGCGGCATCGAAGAAGCCGGGAACGTCGTCCCTGCGGTCGTGTGACACCCCCGCGACCTGCAGGTTTGGCCCGGACGGGAATCTCTCGGGATACTGGTTCGTTGAGAAGGCAGGGGCCTGCTCACGCCTGAGCGTGAGGGTGCCCAGCCGAAGTCGACGATGGGAGGACCACCATGGCCGAACGCACTCTGCGTGGGGCCCGGCTCGGAGGTCAAAGCTTCGAGGATGAGCGCGGGATCGAGTTCGCTGCCCGCCAGCAGGTCTTCTATGTCTGCGCTCAGGGACACGAGTTCGCGATCACCATGGCCCAGGAAGCCGACGTGCCGGCGATCTGGGAGTGCCCGCGCTGCGGCGCAGAGGCGATCTGGCGCGATGGACAGCGTCCGGAGCCCAAGCCGGAGAAGCCGACGCGCACCCACTGGGACATGCTGCTGGAGCGTCGATCGATCAAGGAGCTCGAAGAGATCCTCAAGGAGCGCCTCGAGCTGTTGCGCGGTGGAGAGATCGGCCCGGCCCACTTGCATCGTGGAACGAAGAAGCGCTCCAAGTCAGCCTGAAAAGTCGGGCTGAGGAGTCCGCCTGGGCGACCATCTCCCCGCTACCGGCCAGCGCCGGCTCGCAGGGCTCAGTCACTCGTCTTCGACGACGTCGCCTCGGATCACCGTAGGATCCGCGCCATCGGGGCGAGCCGAGGGGCCGTACCCGCCCGGGAAAGCCGAGCCGAACGGCGTGCCGACCAGCCGCACCCGCTGCGAGACCATGCGTCCGAGCAGCCTGCGCGCGAGCGGCCGTGTCATCGGGAGGACACAGACCAGACCCACGGCGTCGGTGACGAACCCCGGCGTGATGAGCAGCGTCCCGCCGATCAGGATCAGCGCGGCGTCCGCGAGCTCCTTGCCCGGCATTCTCCCAGTGCTGAAGGCACTGACCAGCGCCTCCCAGGCGCGTCGTCCCTCCTTGCGCACGAGCCAGGCTCCCAGGACGGCGTCGGCAACCAGGATGAGGACGGTCCATCCGGCTCCGATCGCCTGACCGAGGCGGACCAGGATCACGATCTCGATGAAGGGCACGATGAGGATCGCGAGCCCGAACAGGGCCCACGGTCCACGGCTTCGTCCTTGAGGCATGCCTCTATCGTCCCCAACCGGTCAAGGAGGTGGCTCAGCTCCGCTTGAGCAGGCCCGCAGCAAACCGTTTCAGCTGGCCCCACCGCTCTCCGAGGCCCCAGATCGTGATCAGGCGCAGCGACTCGACAGCGACGTCGGTCGACATCTTGGACTCGCCTCGTTCACGCTCGATGAACTCGATCGGCACCTCACGGACCTTGAGACCGGACCGGATGGTGCGGAGTGTCAGGTCGGTCTGGAAGCAGTACCCCACCGAGCGCACGTCCTCCAACCCGATTGCGCGCAGCGTCGAGGAACGGAACAGCCGGTAGCCAGCCGTGATGTCACGGACCGGGATCCCCAGGGCGATCCGAGCGTAGAGGTTGCCGAAGACGGACAGGAGCTTCCGGAAGAGCGGCCAGTTCACCACCGAGCCACCTGCAACCCATCTCGAGCCGATCACCAGGTCGGCGCTCTGCAGCCCCTCGAACAGCAGATGCAACTGCTCGGGCTGGTGTGAGCCATCGGCGTCCATCTCTCCCACGACGTCATAGCCCTGCTCGAGAGCAACGGAGAAGCCGTGCAGGTAGGCGGCACCGAGGCCGGCCTTCTCGGTGCGGTGCACGACACTGATCTGCGAGTCCGCGGCCGCGAGGCGATCGGCCAGCTCACCGGTCCCGTCCGGGGAGGAGTCGTCCATGATCAAGATGTCGACCGCGGGCTGGGCCGTCCGCAGCCGCGACACGATCTGCTCCAGGTTGTCGATCTCGTTGTAGGTCGGGATGACGACCACCGCTCGTTGCGTACCTTCGGTCACTGTGCTGGGATCCTCCGGCTCTCGGTGTCAGCGTCGGACTCCGAGTCTGGCTCAGGAACGACGGTTTCGTGGAGCAAACGCGGATGACGCCTCCGGGCGATGATGCCGATCACCACTGCGCCCACTCCCAATGCCGCGAACAAGCCACGCAGCCACACGCCGAGCTGGACTCCCGGACTGATGCCGGTCAGCTGCGGGATCGAGGCCTGGTAGAGGGCGGTGGTGCGTACAGGCAACTGCTGCAGGACGCTGCCATCAGGAGCGATGAGACCGGAGATGCCGTTGGTGGCGACCGTTGCGACATACCGACCGGTCTCGATCGCCCGAAGCCTCGCGATGTCGAACTGCTGCTGGTCCTGTCCGGTCCCCATGTAGGTGGCGTTGTTGGTCTGCACGACGAGGAACTGGGCTCCGCCGTGCACCACGTCCTGGACGAGGGAGTCGTAGGCAACCTCGAAGCAGATCAGGTCACCGAGCGTGGTGCCCGCCACCGGCATCATCCCTGGTTTGGAGCCAGGCACCATGTCTCTCGGTATCTGGTCGAGCCGGTGGAAGAGCGGAGCGAGGTACGTGCGCAACGGGATGTACTCCCCGAACGGCACCGGGTGACGCTTTGCGTAGGTCTGTGAGGGACCGGTCCCTGGCAGCCACAGGATGCCCTCGTTGAGGTCGGTGTTGGGCGTTGGGCCGTTGACCATGGCACCGACCAGGACGGGCGCCCCGATGGTGTCCACAGCCTTCTGGATCTCGGCGTAGGCGGCCGGGCTCTGGAACGGGTCGATGTCGGTCGAGCTCTCGGGCCACAGGACCAGATCCGGCTGCGTCGCCTGACCGGCCTTGACCTGCCGGGCCAGATCGATGGTCGCGTAGGCGTGGTTGTCGAGGACGTACTTCTCCTGGGCCACTGTTTCGGCGCCGTTCCCGGGGACGTTGCCCTGGACGGCCGCGATCTGGACCGGCGCGTTCGAGGACGCTGCCGGCTGCCACGGGAAGAGGTCGGCAAGCATGACCACGGCGATCACGCCGACCGTCTGTGCCAGGCTCTCCCACCGAACGGTCTTCGAGCGCGCGAAGAAGCCCGCGAGGGCGAACCCGAGGACCGCGATTGCGGCCGATGTCACCCCGGTACTCCCCCACGACATCAAGTGCTCGAAGGGCGTGTCGATCGAGGCGAACGCAAGCCGTCCCCACGGGAATCCGCCGAACGGGATGACGCTGCGCAGCTCTTCCCCGAGCACCCAGACCGCCGCGCTGCCCAACGGCCACCAGGCGAACGGCGCCACCAGCCGCAGCCCGAGGCCGACGGCGGCGTAGAACAACGCCTCGAGCGCCGAGAGGCCGATCCACGCGTCGAACCCGATCCGTTGGATCCACGGCAGGAGGGTCAGCATGAAGCCCATCCCGAAGATGAACCCGAGAAGAACCGACTGGCGCAGGGTGACTGTGTGCACAGCCCAGGCCAGGACGATCAGACCGGGGAAAATGAGCCAGAACCAAGCAAATGGCTCGAACCCCAGGGCGACGGCGACGCCGGCTAGGGCCACGACAGCGGCACGCTTGACCAAAGCTCCTCCTGACTCCCGAGGCGGTGCATGAACGCCTCCCGGACCCGGGCGACAGCCTGGTCCTGCTGCTCCTAATCTACCGGGAACGCGAAACGAGCCCGCACCCTTCGGACCGACTCCCCGTACACCGGCTGTGTACGGCGAAACCGTTGTCTACTGGGCACGGGCTCGTCTCGTGTCATTTCCCGCGACGGCACGGCTTCCACCGAGATGCACCACCAGCGCCCGATACCTGGTCCCCGGCCGGGCCTGGTGGCCACCAACGAGCCCCGAGGTTTCGGCCCCTGGACTCCGGTGGGACATGAGTACCCTTCCGAGCCCGCCGGACGGGTGTCAACCCGGCTCTGACCTGCGCCTTTACGCGTCTTTGCAGGTCATCGGCGTCCTGGCCAAACGTCCCGACTTCAGACTATTTTCCAAGGCCTCGGCGTGTCGTCGCACGACACGCCGTTGGTCAGGGAACGACGACCACACCGCGTGCCGTCGTCGCCACGATCGGCTCGCTGAGGATCGTGGCCGACGAGTCGGAGCCACCCTCGAGACTCCGTCCGACGACCGTCGCCGTGAAGCTCAACGTGCGTGACCGACGGCCCACTTCGACCAGTTCGGCTACCACCTCGAGGAGATCACCGCCCCTCACCGGCATCTTGAACTGCACATCGGAGTAGGACGCGAACAGGCCCTCGTCACCGTCGGTGAGCATGCACATCTCGGTCGCGACGTCGCCGAAAAGTGCCAGTGAGTAGGCGCCATCGACGAGGTTGCCCTTGTAGTGCGCCTCGCCGTACGCCACGTAGCGACGGTGCACCACACGGGTCCCGGGGGTCAGTTGCTCGTTCATGCCTTGGTCCGTCCTGTCTTCTTGGATGTCACCGCGGCCACCAGATACGAGGCCACCTCGCCGGGAGTGGTACCGCGCGCGAAGAGCCGGTCAACGCCGAGCTCGGCTGCCATCGACTCGTCGAACCGCGGCCCGCCGACGACGATCACCGGTAGCTTGTCCGCCGGGTAGGCCTCGCGGAAGGCAGCAGTCATCTCACGGGTGTTGATCAGGTGGGCGTCGCGCTGCGTCACAACCTGGGAGACCAGGACCGCATCGGCCTTCTGGGCGAGGGCAACCTCCACCAGGTGCGGCACGGTGACCTGGGCGCCCAGATTGACGACCTTGATCTCCTGGTAGTACTCCAGGCCCTTCTCCCCCGCGAATCCCTTGATGTTGAGGATGGCGTCAATACCGACGGTGTGGGCGTCGCTGCCGATGCAGGCGCCCACAACGACCAGGCGGCGGCGCAACGCCTGCTTGATCGCCTGGTTGACCTCCTTGGGCGTGAGCAGTGGGTGGTCACGCTCCAAGACAGCGACCTGAGAGGTGTCAACGAGGTGATGCACGCTTCCGTAGACCACGAAGAACGTGAAGTCGGGGCCCATCGCCTTGGCATGCACCACCATGGCCGGCTCGATGCCCATCTTCTTCGCCAGCTGGATCGCGGCGCCCTCGGCCAGCTTGTCATGGGGCAACGGGAGGGTGAAGGAAACCTGCACCATGCCGTCACCGGTGGTGTCGCCGTACGGCCTGACGACACTCATGAGCTCGCCTCCAGAATCTCGCTGGCCGGGTTGACATAGCCCGGCGCCTTCTTCACCACGCCCTCAAGCCCCTTCCCCGCGGTCTGCGGCCGACGCATCTCACCGAAGGTCCCGTCGGCGATGGCGTCGAGCAGACCCGTCCTGCCTCGGTCATGGATCCCCTCGAGCAGACCTACGGCCTCGTCGAGCACCTGGCCGGCGCGACGCCGGATCAGGCCGTTGGGCGCGGGGTGGAAGTCCTCAGCCAGGCCGCCGACTGCGTTGCGGACGTATCGCACGTTCTGCAGGGCCAAGTCACGATCGCTGATCCACGGGGTCACCACCGCCTCGGTCATCATCCCGACGAGAAGGATCCCCTGGTCAGTGAGCTCCCCCACCAGGTTGAAGAAGGCGTCGAGGAGGTAGCCGCGGAAGATGTCACCGGTCATGTGGCGGGTGGGCGGCATCCACTTGAGGGGCGCCCCCGGGAACAGCTCGCGCGCCAGCAGCGCGTGGGCCAGCTCCAGCCGGAAGCTGTCCGGTATCGCCGGATCGATCTCGAAGGCGTGTCCGAGCCCGAGTTGCCAGGTCTCCAAGCCGGCCTCACGGGCGAAATACTCGTTGAGGAGCTGAGACACCGTCACGGTGTGGGCGGCTTCCACCGCGTCCGCCGTGGTCAGATAGTTGTCCTCACCCGTGTTGATGATGATCCCGGCGCGAGCGTGGACCTGGCGGCTGAATCGCTGGTCGACGAAGGTACGGATCGGGTTGATGTCGCGGAAGAGGATCCCGTACATCGAGTCGTTGAGCATCATGTCGAGCCGCTCGAGCCCGGCCATCGCGGCCATCTCGGGCATGCACAGCCCGGAGGCGTAGTTGGTGAGCCGGATGTAGCGCCCGACCTCGGCGCTCACCTCGTCCAACGCGGCCCGCATCAGCCGGAAGTTCTCCTGAGTGGCATAGGTGCCAGCGAAGCCCTCGCGGGTGGCGCCCTCGGGGACGTAGTCGAGCAGGGACTGCCCGGTGGACCGGATCACCGCGATGATGTCCGCGCCGGCTCGTGCGGCCGCCTGTGCCTGAGGGATGTCCTCGTAGATGTCCCCGGTGGCGACGATCAGGTAGATCCACGGCGTCGACGGAGGATCCCCCCACTTGCGCACCAAGCGGTCCCGCTCGGATCGGCGGCGGTCGATCAGCTTGATGCCCCGGCCCGCAGCCTTGCGAGCCGCGCTCTCGGCGCGCGTTGCGTCCTTGCCGGTGGGCACTGCGAAGTGCACCGCGCCGGTCGCGGCGCGACGGGCGAGCTCCTGCAGGTCGTCGATCCCTTCCCGGCGCAGGGCGTCGAAGACCGGCAACGACACTCCGTGCTCGAGCCCACAGTCAGCAGCGACGGCGTCGACGAGCAGGTTGACCCAGGGGACGCCCTCGGGGTCGGCGCCGGACAGTCCGGCCAGCCTGAGGGTGGCTCGTTCGACCGAGACGGTCGTGTGGGCTTTCGCGATGGTCACGATCGGGCGACCGACCTGGCGAGCGAGGGTTCTCGCTCGCCGGACGGTCGCTCGGTCGAGGTCCAGCAACCGGGTCATGCCAACTCTCCGTCTCTGTCGTAGGCGGCCCTTCCGCGCACGAGGGTCGTCGTGCACGTGGGAAGTGGGGAATCCTCGTTGAGGGTGGGCAGCAGGGGAACTCCGGCCCGAGCATCGGTGGACCAGGAGGCGATCCGCTCGTCCGGCGTCTGCACCTCCAGCGACGACTCGACCTCCCAGACCGCGACGCTCGCGGAAGCGCCCGGAGCGATCACACCTCCGTCATCAAGGCCGGCGGCCCGCCAGCCACCCCGGGTGTGGGCGTTGAACGCCGCACGCGCGGTCAGTCTCTGGTCGGGGTTGTGATGCGACATGGCAGCTCGCACGGCCGCCCATGGGCCGAACGGTGTCACCGGGCTGTCGGAGCCGAAGGCAAGCGACATCCCGGCGCGGGCCATCGAGGCGAAGGGGTTGAGCCCGTAGGCCCGCTCACGCCCGAGTCGGCGCTCGTACATGCCATCTGGGTGCCCCCACAGGGCATCGAACATAGGCTGAACGCTGGCCGTGACGCCGAGTCTCCCGAGCGTGGCGATCTGCTCGGCATCGACCATCTCGACGTGTTCGAGACGATGGCGGGACTGCAGGAGCGCCTGCACACCCACCTCTCGCTCGGCGGCGAGGAACGCCTCCACCACCGCCGCTGCAGCCGCGTCACCGATGACGTGGAAGCCGGCTTGGAGCCCCGCTCGGGTCGCATCCACGATGTGCGCGGCCATCTGCACCGGCTCGAGGTAGAGATGGCCACGGGAGTCGGCGTCGGCATAGGGCTGGAGCAGTGCCGCCGTTCGCGAACCGAGGGCACCGTCGGCGCACAGGTCGCCGGCCACCCCCACGCAGCCGGCCTGGACCGCGCCGGGGATGTCGTCCTGCGCCCCCCAGTACCCGACCGTCTCGGGCAGCACATACTGCTCGGACAGCTCGCGGATGGCGCCGAAGTCGGACAGGGGCGAGATATGGGGCGCACCCATCTCGTGCACCAGGGCGATCCCCTGGGACGCCGCGTGTCGCAGTCCCGCGAGCAGGGTCGGGGTCCGGTCCGGAACCAGTGCGAGCAGAGCCTGGCGCACCACGTGGTGGGCGTCCCGCTCAACACGACCATGGGAGTAGCCCTCGGCGGAGAGGACACTTGGCACCCGGTCGAGAAACGCGCTGGAGACCAGCGCCGAATGGAGATCGACGCGCGACAGGTACGCCGGTTTCCCGGCGACGGCTCCATCGACCTCCGCCAAGGTCGGGATTCGGGCCTCGGGCCATGAGGTCTCGTCCCAGCCGAACGCCAGGACGACAGGCAGCTCGGTCGAGCGAGCGTGGTTGGCGACCATCCTCAAAGCCTCGGACAGTGACGGGGCCCCGGACAGATCGATCGCGGCAAGGTCGAGTCCGGTCTGGCCCAGGTGCGCGTGAGAGTCGACGAAGGCGGGTGTCACCAGACGACCCTGCAGATCGATCACCGTGGTCGCACCGTCGGCGAAGTTGCTGGATGCGTTGTCATCCCCGACCCACACGACGTGGTCGTCCTCAATGCAGATCGCGCTGGCATGTGGGTCGGCGGGCGAGTGAACGTACCCCCCGCGCATCAAGAGCCTCGTCACGACGTCATTCTCCTCGCCCGGGGTTCGCTCAGAGCCGCCGGTCGAACAGTGCCCGCACTCCGGGGACCGTACGGACCAGGTCGAGGGCCATCTCAGCGTGACCGGGGGTGTACCCGTTGCCCACGAGCATCGTGACGTCGGCGGCGAGCCCTTCGGCACCCAGGGCTGCCGCGCTGAACGAGGTGGCCATGGAGAAGAAGATCACCGTCCCGCCGTCGGCGGTGGCGAGGATGGAGCCTCCTTCGCAGCCCTGGACGTCGACGCAGACCACGGTTACGTCCGCCGGCGCCCCGGTGGCGGACTCCACCGCGGCACGGACCGCAAGCGGGTCACGAGCGTCCGCGATCACCACGTGGTCGGCCACGCCGGCTTCCGCCAGGAGATCGGCCTCTGCCTGGGTCGGCACCAGGCCCACGACTGCACCGGCCCCGGCCTTGCGGGCGGCAGCCAGGGACAACGAGCCGGACTTCCCCGCACCACCCAGGACCAGCACAGTAGGTCGCTCGTATCGCGAGCAGATGCGCTCGGTGAGGGCCGGCGCCCCACAGACGTCGAGAACCGACAGCGCCAGGTCCTCGGGCAGGTCGTCGGGCAGTCGGGCCACGATGGACCGGGCGAAGACGATCGCATGGCCCTGTGCAGGCACCTGCTCGCTGGCGCCGTCCCACTCGGCGAGGCCGTCGCTGATGACCAGCGGAGTGAGGGTCAAGGACACCAGCGTGGCGACCCGGTCACCCACCCGCAGTCCCAGCGGGGAGTCCTCCCCCACCGCGTCCACAACCCCGATGAGCATCCCCCCGGACCCGGTTACCGGGTTCTGCATCTTGCCCCGGCTGGCGACGATCTCGAGCACCTCGTCGCGAACGGAAGCGCCGTCCCCGTCGTGCTTGGTCCACAACTGGCGGAAGGAAGCGGCATCGAGATTGAGTCGGCTCAGAGAGATCCGCACCTCGTCCGTGCAGATCTCCGGCGAAGCATCGAGCCGCCAGGCAGCCTGGGGCAAGGCCCCGGCAGGCTCCAGGACGCGATGCAGACCCAAAGGTGATGATGCGGTGCCCGCATGCATAGTCGGCAATCCCTTTCGCGTATTCGTCGTCTCACGTCAAAAACAACGGCGTGGCGTTGGACAAGGCGCAAATGCTGCATCTAATCTGGCACAAAGGCAGCATCGTGAACAAGCGACACCACGAACGACCTGAGATCACGCAGCACGAGGAGGCCCAGGTGACCATCCAGACCCACTCCAAGAGTCGGGCCGAGCAGCCGTATGTGTACCAGCGGCGCACTCTCGTCGAGCCCGACTGGACGCGCTTCCCCGGGTGGAAGGACGTCACCGAGGACGAGTGGCGGTCCGCGCAGTGGCAGCGGTCTCACTGCGTCAAGAGTGTCCGCCAGTTGCGCGAGCTGATGGGCGATCTGCTCACCGACGACCTCTACGCCGACCTGGAGCGGGACCAGACCGAGCGAGCCACCATGTCGATGCTCGTAACGCCCCAGATGATGAACACCATCGTGCCCGGTGGGTGGGGAGACGACTCGGTGGAGATCACCCGAGCCTTCTACGCCGACCCGGTGCGCCGCTACATGCTCCCGGTCTTCTCGGACCGGCGCACCGACTGGTCCTCACACCCGCACGCCACCCGCGACTCCCTCCACGAGCACGACATGTGGGTCGCCGAGGGGCTGACCCACCGCTACCCCACCAAGGTCCTTGCCGAGCTGCTGCAGACCTGTCCGCAGTACTGCGGGCACTGCACCCGGATGGACCTGGTCGGCAACTCCACTCCGGTGATCGAGAAGCTGAAGTTCGACCTGAAGCCCGCGGATCGCTTCGGAGCGATGTTCGCCTACCTGGCCGAGCACCCGGAGGTGCGCGATGTGGTCGTCTCCGGCGGCGACGTCGCCAACCTCCCCTGGCCGCGACTCGAGGAGTTCGTCGAGCGGCTGCTGGCTCTGGAGAATATTCGCGACATCCGGTTGGCAACCAAGGCGCTGATGGGGCTGCCTCAGCACTGGCTGCAGGCCGAGGTCGTCGACGGGATGGGACGGCTCGCCTCGACGGCGCAGGAACGCGGTGTCTCACTGGCCATCCACACCCACGTCAACCACGCCAACTCGGTCACTCCGCTCGTTGCCGAGGCCGCGACCACGATGCTCTCGCTCGGCGTCCGCGACGTGCGCAACCAGGGGGTCCTGCTCAACGGCGTGAATGCCGACGCACACACCCTGCTCGACCTCAGCTTCGCCCTGCTCGACGGCGCGCAGATCATGCCCTACTACTTCTACCTCTGCGACATGATCCCCTTCAGCGAGCACTGGCGGATCTCCCTGGCCGAGGCACAGCGGCTGCAAGAGGCGATCATGGGCTACCTGCCCGGTTTCGCGACACCACGCATCGTCTGCGACGTCCCCTTCGTCGGCAAGCGATGGGTTCACCAGGTCGTCGACTACGACACCGAGATCGGGATCTCCTACTGGCGCAAGAACTACCGCACGTCGATCGAGGCCGACGACGCTGAGGCGCTGACGCGCACCTACGAGTACTACGACCCGATCCACACCCTTCCGGCCGCCGGACAGGCCTGGTGGGCCGAGCACGCAGGCACCGACCTCACTGAGGCAGAGACGCGTGCCAAGGCTTCCCGTGAGGCCTCCGCGCGTCAGCTCGACTGACCGAACGACGCCGGAGCCTCACCAGCCCAGGGACTCGCCGACCCGGCGCACGGGGCCGGCGATCCCCCATCGTTGGCTCAACCGAGCGAGCCCGTCCGGGTCAGCCGGTGACGCGGGCAGGCGCGCAGCGTCGACCGGTGGGAGCTCCAAGTCGCGCCGCACCCGCACCACCTCCGGAGCGACACCGAGGTAGTCCGCGGCCGCCAGGACCCTTGCTCGCGGCCCCTTTGCCATCTCCGAGGTCGGGTCCGCGGCAGCCCGCTGGATGCCGGCGAGATCACCGAACTGCACCAGCAGCGAGGCTGCGGTCTTCTCCCCCACCCCCGCAACGCCCGGCAACCCATCCGACGGGTCGCCACGCAAGGTGGCGAAGTCGGCGTAGCGCTCCGGCCCGATGCCGTACTTGGCACGCACCACGTCAGCGGTGACCACCTCGTGCTTCGCGACTCCTCGGGCGACGTAGAGGACGCGGCACGCGCGTGCGTCGTCGACCACCTGGAAGAGGTCTCGGTCCCCGGTGACCACGTCGACTGGCATCGACGCCTGCGCCGAATACGAGCCGAGCACGTCGTCGGCCTCGAAGCCCGGGGCACCCACGCGCGCGAGTCCCAGAACCCCGAGCACATCAACGATGATCTCCACCTGAGGGGTCAGCTCGTCGGGCACCGCCTCGACGCTCCCGCTCGGTGACTCCTCGGCCACCCGCTGCGCCTTGTACGACGGCAGCAGCTCCACGCGCCACGCCGGGCGCCAGTCGTCGTCCCAGCAGCAGACCAGGTGCGTGGGCTGGTACTGCTCGACCAGTCGGCTGATGAAGTCCAACAGTCCCCGCACAGCGTTGACCGGGGTCCCGTCCGGCGCCCGGAGACTGTCGGGCAGACCGTAGAACGCCCGGAAGTACAGCGAGGCGGTATCGACGAGAACAAGGCGTTCAGGCTCCGACGTCACACCCCAACCCTATGAGTCACGGCGTCGGATCCCGCTCGCTCCGGACCCTCTCGAACAATGAATTCGACACATGACGAGTATCCGCATATGCCGAGGAGTGGAACCGCAGCGAGAGTCTTCGAACTTTCGGATGCTTAGGATCTGGGGCATGGTTGGTGGCGTGAGTGACCGAAGCGGTCCTCGACGGGGAATCGTGGTGCTGATGGTTGCCGTGGTGGCGACACTGTCGGGATGCACGGGTTCAGCGCCGAGCGCGTCGGACCAGGTGACGTCCACCTCCAACCCTACGGCGGCTACCGCGGGCGCGACCTCGTCTGCTCCGCCGGTCGCCACCGGCGTCGTTCAGGGCAAGGACGGCTGGAGCACCTACACCAACGCGAAGCTCGGGTTCAGCGTCCGCTTCCCAACCAGGATCTACGGCTCCTCAGGCAGCCCGTGCGTGAAGAAGCAGACGAACGGCGTGTGGAGCTACCAGGCCTCCCCCGGAGTGGTCCCCGCGGCCATCCGGCGGCTCAGCAACGATTTCATCATCACCCAGAGGTACGGCTACCTGCCCACGGTCTCTGGGTATCGGGCCGACGGGAGCCCCGTCTTCGGGTCCTGCCCGAAGACCAGGACCACCTCGTCGATGTTCCACACCGAAGACCTTCCCCCCGTGGCCGCGCTAGGCCTCACGGTCCATCCGCAGTTTGCCCGAGCCGACGTCGAACAGTGGGTGCGTGGCGGCTACGACTTCTGCGGCCGGCGGATGAAGGTCACGTTCACCCCCGGCGCGAGCGGAGCCTGGACTTCGGTGACCTTCACCTGCCCCAGACATCCGCCGTCGGTCGCCACGGCCCCCGAGATGCGGTGGTACCAGGATGCAGACCTCTACGTGGAGTTCTCGTTCGGCTTCCTGTCCGACGTCGAGAACGTCGCCGAGAAGAACGTGGAACGCAAGATCGCCGACACCTTCGGCCCCGTCTGACCTGGCCGGCTGCGTCGGGCCAAGCAAGCGGTCAGGATCCAGCCTCAGTAGCGGGTGCACCTGTCATGGACCCTCAGCCACGCGTCAATGCCGACGCGATCTTCGCGTACTGCCCGTGTGAGCGCGACCATCCGCTCACACCCGCGGGTTCAGGCGGTTAACACAACACCTCGGGGGTCGCCTGATGGCTGGTTCGCTCGCCCTCGACGGTGGTGATCAGGACCTCGCCGGTCAGGGTGCGATGCACCGGGCACCGGTCCGCGATGCGCAGCAGTGCAGCCCGCTGCTCAGTGGTCAGGTCGCCCTCCAAGTGGATGGTTCGGTCGATGTGCTCCATGCTGCAGGGCTTGTCCTCGGCGGCCCCGCAGTCGGCGTCGTGGGAACGACGGTGCGACAGGGTGATGGACACCCGCTCGAGCGGGATGCCCTTCCGATCCGCATAGAGCCTCAGGGTCATCGAGGTGCACGCACCGAGCGAGGACAGGAGTAGGTCGTATGGTGTCGGGCCGGTGTCGTCCCCGATCCCGAGGGGCTCGTCGGCACGCCAGGAGTGCACACCGGCCTGGATCTGCTGGCCGAGAATCTCGGTGCCGCTCTCCTCGACCCAGACCGTGCCTCCGGGCGGAACCGGAAGCTCCGGAGCGGGTCTCTCCGGGAGGTATCGCGACGACCAGGTCGCCAGCACGTCGGCCACGAAGCGCGCGTCGCGTGGCCGGGTCAGGAGGTGGTCCGCTCCATCGAGCGACACGAAGCTCTTCGGGTGCTTTGCCGCCTCATAGAGCTGCCGGGCGTTGTCGATGCCGACGATCTCGTCAGTCGGCGAGTGCATGATCAAGACCGCACCCTCGAAGTCGGCCAAGGCTCGCTGCAGGTTGGCAGACCGTGCATCCTCGAGCAGTCCGGCACCGACGCGGAAGGTGCGACCGGCGAGGACGACGTCGGCGACACCCTCCCGCGACAGCTCTTCCAGTGCCTCTTCGGTGAAGAGCCGCTCGATGTGGCCCGGAGCGAACGGCGCGCCGATGGTCACCACCGACGCCGCCTCCGGGATGAACCGCGTGGCGGCAATGACCGCGGAGCCGCCGAGACTGTGACCCACCAGGAGTCGGGGAGGCTCGTACTTCTTCGCGAGCGACTGCGCGGCGGCGACCAGATCGTCGACGTTCGACGAGAAGGTCGTGTTCGCGAAGTCGCCGGCGCTGTTCCCGAGCCCCGTGAAGTCGAACCGGAGCACCCCGAAGCCACGCTCCACCAGACCGCGGCTGATCCGAGAGGCCGCCACGACATCCTTGGAGCAGGTGAAGCAGTGCGCGAAGAGGGCGAAGGCACGCGGCTCGGCAGCGGGGAGGTCCAGCCGACCCGACAGCTCATGGCCCCCGCCTCCCTCGAACACGAAGCGTTCTGTCCGGCTCATCCGACCTCCCTGGAACGTGGGCTCGTGCCCGTCATATGGCAGAGCACACACCCGGGGGGCGGGCCCAGTCTGTGAGCCGGCTTACCAAGCCACTGCGCCAAATCGGCTGTGCCAACACGATCGGGCGGCTGCCAGCGGGTCTGAGCGTCTATAGGATGTTGGCTGTGGAAGATCACGATCTTCGGATTCTTCAGCTTCTGACCGCAGACGGCCGGATGTCTTTCACCGATCTGGGGAAGGCGACCGGTTTGTCCACCTCGGCGGTGCACCAGCGCGTGAAGCGTCTGGAGCAGCGTGGCCTGATCAAGGGGTACACCGCGAAGGTCGACTACGACCTGCTCGACCGCCCCATCACCGCCTTCATCTCCATCCGCCCGATCGACCCGTCCCAGCCCGATGATTCTCCAGTCCGGTTGCAGGGGATCCCTGAGATCGAGGCCTGCTGGTCGGTGGCCGGTGATGAGTCCTACATCCTCAAGGTCCGCGTGGGCGCTCCCGGCGACCTTGAGGATCTGCTGGCTCGGATCCGCTCCGCGGCAAACGTCTCGACGCGCACCACGATCGTCCTGTCGACGCCCTACGACGGGCGCCCGCTGCTCTGAGGCTCAGTCGGTAAGCGTGGAGTAGGCGACCACACCACGACGCAGCGAGTCGACACAGGCTCGCGCGGTCGTCCGCAGCGCTCCCCGACCGCTCACGTCGGCGACCTGCGCGGCGAGATCGACCAGCTGCTTGGTCCAGCGCACGAAGTCCCCGGCGGCGAGGTCCGATTCGATCAGCACCTCGTCCAAGGGCGAACCCTGGGCCCAACGGTAGGCGGCCCAGGCGAACCCCAGGTCCGGCTCGCGCAGCGAGTCCAGCCCGTGCTGACGCTCCAACCCCGACAGCTCTCCCCAGAGCTGGACCGCGGACGCGATCGCCGCCCGCGCCGAACCGTCCGGGAGCTTGGGCCCCGCGCCATCATCGGCACGACGGGCCTCGTAGACCAGGATCGCGAGCACAGCAGCCAGCTCGGCCGGGGTGAGCTCGTCCCACAGCCCTCGCCGGAGTGCCTCGGCCACCACCAGGTCCAGCTCGGAATAGATCCGCATCAGCCGCTCACCCTCGGGCGTGACCTCCCAGTCCTGGAGGTATCCGAGCTCGGTGAGCAGCTCGCAGATGCGGTCGAACTGCCGAGCGATGCTGTTGGTGCGCTGGTCGATGCGGCGACGCAGGGTGCGGGCCTCGCGTTCCATCTTGAACGCCCGCTCCGCCCAGCGGGCGTGGTCCTCCCGCTCTTCGCAGTTGTGGCACGGATGCCGGCGCAGCCGGTTGCGCAACGAGGTGATCTGCTGTTCGGAGTCGGGATCGATGCCAGGCTTGCCGTGGCGCGGCGGGTGGTGCCGTGGGAGGGTCTTGACCCGCTCGGCCAACGCGTTGGCCAGGTCCCGGCGCGACTGAGCGTCACGCGCATTGAACTTCGGAGGCACGCGCATCCGCGTCAGCGCGTCCACCGGGCCGTTGAAGTCGACCATCGACAGCCGTCGCGCATGGCGCCCCAGGGTGAGGACCAGCGGGCGTGGCCCGTCCCCGGAACGCGTGCCGGGGTCGATCACCAGTGCATGCCCGGAGAACTTGCCGACGGGGACGACGATGACGTCGCCCGGACGCAGCCGGTCCAGGCTGTCCACGATCTCGGCCCGGCGATCCGAACGTCTGCCACGGGCCTGCGCGTTCTCAGCCTCCTTAAGATCCCGTCTGAGCGCGGCGTACTCGGCGAAGTCACCCAGATGGCACTGGGCAGCCTCTTGGTAACCCTCCAGTCCCTCTTCGGCCTTCCTCACCTGGCGCGCGAGCCCCACGGTCGCCCGGTCCGCCTGGAACTGCGCGAAGGAGGACTCCAGGAGACCTCGTGCCCGGTCGCGGCCTACTCGCTGCACCAGGTTGACGGCCATGTTGTACGACGGGCGGAAGGATGAGTTCAACGGATAGGTACGAGTCGAGGCGAGCCCGGCCACCTGACGTACGTCCATGCCCTGCGCCCACAGCACGACTCCGTGACCCTCGACGTCGATACCGCGACGACCCGCCCGTCCGGTCAGCTGGGTGTACTCCCCCGGTGTGATGTCGGCGTGGGTCTCACCGTTGAACTTCACCAGCCTCTCCAGCACGACCGAGCGCGCGGGCATGTTGATGCCCAGGGCAAGGGTCTCGGTCGCAAACACCACCTTGCAGAGGCCGCGCACGAAGAGCTCCTCGACGACCTCCTTGAAGGTGGGGAGCATGCCCGCGTGATGGGATGCCACGCCTCGAGCCAACGCCTCGGCGAACTCGTAGTAGCCGAGGACGTGCAGATCCGACTCGGGAATCGAGGCACACCGGTCCTCCACGAGGCGTGTGATCTCGGTCCGCTCCTCAGCCGTCGTGAGCCGGACATTGGCCGCCAGGCAGGCGTTGACCGCCGCGTCGCAGCCGACCCTGCTGAAGATGAAGTAGATGGCCGGGAGCAGGGCCTCGCGGTCGAGCCGGTCGACCACGTCCAGCCGGCTCGTCGCGTAGGTCCTTCGGGGCCGCTGGCTGCCCCTCCGGTCCGACGGTCGCCGGTTCCAGTCGTCGCGGGCGGCTCGGAACAGCTCGGGGTTGACCTTGCCCGTCCCGGGCGCCTTCGGGTCGAAGAGGTCGTACATCCGCTTGCCGACCATGATGTGCTGGTAGAGCGGAACCGGCCGGGTCTCCTCCAGGACGGTCACGGTCTCGCCCCGCACCTCGCTCAACCACTCGCCGAACTCCTCGGCGTTGGAGACCGTCGCCGAGAGGGATACGACGGCAACCGACTCCGGGAGGTTGATGATGACCTCCTCCCAGACCGCGCCCCGGAACTTGTCGGCCAGGTAGTGGACCTCGTCCATCACCACGAAGCCCAGTCCCAGCAGGGTGTGCGAACCGGCGTAGATCATGTTGCGGAGGACCTCGGTAGTCATCACCACGATCGGGGCGTCGCCGTTGATGCTGTTGTCCCCGGTGAGCAGCCCGACCCGGTCCTCCCCGTAGCGGTCGGCCAGGTCGTTGTACTTCTGGTTCGACAGAGCCTTGATCGGCGTCGTGTAGAAGCACTTCTTGCCCTGCTCGAGGGCCAGGTGGACGGCGAACTCCCCGACGATTGTCTTGCCGGACCCCGTGGGGGCCGCGACCAGGACACCGGCGCCGCTCTCAAGCGCCCGGCATGCGGTCATCTGGAACGGGTCGAAGGGGAACGGGTAGTGGGCCCGGAAGTCCGCGAGAGCCGGGGACTCCTGCGCCGAGCGGAAGGCCGCGTAGCGGTCAGCGGGCGAGTCGCTCACGGCACCCACACCTCCAGCGCATCCGCGACCGCCTCCACCGTGAGGGGCAGCGGACCGAACCGCTCCCCATCGGCATAGGCGGTGATGCCCGGGGCGGAGACCGTCACTCGCCGGACCTGGTGCCTCTCGTACTGCGGCAACCGCACATGCGTCCCATTGAAGAGTCGCGGATAGGCCCGGACGAGCCCCAGCTTCGACATCCTCCGGAAGAGGACCACGTCGAGGAGACCATCGTTCAGGCTGGCCCCCTCCGTGATGCGCAGTCCCCCACCGAACGACGGGCCGTTGCCGATCGCCACGGTCATTGCCTCCAGCTCCACGATCCGGCCGTCGAGGTCGAGGACATACGGGATCGGATGGAAGACACGCAGCTCAGCAACGGTCGCGAGGTTGTATCGCATCTGACCGCTCGGCCACGACATCCGGTTTGCGCGCTCGTTGACCTTCGCATCGAACCCGGCCGCCATCACGGTGGCGAAGTAGCGTCCCGATGACCTCGCCAGGTCGATCGTGCGGGTCTTCCCGCCCAGGACCACCTCAGCGGCGCGGGCGGCGTCGGAGCGCGGGATCCCGAAGTAGCGCGCCACGTCATTGCCGGTACCGGCCGGGATGATGCCCAGGGGGCGGCGGCTCTGTGCCAGTGCCTGCAGGGCGAGATTCACCAGGCCGTCACCACCGCAGACCACAAGATCCGAAGCCGGATCGGCCACTGCCTCGGCTGCGATGAGGGCCGCGTCGTCCACGTCACGACTCGTCCGGTGATGGACCGTGCGTCCGGACAGCTCGAACCGGTCACGCGCCTGCGCGCCGAACCTGGCGCCTTTGCCGGACCCCGCAGTGGGGTTGACCAGCAGAGTGATCGTCCGGTGCACGGCGTGACTCTACGCCGAGCAGAGGGCCGAGCCGTGGGTGGTGCCTCGTACCGACGTCAGCGCGCGGCCGAGCCGGTGGTTGGGGGCTCTGACCGGGTCAGGAGCCCGAGCCACCCTCCGGGTCGTCGTTGATGTCGCTGGCGGTGAACTCCTCACGCTCAACATCGAGATCGGAGACCTCGTCGTCCTCCCAGGGCGAGGCGGCCGTCTTGGCCTTCCGCTTGCGGCGGTCGAGCAGGCGGGCGATCGCCTCGGACAGGAGGAAGAGGATCACCATCGGGATGGCGAGGAAGAGCATCGAGTACGGGTCGGTCGACGGCGTCGCCACCGCGGCGAAGATGAAGATCCCGACGATGATGAAGGGGCGGTACTGCGCCAGCATCGATCCGCGCACCACTCCCGCCAGGTTGAGCAGGATCACAAAGAGCGGGATCTCGAAGGCGATGCCGAAGACGAGCAGCATCCTGGTCATGAAGGAGAAGAAGTCCTGGAACTCCACCAGGTTCTGCAGGGTGGAGGGGGTGAACCGGATCAGGACGGTGAGTCCCTTGGGCAGCACGTAGTAGCCCACCGCGACTCCGACCAGGAAAAGCGGTCCGGCGACGGAGATGAAGACCACCGTCCACTTGCGCTCGCTGCGGTGCAGGCCCGGGATGATGAACGCCCAGAGCTGGTAGAGCCAGTACGGGCTGGTCCCGATCAGGCCGGCCAGGCTGCACAGCTTGAGCTGGATCATCAGTGCCCCGGTGACGCTACTGATGTAGACCTGGGTGTCGACGGTGTTGCCCAGGGTCTGCTTCGCGTCCTGGTAGGGGGCGAGCACCAGCTCCAACAGCTGGTTGTAGAACGCGAAGGCGACGATGATCCCGATCAGGATCACCAGGAACGCGCGCATCAACCGTGCGCGGAACTCCCGGAGATGGTCAGCAAGCGCCATCTGCCCGCCGGCGCCGACGGCGCTCTGCGGATGAAAGCGAAAGAGGTCGATGAAGCCGAGGAAGCGCACCGTCGGCGCTCAGGCGTCGTCGCTGTGCCGCGTCTGCTCGGCGGTGCTCTCGGAGCGGGGCTCGACCGTGGGCTTCTTCCCCTCGAGCGGCGCCACTTCGTCGTCGTCGTCCATCAGGCCCTTCGTCTCGGCCTTGAAGATGCGCAGCGCACGGCCAGAGCCACGGGCCAGCTCAGGGAGCTTGCTCGCCCCGAAGAGCAGGACTACGACAACGAGGATCAGGACGATCTCGGGTGTACCGAGACTCCCGATGAGGGGAATGACCTGCGGGTTCATAGCTTCCTCTGCTTCTTCGGTACTGCTTCGGTTCTGCCGGCGCCGCTTGTGGGCGAGCCCACACATCTTACGACGGGCCCGGTCAATAGTTCTCCAAGGCCCGCTTTGCCCGATCCCTGACATCATCGCGGAGGTCCGCGGGCTCTACCTCGCGGACCGCCCCACCCAGGCGGCTGAGCAACCGGACCAGCCAGTCCCGGGAGTGAATGCGCAGCGTGACCTCGACGCCGCCACCGCTCAGCTCGTTGACGGACTCGACCGGGACGTACTCGACGACCCAGCGACCCTCAGGCCCGAGCGTGAGTGTCGCGACCGGGGCGTCGGCCGACGAGCCGAACATCCCCCCGTCGAGGTCCAGTGGCTCAGCATCGGCGTGTTGCTCCACGGGGGTGTCGAGCAGCTCCGCGCTCACGATGCGGTCGGTGCGGAACGTCCGGTGGTCCTCTGCCAGGTGACACCAGGCGCGCAGATAGCGCCGGCCCTGCCAATCCAGGAGCTCGATCGGGTCGACGACCCGGGATGTCGACTCGTCGCGGCTCGCACTGAGGTAGTCCAAGCGCACCTGCACATGCTGAGCGAGTGCCTCCTCCAGCGCGGCGAGCATCGTGTCGACCGCTCCATCGCCCGGCTCGTCGGAGCGGATCTCCACCGCGCGGTCGCCCACCATGGCATGCCCCGCGGCAGCCTCGATCTTGGCCAGCGTCCGGTCAACCACTGCGGCCTCCTCCGGAGGCGCTCCCTCGCGCAGCGCGCGCAGTGCGACCATGATCGCTGCCGCCTCGGTCCCGGCCAGCCGGAGTGGCCTGCTCAGGTACTCGGCGTTGGAGAGCCTGATGACGCCCTCCCCTTCGACGGCCTCCATGTCGATGTCGATCAGGTCGCCCATGCCCAGACCGGGGTAGCCGCAGAACCACAGCACGTTGAGGTCCCGCCTCAGCTGCGTCACCGAGACACCGAAGTCGCCGGCCGCCTGCTCCAAGTGCACCTGCTCGCGCGCCTGGAGATAGGGCACCAGGGCGAGCAGGCGGGCCAGCTGTTGCTTTGAGGTGCTCACCGAGCCAGCTCCTGGAGTCGGGCGAGGACGGCATCACGCAGGGACTCGGGTCCATCGACGACGACAGCGTCCCCGTAGGAGACCAGCTCGTCCACCAGCTGGCCCTCGCGCGCGTAGTCGACCTCGGCATGCTCCCAGGTCGCATCAGCATCCACACCGGTCACCCGTCGGCGCAGCCCGACAGCCCGCCCCGGGCGAACGCGGAGGGCCGCGGTCGCGGAAGGGTCCCGGGGGTCGACTGAGGCCATCGCCTGCCGGAGATCGAAGTCCGGCGGGACGTCGTACGCCGCGCCTCGCGGGATGCGAGTGACTGCCCCTTGGATGCGACTCAGCCGGAAGACTCGTTCCTCGCCGCGGTCGAGGTCATGTCCCACGACGTACCAGCGACCTCGCGCCCGGGACATCCCCCAGGGCTCAACTCGACGCTTCTGGATCGCACCGGTGCCCGTCCGGTACTCGAACGAGATCGCGTGCCGCTCGACCGTCGCTGCCCAGACATCCTCGAACGCGGGCTCGGTGGCACCGATCTCCGGCCTGGCGATGTCCAGAGCCGAGTCGTCGGCGTCGATCCCGGCGGCCTTCAGCTTGAGCAGGGCGTCGGCCGTCGCCTCGGCCAGCCCGGCGTGCTGCCAGACCCGGGCCGCCAGCCCGACCATGGCGGCCTCGTCCGGCGCAAGAGTGATGTCGGGTAGCTCGTAGGCATCCCGCCGCACCCGATACCCGAGCTCGTCCTCGAAGAACGCGTCGTGGGAGCCGATCTCGATCGGGATCCCGAGTTGACGCAACTCCTCCTTGTCCCGCTCGAACATCTTCTCGAACGCCTCGTCGCCTGCGTCCCGGTACGGCTCGATGACCGAACGGATCTCGGCCTTGGTCAGGAACGTGCGGCTGACCAGCAGCGCGATGAGCAGGTTGAGCAGGCGTTCGCTCTTGCGGGCCGACATAGCCGAATTGTTACCCGACTCCGAGGACGTCGACGACAAACACGAGGGTGGAGTTCGCCGGGATCGAGCTCTGGGCGGTGCTGCCGTACCCGTAATCCGGCGGAATGATCATCAGCACGCGGCTCCCGGCGGTCACCCCCACCAGGCCCTGGTCCCATCCCTTGATGAGGTGGCCATCTCCCACGTCGAAGGAGACCGGCGACTTGGTGAACGACTCGTCGAACGCGGTGGGCGAGCCCCACACCTCACCGAAGTAGTTGACCGTGGCATAGGCAGCCTTGCGGATCGGGGCCCCGTCGCCCTTGATCAAGGTCACCACCTGCAACTTCGACGGTGGGTTCTTCGGTGCCCCGGAGAAGTCGATGCTGGTCACCTTGCCGCTCTTCACGACCGGGACCGGGAGGCCCGAGGGCGCGCTTTGGGTGGTGCCCTGCGGCGCGCTGAGGGCGTTGGCCGGTGGAGTGGAGAGGACGTCGATGACGAAGACGACCGAATCAGTGGCACTCAATCCGAGCTGGGTGTTTCCCTGCGCCCCCCACAGTTGGGAGACCGGCGCCACCAGTGCCACACGACTGCCCACCGTCACACCCTTCAGGGCGTTCAAGAACTCGGGGAAGACCTGACCCTGCACCAGGTCGACCGAGCTGGGGGCGCCCTGGTCCCAAGTGCTGGCCGCCTTCTGGCCGGTCGTGCCATTGGCCAGGTAGATGTCCAGGAGAGCCTTCGAGCCGTCGGCAACGACCGCTCCGTCTCCCTTGATCAAGGTCGCGCTCTGCGTCCGGGTCGCGTCCACGCCGTTCACGGCTACGGTGGGCTCGCTGCCGAAGGCCCCGGTCACGGTCACGCCGGCGATGGAGTCAGCCGCCGACGCCGGGCTCGTCGCTGGGCTCGATGCCGCGCTGGACGCTGGGCTCGACACTGGGCTCGACGCAGGGCTCGACACTGGGCTGCTGGTGGCGGTGCCCGTCGAGGAGCAGCCGGCAACCGCGAGCACGGAGACGGCGGACAGAGCGATCAGGATTCGACGCACAGGGACCTCTCAATCGGTGCGGTGCCGTGGACCGCTGTTCGGCGCCCCAACGATAGCCGTAGACACAACGTGGTCGTGCACGCGAGGCTCCCCCGAGGAGCGGGGGGTCACATGCCTTCGATGAGCCGTTGTACCCGCTCGTCGTGCGCCCGGAAGGGGTCCTTGCACAGAACCGTCCGCTGGGCCTGGTCGTTCAGCTTCAGGTGCACCCAGTCCACGGTGAAGTCACGCCGCCGCTCCTGGGCGTGCTTGATGAAATCGCCCCGGAGCCGGGCCCGGGTGGTCTGAGGCGGTCGGGACTTGGCTTCGAAGATCTTCAGGTCGTCGGTGGCCCGCGCCACCGCGCCTCTCTTCTCGAGGAGGTAGTACAGGCCGCGGCCGCGGTGGATGTCGTGGTAGGCCAAGTCGAGCTGGGCGACTCGCGGATGGCTCAACGGAAGGCCGTGCTGCTCCCGGTAGCGCTCGATGAGCTTGAGCTTGATCACCCAGTCGATCTCTCGCTCGATCGACGACAGGTCGCCCGAGGAGATCGCTCCCAACGCCCGCTCCCACAGGTCGAGGGCGCGAAGGATCGTGGGGTCGTCGATCCCCCGACGATCCGCGAAGTCCTTGGCCCGGCTGAGGTATTCCTCCTGGACGTCCAGGGCGCTCGCCTCCCGGCCGCTGGCCAGGCGCACCTTTCGCCGCCCGGTCAGGTCGTGGGAGATCTCCCGGATCGCTCGGATGGGGTTCTCCATGGAGAGGTCGCGCATCGGGACGCCCTCTTCGATCATCCGCAGCACCAGGTCGACTGAGGCGACCTTGAGCATCGTGGTCGTCTCGCTCATGTTGCTGTCCCCGACGATCACATGCAGCCGCCGATATCGCTCGGCGTCGGCATGAGGCTCGTCACGTGTGTTGATGATCGGGCGGGACCGCGTCGTCGCGCTGGAGACGCCCTCCCAGATGTGCTCGGCCCGCTGGGAGACCGAGAACATGGCTCCCCGCGGCGTCTGGATGACCTTCCCGGCACCGGCAATCATCTGCCGCGTCACCAAGAACGGGATCAGCACATCGGCAAGCCGGCTGAACTCCCCCTGTCGCGCCACCAGGAAGTTCTCGTGGCACCCGTAGGAGTTGCCTGCCGAGTCCGTGTTGTTCTTGAACAGGTAGACGTCCCCGGCGATGCCCTCCTCGTGGAGCCGCCGTTCGGCGTCGACCAGCAGCCCCTCGAGGATCCGCTCCCCCGCTTTGTCGTGAGTGACCAACTCGCCGATGTCGTCGCACTCCGGGGTGGCGTACTCCGGATGGCTGCCCACGTCGAGATAGAGGCGGGCCCCGTTGCGCAGGAAGACGTTGCTGCTGCGGCCCCACGAGACGACCTTGCGGAACAGATAGCGCGCGACCTCATCGGGCGACAGGCGTCGCTGCCCCTTGAAGGCGCAGGTGACGCCGTATTCGTTCTCGATCCCGAAGATGCGCCGATCCAAGACCTAGTCCCCGCTGCCCGCGGCCTGCTCCGGAGATGTCGACTCGCCCGGCGCGTGGCTGGTGCCGCCGGCGCTGCCCAGAATCTCGCTGAGCCGATCGTCGTCGATGCGCTGGAACTTCCTCTTCTGGCTCCGCGTGCGGTCCAAGACGGCGACCTCGAGGTCCTCCGGAGGGATGGCCCGGGTGCTCCCCTCCCCGGCTCCGAGCGCAGCGACGGCCACCCGGATCGCTGCCTCGAGGGTGCCGCCGGCCGTGTAGTGATCGCGGAGGTATCCCGTCACCGACTCCGTGGATCCACCCATAGCGGCGAACCCGTGCTCATCGGCCACCTGGCCGTCGTAGGTCAACCGGTAGATCTGGTCGTCCTCGGCCACCTGACCGACCTCGGCGACGAAGATCTCGACTTCGTAGGGCTTCTCGGCGTTGCTGGAGAAGATGGTCCCCAGAGTCTGGGCGTAGGCATTGGCCAGGGCTCGGCCGGTCACGTCGCGCCGGTCGTAGGAGTAGCCGCGAATGTCGGCCAGTCGCACCCCGGCGATGCGCAGGTTCTCGAACTCGTTGTAGCGGCCGACCGCCGCGAAAGCGATCCGGTCGTAGATCTCGCTGACCTTGTGCAGCGCCTTGGACGGGTTCTCCGAGACGAAGATGATCCCGTCGGCGAACTGCACCACTGCGACCGATCTCCCGCGCGCGATCCCCTTGCGGGCGAAGTCCGCCCGGTCCTTCATCAACTGCTCGGGAGAGACGTAGAAGGGCATGGTCATGGCGGCCTCCTCAGGTCAGCTCTGCCGCGGGGCCATCGGGCCGCACCATTCGCGCGGCAATGACGCGGTCGGCGACAGCGGCCACCGCGTCGTCGGACCAGCGTTCGTAGCCCGACGAAGTGACGACGGCCACGACAGGGAAGATGCGGCGGGAGAGGTCCGGGCCCCCGGTGGCGGAGTCGTCGTCGGCCGCGTCGTAGAGGGCCTGCAGGGCCGCTACGACGCATCCCTCGGCGTCCAGGCCGGGATGGTAGAGCTTCTTCAGCGACCCGCGCGCGAACAGAGAGCCGGATCCGACCGAGTGGAAGGACGTCTCTTCGTACCGCCCACCGGTGACGTCGTAGGAGAAGATCCGGCCGCGCTCGCTCTCCCGGTCGAAGCCGGCGAACAGCGGCACCACGGCCAGGCCCTGCATGGCCATGGCGAGGTTGCCCCGGATGATGGCGGCCAGCCTGTTGGCCTTGCCGTCCATGGAGAGGGTGCTGCCCTCGATCTTCTCGTAGTGCTCCAGCTCGGTCTGGAACAGGCGCACCATCTCGACGGCGAGGCCGGCGCTCCCGGCGATGCCCACGCAGGAGAACTCATCGGCCGGGAAGACCTTCTCGATGTCGCGCTGGGCGATGATGTTCCCCATCGTCGCGCGTCGGTCACCGGCCATGACGACCCCGCCGGGGAAGGTAGCGGCGACGATGGTGGTGCCGTGCGGTGCGAGCTCCTCCATGGAGCGGTCGCCCACAGTGCGGTTGCCCGGCAGCAGCTCGGGCGCGTGCGAGGCGAGGAGCTCGCTGAACGATGAGGAACCGACCTGGAACAGCGACGGGGGCAGGCTCGGGCCACCGGTGGGGGTCAACATCAGGGACTACTCCCCGCCCTTCTGGATGAACGACTTCACGAAGTCTTCTGCGTTGGTCTCCAAGACCTCGTCGATCTCATCCAGGATCGCGTCGATGTCCTCGTCCAACTGTCCCTTGCGCTCGGTGACGTCCGACGACGTCGCGGCGGCGTCCTGGGGCTCGTCCTGTGAGGACTTCTTCGGCTGCTTGTGCTCCTGAGCCATGTTCGTCTCCTCCCGCCAGAAGAATCGGCCCGCAAGGGCCGCTCCTGACTCGAGCCTATCGAGTCAGTGCTTCAAAGAGTGCCTCGGCGGTCTCACAATCATCCAGCAGGGTCCCGACGTGAGCACGGGTCCCCCGCATCGGGTCGACGGTGGGCACTCGCTGTAGCGAGTCATAGCCGGGGATGTCGAAGATCACCGAGTCCCAGGAGGCCGCGGCGACGTTGTCGGCATACCGCTCCAGACAGCGTCCCCGGAAGTATGCACGGGTGTCCTCGGGCGGGTGACCGATGGCTTCGTGGATCTCCTGGTCGGTCACCAGGCGGTCGATCTTGCCCAGGGCCACCAACCGGTTGTACAGGCCCTTCTCCGGGCGGATGTCTGCATACTGCAGATCGACCAGCTGCAGCTTGGCGTCGTCCCACTCCAGGCCGTCGCGGTCCCGGTAGCTCTGCAGCACCTGGAGCTTGGCCACCCAGTCCAGCTCGCGCGCCAGCGACATCGGGTCGGCCTCCAGGCGGACCAGGACCGACTCCCACCGGTCCAGGACGTCCCGGGTCTGCTCGTCGGCGTCGGCGTTCTCCTCGACGAACTTGCGGGCCAGGTCGAGGTACTCCATCTGCAACTGGACGCCCGTGATCGTCCGCCCGTCCTGCAGGGTGACCAGCTGAGTCAGCGACGGATCGTGGGAGACCTCACGAAGGGCCTTGACCGGCTGCTCGAGTGATAGGTCACGAGAGATGAATCCGGCCTCGATCATGGCGAGCACCAGGGCGGTGGTGCCCATCTTCAGATAGATCGAGATCTCCGACAGGTTCGCGTCCCCGATAATCACGTGCAGCCGCCGGTACAGCTCCGGGTCGGCGTGCGGCTCGTCCCTCGTATTGATGATCGGCCGCTTCAGCGTGGTCTCCAGCCCGACCTGGACCTCGAAGAAGTCCGAGCGCTGGCTGATCTGGAAGCCGACGCCACGACCGTCCTGGCCTATCCCGACCCGTCCGGCCCCGGTGACGACCTGCCGGCTGACGAAGAACGGCGTGAGGTGCCGGACGATCTCGGAGAAGGGCGTCGCGCGCTGCATCAGGTAGTTCTCGTGAGCCCCGTAGGACGCGCCCTTGTTGTCGGTGTTGTTCTTGTACAGCAGGATCGGCGGCGTCGAGGGAAGTCGCTGGGCGAACCGGCTGGCGTCCTGCATGATCAGCTCGCCGGCCTTGTCCCAGATGACCGCGTCGCGGGGGTTGGTGCACTCCGGTCCGGAGTACTCAGGGTGAGCATGGTCGACGTAGAGCCGAGCGCCGTTGGTCAAGATCACGTTCGCCAGGCCGAGATCCTCGTCGGTCAGCTGCGTCGGATCGGCCACCTGCCGGGACATGTCGAAGCCTCGGGCGTCTCGCAGCGGTGACTCCTCCTCGAAGTCCCAGCGTGCCCGGCGTGCCTTGACCGTGGCGGTCGCGTAAGAGTTGACGATCTGTGAGGAGGCCACCATCGGGTTGGCGGTCGGCTGGCCCTGAACCGAGATGCCGTACTCGGTCTCGGTCCCCATCACTCGCCTGACGGTCATGTCGTTCAGAGTAGTCATCGCCCTCACCCGCAGGGCGCGAGGCCGCCGGTTCCTGGTCCCCTGAAGTTTTGTTGGGAAAGTTCAGACAATTCGCGTCATTCCGGACGAAACCGGACGTCTCAGAGCCATGACCCCCCCGATCAGCCGCACGGATGCCCCTGACCAGGTCGCCTCGGGCTCCGGCCCGCAGGAGCAAGACCGCCTCATCACCGAGCACATCCCCCTGGTCCACCACCTGGTGCGCGAGACCCTCTCCCGGGTCCCTTCCCATGTCTCGGGCGACGATCTGGTCTCCGCGGGCCTGTTGGCTCTCACCCAGGCAGCGCAGGCGTTCGAGGTCGATCGTGGAGCCAAGTTCGCCACCTTCGCCGCGGCCCGCATCCGTGGGGCGATCCTCGACGAGCTGCGGTCGATGGACTGGGCCTCGCGGTCCGTGCGCCGGCGCGCCCGCCAGATCGAGGCCGCGCAGGAGACCCTGGCCGCCCAGAACGGTCGCACGGCGACCGACGAGGAGATCTCGGCCGACACCGGGCTGTCGGTCCACGAGGTCCGCGGCAACAAGGACTCTGTCGCCCGAGCCGCTCTGCTCAGTCTCCAGGGGTTCGCAGACACCCCCATCGACGACGTGGTGCCGGGGCGTGGTCCATCGCCGGAGGAGCTGCTGGAGACCCGGGAACAGGTCGCTCTCCTGGTCGATGCGATCGCCTGTCTCCCCCACCGGCTCCGGAAGGTCGTCGAGGACTACTTCTTCGCCGAGCGCGCCATGGCCGAGATCGCCGCCGATCTCGGCGTCACCGAGTCCCGGGTGTCTCAGATGCGGGCTGAGGCGCTGGAGCGGCTGCGGGGAGCACTCGAGCATGCGCTCGACGGTCCATCCACCACACCTGCCTCCTCGCGCAGCTCGTCAGCATCATCGGTGGCCCAGCGGCGACGTCAGACCTACTTCACCGCCGTCGCCGAGCGCCGGACCATGGCGGCCCGGCTCACCAGCGTCAACTGAGCCCGGACCGGGGCGCGTCCCGGTCAGAGGTACTGGCCGGTGCTGGAGACCGTGTCGATCACCCGGCCGGGCTCGGTGCCCTGCTTGCCGGTGATCAGCGTCCGGATGAAGACGATCCGCTCGCCCTTCTTGCCCGAGATCCGCGCCCAGTCGTCGGGGTTGGTGGTGTTGGGCAGGTCCTCGTTCTCCTTGAACTCGTCCACGCATGCCTGCATCAGATGGGTAACTCGCAGGCCGCGCTGACCATGGTCGAGCAGATCCTTGATCGCCATTTTCTTCGCCCGGTCGACGATGTTCTGGATCATGGCTCCGGAATTGAAGTCCTTGAAGTACATGATCTCTTTGTCGCCGTTGGCGTAGGTGACCTCGAGGAAGCGGTTCTCCTCGGTCTCGCTGTACATCCGCTCGACCGTCGCGCGGATCATCCCCGCCACGCACTCGGCGGGGTCGCCGCCGAACTCGGCTAGGTCGTCAGGGTGCAGGGGGAGCGACGACACGAGGTACTTGGAGAAGATGTCGGTAGCCGACTCCGCGTCCGGACGCTCGATCTTGATCTTCACGTCGAGCCGGCCCGGACGCAAGATTGCGGGGTCGATCATGTCCTCGCGGTTGGACGCGCCGATCACGATGACGTTCTCGAGCGCTTCCACACCGTCGATCTCCGACAGCAACTGCGGAACGATGGTGTTCTCCACATCGGAGGACACGCCCGACCCTCGGGTGCGGAAGAGGGAGTCCATCTCGTCGAAGAACACGATCACCGGAGTGCCGGCGTTCGCCTTCTCACGTGCCCGCTGGAAGACCAGGCGGATATGCCGCTCGGTCTCGCCGACGTACTTGTTCAGCAGCTCGGGACCCTTGATGTTCAAGAAGTAGGACTTCCCGGTCTGTCCGGTCTTGGTCGCAACCTTCTTGGCCAGCGAGTTCGCCACAGCCTTCGCGATGAGGGTCTTGCCGCAGCCCGGCGGGCCGTAGAGAAGCACGCCCTTCGGTGGCTTGAGCTGGTGCTCCTCGAAGACCTCGGGGTAGAGGTACGGCAGCTCCACCGCGTCACGGATCGCGTCGATCTGACGGGCCAGGCCGCCGATCTGCGTGTAGTCGATGTCGGGCACCTCTTCGAGGACGAGCTCCTCGACCTCGGCCTTCGGAACCCGCTCGTAGGCGTAGTGCGAGCGCGAGTCGATCAGCAGCGAGTCACCTGCGCGGATCGTCTCGGCCTTCAGCGGGTCGGCGATCCGGACCACGCGCTCCTCATCGGCGTTGGCGATCACCAGCGCCCGTTCGCCGTCCTCGAGAATCTCCTTGAACATGACGACCTCGCCGACGTTCTCGAAGGCGAGGGCCGCAACGGCATTCATCGACTCGTTGAGCATGACCTCCTGGCCTCGCTCGAGCGAATCGAGATCGATCGTCGGGGAGATGTTGACGCGCAGCTTGCGACCCGATGTCATCACGTCGATGGTGTCGTCCTCGTTGCGCTGGAGGAAGGTGCCGAAGCCGGCGGGCGGCTGGGCGAGCCTGTCGACCTCCTCCTTCAACGTGACGATCTGGTCCCGGGCCTCGCGCAGCGTCTGGGTGAGACGGGTGTTCTGGGACGTGACAGCGGCGAGTGACCTCTGCGCCTCACCGAGCCGCTGTTCGATGGTCCGGGAGTCGTACGGCGCGTCCGTGAGCCTGCGCCGCAGGTCCTCCACCTCCGAGACGAGGAAGTCTCGTTCTGCGCGCAACTCCGATGCCGAGTCCCCGTGGGGCGTGTTCTCTGAGGTTGCCATGCCATCACCTCCGCATCATCAACCGCTTGGACCGACCCTACTCGGGCAGATGCCCGTGTTCAGCCCCATCGGCCCGATCGAGACGTTGATGAGACAGTCCGGACGTCTCAGGCGTCGAAGGGCTCAGCGGCCGCCGCCGGAGGCAGCCCCTCCGGTCGAGGCCCCGCGTAGTCGGCCCCATAGGCCCCGGGGGCCGGGCGTCGCTTGCGCAGAGGAGCCTTCTCCCCGGGGCTCAACCGACGTGCGGTGATCAGGAACCCGGTGTGGCCACTGGCACCGTGACCTGGGCGGATCGCCAGTCCCTCGACGTGCCAGTCCCGGGTCGTCGTCTCCCACGGCTGCGGCTCGGTGAACCCGCCGTGCGCACGCAGCGTCTCCACGGTCCGTCCCATCTGGGTGGTCGTCGCGACGTACGCGCACACGACTCCTCCGGGAGTCAGCGCGTCGGCGACGTGGTCCACGCACTCCCAAGGCGCCAGCATGTCCAGGATGACGCGGTCCACCTCACGGTCGGCGAGCGCCTCGTTGAGATCGCCGATGGTCAGCCGCCACGCCGGGTGCTCCCCGTCGAAGAACTCCGTGACGTTGCCGCGGGCGATCTCGGCGAAGTCGGCGCGGCGCTCGTAGGAGCTCACCATTCCGGTCGGCCCGACCGCGCGCAGCAGCCAGCAGGTCAGCGCACCGGACCCGACACCGGCCTCGACCACCCGGGCTCCGGGAAAGATGTCGGCGAAGGCGACGATCTGGGCGGCGTCCTTGGGGTAGATCACCGCCGCGCCTCGCGGCATGGACACCACGAACTCGCTCAACAACGGCCGGAAGACGAGGTAGCCGTTGCCGCCCGAGGACGTGACGGTGAAGCCCTCGGTGCGCCCGATCAGCTCGTCGTGCTCGATGTGTCCCCGGCTGGTGAAGAAGCGCTTCCCCGCAGCCAGCTGAATGCCGTGCCGGCGCCCCTTCCGATCGGTGAGGCGCACCCATTCACCCTCTCGGAGGGGACCTCTACGCACGCCGGACCAGTCATTCTCGGACATGGCGTGATCCTAGGGCGAGGGGTCAGCGGTTCCGCTGCTGGGCGAAGGCGCGGTCCACGTCCTCGGCGACCAGCACCCCGTAGACCGAGCCGTCCTCCTCGACCAGCAGGTATTCCGTGGCGGGCATCTGCTGCATGGAGCGAATGAGCTCCTCCCCTTCCAGCTCCGCGGGCAAGATCATCCCCGGCGAGACCTGGCGGGCCACCGTGGAGATGGCGACCCAAGGCCGGCGGTCCTCCGGTGTGGCGAGCACCGCAGCTTCGCTCACCAGGCCGATGGGCTCGCCGGACGGGGTGACCGTGATGATGGCGGCGGCTTGCGACTCCTGGGCCCTCCGGACTGCCTCGGCGAGCGGCATGTCCGCAGGGACACCGAGCGTGCGTCGGGCCAGCGGGCGCGCGTGCAACTGGGGCAGCACCGAACGGACCCGAGCCGTGACGATGGCCGCTGTCGCTCCCTGCCAGAGGAACAGCGCAACCACGAAGTAGAGCAACATGTCCTCGATCGGCAGCGATCTGCCGGTCAGCTGACTGCTCACGATCGGCCAGCCCATGGCCAGTGCCGCGACGACCCGCCCAGCCCATCCCGCGACAAGGAGCCCCTTGTTGCTGTCGCCGGTGACCTTCCACACCGCGGCACGCAGCACCCGCCCACCATCAAGCGGAAGGCCCGGGACGAGGTTCAACGCGCCGACGAAGAGGTTCGCCAGGATCAGCCCGAAGACAGTCATCCGGATCAGCCCGTGGGGAGTCACGAAGTAGAGCCCCAGGCACACGGCCCCAATCCCGATCGACGTCAGCGGCCCTACCACCGAGACCCAGAACTCCTGCTTCGGGGACTTCGGCTCGCCTCCGATGTCGGTGAACCCGCCGAGGAAGTGGAGAGTGATCGACTGGACCGGGAGACCGTAATGGAGTGCCACGACGGCGTGAGACGCCTCGTGGACCAACACCGACATGTAGAGCAGGATCCCGAAGACCAGGCCGGCGACGTACGCCAACGGGCCGAGGCCGGGCTGAACCACCTCGGCCTGCGGGGCGATCACGTAGGCGATCAGCGCGAGGATCAACAGCCACGACGGCCGCACGAGCACATCGATGCCTGAGATCTCACCGATCTTCCAGGTGCCTGGTGGCCGCCGCGGAGGCGTCGAGGGCTCGGGGGCGGTCATTCCCCAACGCTAGCGCGAATCTGTCGTACCTCTCGCCTACTGTGGCCACGTGGAGATGGAAGAGGTCACCGGCACACCTGCACCTTCGGGGAAGGCGGCGTCTCTGTCCCCGAGCCGGGCCAGTGATTTCATGACCTGCCCGTTGCTCTATCGCTTCCGGACCATCGACCGGCTCCCTGAGCCCTTCTCCCCCGAGGCTGTCCGGGGCACCCTGGTCCACAAGGTTCTCGAGGACCTGTTCGACCACCCGTCCGAGGAGCGCACACCCGAGCGCGCGATCCAGATGCTCGCCCCCGCATGGGAAGCGCTGCTCGACGAAGAGCCCGATCTCGCCGCCATGTTCGCCGAGGAGGGCACCGACCTGGGGCCCTGGCTCGCGTCCGCCGACGGTCTGATCCAGTCGTACTTCGCGCTGGAGGACCCGCAGCGGTTCGAGCCGACCGAGCGAGAGCTGTACGTCGAGACCACCACCGACGATGGCCTCACCCTCCGCGGGTATATCGACCGCCTCGACGTCGCCCCCACCGGCGAGATCCGCATCGTTGACTACAAGACCGGACGCTCTCCCCGACAGGCGTTCGAGGGCAAGGCCCTCTTCCAGATGAAGTTCTATGCACTGGTCATCTGGAAGACCCGCGGCGTCCTCCCCGCGCTGCTCCAGCTCCTCTACCTCGGCAACCAGGAAGTGCTCCGCTACTCCCCCACCGAGGCTGACCTCGAGGCAACCGAGCGCAAGCTTCGTGCGCTCTGGCAAGCCATCTCCCAAGCCGCGGAGTCCGGCGACTGGCGCCCCAGCCCCAGCAAGCTCTGCGACTGGTGCGCTCACCAGGCACTCTGCCCCGAGTTCGGGGGCACTCCCCCGCCCCTCCCAGCCACCGCGGGCTGAGCGACACACAATCGGCTTGGCGGTTGCGTCACACTTCGGCTTGTGAGTACCAGTGCTTCCTCGTTGACGCACTCGGCTGATTCGATGCCCGCCCCGGGGATCGGACGCGATCAGCCCGACCAGCTAGGCAGATGTGACATCCCGATGGATGCGGGACAGGTCGGCCGGGGTGATCCCTTCCAAGGTCTCCGTGAACGACCGCCGTGGTCCCTCAAGCACTGGGACGTGGTTGGGGACGGCGAGCACGGCCAGGCCCGCTGCCTCGGCTGAGGTGGCACCGGTGTTGGAATCCTCGATGGCGAGGGCGTTAGCGGGGTCGACCCCCAGCATCGCCGCGGCGGTCAGGTAGGGCTCGGGGTGAGGCTTCCCCTGGGACACCATGTCGCCGGTCACCACGACATCGAAGGTGCCGTGCGGCAGGCCGGCGATCACGGGAGCGGCGAAGCTGCGGTAGGACATGGTGACCAGTCCGCAGGGCACGCCTTCGGCGCGGAGCGCGGCGAGCAGCTCGACGGCTCCCGGCCGCCAAGGCACCGCCTCGCGCACCCGGGCGATGACTCCCTCCAGGAGCCGCTCGACGATCTCCGCGGGCTCGAGCGGGACGCCCGCGTTCTCCCGGATGTAGCGACCGGAGACGAGGAGGTCGTTGCCGACCAGGTTGAGCGCGTCCTCACGAGTCCAGGTGCCGCCGTAGGACTCGACCAGCTCGGTCTCGGTCTCCATCCAGGCGGGCTCGGTGTCGACCAGGGTGCCGTCCATGTCCCACAGGACGGCGGCGAGCTCGGCCACCTCAGTCCTCCGGCTCGTAGCCGAGATTAGGAGCGAGCCAGCGTTCGGCCTCCTTCAGCGACCAGCCCTTACGCGCCGCATAGTCGGCGACCTGGTCCCGGCCCAGCCGGCCGACCACGAAGTACTGGGACTCGGGGTGGGAGAAGTACCAGCCGGAGACCGACGCCCCGGGCCACATCGCCATGCTCTCGGTGAGGGTCACGCTCACTTGGTTCGAGACGTCGAGGAGCACCCAGAGCGCGGCCTTCTCGGTGTGCTCAGGGCACGCCGGGTAGCCCGGCGCCGGCCGAATCCCGTCGTACTCCTCCTTGAGCAGCTCCATCTCCGAGAGGTGCTCGTCGGGGGCGTATCCCCAGAACTCGCGGCGGACCCGCTCGTGCATCCGTTCCGCGAAGGCCTCGGCCAGCCGGTCTGCCAGGGCCTCCAGCAGGATGGCGTTGTAGTCGTCGAGGTTGCGCTTGAAGTCTTCGACCCGATCCACGACCTCGGGCCCGGCGGTGACCACGAAGGCTCCGATGTAGTCCGCGGCTCCACTGTCCTCCGGCGCGACGAAGTCGCTGAGGCACTTATTGGCGATCCCCTCGCGATGCTGGCCCTGCTGACGCAGGTGGTGGAGCACCAGCCGTTCCTCGGTCCTGTCCTCGTCGTTGAACACCACGATGTCGTCGCCGCGCCCGCCTGCCGGGAAGAAGCCGACCACGCCCTGCGGACTCAGCCACTCCTCCGCCTCGATCCGGTCCAGCATCGCGTCGGCGTCTTCCTTCAGTCGCCGGGCTGCCTCGCCGACCTCGGGGCTGTCCAGCAGATCGGGATAGCTGCCCCGGATCTCCCAGGTATTGAAGAACGGCTGCCAGTCGATGTACTCGCGGAGCTCGGAGACCGAGTAGTCGTGGAAGACCCTGGTGTACTGGTGAGCACGATGACTGTGCTCCAGCACGTCCATCGAGGTCGGCCCCTGGCGCTCGAACATCCGCGGCCGCGGCGGCCGGTAGCTCGTCCAGTCCAGGGCGGGGGCGTTCGCCCTGGCCTCGCGCAGGCTCACCAGGGGCCGATCGGTCTCGCGAGCCGCGTGGCGCGCTCGGAGCGCCTCGAACTCGGCGTTGATCTCCTCCAGGAAGGCCGGCCGGGAGTCGTCGGAGAGAAGCCGTGAGACGGCAGGAACCGAGCGGGAAGCGTCCTTCACCCAGACGACCGCGCCGTCATACTGGGGGTCGATCTTCACCGCGGTGTGGGTCCGGGAGGTCGTGGCTCCGCCGATCAGCAAGGGGATGGAGAACCCCTGCCGCTGCATCTCGGCGGCGACGTTCACCATCTCGTCCAGGGACGGCGTGATCAGCCCGGAGAGGCCGATCATGTCGGCGCCGACCTCCTTGGCCGTGTCGAGAATCCGCTGGGCAGGAACCATGACGCCGAGGTCGATCACCTCGTAGTTGTTGCACTGCAACACGACGCCGACGATGTTCTTGCCGATGTCGTGGACGTCGCCCTTCACCGTGGCGGTGACCACACGGCCCCGCGCCGTGCTGCTCTGCGACCGGGTCAGGTCGGCCTCGATGTACGGGACGAGGTAGGCCACCGCTCGTTTCATCACGCGGGCGGACTTCACCACCTGGGGCAGGAACATCTTGCCCGAGCCGAACAGGTCGCCGACCTGGTTCATCCCGTCCATCAGTGGGCCCTCGATCACGTCGACGGGGGACGCACCCTTCTCAGCCAGCTCCGCACGCAACTCCTCGGTGTCGACTTCGATCTGGTCGTCGATCCCCTTCACCAGGGCGTGGATGATCCGTTCCCGGATCGGGAGGTCGCGCCACTCCTCGGCGATCTCCTGCTGGACCCCCCCTTGGTCGGCGAACCGCGCGGCGATCTCGATGAGGCGCTCGGTGGCATCGTCGCGGATGGCGAAGATCACGTCCTCAATCCGCTCGCGCAGCTCGGGGTCGATCTCGTCGTAGACCAGGAGGGCGCCGGCGTTGACGATGCCCATATCGAGGCCGGCCGCGATGGCGTGGTAGAGGAAGACCGCATGGATCGCCTCGCGGACGGCGTTGTTGCCGCGGAAGCTGAAGGAGACGTTCGAGATCCCGCCGGAGACCAGGGTTCCGGGCAGGTTCTCCTTGATCCAGCGCGCCGCCTCGATGAAGTCGAGCCCGTAGCGGGCGTGCTCCTCGATGCCCGTTGCCACGGCGAACGCATTCGGATCGAAGATGATGTCCTCGGCCGGGAAGCCCACCTTCTCGGTCAGGATGCGGTACGAGCGCTCGCACACCTCGATGCGGCGCTGCAGGCTGTCAGCCTGTCCCTGCTCGTCGAAGGCCATCACGACGACGGCGGCGCCGTACCTCCGGCAGAGCCGGGCCTGCTCGACGAAGCGCTCCTCGCCCTCCTTGAGGGAGATCGAGTTCACGATCGGCTTGCCCTGCACGCAGCGCAGGCCGGCCTCGATGACCTCCCACTTGGAGGAGTCGATCATCACCGGCACCACACAGATGTCGGGCTCGCTCGCGACGAGCTTGACGAAGCGGTCCATTGCCTCGACCCCGTCGAGCATGCCTTCGTCCATGTTGATGTCGATCGCCTGCGCGCCCGACTCCACCTGCTGTCGGGCGACCGCCAGGGCGGTCTCGTAGTCGCCGGACTTGACCAGGTTGCGGAAGCGGGCCGACCCAGTGACGTTGGTGCGCTCACCCACGTTGACGAACAGCGACTCGGGGGTGATGTTCAGGGGTTCCAGCCCGGACAGTCGGCAGGCCGGTGCGATCTCCGGGGCCGCGCGCGGGGTGACATCCCGCACGGCATCGGCTACGGCCCGGACGTGGTCGGGGGTCGTCCCGCAGCAGCCGCCAACCAGGTTCACCAGGCCGGCGCCGGCGAACTCCTCCAGCAGGGCCGCGGTCTGGGCGGCGGTCTCGTCGTACTCGCCGAAGGCGTTCGGCAGACCGGCGTTCGGATATGCCGACACGAAGCAGTCGGCCACCCTGCCGATCTCGGCCAGGTAGGGGCGCATCTCCTTGGCCCCCAGGGCGCAGTTGAGTCCGACCGCCAGAGGGCGAGCGTGGCGGATGGAGTTCCAGAAGGCCTCGGTCACCTGACCGGAGAGAGTCCGCCCCGATGCGTCGGTGATCGTGCCGGAGATGACGACCGGCCACCGACGTCCGCGTTCCTCGAAGAGCTCCTCGAGGGCGAAGATGGCCGCCTTGGCGTTCAGGGTGTCGAAGATCGTCTCCACGATGAGGAGGTCCGCGCCCCCGTCGACCAGACCTCGAGCTTGTTCGCCGTAGGCGTCGGCGAGTCGGACGAAGTCGACGTTGCGGGCGCCGGGGTCGTTCACGTCCGGCGAGATGGAGGCGGTCGTGTTCGTCGGACCGAGCGCCCCGGCGACGAACCGCGGTCGTTCCGGAGTCGCCACCTCGTCGCAGGCCTGTCGGGCCAGCCGGGCCGAGGCGACGTTCATCTCGTAACAGAGATCCTGCAGTCCGTAGTCCGCCTGGCTCACCCGCTGGGCGCTGAAGGTATTGGTCTCGACGATGTCGGCGCCGGCTGCGAGGTACTCGCGGTGGATGTCCCCGATGACGTCGGGGCGGGTCAGCGACAGCAGGTCGCTGTTGCCCTTGAGGTCCCGTCCCCAGTCCGCGAACCGGTCACCCCGATAGTCGGCCTCTTCCAGGCCACGGCGCTGGATCAGGGTGCCCATCGCGCCATCGAGCAGCATGATGCGCTCACCCAGCAATCGGGTGAGCAGTTCGGTCGCATCGGGGCGCACAGCGCTGGTCTCTGCCACAGGCCTTCCTCGGGTCGGGTGACGACCAACTCTATGTGCGGCCCCACGCAGCCTGGCGGGCGATACCGGATCCTGACATGTTCGCGCATAGGCTGGGAGGGTGATCGAGATCGACGAGTTCCCAGAGCTTCGGAACCCCGTGATGATCGCTGCGTTCGAGGGCTGGAACGACGCGGCCGACGCGGCATCCGGAGTGGTCGACCATCTCCTGAAGGTGTGGGACGCACGTCTGGTCGCGGCACTCGACCCGGAGGACTACTACGACTTCCAGGTGCATCGCCCACTGGTCGGTACCGACGAGCAGGGCATGCGCCGGCTCACGTGGCCCAGCTCCCAGGTCTGGGTCGCATCGCCGCCCGGTGCGCTGCGTGACGTGGTGCTGCTTCGCGGGATCGAACCGAACATGCGCTGGCGCCAGTTCTGCGCCGAGCTCCTCGCCACTGCCGACGATCTCGAGGTGCAGCTGGTCGTGACGCTCGGCGCCTTGCTCGCCGACACACCGCACACTCGCCCGGTGCCGGTTTCCGGCACCACGACCGAGCCAGAGATCCAGGACCGGCTCGGGCTGGAGCCCAGCACCTACGAGGGACCCACCGGGATCGTCGGGGTGCTGCAGGACGCCTGTGTGCGCACCGACATGCCCGCGGTCTCCTTCTGGTCGGCGGTCCCCCACTACGTCGCCCAGCCGCCGTGCCCCAAGGCCACCCTCGCTCTGCTGGGCCAGGTCGAGGACCTGCTCGGCATCAGCATCCCGCTCGGCGATCTTCCCGACGAGTCGCGAGCTTGGGAGCGCGGTGTCGACGAGCTCGCGGCAGAGGACGAGGAGATCGCCGACTACGTTCGCTCGCTCGAGGAGTCTCGCGACACCGCGGAACTGCCGGAAGCCAGCGGTGAGGCGATCGCGCGAGAGTTCGAGCGCTACCTGAAGCGGCGCGAGGAGCCCGGCGACTAGCGGCAGCGCACCCCCTTCACGCCAGGTTCGTCACGACAGGGAAGGGTCGATGCGCACCAGATCCGTGCCGGTGTAGTCGGCCGCCCAGATCAGGCCGTCGAACCCGGCAATGACGAACGGCCAGCCGACGCCGGAGTCCAGAACTCGGCCCGGGGCCTCCGGATCCTCAGGCAACTCGTGGATCTTGCCCTCCTTGTCGGGGAACCACGCCACGCCGTCGACCACGTCCCCGTCAAGTGGCAGCGCACCGACGTCGTAGCGAGCCACCACCTTGCCGGTCCTCGCGTCAACCCGGACCACCTGATTGGTCTGTCTGCCGCCGACCCACAGGTCGCTACCGCGAGCGGCAGTCCAGTTCGCCTGCTCCCCGATCGACGTCCGTACGGTGACGGCCCTCTTCTTGGGGTCGATTCCGACAAGGTCGCCGTACTGATGGGCGACCCAGATCGTGCCTCCCGCGGCCACGATGCCGATCGGGTTGGCCTCGACGGTGATCAGGGTCCGCTTCTGCGTCGCGCCGTCGATCCGGGTAACGGTCCCGTCGCCGTAGTTGGTCACCCAGGCGGCGCCGGCCGCGTATGTCACGTCGTAGGGCTTGGAACCAACAGGAATCGTCGCGATGACCGCGCCGCTCGACAGGTCGACCCTGGTGACGTCGTCCGATCCGTAGTTCTCCACCCAGACCGACCCGCCCCCCACTGCCAGACCGCATGGATTGGTGCCGACCGGAATGGGTTCGGACAGCGCCATCGTCTGTGGATCCACCCAGAAGAGCGCCGCGGCGTTGAAGACGCTCACCCACACCCGGCCGCCGCCGCCCACGACGCCGCAGGGCTCGTCCCCCACCGCAACACGACCGGTCACCTGCGCGAGGTCGCCCGGCAGCACCCCGGGGCCGCGCTCACTCTTCGTCGGGCCGGGCGCAGGGGTCGACGAGGGCTCTGCCGTATTGACTGCCGATGTCGTCGAGTCGGGGATCGCCGCCGTCGTATCGCCGCCCCGCTCTGCGCTGCAACCGAGCAGCACCATCACCGCCAGTACGGCACCCAGGTTCCCTCGCCAAGGCGTGCGACGCATCTCCGAAGATTACTCCCAACTTGAAGTAATTTCTACCGCCTGCCCTTACCGTGACGGGGTGTCCACCTTCCGGCGAGGCCCGCTCCTCCTCCTGTTCGCTCTGGACAACCGGGTCAGCGAGCTGATGACCTCGCACTTTGCCGACAGCCCGCTCACCCCCGCTGACTATGGCGTCACCAGCGCTCTCCGGCTGCTGCAACCGGCCAGGCCCACAACGCTCGCGCACACACTCGGCATGCGACCGACCACACTGAGCAACTACCTCAACCGGTTGCGGCTGCGCGGCCTGATCGTGCGCGAACCCGATCCCACCGACGGTCGCGCTGCCCTCCTCAGGCTCACCGCTGAGGGAGAGCGGCTCACCGCGGCGTGCGACCCGCATCTACTCGCCGTTCGCCAGGAGCTGGACAGGGCGCTGCACTCGCTCGGCGTTGATCCCGAGCAGGTGTCCCGGACGCTGGAGACCGTAGACAGCGCCCTGGAGGCCTGCAACCGCGCTCAGCGGCCCTCCGCGCGGTCCACCTCCGAGTCAGAGGCGACCTGCTAGACCAGTTGCACGCCCAGGAGGGCGTCCACCGCGCGCCGTGCGAGATCCGCCCCGGTCCCGTCGCCGGATGACTCCGAGATCATCTGATCGACGGCTGCCAGGGCAGCCGGGCCGTCGAGGTCGTTGCGGAGTGCCCCGCGCACGTGCCCGACCAGTTCCTCGGCGTCCGAACGGGAGAGCGAGGCGAGACCGGAGCGCCAGTCGGCGAGCCGTTCTTCGGCCTGCTTCAGGACCTCATCGGTCCACTCCCAGTCTGCGCGGTAGTGGCGGGACAGCAGGGCCATGCGGATCACCATCGGCTCGGTGCCCGATCGGCGTAACCGGGAGACGAAGACCAGGTTCCCCCTCGACTTGGACATCTTCTCGCCCTCATAGCCGACCATGCCGGTGTGGACGAATGTGCGGGCGAACGACCTGCCCGGATGCGCCACCTGCGCTTCTGACGCGCTCATCTCGTGGTGTGGGAAGGCCAGGTCGCGCCCGCCGCCCTGGACGTCGATCTCGCCGCCGAGGTACTCCACCGCGATGGAGGAGCACTCGATGTGCCAGCCGGGCCGACCGCGGCCGAACGGCGAGTCCCACGCTGGGTCGCCGGGCTTCTCGGCCTGCCAGAGCAGACAGTCCAAGGGATGGCGCTTGCCGCGGCGATCGGGGTCACCGCCGCGCTCGGCGAAGATCCGCAGCATCTCGTCCTCGGGGAGTGCGGCGACGCTGCCGAAGGACGCGTCGTGATGCACCTCGAAATAGAGATCGCCATCCACGGCGTACACCGCGCCGCTGTCCTCGAGTCGCTGGATCGCGACGATGTCCAGGGGGATCGACTCGACCGCTCCCACGTAGTGGTCGGGGGGCAGGACGCGCAGAGCCTCCATGTCCTCTCGGAAGAGGTTGATCTCACGCGTGGCCAGATCGGTCCACTGCTGGCCGGTGACCAGCGCTCGCTCGAGGAGGGGATCGTCGACGTCGGTGACGTTCTGGACGTACTGCACCGACAGCCCCGCGTCACGCCAGGTGCGATTCAGGAGATCGAACGCCACGTAGGTGGCCGCATGACCTAGATGGGTGGCGTCGTAGGGCGTGATGCCACAGACATAGAGCCGCGCCACGCCATCGGAACCGACCGGGGACAGCCCCCCGGTCCTCGTGTCGTGGACCATGACCGGCCGCTCCCCGCCCCGGCCGGGCAGCACCGGGACATCCACCGAGGGCCATGCACGCATGCCCGAAGCCTAGTCAGACCGGCTAGAAGGGTGGCCAGGGGATCGACGGGCGGTCCTCGCGCGGGAGCGGCATCCGCGGGGCCGCCAGAAGCGCGTCCACTCGACTCCGCAGCGCATCGATCTCGCTGCCGGTGAGCAGCTCGGCCAGGCCCGAGTAGGCATTGACGGACTCCGCCCAGCGCCGCAGGTCGGCCGTCAGATCGTCCGGGATCGCTTCGCCGGCCCACCCCCACAAGACGGTGCGCAGCTTCGTGTCCTCGTGGAAGCAGACTCCATGGTCGACACCGAGCACCCGGTCCCTGGTCGCAAGGATGTGACCGCCCTTGCGATCGGCGTTGTTCAGGACCAGGTCGAGGACGGCCATCCTCCGCAGGGCGTCGGAGTCACGATGGCAGACCACAAGCTCTGCTCCTTGGGCGTCCTCGCCGTGGATCACGACGAGGAATCCCTCCGGCACCTCGTCGGCCGGGGTCACGACCACCGCATCCTCGCCGTCGGACTCGATCCACTCCTGCACCATCCCGGGGCCGTGCGGACCGTCTCGCATGATCGTGCGCGGCACGACGTCCCATCCGATCCCCTGGGCCACTCGGTAGGCAGCCACCTCACGACCGGCCAGGGTGCCTTCGGGGAAGTCCCACAGCGGCCGCTCCCCCGCGATGGGCTTGTAGATGCACCGGAGCGTCCGGCCCTCGAGCGCCACGTCGGCGAGCAACGTGACGTTGCTTGCCTGTCGGAACCTGCCGACGACCGACAGCTCGCCGTCGGCGAGGAGATCGTTCATCCGACCGAACGTCGGAACCCGTTGGCCCGCGGGCAGAGGTGACCCTCCGGGTCCATCGGGCCACCGCAGAACTGGCACGCCGGGCGGCCGGCTGACACGACGGCTCGGGCCCGCTCCACGAAGCCCCGGGCCTGGGCGAGGGTCATGTGGACGGCCAAGACCTCCTCGGCATCCTCGCCCTCCTCCACGCCTGCGGGGAACGCCTCGACGACCACGTGACCAGTGTCGTGCTCCCAGGTGAGCGTCATCGTCCCGACCCGGAACTCCTCTTCGATGGGCAGGTCAAGTGGCCCCCCGTCCTCGATGGAGGACAGGTCCTCGGTGGGCACCCGGGCGACGAGGCTCTCCATGCGGTCGGCGAGGATCGAAACCTGCTGCTTCTCCAACGCGACGCTGGTGAGTCGAGAGCCCGCGCGGGCCTGCAGGAAGAAGGTTCGAGAGCCGGGCTCGCCAACGGTCCCGGCGATAAACCGGTCCGGCTCCTCATATCGGTACTCCACGGCAGGCATGTCGTCAGCCTAGCGACCGGTGGTGCCGCCCACGGGCGACTGCGGGCCCCGCCTCGGTTTGGCGGCTACGCCCAACGAGCCCTCACGCGAGTTGACGCTGAGGACGTAAGGGCGCTGCTTGGTATACCGCACCGCCGAGATCGAACCCGGGTCCACCACGATCCGCTGGAAGAGGTCGAGGTGCATCCCGAGCGCGTCGGCGAGGATCGACTTGATCACGTCTCCGTGGGAGACGATCACCGCGACCTTCCGTGAGCCGGGCCCACCCAATCGGTCCACCACGGCCCGCGTGCCGAGCGAGGCACGCGCCGCCACCTCGGCCAGGGACTCTCCCCCGGGGAACCGCGCCGCGCTCGGCTGCTCCTGGACGACGGTCCACAGCGACCTCTTCGCCAGGGTGCTCAGCTTCTTGCCGGACCAGTCGCCGTAGTCGACCTCGACGAATCGCTTGTCGGCCCGGATGTCGGGCTTGCGATCCATCGCCGCGACGAGCCCCTTGGCGGTCTCCCGGCATCGCTCCAGGGGGCTGGTGATCACCTCAGCGACAGGAACGCCAGCGAGCCTCGCGCCGACGTGGGCGGCCTGCTCCCGCCCGATGTCGTCGAGGTGGACGTCAGCCATGCGTCCGGCCAGCAGTCCGGCGCTGTTGGCCGAGCTGCGTCCGTGCCGGACCAGCAGAATCAGGGTCATACCCCGACGCCTGCGTGGAGGACGCCGAATCCGGCGAGGATGAGCGTCATCGCGCCGAGCACGATCCGGTAGATCACGAACGGCCGGTAGGAGTGGGAGATCACGAAACGCAGCAGCCAGGCGATGGACGCGTAGCCGACGATGAAGGCCACGACGGTCGCAACCAGCGTCGGGAACACTCCGTAGTGCACCGGGGGAATGCCCGGGATCACGACCTGCGGCTTCGTCAACGCGTCCTTGAGCTCGAAGAGGCCCGCCCCCACGACCGCGGGGATCGCCAGCAGGAACGAGAACCGCGTCGCGGCTTCACGGTCATACCCGAGGAAGCGACCCATGCTGATGGTCGCTCCGGAGCGCGAGACCCCCGGGATCAGCGCGGCCGCCTGGGCGAAGCCGTAGAGGATCACGTCGCGCCAGGTGAGCGACGGGATCGCCTTGTCCCGTCGTCCGATCCGGTCGGCGATGCCGAGGATGATGCCCAGGACGATGAGGGTGGTCCCGATGACCCACAGGTTGCGGAACTGCGTCTCGATGATGTGCTTGAGCAGGACACCGAAGAAGACGATCGGGATCGACCCGACGATGACGTACCAGCCCATCCGAGCGTCCGGGTCGGACCGCATCTCGGGTGTCCAGAGCGCCCGCAGCCAGGCCCAGATGATCCGCGCGATGTCCTTGCGGAAGTACAACAGGACCGCGAGCTCGGTCCCTATCTGGATCACCGCGGAGAACGCCGCTCCCGGATCGCCCCACCCGAAGAGGTCGGGGAAGATCCGCAGGTGTGCGCTACTGGAGATCGGCAGGAATTCGGTCAGGCCCTGAATCAGGCCCAGCACGACGGCCCGAAAGAACTCGGTCACAGCACTCCTTCGTCGACATAAGTGCGCCCAGCCTAGACACACCCCGAATGCTCGGGGCCGCGACCCACGGTGGGTAACGTGACCCCATGCAGCAGCGCTTCGTCGGAGGCAGTGGCCTCAAAGTGTCGCGACTCGGTCTCGGCACGCTCACGTGGGGCCAGGGCACCGACGAGTACGAGGCCAAGGATCAGATCCTCTCCTTCGTCGCCGCCGGCGGCACCCTCATCGACACCGCGGCCGGCTACGCCGACGGCACCGCCGAGGAGATGCTCGGCGACCTCCTCGACGGCACGGTCTCACGCAGCGATGTCGTCATCGCCACCAAGGCGGGCATCTCCCGCGCCCGAGGGACACGCGAGTTGGACGTCTCCCGTCGCTCCCTGCTGGCCACACTGGACACCTCCCTCAGACGGCTCCGGGTGGATTCGGTGGACCTGTGGCAGGTGCACACGTGGTCCGACGACGTGCCGTGGGAGGAGACGCTCGGCGCCCTGGACCAGGCCGTCAGCAGCGGCAGGGCGGCCTACGTCGGTGTGAGCAACTACACCGGCTGGCAGGCCGCCCAGGCCCAGGCCTGGCAACGAGCCGTCCCCGGCCGCGCCCGCCTCGTGTCCAACCAGGTGGAGTACTCCCTGCTCAACCGGACGATCGAGCGGGAGACGGTGCCCGCCGCTGTATCTGCCGGCATGAGCCTGCTGCCCTGGTCACCGCTCGGGCGAGGTGTGCTCACCGGCAAGTACCGCGGGGGGACGCCGAACGACTCGCGCGCTGCTTCCACCCACTTCTCCAACTACGTGGGCACCTACCTCGACGACCGGTCCTCCCGCATCGTCGAATCGGTCGCCCGGGCCGCCGACGGGCTCGGGATGTCACCCCTGGAGGTCTCTCTCGCGTGGGTCCGGGACCGCCCGGGGGTCGTCGCCCCGATCATCGGCGCCCGCACCGCCACCCAGCTCAAGTCATCCCTCGCCGTCGAGGAGATCACACTTCCCGGCGAGATCCTGGCTGCGCTCGACGACGTCTCGGCGAGCGGGAGCTGAGAGTGGGAGCGGTGCCGATCGCGACCACCGGCCGGGGACGCCCGGCCGGACGCACCGTCGAGTACGAGTTCGAGCAGGTGACCTTCCCCCGTCACGTCAGCCGCAACGTCGTGGCCAAGCTGCTCACCGAGCAGGCCGAGCACTCCGGCTGGGAGCTGGCGAAGGTCCGCATCCGGCCAGACGGCACCCGCCGGGTCGTGCTCCGCCGCAAGATCATCCGCCAGGCCCGGACCGCCTGACCGGCGGCGAGCCAACCTTCAGATCTCGTCGAGGAACCGGTCCAGCACTCGCGATCCGAACTGCAGGGAGTCGACCGGAACCCGCTCGTCGACCCCGTGGAACAGCGCGGTGAAGTCGAGGTCCTCGGGGAGCCTCAGCGGCGTGAACCCGTAGCAACGCATCCCCAGTCGGGTCCACTGCTTGCCGTCGGTGCCCCCGGACAGCAGGTAGGGCGCTATCACCGCGTCGTCGTCCTCGGCCAGGATCGACCGGTGCATCGCGTCCACGACGCTGCCGGAGTACGGCGCCATGACCGCTGGCTGCCGGGTGATGTACTCCACCTCCACCGACTCCCCCGTCAGCCGAGCCAGAGTCGAGAAGAAGTCGTCCTCGTGTCCGGGCAGGAAGCGGCCGTCGATCAGGGCCTCGGCCCGCTCCGGGATCACGTTGACCTTGTAACCGGCGGTGAGCCCGCTGGGGTTCGTGGTGTGCCGCAGGACGGCGCCGATCATCCGGGCAGCGGGCCCGAACTCGGCGATCAGCGCCTCGGCGTTCTCCGGCGTGGGCTCGATCCCCGCGATCTCGCCCACTGTCGCGAGCAGGGCCTCCATCGATGGCGTGAGCGTGGTCGGCCACTCGTAGGAGCCGATCCGCGCCACTGTCTCGGCCAATCGGGTCACTGCATTGTCGGGGTTGATCATCGACCCGTGTCCGGCGGTGCCCCGGGCCTTCAGCCGCATCCAGGCCATCCCCTTCTCCGCAGCCTGGATCAGGTAGAGGCGACGACCCCGCACCGGCACCGTGAAGCCGCCCACCTCACCGATCGCGTCGGTGCAGTCGGCCAGCAGGTCGGCATGGTTGTCCACCAGATGCTCGGCGCCATAGATGCTTCCCGCTTCCTCGTCCGCGGTGAAGGCGAGCACTACCGGGCGCGACGGAAGCTGGCCGGCCCGTGCTCGAGCACGCACGACGGAGAGCACCATCGCATCGAAGTCCTTCATGTCGACAGCGCCGCGGCCCCAGACGCAGTCGTCGCGGATCTCCCCGGAGAAGGGGTGCACCTGCCAGTCCGATGCCTCGGCTGGGACCACGTCGACGTGGCCGTGCACCAGCAGCGGGGCCGCATCCCCTTCGCCCCAACGGGCGACCAGGTTGGCCCGCCCGGGCGCGGACTCCGTGATGACCGAGTCGATCCCTACCTCGTCCAGGAGACGGGCGACGTACTCGATCGCCTTGCGCTCCCCGGGCCCCTCGTTGTCCCCGGCATTCGTGGTGTCGATCCGGATCAAGTCGGAGCACAGATCGACGACCTCGGCAGCCGGGTCGTACGCGGGTGCAGCAGATGGCTCAGTGTTGTCAGTGGGGGTCACGACGCCCATCCTGCACCCCTCTCCTCCGGATTCCGAAGATGGGCACCTGCTTTGCTACGCTATCGGCCGCACCGAGGCGGATGACCCATCCTGCAGTCACGGTGCATGTCCGGGTGGCGGAATAGGCAGACGCGCTAGCTTGAGGTGCTAGTGCCCCAAAAGGGCGTGGGGGTTCAAGTCCCCCCTCGGACACCCGTCGAAGGCCCTCGATCGCTCTTCACCGGAGCCGATCGAGGGCCGTTCGCGTCGGAGGACACAGGAGTCCGGGCTCAGCGGCCGGTCAGAGACATTGTCACTGTCTGCACAGGGCAGTAGTAGAGCCCCGCCGTGGTGTACGGCGACTTCAACCAGAGGGTCCCGGTCCAGCTGTCGGCCCTCCACACACCGTTGACCAAGTGACCCGACGTCACCCTGATCCGAACGATCACGGTGTTCGTGACCTTCTTCACGATCGGGGGCTGGCCGCAGACGGTGATCTGAGCGTGGTTCTGTCCGGTGTAGACCGCTCCGCTCCTGTGCAGCGTCATCTTGAACGTGTGCGTCGAGACTCCCGGCGGAGTGATCTCACCCTTCAACACCGTGTTGCACGCGCCACTGTCACAGACGGGCTTGAACGTCCACGAGTCAGTCCACGTGAGGCCGTGCTTCAGCGTGCCAAGGGTCGTGGACGTCACCTTGATGCGGAGGGGAAGCGTGCCGGCCAGGCGAGCCGACTTGACCGAAGGCACGCGCGTCCTGGCTGACGCGTCCAACGATGGGCTCGACTGGTTCGTGCCCCAGATGGCGACGACCTGGAAGGCGTATTCCGTGGCAGGGTTCAGGCCCGTGACCTTCGCATCGTTCTGGGTCCCGGCGACTGTCTTCACGAGATCACCGGAGCCGCTCACTACGATGCCGTAGCTGTCCGGCTGTGGGCTCCCCGGGGGCGGCTCCCAGGCCAGGGTCAACGAGCTCGTCGCTCGGTCCGTCACATGCAGACCCTGCGGGACCGGTGCCGGCATCGTGACGGTCGCGAAGGCCGAGGGCAGCGAACGCTGGCCGTTCGCCTCCGCCGTCACCCGGTACTCGTACGTCTCTCCGGGGATCAACCCGCTGTCGACGTACTGGGTCGTCGATCCGTCGACCGCCGCCAACTCGACCCCGTCGCGCAGGATCAGATAGCGCTCGACCGGAGGCCCGCTCGCCGGCGCGGCCCAGCTGACACTCACCGTGGACTCACTGGGAGTGAGCGCCACCGCGGCGGGCTGCCCGGGAGTCTGCGACCCCGCGCCGGCGGTGGACGTCCCGGAAGTCTTCTCCCCCCAGGGAGCCCAGACCAGCAGGGCGATGATCAGCCCGATCACCACCACGAATACCGAGCCCATGACCACCCAGGGCCAGCGCCGGCGACGACGTGGCGGCGGGCCTCCCGGCCCAGAAGACGGCCGCGCCGCAGCCGGCGGCACCGGCGGCACGGCATACGGCGGCGGAACCGGCCGGGCGCCGTACGGCGGCGGAACCAACGGCGCTGCCGGTGGCCCCGGAGGAGAAGCCGGTGGTGGAGGAGGTGGCGGAGCAACTGGTGGTGGCGCCGCGGACACCGGGACCATGGGCGGCACGGCTGCAACTACTGGGCTCGTCGGAGCACTTGGCGACGCCCCGTCCTCCGTCGCCTGTGGGGCTCCCGGGAACGCCTTGTCGGTGCATACACCGCACAACAGCAGCGACCCGACCATCGACGTGCCTTCGCGGGTCGCGATCGGTCCACCGCAGGTGCCGCATCGGTAGGCATGGCCCTCCCGGGTCACCGGGAAGGGCTCGTGCCGCCACCATTCGGCTGCGGCCGCCTTGGCACGTGCTTCTTCCTCGACCTGCGAGGTTGTCATCGTCCCCACCCCCACGGTGTCACGATGGGACGTCAGGTGCGTCTCTTTCCACGCTCCGCGCGATCCCAGCGGGGGGCAAGTGCCCAACGACCTCGCCGCGGGGACGAGAGTCCACGGCCTCCGGCGTTACCCCACCGATGGCTCGGTCGCGCTGTTCAGTCGCGCTGGGTTTCCGGCGCCGGGGCGGGATCCCGTTCCGCGCGGGCGTGGCGGACCCGCCAGGCGATGAAGACCAGGAGGGCCAGGACCACCGCCCCCGCCGCGACACCGCGCCCGACCAGCTTCTCGATCTGGGCGTAGGAGTTCCCGGCCAGATAGCCCAGCAGGACGAAGGAGATGCCCCAGACGAGACCACCGAGGGCGTTGAAGGCGAGGAACCGCCGATAGGGCATCAGCGAGAGACCGGCGAGCGCAGGCATCACCGCGCGGAAGAAGGCCACGAAGCGACCCAGGAAGACCGCCAGGCCGCCGCTGCGAGCGAGGAAGCGACGGGCGTCGTTCAATCGCCCTTGGTGCCGGCGCAGCGGCCGCAGGGCGAGGATGCGCGGCCCGAAATGACGGCCCACCTCGTACCCGACGCTGTCCCCGGTGATGGCGGCCGCCACCACGAGAAGGCACACCCATGCCAGAACGACGTGGCCCTGGCTCGCCGAGACTCCCCCGAGGACCGCCGCGGTCTCACCAGGGATCACGAAGCCCACGAAGATGGCGTCCTCGGCGAAGACCAACAGCCCGACCGCCGTGTAAACGATCCAGGCGTTCTGCGTGAGCAAGTGGTCCAGGGCGGAGAGCATGGGGGACAGTCTGTCCCACCGGGACAAAGCCCCGGTGGGACCCTCGCTCATCCCCCTCGGAGTCGGGTGAAAGGTGGCTAGCTAGGTCGCCGAGTATGGGATAAAAGGTACATATCGGATAACATTGCAAAACACCTCAATCTGGAAGCCACCAGTTCGATGGTTCCTGAGACGGGAGCGAGCCCCGGCGGTACGTTCAAAGAGTCACCTAGCGTGACCCATTGCCTGAATCCCCCCGGATTCGGGTGAGAGCGCCCCCGCGCTCCCCGCACGAAACGACCTTGGGAGGGGTCTTTAGATGCCGACGACGTATGCCCGCCGGCCGCTGACAATGACTGCAGTTGGTCTGGCTACCATCCTTATCTCCGCACTATTCGTGATCACCACCCCGTGGCACCCCGCGACAGCGCACGCGCTGACCGCGGCACCGTCGGGGAAGGACCCGAACAACTTCGCGTGGCACGTCTTGAGGATCGTGAACAAGAAGCGCGCCCACCACGGCGTGGCGAAGGTTGAGATGCGCAGCTGTACTCGCTCCTACGCCACCAGCTGGGGCGACCACCTGGCCAAGACCAACAGCTGGTACCACAGCAACCTGTACAGCATTCTGAGCGACTGCAACCTGAACGCTGCCGCCGAGAATCTCGTGATGTACCCCGACGGCTACACCGCCAGGCAAGTCGTCAAGCTGTGGATGCACTCCTCGGGACATCGCAAGAACCTGCTCAACCCGACGTACCGCGTGACTGGCGTCTACTTCATCTGGGACAACGATCAACAGATGTGGTACGGAGTTCAGGAGTTCGGCCGCCACTAAGGCGACCCCTCGGATCCACCCAGTGGATCTACCCAGTCACCACCCAGCCGGCAGCGGGCGTCCTTCACGGAAGCCCGCTGCCGACTGAATTCCGATGACCGCTCGCTCTGCGAACGCTTCCAGATCTGCCGCTCCGGCGTAGGTGCAGGCCGACCGCACCCCGGCGCAGATCTGGTCGATGAGGTCCTCGACGCCAGGGTTCTGGTTGTCGACGTACATCCGGCTCGCTGAGATTCCCTCCTCGTAGAGACCCTTGCGAGCCCGGTCGAAGGCCGACTCGTGTCCGGTCCGCTGTGCGACCGCCCGAGCGCTGGCCATGCCGAAGCTCTCCTTGTAGCCGTGGCCGTTGGCGTCGAAGTGCAGGTCGCCGGGCGACTCGTTGGTGCCGGCGAACCAGGACCCGATCATGACCTGGGACGCCCCGGCTGCCAGGGCCAGGGCCACGTCGCGCGGATGCCGCACTCCCCCATCGGCCCACACCTGCTTGCCCATGTCCGCAGCCGCACGGGAGCAGTCCAGGACCGCTGAGAACTGCGGTCGGCCGACCCCGGTCATCATTCGGGTCGTGCACATCGCCCCCGGCCCGACTCCGACCTTGACGATGTCGGCTCCGGCCTCGATCAGGTCGATCGTCCCCTCCACGGAGACGACGTTGCCGGCCACGACCGGAATGCCGGGGTCGAGGGAACGCACGGCTCGGACCACGTCGATCATCCGCTCCTGGTGCCCATGGGCGGTGTCGATGACAATGCAGTCCACCTCGTCCTCGAGCAGCGACTTGGCCCGGTCCAACGCGTTGCCGTTGACCCCGATCGCCGCCCCGACGAGCAGGCGGCCCTTGGCGTCCAGCGCCGGGCGATACACGGTCGACCGGAGCGAGCCCGCACGAGTCATGACTCCGATCAGGGAGCCGTCCTCCGCCACCACCGGCGCCACCCGGCGACGAGCATCGTCGAGGGTTTCGAACGCCTCGCGGGCCGTGACTCCCTCGCGGAGCGTGAGCAGGTCGGTGCTCATCACCTCGCGGACCTGGGTGTAGCGGTCGTGCCCGGCGCAGTCTTCGAGGGTCACCAGGCCAACCGGGCGCTGTCCCTCCACCACAACCCCCGCGCGGTGCGACCGCTTCGGAATGAGATTGAGCGCGTCGCCGACGGTCTGCTCGGGCTGAAGCACGATCGGGGTCTCGTAGACCGCGTTGCGACCCTTGATCCACGAGATGACGTCCGCCACCACGTGGTGCGGGATGTCCTGGGGCAAGATCGTCATCCCGCCACGGCGAGCGACCGCCTCTGTCATCCGACGGCCCGCCACCGCCGTCATGTTGGCCACCACCAGGGGGATGGTGGTCCCGGTGCCGTCGTTGGTGCTCAGGTCCACGTCGTAGCGGGACGAGACCGAGGACCGCCGGGGGATCATGAACACGTCGTCGTAGGTCAGATCGTGCGTCGGCTGCCTGCCGTTGAGAAACTCCACCTGACAATCTTCCCCCACGACCGCCGAAATCCCATCCAAGCCGGCTCGGTCGGGCAGGAATCCTCACCGACGCGCCTCCACTCCCGGCTCGGCCTACGATGCGATGTGCTCCTCGATCCCGTGCCCGATCCCACGCCTGCCGCGAGGACCTTCGGCAAGCGTTGCGGAGCGTCGGTCGTGGGCTTCGCCCCGGCTCGGGCCAACCTGATCGGCGAGCATCTGGACTACAACGGCGGTCCGAGCCTGCCGATCGCGCTGCCCTACTGGACCTACGTCGCCGCCCGTCGCCTCGACCGCCCTGGGCTGGTGATCTCCAGCGAGGGACACGGGTCGGTGAGCGACACCCAGCCCGCTGGAGCGGTTCGCGCCCCCCGCGGGGACTGGTCCGACTACCCCGTCGGAGTCGTGCAGACGCTCAGGGATCTCCCGGGTCTTCCGGACGGAATCGAGCTGACCATCGTCTCGACGGTCCCGATCGGGTCCGGACTCTCCAGCTCGGCGAGCCTCTCGGTGGCAACCGCGGCCGCAGTGTGGGCGCTTGCGTCAGGGTCCACCGACCTGCCTCGCGATCTCCTGCTCGACGCGGCGCGGTCCGCCGAGAACGACTTCGCCGGTGCCCCGACGGGCTCACTCGACCAGACCTCGGCGCTCTACGCCCGCCCGCACACTGCCCTCGCCTTCCGACCGGACACGGCCGACCACGACCACGTCCCGTGGAACCCGGAGGAGGCCGGAGCCGGCCTGCTCGTGGTCAACACCCGGGTGCGCCACACCCTCACCGGCGGCGGGTACGGCGAACGGGTGTCCCAGTGCCGCTCAGCTGCCGGTCTCCTCGGCGTCACGCACCTGGCGGCCCTGGACCCCGGCCAGGAGCCGTGGACACGGCTTCGGGAGCCGGTGCTGGCCAAGCGCGTGCGACACGTGGTGACCGAGACCCGCCGGACCGAAGAGTTCGCCCGGGCGGCGGCGGCCGGCGACATGGTCGTGGCCGGACGCCTGATGACCGCCTCCCACAGGTCGCTTCGAGATGACTACGAGGTGTCGTGCCCCGAGCTCGACCTGGTGGTCGACACCGCGCTGCGCCACGGCGCTCTCGGTGCCCGGATGACCGGTGGAGGCTTCGGCGGGTGCGCTCTGGTCCTCATCGACCGCGGCTCCACCCCTCGGGTGGCCGAGGCGCTCCTTGCCGCCTTCGCCAGCCAGGGTCTTGCCGAGCCCGGCCTGCTCGACGGCACCCCGGTGGGACCCGCCGGGGTGATCGCTCTCGAGGTGCGTCACTCCCCGAACTCCTCCTAGGATCGGACCATGGTGACGGGCGCACGCGACTCGGGTCTGCCCGAGCCCGGGCAGGTCCGGCCGATCACCCGTTGGGGTGCGGATGTGATGCATCGTGAGCTGCGTCCCATCACCGACTTCGACCAGTCCTTGCGTGAGCTCGCAGCCGACATGGTCGCCACGATGTACGCCGCCGACGGGGTCGGCCTGGCCGCGTGCCAGGTCGGTGTCGATCTGCAGCTCTTCGTCTACGACTGCCCGGACGACGACGGCGTCGAGCACCGCGGGGTCGTCTGCAACCCGACGCTGACCCTTCCGGACCGACGCGACGCCACCCGCGACAAGTCCGAGGAGGGCTGCCTCTCGCTCCCCGGGGCATTCGAGGACTGCAAGCGCCCCGACACGGCGACCGTGGACGGTTTCGACCTCGACGGAGAGCCGATCCGGATCTCGGGCACGGGCCTCTTCGCTCGCTGCCTTCAGCACGAGACCGACCACTGCCACGGCACCGTCTTCGGCGACCTGCTGGGCAACCGGGCCCGGAAGAGACTCGACCGGGAGGCCCGCGACGAGGCCGATCTCTATCCGGAGGACTGGCCGGTCTCTCCACGCGCCGATCGGCCCATGGCCACATAGCAGGCGATCGCCGTTGCCGCCGCGACGTTGAGCGAGTCCACTCCCGGCCGCATCGGGATGGCGGCGCGCACGTCGGCCGAAGCCAACCAACGCGGCGAGAGCCCGGGGCCTTCGCTCCCGGCCAGGAGCGCCACCTTCGGTTGCTCGACGGCCTCGGCGAGATCAAGCGAGTCCGGCGCGGGCGTGAGTGCGATCGTGGTGAAGCCGTGAGCCCTCAGGGTGTCCATGGCGTCGTACCAGTCGTCCAGCCTGGTCCAGGGCACGCTGAAGACCGCTCCCATCGCGACCTTGACCGAGCGCCGGTACAGCGGATCGGCACAGCGGGGCGAGAGGAGCACACCGTCGATGCCGAGTGCCGCGCAGTTGCGCAGGATGGCACCGACGTTGGTGTGGTCGACGATGTCCTCGAGGACCACCAGGGTCGAGGCGCCGACCACGACCTCTTCGAGGCTGGGCAAGGGTCGTCTGTGCAGCGAAGCGAGCGCCCCGCGATGGACGTGGAACCCGGTGACCTCCTCGGCCAGCGCCTCGGTGACCACGTAACAAGGCGCGTCACTCCTGTCGAGAACGTCGGCGAGACCCTCCAGCCAGCGCTCGGCCATCAGGTAGGAGCGGGCCACGTAGCCCGCCTCCACTGCCCGGCGGACCACCTTCTCCCCCTCCGCCAGGAAGAGCCCGTGCTCGGACTCCAGACTCTTGCGCAGGTTGACGTCGCGCAGATGCCGGTAGTCGTCGAGACGGGGGTCGTCGGCCGACGTGACGGGGATCAGAGTGACCACACCACAGTCAAACACCTCCCCCGGGGCTCAGTGCCCCGGTTCCGTGACGCGGCGACCGCTCGGGTCATAGGTTGGCAGCAGCGGCTGTGCGCGACCGCCCAGACCCTTGAGGAGAGAAGATGTCGCTCGAACGACCAGTGTCCCCCGACCCCTACGAGCTGCTCCCGACGTTGCCGTCACTCACGGTGACCAGCACCGATGTGGTGGACGGTAGCCCCCTCGGCGATGCCCAGGTCGCCTCGGGCGGGAACACCTCCCCCCAGCTCTCCTGGTCCGGCTTCCCGCCGGAGACCAAGTCCTTCGTGGTCACCTGCTTCGACCCCGACGCCCCGATCGTCTCCGGCTTCTGGCACTGGGTAGTCGTCGACATACCGGCGGAGGTCACCTCGCTCGAGGCCGACGCCGGGGCGGCCGGCGGCGCAGGACTGCCCGAGGGCGCCTTCATGGTTCGCAGCGACGCCGGCGAGGCGGCCTACTTCGGCGCTGCGCCGCCGCAGGGCGACCAGGTGCATCGCTACTACTTCGTGGTCCATGCCGTCGGGGAGGAGACCCTGGGCGTGGACGCGGCGATGACGCCCGCGGTGGTCGGGTTCAACCTGGCCTTCAAGGCCCTCGCCCGCGGCATGGTCGTCGGCACCTACCAGCACTGACATGGCGGCCACCTCGGAGGCCGATGTCCTCGGGGCGCCCTATCGGCGGGAGACCATCGACCTGGGGCACGACGGCGAAGGCGTGGTCGTCGCGACTCTGGTCCACCGCCATCCGGTCGCCAAGTCCCGGCCTGCTGTCCTGCACGTCCACGGGTTCTGCGACTACTTCTTCCAAACCGACTACGCCGAATCCTGGGTCGACTCCGGTTGGGACTTCTATGCCCTGGACCTGCGCAAGCACGGCAGGTCGCTCCTCCCGCACCAGACGCCCAACTACACCGAGGACCTCACGGTCTACTTCGCGGAGCTGGACGAGGCCTTCGCCCGGATCACCGAGCGGGACGGACACCGCACCGTGGTGATCAGTGGGCACTCGACAGGCGGGCTGATCGTCGCCTTGTGGGTCGCGCGACATCATCCGGAGATCGCCGGAATGGTGCTCAACTCTCCCTTCCTCGAGCTGGGTGGTCCGGCCCCGCTGCGCACCGGTCTCGGCTGGGCGCTTGAGCTGAGTGGTTCCCGTTTCCCGGACTGGGTGATCCCCAGGCCGGTCAACGGCCTCTACGGCCAGAGCTTGCACGTCGACCACGGGGGCGAGTGGTCGTTCGACACCGACTGGAAGCCGCTGGGGTCCTTCCCAGTCTCCGTGGGCTGGCTGCGAGCGGTCCACCGAGCCCAGGCCGAGGCTCACTCCGGCCTGGGGATCACCGTCCCGATCCTCGTTCTGACGTCCGAGCGCAGCAGCTTCCCCCACGAGTGGGAGCCCGACGTCGACCGCACCGACATCGTCCTCGACGCCGTTCGGCTGCGCCGGTGGTCGCCGGCGCTGGGTACCTGCGTCACCTCGGTGGCGATCCAGGACGCATTGCACGATGTCACCTTGTCGCGGCCCGAGGTCCGCGCCCAGGTGAAGGAGGAGATCACCCGGTGGCTCTCCGCGTACGTCCCGGTCAGGGCCAGACCATCGCGACGAACGCAACCGTCCCGATGAGAATGATCAGGGCCCGCAGCGCCGACGCCGGGATCCGCTGACCCAGAACCGCCCCGACCTGCCCGCCGACGGTCGAGCTCACCGCGAGGACGAGAGCGATCCTCCAGTCGACCAGCCCGCTGAGGGCGAAGACCACCGCGGACGCCGCGTTGGCGGCCGCGGCCAGGACATTCTTGATCGCGTTGTCCACTTGGACGTCGGTCGAGCCCGACAGGCCGAGAAGAGCCAGCAGGATCACTCCCTGGGCCGCGCCGAAGTAGCCACCGTAGGTGCCGGCGACACCGATCGACGGCACCAACCAGGGTGCCCGCGCGTGCTCCCGGAGGTGTGCCCGACGGACCAGCCAAGGTCCGACTGCCACCAGCACAACGGCGAGGGCGATGAGGAAGGGAACGATCACCTCGAACGCCGACTTCGGCAGCCACAGCAGGAGCAGCGCACCGATCACGGCCCCGCCGAGAGATGCCGGCAGGAGCCGGGTGACCAGTTGTCGCTGTCCGGTCAGGCGTCGGCGGTAGCCCACCGCGCCGGAGATGGAGCCGGGAACCAGCCCCAGCGAGTTGCTCGCGTTCGCCGTCACCGGCGGCACCCCGAGCGCAACCAGAAGCGGGAAGGAGATCAGCGTGCCTGATCCGACGATCGTGTTGATCGTCCCGGCAAGGAGCCCCGCGACTGCGATGGCTGCCAGGTCGAGTGGTGTCACCCGCTCGTCGTCGAGCCGCCCGCGGTCTCCGGCGCTTCCTCACCGAGACGGCCGACGACCGATCCGAGCCCCTCGAGTGCCTTGCCGATCTCGGAGGGCACGATCCACAGCGTGTTGGACTGGCCCTCGGCGATCTTCGGGAGCATCTGGAGGTACTGGTAGGCCAACAGCGGCTGGTCGGGATCCCCTCGGTGGATGGACTCGAAGACCGTCATGATCGCCTGGCCCTCGCCCTGCGCCCGGAGGATCGCCGCCTCCCTGTCCGCCTCCGCCCGCAGGATCACCGCCTGCTTGTCGCCTTCGGCGGTCAGGATCGCGGACTGCTTCCGCCCTTCGGCGGTGAGAATCGCGCTCTGCCTCTCACCTTCGGCAGTCAAGATGACCGCCCGCTTGTCACGGTCGGCTCGCATCTGCTTCTCCATGGAGTCCTTGATCGTGACCGGGGGGTCGATCCCCTTGATCTCCACCCGGTTGACGCGGATGCCCCACTTGCCGGTGGCCTCGTCGAGCACCCCGCGCAGGCCGCTGTTGATGTCCTCGCGGCTGGTCAGGGTCTCCTCCAGGTCCATGCCGCCGACGATGTTCCTCAGCGTGGTCATGGTCAGCTGCTCGACGGCCTGGATGTAGTTGGCGATCTCGTACGTCGCGGCGACGGCGTCGGTCACCTGGAAGTAGATGACCGTGTCGATGGAGACGACCAGGTTGTCCTCGGTGATGACCGGCTGCGGCGGGAAGGACACGACCTGCTCACGCAGATCGATGGTGTAGCGCACGTTGTCGATGAACGGCATGACGACGTTCAGACCTGCGCTCAGCGTCGCGCGATACTTCCCGAATCGTTCGACAACACCAGCTCGGGCCTGCGGAACGATGCGAATCGTCCGGGTCAGGACGACCACGACGAAGCCCAACAGCAGGACCAGCACGACGACGGCGCTCGTACCCCCGGACATATCAGCTCTCCAATCGTGCGGGGCGCACCACCGCGGTGGCTCCCCGAATCTCGACAACCTCGACCCGCGACCCCGCGGGAATCACATCACCCTCGACGGACGGCTGCGCGCTCCACACCTCGCCGCCGATCCGGACCCGGCCACCCTCGACCGAGACATCTTCCTCGACATACCCGGGCTTCCCCGGCAGTCCTGCAGTACCGGACCGCACATCGGGGCCGGCGTGGAGACGACGGACGATCGGCGGGCGGACGAAGGCGAGCAGGCCGACCGCAGCGACCGACACGGCGATGACCTGGACGACCCAGCCTCCGCCCAGAAGATCCACGATCACGCCAACGAGTGCGGCGATCGCCAGCATGCCCATCACGAGGTCGATGCTGAAGATCTCTCCCACGGCAAGCAGCACCGCTGCCACAGTCCAGACGAACCACCCGTTGTCTCCGAGCCAGCCCATGGCTTCACCCTAGGGCAGCGGGATGCTCGTGTCGCCGGATTTGGCCCGGTGAGTGCGACGGCGAGCCGTCCACCTGCCCTCGCGGTACTCGACCTCCAACGGCATCCCGAACGTCGCGGAGAGCGTCTCGGCGTTCAACGCCTCGTGGAGCGGGCCCGCGACGACCACGCGCGACTGTCTCAACATCAGGGCGTGAGTGAAGCCGTCGGGTATCTCCTCGACGTGATGGGAGACCAGGACCGTAGTGGGCGAGCCCGGGTCGTAGGCGAGTGTCGCCAGTGTGGACACCAGATCCTCACGGCCCCCAAGGTCCAGTCCCGCGCCGGGCTCGTCCATCACCAGCAGCTCGGGGTTGGCCATCAGGGCTCGCGCGATCTGCGCCCGCTTGCGCTCTCCCTCGCTCAGCGTGCCGAAGGTGCGGTCGGCGAGATCGGCGATGCCCAGCTCGGTCAGGAGGGCCTCGGCCCGCTCCAGGTCCTGAGGGTCGTAGTGCTCCCTCCAGCGTCCCACCACGGCGTACGACGCCGAGACCACCACATCGCGGACACTCTCGTGAGGCGGGATGCGCTCGGCGACCGCGGCGCTGGCCAGCCCGATGCGGGAGCGGAGCTCGAAGACGTCCACCTCACCGAGCGTCTCGCCCAACAGGGTCGCCTTCCCCGCCGTGGGAAAGATCCGGCCGGACACGACTTGCATCAGCGTCGTCTTGCCGGCGCCGTTCGGACCGAGCACGACCCACCGGTCCTGCTCGCCGACCTCCCAGTCGATGCCGTCCAGGAGGACGGCCTCACCGCGACGTACAACAACGCCGTTCAGGCGCACAACGGCTGTCATCCCACCTCCTGGTCGTGGCGCTCCTCAACCTACGCCACCGCGTCGGCCAACGGTGTCTAGGCTCGTCGCGTGCGCCCCATTCCCGCGATCCCGCGGCCCGTCCGACTCTCGGTCTGGGCCAACGCCTGGTCGGTCGGGCGGGCCAGTCTGGACGAGGCGGTGAGCGGCGCGCGCGGTGATGACCCACCATCCGTCGTTGTCCTGTCGGACGGGGAGAGCGAGCCTCTGATCCTTGCCTTCCGGCGGCTCTTCCAGGACAACACGGCGCTTGCGGTTCTCCCTGTCCCGGGCTTCCTCCTCGGGCTCGCCGGCCCGGACTCGTTCAACCGTGCGTCGCTTGACTGTGGGGGTGCGGTGCTGACCGGCGCGGCCGGACTCATCGCCCAGCTCGGCGCCGACCAGGTGGTCTGGCACCTCCACCAGATCACCCCGAGCCACCACTACGAGACGCTCCGCGAAGCAAACTTCCGACTGCGTGAGGCTCTCACCGAAGCAGCGGCGACCTTCGAGCAGACCGAGCTGCGCCCGGCGCGTGAGGCGCTGCTGGACGAGCTGCTCGCGGCCGAACGTCACCCTGAGCTGCCGCTGCCCCCGACCTTCGATGATCAAGACGAACGAATCGTCAGCACGGCACTGCACTGCCTCAGGCTCACCAAGGCTTCCCTGACCGACCACGCGGTGGACCAAAGCGCCTCGGCGGCCGCCCTCCGATCAGCAGCGCTCAAGGGTCTGGATCAGGCAGCGAGACGGGTCGTGGTGGCGGCATCGGCCCACGTCCCCAGGCGGTAACCTCGACGCGCCATGGTGCCTAACCCTGTCGAGTCCCGCACGACGCTGATCACGCTCATCGGTCGCGACCGTCCCGGCGTCACAACCCGCGTATTCGCCGTGCTCGATCGCTTCTGCTCCGAGGTCCTAGACGTCGAGCAGGTGGTGATCCGGGGGCAGCTGATCCTCGGAGTCCTGGTCACCGAGCCGAACGACTCCAAGGCCCTGAGATCCGCGATGGAGGCCGAGGCGTCCGCGCTGGGCATCTCTCTCGAGATGGCCGGGGGGACCGGCGACAACCGAGCCCGGCCGCAGGGGCGCAGCCTGGTCACCGTCCTGGGGCGCCCCATGTCCCCGCACGTCATGGGGTCGCTGTCAGGGCGGATCGCCGACATCGGCGGCAACATCGACCGGATCGTCCGGATGGCCCGCTACCCCGTCACCGCGATCGAGATGCATGTCTCCGGAGTCGACCCCCGTACGCTGCGCGAGCTCCTGGCCCGGGAAGCGGTCGGCCTGCAGGTCGACGTCGCCGTCCAACCCGACGGGATCATCCGCCACAGCGCCCGGCTGATCGTGATGGACGTGGACTCGACCCTGGTCCAAGGAGAGGTCATCGAGATGCTGGCGGCCCACGCCGGGCGTGAGGAGCAGGTCCGTCGGGTCACCGAGGCGGCGATGCGCGGGGACTTGGACTTCGAGCAGTCGCTGCGCGAGCGGGTCGCGCTCCTGGAGGGCCTGGACGCAGCGGCGCTCGACACGGTGTACGAACAGCTGCAGCTCGCCCCGGGAGCGCGGACCCTGGTCCGGTCGCTCAAGCGTCTCGGCTACCGGTTCGCGATCGTCTCCGGGGGGTTCCGCCAGATCACCGACCGGATCGCCGCTGACCTGGGCATCGACTTCTCCAAGGCGAACGACCTCGAGATCGTCGACGGCCGCCTCACCGGACGCGTCCTCGGCGACGTGGTGGACCGCTCGGGCAAGGCGACTGCCCTGCGGGAGTTCGCGGCAACGGCCGGCATCCCGCTGAGCTCCACGGTCGCCGTGGGCGATGGTGCGAACGACCTGGAGATGCTGTCGGCCGCCGGCCTGGGCATCGCGTTCAACGCCAAGCCGGTGGTGCGGCAGCAGGCGGACACGTCGGTCAATGTGCCCTACCTGGACACGGTGCTCTATCTGTTGGGAATCTCCCGCGAGGACGTGGAGGATGCCGACGCGGAGGCGGGATACGTAACCCCTGCTCCCCCGCTGACCTGACGTCGAGCGACCTTGGAGGGTCAGCTGCGACCGACGTGGGTCGCCAGCAGCCTGCCCTGCCCTCGGCCGACTTGGCCCCACTCACCGTCGAAATCGAAGACGGCCAGCGCGCTGGTCGGAAATCCTTGCTCCACCGGGTCCCGATCCCCCGTGCCCTCCCCGTCGTCCAGCGAGTGGGCCAACCAGGAGATCGTCGGATTGTGGCCGATCACGATGGCTGCCGCGGTCGACTCCGGGACCAGGTGCAGCGTCTCGATGACGTCCTCGGGCCCGGCGCCGTACAGGGCGTCGTGGTAGTCGGCCAGGATGTCGGCTCCGATGGCGGAGCGGACCGCGTCCCAGGTCTGCCGGGTGCGCACCGCGGTGGAGACCAGTGCCAGGTCGGGGACGAACCCCTGCCGTGCCAGCCATCGACCCGCATCGGCGGCGTCGGCCCGGCCACGCCTGGACAAGGGCCGAGCGCGGTCGGTGGCAGCTTCCGCGACCGCCTTGGCATGGCGCATCACGACCAGCCGGACCGCCATCAAACCCCCATGGCGTGGAACCCGCCGTCGACGTGCACGATCTCGCCCGTGGTCGCCGGGAACAAGTCGCTCAGCAGGGCCACCACCGCGCGAGCGGTCGGCTCCTGGTCGGAGTTGTCCCAACCAAGTGGAGCCCGGCCGCCCCAGTTCTCCTCGATCAGCTCAAAGCCCGGGATCGACTTCGCGGCGAGCGTCCGCAACGGCCCGGCCGAGACGAGGTTGACCCGGATCCCCCGCGGTCCGAGGTCGCGGGCCAGGTAGCGCGCCGTCGACTCCAGGCCTGCCTTGGCCACGCCCATCCAGTCGTAGACCGGCCAGGCGATCGTGGCGTCGAAGGTCAGCCCGACAATGCCGCTGCCCGGCCGCAGCAGCGGAAGGGCAGCCCGCGATAGCGAGGCGAGCGAGTATGCCGAGACCTGGAACGACTGGGCCACGTCCTCCCAGGGCCCGTCGAGGAAGTGTCCGCCCATGACCGTCTCATGGTTGCCGTAGGCGATCGAGTGGACCAGCCCGTCGAGACCGTCCACGTGCTCGCGCACCTGCTCCTCCAACAAGGCCAGGTGGCCTTCGTCGGTCACGTCCACCTCGAGTACCGGTGGCTCGATGGGAAGCCGCTTCACGATGCGTTTGGTGATGCCGAGCGCCCGCCCGAAGTTGGAGACCAGGACATTGGCGCCCTGTTCCTGGGCCACCCGCGCCACGGAGAAGCCGATCGAGGTGTCCATGGTGACGCCGGCCACCAGGATGTTCTTGCCGTCGAGAATGCCCATCTCTCCTCCTCAGTGCCCCATCCCAAGTCCACCATCGACCGGGATCAGGGCCCCGGTGATGTACGACGCGTCGTCGGAGGCCAACCAGGTGACCGCGCCGGCGATCTCGTCGACGCTGGCGTATCTGCCCAACGGGATCTGGCTGCGGTACTGCTCCTTGAGCTCCTCGGCGAGCACCTCGGTCATCTCGGTCTCCACAAATCCCGGCGCGACGATGTTGGCGGTGATCGACCGGCTGCCAAGCTCTCGGGCGATGGACCGAGCCATCCCGACCAGCCCCGCCTTGCTGGACGCATAGTTGACCTGCCCGGCCGACCCGAGCATGCCGACGACCGAAGACACCAGCACGATCCGTCCCCGGCGCAGCCGCAGCATGCCCTTGGCGGCCCGACGCACCACGCGGAAGGTTCCGGTCAGGTTGGTGTCGAGGACGGACTGCCAGTCGTCGTCGGACATCCGGAGCAGCAGCGTGTCGCGAGTGATGCCGGCGTTGGCGACCAGCACCTCCACGGGCCCGTGGGCCGCCTCGATCTCGTCGAAGGCCCGATCGACCGCGTCCTGGTCGGTGACGTCGCACTGCACGGCAAGCGCCCCTTCGGGGCCCTCACCGGACCGCACGGTTACCGCGACCTGGTCGCCCTGCCGGACGAAGGCCTCAGCGATCGCTCGACCGATACCTCGGTTGCCACCGGTCACCAGCACCGAACGTGCCACGCGCCGCCTCCCTCTTCTCGCCTCCGGGGAACGTACCGGCTACCCACCGGTACGCCGAATCATCCTTACTCGTCCTCGAGGCGGAAGCCCACCTTCAGCCCGACCTGGAAGTGCTCCACTTCGCCGTCCTTGACCTGGCCCCGCACCTGGGTGACCTCGAACCAGTCGAGGTGACGCAGGGTCTTGGAGGCCCGCTCGATGCCATTGCGGATGGCGTGGTCGATGCCCTCGGGAGAGGTGCCGACCAGCTCGGTGACCCGGTAGGTGCGATTGGACATGGTGTCTCCTTCTCGTCGCGCCGAGCCTAGTCGCTGTGGGTCCGCGGGCGATCCTTCCGGAGGTGTCGCCCCGCCGCGGGCGTGGCGGCGTTGGTAGGTTGCATCCCGTGAGTGCGCGCGTCGATGTGTTGGTTGAGGGCTACGTGGGAGAGCGCGTCGGGAGCAGCGTGACTCTGCTCCGCGACGCAGACACCACCGTGATCGTGGACCCGGGGATGGTGTCCCGCCGTGCCGCCATCCTCGATCCTCTCGAGGCGCTCGGGGTGGGAGTCGAAGACGTCACCGACGTCCTCATCAGTCACCACCACCCCGACCACACGATCAACATCGCGCTCTTCCCCAACGCCAGGGTCCACGACTTCGCCTCGACCTATGTCGACGACCTCTGGCTCGACCGGGACGACGGGGACTTCGCGCTGTCGCAGTCCATCACGTTCAGCCCTACGCCCGGGCACACCGCTGAGGACGCGTCAACGCTCGTGCGCACCGAGTCGGGTCTGGTCGTGCTCACCCACTTGTGGTGGAACGCCGAAGGCCCGGCGGACGACCCCTACGCTCCCAGCAGGGACCAGCTCCGCGAGCAGCGTGAGCGCGTCCTCGGCCTCGAACCCCGGTTGATCATTCCTGGACACGGCGCCCCGTTCACCCCCGGGGACTCCACTCCGCTGTGAGCTCCGCTCGCCCGTGGGCGTCGGGTGAGTCGTCGCGGCCGGCGGCGTACCGTGGGCACGTGGGCATCCGGCGGAGCATCGACGCGCACCGGATCACGTCTGCCCGGCGTGGCCATTCGATCACCTTGGCCTCTCGCGAACGGCGCTACGCCGTCACGATGGCCATTCGGACCGCCTGCTTCATCCTGGCCTACGTCTTCCGGGACTCCTGGCTGGTCTGGGTGCTCCTGGCCGGCGCGATCTTCCTGCCCTACATCGCCGTCATCGCCGCGAACGTCGGCAGCGAGCCAGATCCGGATCCGTTGCCACCGGTCCCACGTCACGAACTGAGAGGTCCCCACGAGTGAGCGAGGTTCTGATCTGCTCGGCCAGCAGGTGCCACGCCCCCGCAACATGGAAGCTGCTCTGGAACAACCCGAAGCTGCATGAGCCTGATCGCCGCAAGGTCTGGCTGGCTTGCGATGACCACTTGGACTCGCTCTCGGAGTTCCTCGGACACCGTTCTTTCCTGAAGGGGACCGAACCGATCCCGGCGGAGTCAGCCGCCGATCGCTGACATCGGACGATCGGGCTGCAGGAACCGCTCGTCGTCGATGCCGTGCCCGGCCCGCTTGACCCGCATCGCCGAGATCCACCGGGTCGCAAGCTCGGCATCGCTGGCCCCCGCCCGCAGTGCACTGCGCAGATCGGACTCCTCGCGGGCGAACAGGCAGTTGCGGATCTGGCCGTCGGCCGTGAGCCGGACTCGGTCGCAGTCACCGCAGAAGGGGCGCGTGACGGAGGCGATGATGCCCACCCGGTGCCGACCCCCGTCCACGGTGAAGAGCTCGGCCGGGGCGCTTCCCCGCGGCTCGGAGGCAGGCTCGAGCCGATGGGTCTCGGCCAGTTTCTCCTGGATCTCGTCGGCCGTGATCATCTCGGCACGGTTCCATGCATGCTGGGCGTCCAGGGGCATCTGCTCGATGAACCTCAGCTGGTAGTCACGCTCGATGCACCAGTCGAGCAGCTCGCCCGCCTGGTCGTCGTTGATGCCGCGCATCAGCACCGCATTGACCTTGACCGGCGTGAGCCCGGCTTCGGCGGCTGCCTCCAACCCGGCGATCACGTCGGGCAGTCGGTCGCGCAGCGTCAGCTTGGCGAAGGTCTCGGGGCGCACACTGTCCAGGCTGACGTTGAGCCGGTCGAGTCCCGCAGCAGCGAGCGCCGGAGCGACCCGAGACAGGCCGATCCCATTGGTGGTCACCGAGATCTCGGGGCGGGGCTCCAGCTCCGCGGTGCGCCGGACGATGTCGACCAAGCCGCGACGGACCAGGGGCTCTCCCCCGGTGAACCGGACCTCCTCGATCCCCAGCATGGTGACCGCGATCCGGATCAACCGGACCACCTCGTCGTCAGTGAGCACGTCGTCGCTGGGGAGCCAGTCCAGGCCCTCGGCAGGCATGCAGTAGGTGCACCGCAGATTGCACCGATCGGTCAGCGAGACGCGTAGGTCGGTACCCACCCGCCCGAACCGGTCGACCAATTGTCCGTGCAACATGGAGGCCAGTCTAGGCGGAGTTCGTGAGGTGTGCCTTACCCCCGTCTTAACCCGTGGCGATCGCCCTGCTGGGCAGCGGCACCCTCAGGCGAGCCGCGAGACCGCCTCGCGGGCGTCCCCGCTCTGCCCGGTCTCGATCCTGATCTCCATCGTGGTGAGCATGCGCACCATCCCCGCTCCCATATGGTCGACCGCGACCGCCTGGACCCCCTGATCGCGCAGGAAACGGGCCACGTTGGCGTGATGGGAGCCTTCGGTGCCGGCGTCGTGCGAGGCACCCCAGCCGACCTCGTGCTCGGTCCACTCGGTGATCGCGCCGTCCTGCACATCACCGACCGCGACCCGGTCCGCGCGACCCCAGCGCGGGTCGATGCTGCCGGACGTGGTGATCGCGACGCAGAACCTCATGTCGCCCATGGTCACACATCCTGCTGTTCGCCCGCCCGCCGACCCGGGTTCCACCGCCGCTCCTCTACGCTTCCCAGGTGCGGTTGTTGCTGACGAGGCGGTGGATCCTCTTCGGCCTTGTCGTGATCGGGTTCGCCTACCTCGCCTACCGCCTGGGCTGGTGGCAGTGGCACCGGCTCGAGGGTCGCCGCGAGTTCAACGCGCAAACCCAGCAGAACCTCGTCGCCCCTGCCGTCCCCGCGAGCCAGCTGATGACCGCGGGAACCGAGCCCTCGCACACCGACGAGTGGCGCGTGGTGACCGCCATCGGCACCTACGATCAGGCCGGCACCGTGCAGGTGCGCTACCAGTCGAGGGACGGCCAGCTCGGCGTCGATATCGTCACCCCGCTGCGGCTCCCCGACGGCAACGCCGTCCTGGTGGATCGCGGTTGGGTGCAGACCAACTCGACAGGAATGGCCGTCGCCGACCTGCCTGCACCCCCGACCGGTGAGGTGTCGGTGACCGGGTGGCTGCGCATTGACGGGACCGGTTCGTCCACGACGGTCAGCTCCGGGTCCACCCGGGCGATCTCCAGCGTGCAGATCGCCAAGACCTTGGACTATCCCGTCCTCACCGGCTTCGTGGACGCGACGGCCGAGCAGCCGGGAGCCGCCCAGCCCCTCGAAACGGTCAACCAGCCCACGCTGAGCGACGGGCCGCACTTCTTCTACGCCCTGCAGTGGTGGTTCTTCGCGATGATGGCCATCGGCGGCTACATCTACCTGCTGATCGATGAGCGCCGAAAGGCACTGTCAGCTGGCGCGAAGCAGGCCGCCGTCGACGGGGATGGCAGCACCGGAGACGAATGACGCGGCCGGGGACAACACGAACGCCGCCATCTTGCCGAACTCCTCGGCCTCGCCGTACCGCCGGAGCGGGACGTTCTTCTCATGCGCGGCCCGGGAGGCCTCCGAGTCTCCGGTGAGGGCGTCCAACTCGGCCACGCGCGCGGTGGCGAACCGTCCGGGCAGCAGCGAGTTGACCCGGATCCCCTGCGGTCCCACCTCGTCCGCCAGTTGCTTGGCGACCATCGCCAGGCCCGGACGCAGTCCGTTGGACGTGGCCAGATGCCTCAGAGGCACCTTGACGGAGGTGGAGAGCACGAAGGCGATGCTTCCGCCCGATGCGAGGCGGTCCGCCAGCCGTCGGGCGACCCTGACGGCACCCAGGAACACGGAGTGGAACGCCTGCTCCCACTGCTCGTCGGTCGTGTCCAGAACCGGCGCGGCCGGAGGACCGCCGACGGAGATCAGGCCCCCGTCGATGCGGCCCCAGCGCTGCCAGGCTGCCTCGAGCAGGTCCGGCGTGGCGGGATCGGCGTTGTCAGCGACCACGCCCTCGGCGGCGTCCGGCCCCAGCAGCTCAACGGCAGCGGCGACGCGCTCGGCCGTCCGGCTGCTCACCACGACACGAGCCCCGTCGGCCACCAGTGCCTGCGCTGTCGCAAGCCCCAGTCCGGCGGTGCCTCCGGTCACCGCGTAGACGCGGCCATCCAGACCGAGATCCATCCGTTCTCCTCAGCTCGTGGGGCGCGCCCCTCAACACATCCAGCACTTCCACTACGTCTCAGCGATCGTCGCACAGCCCCCGAGGCGGTTCGATCTGGCCTCGGCACGGCAAGACGGGACCTTCGGCCCCCAGACTCGTGACCCTTGCGGGGATGGAGCGCGGACGCCCGCCCGTTAGGACCGAGTAGAAGGGCACTGAAGAGCGGAGTGGGATGTCGTCAACCTCAGCGGAACGGGCGTCGCAGCCTGAGCCGCAGTGCCCCATCCGGATCGGTGAGCCGTGCTCCTTGTGCATGCCGGGCGCCAGCGGCCCGCAGGACTGCACCTTGGTCCAGCTCGTGATGACCGATCCTGACCTCCGCGAGGAGCTGGCCAGACTCCGCCGCGAGTTCGCCGACTCCTCGCGGTCCTGACCTGGCGAGGGCTGGGAGCCGGCCGGTGACAGCCTCTCCGGCAGGTCAGGTGGTCGCGAACTGCGTCCGGTACAGGTCTCCGTAGAGTCCGCCTTCGGCCAGGAGCTCAGCGTGGGTACCGGTCTGGACGACCCTCCCCTGGTCGAGCACGACGATCCGGTCGGCGTTGCGGATGGTGGAGAGCCGGTGCGCGATCACCAGCGAGGTCCGGCCCTCCAGCGCCGTGTCGAGGGCCCGCTGCACCGCAACCTCGGAGTCCGAGTCGAGGTGGGCGGTTGCCTCGTCGAGGACCACGATCGACGGCGCCTTGAGCAGGAGGCGGGCGATGGCCAACCGTTGCCTCTCCCCGCCGGACAACCGGTAGCCGCGGTCCCCGACGACGGTGTCCAGTCGGTTGGGAAGCCCTTCGACGAGCTTCCGGATCTGCGCGGCCTCCAGGGCATCCCAGATCTCCGATTCCGACGCAGTCGGGCGAGCGTAGAGCAGGTTCTCGCGGATCGAGTCGTGGAACATGTGCGCGTCCTGGGTGACGTAGCCGACGCACGCCTCCAGAGACTCGAGCGTCACCTCGCGAACGTCGGAGTCGCCCACCCGGACCGCCCCGTCCGTCACGTCGTAGAGCCGGGCCACCAGATGGGTGAGCGTGGTCTTGCCCGCCCCCGATGGCCCGACCAGGGCGACCATCTCCCCCGGATCGGCCCTGAAGGAGACCCCGTGCAGGACCTCGCCGGTGTCGGGGGCGATCTCGCGGGCCACGACCTCCAGACTCGCGAGCGAGACGTCCTCCGGGCTCGGATAGGAGAAGTGCACCCCGACGAACTCCACCGAGGCCGCGGAGGCAGGCAGCTCGACGGCGTCGGGTCGCTCCTGGACCAGAGACTTCAAGTCGAGGACTTCGAACACCCGCTCGAAGCTGACCAAGGCCGTCAGCACGTCGACCCGGACGTTGGAAAGCCCCTGCAAGGGGCCGAGCATCCGGGTCAGGAGGGTGGCCAGCGCAAGCACGGTCCCGACGGTGAGGTGCTGCTGCACGGCGAGGTAGCCCCCGACCCCGTAGACGAAGGCTGTCGCGATGGCCGGCACGAAGCCGAGACTGGCTGCGAAGATCCGCGTGACGAGCGCAATCTGCACGCCGAGGTCGCGCACCACCGCGACCTTCTCGGCGAACTGGACGTCCTCCTCCTCGCGGCGCCCGAACAGCTTCAGCAGCATCGCGCCGGCAATGTTGAATCGCTCGGTCATCGCGTTGCCCAGTGCTGCGTTGCCCTCCATCTGCTGACGGGTGAGTCCGGCGAGCCGGCTGCCGACCCAGCGCGAGACCAGGAGCAGCAAGGGGAACATCGCGATCACGGCGAGGGTGATCTGCCAACTGAGGATGAACATGGCCGCGCCGACGACGACTGCGCTGATCGCGTTGGAGACAGTGCTCGACAGCGTGGAGGTGAACGCCCGCTGCGCACCCATCACGTCGTTGTTCAACCGGGAGACCAGTGCTCCGGTCTGGGTGCGGGTGAAGAAGGCAAGACTCATCCGCTGCACGTGGGCGAAGACCGTCGTGCGCAGATCGAAGATGAGCGACTCACCGATGCGGCTCGACAGGTACCCCTGGATGACGCCCAGCCCTGCGTTGAACGCCGCGACGCCGGTCATGATCATGGCGATGGTGACCACGACGCGGACGCTGCCCGCGATGATCCCCCGGTCGACGATGCGAGCAACCAGGAGCGGGTTGACCACGACCAACCCGGCGTCGACCACCGTCAGCGCCAAGAAGACACCGATCCTTCGGCGCTGAGGCTTGGCGAACTCGAGGACACGCCGGAAGGTCTCGCGACCGATCTTGCGATCCAGGGCACTGCGGTCGGTACGCATGTGGCGCCACGCCGGCCCCATGCCTCCGTGAGTCATGTGCCCGACTCTCCGAGCAGCTCGGCCAGCGCCCGGAGTCGCTTCACCTGGGCGATCCGCTCCAACTCGGTCTGCGCCGCGAGCGTCCTCCCGGAGGCCCCTTGCAGGAGCGCCTTGCTGGCCGAGACGGCCTCGTGGGAGTGCTGGGTGACCGACATCGCCAGCTTCATGGACTCCGACTCCAGGTCTTTGTTGCGGACCACGCGATGCACCAGGCCGATCTTCAAAGCCTCGTCAACACCGACATCTCGCGCCGAGGCGACGATCTCGAGTGCCCGCGAGTAGCCGACCGCGTCCACCAGGGGCTTGGTCCCGGTCAGGTCGGGAACCAGCCCGAGCTTGGGCTCGCGCATGCTGAACAGCGCGCTCTCGCCGGCCAGCCTGATGTCGCAGGCCAAGGCGAGCTGGAAGCCGGCACCGATGCAGTGCCCGCGCACTGCGGCGATCGAGATGATGTCCGGGCGGCGCAGCCAGGTGTAGCCGCGCTGATAGACCTTGATCTCCTCCTCGATCTCCTCGTCGGTCCCCTTCACGATGTCGACCAAACCCCTCTCCCCGGGTGGGCCGGCCGGGGACAGCATGGTGCGGTCGAGCCCGGCAGAGAACGCACGTCCCCGTCCGGTGACGATCACCGAGCGCACGTCCGGCGTGATCGCCTCCCCGATCGCAGCCAGCGCGGCCCATGTGGCCGGAGTCATCGCGTTCAGCGCCTCGGGCCTGTCGAGGGTGACGGTGAGGACGAATCCCTTCTGGGCTGCGGAGATCGAACCCAGGGACAGGACGTCCCGGTCGACGTTGAAGGTCATGGCAGAACCCTAGGCCGTCGAGCCTCACAACGGAGAACCGCGACGAACGGCCACGACGGCTTCTAGTAGATCAGGCAGACGACCTGGATAGCCTCGGACTGTCCGGCCTTCACGACGACCGCCCCGGCGGTCGAGCAACCAGGCCTACCTCCGTTGAAGGCTCGGCTCGTCCCGGTCACCTTGTAGCGGCCGATCGGGAGGGTCAGAGAGAACTGACCGTGCCGATTGACCTCTACCTTGCGGGCCACCGGACCGGTGAACGTGACCGTGCCGTGCGTCAGGGGCTCGTTGGCCGAAGCGGGTGGACCCGAGCTGCTCCACTTCAACACCCCTGTCACCGTGCCCATCGGGAGGAGCCCGGGGTGCGTCGGGCTGGTGCTCGTTGGGGACACGCTGCTGGTCGTGGCCGATGACGAGGTGCCAGAGGCGTGCACAGCCGCGCACCCCGAGAAGAACACCGACGTGCCCAGGAGGATGCACGCCGGAGCCAGTCGCCGTGCCCTGAACCGCGACGTCATGCCAAGACCCCCGTCTCTGCCGGCTCTCGGGCTCGCTGCCGGGAGCGTCGTCCTCGAAGGTACTCCGGCCGCCCTGAGCGACCATGCCAGTCCTTCGCCGACCGTCCTCGGCGTCGGCAGGTTCAGGCGAGGGCCACCAGATCGGCATAGTCGGGGGTCCAGAGATCCTCGACTCCGTCGGGCAGGATCAGGACCCGGTCCGGGTCGAGCGCGTGGACCGCGCCCTCGTCATGGGTGACCAGCACGATCGCGCCCTCATAGGCGCGGATCGCGGCGAGGACCTCTTCCCGGGAGGCCGGATCGAGGTTGTTGGTGGGCTCGTCGAGAAGCAGCACGTTCGCGCTCGAGACGACGAGTGTCGCCAGGGCCAGCCGGGTCTTCTCCCCACCGGAGAGGACGCCGGCCGGCTTCATCGCGTCGTCACCGGAGAAGAGGAACGATCCCAGGACGCTGCGCGCCTCGGTGTCGGTGAGCTTCGGCGCTGCGGACACCAGGTTCTCCAGCACGGTGCGCGAGGTGTCGAGGGTCTCGTGCTCCTGGGCGTAGTAGCCCAGGCGCAGCCCGTGACCCGGCACGACCTCCCCGGTATCGGGCTTGTCCAGCCCGCCGAGGATCCGTAGCAGGGTGGTCTTGCCGGCGCCGTTCAGCCCCAGCACGACCACGCGCGAGCCTCGGTCGATGGCCAGATCGACGTCGGTGAAGACCTCCAGCGAGCCGTAGGACTTCGACAGCTCCTGCGCCGTGAGCGGGGTCTTGCCGCACGAGGCCGGCTTCGGGAATGCGATCTTGGCGACTCGGTCGGTGGCCCGCTCGGCCTCGATGCCCTCCATTAAACGCTCGGCCCGCTTCAGCATCGACTGGGCGGCCTGTGCCTTGGTCGCCTTGGCGCGCATCCGGTTGGCCTGGTCGGTCAGGGCGGTCGCCTTGCGTTGGGCGTTCTGCCGCTCCCGGCGACGACGGCGCTCGTCGGTCTCCCGCTGCTCCAGGTAGGCCTTCCAGCCCATGGCGTAGACGTCCACCTCGGCGCGATTGGCGTCCAGGTGGAGGACCCGGTTGACCGTCGACTCCAGCAGCCCGACATCGTGGCTGATCACGATCAGGCCGCCCCTGTGGCTCTTGAGGAACTCCCGCAGCCAGACAATCGAGTCGGCGTCGAGGTGGTTGGTGGGCTCGTCGAGGAGCAGCGTCTCCGCACCGGAGAAGAGAATCCGGGCCAGCTCGACGCGGCGACGCTGCCCGCCTGACAGGGTGCCGAGCGGTTGGGCGAGGATGCGTTGCTCGATGTTGAGGCTCGCAGCGATCTGTCTGGCCTCGGCCTCGGCGGCGTATCCACCGCCGGCGTGGAGCATGGCATCGGCCCGCTCATACCGGCGCATCCCTCGTTCTCGGGCGACGGCGTCGTCGGAGCCCATCTCCTCCTCGGCCCGGCGCAGGAGCCGGGCAGCCTCGTCGAGGCCCCGCGCCGACAAGATCCTGTCGAGGGAGATCACCTCCGGATCGCTGGTCCGGGGGTCCTGCGGCAAGTAGCCCACCTCCCCGGTGCGCTGCACGGTGCCGGAGGCGGGCATCCCCTCGCCGGCCAGGATCCGGGTGAGGGTGGTCTTGCCTGCGCCGTTTCGACCGACCAGTCCGACCTTGTCCCCCGCGGCGATCTGGAAGGTCACGCCCTGCATGAGGAGACGCGCGCCGGCGCGCACCTCGAGGTCGTGCACGGTGATCACAGAAACTCCCGGGGGTCTACTGCCCTCGGATCAGGGCAGGGCGGCCGGGAACACACGTTGCCGCCGGTCGCGAAGTCTACGTGGGCTCACAGCAGGAGCCGAATCGCGCCGCGACCGGCGCTCAACGTTGCGTCGGCTAGACCTCGTAGCCCATCTGGCGTGCGGTCTCCTTGGCCTCGTCGGTGACCGGCACGGCCTGCACCGCTGTCCCGTAGGCGCAGATCTCGGTCCAGGTGTCACCCATCTCGGAGGTGTCGAAGCGCATGCCGACGACGGCATTGGCGCCCCGCTTGCGCGCCTCTTCGATCATCCGTTCCATGACGTCGTTGCGGCTGTTGGTCAGGTTGGCCGTCATGCCCTTCAGCTCGCCGCCGACGAGCGACTTCAGGCCGGCGCCGAACTGTGAGAACGCGTTGCGCGAGCGGACGGTGAGTCCGAAGACCTCACCGTAGACACGGCGGACCTCCCAGCCCGGGATATCGAACGTGGTGACGACAAGCATGCTCTGCTCCCTCCCCTGCGGGACCATCCCGCTGGCACCAGGAGGCTAGCCCCTCAACCGAAGCCTCTCTCAGAAGGCTCGTCGAGGTCGACCACGCACGACCATGCGTCCGTAACCGCCTGCTCGAGGACGGACGCGTTCGGCTCCGCGGCGTTCACCCAGCGATCCATCCGCTTGTCGGCGACCTTCGCCAACCGCGGGTCAGCAAGCACTCTTTCCACCGCGGTGTGGTCCCCACCGCAGCAGAGCACGTCCACCCCGCCGAGCCCGTCGACCAGGATCCGAGTCGCATGATCTGCTGCCGCCTCGAACGCCAATCGGGCCTGCCCCTCGCGTCTGCGCGCAAAGCGCTGCTGGCTCGAGCCTCCGGCCTTGGAGCGGCCCTGGACGTGGCGGTGTCCCACCTTGTGCCACGCGGGGTCCCTGGTCGTGCCACCGGCCACCGCGAAGCCGCCCTTGCGCACGATCAGCAGCCCCCATCGGACGGGGCGCTCGACCGCTTCGGCGAAGGAGTCGGCCGAGGCCGGTCCGTCGTAGCGGCGGTCCCATGGGAGCTGGGCCAGTGCCGTGGCTCCATCCCCTCCGTGCGCCGCGAGAGCGCCCTCGACGGCCTCGAGGCGGGAGCCCTCGTGCCGGGTGGCGAAGTTCTCGAACCACCGGACGATGCGGTTGGCCGGGACGAGGACCCTGCGGGTCACCAGAGGATCAGACGTTGAAACCGAGGGTCCGCAGCATCTCGCGGCCCTCGTCGGAGATCTTGTCCGGGCCCCAGGGAGGCATCCAGACCCAGTTGATGGAGACGGTCTTGGCCAGTCCCTCGAGCACCTGCTCGGTCTGGTCGGCGATCATGTCGGTCAGGGGACAGGCCGCCGACGTCAGCGTCATGTCAAGCACCACGTCACCGTCGTTCAGGTGGACGTCGTAGACCAGTCCGAGGTCGACGACGTTGATCCCGAGCTCGGGGTCCACGACGTCCTTCATCGCCTCGGTGACGTCATCCACGGTCAGCGTGCCGGCCACACTGGTCTCCTCGGTCATCGATCCGCCCCTTCGAACTCCTCGAGCGACTTCACGGTCGCGTCCTTCCATGCCATCCATCCCAACAGCGCGCACTTGACCCTGGCCGGGAACTTGGCGACCCCTGCGAAGGCCACCCCATCCTCGAGGATCTCCTCGTCAGGCTCGACCTTGCCACGCCCGTGCATCACTTCCATGAAGTGGTCGAGGATGCGCTCGGCCTCGTCCACCGGCTTGTCGATCACCAGATCGGTCATCACCGACGTGGACGCCTGGCTGATCGAGCAGCCGACCGCGTCGTAGGACACATCGCGCACGAACGGGCGACCGTCCTTCTCGGCGATGTCGACCCGCAGCGTGATCTCGTCACCGCACGTCGGGTTCACGTGGTGTACCTCGGCGGTGAAGTCGTCACGCAGCCCCGAGTGATGGGGGCTGCGGTAGTGATCCAGGATGATCTCCTGATACAGGGCCTCGAGATCCATCTCATGCCGTCCTGAAGAAGGTCTTGGTGAACTCGAGGGCATCGATCAGGGCATCGATCTCCGCCGGCGTGGTGTAGACGTACGACGACGCGCGCGTGGACGACTGCACGCCGTACCGCCGCTGGGCCGGTTTGGCGCAGTGGTGACCGGCGCGGACCGCCACTCCACGGGAGTCGAGCACCTGGCTCACATCGTGCGGGTGCACGCCCTCGAGCTCGAAGGAGACTGCTCCTCCTCGCGCCTCGGTCGTGGTGGGCCCGAGCACGGTGACTCCGCCGACGGACGCCAGCCCCTCGAGCAGGTAGCCGGTGATCGCCTCCTCGTGGGCGCGGACGTTGTCCATGCCGAGGTCGGAGAGGTACTGCAGGGCGACCCCGAGGCCGACAGCCTCCACGATCGGCGGAGTCCCCGCCTCGAACTTGTGCGGGATCCCCGCGTACGTCGAGCGCTCCATCGTGACCGTCTCGATCATCTCGCCGCCGCCGAGGAACGGGGGCAGCGCCTCCAGCAGGCTCCGCCTCCCCCACAGCACACCGATGCCCGTCGGCCCGAGCACCTTGTGCCCGGTGAAGGCGAGGAAGTCGGCGTCGAGGACGGCGACATCGACCGGAATCTGTGGCACTGCCTGGGACGCGTCGACGACGACCACCGCACCGACCTGGTGGGCGCGGGCGATGATCACGTCGAGCGGGTTGATCGTGCCCAGGACATTGGAGACCCAGGTCACCGCCACCACGCGGGTCCGCTCGTTGATCAGCTCGTCGAGGCCGGAGAGGTCGAGACGTCCCTCGTCGGTCAGGCCGAACCAGCGCAGCGTGGCTCCTTTGCGCTCGGTGAGCATCTGCCACGGGACGATGTTGGAGTGGTGCTCCATCTCGGTGATGACGATCTCGTCACCCGGGCCGATCTCCAGATCGCCGGTCGCCCACATGAAGGTGTTGGCCACCAGGTTGAGCGCCTCGGACGCGTTCTTGGTGAAGATCACCTCGTCGCGGTCGGGAGCGCCTACGAACTCGGCGACGATGTCGCGTGCCCCTTCGAAAGCTGCGGTCGACTCCGCGCCGAGCTGGTGCACGGCGCGGGCGACGTTGGCGTTGTGCCGCTCCAGGTGGTCGACCATCGCGTCGATGACCACCTGGGGCTTCTGCGAGGTGTTGGCGCTGTCGAGGTAGACCAGGGGCCACCCGTCCGCCAGCTCACGCTGGAGGATCGGGAAGTCCTTGCGCACCAACTCGAGTCCCTCGAGCAGGCCGGGCAGTGGCGCGGTCATCTCAGGCTCCCGCAGCCGCCGACACGTAGCGGTCGTAGCCCTCGTCCTCCAAGCGTGACGCCAGCTCCGGGCCGCCCTCCTCGGCGATCCGGCCGTTGACGAAGACGTGGACGTGGTCGGGGGTGATGTAGCGCAGGATCCGCGTGTAGTGGGTGATCAACAAGATCCCCTTGTCGCCGCGCTCGGCGAACCGGTTGACACCCTCGGAGACGATCTTCAGCGCGTCGACGTCGAGTCCGGAGTCGGTCTCGTCGAGGATGGCCACCTTCGGGTCGAGCAGCTCCAGCTGCAGGATCTCGTGGCGCTTCTTCTCTCCGCCGGAGAAGCCCTCGTTCACGTTGCGCTGGGAGAACTCTCGGTCCATCCGGACGCGGTCCATGGCCTCGTTGACGTCCTTGACCCAGGTACGCAGCTTCGGCGCCTCGCCCGAGACCGCGGTCTTCGCCGTGCGCAGGAAGTTCGCCACCGACACCCCCGGCACCTCGACGGGGTACTGCATGGCCAGGAAGAGACCCGCCCGTGCCCGCTCGTCGACGCTCATCGCGAGCACGTCGTCACCGTTCAGCGTCACCGAGCCACTGGTGATCTGGTACTTGGGGTGACCGGCGATGGAGTACGCCAGGGTCGACTTCCCCGATCCGTTGGGGCCCATGATCGCGTGGATCTCGCCCGCGTTGATGGCCAGGTCAACCCCCTTGAGGATCTCCTTCGGGCCATCCTCGGTCTCGACGCTGACGTGCAGGTCGCGGATTTCGAGCGTGCTCATGCTGATTCCTTCTGGTTCAGGGTCATGGTGACGTCGACGTAGACGTCGTCGCCGGAGACAGTGACGGGGTAGGCGGGGACGGGCGCGGTGGCCGGTGGGTTGACCGGCTTGCCGGTCCGTAGGTCGAAGCGCGAGCCGTGCAGGAAGCACTCGATCTCGCACCCCTCGACCTCGCCCTCGCTCAGCGCGATCGCGGCGTGCGAGCACTCGTCCTGTAAGGCATAGACGTCATCGCCGACGCGGACGATCACCACGTCCTCGCCGTCGACGGTGGCCTTGACGGGCGTATCGGGGAGCAGCGCCGAGAGCGCGCAGGCGGGGGCGCTCATGAGGCCGGCCCGACGTTCTTGGAAAGCTCGGCCTCGACCGTGGCGAGGAGATCCTCCTCGATCTCGGGGACGGAGAGCTTGCGGACAATGTCGTTGAAGAAGCCGTGCACCACCAGGCGCCGGGCCTCGTCGCCCGGCACTCCGCGCGACTGCAGGTAGAACAGCTGCTCGTCGTCGAAGCGCCCGGTGGTGCTGGCGTGGCCGGCTCCCTCGATCTCGCCGGTCTGGATCTCCAGGTTCGGCACCGAGTCCGCCTGGCAGCCGTCGGTGAGGACCAGGTTGCGGTTCTGCTCGTAGGTCTCGATGCCCTCGGCAGCCTTGCGGATAAGCACGTCGCCGATCCAGACCGAGTGGGCTCCCTGGCCCTGAAGGGCACCGCGATAGTCGACGTTGCTGCGCGTGTGCGGAGCGTTGTGGTCCACGAAGAGCCGGTGCTCGATGTGCTGGCCCGCATCGACGAAGTACAGCCCCAGCATGTCGACCGACCCGCCCGGGCCGGCGTAGTCGACCTCGGAGTTGATCCGGACCAGGTCGCCGCCGAAGCTGACCACACCCTGCTTGTACGTGGCGTCCCGGCCCACCCGCGCGTGGACGTGGGCCAGGTGCACGGCGTCATCGGCCCAGTCCTGGATCGAGATCAGGTTGATCGTCGCGCCGTCTCCGACGGACACCTCGATGTTCCCGGCCAGGACCACCGTGCCGGTGTTGCGGAGCACGACGGTCGCCATGGAGTGGGCACCCACCTCGATGAACAGGTGGGTGAACGCGGTCGCACCGTTGCCGTCGATGTCGAGGATGACCGGCCGGTCGAGCTCGGCCCCTGCCGGGATGGACAGGACCTGCGCCGAGCTGAACTGCTGCCAGGCGAAGGCGGAGACCCGGTCGTTGGGCACGTGGATCGAGCCCAGCCGCACGTCGTCGCGACCGACGTCGGTGAGGCTGACCACGTCCGGCGCCTGGAGGCTGAGTTTGACCGAGCCCTGGGGCTCGATCTCGCTGTTGTGCAGACCGCGCAGGCGCTTCAACGGCGTGAAGCGCCAGACCTCCTCGCGGCCTTGGGGAACCGGATGGTCGGCTAGGTCGAAGGAGCCGGCCGGGTGCAGGTGCGAAGCCAGCACAGTCTCGGCCTCGACTGCGTTCGCGACATTGGTCGCGGCGTCGGTGATCGTCACGTGGGTGCTTTCGTTCTCTTCGTTCCGGGTCGGGTCTCGGAAGGTCGGGTCAGCCGACCGCGCCTTCCATCTGCAGCTCGATGAGCCGGTTCAGCTCGAGGGCGTACTCCATGGGGAGCTCGCGCGCGATCGGCTCAACGAAGCCGCGCACGATCATCGCCATCGCCTCGTCCTCCTCCATGCCCCGGCTCATCAGGTAGAAGAGCTGGTCGTCGGAGACCTTCGAGACGGTCGCCTCGTGGGCCATCGACACGTCGTCGTCGCGCACGTCGACGTAGGGGTAGGTGTCGGACCGGCTGATCGTGTCGACAAGGAGCGCGTCGCACTTGACGATGCTCGCCGAGTGATGGGCGCCGGCATCGACCTGGACCAAGCCGCGGTACGACGTGCGCCCGCCGCCCCGCGCGACGGACTTGGAGATGATCGACGACGAGGTGTACGGCGCGGCGTGCACCATCTTGGCGCCCGCGTCCTGGTGCTGGCCCTCACCGGCGAAGGCGATGGACAGGGTCTCGCCCCGAGCGTGCTCGCCCATGAGGTAGACCGCGGGGTACTTCATGGTCACCTTGGAGCCGATGTTGCCGTCGACCCACTCCATCGTGGCGCCGGCTTCGCAGAAGGCCCGCTTGGTCACCAGGTTGTAGACGTTGTTGGACCAGTTCTGGATCGTCGTGTAACGGCAGCGGGCGCCCTTCTTCACGATGATCTCGACCACTGCGGAGTGCAGCGAGTCCGACGAGTAGATCGGGGCGGTACAGCCCTCGACGTAGTGCACGTAGGCGTCCTCGTCGACGATGATCAGGGTCCGCTCGAACTGACCCATGTTCTCGGTGTTGATCCGGAAGTAGGCCTGCAGCGGGATGTCCACGTGCACGCCCTTCGGCACGTAGATGAACGAGCCGCCCGACCACACCGAGGTGTTGAGCGCGGCGAACTTGTTGTCGCCGACCGGGATGACGGTGCCGAAGTACTCCTTGAAGACGTCCTCGTGCTCCCTCAGAGCGGTGTCGGTGTCGAGGAAGAGCACGCCCTGCTCCTCCAGGTCCTCGCGGATCTTGTGGTAGACGACCTCGGACTCGTACTGCGCGGCGACGCCGGCGATGAGCCGCTGCTTCTCGGCCTCCGGGATGCCCAATCGATCGTAGGTGTTCTTGATGTCAGCGGGCAGGTCGTCCCAGCTGGTCGCCTGCTTCTCGGTGGAACGGACGAAGTACTTGATGTTGTCGAAGTCGATCCCACCCAAGTCCGCGCCCCAGGTCGGCATCGGCTTGCGGTCGAAGAGACGCAGCCCCTTGAGCCGGAGGTCCAGCATCCACTGCGGCTCGCTCTTGAGCGCCGAGATGTTGCGGACCACGTCCTCGCTGAGTCCTCGCTGCGCCAGCGCGCCGGCGTCGGTCTTGTCGGACCATCCGTACTCATAGCGGCCGATCCCCTGCAGCTCGGGATTCAACTCTTCGATCGAGGTCATCAGGACAGCCTCTCTGGTGCGTTGTCGGTCCGGGCGCCGCCGAGCGACGCGGGAGCCTCGGCATGGACGTGGTGGGGCGCGATGCCCACCGGGATGAACGTGGTGCAGACCCCGTCGCCGTGGGCGATGGTGGCCAGTCTCTGGACATGGCTGCCGAGGATCCGGCTGATCAGCTCGGTCTCGGCCTCACACAGCTGCGGGAACTCGTGGGCGACGTGCGCGACCGGGCAGTGCTGCTGGCACAGCTGCTCGCCGCCGGTCCCTTCGAGCACGGACGCGGAGAATCCGGCCTCCGACATCGCCTCGGCCAGCGCCTCCGCGGGGTTGAGCGACGGGTCCTCGGCGAGAAGACGGAGATGGGTCTGCTCCAGCCGGGCCATCCGGGTCCGGGCGAAGTCGAGCACCGCTTCCTCGCCGCACTGGGTGACCATGTAGCGCAGCGCCTCGACGGCGAGCGTGTCGTACTGCTTGTCGAACTGGTCGCGCCCCGTCTCGGTGAGCGCGAAGACCTTGGCCGGGCGGCCCCGGCCCCGGCTGCCCTGGGCACGCGGCGACCGAGCCTCCAGATGCCCCTCCGCGACCAGATGATCCAGATGGCGGCGCACCGCCGCGGGAGTCAGATCGAGGGTGTCGGCGAGCACGGCGGCCGTGCTGGGCCCCCGCTGAAGGATGGCGCGGACGACGCGCGCCCGCGTCGGGGCGTCCTCGGTCGGTTCCGCGGCCGTGATTTCCACAACACGAATGTATTCATAATGCAGCCGCCGGGCAAGTAAGGCACACCTAACCCGAGACGCCCTTCGTCCCCCACCTACGATGACCGGGTGCCTGCCGCCCCCGCCGTCTCGGTGTCCGGTCTGGTGATGAGGTACGGCGACCTGACCGCGGTGGACGGCCTCGACCTCACCGTCGAGCGGGGCACCATCACCGCCGTCCTCGGCCCCAACGGCGCCGGCAAGACCACCACCCTGGAGACCTGCGAGGGATATCGCCGTCCCATGGGTGGCAGCGTCCGGGTCCTGGACCTCGACCCGATTGCGGACCGTCGGCAGCTGCTCCCCCGTATCGGGGTGATGCTCCAGGCGGGCGGTGCCTGGGCGGCGATCCGGCCCGACGAGATGCTTCACCACGTCGCATCCCTGCACGCCAACCCACTGCCGGTCGAAATGCTGATGGACCGAGTCGGCCTGCAGGGCTCCGCGCGTACGCCGTACCGCAGGCTGTCCGGTGGGATGCAGCAGCGGCTCGGCCTCGCCCTCGCCGTCATCGGCCGACCCGAGCTCGTCTTCGTCGACGAGCCGACCGCCGGCATGGACCCGCAGGCGCGTAGGGACACCTGGGAGCTCCTCGAGGAGCTCCGTGATGACGGGGTGACCACGGTGCTGACCACGCACTACCTCGAGGAGGCCGAGCGGCTCGCCGACATGGTCCACGTCATCGACCACGGTCGGCTCATCGCGTCGGGCACCCCGGCACAGCTGACCCGAGGCTCGAGCAACCGCACCATCCGTCTCGTGCTCACCACCCCGTATCCCGCCGCGGCGCCCGAGATGCTCGCCGGCCAGCTCGGCGAGGGCGCGAGCGTGACCCCGATCGACGCCCACAGCCTCTTGGTCTCCGGTCCCGCGGGTGCCAGCACGCTCGCCATCGTGTCCGCCTGGTGCGTGGAGCACGACGTGGTCCCCGACTCTCTGGTCATGGGGCAGCGGACCCTGGAGGACGTCTTCCTCCAGATCACCGGGAGGGAGATGGAGTGAGCGGCACATTCGCCCCGGCCCCCGGGTCGGCACCCACCCTGCGGAAGGTGACCGCCCAGGGATCGATGGAGCTTCGCCTGATCCTGCGCAACGGCGAGCAGCTGCTCCTTGCGCTGGTCATCCCGATCCTGGTCCTCATCGGCGGCGTCCAGGCCGCCGGTCACCTCGGCTTGCTCAGCTCCGACCACGTCATCGACCTCCTGCCCCCGGGCGTGTTCGCGCTGGCGATCATGTCCAGCTCGTTCACCAGCCTCGCCATCGCCACCGGGTTCGAGCGTCGGTACGGCGTGATCAAGCGGCTGGGCGCCTCTCCCCTGTCCCGCACCGAGCTGCTCGCCGGGAAGGTGCTCGGCCTGCTGGGTCTGCAGATTCTGCAGATCGTCGTCCTCGCGGCGGTCGCCTGGCTCCTCGGCTGGCGCCCCAGCCTGGTCGGCATCATCCCCGCCGTGCTGGTCGCGATCCTGGGCACGGCGGCCTTCGCCTCCCTCGGACTGCTGGTGGCGGGCACGCTGCGGGCCGAGGCCACCCTCGCCGCAGCCAACCTGATCTACATCCTCCTGCTCGCCGGAGGAGGGACCGTCCTGCCCTCTACCTCCTACGGCATCGGCGGCAAGCTCCTCGCCCTCCTACCCTCGGGGGCACTCGGCGACGGGCTCCGGTCGACCCTGGCAGACGGTCACTGGCCGTGGTGGACCATGATCGTCCTTGCCGTCTGGACCGCGATCGGTGCGCTCCTCACGGCACGCACCTTCAAGTGGGAGTGAGCCGCCGATGAGCCAGGCCCGGTCGATCCGGACCCAGTCGACCCGGGCCATGAAGGGACTGGCGGTCGCCTCACTCGCAGTGAACATGGGGATCGTCGTCACCGGAGGCGTCGTCCGCCTCACCGGCTCGGGCTTGGGCTGCCCGACCTGGCCCGAGTGCACCGGCAACTCGCTCGTCCCCCACCAGGCCCTCGGCATCCACGGGGTGATCGAGTTCGGCAACCGGACGCTGACCTTCGTCCTCGCCGCCGTCGCCATCGCCACGTTCGTCATCGCCTGGCGCACCAAGGATCGACGGTTGTGGGGACCGGCGCTGCTCCTGGGCCTGGGCATCCCCGGCCAGGCCGTCGTGGGCGGCATCAGTGTGCTCACCCACCTCAATCCCTGGATCGTCGGGCTGCACATGCTGCTCTCCCTGGCGATGATCCAGGTCGCCGTCCTCCTGGTCCGCCGCTCGTACGGAGTCAGTGCCCACGGCGCCACCCATCCACTGCTCGGCTGGGCAGCCCTCGCGGCGGGCTGGACAGTCCTCTACGTCGGCACCATCGTGACCGGAGCCGGACCCAACTCCGGCTCCGCGGACTCACCGCGCAACGGGCTCAACCTGGACCGGATGGCCCAGCTCCACGCCGATGTCGTCTTCCTGCTCGTCGGGCTGACCCTCGCCTGGCTGCTGGTGCGACCGCGCCCCCAGGCCGACCTCCGCCGGGCGACCACGTTCCTCTTCGCCACCCTCGTCGTCCAGGCTGCGATCGGCTTCGCGCAGTACTTCAACGGCAACCCTGGGATCCTGGTGGGCTTCCACCTCGTCGGGTCGACCGCCGTGGCCGCGACGCTCTCCTGGCTGTTCCTCGCCTCCACCGCCCACGACTGACCACTCTGGCTCCCTGGGGAACCCCGAAAGTGGGGTGGCGGGTCAGCGCAGGAGCGGATCGATCGCGACGAAGACGAAGAGCAGCGTGAGGTACATGTTCGACCAGTGGAACAGCCGCATCGGGTTGATCTGCACCGCGGTCTTGCCGGCCCTCGCGCGGTGGCTGAGACGGTGCGCCTCGAGGATGAAGACGATGCCGAGCACGACGGCAGCGACCACGTAGACCGGACCGGTGTGGGCGACCGGCCAGAGCAGCAGCGATGTCGCGACCGTCACGTAGGTGTAGATCACGATCTGGCGGCCGACGGTGGTCAACGGCGCGATCACCGGAAGCATCGGGACCTCTGCGGCGGCGTAGTCCTCGCGGTAGCGGATGGCCAGGGCCCAGAAGTGCGGCGGGGTCCAGAAGAAGACGACCAGGAAGAGCACCACCGGCGGCCAGGCGAGCGAGCCGGTGACCGCGGTCCACCCGATCATCGCCGGGAAGGCCCCCGCTGCGCCGCCCCAGACGATGTTCTGCGCCGTCCTGCGCTTGAGGATCATCGTGTAGACGACGACGTAGAAGGCGTTCGCGCCGAGGGCGAGGCCCGCCGACAGCCAGTTGACCGCGAAGCCGAGAAGGAGCGTCGACACGACCCCGAGCGCCAAGCCGAACGCCAACGCGGGGCCGGGAGCGACCACATGCCTCGGAAGCGCACGGCGGCGGGTGCGCCGCATCCGCTCGTCGATGTCACGGTCGTAGACACAGTTGAGCGCGTTCGCACTTCCCGCCGAGAGGGTCCCGCCGACGACCGTCGCGACGACGAGCCAGATGTCGGGCACTCCCCGCTGGGCAAGGAACATGACCGGGACCGTGGTGAGCAGGAGGAGCTCGATGATCCGCGGCTTCATCAGCCCGACATAGCCCATGACCACGTCCCAGGCCGACCGCAACGGCGTCACCGCTGGCGTGTCGCTCACCTGCGGGTCGACGGCCGTCAAGGGATACCTCGTGTCGGGAGCGGAGTGCGTACCGCCCAAGTCTACGGTGTGGCCGAGGCGAGCAATCGGCTCGGGCCGGTCCATGGCCATGGCCCGAAGGAACGCGCTCCGATCCGGCCCGGACCACGTTGCCCGCGGTGACAGTAGGCTCGACAACGATCCCGACGACAGGACCTATCAATGGCGACTCCCCTCGATTGGACCGATCTCGACCGCAAGGCCGTGGACACCGCACGGGTGCTCGCGATGGATGCCGTGCAGAAGGTCGGCAACGGTCACCCGGGTACAGCGATGAGCCTGGCCCCAGCGGCCTATCTGCTCTTCCAGAAGGTGATGAAGCACGATCCGACCGATCCCCAGTGGAACTCCCGGGACCGGTTCGTGCTCTCCTGCGGCCACTCCAGCCTGACCCTCTACACCCAGCTCTACCTCGGCGGCTTCGGCCTCGAGCTGGAGGATCTGCAAGCGCTGCGCACCTGGGGCTCCCTGACTCCCGGCCATCCTGAGTACCGCCACACCGCCGGCGTCGAGACGACCACCGGGCCCCTCGGGCAGGGCGTGGCCAACGCGGTCGGGATGGCGATGGCGTCCCGCAGAGAGCACGGCCTGCTCGACCCGGACACCCCGATGGGGGAATCGCTGTTCGACCACTACGTCTACGCACTGTGCAGCGACGGCGACGTCCAGGAGGGTGTGAGCGCGGAGGCGTCGAGCCTCGCCGGCCACCAGGAGCTCGGGAACCTCGTGGTGATCTACGACGACAACCGCATCTCCATCGAGGACGTCACCGACGTGTCCTTCTCCGAGGACGTCGTGGCCCGCTACGAGGCGTACGGCTGGCACACCCAGACGGTGGACTGGACCCAGGGCGGGACCGGGTACGCCGAGGACGTCCCGGCGCTCTGGGACGCCATCCAGGAGGCGCGCCGCGTCACCGACCGCCCGTCGTTCATCGCGCTGCGCACCATCATCGCCTGGCCCGCGCCCAACCTGCAGAACACCGGCAAGGCGCACGGCTCCGCGCTCGGTGCCGACGAGGTGGCCGCCACCAAGCGGATCCTCGGCTTCGACCCCGAACGCACCTTCGAGGTCCCCGACGAGGTCCTCGCCCACACCCGCAAGCTGCGCGAGCGCGGTGCCGTGGCGGGAGCAGCCTGGGACGAGGCCTACCAGACCTGGGCCGCGGACAACCCCGAGCGCGAGCGGCTCTTGCACCGGCTGAAGAGCCGCAAGCTGCCCGACGGGTGGGACAAAGCCCTCCCGACCTTCGAGGCCGGCACCTCGGTCGCCACTCGCAAGGCGTCGGGCGAGTTCCTCAGCGCCGTGGCGCCGGAGCTCCCCGAGCTCTGGGGCGGTTCGGCCGACCTGGCGGAGTCCAACCTCACCGCGCCCAAGGGCCAGCCGTCCTTCCTCCCGACCGATCACCAGACTCGCGAGTGGTCCGGTGGACCGTACGGCCGGGTCATGCACTTCGGCATCCGCGAGCACGCCATGGGCGCGATCATGAACGGCATCGCGCTGCACGGCGACACCCGGGTCTACGGCGGCACCTTCCTGATCTTCTCCGACTACATGCGGCCCGCGGTCCGACTGGCCGCGCTGATGGAGCTCCCGGTCACCTACGTGTGGACCCACGACTCGATCGGGCTCGGCGAGGACGGTCCGACCCACCAGCCGGTGGAGCACCTGGCCGCGCTGCGGGCGATCCCCGGCCTGGCCGTGGTCCGGCCCGCGGACGGCAACGAGACGGTGGCCGCCTGGTCGGCGATCCTCTCCCGGACCGACGGCCCGGCAGCCCTCTGCCTGACCCGCCAAGGGGTGCCCGTCGTCCCGCGCGGATCGGACGGCTACGCCGACACCAGCGGGGTGGCGCGGGGCGGTTACGTCCTGCTCGACACCGAGAGCACCCCGGACGTGATCCTGGTCGGGACCGGCTCGGAGCTGCAGCTCGCGGTCGAAGCGCGGGCATCGCTGGCCGAGGACGGGATCGCTGCCCGGGTGGTGTCCATGCCGTGTCAGGAGTGGTTCGCCGAGCAGGACGACAGCTACCGCGAGTCGGTCCTCCCCGCCGCGGTCACAGCGCGGGTCAGCGTCGAGGCAGGGATCGCCCAGGGCTGGCATCGGATCATCGGCAGCGCGGGCCGCTCGGTGTCCCTGGAGCACTTCGGGGCGTCGGCGGACTACGCCACGCTCTACCGCGAGTTCGGAATCACCTCCGCGGCCGTCGTGGCCGCGGCACATGCGTCGATCACAGCCGCACGCGGCTGACGGGAACGGAGGAAACGATGAACGCCATCCAGCGACTCCGCGAGCGGGGGGTATCGGTCTGGCTCGACGACCTGTCCCGTGAGCGCCTCGAGACCGGGAACCTCGCGTCGTACGTAGCCGAGGGCGTCTCCGGCGTCACCACCAACCCGACCATCTTCGCCGGGGCCCTCTCCGGCGGCTCGGCGTACGACGAGCAGGTCCGCGAGCTCGCCTCGAGCGGAGCCGACCTCGACGAGACGGTCACCCAGCTGACCACCGACGACGTCCGCGCCGCGTGCGACGTGCTCCTCCCGGTCAACCAGGCGACCGGCGGGGTCGACGGCCGGGTGTCGATCGAGGTCGACCCGCGGCTGGCGTTCGACACCGAGGGCACCCTGCAGGCGGCCCTGCGGCTCTGGAAGATCGTCGACCGGCCCAACCTGCTGATCAAGATCCCCGCTACTCCGCCGAGCCTGCCCGCGGTCCGGGCCGCGCTGGGCTCCGGGGTGAGTGTCAACGTGACCCTGATCTTCGGGCTCGGCCAGTACCAGGCAGTCATCGACGCCTACCTGGACGGCCTTGAGGACGCTCTCGCAGCCGGTCACGACCTCAGCACGATCCACTCGGTGGCGTCCTTCTTCGTGTCCCGTGTCGACAGCCTCGTCGACAAGAAGCTCGAGTCGAACGGCTCGGACTCCGCCCTCGCCCTCCGCGGCAAGGCCGGCGTGGCCAACGCCCAGTTGGCCTACCGCGCCTACGAGAAGCGCTTCTCCGATGCTCGCTTCGTCGCGCTCGCCGAGCAGGGAGCCCTCCACCAGCGTCCGCTGTGGGCATCGACCAGCGTGAAGAACCCCGACTACTCCCCCACCCTCTACGTCGACAACCTGGTCGCCCCCGGCACGGTGAACACCATGCCGGAGAAGACGCTGCACGCTGTCGAGGAGCACGGAGACGCGGGGATCGACCTCCGGGACCACTACGACGAGGCGGATGCCGTGATGCGCGGTCTCGCCGACCACGAGATCTCCTACGACTCCGTCATCGAGGAGCTGGAGCAGGAGGGAGTCGACAAGTTCATCGCCTCGTGGACGGACCTTCTCAACACGGTCAACCAGAAGTTGGAGGCCGCACGGTGAAGGTCGGTGCCGTCCTCGACGCGCGCGCACTGCAGGTCTGTGCAGACCTGGCCGCCGAGGGCTTCACCTCGCGGATGCTGGGTGGGGACGCCACCCTCTGGGGTCCAGCGGCCGAGTCCGAGGCCTCGATCCGACTCGGATGGGCGTCGCTCGGGCACGAGCTCGACGAGACCATCGCCGGGGCTGAGGCCCTGCACGCCGAGCTCGTGGGCGATGGTCGCACCACGGTCGTCCTCTGCGGCATGGGCGGGTCCTCACTGGCCCCGGAGGTGATCTGCGCCGCGGCGGGCTGCCCTCTGGTTACCTTGGACTCCAGCGACCCCGACCAGGTACGTGCTGCCCTCGACACCGATCTGTCCGCACTGACAGTGGTCGTGTCCAGCAAGTCGGGCTCCACCATCGAGACTGCCTCACAGCGAGCCGCCTTCGAGAAGGCCTTCGCCGACGCCGGGCTCGACCCGGCCCGTCACATCGTGGTCGTCACCGACCCCGGCAGCCCGCTCCAGAAGTCGGCTGAGGCGGCCGGCTACCGGGTTTTCACCGCCGACCCGAACGTCGGGGGCCGGTTCTCCGCACTCACGGCCTTCGGCATGGTGCCGAGCATCCTGGCCGGTGTTGACGTGAGCGGCATCGTGTCCGACGCCCGCGCCACCCTCAAAGCTCTGGCCGACGACCGCGCCGACAACTCCGCGCTGATCCTCGGTGCCGCGATCGCCGCCGATCCCAGCCGCAACAAGATGCTGGTCAGCGTCGGGCACGGGCTGGCCAACCTCCCCGACTGGGTTGAGCAGCTCGTTGCCGAGAGCACCGGCAAGGACGGGCGCGGCATCGTTCCCGTGATCGGGCACCCCGAGCTCCCCGACGTCTCCTTCCCGGACGCGGTGCACGTCGGGCTGACCGACGGCACGGCTCCCGCTCCCGGCGCCATCTCGGTCACCGGCTCCCTGGGCGCCCAGTTCGCTCTCTGGGAGACCGCCACCGCCGTCGTGGGCCGGATCCTGGGGGTCAACCCCTTCGACCAGCCCGATGTGGAGTCGGCGAAGGTCGCGGCTCGCTCCTCGCTCGAAGCGACGGGGCCGAGCGAGGAGCCCGCGCTGCGCCTGGACGGCATGGACATCTTCGCGGACGCCGGTCCGGTCGCCGGCGCGGCCGATCTCGACTCGGCGCTCGCGGCGCTGCTTGACCAGCTGGGCCCGACGTCGTACCTCGCGGTGATGGCCTACGTCCAGCGCACCGCCGACTCCCCCCTTCCGGCCGCCGCCACCGCGCTGATCGAGCGCTATGGCCGACCGGTCACCTTCGGCTGGGGTCCACGGTTCCTGCACTCGACCGGGCAGCTGCACAAGGGTGGAGCCCCGGAAGGAGTGTTCCTCCAGATCACCGCCGCACCGGAGGGCGAAGACCTCCCGATCCCGGGCACCGACATCTCGTTCGGGCGACTGATTCTTGCGCAGGCATCGGGCGACGGCGGCGTCCTCCGCAGGCACGGACTGCCGGTGATGAGGATCCACCTGCACGACCGCTCCGCGGGGATCGCCACGGTGGTCGCGGCGCTGGCACGCGCCCGCGGCTGACTCTGGGAAACGCTCAGAAGATGATTTCGCCGCGCTTGCGGCGGTCACGCAGCAACTGCAGCGCCTCGTTGAGGATCTCGGCCGCCTCGGCGTCGCTGCGACGCTCCTTCACGTAGGCCAAGTGAGTCTTGTACGGCTCGATGCGCGGCGGCGGCGGCGGGTTGTCGGAGTCCAGACTGGCCGGAAGCCCACAGCGCACGCAGTCCCAGGAATCCGGGATCTGCGCCTCCATCGAGAAAGTCAGCACCGACTGGTGCTCGTGCGAGCAGTAGTAGACGACCCGTTGCCGGGGCGCGGCTTCTCCTCGTTCGGCCTCACCCATCGGCCCGGCGCCCACCCGACTCCCACGGATTGCGCTTCCTCCACCAGCCACCTAGCGCTCCTCGTCAGTATCCGGCCCGCAGCAGCAAGTTGAGGGCAATGATGGCCGTCACCCAGATCAGCCCCGCACCGATGGTGATGCGGTCGAGGTTCTTCTCGGCAACCGAGGAGCCCCCGAGACCCGACGAGGAGCCGCCACCGAACATGTCGGAGAGCCCGCCGCCCCGCCCCTTGTGGAGCAGGATCAGCAAGATCAGCAGCGCGCTGGACAGGACCAGCAGGACAGTGAAGGCGATGACCACGGCGAAACCCTAACGCACCGGACGAAGCGTTCAGATCACCGGCATGTCGTAGAAGCGGCAGATGCCGCCGAATTCGTCGTGTTGGAGGCTCGCGCCGCCGACCAGACACCCGTCGACATCGGGCTGAGCCATGATGCCTGCCACGTTGGCTGCCTTGACCGAGCCGCCGTAGAGGATGCGTACGCGCTCAGCGGCCTCATCGCCCCACGTCTCCCAGACCCGGCCCCGGATCGCGAGGCAGACCTCCTGGGCGTCCGCTGGCGTGGCGACCTCACCGGTTCCGATCGCCCAGACCGGCTCGTAGGCGAGGACGAGCCCGGCGACCTGCTCGGCGGTGAAGCCGGCAAGCGAGCCGTCGATCTGCGCCAGGGTGTACTCCACCTGCTGGCCCTCGCGACGGATCTCGAGGCCCTCCCCGACGCAGACGATGGGTGTCATCCCTGCCGCGAGCGCCTTGTGGGCCTTCGCGTTGACGAGGGTGTCGGACTCCTGGTGGTACTGGCGCCGCTCGGAGTGACCCACGACCACGTAGCTGCAGCCGAGCTTGGCGAGCATCGCCGCGGAGATCTCTCCGGTGTAGGCGCCCGCGTCATGCTCGGAGATGTCCTGAGCGCCGTACTTGATCTGCAACCGATCGCCGTCGACCAGCGTCTGGACGCTGCGGATGTCGGTGAACGGCGGGATCACCGCCACCTCGACCTTGCTGAAGTCGTGGTGCTTGTCCGACAGGCTCCAGGCGAGCTTCTGGACCAGCACCACCGCTTCGAGGTGGTTGAGGCTCATCTTCCAGTTGCCCGCCATCAGCGGGGTACGGCCCTCGTTCGACACGCTCGTGACTGTCCTTTCGTCGGATCTGCGGTGATCGGCGTTCCGGTCGTCAGCCTTCCAGGACGGTGACGCCCGGGAGCTCCTTGCCTTCCAGGAACTCGAGGCTGGCGCCACCACCGGTCGAGATGTGACCGAAGGCATCCTCGGCGAACCCGAGCAGGCGAACGGCGGCGGCTGAGTCGCCACCCCCCACCACCGAGAGGCCCTTCACCTCGGTCAGGGCCTGCGCGACGGCGCGGGTGCCCCCGGCGAAGGCCGGGAACTCGAAGACGCCCATGGGGCCGTTCCAGAAGACCGTCCTGGCGTCGGACAACGCGGCGGCAAACACCCGCGCGGAGGCCGGGCCGATGTCCAGTCCCATCCGGTCCGCCGGCATCGCGTCCGCGTCCACCACCTGGGCCTCGGCGTCAGCGGCGAAGCGGTCGGCCACGACGATGTCCGTGGGGAGGATCAGCTGAACCCCGGACTCCTTCGCGCGGCGCAGGTACTCCCCGCAGCGCTCCACCTGGTCGTCCTCAAGCAGGCTGGAACCGACCTCGTGGCCCTGCGCCTTGAGGAAGGTGAAGACCATCCCTCCACCGATCAGCAGCTTGTCGGCCTTGCCGAGCAGGTGGTCGATGACGCCGAGCTTGTCGGAGACCTTCGAGCCACCGAGCACGACGACGTAGGGCCGGACCGGATCGACGGTCAGACGACGCAGCACATCGATCTCGGCCTCCACCAGTCCGCCCATCGCATGGGGCAGCCGCTGGGCGACGTCGTACACGGAGGCCTGCTTGCGGTGCACGACCCCGAAGCCGTCGCTCACGAAGGCGTCGGCGAGACCCGCCAGCTGCTCGGCGAAGGCTCCCCGCTCGGCGTCGTCCTTGCTGGTCTCCCCCGCGTTGAAGCGGACGTTCTCCAGCAGGGCGACCTCACCGTCCCCGAGCGCGGCGACCGTCGACCGGGCGCTCTCGCCGACCGTGTCGGTGGCGAAGGCGACCGGCTTGCCGAGCAGCTCGGAGAGCCGTGCGGCGACGGGGCCAAGAGAGTACTTCGGATCCGGCTCGCCCTTGGGCCGGCCGAGGTGCGCCACCACCACGACCTTCGCTCCAGCCGCTGCGAGACGCTCGATGGTCGGCAGGCTGGCCCTGATCCGCCCGTCATCGGTGATCCGGGACCCGTCGAGGGGCACGTTCAGGTCGGAGCGCACCAAGACCCGGCGGCCCTGGAGCGACCCCAGCGAGTCGATCCCAGCCATCAGAGGGTGGCGCCGACGAACTCGATCAGGTCCACAAGCCGGTTGGAGTAGCCCCACTCGTTGTCGTACCAGCCAACCACCTTGACCTGGTTGCCGATGACCTTGGTCAGCGGCGAGTCGAAGATGCACGACGCCGGGTCGGTGACGATGTCGGAGGAGACGATCGGGTCGGTGGAGTACCGCAGCACTCCGGCCAGCGCGCCCTCGGCGGCAGCCTTCACGATCTGGTTGACCTCTTCGACGCTGGTCTCGCGGGAGGCCAGGAAGGTCAGGTCGGTGACCGAGCCGGTCGGGGTCGGCACGCGCAGCGCGTACCCGTCCAGCTTGCCCTTGAGGTCGGGGAGCACCAGGCCGATCGCCTTGGCGGCACCGGTCGAGGTCGGCACGATGTTGATGGCGGCCGCCCGCGCACGACGCAGGTCGCGGTGGATGTTGTCCAGGAGGTTCTGGTCGGCGGTGTAGGCGTGGATCGTGGTCATCAGGCCCTGGACGATGCCCAAGTCGTCGTTGAGGGCCTTGGCCATCGGGGCCAGGCAGTTGGTGGTGCACGACGCGTTCGAGATCACGTGGTGGCTGGCCGGGTCGTACTGGTCGTTGTTGACGCCCATCACGACCGTGAAGTCCTCGTTCTTGGCCGGCGCTGAGATGATGACCTTCTTGGCGCCCGCGTCGATGTGCGCCTTGGCTTTGGTCGCGTCGGTGAAGAAACCGGTGGACTCGACCACCACGTCGGCCCCGACCTCGGCCCAGGGCAGGTTGCCGGGCTCACGCTCGGCGAACACACGGAAACTGTGGCCCCCAACGGTGAAGCCGCCGTCTGTAACGCTGATCTCGTCGGGGTAGCGACCGAGGACCGAGTCGTACTTGAGCAGGTGAGCCAAGACGTTGTTGTCCGCCAAGTCGTTCACGCCGACGATCTCGATGTCGGCTCCGGACGCCTTGACGGCCCGGAAGAAGTTGCGGCCGATGCGGCCGAAGCCGTTGATACCCACACGTACGGTCACGAGCGTGCTCCTCGTCAGATGGAGTTCGGACTTTGTGATCCCGGGGACAATATCGCCCTTGATCGATCCAACCCTATCCCGCCAGCCCGCTGGAGCTCACGGGCCGGAGGTTCCGCCGGCCCGGGCGGAAGGTCACCCCTCGCCGAGCGTCATCTCCGGGGTGAGGGAGGACTCGGTGTCGGGGATGCCCAGCTCTTCGGCGCGCTTGTCGGCCATGGCGAGGAGCCGGCGGATCCGCCCGGCGATGGCGTCCTTGGTCAGCTGTGGCTCGTGCAGCTGACCAAGCTCCTCCAAGGAGGCTTGCTTGTTGTCCAGCCGCAGCCGCCCCGCCGTCGCCAGATGGTCCGGGACTTCGTCGCCCAGGATCTCCAGCGCGCGGTTGACCCGGGCGCCGGCGGCAACCGCGGCCTTGGCAGAGCGGCGCAGGTTGGCGTCGTCGAAGTTCGCCAGTCGGTTCGCGGTGGCCCGGACCTCGCGGCGCATGCGGCGCTCCTCCCAGTCCATCAGGGACTGGTGGGCGCCGAGCCGGGTGAGCAGAGCGCCAATGGCGTCCCCGTCCCGGATCACGACTCGGTCGACGCCACGGACCTCACGAGACTTCGAGGAGATGCCGAGCCGGCGCGCTGCACCGACCAGGGCGAGCGCCGCCTCCGGCCCCGGGCAGGTGACCTCGAGGGCGGAGGAGCGGCCGGGCTCGGTCAGCGACCCGTGGGCGAGGAAGGCTCCTCTCCACGCGGCCTCCGAGTCGCAGGCCGAGCCGGAGACCACTTGGGGCGGCAGCCCCCGGACCGGGCGCCCGCGGTTGTCCAACAGACCGGTCTGTCGGGCGAGCTGCTCGCCGTCGCGCACCACGCGCACGATGTAGCGGCTGCCCTTGCGGATCCCGTTGCCCTGGACCACGACCACGTCGGCGGTATGCCCGTAGATCTCGGCGATGTCGCGACGCAGGCGTCGTGCGGCAGCCCCGGTGTCCAGCTCGGCTTCGACCACGATGCGGCCGCTGACGATGTGGAGACCACCGGCGAAACGGAGGGTGGAGGCCACTTCGGCCTTCCGGCAGCAGGACTTGGTGACGGCGACCGACGCGAGCTCGGCCTTCACCTGTGCCGTCATCGCCATCGTCGTGCTGTTCCTCACTTGCGGTCGCCCTCACTGAACATCCCGATGGGTCACCCTATGTCGCGCCCATGATCTGCGCATAGGCACTTGCCAACTTCTCACGATCGTGACGCGCCGTTCCGTCGCTGCGGGCGACGTCGCCGACCACCAGACGGGCACCCAGCCGATCCGCGGAAGCGAGGAGAGCCCCCTGGTTGAGGACTGAGCGCTCGTCCACCAGGACGACGTCGACCCGCAGGTCGCCGGCGTGCTCGGCCAGCACGTCAAGGAGTCCGTCCGGCTCGAAACCCTCGGTCTCCCCCGGTTGAGGAGCCACGTTGACAGTCACGATCCGACGGGCACCGGTCTCGACGATAGCCCGGCGCAGGTCGGGCACAAGCAGATGTGGCAGGACGCTGGTGAACCACGAGCCCGGGCCGAGCACCACCCAGTCGGCCTCCCTGATCGCGTCCACGGCGGCGGCGCAGGCAGGTGGCTGCGACGGCAGCAGGTCGATGCCGATCACCCTGCCCTTCGTCGTCGCGACCGCGAGCTGACCGGACTCGGTGCTGCGCGCCAGGGGATCGTCGGGGTCGAGCCCGACCACCTGAGCGGTGATGGTGAGCGGCACCTCGGCCATCGGGAGGACCCGCCCCTGCGCCCCGAGCAGCTTGCCGACCCAGTCCAACCCGGTCGCGTGGTCGCCGAGCAGCTCCCAGAGGGCCACGATCAGCAGGTTCCCCACCGCGTGCTGGTCCATCGGCCCACCGCTGGAGAACCGGTGTTGCAGCACCCGCGCCCAGGTCTGTCCCCACTCGTCGTCGCCGCAGAGGGCGGCCAGGGCCTGGCGCAGATCGCCCGGCGGCAGGCAGTCGAACTCCTCACGCAGCCGGCCGGAGGAGCCTCCGTTGTCCGCGACGGTGACCACCGCGGTCAACTCCTTGGCGACCGTCCGTAGTGCCATCAGGCTCGCCGAGAGGCCGTGTCCACCGCCGAGGGCGGCCACGCGGACGTCGAGAGGGCTCGCCATGGTCACTCCCGGCCCAGGTCACGGTGCTGCGCGGTCGCATCGTGACCCATCGCGCCCAGACGGCGGGCTACCTCCTCGGCGGTGGCGACGCTGCGATGCTTCCCCCCGGTGCAGCCGATGGCCACGGTCATGAAACGCTTGCCTTCACGCAGGTATCCGGGGATCACGCTGGAGACCAGGGTCAGGTAGTTGTCGAGGAAGTCCGCGGCTCCGTCCTGGTTCAAGACGAACTCCGCGACCGCGACATCGGTGCCGTTGAGCGGTCGCAGCTCAGGGACCCAGTACGGGTTGGGCAGGAAGCGCATGTCGGCTACGAAGTCGGCATCGATGGGGATGCCGTACTTGAAGCCGAAGCTCACGACCGCGATCTGGATCGCCGTCGTCTCCTCCGTCCCGAAGTGGTGAGCGATGCGCTCGGTGAGCCCCCGCACGCCCAGCTCGGTCGTGTCGATGATCAGGTTCGCGTCGCCGCGAATCTGCTCGAGGGCCTCGCGCTCCCGGACCACCCCGTCGAGCAGCCGACCCGAGCGCTGCAACGGGTGCGGCCGGCGTGCCGCCTCCTGCCTGCGGACCAGCACGTCGTCGGCGGCGTCGAGGAAGAGCAGCGAGGTCCGCCGGTGGAGCCGGTCCTCGGCGATGATCTCGCGCAACCCCTCGAAGAACGAGCCTGACCGCACGTCGATGACCACGGCCACCTTCTGCCGCGGACCGTGGGCCTTCTCCACCAGCTCCACGGTCTCCGCCAGCAGTTGCGGGGGCAGGTTGTCCACGACGAAGTAGCCGAGATCCTCGAGCTCCTTGGCCGCGGTACTGCGGCCCGCACCGGACATGCCGGTCACGATCACCAGGTCGGCCGTCTGCTCGCCGCTCATCAGACCTCCTCTGCCCCTTCGAGTTCTCCGGTCATCGTATTGAGAGTCGGGCTCGAGACCCCCTCCAACGCGACCTTCACGGCGGTCGCCGTCTGAGGTCCGATCCCGGGCACCGCCGCGATCTCCTCCACTGTGGCCGCCCGGAGCTTGCGGAGCGAGCCGAATCTCTTCAGCAGCGCCTTGCGGCGCACCTCGCCGAGCCCGGGGACGTCGTCGAGCAGACTCTCGACCATCGCGGAGGAACGGCGGGAACGGTGGAAGGTGATCGCGAACCGGTGCGCCTCGTCGCGGACCCGCTGCAGCAGGTAGAGACCCTCGCTGGTCCGCGGCAGGATGAGCGGGTCCTCCTCACCGGGCAACCAGACCTCCTCCAGCCTCTTGGCGAGCCCGCACACGGCGATGTCGTCCAGCCCGAGACGGGTAAGCACCTCTGCGGCCACCGCCACCTGCGGGGGGCCGCCGTCCACGACCACGAGCCGGGGCGGATAGGCGAACTTCCGGGCCCGACCCGTCTCCGGGTCCTCCGCGGGGGCGTCCCGGTCATCGAGCAGCCGCCGGAAGCGCCGGGTCAGCACCTCGCGCATCGCGCCGACGTCGCTTTGCCCCTCCAACGACCGGACCACGAACCGCCGGTAGTCGCTCTTGCGGGCCAGGCCGTCCTCGAAGACCACCATGGAGGCGACGATCTGGTCGCTCTGCAGGTTGGAGACGTCGAAGCACTCGATCCGCAGCGGCGACTCGGCCAGCCCCAATGCCTCCTGGATCTCCTCCAGCGCCTGCGATCGGGTGGTCAGGTCCGAGGACCGCTTGAGCTTGTGCTGGACCAGGGCCTGCTCGGCGTTACGCGTCACGGTCTCGTGCAGGGTCCGCTTGGACCCGCGCTGGGGCACCCGCAACTGCACGGAGGAGCCCCGGATCCCGACGAGCCAGTCCTGCACGGGAGAGCTCGCCGGGGGAAGTGTCGGCACCAGGATCTCGCGGGGCACCGCATCGGCACTCTCACCGTCATAGAGCTGGACCAGGAACCTCTCGATGAGCTGGCCGGTGTCGGCGTCGTCGACCTTCTCGGCGACCCAGCCGCGCTGCCCCCGGATCCGCCCGCCGCGGACGTGGAAGATCTGTACCGCCACCTCCAGCGGATCCTCGGCCAGAGCGATCACGTCGGCGTCGGTGGCGTCACCGAGCACGACTGCCTGCTTCTCCAGGACCCGGTCCAGGGCAGCCAGGTCGTCGCGGAGCCGGGCAGCACGCTCGAAGTCGAGCTCCTCACTGGCGGCGTACATCTCCGTCTGGAGCCGCTTCACGAAGCTCGCGGTGTTCCCGGCCAGGAAGGCGCAGAAGTCGTCGACGAGCTGCCGATGGCCGGCCGCGTCGACCCGCCCGATGCAGGGCGCGGCGCACTTGCCGATGTCGCCGAGCAGACAGGGACGGCCGATGTCCTTGGCCCGCTTGAAGACACCCGCGGAGCAGGAGCGCATCGGGAAGACCCGCAGCAGCTGGTCCATCGTGTCGCGGATCGCCCACGCGTGGGAGTAGGGGCCGAAGTAGCGGACCCCTGGGCGCTTGGCTCCGCGGCCCACCATCGCGCGGGGGAACTCCTCGCCAACGGTGACCGCCAGCCACGGGTAGGACTTGTCGTCGCGGTACTTGACGTTGAAACGCGGGTCGAACTCCTTGATCCAGGAGTACTCGAGCTGGAGCGCCTCGACCTCGGTGCCGACGACCGTCCAGTCGACGGAGGCCGCCGACAGCACCATGGACGCGGTGCGCGGGTGCAGTCCCGCGAGGTCCTGGAAGTAGGACGACAGCCGGGCGCGAAGGTTCTTCGCCTTGCCGACGTAGACGACCCGGCCCCGTTCGTCGCGGAAGCGATAGACGCCCGGGGATGTGGGGATCGATCCCGGGGCCGGTCGGTAGGAGGAGGGGTCAGCCACGCGACCTCAGCGGGTGACGACCTCGCCGTTGGTGACCACGACGGCTACCGGCGGGAGCGGACGCGACGCAGGTGACCGCACCACCGAGCCATCCTGGGCGGAGAACTCGCTGCCGTGACAGGGGCACACGATCACGTTATCCCGCACCATCGCCACGGTGCAGCCCATGTGCGTGCAGGTCGCCGAGAAGGCCTTGTAGGTGCCGGCCTCGGGCTGGGTCACCACGACCAGCTTGTCGTTAAGGATCACCCCGCCTTGGACCGGGACGTCGGAGGCCGCGACCAGCGCCTGACCGGACGTCGGGGCCTCACCCCGGCTGTTGACCCTCCCGCCACACGCCGCCAGGACCGGGAGGGCCAGCCCCCCTGCAGCCACGCTCTTGAGCAGCGAACGGCGATCGGTCCCGGACATGCGATTCCCTTCGGTGAAATGTACGGCCATCCTAATCGGCGGAGCCAGCCTTGCGGCGCCCGCCACTGCGAACGGGCTTCGGCGGAGCGAGCAACGGTTTCAGGAAGACCCCCGTGTAGCTCTCGGGGACGGCGGCGATCTCCTCGGGGCTGCCTTCGGCGACGATCAGCCCACCCCTGCTGCCGCCCTCCGGACCCATGTCGATGAGCCAGTCGGCGGTCTTGATGACGTCGAGGTTGTGCTCGATGACGATGACCGTGTTGCCCTGGTCGACGAGCCTGCCGAGGACCAGCAGTAGCTTGCGGATGTCCTCGAAATGGAGTCCGGTGGTCGGCTCGTCGAGCACGTAGACGGTGCGGCCCGTGGACCGTTTCTGCAGCTCGGCTGAGAGCTTGACCCGCTGCGCCTCGCCCCCGGACAGGGTGGGTGCCGGCTGGCCGAGCCGGACGTAGCCGAGCCCGACATCGACGAGGGTGCGCAGGTGTCGGGCGATCGCCGGGATCGCCTCGAAGAACTCCACGGCCTCCTCGATCGGCATGTCCAGGACCTCGGAGACGGTCTTGCCCTTGTAGTGGACCTCCAGGGTCTCCCGGTTGTAGCGGGCGCCGTGGCAGACCTCGCACGGCACGTAGACGTCGGGCAGGAAGTTCATCTCGATCTTGATGGTTCCGTCGCCCGAGCAGGCCTCGCAGCGGCCGCCCTTGACGTTGAACGAGAACCGCCCCTGGAGGTAGCCGCGCATCTTGGCCTCGGGCGTCGAGGCGAACAGCTTGCGCACGTGGTCGAAGACCCCGGTGTAGGTCGCCGGGTTGGACCGTGGGGTGCGCCCGATCGGCGACTGATCGACGTGGATGACCTTGTCGACGTGCTCCCCACCCTCGATCCGGGTGTGCCGGCCGGGAACCGTGCGAGCGTTGTAGATCTGCTTGGCCAGCGATGTGTAGAGGATGTCGTTGACCAGGGTCGACTTCCCCGACCCCGAGACGCCGGTGACCGCGATGAACTGGCCGAGCGGGAAGGCCACGTCGATGTCTTGAAGGTTGTGCTCCTTCGCGCCGACCACGCGCAGCTCACGACCGGGCGTGCGAGGACGCCGCACCTCCGGCAACGGGATCTTCTTGCGGCCGGCGAGGTAGGCGCCGGTCTGGCTGTCCTTGTGGGCGAGCAGATCCTCCACGGTGCCCGACACCACGATCTGACCGCCGTGTTCCCCTGCCCCGGGTCCGATGTCGACCACCCAGTCGGCCACTCGGATGGTGTCCTCGTCGTGCTCGACGACGATGAGGGTGTTGCCGAGGTCCCGCAGCCGGACGAGGGTCTCGATCAGCCGGTGGTTGTCCCGCTGGTGCAGACCGATGGACGGCTCGTCCAGGACGTAGAGCACGCCCACCAGTCCGGCGCCGATCTGCGTGGCGAGCCGGATCCGCTGGGCCTCACCGCCGGAGAGCGATCCGGACGGCCGGTCCAAAGAGAGGTAGTCGAGCCCGACGTCGAGGAGGAACCGGAGGCGCTCCTGGATCTCCTTGAGGACCCGCTCGGCGATCTGCCGCTCCCGTGCGTTCAAGGTCAGCTGGGCGAGGAACTCGGAGGTCTCGCCGATCGAGAGCGCGCACAGCTGAGCGATGTTCAGGCCGCCGATGGTGACCGCGAGGGACACCGGCTTGAGCCTGCTCCCCTGACAGGTCAGGCAGGGGACCTCGCGCATGAAGCCCTCGAACCGCTCGCGGCCCGCGTCGGACTCCGACTCGCGGTGGCGGCGCTCGACGTACGCGCGGACCCCCTCGAACGCGGCATTGTAGGAGCGGTCACGTCCGTAGCGATTGGTCCGGCGGACGTGCACCTTGGTGGGGTGGCCCTCCATGACCGTCTTCTGCGCCGACGCAGAGAGCTCCTGCCAAGGCGTGTCGAGGTCGAAGTCGAGCTCGTCGCCGAGAGCCTCGAGCAGGTGAAGGAAATACTGCGACACCGTTGCCGAGGACCACGGTCCGATAACACCCTCGCGCAGCGTCTTGCTCGGGTCGCTGACGACCAGCTCCGGGTCCACCTCCATCCGGGTCCCGATGCCGTGACAGACCGGGCAGGCGCCGAACGGCGAGTTGAAGGAGAAAGAGCGGGGCTCGAGGTCGTCGGTGTCGATGGGGTGCTCGTTCGGACAGGCCATCCGCTCGGAGAACCGGTGCTCCCGCTCGGGAGCCTTCGGGTCGAGGTCGACCAGGTCGAACACGACGAGGCCTCCGCTGGTGGCCAGTGCCGTCTCCACCGAGTCGGTCAGTCGCCGTTTGCTGGACGGCTTGGCCGCGAGCCGGTCGATGACCACCTCGATGTCGTGCTTGCGCTTCTTGTCGAGGGTCGGCGGCTCCGTGAGGGCGACGACCTCCCCGTCGACCCGAGCGCGGGAGAAGCCCTGGCTCTGCAGTTGGCGGAACAGCTCGACGTACTCGCCCTTGCGGCCCCGGACCACGGGGGCGAGCACCTGGAAGCGGGTGCCCTCCTCCCACTGCAGCACCCGGTCGACGATCTGCTGAGGGGTCTGCCGAGAGATGGGCTTGCCGCAGGTCGGGCAGTGCGGGCGGCCCGCCCGGGCGTAGAGCAGCCGCAGGTAGTCGTAGACCTCGGTGATGGTGCCGACCGTGGAACGGGGGTTCTTCGAGGTGGACTTCTGGTCGATCGAGACCGCCGGCGAGAGACCCTCGATGAAGTCGACATCGGGCTTGTCCATCTGCCCGAGGAACTGCCGGGCGTAGGCCGACAGCGACTCGACGTACCGGCGCTGGCCCTCGGCGAAGATCGTGTCGAACGCGAGGCTGGACTTGCCGGACCCGGACAGCCCGGTGAACACGATCATGGCGTCGCGCGGGAGCTCCAGGGAGACATCCTTGAGGTTGTGCTCCCGGGCTCCCCGGATAATCAACTGCTCGGCCACGTCGTGGAGTTCCCGTCCTGTCGGTCCTGTCGACCTCGTCACGCCTTCGAACATATGTTCGGTTCTGGAGGTCCCTGGCACAAGCGGACACTCCGGAGTTGGATGGTCGTATGACGACAGGAACCGCACTCCCGCACCTGGAGGAGACCATCCTGGCGACCACACGCTACCTTGCCGCCATCGAGGGGCTCGACGACGGGAGCGTCCGTGAACCGTCGGCCCTTCCCGGCTGGACCAGGGGCCATGTGATCGCCCACGTGATCAACAACGCAGACGGCCTCACTCGGCTGTTCCACTGGGCGCAGACCGGGAGGCGGACCTACATGTACGAGTCGAGGGCCTCCCGCGACCAGGACATTGAGGAGAAGGCCACCTGGACAGCCGAGCACCTCGTTGAGGAGTCATCGGCCTCCTCCCGGCGCTGGCTGCTGGCCGCCAACGAGCTGCACGCCTCCCACCTCGACGTCCTGGTGGAGCGGATGGCGGGCGCGAAGCCTGTCCCCGCCCGCTCGATCGCCGGGCTGCGCCGTACGGAGATCGAGATCCACCATGCCGACCTGAGGATCGGCTACACCGCCCACGACTGGCCGGACGACTTTGTCGACTACCTTCTTCACCGACGCCAGCGAGAGCTCTCCGACGGCGGCCACGAGTTCGTGATGGAGCTGGCCGACTCGGGGAGCACCGTCCAGATCGGCGGATCCTCGGGCCCGGTGGTCCGCGGCACCGGCGCGGATCTCGCCTGGTGGTTGATCGGGCGCGGCGAGGGCGAGGGGCTGACCTGCTCCTCCGACGAGCTGCCGAAGCTGGGAAGCTGGCTATGAGCTATCACGGGAGGGTGACCGTCGGAGGGGACGCGGAGGTCCGCGAACTCGCCGACCTGGTGATCACCAAAGTCGCCGTCGGCGACTTCGACAACAACGCCTACCTGCTGCGCTGCCGGCACACCGACGAACAGCTCCTGATCGACGCCGCGGCTGAGCCGGAGCGACTGCTCGCGACCATCGGTGATGACGCCCTGGCCACCGTGGTGACAACCCACCGGCACGGCGACCACTGGCAGGCCCTGGCCGAGGTGGTGGCGGCCACGGGAGCGAAGACCGTCGCAGGCGTCGACGACGTCGAGGGGATCCCGATCCGGACCGAACAGCCCGTCAAGGAAGGCGACACCATCAGGGTGGGTGAGGTGTCACTGGAGGTGATCACCCTCGTAGGCCACACGCCCGGGTCGATTGCGCTGCTCTACGACGACCCGGAGGGAACGCCGCACCTGTGGACCGGTGACTCTCTCTTCCCGGGAGGGGTCGGGAACACGTTCGGCAACGAGGCGAACTTCGAGTCGCTCTTCCACGACGTGAAGACCAAGATCTTCGACCGGCTCCCGGACGAGACCTGGTTCTACCCCGGCCACGGCGACGACTCCACGTTGGGAGCCGAACGGCCGCACCTACTCGCCTGGCACCGTCGCGGCTGGTAGAGCAGGCCCGCCCAGCGGCGTGACCGGACACTGCATGCCGTCCTGAACGCTGATGAGCGAGTGCTGCGCCGCCCGACTCGATTCCTCCCACTCCTGGGGCCACAGGAGGCGTGTCGACCTTGGTTATGGGCCCGGCGCTTTGAGTTCTTGCACTCAGTGGTCTCAGCCGTCTGACGCTGCGGGCAATGCGACTTCGATCCATGTCCGGGCGGGGGTGAAACCGAGGCGGGCGTTCGCTGCGAGGATCGGGGTGTTGCCGTCCATGTTCTGGGTGACGATGGTTCGCAGACCACGATCCGCGAGCTTCTGGGCGTGGTCGGCCTTGAGCGCCGTTGCGATTCCCCGCCCTCGCGCATCGCGAACAACGCCGGTCAGCATGGTGTTCACGACGTCTGAACCCGGCCTCCTCGCCACAGAGGTCAGCCCCACCGCACGATCACCATCCCACGCCAACGCGACCATCCACGGCTCACGAACCGTGGCCCGGAAGACCTCCATAGGCATGTCTTGGCCCTGCCCACCGGCATCTGGAGCGTCACCCATCGTTTCGTTGTGGAGCCGCAGCGCTACCGACCACTGCTCTTCTGTGGCGTCAGGAGGCAGTGTGGCCAGTCGGATGCCGTCGCGGTGTGCTCGGTCCATCTGCGCGAACAGCGCCTCGCGGTCCAGCGCGGTCAGGTCCAGCTCGGACTCCACGTGGGTGACCTCCTCATGACCGCCCAAGGCTGCCAGAGCCGCCCGGGACGAGGAGTCCGAAGCGTCAACCCACCCACGGACGCCGGGCAAACCGCTCAACTCACGTTGTCGCGCCGCCACCGTCAGCAGCGCCCGACCGGCGCCAGTCCCGCGGTGCTCCACGGGAACGAACGCGTTCGCAGAACCCATTCCGCCGCGCAGCAAAGGGAAAGCCAGGACGACCATGTGCCCCACGAGGTCAGTGTCGCGCTCCGCGACCAAGCTCAGAATCACAGGTTCGGGGGGCTTTGCCCGAAGGATCTGCTCCAACCGCTCTTGCCCATTCCACTGCGGGGCGCGGTCTCCCTGGTGCAGCAAGTCCAAATCATCGGTGGGCCGGGCATCCCGCACCACCAAGTCGCCGCTGCGCCACGGCAGCGTCACAATCGCCGGCCTCGCCGTGCTGTCCCCCGTCATGCACTCACCCTAGGACAGGTCCCTCAGTGGCAACGGCAACCACACCCGCTGATCGGTGCGGGTGTCTTGGGCCTAGCAATCCCTGCTTCCTTGGGGGTGCAGGGAGGACTACAAATCCCGTCGACTTCGAGACCCTCATGCACGACCTCGAAACCAAGATCTTCGCCAGGCTTCCGGACGAGACGTGGTTCTACCCCGGCCACAGCGACGACTCCACGCTGGGAGCCGAACGTCCCCACCTCGACGAGTGGCACCACCGCAAGTGGTGAAGATTTTCAGGTTAACGTGAAAAATGGGGCGTGGGCACGAGGAACGCCTCGTGCCCACGCCCCAATTTCCGTGCCCACCGTGACGGAGGAGACTCACGCCGAGGAGGCTGTCCCCCATGAGCCACGACGAGCGGATGCGCGCCATCTATGCCGGGGAACTCCCGACCCGCGTCGACCGGCCGCTCCCCTCCTACCGGGTCAGCCTGATCGACGGGTTCATCGCCGATGCGCGCCAGCGAGGGGCGTCGTCGGTCCTCGAAGTCGGGTGTGGTGCCGGGCGGGACGGCGTACGGCTCCGGGATGCCGGCCTCGCGTACGTGGGCACTGACCTGTCACCCGTCGGAGTTCGACTCTGTCTGGGCATGGGCCTTAACGCGGTCGAGGCATCCGCGATCGCACTGCCGTTTGCTGACAGCACCTTCGACTCGGGCTGGTCGATGAGCACCCTCATGCACCTGCCGGGCGAGGAGATCGAGACAGCCGTCGCCGAGCTGGGGCGGGTCATCCGACCCGGAGGACTGCTCGAGGTCGGTCTCTGGGGCGCCTCGGAGTCCCATGCCTGGACCGACGAGTCGGGGCGCTACTTCCGCCTCCGCACCGATGACGAGATCCGGGCGATCCTCGGAGTCATCGGCGAGGTCGAGGGCTTCGCGGTGATGCAGGAGCACTCGGATGGGGGCCACTACCAGTGGTCCCGGGTGCGGATCGGGTGACGTCAGCAGCCGGCTCGAGCCGCGTCTGATCAGGCGGTGTCGGCGACCTGGTCGCCGGACGGGTCGGACTCGACGAGCGCGGACACATCCTCGGCGACGTCTCCGAACGGGTTGCCCCCGAGGGATACGAACTTCTCCTGGTGCCGCCGCTCCCGCGGGAAGCCGAGGTGCTTCAGCGCCGCGATCGCCGCGGCGGTGAACTCGGTCGGCCCGCAGACGAAGGCGTTGTAGGCCATGAAGTGCGCCGCGAAGGCGCCGACGTGCTCCCCGGTCGGAAGGCCCTGCACGACCTCGATCCAGTGGACGACGGTGAACCGGTCGGCATAGCGGTCGGCCAACTCGTTCAACTCGTCTTTGAAGATCACCGACTCCGGGTCCCTGCTGGCGTAGAAGAGCACTACCTGCCCATTGCCCAACGCCAGCGCCGCCTTCGCGATAGAGATGACCGGAGTGATGCCGCTCCCCCCGGCCAGGAACAGAAAGTCGTCGTCGAGGTGGGAGGGGGTGAAGATCCCGCTCGGCGGCAGGACCTTCATCAGCTGGCCCTCCTTGACGTTGTCACACAGCCAGTTGGAGGCGTATCCCTCGACGGTCCGCTTGACGGTGATCTTCAGGCGGTGCGACTCGTGAGGGGCGCTGGACAGGGAGTAGCAGCGTGCCGCCAGGCCCGTCGTCTGGCTCGGGACCGCGACGGTCAGGAACTGGCCGGGAACATAGGAGAACGCCTCGCGATCGGCGGGGTCCACCTCAAGCTCGATCGAGATCGCGTCGGCTGTCTCCCGGATGACCTGGGCGACCCGGACCTGATACGGGTCGTTCACTCCGGCCCATCCTCCCTCGGGTTCTCACACTGGCCGCAACGCGGCTCTCTCCCCGCGACGGAAGACCCAGACTACCGCCGACGCTCTGTGGGCCCCGAGCCGCGCCGCCGCGATCGGATGCTCCACATCTACGCCCGGGCTGGCTAGCCTGCTCCCAAGAGACCTCGCCTTAAGCAGCTCACCGACGAGAGGTGTGCCATGTCCGATTCCCTACCGCCGCCCCAGGGGCCAGACGACAGCTCTGGAGGAACTCCCCCGCCCGACGGACCGCCGCAGGGCTATGGGTACGGGGCGCCCCCACCTCCTCCCCCGCTGCCGCCGTACGGCACTCCCGGGTACGGGTTCACGCCGCCGCAGCAGGCTCCGTCGAACAACCTGGTCTGGGGGATCCTGACCACGATCTTCTGCTGCCTGCCGTTCGGCATCGTGTCGATCGTGTACGCGGCCAAGGTCGACTCCCAGTGGGCGATGGGCCAGTACGACCTCGCGATCGACAGTTCCAAGAAGGCACGAACCTGGGCCATCGTCTCCGCCGCCGTGACAGGAGGGCTGCTCGCGCTCTACTTCTTCGGGATCTTGATCTTCGGCATCTTCGCCACCACCCAGAGCGGCGGGTCATGACCGCGCTCGCCCCCGAACGACCGGACGTCACGGCCACCCAGGACCGGTGGTGGTGGTTGCGCCATGTCGACCACACCGGATCCTGGACCAGCATCGCCGGGATCACGGCCGCCGGGGTCGTCGGCGCCACGGCGGTGATGGTCCGCAACCCCCACGTGCCCGGAGCGCTCGGGATGTGTCCGGTCTACTGGGCGACCGGGCTGTACTGCCCGGGCTGCGGCGCCCTGCGCGCCACCCGGGACTTCCTCACCGGGCACTGGCAAGCGGCGCTCAGCGAGAACCTGCTCCTGGCGCCGGCGATGATCTGGGTCGCCTGGTGGCTCGCCGCCTCGGTGGCGCGACAGCTGGGCGTGCCCGCGACGAGGTTCAGATCGGCTCCTTCGTCGGTCGGGTTCATCATCGGGCTCTCCGTCGTGGTTGTCGCCTTCGCGGTGGCGCGCAACCTCCCGGGTTCACCCCTGGCGCCCTGAGCGCGCCGCCAGGCTTCCTCCACACTCCCGCGCAGCCCTAGCCAGTCCCCGGCGGCGACCGAGCCGCCGCCGATCCGCGCCTGGGGGCGGTCCCCTGGGGCGATGGACATCGAGGTTGATACCGCAGCGAGCGGGGTGTTCACACGCTCCGACGTGCTGGCCCTCGGCCACGACGACAAGACGATCAAACGAGCCCTGCGCCGCGGCGAGTGGTGGCGCGTGCGCTACGGCGCCTACGTCGCGGCCCCGCTTTGGGCCGATGCCGACCACCGCAGCCGCCACCTGATGCGGATCGAGGCCGTTCATCGCTCGATCGGGACCAAAGTGGCCTTCAGCCACATCTCTGCCGTGGTGCTCCACGGGATCGACATCTGGGCAGCCCCTCTCGATCGGGTGCACGTCATCCGGACTGATGGGGGCGCCAGCCGGATCGAGCGAGACCTGGTGCACCATCGCGGCCGGGTCTCGGACGCTGATCTGGTGGAGGTGGGCGGGGTCGTCTCGGTGGCGCCGGTGCGGGCGGTCCTCGATATGTGCGCCACGGTCAGCACCGAGGCTGCCCTCGTTGTCGCCGACTCGGCACTCCACCAGGGACTCTTCACCGCCGAGGAGCTCACCTCATCGCACGACCGGCTGTCGGTGCACCCCGGTCTGCGACGGGCCCACATCGTCACCCGGCTCGCCGACGGTCTCGCGGCCTCACCGGGCGAGACGCGGGTGCGATACCTCTGCTTCCGCAAGGGGCTCCCGAAGCCGGTGCTGCAGTACGAGGTCCGCGACGGCTCCGGGGCGCTGATCGGGATCGCGGACTTCGCGTGGCCCGAGCACGGGTTGATCGCCGAGTTCGACGGGAAGGTGAAGTACGGCGCCCTGCTGGCCCCCGGACAGTCGCCGACAGACGTGGTGGTCGCCGAGAAGCGACGTGAGGACCGGATCCGCGAAGTGACCGGGTTCCGCGTCGTACGGATCTCGTGGGCCGACCTCGAGCGCCCCAACCAGCTCGCGGCTCGGCTGGAGGCCGGGCTCAAGCGGATCGCGTGACCTCACCGTCACGGTCGCCGGCGTGTGGGCGCGGATCTGTTCACCTCCAAATGCGTGCATCCCGACTGACTCACCGATAGCGTTCCTGTGGCTGGGCCAATCGGAAAGGAAGCTCAATGTCATTCATGGAAGCGGTGCAGAACGTCGTGTCCAACTTCGCGACGTTCACCGGACGAGCACGCCGGTCGGAGTTCTGGTACTGGGCCTTGGCAGTCTTCGTGGTGGAGATTGTCCTCTTGATCCTTGGCGCGCTGCCGGCGATCGGGATCCTCTTCAAGATTGTGTACTACCTCTTCCTCCTGGCGATCCTCGTCCCGAGCCTGGCCGTGGGAGTCCGCCGGCTCCAGGACACCGGCAAGCCCTGGGTGTGGATCCTGGTCGGCCTGATCCCCTTCGTCGGGTGGATCATCCTGATCGTCTTCTACGTCGCCGACAGCCAGCCCGGCGAGAACGAGTTCGGCCCGAATCCGAAGGGCGCCTGATCCGTCTCAGCTCCCCGTACTCGGTGAGCACGAAAATTGGGTGGTGGGCACGAGGGATTCCTCGTGCCCACCACCCAATTTTCAGGTTAACGTGAAAATCATGCGACCAGTGATGGTGGAGGGGTTGCTCCGCTTGGCTCGGGGGGCGAAGGGGTTCATGCCGGACGAGGAGGGGCTTGTTCTCTTCGAGGAGGCCGCCGAGCGACTGCCGTTCGGTCCGGCTCTGGAGGTCGGCTCGTACTGCGGCAAGTCTGCGGTCTACCTCGGCTCGGCCGCCAGCCTCGTCGGCGGGACCGTCTTCACCGTCGACCACCACCACGGCTCGGAGGAGAACCAGGCCGGCTGGGAGCACCACGACCCCACGCTGGTCGACCCGGCGACCGGCCGGATGGACACCCTCCCCACCTTCAGGAAGACCATCGAGGATGCCGGCCTCGAGGACCAGGTCGTGGCGATCGTCGGGGAGTCGACGACTGTTGCCCGGTGGTGGCGCACTCCCCTGTCGCTGCTGTTCATCGACGGAGGGCATGGGCAGCTCCCCGCGCACGCCGACTACGAGGCCTGGTCCCGCTGGGTGATGAACGGGGGACACCTCGCCATCCACGACGTCTTCCCCGACCCCGCGATGGGAGGGCGCCCGCCGTACGAGGTCTACCTGCGCGCCATCGAGAGCGGTGACTTCGAGGAGTGCCGCGTCGAGGGATCGCTGCGCGTCCTAGTCCGCGTACGGGGTGACACCGGCGACCCGGTCGCCTGAGCAGTCGCACTCCAGCGCGATCTCCTCGAGCTCCTCCGGCAGCGACGACGTGCGGAAGATGTCGGCTCCCGGGGTCGCGCTCGCCAACGCATCGGCCGCCAAGATGACCGCGGCAGCGGTGTACGTCGTGTGCTCGGCAGGCCAGTTCACCTGCTCCGGGTAGACCAGCCCCGTCCAGTAGGACCCGGACTCGTGTCGCAGCTGCTGCACATCTGCGAAGAGGGCCAGCGCCCGGTCGCGCTCACCGATCGCCTCCAGCGCAATCGCCAGCTCGCACGTCTCCGCGCCGGTGATCCAGGGGTTCGTGTCCAAGCACCGCACCCCCAGACCGTCGACGACGAAGGCGCGCCAACTCTCCCGGAGGCGGTCGTGGGCGGCCTGGTCGCGGAGCACTCCGCCGAGCACCGGGTAGTACCAGTCCATCGAGAAGCTCGCCTTGTCGAGGAACCTCTCCTCGTGCTCGCGCACCGCGTGCCCCAGTCGGCCGGCAACCAGCTCCCACTCCCCCTGCGGCTCGTCAACCAGATCAGCAAGGGCCAAGCCGGCACGCAGGCTGTGGTAGATGCTGGCGCTCCCGGCCAGCAACGCCTCCTCGTTGACCGTGCCGCCGCCCTCACGCGACCAGGCGATGCCACCGAACGGCAGCTGCATCCCGGTGACGAAGTCCAAGGCAGCCCGCACGTGGGGCCACATCAGATCGACGAAGCCCCTGTCGCGCCGGATCAGCCAGTGGTGCCAGACACCGACCGCGAGATAGGCCGACATGTTCGTGTCCCCGCTGGCGTCCTCGACCGCACCGGAGGTGATCCGCATCGGCCACGAGCCGTCGGCCCGCTGCTGCGCACGACACCACGCGAAGGCCCGCTCGGCGGCTTCGACTTCGCCCGCGACCAGGAGCGCCATCGCTGCCTCGATGTGGTTCCAGACATCGATGTGCGGGTCGGTGGCCGCCCACGGGATGCCTCCATCCGGCTGCTGCACCGCGCGGATCGACGCCGCAGTGGCGCAAATCTCGTCGGCCCCGATGACACCGGGGATGCTGGGCAGGTCACTCATCGGTCTTCACCAGGTACAGCACCAGGCTCTTGCCGATCACCGGGTCCAGCACCGTCTCCGCGGCCCGCGTCAGATGGCTCCAGCCCGGCTTGCCGACGATGTCCCACACGAGGAGCTGGTGGTAGGCACGCACGAGTGGGTGACGGTCGTTGTCGACGCCCACCGCGCACTTGAGCCACCAGTACGGCGAGTGCAGCCCGTGCACATGGTCGCGACCACGCAGCTCCAGGCCTGCATCTCCGAGCTTCCCGACCAGCTCGTCGCCGGCGTAGATGCGGACGTGTCCGCCTTCCACCTCGTGATAGGCGTCCGACAGGGTCCAGCAGATCTTCTCCGGCAGCCAACGCGGGACGGTCACCGCGATGGTGCCACCCGGTCGCAGCACCCGGGACAGCTCGGCGATCGCTGCCCCATCGTCGGGGATGTGCTCCAGCACCTCGGCGGCAATGACACGGTCGAACTCCCCGTCGGCGAAGGGCAGTCTGAGGGCGTCACCCTGCTTGACGTCGGCGTCCGCGCTCACCGGAGCCTCCCCGGCCTCCCGCATCGCCCCGAACATCTCCCGGACCCCGGCGAGCTCGTCGGGGTCCTGATCGAAGGCGATCACGTCGGCGCCACGCCGGTAGGCCTCGAAGGCGTGCCGCCCGGCGCCACAGCCCAGGTCGAGCACCCGGTCGCCCGGCATCAGCCCGAGCCGATCGAAGTCGACGGTCAGCATCAGCCCACGCTCCCCGGGCTGGTGGTCGCGCGCGCGGCGATCGCCTCCTCGTAGACACCCGCGGTCGCCGCGGCGACCGCGCGCCAGCTGAATCGCTCCTCGACCCGCTGTCGGCCGGCCGCACCCATGCGCCGGCGCCGCTCGGGGTCGGCGAGCATCCGTCGCAGCGCGTCGGTGAGCTCCTCGACGTTGCCCGGAGCAACCACGTCCGCGCACAAGCCGTCAGGACCGACGACCTCGGGGATGGCGCCGGCACGGCTCACCACGAGAGGTGTCGCGCAGGCCATCGCCTCGACGGTCGGGAGCGAGAAGCCCTCATACAGGGACGGGACGCAGGCGACCTCGGCGGAGCCGACCAGGGCGGCAAGCTCCGGATCGCTGATGCCGTGCACCAGGCGCACGACGCCCTGCAGGGAGAGCTGGTCGATCAGAGCCTCGGTCCGGCCTCCGGCGCGGGGCTTGGTCACCAGCAGAAGCTCGAGCTCGCGCTCGGTGCGGAGCTTGGCGACGGCCTCCAGCAGGTACGAGATGCCCTTCATCGGAGCGTCCGCGCTCGCCATTGCCACGATCCGTCCCGGGACACGTGGCTGGCTCGGAGGGGCGAAGACGTCGTCGGCGCCCAACGGGACCACCCGCACGCGCGAAGCGTCGACTCCGAAGTCGGAGGCGATGTCGGCGCGGGAGGCCTCCGAGGCAGTGATGATGTGTCCGACCTGGCGAGCCACCTTGGCCTGCATTCCCAGGAAGCCGTACCAACGCCACACCGAAGCCTTCTTCCGCCACGGTGCGGCAGCCACCCCGACCCGGCGGTCGAAGGTGATCGGGTGGTGGATGGTCTCCACCAGCGGGAATCCCAGGCGCCCGACTTCGAGGATGCCGTGGCCGAGCGTCTGGTTGTCGTGGACGACGTCGAAGTCGCCCAGCCGGTCCCGCAGCACGCGGACGATCCGCTTGCTGAAGGTCCGTGGCTCGGGAAACCCGCCGGTCCACATGATCGCCGACTCCTGCAGGTCGATCAGGTCGCGGTACTCACCGGGCCGCCAGACGAAGCGGAACGGGTCCGGCTCGCGGTAGAGGTCGAGGCTCGGCACCTTCGTGAGCCGGACCCCGGGATCGAGCTCCGGATACGGCTGCCCGCTGAAGATCTCGACGTCGTGGCCGAGTGCGACCAGCTCCCGGCTCAGATGCCGCAGGTAGACGCCCTGTCCGCCGACGTGTGGCTTGCTCCGGTAGGAGAGCAAGGCAATGCGCACGCTGGTCCTCCGATGTCCGCGGTCCGAGCCGTCAGTCCTCGACGAGACTCAGGGCCTGGGTCGGGCATCCAGCAACGGCCTGACGGATTCGTGCCTCGTTCCCGGACGTCACCTCGTCGGTGAGGATCACGAGGAAGTCGTTGTCATCGAGCTCGAAGACATCGGGTGCGTATGCGGCGCACATGCCGTTGGACTGGCACACGTCGAAGTCGGCCTTGACCTTCATGCGGCTCTCCTCTCGAGCGCTGCGCATGAGGCGCGGCGCAGGGGCGGGCATCGAAGATGAAGTCTTCCACGCCCAGCCCCACTCCGATCAGGAGCCTTCGCTGGAGTGTCCCGGGAAGACCTTCACCGACGGGTCGATGGCCACCGCGGCATTGTTGACCGCGGTTGCCGCCTCGCCGAAGCCAACCGCGATGAGGCGCACCTTGCCGGGGTACTCGACGATGTCGCCGGCGGCGAAGACCCGCGCCAGGTTGGTGCGCATCGTTGGATCGACCACGATGTGCCGCTTGTCCTGCTCGAGGCCCCACGTCGCCATGGCGCTGAGGTCGGCGATGAAGCCGAGTGCGGCGACGACCCGCTGCGCTTTGACTCGGGTGACGTCCCCGGTCTTCACGCTCTCCACGTCCACGGCTTCGAGGCCGGACTCACCGATCAGAGCCGCGACGTTGGCGCTGGTCATGACGTTCACCCGTGAGGCCAGGACCTTGTCCACGGTGGACTGGTGCGCCCGGAAGGCGTCGCGTCGGTGGATCAAGGTGACCGAGCGGGCAACCGGCTCCAGGTGAAGGGCCCAGTCGAACGCGCTGTCGCCACCGCCGACGATCACCACGTCACGGTCGACGTAGTCGTCGAAGGACGGGACGAAGAAGGCCACCTCGTCGCCTTCCCACTCGTTCGCGGCGGGAAGCTCCCTCGGGGTGAACTTGCCGATCCCAGCGCTGATGATCACGGCCTTTGCCACCACGTCCGTGCCATCGTCGAGTCCCACGGTCACCGTCCCGGCGTCGTCGTCCTCGACCAGAGAGCTCGCGGTGCGCTCCAGCAGGTACGTCGGGCTCGACCGGTCGGCCTGCTCTCCGAGGTTGGCCACCAGCTCCCGTCCCTTAATGGTCGGGAACCCGGCCACGTCCAGGATCACCTTCTCGGGATACATCGCCGAGATCTGGCCGCCGATCTCCGGCAGCGAGTCCACGAGGGCGACCGAGAGGGACCGGAACCCGGCGTAGTAGGCGGCGAACAGCCCCACGGGGCCGGCACCGATGATGAGTAGGTCGACTTCAAGCCTTTCCGGCATGTTCCATCTTCTTTCTGACCGCTCGGCTGCTCTGAGACGTGCCGGGTCAGGCACGCGGAGTGCTGTCGAGTACCGACGGATGTGCTACCAACATTGTCAGACCTCGCGTCAACGGTCGATGGACTCGCCGGGATCGCCGGAGTCGTCTTCGTCACGGTGGTCGTGGGACTCCCGGCGCGGCCCCGTCCGCGCGTCGCGCTCCTCGGGGGTCTCCTTGGCCGACACCAGTAGCGACGCCACGGCAGTGACGACAAGGATGCCGAGGATCACCGCGAGGGACACCGGGATCGAGATCTCGGGCGCGCTCAGCACCGGATCGCCCCCATTCACGAACGGAAGCTCGTTGGTGTGGAGGGCGTGCAGCACCAGCTTCACGCCGATGAAGCCCAGCAGGATGGCCAGCCCGTACGAGAGGTACACCAGCCGCTCCAGGAGCCCTCCGATGAGGAAGTACAGCTGGCGCAAGCCCATCAGGGCGAAGATGTTCGCCGTGAAGACGAGGTACGGCTCCTCGGTCAGGCCGTAGATCGCCGGGATCGAGTCGAGGGCGAAGAGCAGGTCGGTCATCCCCAGCGCCAGCATCACGATGAACATCGGGGTGAACAGGAGCTTCCCGTGCTCGCGGGTCCACAGACGAGCCCCGCGATAGATCTCGGTGTGCGGCAGCTTCCGGCGGGCGTACGAGACCAGCGTCGGCTCCTCATACTCGTCCTCGTCCTCGGGACCGCTCAGGGCGAGCTTCGCGCCGGTGTAGACCAAGAAGGCACCGAAGACGTAGAAGACCCAGCTGAACTGCTCGATCGCGGCACCGCCGAGCGCGATGAAGATGCCACGCATCACCAGGGCCAGGACGATGCCGATGAAGAGCGCCTCCTGGTGGTACGCCCTGGGGACTGAGAGCCGGCTCAAGATGACGATGAAGATGAACAGGTTGTCGACCGAGAGCGAGTACTCGGTCAGCCACCCGGCGAAGAACTCGCCGCCGTACTGACCACCCGAGACCAGCCAGACTCCAATCCCGAACGCCACCGAGAGAGTGAGGTAGAAGGCCAGGAAGCCGACGACCTCCGCGCGGGACGGCGCGTGCGGACGGCGGCCGACGATAGCGATGTCGAAGGCGAGGACAGCCACGGTGACCACGATGGTGACCACCCAGACCAGCGGCGTTACGTGCATGGAACCTCCCGAGCAGACGACGACGTGCTCGGAGGTCTCTTCCGCCCATCCGACAGATAGGCCAGCCGGACCGGAGACGACCGTGCGCCTCGTGATGACGATCCTGCTGCGAAGGAATACTCCCCTCCACCAGGGCTCATCATGGCAGATGACGGGCTGTGGCCGATCGCGACTCGGCTCATCAGCTCCGGTCCCAGCCCTCCGGCCGATGCTTCGCGGGCAGCTTGCCCACCACTCGGGCATAGGACTCCTCGACCGACTCGAAGATCTCCTCGTCGGGAATCCCACCCCCGAAGCTCAGCGAGTTCCACCCTGAGCGACCCAGGTAAGGCATCACCGAGGCGTCGGCGGGGTACCGCTCCAGCCAGGAGTCGGCCTCCTCGCGGGTGCCACACTTCACCCCGACAGTGCCCCGCCGATCCATCGGCCCCCCGGAGCCGAGGAAGGCGAAGATCTTGTCGTGGACCTTTGTCACGGCCTGCTCGTCCCACGGCTGGTCGGGCCAGGCGCCGGGTTTGGCCAGGCAGTACGCGGTCAGCTCCGCACGCGTCACGAGGCTCCGGCCTCGATCATCTGCCGGAGCTCCTTCTTCAAGTCCCTGATCTCGTCGCGCAACCTGGCCGCCAGCTCGAACTGCAGCTCGGCGGCGGCGGCCTTCATCTGCTCGGTGAGCTGGCCGATCAGCTCGACCAGGTCGGCGGACGGCAGCCCGGCGAGATCGGGGTTGCGCTCCCGCAGCCGGGACAGCGCCGGGACCGGGGCCTTCTTGCCGGGCGCACCCTTCCAGGTGCCGACCAGCTCCTCGGTGGACTGCTCCTCGCGGGCCAGCATGTCGGTGATGTCGGCGATCTTCTTGCGCAGTGGCTGGGGGTCGATCCCGCGCTCGGAGTTGTAGGCGACCTGCTTCTCGCGCCGCCGGTTGGTCTCGTCGATCGCCGACTCCATCGAACGGGTGATCTTGTCCGCGTACATCACCACCTGGCCGGACACGTTGCGGGCCGCCCGGCCGATGGTCTGGATCAGCGACTTGTCGGAGCGGAGGAAGCCCTCCTTGTCGGCGTCGAGGATCGCGACCAGCGAGACCTCTGGCAGGTCGAGCCCTTCGCGCAGCAGGTTGATACCGACGAGCACGTCGTACTCCCCCATCCGGAGCTCCCGCAGCAGCTCGATCCGGCGAAGGGTGTCGACCTCGCTGTGCAGGTAGCGGGTCCGGATCCCGGCCTCGAGCAGATAGTCGGTGAGGTCCTCGGCCATCTTCTTGGTCAGGGTGGTGACCAGCACCCGCTCGTGCCGCTCCTCCCGGAGCTTGATCTCGTGGATCAGGTCGTCGATCTGGCCACGAGTCGGCCGCACCAGCACCTCCGGGTCGACCAGTCCGGTCGGCCGGATGATCTGCTCGACCACCGAGTCGACCTTCCCCAGCTCGTACGGGCCGGGAGTCGCCGACAGATAGATGGTCTGTCCGATCCGGCCGAGGAACTCCTCCCACCGCAGCGGCCGGTTGTCCATCGCGCTGGGGAGCCGGAACCCGTGCTCGACCAGATTGCGCTTGCGCGACATGTCGCCCTCATACATCCCACCGATCTGAGGCACCGTCACGTGGGACTCGTCGATGACCAGGAGGAAGTCCTCGGGGAAATAGTCCAGGAGGCAGTTGGGCGCCGACCCACGCTCACGACCGTCGATGTGCATGGAGTAGTTCTCGATGCCGGCGCAGCTGCCGACCTGACGCATCATCTCGATGTCGTAGGTGGTGCGCATCCGCAGCCGTTGCGCCTCCAGCAGCTTGCCCTGCCGCTCGAACTCGGCGAGCCGGTCGGCGAGCTCGGCCTCGATCCCGGAGATCGCCCGCTCCATCCGCTCCTCGCCGGCCACGTAGTGGCTGGCCGGGAAGATGTAGAGCTCGTCGTCCTCGGTGACCACCTCACCGGTCACCGGGTGCAGCGTCATCAGCCGCTCGACCTCGTCGCCGAAGAACTCGATCCGGACCGCGTGCTCCTCGTAGACGGGGAAGACCTCGAGGGTGTCGCCACGCACCCGGAAGGTGCCTCGGGTGAAGGCCAGGTCGTTGCGGGTGTACTGGATCTCCACCAAACGACGCAGCAGCTGGTCACGGTCGGTCTCCTCACCGACCCGGATCCGGACCATCCGGTCGACGTACTCCTGCGGCGTCCCCAGGCCGTAGATGCACGACACCGTCGCCACCACCACGACGTCACGCCGAGTCAGCAGCGAGTTGGTCGCCGAGTGCCGGAGCCGCTCGACCTCCTCGTTGATCGAGGAGTCCTTCTCGATGTAGGTGTCGCTCTGCGGGATGTAAGCCTCGGGTTGGTAGTAGTCGTAGTACGACACGAAGTACTCGATGGCGTTGTTCGGCAACAGCTCGCGGAGCTCGTTGGCGAACTGGGCCGCCAGGGTCTTGTTCGGCTGAATCACCAGCGTCGGCCGCTGCAGCCGCTCCACCGCCCAGGCCACGGAGGCGGTCTTGCCGGTGCCGGTGGCACCCAGCAGGACCACATCGGACTCCCCCGCCTCGATCCGCCGCTGGATGTCGTCGATCGCGGTCGGCTGGTCGCCGGACGCCTCGAAGTCGGAGATGACCTCGAAGGGCGCGACTTTGCGGACCAGATCGGTGACGGGCCTCATGCCCGTCAGCGTAGTTGCGCCCGCCGACAGCTCCTCCCGCCGCCGCCCACCGACCTACTTCGTGAAGCGGAGGTAGACCGGCTTCGCCCGGGTCGGGCCGTTGCGCTTGTCGCCCTTGAAGTACCCGATGATCCGGAACTTGATGCCGATGACGCTCTTGGCGCCCTTCAGGAGGTAGTAGCCGTTGCTCGTCGAGTTGAGCAGCACGTACTGCGGACTGTTCGCGGTGTGCCACCCGTTCTTGTAGTACTGCCACGTGAAGAAGTACTTGCTCCCGGAGTGATTCGGAGCGATGTGGTTCTTCGCGATGGCGTTCTGCCAGTAGTGGTACAGCGCGTACTTGCCGATATGACGCTTGGTCCTGAGCGCCTTGGACTTGATCTTCAGGTGGGACTTCACCCACGTGGAGGCGATCGCGGGGGCATAGGTGTCGGTCCCGGGGAATACCGCGGTGAGCGTCGTGTACTCCTTCACGTGGAACGTGACCGAGAAGACCCCGGTGGTGGGATCGACCGTGCCGCTGCCGAGCGTCGACAACCCCCCGCTCCGCTTCTGCCCGTAGATCTCGACGGTCTGCCCGGACAGGTCGGCGCCGGGGACCTTGCTGAGCGTCGCAGTCACGGTCACCGCGGCGTTGTACTTCCAGCCGTTGTTCTTCGGGACCGAGATGCTCATGGCGGAGGTGTGCGCCGGAGTGCTGATCCCGAGGCGGTAGGTGTAGGAGTTCGTGCCAGCGCTCATCACGTTGTTTCGTGCGATCCAGTAGAGGTGGTTCGCGCCGAAGCCCAGACTCCCGGCCATGACGGACAGGCCGCTTACCGTGCTCGGATACAGCGGGGCGATGCCGAAGTCGTCGGTGCTCGGGAAGTAGAACCTCGGTGTCGGGCTCAAGGATCCGGAGTCGACGAACCCCACGACGTCGTCACTGCCATGGATCTTCACATCGTCGGGAGCGGAGTAGCTGGGGTCGTCGAACGCCGGCGCCGACACGGTCAAGGTGGTGGGGTCGAGGAAGTTGATGGCCTTGCCGTAGGTCGCCACGACCTCGGATCCGTCGGGCGCCACGTCGACCGCTCCGATCGAGCCGCTGACCCCGGTGAGGCTGACGCCCAGCGTCGCAGTGGGGCTGGTCGGCCCCGTCACGTCGATGCGGTAGAGCGCGACCGGGGACTGGCCCGCCGCCCACGCGAAGAGCGCACCCTGAACGCCTGGCGACGCCACCATCTGGGTGACGTAGGCCCCCGCATCGAAGGGCCCTGCGCCCGCCGACGCGTCGGTCAGGTCCGCGGGGTTCAGCGGGACCAGGGTGGCGTCAGCGAAGAGCGAAGCCCCGGCGTTCAGGACCCAGACCAACCCGGCGCTGTAGGCAATGCTCGTCGCAGCAGACGCAACGGGAGACGGCGTCGAGGTCACCTTCAAGGTACTGGCGTCGATCCGCGTCACCTTCCCACCCGCCAGATCAGGGGTGTGAAGCGCGAGCCCGAAGACCACCGAGCCGTCGTCGCTCATCACCATGGTGTCGACCGACGCCGGCAGCGTCTTCGTTGCCAGGACTGCTCCGGCGAGGCTGGTCACCGTCAGGCTCGTCCCGTCGGAGATGAAGACCTTGCCTGCGCTCTGGTCCACGAGCAGGTCCGAGACGCCGGTGAGCCCGACGTCGTAGAAGCCGTCCTCGGCGTACTTGGAGTTGATCCCCTGCGGGAAGACCTGGGCCTGCGCGACGACCGTCGGGGCCACCAGGAGTGCGGCGGCCATGGACAGAACAAGTGCGATGCGGATCCGCATGCGTTTCCTCCCCCGTGTTGAGCCCTGCCACCGTAGGGGACCCCCGGGGGGGCCGCAACCACCGGATGGTCGAATCTCCGAGCGGGCGCCCAGAGCGTCTACGACCACGGCCGACCGGCAGCAAGGACGCAGCACCCCGCCCGGGCTACTAGATTGAGGTTGTGAGCAGACGGATCGAGAGGGCCGGGAGCACACTGCGCCGTGTCGTGCTGGCCATCCTCGGGTTCCAGCTCATCCTGGCGATCGTGCTCACCCTGGTCGACTCCTACCGCCGTCGGGGCAAGAAGCCCGGGCCCTTCCCGGTCACCGATCCGTCGGAGGTCAAGGTCGGCGAGGGCTCGGTCACGACCTACACCTTCGGCCAGCACCTCTTCGACGACATGCTCGCCGCCATCGACGCCGCCCAGCACTACGTGCTCCTGGAGAGCTACATCTGGAAGGGCGACGACATCGGGGAACGGTTCAAGGAGGCCCTCAACCGTGCCGCGGTCCGCGGGGTCGACGTCTACGTCATCTACGACGAGTTCGCCAACCTCGTCGTACCCCATCGCTTCAAGCTGTTCCCGCAGGACATCAACGTGCTTCCGTTCCCGGTCTTCTCGGCGGGGTGGCGCTTCCTCGACCTGCGCCGCTACGGCCGCGACCACCGCAAGATCCTCGTCGTCGACGACACCATCGCCTTCGTCGGCGGATACAACATCGGCAGCGCCTACGCCTCTGAGTGGCGCGACACCCACGTGGCGATCACCGGCCCCGCTGTGTACGACCTGCGCCGGGCCTTCCTCGACTTCTGGAACCTCCACCGCGGCGGACGCGGCCGACTCTCCCTGGACGGGTCCAAGCAGTGGGAGCCGAGGATCCGGGTGCATCGCAACATCCCCCGGCTCTGGATGTTCCCCATTAGGGCGATGTACCTCGAGGCCATCGACCGGGCCACCCGCAACATCTGGCTCACCCAGGCCTACTTCATCCCCGACGGAGACTTCGTGCGGGCGCTCGTCGCAGCCGCGCAGCGTGGCGTGGACGTCCGCGTCCTCGTCCCACAGACCTCCAACCACGTCGTCGTCGACTGGCTGTCCCGCGGCTACTACGCCGAGCTGCTCTCCTCCGGTGTGCGCATCTTCCGCTATCAGGAAGCGATGGTGCACGCGAAGACCGCCACGATCGACGGGCAGTGGGCGACAGTCGGGACGGCCAACCTGGACCGACTGTCCATGACCGGCAACTACGAGCTCAACGTGGAGTTCATCGACAACGGGGTCGCCGCGGAGATGGAGCGCATCTTCCTGATGGACGCCAGCAACTGCGTGGAGCTGACCATGGCCGAGTGGAGCTCCCGGGGCCTCCACCGCAGGTTCACCGAGGCGGTGCTGGCGCCGCTGCGCCCGGTCCTGTGAGCTCAGCCGCTCACCGTGGCAGATGGGTCGGCAGCGCCATCCTCGGCCCGCGGCGGGGAACATGGATGCCGGCCAGCCCGATGAGCGCCTGCACCCGGTAGCGGTGTCCGGAGTACGGCGCCAGGAGCTCGGCCAGACCCGCGTCGTCGACCGGTGACCCGGTCAGGGCCCAGCCGATGTCCCGGGGCACGTGGTAGTCGCCGAAGCTCACCGCATCAGGATCGCCGTGCGCTCTGGAGCGCACCTCGGCCGACGTCCAGACGCCGACCCCCGGAAGCGAGCGCAACGCCCGATCGGCGGAGTCGGGATCGAGCCCGAGGGTGCGCTCGAGGGCGTCCGCCCGGGAGGCGGCGTGCACCAGGGTGCGCGACGCGCTGGGCTCGACCTGCATCCGCAACCACTCCCAGGAGGGGATGCCCGCGACCGCCTCGGCCGCGGGCGGCACCCACAGGCCCAGCTCCGCCCCCGGGCCCGGAGCCATGCTCCCGGCCCTGCGCAGCAGCCCCACCAACGAGGTGTGTGCCTGCTTACCGGTCACCTTCTGTTCCAGGATCGCCGCGAGCATCGCCGCGAAGACCTGGCCGGTGCGCGCCACCCTGAAGTGGGGGAAGCGCGCGTGCAGGCTCACGAGAAGCTCGTGCCGCGGGACGAAACCGGCGAGGTCGTCCCGCTCCCCCAGGAGATCGGGTATCCCCGTCAGCGCCTCCTCGGCCCCGGTGCCCCAGGCCTCGGCGTGCACCTGCCCGCCGACCACCTGGACTCGCAGAGTTGCGGGCCCGGTGGCCTGCAGGGAGGCGCGCCAGAACGCACCGTCGGCGGCCCGACGCTGGAAGGGGTCGGAAAGACCGTGGGCCAGCGGGCCCAGGATCTCCCCGATCGGGACCGGCCGACCGGCCTGCCAGTCCCGGATCAGTGGCTCAGATCCCATGGGCGAACTCTAGGCGGAGGTCCCGACGGGGCGGTCGATCGGCTGACGTGGGTCGCCCAGACGATGACCCGACGGCCGAGGGACAGGCTCAGCGGGGGTGGCCGAAGACCAATCCACTCGATGAGACCGTGGTACCCGGTGAGGGGCTCTGCGACGCCGGATCGGTCTGGTCCAGGGTCCAGTCGGCGGTAGCGGGGTCCCAGACGCCGACGTCGGTGGTGCCGTCGCCGTTCCAGTCCCCGACGACCGGCAGATCACCGGGCTGGCCGAAGGTCCGCTGAGCGACCCAGGCGACCCCGGTGGAGTCCACGTAGCGGAGGGTCCAGGTCGCCGTAGCCGGGTCATAGACCCCGAAGTCGGTGGTGCCGTCGCCGTTCCAGTCGCCGACCACCGGCAGGTCCGCGGTGGTGCCGAGCTGGGTCCAGACCATCTTGCCGGAGCTGTCGAGGAGCCCGAACGAACCCGTGCGCGGTCGGTAGACGGCCATCTGGGTAGTGCCGTCCCCGGCGAAGTCACCGGCGACGATCTTGTCCCGTCGCGCGCCGAGAGTCGTGCTGGTCACCGTGCCGTCGGAGGATCGGCTGAGGATCGAGCGGGCCGCCACGTTGTGGACTCCGAGGTCGGACGTCCCGTCGGCGTTCCAGTCGCCGAGGACGGGGTTGTCGATGCTCGGAGCGAAGGCGACCTTGGTGGTGACTCCGTTGAGCAGCTCGAGGAATCTGCCTTGTCCCTTGCCTCGACGGTAGACACCGATGTCGGTGGTGCCGTCGCCGTTCCAGTCGCCGGCAATCGGCACGTCGACACAGTTCGCCGACGCGATAGAGCTGTCGAACTGGTAGGCGGCGCCGTTGAAGTAAGGGGGCACGTCGGTGCCGTCGAGTCGCTCCTCGAAGTGCAGGTGCGCCCCTGTTGCGTTACCGGACGCCCCCACCCGACCCAGGACCTGGCCCTGGTCGATGCTCTGTCCGACGGTGACCCAGATCGAGCTCAGGTGGGCGTACAAGGTCGACTCGCCGTTGCCGTGGTCGATCACCACGTACCGGCCGTACGACACGTTGCCGAGGTTCCGGGCCACGACGACCGTCCCTGCTGCGGCGGCGAGCACCGACTTGCCGAAGTCGTGGGATCGGGTGAAGTCGACCGCGTTCGGGGACGGAGAGTGATCGGGCCGGGTCGTGCCCGTCCATGATTGGCCGCATCGGAACGGCAGCTGGTATGCGGTGACGGGCGGGGTGGCGCTGGTCGCAGCCGTCGCCGGGGGCATACCCGCTCCCAGGACTGTCACCACAGCCACGGCGGCCAGCGCCGCTTTGCGCACATTTGCTCCCACGGCGCCTTCCCACCCGTCACACGTATCACAGGGACACCTCACGGTAGACAGCCGAGCGCCTCCCCGTCCGGGAAATCGTCAGATCCAGTCGTGGCTCTCAGCCGGGCCCCGTGGAAGCCAGCCCGTAGCAGCGGCCCGCAGAGGTGCGAAGGATCGGACACGGACGCAGATCGAAGGTCGCGGCGGGACTACGTCGTCCGGTCCGGCCTCCCGATCCAGGGGTCTGTGGTCAGTACTCGGATCCGCTGCGCGGGTTCTCCTGACCGATGAGTCGGATCAGCCCCTCCTGCATGACGGTGGAGACGAGCGCCCCGTCGGCGGTGAAGAAGCGCCCCTGGGAAAGTCCTCTTGCCCCTCCGGCGCTCGGGGACCGCATGTCGTAGAGCAGCCACTCGTCGGCCCGGAACGGGCGATGGAACCACACCGCATGGTCCAGCGACGCCGGCTGGATCTCCGGATCCGACACTCGGTGATCGTGCGGCAGCAGCGAGGTCCCCAAGAGGAGCAGGTCGCTGGCGTAGGTGAGCACCGCCTGGTGAACCAGCTCGCTGTCGGGCAGCGGTCCGTTGGCCCGCATCCAGTACTGCGACCACGAGGGGTCGTCGGGATCCCGGTCCTCCTTCGCGGGGCCGCGCACCGAACGGACCTCCAGTGCGGCCCACTCCCGGGACCAGAAGGCGTAGGCCTCCGGGGACGACTCCCGGAAGGCGGCGAAAAGGTCCGGACAGTCCTCGGGCTCGGGAACCTTGGGCATCGGGTCCTGGTGGTCGAGCCCGGGTTCAGGACGCTGGAAGCTCGCGGTCAGCACGTAGATGGGCTTGCCGTGCTGGCGCGCGATCACCCGGCGGACGGAGAAGGACCGCCCGTCACGTGCTCGTTCGACTTCATAGATGATCGGCACTGCGGTGTCACCCGGCCGCAGGAAGTAGCTGTGCAGCGAGTGCATCGAGACACCCTCGGGCGCGGTCCGCGATGCCGCGACCATGGCCTGTCCGGCAACCTGGCCACCGAAGACGCGCTGCATCTCGGTGATCGGCTGCTCGCCCCGGAAGAGGTTGAGCTCGAGGGTCTCCAGATCCAGGAGGGTCACCAGATCCTCCACCGACCTCGGCACCGATCAGTCCTCCCCGTCGAGACCGGCAAGGAATCGCTCGAACTCCGCACCGAGCTCGTCGGCCGTGGGGAGCGAACGATCCCCGGCGAGCGGCAGGGTGTCGGACTCGGTGTGGAAGGAGTCGTACTGCTGCTCCAGCCCGCTCACCACGGAGCGGACTTCGTCGGAGTCCTCGATCTGCTGAGCGATCTCCGCTCGCCGTTCCTCGGTCCGCTGCTCCAAGGCCGACAGATCCCACTGCAACCCGGTCGCGGTCTCGGCCGACTCCAGCAGGCGCAGGGAGGCCTCCGGATAGTCGAACTGCGCGACATAGTGCGGGACGTGGGCGACGAAGCCCATCGCATCGTGACCCCACTCGCCGAGCCGCAGCTCGAGCAAGGACTGTGCGCTGGAGGGGATCCGGATCTCGCCGGCCCACGGGTTCTCGTGGAGCAGCAGCTTCGGGTCCGTCGCATGGTTGGTGATCATCACCGGACGGGTGTGCGGCACCGCCATCGGCACCGCCCCCAGGGCCAGGGTGAAGCGCACGTCGAAGTGCTCGACCAGATGGCGCACCGCAGTGGCGAAGGCCTCCCAGTGGGTGTCCGGCTCGGGACCGCTCATCAACAGGTAAGGGGCGCCGAGATCGTCGCTGCAGACCCGGACGACCAGTCGCGGTGCCGCGTAGTCGGTGTAGTGGTGCTCACGGAAGGTCATCGCGGGACGCCGCGCGCGGTAGTCGTAGAAGGCGTCGATGTCGAAGGACGCGACCACCCGGCCGGGGTGGCTCTCCTGCAGGTGCTCCACCGCGATGCGGGTTGCATTGCCCGCGTCGAGGAACCCGTCCAGAACGAAGATCAGAGCCGGTCGAACGGCTCCACCGGCGGCCTCCAGCAGCTCGGGAACGTCGTCCACGATATGCACGAACCGCGCAGCGTCTCCAGGCATCGTCACCCTCCTTGCTCCCTCCCATTGTCCCCGCAGCACCCCAACCCTGCACCCCGAGCCCGCACGGTTACCGTACTGACCCGCCTTGCCCGCGCTGTCCGGTCCCCTGCGCACGGCGCTCCGGGCCGCCGTGAGGCCACCCGATCGGGCCCGACTTTCCCGTTTAGTTACTCGTGGGTAGCCTAGGGAGTGACCGATCCCCTCTCATGAAGGAGCCCCCGTGGCCCGAGAGCTAAGGGACGTCGTCTTCGTCGACGGCGTCCGGACTCCGTTCGGCAAGGCGAAGGGTCAGTACGCTGAGACTCGCGCCGACGACCTGGTCATCAAGTGCATCCGAGAGCTGCTGGACCGCCACCCGAACCTTCCGCCCGACCAGGTGGGGGACGTCGCCATCGCGGCGACCACCCAGATCGGCGACCAGGGCCTGACGATCGGCCGCACCGCGGCACTTCTCGCGGGCCTGCCGAGCAGCGTGCCCGGCTACGCCATCGACCGGATGTGCGCCGGCGCCATGACCGCGGTCACCACCGCTGCGAGCGGGATCGCGTTCGGCGCGACCGACGTGGTGATCGCCGGAGGAGTGGAGCACATGGGGCGCCACCCGATGGGCGAAGGCGTTGACCCCAACCCGCGCATCCTGTCCGAGAAGATCGTCGACCCCGAGGCACTGTCGATGGGCTGCACCGCGGAGAACCTCCACGACCGGTTCCCGGGGCTCACCAAGGAGCGCGCCGACGCCTACGCCGTCGCTTCGCAGGCCAAGACCGCTCAGGCGTACGTCGACAACAAGATCCAGCCCGACCTGGTGCCGGTGGCGATCCGCACCGCCGAGGACGGATGGGGGCTGGCCACCGTCGACGAGCCGCCACGCCCCGGCACGACCATGGCCGACCTCGCCGCGCTCAAGACCCCGTTCCGGCCGCACGGGCGGGTCACCGCGGGCAACTCCGCGGGGCTCAACGACGGGGCGACGGCCTGCATCCTCGCCGACGAGGAGACCGCGAAACGGCTCGGCCTGCCGGTCAAGATGCGCCTGGTCGGCTACTCCTTCGCCGGGGTCGAGCCCGAGGTGATGGGCTACGGTCCGATCCCCGCAACCACGAGGGCGCTCGAGCTTGCCGGACTCAGCATGGACGACATCGGGGCGATCGAGATCAACGAGGCGTTCGCCGTCCAGGTGCTTGCCTTCCTGGAGCACTTCGGGTTCGCCGACGACGACCCCCGGGTGAACCCGTACGGCGGTGCGATCGCCTTGGGCCACCCGTTGGCCTCTTCGGGAGTGCGGCTGATGATCCAGCTGGCACGCCGCTTCGAGGAGCGCCCGGACGTCCACTACGGCATGACGACCATGTGCATCGGCATCGGCATGGGCGGCACCGTGATCTGGGAGAACCCGCACTGGAACGGAGACACCAAGTGACCACCTCCCCCGAGCTCCAGGTGATGATCGACGGTCTGGTCGCGCTGACCCCCGACGAGGTGGTCACCGACGCCAAGTCGCGTGATGTGGCACTCCCCGGCGGAGCCGGGACGATGACGCTGATCACGCTCGACAACGGCTTGGACTACAAGCGGCCCAACACGTTCGGACCGCAGAGCCTCAACCTGCTGAACCAGGCCATCGACACGGCTCTGGCACGCGACGAGGTGGTGGCCATCGGGATCACCGGCAAGCCCTTCATCCTCGCGGCCGGCGCCGACCTGAGCGCCAACCCCGCAGCGCAGAGCCGCGACAACGCCCTGACGTTCGCGCAGGGTGGGCCACGGCGTCTTCCGCAAGCTGGGTGAGGGTGGCAAGCCGACTTTCGCGTTCATCAACGGTCTGGCCCTCGGCGGAGGTCTCGAGGTCGCCCTGCACTGCACCTACCGCACCGTGCTGGACTCCGCTGCCGGGATCGCACTTCCCGAGGTCTTCCTGGGGATCCTCCCCGGCTGGGGCGGCGCCTACCTGGTGCCCAACCTCATCGGTGCGGACAAGGCCGTCACCCTGATCATCGACAATCCGCTCAGCCAGAACCGCATGCTCGGCGGCAAGCAGGCCTTCGAGCTCGGACTCGCCGACGCGACCTTCTCCGGCGTGGACTTCCTGGAGCGATCGCTGCGCTGGGCCGGGGAGGTCCTGAACGGCACGGCCACCGTGGCCCGGCCCGATGCCGACCGCGGCCCCGCCTGGGACGAGGCACTGGCCCGTGGCCGGGCGATCGCCGACGCCAAGACCGGTGGAGCCTCCCCCGCGCCGTACCGGGCCCTGGAGCTGATGGCGGCGGCCAGGACCGCCTCGCGCGACGAGGCATTCGCCGCGGAGGATGAGGCGCTCACCGACTTGATCATGACCCCGGAGTTCCACGCCGGCCTCTACTCGCTCGACCTGGTGCAGAAGCGGGCCAAGCGCCCCGCCGGGGCACCGGACCGGGAGCTGGCCCGGCCGGTGACCAAGGTCGGCGTCGTAGGCGCCGGTCTGATGGCCAGCCAGATGGCGCTGCTCTTCGTCCGCCGGCTCATGGTGCCCGTCGTGCTCACCGACCTCGACCAGGAGCGGGTCGACAAGGGCGTCGCCTACGTCCAGGGGGAGATCGACAAGCTGCTCCTCAAGGGCCGCCTCAGCCCGGATCGGGCCAACCGCCTCAAGGGTCTGGTGACCGGCACGACCGACAAGGCCGACTTCTCCGACGCCGACTTCGTCATCGAGGCGGTCTTCGAGGAGATGAAGGTCAAGAAGGCGGTGTTCGCCGAGGTCGAGGCGCACGTCTCCCCCGAGTGCGTCCTGGCCACCAACACGTCGTCGCTGTCGATCACCGAGATGGCCGCCGACCTGCGGCACCCGGAGCGGGTCGTGGGCTTCCACTTCTTCAACCCGGTGGCGATCATGCCGCTGGTGGAGATCGTCAAGGGCGAGGCGACCGACGACGCGACCCTCGCCACCGCCTTCGCGACCGGCAGGTCGCTGAAGAAGTCCACCATCCTGGTCAAGGACAGCCCGTCGTTCATCGTCAACCGGGTCCTCGGCCGCTTCATGGGTGAGGTCGGCCGGATCGTGGACGAGGGCACACCCCTGGAGGTGGCGGACGGAGCCTTCGCCGGGATCGCACCGCTGCCGCCGTTCATGCTGCTCGGCATGGTCGGGCCGGCGATCGCGCTGCACAACGCCGAGTCGCTGCACGCGGCGTTCCCGGATCGCTTCTTCGTCTCGCCGAACCTGCAGAGGTTCGTCGCCGAGGGCAAGACCAGCGTCTACCTACCAGACCTCAGCATCGACCCGGAGGTCGCTGAGATCTTCGCGTCCCCCGCCGAGCCGGTCGTACTCGCTCCAGCCGAGGTCCGGACCCGAGTCCTCTCGGCCCTCGCCGACGAGGCGCGGCTGATGCTCGACGAGGGTGTCGTCTCGGCTCCGGAGGATCTCGACCTGGCGATGATCACCGGAGCGGGATTCGCGTTCTGGAACGGTGGCCTGACCATGCTGCTGGACCGCGAAGGCATCTCTGAGGCCTCCACTGGAAGGACGTTCCACTAGCCCGGGTGCGTCAGTCGATGATCGGGAGCAGCGTCTCGCCGTCGTCGAGCGAGGTGACGTCCTCGACGATGCCGCGAGCGATGTCCTGGGCATCCAGGCCGAGCTCGTTCAGCAGCGCCGCACGCTTGGCGTGGTGCAGGAACTTCTGCGGGATGCCGTGCAGCCGCACCGGTGTCGAGACGCCGGCGTCGTTGAGCGTCTGCAGGAAGACCGAGCCCACGCCGCCGACGATCCCGTTGTCCTCCAGGCACACCGCCAGCCGATGCCCGCGGGCCAGACCGATGAGGACCGGGTCGACGGGCTTGACCCAGCGCGGGTCCACGACGGTGACTCCGATCCCCTGATCCTCCAGGCGCCCCGCGACCTCGACGGCGACGCTCGCCATGGAGCCGACACCCACGATGAGCACGTCCTTCTCGCCGCGGCGGAGCAGCACATCGCACCCGCCGGCGGTGTCGATCGCGGGGATGTCGTCGGTCAGGGCACCCTTGGGGAAGCGGATCACGGTGGGCGCGTCATCGACGACGACTGCCTCACGCAGCAGCTCCCGAAGCCGAGTCGCGTCACGCGGCGCGGCCAGCCGGAGGCCAGGCACGACCTGCAGGATCGACATGTCCCACATGCCGTTGTGGCTGGGGCCGTCGTCGCCGGTGACTCCGGCGCGATCGAGGACGAAGGTCACGCCGGCCCGGTGCAGGCCGACATCCATCAGCACCTGGTCGAAGGCGCGGTTCAGGAACGTGGCGTAGAGCGCGACGACCGGATGCAGCCCCCCGAGGGCCAGCCCGGCAGCGGACGTCACGGCGTGTTGCTCGGCAATGCCGACGTCGAAGACCCGGTCGGGGAAGCGCTGGGCGAAGCGGTCGAGTCCCACCGGATGGAGCATTGCGGCGGTGATCCCGACGATGTCCGTGCGCTCCTCGGCGATCGTGGCGATCTCGCCGGCGAAGACGTCGGTCCAGGTGGTCCCCTTGGGTTTCTCCAGACCGGTCTCGGCATCGAAGGGACCGGGGCCGTGGAGCCGATCGGCCTCGTGATGCTCGGCCGCGTCGTAGCCGCAGCCCTTCTCCGTGATGACGTGCACGATGACCGGGCCGCCGTACCGTTTGGCCGCGGCGAGAGCACTCTCGGTCGCCTCGCGGTCGTGGCCGTCGATCGGGCCGACGTACTTCAGGCCCAGGTCCTCGAAGAGGCCCTGGGGAGCCAGGGCGTCCTTGATGCCCTTCTTCATCGCGTGCAGGGCGTCGTAGACGGCGGGACCGACCTTGGGAAGCCCGCGCACCCGGCGCTTGACCGTGTCGAGCGCCGGCTCGTACCGGGGATTCGTGCGCAGCGAGGTCAGATGATTGGCGAGCCCTCCGACCGTCGGGGTGTAGGAGCGCCCGTTGTCGTTGACGACGATGACCAGTTTGCGGGTGTCGTCGGCCGCGATGTTGTTGAGGGCCTCCCAGGACATCCCGCCGGTCAGCGCCCCGTCTCCGACGACAGCGACCACGTGGCGATCCTCGCCCCGCAGCGCGTAGGCCTTGGCCAGGCCGTCGGCCCAGCTCAGCGCGGTGGATGCATGGGAGTTCTCGACCACGTCGTGCTCGGACTCGTCGCGGCTCGGGTAGCCGGAGAGGCCCCCCTCCTGACGCAGGTTGTCGAATCCGGCGGTACGGCCCGTCAGGATCTTGTGCACGTACGCCTGATGCCCGGTGTCGAAGACGATCCGGTCGTGTGGCGATTCGAACACTCGGTGCAGGGCGATCGTGAGCTCGACGACGCCGAGATTCGGCCCGAGGTGCCCTCCGGTGCGTGAGACCTTGGCAACGAGAAAGCGGCGGATCTCCGCCGCAAGCTCCTCGAGCTGGGGGGCATCGAGTCGCTGGAGATCGCGCGGACCCGTGATGTCGTCGAGCATTCCCATGACCGCCACAGTCTAGACGTGAGCCGTTGATCCGGCCCAAACCGCGAAGGTCGCCACAGCGGGCTCCTGGAGACTGCCGAGCCAGACCCTCCCGTCGTGCTCACGAACACCGGTCACCATGTGGAAGTGGTCGGCGACCAGCTGCCTGTCGTGGACAAGCCGGCCACGGTCGTCGAACGCCATCACGCGCGCCGAACGCTTGGGCCCCGGCAGCGCCTTCTCCGGCAGGCGGCGCATCCGCCGGCGTACGCCCAAGGGAACCCGTCGCAGCATCAGCTCCAGCGCAGGGTCGGTAGGCGACGCCAGGGCGACCCAGATGAGGCCGTCGGAGCCGCGGGCGATGTTGTCGGGATACCCCGGAAGGTCGGTGATGAAGGGCTCCACGACGCCGGAGCGGGGGCCGGAGAGCCAGAGCCGGGCGATGTCGCGACCGGTCGTCTGGGCCACCGCGACATAGGACTCGTCGGCGGCCAGAGTCACCCCGTTGGCAAAACGCAACCCGTCCATCTGCACTGACACCGAGCCGTCCGGACGGCGCACGAGCAGCCTCCCGGTGTGGGTGTCCTCGATCATGTCGGACTTCCAGGACTCCTGCCCGTGCAGCCGGGAGCTGTCGGAGAAGTAGATCGAGCCGTCGCTGTGCACGGCTGCGTTGTTGCAGAACAGCATCGGACGACCCGACACCTCCGTGACGAGCTCGGAGACCGTCGCCGTCTTCAGGTCGACCTCGAGCAGGCCGCGCTTGGAGTCACACACCAGCAGGTGGCCGTTGGGCAGCCACTCCAGGCCGAGGGGTCTGCCATGTGTGTTGGCCAGTACCCGGGAGGTGCGCGCCTTCGGGTCGATCTCGTGGATATGACCGTCCTCGGTGCCGGTGTAGACACGTCCGTCCGGCGACACCAGGACGTCTTCGGTGCCCACACCATCCACCTGGAGCACCGTGATCGGCTCGTCGAAGGACGCTGTGGTCGGCACGATCACAACGCTACTCGCCGGAGTGCCCCTGGTGGCCATCGAGGTAGGCGGTGACCAGGCCACCGAGGCTGGGCAGGTGATAGCCGCCTTCCTGCACGGCGACCGTCGGCAGTCCGAGCGCCCCGACAACCTCGCCGGCGCTCCGGTAGCCGGCAGTGGTGACGTGCAACGGGCTCTCCGGATCGTCGACGGCCGCGTCGACGCCCAGCGAGACCACGACCGCCGTGCTGCCCTGCTCCGATACCCACGATGCGATCCGCTCGACGGCGGACACCCACGGCTCGTCCGGGGTGCCGGGAGGCAGGGGAATGTTGAGGGTCGCCCCCTCCCCGGCCCCGGTGCCGGTCTCGTCCGCGAAGCCGAGCAGGTGGGGGAACCAACCGGCCGCCGGGTCGATGTGCAGCGATCCGTAGGCGACGTCGGCACGGTCGTAGAAGATCTGGGCCGTCCCGTTGCCCTGGTGGGCATCGAGGTCGATGACGGCGACCCGCTCGTGGCCGGCGCCCCGCAGGGCCTCGGCCGCGACCGCCGCGTTGTTGAGGTAGCAGGACCCCCCCAGCCCGCGCTTGGTCGCATGGTGCCCCGGCGGGCGGGTCAGCGCGTACGCAGTACGACGCCCCCCGACCACCAGGTCGACTGCCGTGAGCGTGCAGTCAACGGCGGCAAGGGCCGCCTCCCAGGTGCCCTCGCCGATGAGGGTGCAGGTGTCGTAGACGAACCGTCCCGCGTCTGCGTGGACCCGCGTCGGGACGCGGACCGGCATCCCCTCGGTGAGCGCCGGCGTCGGGAAGAAATAGGGCACGACCCGGCTCTGACCGACCTCCGCCTCGTAGCCACCCGCTGCCCACCGAGCCGTCGCTTCGGCGAGGAAGGACAGCATCTCCGGATCGTGCACCCGTTCCAGGACGGTGCGGTCGTGTGTGGTGGCCTCGACCACGTCGGTGTACCCGGAGGCGTCGAGGCTGGACAAGATGGTGTCCACCCGCTCAGGGTTCTCGGCGCCGTCGATCTCGACTCCGACCCACACCTCCTTCCGCGGATTGTGCAGTCGTGTCCGCGGTGACCAGACGACGGGTATCAACGCCTCAACTCTCCTTCACTCGACCTCGGGCCGCCGCACGGGCCGGGCCCGCGGTACGGCAGGATGACAGCATGCCGCGAGCTCGCGATCTGGGCATCTCCATCGGTGTCCTCCCCACTGGGCCAACCAACTCCGTTCTCGACGTAGCAGGGGTCGGGATCGGCCACACCACGATCATCCGCGATGAGCCGGCTCCACCCCAGGGACGTGGTGTCGCCCGGACCGGGGTCTCGGCCCTGGTCGTCGCCGAGGACGCCTTCGAACGCCCCCTCGCTGCCGGCGGAGCGGTCCTCAACGGCGCTGGGGAGTGCACCGGCTTCCTCTCGGCGGGCGAGTGGGCGACGTTGGAGACCCCCATCTATCTGACCTCGACGATGCAGCTCGGCCGGGTCTACGACGCCGCCTGTGAAATCGCCCTGGAGCAGAACCCCGCCGTCGCAGACGACGTGGTCATCCCGGTGGTCGCCGAGTGCGACGACTCCTTCCTCAACGACTGCCGGCGCATGCAGGTGGAGAGCGGCGACGTTCGTGCCGCCTGGCGGATGGCGATGGACAGCCGGGGGTCGAAGGCCGCTCCCCCCGAGGGCGCTGTCGGGGCCGGCACCGGGATGAGCTGCCTCGGCTTCAAGGGTGGGATCGGTACGGCGTCGCGCGTCACTCCCGAGGGCCACACGGTCGCCGTCCTGCTGCTGACCAACTTCGGTCAGCGACAAGAGCTCGTGATCGACGGAGCGCACTACGGTCGGGGTCTGCCCGACGCGCCGGGGCCGGCGACGCCTGCGGGATCGTGCATAGGGATCGTCGTCACCGACGCCGCCGCGGACGGGGCGTCGTGCGCCCGGCTGGCGCGGCGGATCGGCCTGGGCCTGGCGCGGGCCGGTTCGGTGGCTCATCACGGTAGCGGCGAGATCTTCCTGGGTGTTTCCACCGGCGGTCGCTTCGACCGGGACCGCCGGCCCGAAGGTGTCCTGGGCGTCACCGGCCGGGCACTGGACCCGCTCTTCCAGGCCACCGTGGAGGCGGCCGAGGAGGCCGTCCTGAACTCCCTGCTCATGGCGACCACCACCACCGGACGCGACGGGAACTCGATGGAGGGTCTGGTCCTCCCGGAGGGCTGGCGCCGGGGCTGAGCTGCCGGCCGGAGGAGCAGTTGGTCGAGTCGCTGGGCAAGTCACTCGGTAGGTCACTGGGTGAGCAACTGGGAGACCAGGTGACAGGCGACCTGGTGCTCGTTCTCCGCGCTCAGAATCGGCAGACCCGCCGTACGGCACCGGTCGGCGACCCCGGCCGCCTCGGCCTCACCTGAGGCCAGCGCCGGGCAGCGTGGATGGAAACGACAGCCCGCGGGGATCCGGGTGGGGTCGGGGATCTCGCCGGTGAGGATCACCGGGTCGAGCCCCACCATCTCCGGCACCACCGACAACAGTGCCTTCGTGTACGGGTGCTGGGGTGCCGAAAGCACCTCCTCGGTGGGCCCGGACTCGACCACACGGCCGAGATACATCACCACGAGCCGGTCGGCGATGTTCCAGGCGAGCCCCAGGTCGTGAGTGACGACGAGGACACCCAGCCCGAGCTCCTCTCGGAGCCGGAGCAGAAGGCCGAGGATCTCTCCGCGAATCGAGGCGTCCAGGCTGGAGACCGGCTCGTCGGCGATGAGGAGCTCGGGGCCGAGGGCCAGCGCCCCGGCGATCAGCACCCGCTGACGCTGACCACCGGACAGCTCGTGCGGATAGCGCTGAAAGAGGGCCTCGGGAGGACGCAGACCGGCGTAGGACAGCGCCTCGGCGACCAGCTCGACCTCCGTCCTGCCCTCCTTGTCGGTGACCTTGTGCAGCCGGATCCCCTCCGCTACCGACTCGTAGACCGTGTGGCGCGGGTTGAGCGCACCGGCCGGGTCCTGAAGGACCATCTGGACCCGCCGCCGGAGCGCGCGAAGCGAGCGGATGCTGTAGCCGAGCGGCTTGCCGTCCCAGGTCACCTGACCCGCGGTCGGCCGCTCCAATCCCATCAGCGTCCGTGCGAGAGTCGTCTTGCCCGAGCCGGACTCCCCCACCACCGCCAGGATCTCCCCGGGGCGCACTTCGATATCGGCGCCGGCCAGCGCATGCGCGACCTCACCACCGCTGGTGACGAAGTCAACCTCCACCGCATGTGCACGCAGCGTCACGCCGTCACCTCCGCATGGATACAGGCGGCCTTGCGGCCGGGTTGGAACTCGACGAGCTGAGGCTCGGCGACGGCGCACTCCTCGGTGGCCCGCGGGCATCGGGGGGCGAATGTGCACCCCGGTGGCAGGTCGCGCGGATCCGGCGGGTCCCCGGCGAGCCCGGACGGGGCGTACCGGGCGCCGGGGTCACCGATCTTGGGGAAGGCCGAGGAGAGCGCCGACGCATAGGGATGGATCGGGTGACTGAACACCTCGGACGCCGGCCCGGTCTCGACGATGCGCCCGGCGTACATCACGGCCACCCGGTCGCAGAGCTCGGCCAGCACCGACAGGTCGTGGCTGATGATCAGCATGCCCACCTCGAGGTTCCTCACCAAGGAAGTCAGCAGGCTCAGGATCTGGGCCTGCACCATCACGTCGAGGGCGGTCGTCGGCTCGTCGGCGATGATCAGGTGCGGCCGGCAGGCAAGTGCCATCGCGATCATCACGCGCTGCTTCTGACCCCCGGACAGCTGGTGCGGATAGGCGCGGCGGCGCGCGACCGGGAGCCCGACCTGGCCGAGCAGCTCGTCGACCCGCAGCTTGATCTCGCCCTCGCTGATCTTGGGCTCGTGCAGGCGGATCGGCTCGGCGATCTGCTGGGAGATGCGCTGCACCGGGTTCAGCGAGTGCAGCGCGCCCTGGAAGACGATCGAGGCTCCGGCCCATCGCAGCGCCCGCAACGAGCCCCACTTCATCGTGAGCACGTCTTCGCCGTCGACCCGGATCTCACCGAGTACTTCGGCGTCCTTGGGTTGCAGCCTGAGCACGGTGCTGGCCAGCGTGGACTTGCCGCAACCGGACTCCCCCGCCACTCCCACGATCTCGCCCGGAGCGACGGTCAGATCGACACCCCGAACCGCCGGCAGCCAGCCGTCGCCGGTCCGGTACGAGACCCGGACGTCGTCGAACTCGAGCAGCTCACTCATCGGCGTGCCTGCAATCGCGGGTTGAAGACTTCCTCGAGGGCCTGGCCGACGAGGGTGAAGGCCAGCACCACGATGACCACGCACACGCCCGGTGCGAGGATGAACCACCAGGAGCCGGTGGTCATGGCCCCGACCTGGAACGCCTCCTCCAGCATCGAGCCCCAGCTGACACTCGTGGGGTCACCGAGACCGAGGAAGCTCAACGTGGTCTCCGCCAACACTGCGAGGGCGACGGTCAGCGTCGTGTTGGCCAGCACGATCGGCATCAGGTTCGGCAGGATGTGCCGCGTCATCTGGTGCCACCGCCCGGCCCCGAGAACCCGGGCACGCTCCAGATAGGTCCGCTCCTTCAGGGTGAGGGTCTGGCTGCGGATCAGCAGGGCGGTCGTCGACCAGCTGGTCACCCCGATCACGAAGGAGATGTTCCAGGTGGACGGCCCCAGGACGGAGGCGAGCACCATGGCCAGGGCGAGGTACGGGATCACCAGGAACCACTCGGTGACCCGGAAGAGGCTCGAGCCGATCCATCCCTCGAAGAAGCCCGACACCAGACCGACGAAGGTGCCGATGACCATCGAGATCGCCGTCGCCAAGAAGCCGACGAACAGCGAGATCCGCGACCCCCAGATCAGCAGCGTGAGGATCGAGCGCCCGTTGTCGTCGGTGCCGAGCCAGAAGGACGACGAGGGCGGATCCAGCACCCCCCCGGTCGCCTTCGTCACGTCGAGGCCGGCGGCCGGTGCGATCCAGGGAGCCAGAACCGCAACCAGGATGAAGACCACCAGGACGACCAGTCCGACCACCCCGGCGCGGTCCTTGAGGAAGAGCCGCCAAGCGTCCGCGACGGAGCGGAGCCTGCGTTCCCGGGCGAGCTGACGACTCGACGGGGCGCTCACGAGCGCACCCGGGGATCGAGAAGACCGTAGATGAGGTTGGCCAACAGATTCATCACGATCACGCCGCCCGAGGCGACCAGGAACGTCCCTTGGAGGACCCAGAAGTCCGGAACATCCAGGGCCTCGGTGGACAGCAGGCCCAGCCCCGGGATCGAGAACACCGTCTCGACGGTGATCGCGCCGGAGACCACCCAGCCGATGTTCAGCGCGATCTTGGTGGTCGTGGGGAGCATCGCGTTACGGACCGCGTGACGGCGGCGGACCTGCACGTCGCGCAGCCCCTTGGCTCGGGCCGTGGTCAGGTAGTCCTCACCGAGCTCGTCGAGCAGGGAGCTGCGCATGATCAGCGAGTAGTCGGACAGATAGGCCAACGTCAGCGTGACCACCGGAAGTACCAGGTGCATCACCGCGTCCAGGTAGTAGTGCAGCGTTCCGGGCACGACCCCGACCGAGTGCAGACCACTGGTTGGGAAGATGCCCGGGAAGGGGCCGATGCCGACGGCGAACGCCTCGATGAGCAGGAGGCCGAGCCACCACTCCGGCATGGAGTAGAGGGTCAGTCCGGTGGCGTTCGACACCCTGTCGAAGGTGCTGCCACGGTTCCACGCGCCGGTGATTCCGAGGTAGACCCCGATGAGCGTGGCGAACAGCGTGGCGGTTCCGACCAGGAGCAAGGTCGGGCCCATCCGCTCAAGGATCAGCTGAGAAACCGGCACGTTGTAGCGCAAGGAGTACCCGAGGTCGCCCTCCGCGGTGTTCTTCAAGAAGGTGAAGAACTGCTGCCACAGCGGCTGGTCCAGGCCGTAGGTGTGGTTGAACGCCTCGATCGCGTCCGGCGAGGTGAGCCGGCCCCGGCCCAGCGTCCGGGCGGGGTCACCAGGGATGACCCGGAAGAGGAAGAAGTTAAGCACCAGCATGAAGGCCAGGCTTGCCAGCGAACCGCCTGTCTTCGCGAGGGCATAACGACCGAACGATCGCCCCCGCGCTCGACGGCCGGGGGGGGTTGTGGCGGCGGAGTGCTCCGCCGCCACAACCTGGCTCACTCCCGGTCTCCGGCGTTGGCGCGCCGCCTCATCATGACGACACCGCCGACCACCACGATCACGAGAACACCCCCGACGTACAGCCAGGTCGGGATGCCACCACCGCTCGTCGCAGTGGTCGGCGCCGGTGTCCCCGGACTGGTGCTGCTGCCCGCGCTCGGCGAGGCCGTCGCGCTGGTGGCCACGGCACCGATCGCGGTGGTGACCCCGTCACAGTTGCCCGCATCGGCCGCCGGCCTGACGGCGATGTAGTTGTGCACACCGAGCTGCAGGGCCAGGACGCCGCCCGGGTCGGGCTGCGGCTCCATGCAGGCGAACAGGTCGGTGCGCAGTGCCTCACCGTCGGTGTTGTAGACGGTCACCAGGTATGGCGCGTCCTGGTAGAGCATCTGCTGCATCTGGTCGATGATCTGGACCCGCTTGGCGTGGTCGAGCTCGGACTTCTGCGCCTTGTAGAGCGCGTCGTACTGCGGGTTGCAGTACCAGGAGTCCGACCAGTTGCCGCGCTGGGCGCAGGTCATGTACGACAACATCGAGTCCGGGTCGGCGTCGACGTACCAGCCCCACTCGAAGATGTCGAAGTTGCCGGCCAGGATGACGTTGGTCAGCTTGTTGCTGTTCATCGTGGTGACCTGGGACTTGATTCCCAACTGCTTGAGCCATCCCGAGAAGTACGTCAGCACGTTCTTCGACGTGGCCGAGTCACTCCGGGCGAACAGGCGCAACGTGCCGATCGGCTTGCCGTCCGGCAGCGTCCGGAAGCCGTCCGACCCCATCGTGTAGCCGGCCGCATCCAGCAACTGCCCGGCCTTCTGCAGGTCGAACGTGAACGCCTGGTCGGCCGGGGGCTCCCAGTGCCATTCGGAGAAGCCCGGCGGCACGATCGTCGTGCCGGGGAGCCCGGCACCCTGGTAGGCCCGCTGAATCAGCAGGTTGCGGTCGATGGCGAAGCCGAGCGCGTAGCGGAACTTCGGGTCGAGGACCGCCGGGTTCGGGTTGCCGATCGGCTTGTCCGTCGTGGTGTCGACCGAGCCCGAGTTGAAGGCGATCTCGTCGAAGCCGGGAGCCTGGCCGTTGATCGCGGTGACCCCCGACTGCCCCTGCAAAGCCTTGACCTGCAGCGCCGTGATGCCGTCGACGAAGTCGATCTCACCCTTCTTGAGGGCCTGGACCGCGGTGTCGGTGTTCTGGAACACCTTGAAGACGAGCTGGTCGACGTGCGGCACGCCGCCCCAGTAGTTCTTGTTGGCCTCGAACGTGTACGTCGAGCCACCGGCCGTGCCGGAGACCAGGTTGAACGGACCGGAGCCGACCGGCGGCACGCCCTTCACCGGCTCGTTGGTGTAGGACTTGACCTGACTGTCGGAGATCTTCGACCAGACGTGCTCCGGCAGGACGGGGATCGGCAGGAGGGGAAGGACCGCGTTGGGCTTCTTCAGGTGTAGGACCACTGTGGTCGGATCCGGCGCGGTGACGTTGGTCACATAGGTGAGGTACGCCGCCCACTGCGAGTGGATCGGGCCCTTGCCGTTGATGATCCGGTTGTAGGTGAAGGCGACGTCCTTGGACGTGAGCGGGACGCCGTCGTTCCACATCACGCCGCTGCGGAGGTGGAAGGTCCAGGTCAGACCGTCTGACGAGGTGTCCCAGCTGGTCGCCAGCGCCGGCGCGGGCTGCATGTCCTTCATGGTGTAGCCGACCAGCGAGTCGTACATCAGGCCCCACATCTCGAAGGAGGTGGCCTGGTAACCCAGGAACGGGTTGAAGGAGTCGACGGAGACGGTGTAGCCGACGGTGAAGGTCACCGGGGAGGCCGCGTTCGCCGTCGTGACGGAGGTCGGGCCGAAGGCCGCGGTTGCAGTGAGCATCGACACAGCGGCGATGACTGCCCCGAGACGACGTCGGCGGCTAGGTTTCCGACCATGCAGATTCCCCCGATCGCCAGCAGACGCCCCTTCACCCACGTCGAGCACGGGACGAAGCGCCCCGACCCCTACGCCTGGATGCGAGACACCGCGTCCGAGGAACTTGTCGAGCACCTTCGCGCGGAACGCGCGTGGTACGAGGCCACGACCCATCATCTCAACTCCTTCGCAGACCGCCTCCGGCGGGACATGGAGGCGCGGATACCGGCCGAGCAGGTGTCGGTCCGGTGGGGAACCACGGGCAATTGGTACTACATGCGGCACGATTCCGGAAGTAACTATCCATGTTTCTTACGCAAAAGTCGGTTGCGAAACGCCGATTTAACAACCAAATCCGTTTCAAAATCCTTGGTCGGCGACGAAATTGACACCCCAGACCAGGGGGTCGTGATCGACTGTCAGGCGCTCGCGGGGGCGGCCGACTACTTCGAGCTCGGCCTGGTCCGGATCTCCCCCGATGAGCGGCTCGCCGCCTACTCGGTCGATCTCGTCGGAGACGAGGTGTACACACTCCGGTTCCGTGACATCGCGTCCGGCACCGACCTCGCAGACGAGGTCCCGCGAACCTACTACGGCGGGGCCTGGTCGGCGGACTCGGCAACCTTCTTCTACACCGTCCACGACGCCGCCTACCGCCCCTTCCAGGTCTGGCGGCACACGATCGGGACGCCGGTCGCCAGCGACGTGCTCGTGCTCGAGGAACGCGACGAGCGGTTCGAGTTCCAGTTGCGCGGCACCCGGAGCGGCGACCTCGTCGTCATCTGGGCACGCAGTCGCGACACCAACGAAGTGTGGGTGGTCGACACCCACGAGCCCACGTTCTCGGCCCGCTCGGTCGGCGGTCGGCGACCGGGCATCGAGTACCACGCCGAGCACCTTGCCGCAGGGAACCGGCTCCTGATCGTCACCAACGAGGGGGCGCCGGAGTTCCGGATCATGTCTGCCCCCGTGCCCGCGGACGCCGACCAGGACCACACGTCGTGGACCGAGGTCCGGCCTTCCGATCCGGCCGAACGCGTCGAGCGGGTGGAGGCCTTCGACGGACACATCGTGGTGCGCTCCCGGCGGGATGGACACCGCCATCTGCGGATCCTCCCGGTCGACGACCTCACCGGTCCCGGGATCGAGCTGAGCCCGAGCTTCCCCACGGGGACGCTCGACCTGGGACCGAACGAGATCTATCGGGCCGACGAGATGCTGGTCTGCGACCAGTCCTACGTCGACCCGCCGGTCTGGTCGCTGATCGATCTCCGCACCGGCGAACGCTCCGAGGTTCACCGCGACGAGGCCCCCGGTCACTCGTCAGACCGGTTCGTGCAGGAGACCCGCTTCGCACCGGCTCCGGACGGAACCTCCATCCCGATGACGGTCATCCGGCGCGCCGACGTGCCGCTCGACGGCTCGGCGCCGGCCCTGGTCTACGCCTACGGCGCCTACGAGTACGTCTTCGAGCCCGACTGGGATCCTGCGCTGCCGACGCTGCTGGACCTCGGCGTCGTCTTCGTGCACGCGCATGTGCGCGGTGGTGGTGAGGGTGGTAGACGCTGGTGGCTCGACGGCCGGATGGAGCACAAGCAGAACACCTTCACCGACCTGATCGCGTGCGCGGACGCGCTCGACGGGCTGGTCGACGGAACCCGGATCGCCACTCGGGGTCTGAGCGCCGGGGGCCTGCTGCAGGGCGCGGCATTCTCCCAGCGCCCGGACCGGTGGGCCGCGGTCGTGGCCGAGGTGCCCGCGGTCGACATCTTGAACTCGATGTTGGACGCCACGATCCCACTCACGGTCAACGAGTGGGACGAGTGGGGCGACCCGAGTCGGGAAGCCGACTTCCGCTGGATGCTCGCCTACTCGCCCTACGACAACATCCCGCCGGCCGGGAGCCGCCCACCGCTGTTGGTCACCGGGGCCCTCCACGACCCCCGAGTCATGGTCTGGGAGCCGACGAAGTGGGTGGCGGCGCTGCGCGAGTCCGACCCGGAGTGGTCGCCCCGGTGCGTCTTCCGCGTGGAGACGGGCGCCGGCTCGCACGCCGGCCCGTCGGGTCGCCTCGCCCACCTTGCCTACGAGGCGGAGATCTACGCCTGGGTACTCGATGCGTTCGGCATGGCCGAGTCGGAGGAGGACAGCCGGGACGATCCTGGGGCCCTCGCGAGTGCGACGTAGGCAGGGTCCGCCAAGAACTCGGTGACGAAGTACGCGCAGGACTGGCTCTTGGGCAAGCTCTCGACTTCGGCGGGGTCGACGAAAACGATCTGCCGTCCCTCTCCTACGACGATGTCGGCATCCGTGGCCGCGCTGTGCCCGACGTACACATGGAAGTGGAAGTCCTCGGCGGGATCTCGGTAGGAGAACACCTCGTCGCGCCACACCGAGAGCGATCCCGGCACAAGGTCCAGTCCGGTCTCCTCGGCGACCTCGCGGTAGACGGCCTCGTCGAAGGACTCCCCGTCCTTGACGTGGCCACCCACCATCCCCCAGACGTCGGGCGAACGCGGAGCCTCGGAGTCTCGCTCCTGCAGGAGGACGAAGCCGCGCGCGTCCACCAGGAGGCACACGGCGATCCGGATCACCGGACCACCGTAGCCTCACGGCCTCGTCAGAGCCGGGCGACGAAGCGACGGCCCCGCAGCGCCTCCTCGACCAGCACCGCCGCTCGCAACTCGGATCCCAGGCGAGCCTCCTCCTTGTGCCAGGTGTCAAGCACCGCCTCCACGGTCTGAACCTCCAAGTGCGAGCGAAACGACGTCCTGGCCTCGCGCAACCCTCGCGTGACCGCGTCCAGCGACGCCTCCAGGTGCAGCACACTGAACCGGGCCAGCACGACGTCGTGACGGCGCAGCACCGGATAGGAGCGAAACTCCGGTGGGCAGCGGTCCAGCAACCACGCCGCAGCGGACTGCTCCCATCCCGGTGCGTCGATGGGACGCACACCACGCGGCCATCCAGGTGGCGTCCAGGTCGGGCTCATGGCAACAGCCTAGTCGAACATCTGTTCGACTAGGAACGGGTTCGGTCCCCGGGATCGGCGCGGTGCTGGCTCTACGAGAGGACGCTGATGCGGCCCGTGGACTGGGCGTCTTCGCTATCGCCAACTTCACCGTGCCGGACCGGCCCGCACTGGAGGCATGGGCGGCCCATCTGGACGACGTCGGCGCTCAGCACGGCCCGATCATCGACACTCCACGCCTGTCGCTGCTGGTGATGCAGAACCCTGACGGCCAGGAGATTCACCTCTACACGCCGCTCCGGGACTGACCACAGCCCGCCCCGGAGCCGCGGGCGTCAGAGCAGGCCGCGCAGGACGTACTGCATGATCCCACCGTGCCGGTAGTAGTCGGCCTCACCCGGGGTGTCGATCCGGACCACCGCGTCGAAGGACACGCCCCCAGCCGTCACCCGGACGGTCTTCGGGATCTTCCCGGCGTTGAGCTCGGTGACACCGGTGATCTCGAAGGTCTCCTCGCCGGTCAGCCCGAGTGACTCGGAGTTCTGGCCCGCGGGGAACTGCAGCGGGAGGACACCCATCCCGATCAGGTTGGAGCGGTGGATCCGCTCGTAGGACTCGGCAATCGCGGCCCGGACGCCGAGGAGCGCGGTGCCCTTGGCGGCCCAGTCACGCGATGAGCCGGAGCCGTACTCCTTGCCGGCGAGGACGACCAGCGGCGTACCTGCGTCGGCGTAGTGCATCGCCGCGTCGTACACCGTGGTCACGGGTCCGTCCTCGACGGTGAAGTCGCGGGTGAGCCCGCCCTCGGTGCCGGGCGCGATCTGGTTACGCAGCCGGATGTTGGCGAACGTGCCCCGGATCATCACCTCGTGGTTGCCCCGGCGAGACCCGTAGGAGTTGAAGTCGCGCTGCTCGACGCCGTGCTCGGTGAGGTAGGCGCCGGCGGGCGAGTCCTTCTTGATCGCTCCGGCCGGGCTGATGTGGTCGGTGGTCACCGAGTCACCCAGCTTGAGCAGCACTCGCGCGCCCGAGATGTCGGTGACCGGCTCGGGGGTCTGCGGCATACCGTCGAAGTACGGGGGCTTGCGGACGTAGGTCGAGTCGTCGTCCCACGCGAAGATGTCGCCCTCGGGTGTGGGCAGCGACCGCCACAGCTCGTCGCCGGCGAACACGTCGGCGTAGTCGCTGACGAACATCTCGGAGGTGATCGCCTCGGCGATGGTCTGCTCCACCTCGGCCGGGGACGGCCAGATGTCACGCAGGTAGACGTCGTTGCCGTCGGTGTCCTGGCCCAGCGGGTCGTTGAGCAGGTCCACGGTCATCGAGCCCGCCAGCGCGTAGGCGACCACGAGCGGAGGCGAGGCGAGGTAGTTCATCTTGATGTCGGGGTTGATCCGGCCCTCGAAGTTCCGGTTGCCGGACAGGACCGAGACGACGGCGAGGTCGTTGGCCTGGACCGCCGCGGAGACCTCGGGGATGAGCGGACCGGAGTTGCCGATGCACGTCGTGCAGCCGTAGCCGACGAGGTTGAAGCCGAGCTTGTCGAGGTACGGCGTGAGACCGGCCCGCTCGTAGTAGTCGGACACGACCTTCGAGCCCGGTGCAAGCGTCGTCTTGACCCACGGTTTGCGGGTGAGGCCCTTCTCGACGGCCTTCTTGGCCAGCAGGGCCGCGCCGATCATCACCGACGGGTTCGAGGTGTTGGTGCACGAGGTGATCGCGGCGATGGTGACCGCCCCGTTGTCAATCTCGAACGATGTGCCGTCGGCCAAGGTCACCGGCGTCGGGTTGCTGACCGGGTTCGCGTAGTCCGGCACCTGAGCTGCGAAGGTGGACTTGGCGTCGAGCAGCGAGATCCGGTCCTGCGGGCGCTTGGGTCCAGCGATCGACGGGACCACCGTGGACAGGTCGAGCTCCAGGCGCTCGGAGTAGCGGGGCTCGGCAGCCGGGTCGTGCCACAGGCCCTGTTCCTTGGCGTAGGCCTCCACGAGCGCGAGCTGCTCCTCGCTGCGACCTGTGAGAGTCAGGTAGCGCAGGGTCTCGGCATCGATCGGGAAGATCGCGGCGGTCGAGCCGAACTCCGGCGACATGTTGCCGATCGTGGCGCGGTTGGCCAACGGCAGCGCGGTAACGCCGGGGCCGTAGAACTCCACGAACTTCCCGACCACCCCGTGCTTGCGCAGCATCTCGGTGATCGTCAGCACCAGGTCTGTCGCGGTCGAGCCCTCGGGGATGTCGCCGTGGAGCTTGAAGCCGACGACCCGTGGGATGAGCATCGAGACGGGCTGGCCGAGCATGGCGGCCTCGGCCTCGATGCCGCCGACGCCCCAGCCGAGGACGCCGATGCCGTTGACCATCGTGGTGTGCGAGTCGGTGCCGACGCACGTGTCGGGGTAGGCCTGGGTCACCCCGTCGAGCTCGCGGGTGAAGGTGACCCGAGCCAGGTGCTCAATGTTGACCTGGTGCACGATGCCGGTGCCGGGCGGGACGACCTTGAAGTCGTCGAAGGCACCCTGGCCCCAGCGCAGGAACTGGTAGCGCTCCCGGTTGCGCTGATACTCGATCTCGACGTTCTTCTCGAACGCCTCCGGAGTCCCGAACACGTCGGCGATCACGGAGTGGTCGATCACCATCTCAGCCGGTGCCAGCGGGTTGATCTTGGACGGGTCGCCGCCGAGGTCGGCCATCGCCTCGCGCATCGTGGCCAGGTCGACCACGCACGGCACGCCGGTGAAGTCCTGCATGATCACCCGCGCGGGGGTGAACTGGATCTCCTTGCTGGGCTGGGCGTCGGCATCCCAGGCCGCCAGCGCCCGGATGTCGTCGGCGGTGATGTTGGCGCCGTCCTCAGTGCGGAGCAGGTTCTCCAGCAGCACCTTCAGGCTGTACGGCAGGGACGCCACGTCCGCGCCGTCACCGGTCACCGCACCGAGCCGGAAGATCTCGTAGGACCGACCCCCAACCTCGAGGGTTCCCTTCGCACCGAAGCTGTTGAAACTCGCCATTGCACTCTCCTCGCTATCGGGTCCATCTTGCCGAGAGACCCCCACAACCCGCGACCTCGTTCCGTGCGCGGACGAACATTTTATCTCGACATCAAGATACATGAGATCAAGAGAAGATCCTAGGTTCTCGCCCGTGACCGCCGGGGGTCAATGCGGGTCATCGCGGGTCAGGACGGCGACGCACTCCACATGGTGGGTCATCGGGAACAGGTCGAACGAGCGCAGCGACTCGAGGGCGAAACCGTGCGCGGCGAACAGGCCGAGGTCACGCCCCAGACTGGCCGGATCGCAGGCGACATAGACCACGCGGCGAGGCCCGGCCGCCGAGATCGCATCCACCACAGGTCGCTTGGCCCCGGCACGCGGCGGGTCCAGGACCACCCGGTCCAGGCGCCCGTCACGCAAGGGACCCCCGAGCACCCGCTCCACGCGGCCCCGATGGATCCGGACGGCGGGCAGCCCGGCCAGATTGCGTCGGGCGTCCTCGACCGCGGTGGGATCGCTCTCCACCACCTCGACCCGACCCCGCTCCCCCACTGCCCGAGCCAGGGGGAGCGCGAACAGGCCGACACCGGCATACAGATCGGCGACGCGTTCACCGGGTCGCGCCTCCAGGGCTGTGACCACCGCATCGCGCAGGACTCCGGCGGCCCCCGGATGCACCTGCCAGAAACCCGAGCCGGTCACCGTGTAGATATCGTCGCCGACGCGCTCGCGCAGAACGGTCGGATCGGAGCGTGGCGGCGTCTCGACGACCAGCTGCTGCCCGGTCGAGGTGACGATGGCTTCGACCGCTGACGCCTCCGGCGCCGCGGCGACGTACGGAAGTCCAGGATGGGCAAGCAGGCAGTCCACCGTGACGACATCGTGGGAGCGGTGCCGACGCAGCCCCAGCCGACCGTCGGGACCGACGGCGTACTGGATCCTGGTCCTCCAGCGCAGGCCGTCCTCGTCACCGGGGACAGCCTCGACCTTCACCTCCACGTCGAGCCCGGCGAGCCGGGAGAGCTGCTCGGAGACGACTGTCGCCTTCAGCCGCCGCTGCGCAGCCAGGCTCACGTGCTGGAAGTCGCACCCCCCGCAGCCTCCGGGGCCGGAGGCAGGACACGGAGCGACCACGCGGTCCGGAGAGGCACTCAGCACCTCGACAGCGTCGCCCCGCAGGAACCGGTCACCCGGCGCGCCCTCGGTGATCTCGGCCACGACCGTCTCCCCAGGAATCGCATGCCGGACGAACACCACCACCCCGGCCAGCTCCCCCTCCGTGGCACGCGCCACGCAGTGACCGCCGTGAGCGACGGAGCCGATCTCGAGGACGAGCCGACGACCGACGAACGACTCCCCCGGCGTCAGTCGAGCTCCCAGGAGAACCCCTCGCCGGGCTGGCTCGGGCCGCGCCGGATATCGCCGGCGTGCGACGACTCCTCGAAGCGCCTGGCCCGCTGGAGCGCGATCTCCGAAGAGTGCAGCTGGTACGGCACCGCGATGACCATGACACCCGGAATGAGGAGCAGTCGAGACTTGAGTCGCAGGGCAGTCTGATTGTGCAGCAACTGCTCCCACCAGCGACCCACGACCGACTGGGGGATGTATGCCGCGACGATCGTCCTGGGGTTGTCCTTGCGGATCTGCCGGACGTAGTCGGTGATCGGCCGGATCACCTCGCGATACGCCGAGTGCTTCACCTTGAGCACGACGTCGATGCCCGCCGCCTCCCATTCGCGGCGCACCTGGGACGTCTTCGCCGGATCGTCGGAGATCATCAGCGCTTCCAACGTGTTGGGCCGCGCCGCCTTGGCGTACATCAGGGCCCGGATCGTCGGCTTGTCCAGCCTCGACACCAGCACGAGCGCATGGACGCGACTGGGGAGCGCCTGATCCTCCTCAGCGATCTCCAGCTCGCGCTCGACCGACGCGTAATGCTTGCGGATCCCTCGCATCATCACGAAGAAGATGACCATCGCCAGGATCGCGATCCAGGCGCCGGCGAGGAACTTGGTGACCAGCACGATCACGAAGACGACCGACGTCATGCTCAGGCCGAAGGCGTTGATGAGCCGCGAGCGGATCATCCGGCGGCGGATGCCGCGATCGGTCTCGGTCCTCAGCAGCCGGGTCCAGTGCCTGATCATGCCCAGCTGGCTCAGGTTGAAGGACACGAAGACCCCGACGATGTAGAGCTGGATCAGCCGGGTCACCTCGGCGTTGAAAGCCAGGATCAGCGCGATCGCCATGACGGACAGGATCAGGATGCCGTTCGAGTAGGCCAGCCGGTCCCCCCGGGAGCTGAGCTGCCGCGGCAGGAAGCCGTCCCGAGCGAGGATCGAGCCCAGCACCGGGAACCCGTTGAAGGCGGTGTTCGCAGCCAGCACCAGGATCACCCCGGTGGCCGCGACGACGAAGTAGAAACCGACTGGGAAGGCATCGAAGACGCCACGCGCAATCTGGGCGATCACGGTGTGCTCGTCATAGCCGGCCGGGACCGGGGTCCCGTCGGGCTGGATGAGCCGGCTCAGGTGGTGGGGGTCGACGTAGCGGATGTTCATCGCGTTGGCCAGGACGATGACGCTGAGCATCATGGTGATCGCCACCGCGCCCAGCATCGCCAACGTCGTCGCTGCGTTCCTGCTCTTGGGCTTGCGGAACGCCGGAACGCCGTTGGAGATCGCCTCGACACCGGTCAGGGCCGCCGAGCCCGACGAGAACGCCCGCGCCACGAGGATCACCAGGGCCAGCCCGGTGAGACCGCCCTGGAACTTGGCGCCGACATCGATGTGGAGCGACGCAGACTCCGCCGGGGGAAGGTTCCCCAGGAAGAAGCGGGTGATCCCGACCACGCACATCCCGATGATCGCCAGCATGAAGAGGTAGGTGGGGATGGCGAAATAGGTCCCGGACTCTTTCACCCCGCGCAGGTTCAGCGCGGTGAGCAGGGCGACGAGGATGACAGCGAGCTCCGCCTCGTGGCCGGAGAGGAAGCCGATCGCTGACGCGGCGTACTGCGCACCCGAGGAGATCGACACGGCGACGGTCAGCACGTAGTCCACGAGCAGCGCGCTCGCCACGGTCACGCCCGCCGTCGGGCCGAGGTTCGTCGTGGCGACCTCGTAGTCACCGCCACCGCTGGGGTAGGCGTGGACAGTCTGCCGGTAGGACATCACCACCGCGATCATCACCAGGGCGACCGCGATGCCGATCTTCCAGGACCACACGTAGGCAGCGGCTCCCGCCGTGGAGAGCATGATGAAGATCTCATCGGGCGCATACGCCACCGACGACAAGGCGTCGCTCGCGAAGACGGGGAGCGCGATGCGTTTGGGGAGGAGCGTCTCCCCCAGCTGGTCGCTCTTCAGCTTGCGACCCAGCAGGATCCGCTTGGCGACATCGGTCACTCCCACGCCCGAAAGGCTAGACCACCCGGTGGGGTGCATGGAGCAGGCTGTGGTCCGGTAGCGTCTGAGCCGTGCATGTGGTGATCATGGGCTGTGGCCGTGTCGGGTCGCTGCTCGCGCGCAGCCTGGAGGAACGCGGCCATACCGTGGCCGTCATCGACAGCAACCCCGATGCGTTCCGCCGACTGGGCGCGTCCTTCTCCGGCATTCGCGTCACCGGGATGGGCTTCGACGAGGAGGTCCTCGACCAAGCCGGGACCCACCGGGCCGACGCCTTCCTGGCCGTGTCCAGCGGCGACAACTCCAACATCATCGCCGCACGGGTAGCACGAGAGACCTTCGACATCGAGAACGTCGTGGCGCGCATCTACGACCCGGGTCGCGCCGAGGTGTACGAGCGGCTGGGCATTCCTACGGTCGCCACGGTCAAGTGGACCGCGGACCAGGTGCTCCGCAGGATCCTGCCCGACGACAGTGAGCCGGACTTCCGCGACCCTTCGGGCACCATCCGCATGGATTCGGAGGCAGTCGGAGCGGCCTGGGTCGGGGAACGCACTCGCCGGCTCCAGGAGCTGACCACCGCGCGGATCGCGTGGATCGACAGGCTCGGCGAAGGCTTGCTCCCCAAGCCCGACACCGTCCTTCAGGACGGCGACATCCTCCATCTGGTCATGCGCGAGGAGAATGCCGAGTACGTCAAGCGGATCTTGCAGCAGGGACCGGAGCCAGACTGATGCGCGTTGCTATCGCCGGAGCCGGAGCGGTCGGGAGATCGATCGCCCGCGAGCTCATCGCCAACTCTCACCAGGTCCTCCTCATGGACAAGGATCCCGTCTCCATCAAGCCTGAGCGGGTTCCCGGCGCCGAGTGGCTCCTCGCGGACTCCTGTGAGCTCTCCTCACTCGAGGAGGCCCACCTGGACAGCTGCGACGTGGTCATCGCCGCCACCGGCGACGACAAGGCGAATCTGGTGACGGCCCTGCTGGCCAAGACCGAGTTCGCGGTCCCGCGCACCGTTGGGCGCGTCAACCACCCGAACAACGAGTGGCTCTTCACCGAGTCGTGGGGCGTCGACGTGAGCGTCTCCACCCCCCGGATCATGTCAGCCCTCGTGGAGGAAGCGGTGACGGTCGGAGACGTGGTCCGGCTCTTCACCTTCCGCAAGAGCGACACCAACCTCGTCGAGATGACGCTCCCGGCGGAGTCGCCGTACGCCGGCGTCCCGTGCGGCCAGATCCCCTGGCCGCAGGATGCTCTGCTGGTCACGGTACTTCGCGACGGGATGGTCTATCGGCCCGAGAGACTGCTGCCGATCGAGGCCGGCGACGAGCTGCTCTTCGTCGCCTCACCCGAGGCCGAGCCGGTCATCGCCCACCTGCTCTCGCCGGAGTCCCACTCCGCCGGCTGACCAGGAGTACCGGGTCGGACGGGCCCCCGCGCACGTTCAGGAGGTCGAGGCCTCCGGGCGACCGGACGGAGATGCCGACGGGCCGGGCTGAGTGGGCTCCTGCACCTCGCCGGTCGCGCTCCGCGGTGTGTTTCCCCGGGCCAGCACCCACACCATCGCAGCCAGGGCCAGCAGTTGGAGGGGCCATCCCATCGCGATCTTGCTGATGCCGAGCGACGCCACAATCAGCCCGGCGTCGACTGCGGCCTTGCCCGCGAGATACAGCGGGGCCTGCACCGCCACCCGGATCACGCAGGGCAGCACCAGCAGCCAGGTCAGCCGTTTGCTCAGCCGCACGACATCGGCGTCATCGTGCCACTCGGTGGGTTCGAGGGAGGCAGCACCGACCATGAACCCGACGACGGGCCAGCCCACGAGGTTGCTGAGCGACATCACCACGGCGTACCCGGCGTTGTACAAGATTCCCGGCAGGAAGTAGGCCAGCGCGGTGTCGTCGACCGAGCCGCCCGAGCGGCCGCTGTTCCAGGCGAAGAGCGCTCCGACCGCGATCCCGAACAGACTGTTGAGCACGAACTGCGGTGTGGAGCGCTGGATCAGCCGGACGATCAGCAGCAGGACCGCCGCGCCGACGCTGAGATAGATCGCCGGCCACAGCGCATGCATCACCAGGAAGGTGCCGGTGAAGACCAGCGTGGGCACGGCCGCCTCCGCCATGCCTCGGCGGCCGCCGAGAGCGACTGCCATCTGCTGGCGCACCAACGCCTCGACGGTGTCGGCGTGGACGTGGCCCTCAGGAACAGAGTTCATAGCGCGGGTTGAACATCACGGGAGAACCGGAGGAGAGCCCGATCCTTCCCTCGACGAGTAGGCAGCGGCCCGGGTCGATACCCGGGATGGAACGACGACCCAGCCAGACCACGGTCAGGGTGCCGCTGCCGTCGTAGAGCTCCGCCTCGAGGGCGGGCACTCCACCTCGCGGACGCAGCGACACCGCCTGCAGGGTCCCCTGAACGCGGGCCCGGGCGCGGTCCCCGCAGGTCGAGACCGAGACACAACCGGAGTGAGCGCTGGAGGTGCGGAGTTCGCGGTCCTCCGCTTGCTGCGGGCTCGCCCACCTGTCCAGCCCTCGACGGATCCGCTCGGTCACGTCTGGCATGGGCACAGCCTAGGTCATTCCTGGTCGCCCGCGACCTGATCGAGCTGCACATCCGGCGGAAGCCGGAGTGGGATGCCCTCGCCCGGAGGGAGAGGCCCGCTCCCCCGCACGACCACGGTGTCCCGCAGTGCGGCCACGAGCTCGCTGTCGGGGGCGGGATCGGTCGCATACCGACCGTAGTAGACCGCCCGCAGCAGCCACCGCGGTCCGCGAATGCCGACCATCCGTGACGCCTGAAGCATCTTCTTGCCCTCGACCTCCACCGGCGTCTCGAGTCGTAGCTCGGTTCCGTGCTCCCCGGGATGCTCACTGACCGTCGCTCCCTGCTGGCGGAACTGGCCGGCGATCTGCTCACGAGCCTCGTCCCAGAGATTGGCGTCCGTCGCTGAGGCGAACGCGCGCAGCTCGACCGCGCCGTCCTCGGCGACGAGCATGATCGCAGCCACCCCGCCGGACGCCTCGTCGATCTGCAAGCGCAACTCGACCCCGTCTCGCACCCGCACCAACAGACCGCCGAGGTCGACCCGTCCCTCTGCAGGGTCGTCCACGTCGGACGCGTCCCACGGACCCTGGGGAGACGGCACCACCGGGGCCAGCTCCTCGTCCCCGTCGAAGGGCTCGTTGTCGTCCGCGCCCGAGTCCTTGGACGCACGACGCGATCGGAATCTCACGACTTCTCCTCGGTTGGCCGATGGGTGAACCCGCCGGTAGAACCGTAGCCCCCTTCTCCTCGGATCGACCCCGGGAGCTCGTCGACCTCGACGAACCGGGCGGACTCGACCTGCTGGATGACCAACTGGGCGATGCGGTCACCTCGGTGCAGTACGACCGGCTCGGTGCGATCGAGGTTGATCAGCATCACCTTGATCTCGCCGCGGTAGCCGGCATCGATGGTTCCCGGAGAGTTCACGATGGACAGGCCGGCACGTGCGGCCAGACCGGATCGGGGGTGGACCAGGGCGACGTACCCCTCGGGAAGGGCGAGGCTGATGCCCGTGGGCACCATCGCCCGCTCACCGGGTTCCAGCCGGATGTCGACCGTGGTCACCAGATCGGCACCGGCATCGCCGGGATGGGCGTAACCGGGCACGGGAACGTCGTCGAGCCGACGGATCAGGACCTCAACCATGGACGTGACCCTAACGTCGCCCCGACCCACGAGTGATGACAGGATTGCCGCGTGTTCCGCGAGCGACTCACCGTGCCCCTGGCGTGGTGGGCCTTGGCGACCATGTTCCTCGCCTCGGTCCTGATCGCCTTCCTCGTCGCCACCCCGCTGCCGGTGGCGCTCGGGGTCACCGCGGCCTTCACCGTGCTGACCATCGCGGTGCTGGTCGGATACGGGCGCGCCGAAGTGGTGGTCGACCAGGGATACTTGCTCGTCGGTCGGGCTCGGATCGACCTCGGCTTCATCGGTGATCCGGTCGGGCTGGACGACCTCCAGACCCGCGCCACGCTCGGGGTCCAGGCGGACGCGCGCGCCTACCTGATGGTGCGCCCCTATCTCTCCGAGTCGGTCAAGGTGCCGATCGATGACCCCGAGGACCCGGCGCCGTACTGGCTGATCATGACGCGTCGAAAGGACGCTCTCCTGTCGGCTCTGCATCAGGCGCGGGGCCACGCCGTCGCCTGACAACGGGAGACATCCGCCTCACGGCCAATGCCTTGGCGACCGCGACCGCCGCGCCGCTCAGGGCGCTCCACAGAAGGACCTCACCAAGCGTCGCGTCCGCATCCCCGGCATTCTTGGGCGGCTTGCTCCGCGCACCCAGTCGCCAGGTGAGCTCGGTGCCCTTGCGGGCGATCGTGACGTAACCGCTGGTCAACGCCTTCCGGGCCACCCGCCCGCCCAAGAGGGAGGCGCCTCCGCCGGTTTTGCTCGAAGCCATGGGTCCAGTGTGTCAGGCCCAGTTCGTCAGGCGTAGTGCCCTCAGGCGCAGTCGCGGCAGATCATCTTCTTGGCGTCCGCCAACTGGCTGCGGTGATGGACCAGGAAGCAGCTCATGCAGGTGAACTCGTCATCCTGCCGAGGCCTGACCTCGACGGCGAGCTCCTCGTGGGACAGGTCGGCTCCGGGCAGCTCGAAGGACTCGGCCGCTTCGGCCTCGTCCTCGTCGACCTTCCCCGAGTTCTTCTCATGGCGCCGCGCTTTCAGCTCTTCGATGCTCTCCTCGGCAGAGTCGTCATCGGTCTTGCGCGGTGCGTCGTAATCAGTCGCCATCTCTCCCTATTCCTGCCACATCCCCAACTGATGCCCTGCTGCAGCACATTCGCTCCAGCACAAAAGCCTCGCGAGGCGGATTGTGCACGATCCGCGGCCAAAGTGCACGCGGACTTCGCGTGATTTGCGTCGCGTTGCCCACAAAATTGTGGTTGCTTACCGAATGACTCCGCCAACGCCCGCGGGGCGCGAACTATTCCTCGTCACCGGTGCGGGCCGACCGTCCCCATCTCGCCGCCGTCGGCCAGGAACCCACACTCCTCGGCCAACGCCACCATCTCGGCGAAAGATCCCTCGGGTGCGGCGAGGACGAAGGTCGCGCCGCCGGCCCCGGCGCCTAGGTACAGGCGAGCACCAGCCTCCTCGGCGATGAGCCCGGCCGCGGCGTAGTCCCAGAGGTTCAGCCCCTCCTCGAGGTAGGCGTCGGCCCGGCCACACGCGATGTCGCACAGGTCGAGCGCAGCCGAACCCTGGCGCCGGATGTCCCGGACTCGTGGCAGCATCCGCGCCACGGCCTGGCCCTGTCGAGCGCGCACCTCGGACCGGTAGCCGAAACCCGTGTGTACCAGTCGCTGGTCCATCGGGGGCACGTCACGAACCCGCACGGGTTTCCCGTTCAGGAAGGCTCCGGACCCGCGGACCGCGTAGTAGCGGTCGTCGGTCATGATGTTGACGACCGCCCCCACGACGATCTCGTCACCGTCCCTGACCCCGATGGACACCGCCGAGCGAGGAATCCCGTAGAGGAAGTTGACCGTCCCGTCGATCGGGTCGACGATCCACGACACCCCGCTCTGGGAGGGGGTGTCCTCCCCCTCCTCCCCCACGAAGCCGTCGTCGGGACGCATGCGGTCCACCTCCCGCCGGAGGAAGAGCTCGACGTCCTGGTCGACCGCGGTGACGATGTCGACCGAGCTCGACTTGGTTTCGGCCACCTCGACCCCTTGGCGTCGCCGCTCCTCCGCCAGGCTGGCCGCCCGCGTCGCGAGGTCGAGGGCGAGCTCTCCGAGGTACTCGTGCACGTTCATTCGCGCCCCCACAATGCCGGCCGAGGACCCCGGCTGTTGGCACAGCACCCAGTCTCGCACTGATCCCACGAGGCCGGCAGACTCCCCACCGCGCGACGCTCGACCGGCTCGCCACGCTCGATGGCTGCCCGCTCGAGGAGCAGGTCTCGGATCCCGGCAACGAACCGCGGGTCCACCCCGGCGGTCGCGGCCCGGGCGAAGCCGAGTCCGATCCTCTCGGCGGTCGCTTTCGCCTCCGTGTCGAGGTCGTAGGCGACCTCCATATGGTCGGAGATGAAACCGATCGGAACGACGACGACCGCCGTCGTGTCACCGTTCGCCAGCTCCTCCATCCGGTCGTTGATATCGGGCTCCAGCCAAGGGATGTGCGGCGGTCCGGAGCGGGAGCAGTAGACCAGCTCCTCCGGGTAGCGGGAACCGGTCTCCATCCGCACCCGCTCGGAGATCGCGTCGGCAACGCTTCGGTGCTGCTCCACGTAGGCCCCGCCGCGAGGCCCACTGGCCTGGTTCATCGCCTCTGGAACGGAGTGGGTGACGAAGAGTAGCCGCGCGCCCTGGCGCTCGGACTCGTTCAGCTCGGCCAGAGCGGCCAGCGTCGAGGCGACCATCGACTCGACGAAGCCGGGGTGGTTGAAGTAGTGGCGCAGGCGGTCCAGTCGCGGAGCGTCCGGGAACTCCGCCACCGCGTCGTAGAGGTTCTCGCGGTACTGGCGGCAGCCGGAGTAGGACGAGTAGGCGCTGGTGACCAGGCAGGCGGCCCGCTTGATCCCGTCCTTGGCCATCTCCGCCAAGGCCTCCGGCAGGGTGGGTGTCCAGTTCCGGTTGCCCCAGTAGACCGGGATGTCGATACCGGCCGCCTTCAGGTCGTCGCCGATCGCCTGGCAGAGGAGCCGGTTCTGGTCGTTGATAGGGCTGCGTCCCCCGAAGAGGTAGTAGTGCTGGCCGACCTCCTCCAACCGCTCGCGGGGGATGCCCCGGCCACGGGTGACGTTCTCCAGGAACGGCACCACATCCTCGGGCCGCTCCGGGCCCCCGAAGGAGACGAGAAGGATTGCGTCGTAGGGGTCGACCTGTGTCGGCATGGCGCCATCCTAGGGAGCGGCTCACACGACGCCGCCACCCAGCACCACGGGCATGGTGGGGAGCTCGCCCGAGCCTGGTTCGAGCGAGAGCGAGCTGCGCGTCCTCCCGCGCGCGACACCGGGCCTGAAGTAGGCTCACCGCAACAGGCGGCGAAGGAGGATCGCGACGGATGCAGGACCTCACGCTGGTGGGGCCGAGCACCGACGGGACCCGGCTGATCCTGAGGTCAGCGGCCGGTGTCGAGTTCTCGGTGCCGATCGACGACCCACTGGTCGCCGCTGTGCAGGCAGCTCATGGATCATCGCAGGATGATCCCCCGGCCCGGTTGGAGGTGCAGATGGACGGCCCCCTTCGACCGCGCGACATCCAGTCACGGATCCGTGCCGGTGAGTCCCCCGAAGATCTTGCCGCGGCAGCGGGCGTCGACATCGAGCGAGTGCTGGTCTTCGCCCGTCCCGTCCTTGCCGAGCGAGCCCACATCGCCGAGCGGGCCCAGCGAGCATCCCTGCGCCGACCTCACGGGGACACCGGCACGCGGCTGCTCGGTGACGTGGTTTCGGACCACCTCCGCGAGGAGAACCTCAGCCCGGACTCGGTCAGCTGGGACGCGTGGCGTCGTGAGGACGGGCGATGGGCGCTGACCGCGGACTGGACCGGTAGCGACAGCGCCGAGTTCATCTTCGACGCCGCGGGACGCTACGTCGTCGCCCAGAACGATCCCGCGCGCTGGCTCGTCCAGGACCTTCCCGACGAGCCGCCGGAAGCTCCGGCTGCTCCCGAAGCTCCGCCCGCCCGGGCAAGCGAGACCCGGACGGCGCCTCAGCGGCCCCGACTTGTGGCAGCCGAGCCCGAGCTACCGCTGGGCGAGGATGCGCTCGATCTGGTCAACGACACCTACCCCGCCGACGACTGGATGGCGACCCAGGCGACTGCCCGCGCCGAGACCTCGGCCACGGAGGAGTCCGAACCGGCGCAGGATCTCGGAGACGAGAGCGACCGCGAGGAGACAGAGGAGCTGCCTTCTGAGCGCAAGCCCCGGCGCCACCGTGCCTCGGTGCCGAGCTGGGACGAGATCATGTTCGGCTCCGGCCCGCAGGAGTAGCCCCGCGCGGCATCCTCCTCGAGTGGTTGGCAGGATCCGCTACGACCCCAGGCCGATCGCTCGGGTGCCGTCACTGATCCACTCGCTCCACGAGCCGGGATACAGGGCCGCGTCCACCCCGAGCATGTTCGCGGCGAGCACCCCGTGTGCCGCGGTGACCCCCGACCCGCAGTAGAAGCCGGTCGGGCCCGACATGGCGGCGCCGTACAGCGACGCAAGCTCCTCCCGGCTCTTGAAGACCTGGACGGCAGTCGGCCCCATGGTCAAGAAGTCCGTGGTCGGGATGTTGACGGCGCCGGGGATGTGCCCGGCGATCGGATCGACCGGCTCGGTCTCGCCCCGGTACCGCTCCGCGGACCGAACGTCGATGAGCGTCCCCTCAGCAGCGAAGGCGAGCACGTCAGCGGTGGCCAGCACCGGCATCCCTCCGGGGCGCGGCTCGAAGTCCCCCTGCTCGGCAAGTCGCTCCCCCTGCTCCGCAGGACCTCCGGCGGCCACCCACGCCGACCAGCCCCCGTCGAGGACGCGCACCGCGCGGTGACCGAAGTAGCGGAGCAGCCACCAGGCGCGGGCCGCCGAGGTGCCGGAGGCGTCGTCATAGACGACCACCGGTCGGTTGGCCCGCACACCACATCGGCGCATCGCCGCGCCGAAGCGCTCCGCATCAGGAAGCGGGTGCCGGCCGCGGCCACCGCCCGGGGAGTCGGCGAGATCGGTCTCGAGGTCGACGAAGACCGCCCCGGGGATGTGCCCGGACTCGTAGAGCTGGTGGCCGTCCTGGCGGCCGAGGGCCCACCTGACGTCGAGCACGGTGATCCCGGCCAGCTCACTGGCCAGCTCCGCGGATCCGACGATGGGTGTTGCGGGGCCCATGGCGCTTCCCTTCCGACAGTCCCCGATCAACCGAACGGTAGGGGCTCGCCGATCATTTCGACAGCCCGAGCCCGCGCCGCGGTCATCCGACGCCGGTGGTGTTGCCGGCACAGCACCTCGTAGCCGATCTCGGGCGGGGGCTCGTCAGCGATCTCGACATCACCGACCACGATGACCTCGCCCTCGGTGGTCATCACTCCGTTCTCCGTGCGGGCGTTGTGAGTGGCCCGTTTGCCGCACCAGCACAACGCCTCGACCTGGAGCACATGCATCCGGTCGGCGAGCTCGACCAGTCGCGCCGAAGCCGGGAAGAGCTCGGTCCGGAAGTCGGTGAGGATGCCGAAGGCGAAGACGTCGATCTGCAGCTCGTCGACGATCCGGGCGAGCTGATCGACCTGCTCGGGCCGGTAGAACTGCGACTCGTCGCACACGATGAAGTCGATGCGCGCCCCGGCTGTCAGGGCATCCACGACGTAGGTCCAGAAATTCAGGTCGTCGGTGGCCTCAACCGCGTCGCTCTGCAGACCGAGCCGGCTGGAGATGACCGCGGTGCCTGCCCGGTCGTGACTGGTGAAGATGCGCCCCACCCGCCCCCGCGCCACGTGGTTGTGGTTGGTCTGGAGCGCCAGTGTCGACTTTCCGGAGTCCATGGTGCCGGTGAAGTAGTGCAGTTCGGCCACCTGCGGAACTATGCCATGACCGCAGCCTCCGGGAGTTCAGCAGACCGGTCTCAGCACACCAGGAGAGGGACGAGCATCTCAGCCGAGGTGAGCGAGCCGTGCATTCCGACGAGCTTGGCCTCGTGCTCGAAGTCGACGCTGCTCACGATCGCGGTGTCTCCCCTGCTGGCGACGACCACGTCGCCGATCCTCGGCCGGACTTCGGGGGTGATGTCGCCGAACCAGCCGAGAGCGCCCAGCTCGTCGCGCAACACAACCTCGGCGCGGTCGCCGAGGGTCTCCCGCCAGGTGGCCGCGACATCCTCGACGGCGCCGGCACGGCAGTAGACGTGACGGAACCTTGCCTCACCGCCCAGGAGCACCACCCCGTCGCGGAGAGCCGGGACCGCGTCGACATCGACGCGAGCGTCCTCGGGGATGTCGACCATCCCGTGGTCGGCCACGACCACCAGGCCGACATCGTCGGGAAGCACGTCGCGGACGTGCTCGGCCTCGGCGTCGATCATCGACAGCTGCTGCTCCCACTGGGTGGAGGCCACTCCGTAGCGGTGCCCGGTCCAGTCCAGGTCTCCGTCATACATGTAGGTGAGCGATGGCGCGCCCCGCACCGACTCCAGGACTGCGGCGAGCCGCTCGCCCCATCGGCTGGCGCCGATGAACTTGGCGCCTCGGGAGCTCGCCACGGTCAGGCCGGAGTTCTCGAACTCGGACTTGTTCACCACGGTGGTCCGCACCCCGGCCTTCTCCAGCCGGTCGTAGACCGTCGCGTTCGGCTGCCACCGGACCGGATCCACCTCCTTGCTCCACTGCAGTGCGTTGAGGAGCTCGGTCGTCCCCGGGATCCGGGAGGTGTAGCCGACGATCCCGTGCGCGCCCGGGGCCAGGGCGGTCCCCAGCGAGGTCAGGCTGGTGACCGTGGTCGACGGGGCCCCCACCGTGATCGGCTCGCGGCCCTCCGCCAGGGAGGAGAGGAAGGGCGCGGCGTGCGGATGGGCCCCCAGCAGCTCCCAGCCGAGTCCGTCGATGAGGAAGACCACGTACCGCTCTCCTGGCGGCAGCTCGATGCCGCCGGAGGCCCACTGCTCACCCAGACTGACACCGAGCGCCTCGGCCACCGCCGGCAGCAGGCCCGCGAGCGACCTCGCGCCGTAGTGCGGCGCCGTGAAATCGGCGGACACGGGTCAGTCCCGGTGGGGAGCGTTGGTGCCGTGGGCAGACAGGGCGTCGGCGAACTGGAGCAGCTGCGCCACCGCGGCGGCACCCTCGGCCGCCTCGCTCACCCGCAGGGAGAAGTCGTCGGAGCTCACCACTCCGGTGTAGCCGTGGTCTGCGTCGCACGTCGGGTCACCGCACGTGGCCGGCTCCAGGTCGATGCGGCCGACGGCCCCCCAACCGATGGTCAGCACCGCCTCCACCGCGCGCGTCGCACCCTCGACGTACGTCGGGGGCGTGGGGACCATCCGGTTCACCACCACCGAGGTGATCCGCGACAACGGCACCGCCTCGGTCGAGGTCGACGTGTAGGCCTGGGGAAGGAGCTCGTCGGGTGCCCGCTCGTCGGTGTGGCACAGGATCAGCCGGCTCGGGGTCAGCACCAGGACCGTCTCGTGGCGCCGGACCTCGTCACGTTCGTCGATCGTGGGCTCGTGGTGCACCAGGAAGGCCGTGATCGGCTCACCCCCGGCCGCCGAGAGGGCGGCTTCGGAGACGATGTCCGGGTAGTAGCCCGAAGCGTCGATCGCCGCTTGGAGATCGACGCTGTGATCGGGGACGAGACGCATGGGCGTCAGTCTGTCACGAGGCCGTTCTGCTCGGCGGTGAGGTGCTTGCCCAGGCCGAGCAGCAGGACCGCCGACAGTGCCGTCCCCCCGATCGTCAGGCCCAGCCAGAGGCCCGCCAGCCCGCTGCCGAAGAGGATGCCGGCGAGTGCAGGGCCGATGATGCCGGAGATGGACCACGACATGACGCCGATGGCGTTGTAGCGACCCCGGAGCTCCTCGGTGGCCAAAGCATTGATGATCGCCGGAGCGACCGGCGCCCAGATCGTCTCCCCGACCCCGAACACGCCCAGCCCGATGACAACCATCGCCACGGCCCACCAGCCGCTGACGACTCCCCCAAGCCCGATGACGATCCAGGCGGCCGCCCAGATGGCGGCGGTCACGGCCATCAGCCGGGAACGTGCACGTCCCTTGATCAACCGGAGCGTGATCATCTGACCGGCAACGATCGCACCGGTGTTGGCCGCGAACGCCCAACCGAGGTAGTGGGGCTCGATGCCGGCCACGGTCACGCTGAAGGCGGTGAAACCAGCCTCGATCTGGGCGTAGCCGAAGGTGAGCATCAGGACCGTGATCGCCACCACTCGGAGCAGCGTGCGGTCGCGGAAGACTTCACGCCAGCCGCCCTGGGGCGCGGGCTCTCCCTCGGTCTCCTCCTTGACCAGCGCGCCGGTCAAGCGAGGCAGGGTCGCGAGAACCACGAGGTAGGCGACATAGCTCACCGCGTTGAACTGGTAGAGCCGCTGGAAGGAGCCGACGTCGTCGATCGACACCAGCACCGAGGAGATCAGTCCGCCGACGCCGAGACCCGCGTTCATCAGCATGAACTGCACGCCGAACGCGCGCTCCCGTTGCGACACGTCGACCATGCGGGTGAGCAGCGCGTTCCCCGCCGGCCACAGAGCCACGCCACCGGCCGCGATCAACGACCCGACGGCGAACGCCTCCCCGATCGTGGTGACCATGCTCCACGAGACGACCCCGACAGCCTCGACAACCAGACCCAGCATCAGGACCGGTCGGGGCCCCCAGCGGTCGATCAACGTGCCAACCGGCCCGGTGAGGCCCAGCGAAAGCAATCCCATCCAGGCCAGGACCAGACCGACAAACGTGGGGGTGAGGTGGCGGACCTCGGTGAGGTACACGTAGAGGAACGGCATGACCAGACCGTTGCCGAGTGCGCTCAACGAGATTCCGAAGAAGAGCCTGCGCACCAGGGGACTCAGAGTCAAGGGTGCAGGACTTCCGGTGGCCAGGGTACTCACCCGGACATTCTCCTGAGAATCTCCCGCACGACCAAATCACTTTCGAGCCCGGGCCAGGATGTCAGGTGCGACTACGAGACACCTTCGACAGGGCCGGTGTCCGCCGCCTGCGCCAGGACCTGCGCGAAGTCCGCGGCGGCCAGCCCTGGCGACTCCAGGTCGCGCTCGCGGTAGACGGCCTCCACCCGGTGGGCCAGGTCCGCCTCCGCGACGGAGGAGCCGCGCAGTGCTTCCTCGATCGCGGTCACCCCGTCGGCGGGCAGCATGGTGAAGTCTCCGCTGAAGGTGACGTCGTCAACCCGGTCATCGAGCAGGCGCGCGGTGACCCGGACCAGCCCTCCCGGTGCCTTGACCACGCCGTCCACGACGCGGACGTCCTGATGGATCTTGACGCCGACCGGGGACACGCGGCCCTTGATCCCGAGGAACTCCTCGGTGGCGAAGGTCTGGTCCAGCTCGGCGGCGATGGCCAGCTCCTGCGGGGTCATCTCGCCGGGGATGAGCTGCGCATCGAGGGCGCCGGCGCATGCCGCGAGGTAGCTGGCGACGGTCTGATCGCGATCGGGAGCCGTGCCCAGCTGCTCGCGCATGGTGGTCATGTACTCGTTGAGGCCCTGGAACACCTTGTCCCGCATCTTCTCCGAGGACACCTTGAGCACCTTCGACATCGTCTCCTTGTCGAAGTCGAACATGAGACTGCCGACCAGCACCCGGGCCTTCCCGATCTGAGCTGCTCCGGTCCCGCCGATCTTCTTCCCGGAGACGTGGATGTCGTTGATCGGACGCAGGTAGGCCTCGATGCCCAGGGACCGATAGGTCTCCACCAGCGGCCGCACATAGAGGTCGAACTGGCCGGCCAGGTCAGCCGGGAGGTGCTCGGGGTCGAACACCCACTGCACGAACACCTGGTTGTGGTCGAGGTAGACCGCGCCGCCGCCGACCTCCCGCTTGTACACGGGCAGGCCGTGCTCACGGCAGTAGCCGCGATCCACCTCCGCGTCGATGTCCTGGTGGAAGCCGACACACACGTAGGGGTTCTCCGACGCCACCAGGAGGATCGTGTCCGGGCTGCCCGGTTCGAAGGCACGGGCGACGGCGTGGTAAACGGTCTGGGAGCGCATCGCCGGAACCAGGCCGAGATCGATGACGCGGATCGCATCCATCGCCAATGTCTACCACCTTGCCGCCGGCGACAAGGCGCCTGCAGCATGGCCCCGAGCCTGATCGCCACCCACCCGCAGATGAGCAGGCCCGACGCGGCATGAGCAGGCCTTCGCCCAGTGAGCGGATGTTTCTGATCCGGCAACGATCCGATGCCTGCCGTACCGCAGCTATGGTCAAAGCCATGCAATCGCCCGAACCCTCACCACAGAAGGTGACGTGAGTGAGCTACGAGACCGAGACCCCGCCCGACCCGAAGCGCACGCTGACGGAGTTGGAGTTGGTCAGCGAACAGCTGACCGACTGGCGGATGCTGATCGACCGACTGCACGCCAGCTTCGACACCGGCGACTTCGTCACCGCGGTCAAGCTCGTCGACGCAATCGCGCTGGCTGCCGAGGAGATGGACCACCATCCCGACCTCGACCTGGCCTACGGGCGGCTCGACGTCCGGCTGAGCAGTCACGACGTCGGTGGGGTGACCTCGCGCGACGTGGTGCTGGCCCAGACGATCAGCGAGCTGGCCCTGGCCGCCGGGGCCACTCCGCACCCGGAGCGCACCAGCGTGCTCGAACTCGGCCTCGATTCGGCCGACGAGGCAGAGATCCGGCCGTTCTGGGCGGCCCTGCTCGACTACGACACGGTCGAGGCCTGGGGGGAGATCCAGATCCGCGACGCCACCGGGCGTCGGGCAACGATCTGGTTCCAGCCCACCGAAGCCCACGACGTCCCGCGGCAGCGCTGGCACCTCGACCTGCGCATCCCGCCCGAGGTGGTCGAGGACCGCATCGCCGCCGCGATCGAGGCCGGCGGCGAGCTAGTCGACGACACCGCCGCGCCGGCGTTCTGGGTGCTCGCCGACCCGCAGGGCAACCGCGCATGCCTGACCACCTGGCAGGGCCGCGAGTCGCCCGGAGCGTGAGACACGCGCCTCGACAGACGAGACGCGCCGTGGGTGGCGGCGCGGAACTGCGCGGCCACACGACCTGACCTACCGCTCATCGGCAGATCCGCGCACGCTAACCGCCTGAGCCCGCAGGCATGTGCGGATGTTGGTCTCGGATGTCGTCAGCGCTTGGGCGACTAGTAGATGTGGCACTTCAAGGAGATCTCCTGCGATTGGCCGACGTCCACGCTGACCGAGGCCAGTAGCGCGCAGTAGCGGCTGCCATGGGGTCCCCCGGTCACGCGATAGGTGCCTGCGGGCAGAGCGACCTGGAAGTGTCCACGATGATCGACCGTGATCGTGGTTGAGATCGGGCCGTCGAACTTGACCCAGCCTCCCTTGAGGGGCTGGTTTGCGATCGCGGGGCCGCCCACGTATTCCAGCGATCCGGTCACTTCCCCCTGACTCGGCGGGGAAGTGGTCGTGCTGCTGGGCGTCGAGATGGACGTAGAGGAAGTCTGGCTAGAGAGGTTGCTGCCCGCAGGGCTGACCTGGGTACACCCGGCCACAGTCATGCACACGCACGCTGCAACCGCAGAATGAGCCCGGACGTCGACGCCCCCCTTCGATCATGCTGAGAGAGTACGCCCGGCACAGCTGGGTCGCCGGCAGGCGGGAACTGGCGGTTTCGCCGCTTCCACTCATCGGCTGATCCGGATGGTCCTCGAGGATCGGGACGCCCCCTGTGAGGGTCACTCGGCCACCGGGTCGACTACTCGAGGAGGGTGTCGCCGAGCGGTTGGCTGAGGCGGCGGACGTACCAGTCGGAGCGCGCGTGGACGGCAGGGACGACGCGGCCGGTCGCGGTGAGCACGATCGCGCCGTCGTCACCGGCGTGGACCAGGGGAAGGTCGATCTCGGCCACCTGCGGGAGGTCGTTCTTGAGTTGTGCCACGCGCAGGAGCAGGTCCGCGAGCGAGTCGATGTCGACCGGCTGACTCCCCCGGTAGCCGGTGAGAAGCGGTGCCGCCTTGAGCTCCCCGATCATCGATCGAGCCTCTTCACGGGAGAAGGGCGGGATGCGGAAGGCCTGGTCGCCGAGCAGTTCGGAGGTCGGTCCGGAGACCCCTACCGAGACGACCGGACCGAACAACGGGTCCTCGATCGCACTGATCGACACGGGGACGCCCGCGGGGGCGTTCTTCTGCACGACGTATCCGGCGGAGGGATCGTGGATCAGGGGGATCAGGTCGTTCCAGGCCTGAGCCATCTCGTCGGCGTCGTCGATGTTGCGCCATACGTGTGCCAGATCCGGCCGCTGGCGATAGCGGTCCGCGGTGGCCTTCAGCACCACGTCCCAGCCCAGCTTCTCCCCCGCCGCGATGGCGTCGTCCAATGAGGCGACCGGGATGCGCGGCCAGGAATCGATGCCGAAGCACTCGAGGATCTCCGCGGTCTCCTGGTCGGTGAGGGCACGCCCCTCGGGGTCCTCGGCGAGGACGCGCGAGATGGCGGCCCGTGCGGCACTGTCGCGCACCTCGAGGTCCCCGGGAGGCTCGGCCTCGGGCCGGTCCAGCCACTGGGCATAGCCGACCGCGCGGGCCAGGGCACGGACCGCGGCCTCCGGGGACCCGTATGAAGGAACGGATCCCCGTCCTGCCGTGCTGCCCGCGGCATCGGGGACGCGAAGGAGCTCGGGCAGGCCCTGGGCGGCGAGGAAGGTCGACAGGACCGGCTTCTCGGACCGCTGCCCGACCGCGGCGAGGACGTTGGCGACCTCCGCTCCCGACGTGTTGATCGGGGGGATGTAGACGGCGAGGACGGCATCCACCGCAGGGTCGTCGATCGCGGCGGCCAACGCGGTCTCGAAGTCGCCGCCGGATGCGTTCGCACCGAGCGCGACAGGTGATCGGACCTCGAGGCCGGCCGCGGCGGCCGCGTCGGCGGCCAGCAGACCGAGAGCGTCGGAGTTCCCGACGATCGCCACCCTCGGTCCTCCCGGCAGCGGCTGGTGGGCCACCAGCTGGGCGACGTCGAACATCTCGTCGAGGGTGTCAACCTGGATAACGCCGGCCTGGCGGAACATCGCGTCCACCGTCGCCTGCCCGACCAGGCTGGCGCGGACGGCATGCCCCATCGGCACACCCTGGGTGGCTCGGCCCGACTTGACCGCGATCACCGGCTTGCGGCGGGAGACCCGACGGGCGATCCGGGAGAACTTCCGCGGGTTGCCGATGCTCTCCAGGTAGAGCAGCACGACCTCGGTGGCGTCGTCCTCCTCCCAGTACTGCAGCACGTCGTTGCCGGAGACGTCGGCACGGTTCCCCGCCGACACGAAGGTGGACAGGCCGAGGCCGCGTCGGGTGACGTTCTCCAGGATGGCGACACCCAGGGCACCGGACTGGCAGAAGAAGCCGGCCCGGCCTCGCGGCGGCATGACAGTGGCCAGGGAGGCGTTGAGCGAGACGTCGGCGGCGGTGTTGATGATGCCGAGCGCGTTCGGCCCGATCATCCGCAGGCCGTAGCCGCGGGCCAACGAGACGATCCTTCGCTGGCGACGCCTGCCCTCGTCACCGGTCTCGGCGAACCCGGCGGAGACCACGACGATCCCGTGCACTCCCTTGTTGGCGCAGTCGATCGCCACATCGGCGACCGCGTCGGCGGGCACGGCCACGATGGCGATGTCGACGGGGTCGGGGATGTCGGAGACCGCGGCATAGGCGGGCATCCCTGCGACCGACTCGGCCGCCGGGTTGACCACGTAGAGGCGGCCCTGGAAGTCGCCCGTCACGAGGTTGCGGACCAGGGTGCTGCCCACCGTGTCCCGGTGCCGGCTGGCGCCGACCACGGCGACGCTGTGGGCCTTGAAGAAGAGGTCGACTGACGCCGCCTCCGCCCGATGCTCCCGGGCCGCCATCACCGAGACGGAGGTCGCGGTGAGGTCGATGGGGAACTCGAGGCTCATGACCCCGTCGTCGAAGGCACGGGCCACTTGGTAGCCCGCGTCCCGGAAGACCTGGATCATCTTGACGTTCTCGGGAAGCACCACTGCGGTGAAGCGCTCGATGCCGTTCTCCCGACCCGCCTGCGCCAGGTGCTCCAGCAACATCTGGCCGCACCCGCGCCCCTGATGCCGGTCCTCGACGAGGAACGCCACCTCGGCCTCGGGATGCTCGAGCTTCTCCGGAACCCGCTCGTAGCGGCCCACCGCGATGATCTGCTCGGCCACGGTCAGGACGAATGCGACCCGAGAGCGATAGTCCACGTGGGTGAACCGCTCGACGTCCTTGTCCGACAGCGTCGGCATCGGGGAGAAGAAGCGGAAGTACTTCGACTCGTCGCTGACCCTGGAGTAGAAGGCGCGCAGCAGGTCTCCGTCCTCGGGACGGATCGGCCGGATATGGGTCGCCTGCCCGTCCCGGAGGAGGACGTCGGCCTCCCAGTATCGGGGGAAGAGAGATTCCGGCGCTGCCACGGTCGAAATCTAGCGCGATGGGCTCCCCGGCGGCGCGCCCCTCCCGGTGCGGCTGCCCCGTCGATGGAGAATCTGCACCATGGCACGTCGTCCCCCCAGTACCCCGGTTCCCGATGACTTCGAGGAGCACATCGTCGACATCGACGTCGGCGAGGAGATGCGCAGCAGCTTCCTCGAGTACGCCTACTCGGTGATCTACAGCCGGGCCCTCCCCGACGCACGCGACGGGCTCAAGCCGGTCCAGCGCCGGATCCTCTACACGATGGCCGACATGGGGCTGCGCCCCGACCGCGGTCACGTCAAGAGTGCCCGCGTCGTCGGCGAGGTGATGGGTCGTCTGCACCCGCACGGCGACAGTGCGATCTACGACGCGCTGGTCCGGATGGTCCAGCCGTGGTCGCTGCGCCTCCCCCTCATCGACGGACACGGGAACTTCGGCTCGCCCGATGACCCGCCTGCCGCGATGCGCTACACCGAGTGCCGGATGGCCCCCGGCTCGGTCCCGATGACCGAGTCCATCGACGAGGACACCGTCGACTTCAAGGCCAACTACGACAGCCGAGAGCTGGAGCCGTCGGTGCTGCCGTCGGCGATCCCGAACCTCATCGTCAACGGCACGACGGGCATCGCCGTCGGCATGGCGACCAACATCCCTCCGCACAACCTGGTCGAGGTCGTGCAGGCGCTGCGCCACCTGCTCAACCACCCCGCGACCGACGTGGACGGCCTGATGCGCTTCATCCCCGGGCCGGATCTCCCGACCGGCGGCAAGATCGTCGGTCTGGACGGGATCCGCGACGCCTACGAGACCGGGCGCGGCACGTTCCGCATGCGCGCGACCGCCCGGGTGGAGAGCGTCACCCCGCGGCGGCGCGGCATCGTGGTCACCGAGCTCCCGTACGGCGTGGGACCCGAGCGAGTCATCGAGAAGATCAAGCAGCTGGTCCAGGCCAAGAAGCTGCAGGGCATCAGCGACATCAAGGACCTCACCGACCGGCAGAAGGGCCTGCGCCTGGTCATCGAGGTGAAGAACGGCTTCGTCCCAGAGACGATCCTGGAGCAGCTCTACAAGCTCACTCCGATGGAGGACTCGTTCGGGATCAACGCGGTTGCCCTGGTCGACGGCCAGCCGCGCACCCTCGGGCTCAAGGAGATGCTCGAGGTTTACCTCGCCCACCGGCTCGACGTGGTGCGCCGCCGGTCGGCCTTCCGCAGGACGAAGGCGGCCGATCGGCTGCACCTGGTCGAGGGTCTGCTCATCGCGATCGTGGACATCGACGAGGTCATCCAGGTGATCCGCACCAGCGATGACGCCTCGCAGGCACGGGCCCGGCTGATGGATATCTTCGACCTGTCCGAGGTCCAGGCGAACTACATCCTCGACATGCCGCTGCGCCGTCTCACCAAGTTCTCCCGCATCGAGCTGGAGAGCGAGCAGAGCGAGCTGGCGACGACGATCGCCGAGCTCGACGCGATCCTCGAGGACGAGTCGAGACTGCGCCAGGTGGTCGCAGACGAGCTCGCCGACGTTGCCAAGGCACACGGCACCCCGCGGCGAACCGTCCTCCTCGAGTCGGCCGGCCAGACCGCAACCGCGGCCGCCCCCCTCGAGGTCGCCGACGAGCCGTGCCTGGTCTATCTGTCCTCGGCGGGTCTCCTGGCCCGCAGCTCCGACGCCCAGCCGCCCAGCACCGGAGGCAACCGGTCCAAGCACGACGTGATCGTGTCGGCCGTGTCCACGACGGCCCGGGCCCAGGTCGCCGCGGTGACCAACCGGGGCCGGATGGTCCGCTTGGACGTGGTGGACCTCCCGGCCCTGCCGTCCACGGCCACCTCACCCCACCTGCGCGGAGGGGCCCCGATCAGCGAGTTCGTCTCGCTGGAGCCCGGTGAGCGGGTGCTCTGCCTGGTCAGTCTGGCCAGCGAGGGCCCCGGCCTCGCCCTCGGCACCCGCCAGGGTGTGGTGAAGCGCACCAATCCCGAAGTCCTGTCCAAGGACGTCTGGGAGATCATCAAGCTCGCCGACGGCGACGAGGTGGTCGGTGCCGTCGAGCTGGACAGCGGGGACGAGGAGCTGTGCTTCATCACCTCCGACGCCCAGTTGCTGCACTTCCCCGCGTCGGGGGTCCGGCCCCAGGGCCGCGGCGGATCGGGGATCGCCGGGATCAAGCTGTCGCCGGGCCAGCAGGTGGTCTCGTTCGAGGCCTTCGCGCCCGGAAGCGAGGCGTGCGTCGTGACGGTGGCGGGCTCAGGTGCCGCCCTGGCCGGGACCGACGCGGGCACCGTCAAGGTGACTCCGTTCTCCACCTACCCCAGCAAGGGCCGGGCCACCAGCGGTGTCCGATGCCATCGATTCCTCAAGGGCGAGGACACCCTCGTCTTCGCCTGGGTGGGCAACGGGCCGGCGCGGGCGGCAGCGGCCAGCGGGTCGCCGGTCGACCTCCCCGACGCCGACCCGCGGCGGGACGGCTCGGGCACCCCGGCGGCCCAGCCCATCGCTGCAGTGGCTGGGCCCGTCCGTGACAGAGTGACCTCATGAAGCGCCTGGCTCTGGTCGCCGTGGCCGTCATTGCCGTCACCACCGGGTGCTCGAGCTCACCGAGCCCGGCGGACGCCGAGGCGGCCCTCAAGCAGGCAGCTCAGAAGCTCGACAGCACCTCCGGAGTGGAGCTGACCCTCACCGGCCAGCCGCCGACGGGGATCAACGCCATGAACAGCGCGACCGGGACCGCCACCAGCGCGCCCGCGTTCGAGGGCCAGATCGGTGTCCTGATCAACTCACTGCCCGTGACCGTCAAGGTCGTCGCGGTGGACAACAAGGTCTACGCGGTCCTCCCGTTCACCACCGACTACGTACCGATCGACCCCAGCAAGTACGGCGCACCCGACCCGGCCCAGTTCCTCAACCCCGACCACGGAGTCCCCGCCTGGCTCAACTCCGTCGCCGACGGTCCCCACACGAGCAAGCAGGTGCGCGACGGCTCCGACGTGCTGACGGAGTTCTCCGGCACGGTCTCGGGCAAGCTCGTGACCGATCTGCTTCCCACCGCGGACGCGTCCGAGACGTTCGACGTGCGGGCGCGTGTCGATTCCAGCGGCACCATGACCGCGATGTGGGTCACCGGACCCTTTTACAAGGGGTCCGACTCCATGACCTACGAGATCGACGTCACCAGCTACGACGTGCAGAAGACGATCTCCGCGCCGTGAACCGGGCGCGGACCCTGGTGCCGCTCGCGTCGCTGGCGGTCGCCTTCGCCGCCGCTGACACCTATGTCGTGGTGCTCGCGCTGCCGGACATGATGGCCGGGATCGGCATGCCGATCGACGCCCTGCAGCGAGCGACGCCCATCATCTCCGGCTTCCTGCTCGGGTATGTGGCGGTGCTCCCGTTGATCGGCCGCATCGCCGATGTCCGCGGACGCGTGCCGGTGCTCATCGGGTCCCTGATGATCTTCGCCCTCGGGTCGCTGCTGACCACCGCCTCGTACGACCTCACCTCCATGGTGCTCGGCCGGCTCGTCCAGGGCGTCGGCGCCGGCGGTCTGGTGCCCGCCACCCTGGCCCTGGTGGCCGACGTCTACCCGGAGGAGCGCCGCGCGGTGCCGCTGGGAGTGGTCGGGGCCGTCCAGGAGATCGGGAGCGTCATCGGACCGCTGTGGGGCGCAGTGGTCATCGCGCTGTGGAGCTGGCGGGGGATCTTCTGGATCAACGTCATCGTGGCGGTGGTCATCGCCGCAGCGATGACCCGGTTCCGAGTCGGTCCACGCCCCGGGCGTCCGTCGTGGCCGGGAGCCCTCCTGGCGGTCTTCGTCGCCGCCACGACATGGCTGCTGCTGTTTCCACCACAGGGACTGCGAGACGACCTCACCGGAGGGCTGCTGTACGCACCGCTGGTCGGCGGCTCCATCTGGAGTACTCCCCTGGCTCTCCTCCTGATCCTCGGCGTCCTCGCTCTCGTCGGTCAGGGGCTGGCCTCACGCCGGCCCCTGGTGCCGGTCCGCGCCTGGTGGACCACCGCCACAGCCGCGGACCCGGTCGGCTCGCTGCTGCTCGCCGGCGCGCTCGCCGGGATCATCGTGACCTTCGCCTCGGCCGACCCGGAGAGCCAGCTGATCGCGGCGCACGGCGGCTGGTATCTCACGGGCTCCGCCGTCCTGCTCGCGGCGTTCGTCGCCTACACCACACGAGCGCGACATCCGATCGTGCCGCTCGGCCTGTTGCGGCCCGCCCCCGCGTGGGGTGCTCTCGTGGTGGCCTTCCTCATCGGGAGCGCGCTCATCGCCGCCCTCGTCGACATCCCGGTCTTCGCCCGGATAACGATCTACCCCGACTCGCAGCTGCAGGCAGCCCTGGTGCTCGTCCGTTTCCTCGTTGCCGTGCCGGTGGGGGCGGTGCTCGGTGGGAAGCTCACGGACCGGTGGTCGGCCGGACCGGTCACCTTCGTCGGGGCCGCGCTCGCCGTGGTCTCGTTCTGGGTGATGGCGGGGTGGGGGCTGGAGTCGTTGGCCCACTGGACGGCCACGGTGCCGCTGGTCCTGGGAGGGCTCGGCTTCGGTCTGGTGCTCGCGCCGGTGAACGCCGCTCTCCTCGCGGCCACCGCGCCCGAGCAGCACGGCGTTGCCAGTGCCCTGGTGGTCGTGGCCCGCATGGTCGGCATGCTGGTCGGCATCAGCGTGCTCACCACCCTGGCGCTGCACCGGTACTACGGGGTGCTCGACGGTCTGCCATCGGTCGACCAGGTGTGTCCCAGCGCCACCACGTGCTCGGCCTACACCACGCTGCTCCGGCAGTCCGGCCTGGTTCAGCTGGAGACGGTCTTCCGCGGGGCAGCCATCAGCAGCGCGGCGGCGGGCATCGTGGCCCTGCTCGTCTTCCGCCGTCCCCGCCGGGCGCAACCGTGAGCGAGCTGCGCTGCAGCGTCGGCTCCGCGCTGGCAGGCGAGCCGATGGCGGGGACGGCACCCCAGGCGAGGGGCTGGGTGGCGGTCGAGCAGGCCGGCCCCTGGGGAGCCAAGGCACTCACCTCGAGCCACCTGCACCCCGAGATCGGAGCCGGCCTGCAGGCCGGATGCGCCGCTCACGGTCTGCGTCCCGTGCTGATCCGGCGGCCAGGCAGACACGCTGACGTCGGTGGCCCCCGTAGGGTCCTCGTCGCGCACACCTCACCGGGGCGGAGTTGGTTGCTGGAGGGCGAGATCTCCCATCCCCGCGAGCTTCTCGCGTTGGACTGGCCGGCGATCTCCACCGGAGACCGGGAGGCGGTCGCCAGGTCTCTGCCGAGCCTGCTCCCGACCGACCTCCCCGCGCTGCTCGTGTGCACCAACGGCTCCCGTGACCGCTGCTGCGCGATCGATGGTCGCGAGGTTGCTGCGGCAGCGGCCGAGCTCCTCCCGGGCCGGGTCTGGGAGACGACCCACCTGTCCGGCCATCGGTTCTCCGCCACCGGGGTGCTCCTGCCCACAGGACAGGTGCACGGCCGTCTCACGGCCGGTGAGGTTCCCGGACTGATCGAGTCACTCGCCCGCGGGCGCACCCCGATCGAGACGCTGCGCGGGCGCTCGACCTGGGGGCCACGCGAGCAGGTGGCGGAGATCGCCGTACGGCAGGCGATCGGCGAGGACCGACTCGACGCCATCGTGGGAGTCGATGCGGTTGAGCACCCCGAGGTGGCAGGCGCGCTCCTGGTGCGCCACGTCGACGGGCGGACTTGGACGGTCGATGTCCGCGTCCACGACGACGGAGCCGCCCGGGCCGAGTCCTGTGGGAAGGCTCTCGTGTCGATGGCACCGCTACGTGCCCGATTCCTCCCGGCCCCATAGGTTTGGGCCCATGGGTGACTTCGACGACATTCTCAAGGCAAATCAGAAGTACGCCGAGACCTTCGACCAGGGGGGATTCGACGGGGTGGCGCACGCCGGGATCGCGGTAGTCACCTGCATGGACTCACGCATCGATCCCCTGGCGATGCTGGGGCTCGGCGCGGGCGACGCCAAGATCTTCCGCAACCCCGGCGGCAGAGTGACCCCGCAGGCGCTCGAGGCCCTCGTGCTCGGCGTACACCTTCTGCGCGTGAATCGCGTGATGGTGGTGCCGCACACCAAGTGCGCGATGAACAAGTACACCGAGAGCGAGCTGCGGGCACTGATCGGCTCCTCCGCCGGGGCGGATGCGACGTGGCAGTCGTTCGGCGTGGTCGCCGACCAGAGGGCCGCGCTGATCGAGGACGTCCGCAAGGTTCAGACGCATCCCCTCATCCCCAGCACAACGGAGGTGGGCGGGTTCCTCTACGACGTCGACACCGGGCTGCTCACCCAGCTGGTCTGATCACATCGGGCCGGCCGGAGGTCGCCCGTCCGGTCCGACGATCCACCTGAGGTGCTCGCGCTCACCGAGCAGCTCCAGCCGCCGCCACAGCGCCGAGCCCGGCACCGCCTGGCTCCGATGGGCCTCGATGGCCCTGCGCTGGACGTCCCGCTCGACCCGCAGGGTGATGTCGATCTCCCCGGCCGCGTGACCCACGAACCCCGCCTGAGTCTCCCTCCGCAGCGCCTCGGCCACGTCTCGGGGGATCGTCCACCCGAGAAGTCCACATCCCCAGCCACGGGCGATGGCGACGGCCACCTCGGTGGCACGAACGTGGTCGGGGTGACCGGTCACCCCGCTGGGGTCGAAGGCCAGCAGGCCCTGGGCCGGCTCCAGGGTGGCAATGACCTCGCCGAGCAGCTCCTCGACCGGGATGTCGGCCAATCGGCCGTCCGGGAAGCCCAGCAGGTCGGCCCGCTCGACCCCGAGCGCCTCGGCGGCGTCCTCGAGCTCCGCTGCGCGCACCGCTGAGAGGAGACCATCGGACGGAGCCAGCGTCGAGGCCTCGCCCTGGGTGAGACACACGACGCGCACCCGGGCGCCAGCACGGACGAAGGAGTCGATGACCGCCCCCAGCCCGAAGCTCTCGTCGTCGGGGTGGGCGATCACAACCGCCACCGACTCCCAGTGCGGGAGGCGCTGCTCACCCATGCCTAGAAGTCCAGGTCCGTCTCACTGAGGTGACCCCCGTTGACCACAATGAACTCCTTGCGGGGGGCGACCTCGGTGCCCATCAGCAGCTCGAACACCCCGGCAGCGGCCTCCGCGTCGTCCAGCGTGATCCGTCGCAACGTGCGGCGCCTGGGATCCATCGTGGTCTCCGCGAGCTGGTCGGCGTCCATCTCTCCGAGGCCCTTGTACCGCTGGATCGGCTCCTTCCAGCGCACGCCCTTCTTGGTCAGCTCCGCCAGCTTCCGCTGGAGCTGGTCATCGGAGTAGGTGTAGAGGTACTTGTCCATCCCCTTCTTGGGGTTGGTCACCTCGATCCGGTGCAGCGGAGGAACGGCGGTGAAGACTCTCCCCTCCTTCAGCAGCTCGGGCATGTAGCGGAAGAAGAGCGTGGTCAGCAGGGTCCGGATGTGCGCACCATCGGCGTCCGCATCCGCCATGAAGATGATCCGGCCGTAGCGGACGGACTCGAGGTCGAAGGTGCGCCCCGATCCGGCGCCGACGACCTGCAGGATCGCCGCGCACTCGGCGTTCTTCAGCATGTCCCCGACCGAGGCCTTCTGGACGTTGAGGATCTTCCCGCGGATCGGCAGCAGCGCCTGGAACTCGGAGTTGCGTGCCAGCTTGGCGGTGCCCAGTGCCGAGTCGCCCTCGACGATGAAGAGCTCGCTGTGCTCGTTGTCGGCAGCCCTGCAGTCCGCCAGCTTCGCGGGCAGAGCACTGGACTCGAGGGCGCTCTTGCGTCGCTGCGTCTCTCGGTGGGCGCGGGCCGCGATCCGCACTCTGGAGGCGTTGGCGACCTTCTCCAGGACCAGCTTCGCCTCCGCCTTCTCGGCGCGCTTGGTCGACGTCAGAAAGCGCTTGAGCTCACCGGCGACGACGGTCCGCACGATCCGTCGAGCCTCAGGCGTCCCCAGCACCTCCTTGGTCTGACCCTCGAACTGCGGCTCGGCGAGCCGGACGGTGACCACGGCGGTGAGCCCCTCCAGGACGTCGTCCTTGATCACGTCGGCCTCCGCCGCCTTGAGGGACTTGGTGGCCCGCAGCACGTCGTTGAAGGTCCTGGTCAGGGCTGCTTCGAAGCCGGCGACGTGGGTGCCGCCCTTGGGGGTGGCGATCACGTTGACGTACGAACGGATCTCGGTGTCGTAGCCGGCGCCCCAGCGCACGGCCACGTCGACCTCCAGGTCACGCTCGACGTCCTGCGGCGTCATGTGCCCCTTGTCGTCCAGGACCGGCACGGTCTCGGTGAACGAGCCCGATCCCTGGAAACGCCGCACCGAGCTCACCGGCTCGTCGGCAGCCAGGAAGTCGCAGTACTCCGAGATGCCGCCGTCGTGCTTGAAGCGGGCCTCGCGCGGCTCCGCCCCGCTCTCGTCCCGGATCATCAACTCGAGCCCGGGCACGATGAACGACGTCTGCCGGGCACGGGTGAGCAGCTCGTCGAAGGCGAACCGGGCGTCCTTGGTGAAGACCTTGCGGTCGGGCCAGAAGCGGACTCGGGTCCCGTGGACGGTCTTGGCGACCCTTCGGCCCTTGGTCAGGCCGGACCGGGGCTCGAAGCCGACCTCCGGGCCGTCTCCGTCGAAGACTCCCGGCACACCACGATGGAACGACATGGACTGGGTGGCCGGGCTCCGGTCGACCTCCACATCGAGTCGGGTCGAGAGGGCGTTCACCACCGAGGAGCCGACGCCGTGGAGGCCGCCGGTCGCGGTGTAGGAGCCGCCGCCGAACTTGCCGCCTGCGTGGAGCTTGGTGAAGACGACCTCGACCCCGGACAGGCCCGTCTTCGGCTCCTTGTCCACCGGGATTCCCCGCCCGTTGTCGTGCACCGACGCCGAGCCGTCACTGTGCAGGGTGACCAGGATCGAGGTGCACACTCCCGCCAGCGCCTCATCGACCGAATTGTCGATGATCTCCCACAAGCAGTGCATGAGGCCCCGGGTGTCGGTCGAGCCGATGTACATCCCGGGTCGCTTGCGCACCGCCTCGAGGCCCTCGAGGACCAGGAGGTGCTGGGCGTTGTAGGTACTGTCGATGGTGGTCCCTCCGGCGGCCACGGGACTCCTTCTCTGCTCTGCGGACAGGGCAAATCTATCCGGCCGCACCCGACCGTGCCCGGGAGCCACGCCCGCCGCTACCCCGCCCAGAAGCCCACGGGCGGGAGCGGAACGGAATAAGATCGCAGTGGAGGAATCTCTTGGGTCGCCACTGTGTTGAGCGATAGGGGAGGAAGAACACCGACGACCTCGCTGATCACCTAGTTGGTCATCCCGATCGTCACCCCGATGGTCACAAGGCCATACCGATTTCGCGACACGCGGTCTCCCATAACGGGACCGAAACCGTTTCGTTACAGCAGACATGCTTGGATGTTCCCGTTGTCACCGGCGAGAACCAACCGAGGTAGGGTTTCGGCCCAGCCTCGGAACCTCGGAAGGAGGGTCACGTGACTACCGCAGTCGCACCCAGTGCGTTTTCCGCGACCGACCGCTGTGACCGTTGCGGCGCGCAGGCATACCTTCGCGTCGAGCTCGACGGGGGCGGTGAACTCCTCTTCTGCGCTCACCACGCCCGTGAGCACGGAGACAAGCTCCGGGCGATCGCCGTGCAGGTCCACGATGAGACCGACCGGCTGCACCCCAGCGCGTCCAACGTCTCCGACTGACCCACACACTCTCTGCGAACGGGGTCCCGATTCACGGGACCCCGTTCTGTATGCCCTGACCGGGCCCTGAACTAGGATCGACTCCCGCCATGACCGTCGCCTTCGCCCTGCTCGCTGCCATCGGGTACGGCGCCTCGGACTTCCTCGGCGGGTTCGGATCACGACGCTCACCCGGGTTCAGCATCGCCGTCGCCGGCCAAGTCATGGCCGCTCTCGCCACGTGCGTAGCGGCCCTCCTGACCGGATGGGGCTCGGATGCACCGTCGCTGTGGTGGGGCGTCCTGGCCGGCATCGGCAGCGGGGTCGGCATCGGCTTCCTCTACCGGGGGCTGGCGGCCGGGAGAATGGGCGTCATCGCGCCGGTATCGGCCGTCGGCTCCGCCCTGCTTCCCGTGCTCGTGGGCGTCCTGACCGGTGAGCGTCCCGGCCCCTGGGTGTGGCTCGGAGTCGCAGTGGCGCTCCCCGGTGTGTGGCTGGTCGCCTCCGGCACCGACGAGGCGGAGCCGAGCGAGTCCCCCGGCCGTGCGCTGCTCGACGGCGCGATCGCCGGACTGGGTTTCGGCGTCTTCTTCGTCGCGATCGGCCAGGTCCCCTCCGGTGCGGGTCTGACTCCCCTGGCCGTGTCGCAGTCGGTCGGGCTGTTCACGATCCTCGGGCTCGCAGTGATGACCCGGTCGGCCTGGCTGCCCCGGACTCGCGCGGCCTCCTGGGGCGTGGCGGCCGGAGCGATAGGTGCTGCCTCGTCCGGGTCCTTCATGCTGGCCAGCCAGTCGGGGCTGCTCACCGTGGCTGGGGTCCTGTCCGCGCTCTATCCGGCCGTGACGGTGATCCTCGCGGTAGCCCTTCTGAGGGAGCGGGTACACCGGCTCCAGGCATTGGGTCTGGCGATGTGCGTCGTATCGGTGGCCCTGGTGGCGACCGGCTGACGGAGGCTGGAGGTAGCTGAATCTCAGCGATGCCGCCCTCGGCCCGTTCCGTCCCTCGTCGGGGACCGTCCTACTTGGGGAGGGCGGCGACCACGTCGGAGATGAACTGGCACTCGTCGAACTGGTCGCTGTTGAACGTCCACCCGAGCCGGGTGATGACGGCATGCCGTGACGGGATCGCGGCGACCATCTGGCCCCAGTGACCCTCCATCAGGAGGGTGTCCGCGGGCACCCCGGGGTAGGCGTTGCACTCGCCTCCCACGGGCGCGCCGGGGAGCCATACTCCCGCGCCGTAGCCGTGACCCTCGCCGTCAGCCATCGCCGGCGTGGACGTGATCTTTGCGTAGGCGGCCGGCAGTACCTGCACACCGCGCCACGTGCCCCCGTTGAGCATCAGCTCACCCAGCCGCGTCCAGTCGCCGGTGCTCGCCCAGAGGTAGGAAGACGCCACCCAGTTGCCCGAGGTGTCGGTCTCCAGTACGGCCGAGTGGATGCCCAGCGGGTCGAACAGCGCCTTTTGGGGGTAGGCCCAGTACGCGGCGTCGGACGGGAACTGTGCCCGCACCACGGCCGACAGGATGTTGTAGTCGGAGCTGAGGTACTCCCAGTAGCTTCCCGGCGCGTGGTCCACGGGATGGTCGGCGCTCCAAGCGGCCATGTCGTGCGCACCGTAGAGCATCTGCACGACGTCCCCCGTGGGGTCGTAGCTCTCGTCGATCGCCAGTCCCGCACGCATGTAGAGCAGGTCGGCAACGGTGATCTTGGCACGGTCGTCCCCGCGCCAAGACTGGACCCACGGGGGCTCGGTGCCGCTCGGAAATGCGTCCACCACAGGGGTGTCGAGTGCCAGTCCCGCCTCGTGGAACTTCTTGATCGCCAGCATGGCGACCACCGACTTGGTCATCGACCACCCGTGGAGTGCGGTCCCCGGGGCGAGCCCCTCCCCGTCCTTGAGCACGAGGAGCTTGCCGTTCTGCACCACTGAGACCCCGCGGGCGTTGGCCAGGCTCGGGTCGCCGGATCCGACGAAAGCCCCCTGCACAACCCGGTTCAGAGCGCTCAGATCCTCGCTCTTGGGGGCGGTCACTCCGTCGCCGGCCGGCCAGTGCGATGTCGAGGCGGACACCGCGTATGGCTCAGCCGTCGGGTCAGGTGGCAGATCCAGGATGCACCCACGGCCCGACTGAAGAGTCGCCGTGCGGGACCAGATCCACAGGAACCGCGCGGTCACACTGTGATCGGCATCGTTCCGGCTTGCCGTGATCGCCTTGAGGAAGGGGCTGGCCGGGTAGACGTCGGCGTTGAGCAGGTCGCTGACCGAGGCGTCGCGCCCCCCGACGTAGGCCGCGGAGCAGACACTCTCCGCCGCCATGCCGGCTGCGTTCGACGGAATGTGGAAGAAGATCAGCGCGCCGAACACGGCTCCCACCAGCACCACCAAGAGCCCGAACAGGCTCCAGAGGGTCCGCCGCAACCATCGCCTCTTGCGTGGCGGCTTGGCCTCAGTCGAGGTAGTCACGGAGCACTTGCGACCGCGAGGGGTGCCGGAGCTTCGACATGGTCTTGGACTCGATCTGGCGGATCCGCTCGCGGGTCACGCCGTAGACCTTGCCGATCTCGTCGAGGGTCTTGGGCTGGCCGTCGGTCAGTCCGAACCGCATCGACACCACCCCCGCCTCGCGTTCTGACAGCGTGTCCAGCACGGCGTGAAGCTGCTCCTGGAGCAGGGTGAACGAGACTGCGTCCGCGGGGACGATCGCCTCGGAGTCCTCGATCAGGTCACCGAACTCGCTGTCGCCGTCCTCACCCAGGGGCGTGTGCAAGGAGATCGGCTCGCGGCCGTACTTCTGCACCTCGATGACCTTCTCGGGGGTCATGTCGAGCTCCTTGGCGAGCTCCTCCGGAGTCGGCTCCCGGCCGAGGTCCTGCAGCATCTGGCGCTGGACGCGGGCGAGCTTGTTGATCACCTCGACCATGTGGACGGGGATGCGGATGGTGCGGGCCTGGTCGGCCATCGCGCGAGTGATCGCCTGCCGGATCCACCAGGTGGCGTACGTGGAGAACTTGTAGCCCTTGGTGTAGTCGAACTTCTCGACCGCACGGATCAGACCGAGGTTGCCCTCCTGGATCAGATCGAGGAACAGCATGCCGCGGCCTGTGTAGCGCTTGGCCAGCGAGACCACGAGTCGCAGGTTCGCCTCGAGGAGGTGGTTCTTGGCCCGACCGCCGTCCTGGGAGATCCACTCCAGCTCTTCGGTCATCTTCGGCGAGATCTTGGTGCCCTTGTTGAGCTTCTCCTCCCCGAAGAGGCCGGCCTCGATCCGCTTGGCGAGCTCGACCTCCATCTCGGCGTTCAGCAGCGGCACCTTGCCGATCTGCTTGAGGTAGTCCTTGACCGGGTCCGCGGTGGCGCCGGCCACGGTCACCTGCTGCTCGGGGGCGTCGTCCTCGTCGGAGGCGGAGATGACGTAGCCCTTCTCCTCGTCCTCCTTGATCGACGGGTCGGTGGCCAGGTCCTTCTCGAACTGATCGTCCGGGATATCCGGCAGCACCTTCTTGCCGTCCGGCCCGATCACCACCTCGGCGGCCCCGTCCTCAACCGCCGCGGGAGCCGGCGACTCCTTGGCTGCGGTCTTCTTCGCCGCGGTCTTCTTCGCCGCGGTCTTCTTGGCGGGAGACTTGTTCTCCGTCTCGCTCGCAGTTGCTTCCTTCGTCGAGGTGCTCTTCGCCGGAGCCTTCTTCGCGGCAGCCTTCTTCGCCGGAGCCTTCTTCGCGGCAGCCTTCTTCGCCGGAGCCTTGGTCGCGGCAGCCGTGGTCTTCTTCGCCGGAGCCTTCTTGGCCGGGCTCTTGGCGGCCGTCTTCTTCGCGGCGGCGGCGGCGCGGCGGCCCCCTTCACCGGAGACCGACACGGCGACCCCGTGGTCGGTCAGCAGGCGCAAGAGATCGCGCATCTCAGCCGGCGTCAGGTCGGCCCCGACGGCGGCCTCGCGCAGTTGGTCATCGGTGATCTCGCCGGTCGCACGCGCCGCGCCGACCGTTGCGGAGATTCCGGGGAGGGCAAGAAGTCGATCCTGCTTCGACCTGCTCAGTGACACGGACTCCCTCTCCTATGAAGCGAATCGAGGGCGCAAAAGGGCCCGTTGGCGTCAAGAGACGCGAGTGACATTGTGGCACGTCCGCAAAGCCGCGCGACACCTGCCCCGCCGCGTGTCGCTCAACGCACGGACATCCGGCCCGGCGTCCCACCTAGGATCGCCCCATGCGCAAGATCGGACTGCTCGGGGGGATGAGTTGGGAGAGCACGGCCCTCTACTACGAACTGATCAACCGCGAGGTGAGGGATCGACTGGGCGGCCTGCACTCCGCTCGCTGTGTCCTCGCGTCGGTCGACTTCCACGACATTGAGCACCTCCAGCGCACCGGTGACTGGCACGAGGCCGCGCAGCGCCTGGCCGAGGAAGCTCTCGCACTGCAGAAAGCGGGGGCGGAGTGCCTGCTCCTGTGCACCAACACGATGCACAAGGTCGCCGGTGAGATCAGCGAGGCCATCGACATCCCGCTGCTGCACCTGGCCGACGTCACCGCCGGGGCCGTTCGGGCGGCAGGGCTCAGCCGCGTGGCTCTGCTGGGTACGCGGTTCACCATGGAGGAGAACTTCTACCTCGGCCGGCTGGCCTGGGGGTACGTCGAAGGGGTGGTGCCGGAGGAGCCTGACCGCCTGATCGTCGACGACATCATCTACGGCGAGCTCGTGGTCGGCCAGATCCGCGAGGAGTCGCGCGCCGAACTCCGTCGGATCATCGAGGGGCTCGTGGAGGAAGGCTGCGAAGGCGTGATCCTCGGATGCACCGAGATCGAGCTGTTGATCGGCCCGGATGACGTCGAGGTTCCCGTCTTCGCGACCACGGCGCTCCACGCTCGAGCAGCCGTGGACTTCGCCCTGGCCTGACCGACTCCGCTAGATCTCAGTCAGAGGACTTGACTGCCAGGACCGGACATTCGGCATCGAGCAGGATCCGCTGTGCATTGCTGCCGAGGATGAGCTTGCCTACGGGGGTCCGGCGCCGCAGCCCGATGACGATGAACTCGGCGCGTGTCTCGACGGCGATGCCGATGAGATCCTCGGCCGGGTCCTTGCCGCGCACCATCTGACGCACCTCGAACTCGACACCCGCCGCCTTCAGTCGGCCGCTGACCGACTCGAGCTTGTCGGCGGTCTCGGACGCATCCTCGTCGTCGAAAGACTCGCCCCCGCGGTGGGAGTTGACCACTACCAGCGACGCGTTGCGCAGCTTGGCTTCTTCAATCGCCCTGGCCAGCGCAGCGTCACCCTCGGGCTTGGGCACATAGCCCACCACGATCGTTGTCACGTCTTCTGACTCCTTTCCTTACGGGGACGCTATCGCAGGTAAGGCTGTGGATGACACCTTGACGGGCGATCCATGTCGGGCACAGTGGGCCCATGTCGACCGAAGCCGCATTGCGCCTGGAGGTCGGGAGGTTCCGGCGCGGGGAGCACCGGCGCCGGTTCCCCGTCCGACTCTCCCTCGGTGAGCTCGCCGGAGACCGGGTCGATGCCGAGGTGCCGAGCGAGCCGGACGCGCAGCTCAGTCTCGACCTCGCCCTCGTGCTCGCCGAGCAGATCCCGGCGGAGGCCTGGGACGGTCTCGCCTGGTGGGTGACTCGCCCCGGCGTCCCCGACCTCCACGAGATGGACAACCGCTGGATCGCGGCGACGTCGATGGCCGCTGGGGTGCTCGCCCGGGACCCGCTCCCCCTTTATGTGATCACCCGCACCGGATGGCTCGACCCGAGGTCGGGATCGGCCCGCCGATGGGTTCGGCTGCGCCTGTGACTGTCCCGCTCAGCCCCGATCCCAGTCCGCGACCGGGATGTTGGCATGCATGTGCTCGCGATAGTCGGCATTTGCCGCGCGCAGCGCGGTCTCCTGGGAGTCGCCGGCAGCGGTCTGGGCGTCAACCCGGTCCACCCACCAGGCCGACGCAGTCGCCCGAGGGGCACAGCGCCCCTCGATGACCCCGGTCAGACGGTCGATGTCCGGCTCGTCGACTCCCCACGACCTCAACCCGTCGACGGCGCGAGCCAGCAGATGGGATCGGATCAGGTCGGTCGCCTTGATCTGCCCGAACTCCGGCCAGAAGACCTCGGCATCCTCCCCCCAGAGAGCCGCAGCCCTGAAGTTGGACCGCGCCACGGAGAACGGGACCTGCTCCCACACCGGCGACTCGTCCTCCCGGAACGCCCTCACGAGGCCCACGTAGAACGCGGCATTGGCGATCGTGTCGACCACTGTCGGCCCCGACGGCAGGCAGCGGTTCTCGATGCGCAGGTGTGGGACCCCGTTGGTGACGTCGTAGACGGGACGGTTCCAGCGGTAGACGGTCCCGTTATGGAGCCGCATCTCCCGCAGGGTCGGCACCAGTCCGGCATCCAGCTCGGCCAGCGGGTCGTCGTCGTAGAGGACGGGGAGGATCGGCTCGAAGCACCGGAGATTCTCGTCGAACAGCTCTTGGGCGGACCCGATCCAGTCGTGTCCGAACCACACCCGGACGAGGTCTCCGCGGTGTCGCTTCTCGGCATTGCGTGAGTCGATGGCCTGTTCGAAGAGAGGGATCCGGGTCTCCGCCCAGAGTCGCTTCCCCACGAAGTACGGCGAGTTGGCTCCGATCGCGACCTGGAGCGCCGCCACCGCCTGAGCGGCGTTCCAGGAGGCCGCGAACTCCCCCGGCGTGACCTGGAGATGGATCTGGGTGCTGGTGCAGGCGGCCTCCGGGATGATCGACTCCGCCGACATCCGCAGGTGGTCATGGCCCTCGATCTCGATGAGGAATTCCTCGCCACGCAGCCGCCGCAGCTCCTCGCTCAACAGGCGGTAGCGGGGGTTGGAGCTGATCGCCTTGTCGTCGAGGTGTTCCTCGCCCAAGGTCGGGAGGATGCCGACCGAGACCAGGTGCGAGCCGATCGACGCGGCACGCTCCTCCGCCTGATTCAGGCTCTGCTGGAGCTGAGCCTCCATCCTCGACAGCCCGCTGCCCGACAACAGCTGTGGGGAAACGTTGGTCTCAATGTTGAATCGACCCAGCTCGGTCTGGAACTCCGGATCGGCGATCGCCTCCAATACCTCCGAGTTGGTGAAGGTCGGTCGTTCGGTCTCGTCGACCAGAGAGAACTCCATCTCCAGCCCGAACTTGGCAGGCGACTCGTCGAAGGCCAGGTCGACCAGCATCCGGTCGAGGGCCTGGATGCATGCCGCGAGCTTCTCCTGGTAACGGGCGCGGCCCGCAGCAGTGAACTCCTGATCGGCGATGTCCTCACCCATCGGCCCAGTATGGGCGTAATCAGACTGTCTGTGGGCCTGTCGTTCCAAGAGTCGGCGAGTCCCAGGCGCTCGGGGGCACGGCTGCCTCCAGGGCTTGGGCGACCAACGACGCCAGCGTGTGGTCGGGCTCGACGGTGCGAACCAGATCCACCGCGCACCAGGCGAGAGCTCCATCCCCCGACAACCAGGAGGCGAAGGCGAGCAGCCCGGCGGGCTCCGCGACCAGGTCGTCGGGTGTCGCCCGGACGATCTCCTTGAGCCGCCGGCGCCAGTCGGCCGCTGTGGCTCGGTCCATCGCCAGCCACAAGCCGTCGCGGATCTCCCGGACGCCCAGATCGAGCGCGAGCCTGGCGATCTCGTCCGGCGAGAGCCGATCCTCGCCGACAACCCGCTCCAGAGCCCAGCCGAGCTCGTCGGAACCATCCACGGAGGCACCGCCGGCACCCTGCGCGAGCACCCTCTGCACTGCCTGCGCAAGCGCGCGCTCGGTCGAGGTGACCAACTCGGTCGGCCCACGCAGCGACAAGGCCAGCTCGGCACGGTCGCGGTAGATCTCCCGGTCCAGGAAGCGGCACTCCAGGACGAAGGGATGGCCGGTGAGGTCGTACTCGAAGCCCTCGCCGCCGAACGGGTCTCCTGCTCGGTACCAGCGCCCCGCATGCTCGCGAACAGCGAGATCGACGTCGATGCCGCGGGTGCCCAGCTGCTCGGCCAGAGCGGCGGTCATCGCGTCGCACAGGTGCCGGTCACCGGAGTAGGTGACGATGATCGCCTCCTGTGCCTGGTTCACGGTCGCGGCCTCGGCCAAGTGCTCGGCGAGGGCGAGCACTTCCTCCTGATCCAGCGGCAGGTCGGCTCGAGCGTGGAAGGAGGCGGCAGCGGTCCTGGTCACCATGACCACGGAGTCGCTGGGTTGGAATCCGAGAACGGAGACGACCAGAGCAAGAACGTCCTCGGGCGTGCGGACGGTGAGAGTGCGAGGTGTTGTCATGGGCCGACCTTCGCCGGAGCCACGGACGTCCGGTGCGGGCGCCGCGAATCGGTGCCGGCGACACGACGGTGGCGCCTCTGGGGACGAATACCGGCCTACCCGGAAGCCGCCGGGAGGACGCGGGGCAACGGCTGCGGGATGATCGGGCTGTGCGCACCGAGGCCAGCATCCTGCACCTGGACCTCGATGCCTTCTTCGCCTCAGTGGAGCAGCGCGACAAGCCTTCGCTGCGCGGCAAGCCGGTGGTCGTCGGCGGCATCGGCGGCCGAGGCGTGGTGGCGACCGCCTCGTACGAAGCCCGGACGTACGGCATCCGCTCGGCGATGCCGACCGCCGAGGCCCGGCGCCGCTGCCCGCACGCGGCCTACTTGACCGGCCGCTTCGCGGCCTACCGTGCCACCAGCGAGGCCGTGATGGCCGAGCTGCGGTCTCTCTCACCCGTCGTCGAACCACTGTCGCTGGACGAGGCCTTCGTGGACCTGCGAGGTGCCGGCCTTCCCGACCTCTCGCTGCCGACGGTCACCGAAGCCGCCCGCACGTTGCGCCAGCGGATCCATGAGGTGACCGGCGGGCTGACCGGCTCGGTCGGTCTGGCCTCCTCCAAGCTGATGGCGAAGATTGCCAGCGAGCTCGACAAACCCGACGGCCTGGCGGTGATCGAGCCGGGATCCGAGGCCCGGGTGCTCGCACGCATGCCGGTGGCCGTGATCCCCGGAGTCGGGCCGGCAACGACCGAGCGGCTGCGCCGGGCGGGGGTCCAGACCGTCGCCGAGCTGAACCAGCTCTCCGAGAACGAGCTGGTGCGGCTGCTGGGAGAGGCGCACGGTGCGGCGTTGTTCCACCTGGCTCGAGCCGAGGACGACCGCCCGGTGGAGCCGGCGCGGGAGACCAAGTCGGTGAGCGTGGAGGACACCTACGACACCGACCTCACCGACCCCGCGGTGATCGAGCGCCAGATCGCCCGTCACGCTCGCCGCGTCGCGCTCCGGCTACGTGACCAGGCGCTGTCCGGCCGCACCGTGACGATCAAGGCGCGCCGCTACGACTTCACCACCGTCACTCGGGGATCAACCCTCTCCGAGCCCACCGACGACCCGGAGACGATCGTCCGCCTGGCCCGTTCCCTCGTCGCGGACCTCGACGTCACCGGCGGGGTCCGCCTGCTCGGAGTCGGCGTCTCGGGCCTTTCGGACTGGGTGCAGGAGGACCTCTTCTGGGACCCGGACGCCGCCGAGACCGATGATGACGAAGACACTCCGACCCACCGCTGGCCCGCGCCCGGGGGCTCTGGCTACCGGGGATGGACGTGGTCCACACCGACCACGGCCGCGGGTGGGTCTGGGGGTCGGGGCGCTCGGTGGTCACCGTCCGCTTCGAGACCGCCGAGACCGGGCCGGGCCCGGTCCGCAGCTTCGCCGTGGACGACCCGGACCTGCGCCGGTGGGAGTCAGCCCAGCTCCGACACGGAATGAGACCTCGTCGCCGGGCCTCAGCTGCGCGCAGACCGCCAGCGAGGCCGGGTCCGCGACCGCGATCACCGGATAGCCACCGGTGGTCGGGTGGTCGTTGAGGAAGATCAGGGTTAGCCCGCTCGCGGGCACCTGCACCGCACCGAGGACGATCCCCTCGCTGGGCAGCTGCCCTCCCGGATCCGGGGCAGGGCCTCACCCTCCATTCGGATCGCGATCCTGTTGGAGGAGGCTCCGACGACGTACGACGAGCGC